>NZ_JNIX01000008.1 GCF_000701445.1 Brevundimonas bacteroides DSM 4726
CGTTCAGAGCGTCTCAAACGGAGCGGGCGTTGATTTTACTCGCTGATTCCGGGCGTCGTTGGATGATTGAGAAAAACAGCTCGCGATCCTTCGTCGACCCGCAAGGGGCGAAGGGACGTAGAGCGCGATCCCGGCAACCGCCAGGCTTCCGGGACGGCGCCTCAGGCCGCTTCGGGCGAGGCGGCGATCTCTTCCGTCGCGCGGATCGGGTTGACGCGGATGCGGCCGCCGCAGGGCGTGAGGCTCAGGGGCAGGGCCAGGGTGGCGGTGTCCGGGCCGAGGCGGACGGTGACGCGCGCGGCCGTCGGGCAGGTCGTCTGGCCCTGGGCCTCGTTCGGCACGACGTTCCAGGCGATGTCGAAGAAGGCGCGACCGCCGGCCAGAAGCGTGACCGGCGCGGCCGTGCCGGGGTTCTGGTCCGAGCGTACGCCGGTGACTGGGCGGCCGTTGGCGTCGAGGAGCGACACGACGGGATAGCCCGACAGGGTGCACGACGCGGTCCCGGCGTTGGTCAGGGTCAGGATCTGGGCGCGGTTGCCGGCGCCCGCGTCGCCCTCCCCGGCCGCAAGACGGAGATCGGCCGTGCGACAGGCGATCGCCGTCGCGCCGGTCGGGGCCTGCTGGCCGGGCGGCGGAAGTTCAGGGTTGGCGGACGGGCGGCTGCAGCGTTCCAGAACGGCCGTGCCGACCTGATCGTTCGGACCGATGCGGCTGAGCGTCACCTCCTCCTGGCCGTTGCGGCTGGCGGTCCACCACTCCAGCCCAGAGCCGACGTAGCGCGCGCCGCTGCCCGAGACGGCGATGCGCATGGCGTAGGTCTGGCCGTCGTAGATCACCTGGGCCGTCTCGGTGTCGATGTACTGGGCCTGGACAGTCTTGCCGCTCTCGCAGGCGTAGCCGATGGCGGGCGCGGTCGGAGCCGGGGCGGCGACGGGCGGGGCCTGAGGCACGGGCGCTGCCGGCTCTGCGGCTTCGCGGTTGCAGGCGGCGAGCGAAAGGGCGCCCATCAGGACGACGGCGAGCGGACGGGTCGATGTCATGCGGGTCTCCGTTGAACGCCCAAGCTTAACGCCGTTCGATGACAATGGCTGCGCTTGTTTGCGGGTGAGGCGCGGCTTGGCCGGGCCGGGGCTCGCCCGCTAAGGTCGGGACCAAGGAGCGCCCCATGACCGACCGCGACCTCTATCCCGTGCTACCGGAATGGGCTGCGCGCGCCCACATGAACCGGGAGGCTTATGAGGCGGCGCGCGTCGCGGCCCGGGACAGGCCGGACGTGTTTTGGGCCGAGCAGGCGAAGCGGCTGGACTGGATCACGGCGCCGACGGTGATCAAGGACGTGTCGTTCCGGCAGGAGGACTTCCGCATCCGCTGGTTCGCCGACGGGGTGTTGAACGTCTGCTTCAACTGCGTGGACCGGCACCTGCCCGAGCGGGCGGACCAGACGGCCATCATCTGGGAGGGGGACGAGCCGGACCAGTCCGGCGGCCTGACCTATGCCGAGCTGCACCGCGAGGTGTGCCGCATGGCCAATGTGCTGAAGTCGCTCGGGGTCAGGAAGGGCGACCGGGTCACGATCTACCTGCCCATGATCCCGGCCTCCGCCGTGGCCATGCTGGCCTGCGCCCGGATCGGGGCGGTCCATTCGGTGGTGTTCGGCGGGTTTAGTCCGGACAGCCTGGCGGGGCGGATCGAGGACTGCGGCTCGCGGCTGGTCATCACCGCCGACGAGGGCCTGCGCGGCGGAAAGCGCGTGCCGCTGAAGGCCAACGTCGATGCGGCATTGGAAAAGGTGGCGGTCGAGACCGTTCTGGTGATCAGCCACACCAACGCCGACGTGCCCATGACCGGCGGGCGGGATTTTCGTTATGGCGAGCTGAAGCACGGGGTCTCGGACGAGTGCCCGTGCGAGCCGATGAACGCCGAGGATCCGCTGTTCATCCTCTACACCTCGGGCTCGACCGGAAAGCCCAAGGGGGTACTCCATACGACGGGCGGCTATCTGTTCTGGGCGTCGTGGACGCATGAACTGGTGTTCGACTACCGGCCGGGAGAGGTGTTCTGGTGCACCGCCGACGTGGGCTGGGTGACGGGGCACTCCTATGTCGTCTACGGGCCGCTGGCGAACGCGGGGACGACCCTGATGTTCGAGGGCGTGCCCAACCACCCGACCGTCAGCCGGTTCTGGGAAGTGGTGGACAGGCGCAAGGTCGAGATCTTCTACACGGCCCCCACCGCGCTGCGAGCCCTGATGCGGGAGGGGGACGGGCCGGTGCAGGCGACCAGCCGGCAGTCGCTGCGCCTGCTGGGAACCGTCGGCGAGCCGATCAATCCGGAGGCCTGGCGCTGGTACCATGAGGTGGTCGGCGAGGGCCGGCTGCCGATCGTGGACACCTGGTGGCAGACGGAGACGGGCGGGGTGCTGGTCTCTCCCCTGCCCGGCGCGACCGACCTGAAGCCGGGGTCGGCGACGAAGCCCCTGCCGGGCGTGGAGCTGGAGCTGGTCGACGCCGAGGGCGCGGTGCTGCAGGGCGCGACGAGCGGCAATCTGGTGATCACCGACAGCTGGCCGGGCCAGATGCGGACGGTCTATGGCGACCCGCAGCGGTTCTTCGACACCTACTTCAGCGCCTATCCGGGCAAGTACTTCACCGGCGACGGCTGCCGGCGGGACGAGGACGGCTACTACTGGATCACGGGGCGGGTGGATGACGTGATCAACGTCTCGGGCCACCGCATGGGCACGGCCGAGGTCGAGAGCGCGCTCGTGCTGCATCCGGACGTGGCCGAGGCGGCGGTGGTCGGCTTCCCGCACGACATCAAGGGCCAGGGCATCTACGCCTATGTGACGCTGAACGCCGGGGTGGAGGCCACCGAGGCCCTGCGCGCCGAACTGGTCGCGCATGTGAGGAAGGAGATCGGGCCGATCGCGGCGCCGGACGTGATCCAGTGGGCGCCGGGCCTACCCAAGACTCGGTCAGGCAAGATCATGCGGCGGATCCTGCGAAAGATCGCGGAGGGAGAGACCGGAGCGCTGGGCGACACCTCGACCCTGGCCGATCCGACGGTGGTCGAGGCCCTCGTGGCGGGCCGGGACTGATCTCGAACTCACAGCCTCGAGCGCCGCTTGGTCGGGGCGGCGAGGTCTACCTAAGGCTAAGCATCCGGCGCGGACGGTACAGGCTGGCCCCGGGCTCATAGGCCCCCGGCCGTCGACGGGTCAGCGCCAGCGCGAACCCCATCGTCAGCCCCATCGCCAGCATGGACGAGCCGCCGTAGCTGATGAAGGGCAGGGTCATGCCCTTGGTCGGGATGAGGTTCAGGTTCACCGCTATATTGATGCAGGCCTGCAGCCCGAGCAGCATGAACAGCCCCGCCGCCGCCGTCTGCTCGAACGGGTCGTTCAGCATCCGCGCCTTCCGCATGCCGCGCACGACGATGAAGGCGTAGAGCCCGATCATGATGAGGCTGAGGACCAGGCCGAACTCCTCGGCGCCCACGGAATAGATGAAGTCGGTGTGCAGGTCGGGCACCGAGCGCTTCATCACGCCCTCGCCGATGCCGCGCCCGACCAGGCCGCCGGCGCGGATGGCCTCGGACGCGCGGTCGATCTGGTGAGTGTCCTCGGCGCCCGGGGAGACGAACTTGGCCACGCGCGACTGGACGTGGGGGAACAGCAGATAGATCCCGGCCAGACCCGCCGCCCCGATACCACCCAGCACCGCGACCCAGCGCAGCGGCACCCCGGCCATGAAGAAGACGGCCATGAAGGTGGTGGTGATCAAGAGCGTCTGGCCGATGTCGGGCTGGATCAGCAGGAGCGCCACGACGACAGCGTAGGTCCCGAAAGCGATGGAGACGCCGGGCACCCCCTGCCCCTTCTGGCCTTCGGAGAACATCCAGGCGGCGAAGACGATCAGGGCGGGCTTGGCGAACTCTGATGGCTGCAGGCTGAATGGGCCCAGATCGACCCAGCGCGCCGCGCCCTTCACCGTGTCCCCGATGAACGGGAGCAGCATCATCACCACGATGGCACCCAAAAGCGCCAGCACCGCGATCCGCCGGACGCCGCGCGGGGAGAGCAGCGACATCAACAGCATGCCGGTCAGACCGCCGGTCGCGAAGACGATCATCCGCCAGGAGTAGTGGAACGGGTCGGTGATCGATTCATCGGCCAAGATGGCGGCGGGCGAGGAGGCGAAGCTGAGGGCGACGCCCAGGAACATCAAGGCCAGGGCCGCGCCCAGCAGCGCGCGATCGACCGTCCAGAACCATTTGGCGATGGGGCTGGGGTCGTTGCGGCTGAACGGCGGGACGTAAACTGTGGCGGTCGCCTCGGTCATGGTTTCTCAACCTTGAACGAAAGGCGTAGCTCCGAAGTTAAGAACGGCAGCGCGAAAGGCTTCTCCGCGCGCCTCGAAGTCGGGGAACTGGTCGAAGCTGGCGCAGGCCGGCGACAGGAGGACGACCTGGGGTCCTTCCGTCTCGGCGGCCTCGGCGGCGTCGGCGGCGGCCTGACGCACGGCGGTGGCCATGTCGCGGCAGAGGGTGTGGGGCGTGGAGGACAGGGTGCGCGCGAAATCCTCGGCCGCTTCGCCGATCAGATAGGCGTGGGCGACGCGGGGGAAGAGGTCGGTCAGATCCTCGATCCCCCCGTCCTTGGCGCGACCGCCGGCGATCCAGAAGACGCGGCCGTAGCTGGACAGGGCCTGACGCGCGGCGTCGGCGTTAGTGGCCTTGGAATCGTTGATGAAGCGCACGGCGCCGAGGCGAGCGACCTCCTCCATCCGGTGAGCGAGGCCGGGGAAGGTCATGAGGCCCTGGACGGCGGTGTCGTGCGGGACGCCGAGCGCGCGGGCGGCGGCGTAGGCGAAGGCCGCGTTCTGGGCGTTATGGCGCCCGGGGAGCGAGCGGGCGGGGGCGAGGTCGATGGCCTTCCCGTCGGCATGCAGAAGGCCGGGCCACGCCCATGTCCCTTCTCCCCTTGCGGGAGAAGGTGGCTCGCGAAGCGAGACGGATGAGGGGTGAAACTCGGTGTGGGTAGGGTGGGCTGGCGGCAAAGTCTCCTGTGCGACCGCGTACCCCTCATCCGGCCCTGACGGGCCACCTTCTCCCGCAAGGGGAGAAGGGAGACTTCGCACAGCCTCGACCCTCACGCCACGTTCGCCCAGCGCGTTCGCTATCGCCTGCCCTTCCGCCTCATCGATGCCGATCAGCGGCACGGCCTGCGGCCCCAGCGCCTGGAACAGCCGCGCCTTGGCCGCGACGTAGCCCTCCATGCCGCCGTGGCGGTCGAGGTGGTCGGGGCTGATGTTGGTCAGGATGGCGACGTCGGGGGCGAAGCTGGTGGTCAGGTCGAGCTGATAGCTGGAGACCTCGATGACGTAGACAGCCTCCGGGGTCGGGGCGGGAAGCGCCAGGACGCCGATGCCGATGTTGCCGCCGACATGGACGGTCAGGCCCGCCTGCTTGAGCACCCAGCCGATCAGGGCCGTGGTGGTCGACTTGCCGTTGGTGCCGGTGATGGCGACGACCCTCGGACGCCGGCCCTCAGGTAGTGCGGCAAGGGCGCGGGCGAACAGCTCGATGTCGCCGATGACGGGCACGTTGGCCGCCTTGGCCCTGTCAACGGTCCAGTGCGGCTTGGGATGGGTCAGGGGCGCGCCAGGCGAGAGCACAAGCGCCGCGAACCCGGACCAGTCGGCGGCGGTCAGGTCCTCGACGGCGAAGCCTTCGGCCTCGGCCTGCATGCGCGACGACACGCTGTCGTCCCACAGAATGGGCTGTGCACCACCGGCCTTCAGCGCGCGGGCGGCGGTGAGCCCTGAGCGGCCCAGGCCGAAAACGGCGACGCG
This sequence comes from Brevundimonas bacteroides DSM 4726, assembly GCF_000701445.1. Taxonomy (GTDB): domain Bacteria; phylum Pseudomonadota; class Alphaproteobacteria; order Caulobacterales; family Caulobacteraceae; genus Brevundimonas; species Brevundimonas bacteroides. The sequence goes on from NZ_JNIX01000008.1 coordinate 5,853, forward strand.
GCGCCCCTCGAAGCCGGGGACCGGGATCACCGCAGTTTCAGCGTCGACAGGCCGATCAGGGCCAGCATGGCCGCCACGATCCAGAAGCGGATGACCACCGTGGATTCCGGCCAGCCCATCTTCTCGAAGTGGTGGTGGATCGGGGCCATCAGGAAGATGCGCTTCTTGGTGGCCTTGAAGTAGGCGACCTGGATCATCACCGAGGCGGCTTCCACCACGAACAGGCCGCCGACGATGCCCAGCACCAGCTCATGCTTGGTGGCCACCGCGATGGAGCCAAGCGCGCCGCCCAATGCGAGCGAGCCGGTGTCGCCCATGAAGATCTTGGCCGGCGGGGCGTTGTACCAGAGGAAGCCCGTGCCTCCGCCGATGATGGCGGCGCAGAAGATGGCGAGCTCGCCCGATCCCGGCACATGGTGGACGCCAAGATAGTCCGAGAAGATGAAGTTGCCGACGAGATAGGCGATGATCCCGAAGGCCGCCGCCGACATCATCACCGGCACGATGGCCAGACCATCCAGCCCATCGGTCAGGTTCACCGCATTGGAGAAGCCAACGATCGTGAAGGCGGCGAAGGCGACGTAGAACCAGCCGATGTTCAGCAGCACGTCCTTGAAAAACGGAAAGGCGATCGAGGTCTCCAGCCCCGGCGAGGTCGGCGACCGCGTCATCCAGAGCACCACGAGAACGCCCGCGACCACCGACACGGCGATCTGGGCCGCCAGCTTCTGCTTGGACGTCAGGCCGGCCGAGCTCTGCTTGGTGACCTTGGCGTAGTCGTCGACGAAGCCGAGCACGCCGAAGGCGGCGGTCACCAGGGACACGATCCAGATGTAGGGGTTGGTCAGGTCTCCCCACAGGAACACCGCCACGCCGATGCCGGCGAGGATCATCAGGCCGCCCATCGTCGGCGTGCCGACCTTGGACAGGTGGCTGACGGGGCCGTCGGCGCGGATCGGCTGGCCCTTGCCCTGCTTGATCCGCATCCAGGAAATGAACCGGCTGCCCATCGCCACCGCGACGATCATGGCCGTGGCCATGGCCAGGGCGACCCGCACCGTCTGGTACTGGATCAGGTTGAGCAGGGGGTAATCCTGCGCCACGTCGGCGTAGTAGAGATACAGAAGATAGAACATCAGGCCCCCGCTGTGTCCGCCCGCTCTAGCCGTAGGAGCGCCGCCGCCACAAGCGACGCCTTCGATCCGTTCGAGCCCTTCACCATGACGATGTCGTTCGGCCCGACGAGGTCCTCCGCCTGCTCGGCGAGGTCGGCGGCGGTCGGGGCCCAGACGCCCCGGCGCTCGGGCGCGACGGCGTCGTAGAGGTGGCGCATCTCGGGGCCTGCGGCATGGACCACGTCGATGGCGGCGGCCTCGATCGGCTCGGAAAGCCCGGCGTGGAGCACGCGAGACTGGTCGCCCAGCTCGAGCATGTCGGTCAGGACGACGACGCGACGTCCGCCGCGCTGGATCGCCTTGGCCCCCAGCGACAGGAAGCCCGCCTTCATCGACAGGGGATTGGCGTTGTAGCTCTCGTCGATCAGGGTGAAGGTGCCGCCGGCTATATGGACCGTGCGGGTCTCGCCCCGCCCCTTCAGCGGCTCGAACTCGCCGAGCGCGGCCAGCGCCGTCTCGACCGGCACATCCAGCGCGTCCAGCATGAGGATGACGGCCAGGCTGTTGAGGCCCCAATGGAAACCAGACTGGCGGAGCGGGAAGACGTGGGTGCGACCCCACACCTGGGCGGTCACGCGCGCGCCACCATCGAACGGGGCGAAGTCGATCAGGCGGGCGTCGTGGAAGGTCTCCGACCCGAAGGTGGCCACCCGCGCGCCGACGTGCAGCGCGGCCTGATGCAGGGTCTCGAACCAGGGATTGTCGCCGTTGACGACGGCCAGGCCGCCGGGGCCGAGGCCCTGGAAGATCGACGCCTTCTCGCGCGCCACGCCCGCCTCGCCATCCGAAAACGCCTCGATGTGGACCGGGCCGACGGTGGTGACGCAGGCCGCGTGCGGCTGGACCTGACGAGACAGGGGCGCGATCTCGCCGGGCGCGTTCATGCCGATCTCGAAGACCGCCCGCTCGACCGAGGCCGGCATGCGGGCCAGCGTCAGGGGCACGCCGATGTGGTTGTTGTAGCTCTTGATCGAGGCATGGGCCGGACCCGCCAGATCGAGGCCGGCCTTGATGGCTTGGGTGACGCTGGTCTTGCCGACGCTGCCGGTGACGGCCCCACGCCGGATGTGGGGGGCGCGGTCGCGGGCGGCGGCGCCCAGCGCCTCCAGCGCCTTCTGCGTATCCGGCACCACGATACAGGGGCCGCCGTCGACGGGACGCTCGACCAGGGCGCCGGCCGCGCCCGCTTCGAAGGCCGAACCCGCGAAATCATGGCCGTCACGCGCGCCCTTCAGCGCCAGGAACAGGTCGCCCGGCTGGATCTCGCGGCTGTTGTAGGTGACCCCGGCGACGTCGAAGACGCCGCCTTCGATCCGGCCGCCGGTGGCCAGGGCGATGTCTTGCGCCGTCCACAGCGGCGAGTTCGTATCAGGCATGCAGTCTCAGGGCCTCGGCGACTTCGGTGGCGTCGTCGAAGGGGTGGGTCACGCCGCCGACGATCTGGCCCTGTTCATGCCCTTTTCCGGCGACGACGACCACATCTCCGTCCTTCATCATGCCGATGGCCTCGCGGATGGCGGAGCGGCGGTCGCCGATCTCCAGCGCGAAGGGGCAGCCGGTGCGGACCTCGGCGCGGATCGCCTCGGCGTCCTCGGAGCGCGGGTTGTCGTCGGTGACGATGGCGATGTCGGCCAGACGCCCGGCGATCTCACCCATGATCGGCCGCTTGCCCCGGTCGCGATCGCCGCCCGCGCCGAAGACGACGATCAGGCGGCCGGTGGCGTGGGGGCGCAGCGCCTTCAGCACCGTCTCGAGACCGTCGGGCGTGTGGGCATAGTCGACATAGGCCTCGCCGCGACCCGGTCCCGCGATGCGCTGGAGCCGTCCGGCCGCGCCAGTGATGTGTTCCAGCGCCGCCAGCGTCCGCCCTGCGTCCTCGCCCGAGGCGATGCACAGGCCCGCCGCGACCAGGGCGTTCGAGGCCTGAAAGGCGCCGGCGAGCGGCAGAAGCACCTCGTGGCGCTGACCTCGGACGTCGAGGATCAGGCGCTGGCCCTCGGGCACGGCGCGGCGCTCGATCAGGCTGAGGTCGCGGCCCCGCTCGCCCACGCCCATGACGCCCAGCCCGGACATGATCGAGGCGGCGGCGAACTCGGAATAGGCGTCGGAATCGGCGTTCAGGACGGCGGTGCGACCGCGCGGCAGCAAGGTCTCGAACAGCCGCAGCTTGGCCTCGCGATAGGCCTCCATGGTGCCGTGATAGTCGAGGTGGTCCTGGGTCAGGTTGGTGAAGGCCGCCGCCTTCAGCGTCACCCCGTCCAGACGCCGCTGGTCGATGCCGTGGGACGAGGCTTCCAGCGCCAGATGGGTCACGCCGCCTTCGGCCAGCGTCGCCAACAGGCGGGCGGCGTCGGCGGCGTCGGGGCTGGTCAGGCCGGGCGGGGTCAGGGCCTCGGTGGTCTTGCCGGACTGGGCGACGACGCCGAGCGTGCCCATGCTGGCGGACTTCCGACCCAGCGCGGCCCAGATCTGACGGCAGAAGGCGGCGACCGAGGTCTTGCCGTTGGTGCCCGTCACGGCCACGCAGGTGGCGGGCTGGGCCCCGTAGAAGCCGCGCGCGGCCAGAGCATAGGCCCGACGCACGTCGCCGGAGCGGACCAGCAGCGGGGCGACCCCGTCGGGCGTATCCTGGGGCGCGAGGACAGCGGCGGCGCCCTGCGCCAGGGCCTGGGGGATGAAGGCGCGGCCATCGGCGGCCGTGCCCGGTAGGGCGACGAACAGATGGCCGGAGGCGACCTTGCGGCTGTCGGCGGTGATGCCGGTGATCTCCGGGTCCGATGGGACGTCGCGGCGCAGCAGGTCGGACAGGCGGACCGCGCTCATTGGGCCGCCTCGACGGGCGCGGGCGGGTCGATGCGGCGCTGGACACCGAGGAAACCCGCTATGCGGTCGATGACGCGGCCGACGACCGGGGCGGCCACGGCCCCGCCCAGGCGCGAGCCCTGGCTCGGCTCATCGACCAGAACGAAGACGACGTAGCGACGTGCCGTGTCCGGCCCGTCCGCCGGAAAGACCGAGGCGAAGGAGCCGACGCCGTGAGAGGCGTCGTAGCGGCCGTTGACCAGCTTGTTCGCCGAGCCGGTCTTGCCACCGACGCGCAGACCTTCCGCGTCCGCCGAGCGGCCGGAACCGCGCAGCACATTGGCGCGCATCAGCTCGCGGATAGCGGCCGAAGTCTCGGGGCTGACCACGCGACGGCCCTCATCACCGGTTCCGCCGCGCCGTAGGGTCAGGGGACGATAGACGCCGCCGTTGACCAGGGCCGCCGTCGCCGCCGTCATCTGCAAGGGCGTGATCATGATGCCGTAGCCGAACGAGAGCGACGCGCGGGTCGAGTCGTCCCACTGGCGCGGACGGCGCGGCCGGGCGCTTTCCTTCAGCTCGATGGGTGCGGCGTCGAGCAGGCCCAGGCGCTGGAAGTAGTCGCGCATGGTGTCGGCGCCCATTTCGACCGCCAGACGCGAGGTGCCGATGTTGGAGGAGTGGATGAACACCTCCTCCAGCGACAGGATCTTGTTGGTCGCGTGGAAGTCCGCGATCCGGCGGTTGCCGATGTAGAAGGCCTCGGACGCATCGATCATCGTATCCAGGTCGGCCCGGCCGGTGTCGAGCGCGGCGGCGACGGTGAAGGTCTTGAACACCGAGCCCATCTCGTAGTGGGCCGAAGTGACGCGGTTCAGGGTGGCCCCTTCCGGCGCGTCGCCCCGGTCGTTGGGATCGAATGTCGGCCACGACGCCATGCCCAGGACCTCGCCGGTCGTGGCGTCGGCGACGACGCCCACGGCGCCCTTGGCCCCGGCCTCGGTCGCGGCGGCGGCGAGTTCGTTCTCCAGCACGCCCTGGACGCGCAGGTCGATGGACAGGGCGAAGTCCTGGCCCTGCGCCCCCGCCTGACGGATGGCGTCGTCGAATGCCAGTTCGGCGCCGGAGATGCCCTGCCCGCCCGTATCGGCCGCGCCGATGACGTGGGCGGCCGCGGTCCCGAGCGGATAGACGCGGCGATCCTCGGGCTCGAAGGAGACGCCGCCCAGGGCGAGCGCATGAACCGCCTGACGCTCGGCCGGGGTCAGGCCCGGCTGGACGATCAGGCGGCGATCGCCGTCCAGAACGCGACGCAGGCGGCGCGCCGAGACGCCCGGCAGGGCCTGGCGGATCTGGCGGAAGGCGGCCTCGCGGTCCCAGACCTCGGTCGGGTCGATGTAGAGGCCGTAGTGGGTGATGTTGGTGGCCAGAAGCGCGCCGTTGCGGTCGGTCAGGTCAGCGCGCTGGAGGGCACCGGGGGCGGAGGCGAAGCGGGCACCCCCCTGGGGAGCCAGAAGCGCGGCCCGGGTGGCTCCGGCCGCCAGCAGGACGAAGACCCCGATGAACAGCGCCTGGATCAGGACGATGCGGACGCGGGTGTCCTCTTCCGGCTTGGCGTCTGCGCGGGCGCGCTCAAAGGCGTGCTCGACGAACCAGATCGCCTCCGACAGCCAGCGCAGCCAGGGCGAGACCGCCGAGGTCACCGGGCGGGCGCCGGGCGCGGGGCGGAAGGCGCGGTGATCCTGAATGGTCATCGCACCGGCTCCTCAGCGGAGGCGACGACAGGCTCGGCCGAGGCGACGTCGGAGGTCGGCCCGGCGTCGTCGGCAGCAGCCTCAGCAGGCGCCGCCGCGACCGGCACCGGCTCGGGGAGAGGGACGAGACGGTCCAGCGCGCTCGCGTCCGCCTGACGCTCCATCTCGACGGGCGCGAGACCGGCGGTGCGCGACAACGCCTCCAGACGTCCGGGCTGCTCCAGGCGGGCGGCCTCGGCGCGGAGCAGACGGACGCGCTGCGTCGTCTCGGCGATCTCGCGCTCCAGCTGGGCGATCTGGGCGCTCTCGCGGGCGGCGGCGGCCTTGGCGACGTAGACGCCCAGCACCAGGGCGACCACCACTACCGCCAGGATGATCTCGATCCAGCGGATGCCGCGGACCTTCCAGTCGAACAGGGTCTGTACCGGGTTGCGGGTCATGCCGCCGCCCTCCAGGCCGGGGCCTCGGTGCGCACGGCGGCGCGCAGACGGGCCGAGCGGGCGCGGGGGTTGGCGGCGAGCTCAGCCGCCCCGGCCTCACGCGCGCCCTTGAACGACAGGACGAAGCTGGGTTTGCGGGTCTCGACCGCGACCGGGGCGTGGCGCGAGCCGCCCGGCGCATTGCCGCTGCGCTCGGTCAGGAAGGCCTTCACGATCCGGTCTTCCAGCGAATGGAAGGTCACGACCACCAGACGCCCGCCCGGCGACAGGGTCGCCTCGGCCGCTTCCAGCCCGGCGGTCAGCTCGCCCAGCTCGTCGTTCACGGCGATGCGCAGCGCCTGAAAGGTGCGGGTCGCCGGATGGGTCGGAGCCCCGCGCCGGCCGCCCAGCGCCTTCTCCACCACCTCGGCCAGATCCAGCGTGCGGGTGAAGGGATGGCTGATCCGGCGGCGCAGGATGGCGGTGGCGATCCGGCCCGATTGACGCTCCTCGCCATAGAGCTTGAGGATATGGGCCAGCGGCCCGTGGTCCCAGGTGTTGACGATGTCGGCGGCGCTCTCGCCCTCGCCCGACATGCGCATGTCCAGCGGCCCGTCGCGCATGAAGGAGAAGCCGCGCTCGGCCTGGTCCAGCTGCATCGACGACACGCCGATGTCGAACACCGCCCCGTCCAGCCGCGCCTTGCCGCTGTCGGCGAAGGCCTCGGCCAGGCCAGAGAACGGCGTGCGGACCAGCTGGAACTTTCCGGGGAAGTCGTTCGCGACGGCGTCGGCGTGGGGCTGGACCGTCGGGTCGCGGTCGAGCGCAATGACCTCGGCCCCCGTCGCCAGGATGGCCCGGGTGTAGCCGCCCGCGCCGAAGGTCGCGTCGACCACGACGTCGCCGGGCTTCGGGGCCAGGGCCTCGATCACCTCGGCCAGAAGGACAGGCGCATGCGGGCCGCTCACTGGTCGTTCCCCGGCAGGCGGCGACGCGCGAACTCGCCGCGCTCGCGCATAGCCTTGCGGGCCAGCTGGCGACGCTCTTCCTTGCGGCCCATCCAGCGGGCGCGATCCCAGATCTGGAAACGCGGCCCCATGCCGACGATGACCACGTCTTCCGACAGGCCAGCGTCCTCGATCAGGCCCTCGGGCAGGGTGATGCGGCCGCCGGAATCGTAGGCCAGCGGCTTCTGGCCGGCGTACACCGTCTCTTCCAGCGCGGTGCGCCAGTCGTCGCCGAAGGGCAGGCTTTCGATCAGGGCGACATACTCGGCCATCAGCTTGTCGCCGCCGGCCTCCAGACAATCGGATTCCACCGAGAAGAAACAGAACACCCCGTGCTCGGCGCCGTTTTCGGGCGTGCGGAACTCCTGGGGGATCAGGAGACGGCGCTTGCCGTCCAGCTGCTTCTCATAGGTCGAGAGAAACACGCCCTGCCCACCCGGACCCGTCGGCCCGTCCCTGAACTCATCCCCGCGCCCGACATGCCGGCGCCGCACCCCAACTCAGTGATTGGGATAGCATGGGATGGAATGGGTCTCAATGGGATTAGTTGACGAGATTTAACCACGATGCCCGGGTGTGGCCGGCTCTAGACTGAACAATTAGGAACATACACAGAACAGACAAAGTATTAACAAGCTGGGGATCATGCGGCGCCGTCTTGCCTCACGGGTTAACAGCGGCTGGCGATCCAGCATTTGCCTTCCGTATGGGCAGCCGGTTAAGCGTAGCCAAACGAAACGGAGCGAACGCCATGGCCATTCCCGCCTCCCTGACCAAGGGCCTGAAACTGCCGGTGATCGCGGCGCCCATGTTCCTGGTGTCCGGGCCCGATCTGGTGGTCGAGGCCTGCAACGCCGGGGTGATCGGCACCTTCCCGTCGCTGAACCAGCGGACGACCGAGGGCTATCGGGAATGGCTGCAGGACATCAAATCCCGGCTGACACCAGACGCGGCCGCCTTCGGGGTCAACCACATCGTCCACCCGACCAACCCGCGCCTGATGGCCGACATGATGGTCTCGGTCGAGGAGAAGGTCCCGCTGATCATCACCTCGCTGGGGGCCGTGCGCGACGTGGTCGACGCGGTCCACGGCTATGGCGGCGTGGTCTTCCACGACATCGCCAATGTCCGCCACGCCCGGAAGGCGGCCGAGAGCGGGGTGGACGGCCTGATCCTGGTGGCCAACGGCGCGGGCGGGCACGCGGGCATCATCAATCCCTTCGCCCTGATCAACGAGGTCCGGACCTTCTTCAAGGGCACGATCATCCTGTCGGGCTGTCTGTCGACGGGTCAGGACGTGGCCGGCGCCCTGATGATGGGGGCCGACTTCGCCTACATGGGCACGCGCTTCATCAACACCACCGAGGCGATGGCGCCCGCCGCCTACAAGGACATGATCATCGAAAGCGGCGCGACCGACATCGTCCACACGCCGGCGGTCTCGGGCATCCCGGCCAACTTCATGATCAAGTCGCTGCAAGCCAACGGGATCGACCCCAAGACCCTGCCCGAGCACAAGCTGGACATGGGCGACGAGGCCAAGGCGTGGAAGACGGTCTGGTCGGCCGGGCAAGGAGCCGGCGCGGTTCACGACGTCGTCCCGGCGGGCGAACTGGTCGCGCGGCTGCGGTCGGAATACGCTCAGGCGACGGAAGAGTTCGCCAACAAGGTCGGGGTCGCCTAGACGGGGCGGATGTGCCGCGTCCCCGCCTTCGTCTCCGCTCTTCTCCTCGCCCTGCCCGGCCTGGCCTACGCCCAGGATCGTGACAACGCCCGCTATGATCCGGAGCGCGGCTCGCCCTGGACCTTCGAACTGGGCGGCGGCACCGAGAACCGCTCCAAGGGCGCGTCCAAGAGCGGCGGCGACGCCTACGTCTTCGGCGAGGTCCAGTACAACGCCGCCAGCGGCTTCTATGCCGACGCCGAGTTCGAGACGATCGACGCAGGCGGCTCGGACGTCGAGACCGAGGTCGAGGCGGGCTGGCAGTTCTCGGGCGGCGGCTTCGACTTCGACACTTCGGTCTCGCACAAGTGGCGGGTCGACGCCGATCCCGGTCAGGACCACGCCGCCGTGGAGTTCCAGTTCGACGTCATGCGCGACTTCGGCGCCGCCGACGCCCGATTCCGCGTCGAGCATTCGCCCGACGGCCTGGGATCGACCGAAGCCTGGACCTGGATCGAGACGCGCATGCGCTTCCCCGTGGCGGATCGCTGGCAGGCCGGGCTGACCGTCGGCCGACGCGAACAGGACGACGCCCCCGACTACACCGGCTGGAGCGCGGGCGTGGCCTATGAACTGACCGAGATCGTCGAACTGGAGCTCGCCTGGCACGGCACCGACATCAGCGACCAGGGCGAGCAGTATGAAGACGCGCTCGTCGCCGCCGTACTGATCGCCTTCTGACAGGTGCGACCCCTGCGGCGGCTCGCCGCGCGGCAAGCTGCACGGCATCCGGGCCGCAAGCGGGGTCGTCCCTGAGCTGATCGCAGCATGGCGATCGCAAGCTCAGGAACCTCCCATGACGCTCAAGATCCTCGCCGGCGCCGTCTCGGCCGCCGCCCTGCTGGCCGCCGCCCCCGTCGCCCTCGCCGATCATCACGGCGGCGGCCACGGCCAGACCGTCACCGTCGGCGGCGCGGCCATGTATCCGAACAAGACGATCGTCGAGAACGCCGTTAACTCGCCAATCCACACGACCCTGGTCGCCGCCGTCCAGGCCGCCGGCCTGGTCGAGACGCTGTCGGGCCCCGGTCCGTTCACGGTCTTCGCCCCGACCGACGCGGCCTTCGCCGCCCTGCCTGCCGGCACCGTTGAGAGCCTGGTCCAGCCGGCCAACCGCGCCATCCTGACCAAGATCCTGACCTACCACGTCGTGGCCGGCCGCGTGGCCGCCGCCGACGTCATCGCCCTGATCGAGGCCGGCGGCGGCTCGGCCGAGATCACCACCGTCTCGGGCGACACCCTGACCGCCAGCCTGGAGAACGGCGCGGTCGTCCTGACTGACGAGAAGGGCGGCAAGGCCCGGGTGACCCAGGCCGACGTCTTCCAGTCCAACGGCGTGATCCACGTCACCGACGCCGTCTCGATTCCCGAGTAAGCGGGCTCCGGCGGAGGGGGCTCGCCTCCTCCGCCGCCTTCGGGGTCAGGCCAGCGCCTGCTCCAGGTCCGCCAGCAGGTCTTCCAGATCCTCGACCCCCACCGACAGCCGGACCAGATTGTCCGTCACGCCCCCGGCTTCCCGCAGCTCCTTGGGCACCGAGGCGTGGGTCATGATCGCCGGGTGGTTCACCAGGCTTTCGACGCCGCCCAGCGACTCCGCGAGCGTGAAGACCTGGAACCGCTCCAGCACCTGCTTGGTCCGCGACAGGTCGCCGTCGACGAAGAAGGTCACCATGCCGCCGAACCGGCCGTTCATCTGGCGCGCCGCGAGCTCATGCTGCGGATGGCTGATCAGGCCGGGATAGAGCACGCGGCTGACGCAGGACCGGTCCTCCAGCCAGCGGGCGACGGCCAGCGCATTCTCGTTGTGCGCCTTCATGCGGATGCCCAGCGTCTTAAGGCCCCGGTTGACCAGGAAGGCGTCGAACGGCCCCATCACCCCGCCGACGGAGTTCTGCAGGAACTTCAGTTGGGCGGCGATCTCGGCGTCCCTCGCCACCAGCACCCCGGCGATGACGTCCGAATGGCCGTTCAGATACTTGGTCGCCGAATGCATGACGATGTCGGCGCCCAGGCTCAGCGGCTGCTGGCTCCACGGCGTGGCGAAGGTGTTGTCGACGACCAGCACCAGACCGTGCCGCTTGGCGATCTTCGACAGGCCCGCGATGTCGGCCAGCTTCATCAGCGGATTGGTGGGCGTCTCGGCCCAGATCATCCTGGTCCTCGGCGTGATCGCCGCCTCGACGGCCGCCAGGTCCGCCATGTCGACGTAGGCGAAATCCAGCCCCGCCGAGCGCCGCCGCACCCGCTCGAACAGCCGCCACGAGCCGCCATACAGATCGTCGCCGGTGACGATGTGCGACGCGGCGTCCAGCAGCTCCAGCGCCGTGGACGTCGCCGCCATGCCCGAGGCGAAGCCGAACGCCTGGATCCCGCCTTCCAGATCGTTGATGCAGGCCTCGAACGCCTCGCGCGTCGGGTTCTTGCCGCGGGCGTACTCATAGCCCTGGTTCACGCCGGGGCTTTCCTGGGCATAGGTCGAGGTGGCGTAGATCGGCGTCATGACCGCACCGGTCGTGGGGTCCGGCCGCTGGCCCGCATGAATCGCGCGGGTCGAGAAGCCCTGGCTGTTCTTGATCATCGGTCAGGCGGCCTTCAAAGCGTCCCAGCCTTTGCAGGCCAGCAGGATGGAGCGCGGCACCGGCCGCCCTCCGGAATAATAGGCGACGGTTCTGCGCGACAGGCCGAGCGCCTCGGCCGCGCCGCTGAGCGACAGGCCGTTTCGCAGCCGCCACTCGAGAAAGGCGCGCGTGTCTTCCCGCCCCCAGAACGACAAGCTGTCGAGCCACAGCGAATCCGCGCCCATCTCCGTATCACCCGGCCAGACGACCGAGTGCCCCCAGTCGCCCAGCTCGACCTGACTGAAGACGTCTGGATCGGACAACGCGCGGAACGGCCTCGTCTTCACGACGGTCGAGAGATCGATCGTCGCCTGTTCGGCCCCGTTCCAGCCGAGGACCAGCCGGAAGCCCTCCAGCGCCCGGACCGACTCCAGCGCGTGGGTCGCTTCGCCGCTCATGGATTGAGATCCCGCCAGGTTTTCAGCAGTTCCACCTGTCGCCCGGCGGCCCAAGCCGTCGCTTCGATAAAGGCCGCCTTTGGCGGGTCGCCGATAATCAAGTCGAGCGTCGCGATCGACACGGAGCACCTCCAACCCTTGCCTTCGATGTGGAAGTGCGGGACGCCGTGGTCTCGGCCATAGACCGCGATCTTCCACGATGGCGCCCGGTGGAGCGTCACCATGGGACTACATAGTGCATCTGGTGCACTATCCCAACTACCGGTTCAGACTCAGGTGGTTGATGAGATCGACGCGGGCGATCAGGCCGACGAACTTTTCCCCGTCCAGCACGATGGCGACCCGGTCGCGGTCGAACAGAGGGATCAGGGCGTCCAGAGGCTCGGACACCTGAACCGTGTCCAGATCGCGGGTCATGGCCGAGGACACCGGCTTGGCGAAACGTTCCTTCCGCGTAATCTCATCGGTATTCATGATGTGGACGATGTCGCTCTCGTCCAGAATACCGACCAGCCGGCCGTCCTGAATGACCGGCAGCTGGCTGACGTCGGCGCTCCGCATGCGCTTGAAGGCGGTGTCCAGGGTGTCGTCGGGCCCGGCGGTCACCACGTCGCCGTTTTCGTACTTGCGACTAATCAGGTCGGACAGGTCTCCGTGCAGCTCCCGCTCGCCCAGCCCTTGATCGGCCAGCCACGCGTCGTTGTAGACCTTGCTGAGATACTTCGCCCCCGTGTCGCAGACGAAGGTCACGCACCGCTTCGGCTCGGTCTGCTCGCGGCACCAACGGAGCGCCGCCGCGATCAGGGTGCCCGACGACGATCCGGCCAGGATGCCTTCCTTCAGCAGCAACTCGCGGACAGTCGCGACGGCCTCCGCATCAGGAATGGAGTAGGCCTTGTCGATCAGGCTCATGTCGGCCGTGTCCGGCACGAAGTTCTGGCCGATGCCCTCGACGGTGTAGCTGCCCTCCGGCCCCGGGACGCCATCGTTGACGATGCCGGCCAACACCGAGCCGACTGGATCGGCCAGCACGATCTCGGTCTTCGCGCCCCGGCTCTTCAGGAACTGCCCCACGCCCGTAATGGTCCCGCCCGAACCGATGCCCGCGACGAAGGCGTCCATGTCTCCGCCCATCTGTTCCCAGATTTCAGGCCCAGTGGTCTTCACATGGGCGGCGCTGTTTGCGTGGTTGGCGAACTGATTGACGAAGAAGCCGCCCGGGATCTGCTGGGCCAGCCGCTCGGCCATGTCGGTGTAGTATTCCGGATGGCCGTGGGCGACGTCGGAGCGCGTCAGGCGGACATCGGCCCCCATGGCCCTCAAGTGTTGAATCTTTTCCTTGGACATCTTGTCCGGGATGACCAGCAACACCTTATAGCCCTTGGCCTGACCGACCAGGGTCAGGGCCAGACCCGTGTTTCCGGCCGTCGCCTCGACGATGGTTCCGCCCGGTTTCAGCCACCCCTCGGCTTCCGCCGCCTCGATCATCGACAGGGCGATGCGGTCCTTGATGGACCCCCCGGGGTTCTGAGCTTCAAGCTTCAGGAACAGGCGGCACGGGCCGGTGTCGATCCGCGTCACCTCCACCATCGGTGTCTTGCCGATCAGGTCGAGCAACGACCCCGTCGGGGCGATCAAGGTGGGCACAGGCGTGAGGGACATGAACGGCTCCGGATTCGAGGCCGGAAGCTAGAGGCGGCCCGGCGGGGGGACAAGCGTTGTCGGAAGAGCCGATTATGGCTATATTTATGGCCAGAACAGGAGAGCCGTCATGGCCACCTATGGCGTCGCCGAAGCCAAGAACAACTTCACCCACCTGCTTGATCGAGTGCAGGAAGGCGAGAAGATCACCATCACGCGGCATGGCAAGCCGATCGCCGAACTGAACCCGGCGCCCAAGCTGACGGTCGAGGAGCGATGGGCGCTGATCGACCAATTGAACGAGCGACGCAAGCAGCGCCCGCCGCTGGGCATGTCGGCTGCCGAGCTGGTTCGCAGCATGCGCGACGGCGATCCTGAGTGAGCCTCTATTTCGACGCCAGCGCGCTGGTGGCGATCATCGCTGACGAGCCGTCCAGTCAGGCGGTCTATGAGACCCTGCGCCACGGCGAACGACTGCCTCTGGTGAGCGATTTCTGCCGGGCAGAAGCCTCAGCGGCCCTGGCCAAGCGGGTTCGGACAGGTGCGGCCCAGCTAGGCGATATCGATCTCTTCTATGCCGATCTCGACCACTGGGCGCTGAACGCGGGCGAGGCGGTCAAGGTATCGTCGGCTGACATCCATCGCGCAGCGGAACTGGTCCGACATCGCGAGCTCGCCCTTCGCGCGCCCGACGCCATCCACATCGCCGCCGCCCATCGCCTGGGCGCGACCCTTCTGACGCTCGATCGCGGCTTGGCGCGCGCCGCCGCCGCCCTGGGCGTCCCTTATCTCAATCCCGGCGAGGCCGATGCGCCCGGCGAACCGAAAGACTGAATGACAAAGACACCCAAACGACCCGCCGCCGGATTGCCGGACGAGGCCACGCTGCTGGCCTTCCTGCGCGACGCCGGATCAGCGGAGAAGGGCGACATCGCCCGCCACTTCGGCCTCAAGGGCGAGGACCGCCGCCGCCTGCGCGAAATGATCCGTGAGCTCGAAGCGGCCGGAAAGCTCGGCAAGCGAGGCCGCAAGGGCTTCTCCGAAGCCGGCGCCCTGCCCCCCGTCGGCGTGGCCGACGTGACCGAACGCGACGTCGACGGCGACCTCCATGTCCGTCTCGTGGAGGCCTCGGCCGATGCGCCGAGCGCGGTGCTGATTCCAGACAAATCCAAACCCGGCCCCGCGCCGGGCCTGGGCGACCGCGTGCTGGTCAAGTTCCAGCACGGCCCCAACGGCTGGGAAGCCCGCCTCATCAAGCGGCTGGACGCCGGGACGAACCGGGTGCTGGGCGTGATCCGCAAGGCCGCTCGCGAGACCCGCGTCGAGCCCGTCGACCGCCGCTCTAAGGACGTGCTGATCGTGCCAGCCGTTCAGGCGACCGACCTCAAGGACGGCGACCTCGTGCTGGCCGCCATCGAGAAGGGCGACCACCGCTATGGCTTCAAGCGCGGCAAGATCCTGGAGACCATCGGCCGTGAGGACGACCCGCGCGCCGCGTCGCTCATCGCCATCCACGCCCACGGCGTCCCGACCGGCTTTTCCGAAGCGGTCGAGCAGGAGGCCGAGGATCAGGACCTGCCGACGCTCAAGGGCCGCGACGACCTCAGGGACATCCCCTTCATCACCATCGACCCCGCCGACGCGCGAGACCATGACGACGCGGTCTATGCCGCCCGCGACGACGACCCCAAGAACGAGGGCGGCTGGGTGGTCTGGGTCGCAATCGCCGACGTGGCCGCCTACGTCCGGCCGGGCACCAACCTGGACCGCGAGGCCCGGGCCAAAGGCAACTCCACCTACTTCCCCGACCGGGTCGAGCCGATGCTGCCCGAGCGCCTGTCGAACGGGCTGTGCAGCCTGAAGGAGGGTGAGAACCGCGCGACTCTGGCCGTGCGGATGGTCTTCGACAAGGATGGGCGGAAGCTGTCTCACCGCTTCCATCGCGGCCTGATGCGCAGCCAGGCCAAGCTGTCCTACGAACAGGCCCAGTCCGCGATCGATGGCGATATCGACGACGCCACCGGCCCGATCATGGAGACCATCCTCTATCCGCTGTGGAACGCCTACCGCACCATGCTGAAGGGCCGACTGAAGCGCAGCCCGCTGCAGATCGAGAGCGCCGAGCGCCGCATCCGCATGTCGCCGGACGGCGGCATCGCCTCGATCGAGAAGCGCGTCAGCCTGGAGGCCCATCGGCTGATCGAGGAGATGATGGTGCAGGCCAACGTCTGCGCTGCCGAAACCCTGGAGCAGCAGAAGACGCCGCTCATCTTTCGGGTCCACGAAGCCCCCAGCCAGGAGAAGGTCTTCAACCTCGCAGACTTCCTCTCGACCATCGGCAAGCCGTGGAACAAGGGCGAACCGGCGACGACCAAGCGCTTCAACAAGCTTCTCGACGAGACCCGTGACGGCCCCCACGCCGAGGTTGTCAATGAGGTGGTCCTGCGCAGCCAGATGCAGGCGATCTATTCGCCCGAGAACGTCGGCCACTTCGGCCTGAACCTGGACCGCTACGCCCACTTCACCTCGCCGATCCGGCGATACTCCGACCTGATCGTCCATCGCGGCCTCATCCGTGCGCTGGGCCTGGGCAAGGACGGCCTGACCGATCGCGAGATCGCCGAACTGCCCGCCATCGCCGATCAGGTGACGACGACCGAGCGCCGCTCCATGGCCGCCGAGCGCGACGCCATGGATCGCTACATCGCCGCCTTCCTGGAGGACCGCGTCGGCGCGACCTTCACTGGCCGCATCACCGGCGTGACCCGCTTCGGCCTGTTCGTCCGGCTGGACGAGACGGGGGCCGACGGACTGGTGCCCGTGTCGTCGCTTGGCAACGAATATTTCACCCACGACGACCGCGCCCACGCCTTGGTCGGCGAACGCAGCGGCCAGCGCTACAGCCTGGGCCGCATGGTAGAGGTCAAGCTGACCGAGGCCACCCCGGTCACGGGCGGCCTGCTGTTCGAGATGCTGAGCGATCCCGAGCCGCGCGATCCCAATGCGCCGGCTCCGCGGCTGGGCATCCGGGGACGCGGTGGCGACGCACGCCCTTCACGGGGCAAGGGACGGCCAGGCGGGCCCAAGCCCCGCAACGACGGCCGAGGGGGCGGCAAATCCTCCGGCGGACTGAAAGGCGTGCGCAAGGGCAAACGGCGCTGAAGCCGGGTCGAGGGGCGCATGGCCAATAGGTCACGCTTCCCGCTGGGGACCGGACGCCCTAAGTCAGCCTGCAGGTCTTGAAGGAGTGATCGGCATGGCGCGTTGGGTTCTGGGTCTCTCGGCGGTCGCGGCGTTCGCCGTCTCGGCGTGCGGCGAGATCGATGTGGAACAGGCCGGGCGCAACGCCGCCCTCGCCGCGCTCGAGGCCAGCAACCCCGAGATCGTCCAGGGCATCCGCGCCGCCCAGACCCTGCGCCAGGCCGCCGCGACCTGCGGCTGGCAGGACGTGGACGCGACCCGCTTGGCCCAGACCGCCGTCGCCGGCATCGAGGAGCCGCCGCTCCGCGCCGCCGCCGAGAGCCTGGTCGAGGACCTGATCGTCGCGCCCGCTCCGACCGCGTCGGCCGAGGCCACTGCTCCCGCCAGCGAATGCTCGCCCGAGGTTCGCCAGGCGCTGGAAGCCCAGATCGCGGCCATCGCCAGCAGTGAAGGCGGCAGCGAAAGCGAGGCCGAGGGCGGCTGATCACGGTCTCGCGATGTTCGGGTCAGGGTGCCTTGCGCCATTCCGTGAGTTGGCGCGCAAGGATCCCGGGTTCGCAGGGAACCTCGCCTGTCAGCCACAGCCTGAGCACGGCCAGTTGCGACGCAGCGACCGCCGCCGCAGTCAGAGCGGCGGGAACCGTGCCGGCACGGTCTGACGGCAACCGCGCCTCGATCATGGCCGCGAGCTTGCGCTGGAGTTTCGGCCCAAGCGGCGGCTCGAACATGACGCGGGCAAGCGCCCGGCGCTCCCAAAGATGGTCCAGCACGAAGTGCAGGCGCGGCAGGCTGGCCCGCCCCGCCCCCGCCTCGGCCAGCGGCTCGAACACCGGGTCGATGGCCCATACCATCACGTCGTCCTTGTTGCGGAAATGCTCGTAGAAGGTCGAACGGCCGACGCCGGCCTCCTCGATCAGATCGGTCGTGCGGATGGCGTTGTAGCGGCGCGTAAAGATCAGCCGCGTGAAGGCCTCGAAGATCGCCTTTCGCGTCCTCTGGCTGCGCCGGTCGAGATCGTGAGCCTCCGACATGGCCCCGAGCCTAGCCCATCAGCCCCGCCGCGCCAGCCGTGGTCACGCATCAAATGCGGACACTTTGCCCGAACTGTCCGGTAGCGGCCGGAGCGTCCGCATCGTTCGTCGCCACAGCGCCCCTCGCCGCGCGACACATTCGGCACGCAAGGGGAGGACGAACCGTGACCACCAAGACCCATTCAGACGACCGCAACGACGGCGTCCTGATCGCCGGAGCCACGCTCGCGGCCCTGTTCCTGATGCTGCACCACCCGACGTCGGCGTCAGGCGCGGGCGAGGACGGCCATCTGCTGTCGGACTGGAGCAACAGCCTCGTCCACGGCGCCATGATCGCCTGCCTGATCGCGCTGTCGGTCGGGCTGGACGGCGTGCGTCATCGGATCGGCGAGCAGGCCCTGCTGACCCGCGCGGGCGCCATCCTGATCGGCGGGGGCTTCCTCGCTCTGGCGGGCGCCGCGCTGGTCAGCGGCTTCGCGACCGGACGGCTCGTCGCCCAGACGACCGACCCGGCCGTGCACGAATCCGGCAGCCATGTCTTGTGGGCACTGAACCAGAGCCTGACCTCGCTCGGCAGCCTGCTGGTCGCGGCGGGCGCGGCGGCCTGGGCACCCCGAATTTGGGGACTCGGCGTCGCGGGCAAGGCCAGCGCCACTTTGGGCGTCGGCATGGCGGGACTGGCCGTCTGGTGGAACGCGACGGATGGAGGCTTCGGCCTGATCGTCGCGGCGACCAGTCTGGCCGTCTTCGCCCTCTGGTCCCTGTCGGTTGCCGCCGTCATGCTCACCGGCACCAAGGGAGACGCCCAATGAGTGGACAACACCACGTCGCGGCCATCGTCCCAGCCCGCGACATCGACGCCTCTGAGGCATTCTACCGACGCCTCGGGTTCGAGACGGTCAGCGACCACGGCGACTATCGTTTGATGGACGACGCCCGAGGGTGGCGACTGCACCTGCGCGCCACGCCTGACTGGCCGCGCCGGATCGAGGACAATCCGCTGGGCCTATACCTCTATGTCGACGACGTGGATGCGGTGGCGGACCGGGTGCGCGATCTGATCCTGGAGCCCCAAGGCCCCCACGCCCGCGCCTGGGGCACCTATGAGTTCTCGATCAGCGATCCGAGCGGCACCTTGATCCGGATCGGCCACGTGCTCGGCTGACCAGCCTCAGATCGCCACCCAGACGAGCGCGATGCCCGCCAACAGGGAAATCGGAGCCAGCAGGCGAACGGCCCAGACCGGAATGCGCGCCGCCCACCAGCTGGAGTATCGCGCATGCCATCGGCGCGGGATAAGCATCAGAACCCCGGCGCTGATCATCAGGAAGCCGCCGATGGCGGCCACGGTGACGGGATAGCGGGTCGCCGGGGCACCCAACACGAAGATCCCGCCGACGACCGCCCGTAACGAAAGCTCGCTAAAGTGGATGGTCGGTGTCGAACCGAACCGCGACAGCGCCTGAAGCGCACGGCCAGGCGCGGCGAGGATCAGCAGCGACAGGACCGCAAGCCCGACACCCGTCGCCGCGATCAGGAACGCGCATATGGAAGCGAGCAAGTCCCAGCCCTCGCACACAGCACAGGTCGCGCCCTCTACGCCTCTTGGGGCGCGCCCGCAAAGGCGTTAGCTCGTACGCGGTGACCAAGCCACCCGAACCCTTCGACGCCGCCCAGGACCTGGCCGACGCCCCGGCGCGTCTCGGCGTGCGCCAGCGACCAAAGGACGCCGCGACCCTGATCCTCGTCAGACGCGGCAAGCATCCCGAGGTGCTGATGGGCCGGCGGGCACCGGGACACGTCTTTATGGCCTCCAAGTGGGTGTTTCCCGGCGGACGCATCGACCGGTCCGACTTTACGGCCGCCGCCGCCCGCGAACCGGACGGAACCACGCGCGCCCGGCTGGAAGCCGAGGTCGATCCCCGTCGGGCACGCGCCCTCACCCTGACCGCCGTGCGCGAGACCTTCGAGGAGACGGGTCTGATTGTGGGCCACCATGCCCCGGCCGCCTCCGTCGCCGGGCCGTGGCGGGAGTTTCGCCAAGCGGGCGCCCTTCCCGATCTGGCCGCCCTGACCTACGTTGCCCGCGCCATCACGCCACCGGGCCGCACGCGACGGTTCGACGCCCGCTTCTTCCTCGCCGACGCCAAGGCGCTGCTGACGCCCGAACCCACCGCAGGATCAGGCGAACTGGACGAGATCGCCTGGCTGCCGCTGGCCGACGCCCGCGCGCTGGACCTGCCCGCCATCACTCGCTTTGTGCTGGCAGAAGTGTCGGAGCGGCTGTCGAACCCGGATCGCCCCCTGCCATTCGTCCGCTGGCATCGCGGGGCGCACAAGGTGACGCATGACTGAGACCCTGACCCTGCGCCTGACCATCGCCGATCCGGTTCAGGGTCTGCACTACAGCCTGCAGGACCCGAAGAACGTCCCGGTCGACATCCGGATCTCCGGCGGCGGGCCTCTGTCATTCGATGTGCCCGTGACGTTGCGCCCTGATGGCAAGCTTTCCGGGCCGTTCGTTCGGCGCGAGGGCAAGGAACGCCGCTTCGTCTACATCGCAATCGCCGGTCAGGCCGGGCAGGCCGACGCAGCGGGCCAGCGCATCAGCCGCCGAGCCAAGATCGACGTCCACAACATCCCCGCCGAACTCCTGCTGCCAGGCGCGACGCTGGAGGCCCGGCTGCCCGGGCGCGGCAAGGACGGCACGCCGGCCTGCGCCACGGTGCGCCCGCTCGGCGCCTGGACCCGGATCGGCTGAGCCCGCCCTGATCCCGCCACGGTCGCTGTTCAGCGTGTCTTGGTCGGCGGGGAGGGTGCGTGGCGCACGCGGCGTTCAGTATCGCGAAGGCGACCGGCCTGACGGACCCTGCAGGGCGACGCAGGGCGGCGATCCTGCTGGGATCGATCGCCTTTCACGTCGCTGTCCTGACCCCGCTCGCGCTGCGGATGGTCGACACTTCGGATGCACCCGCGTTCGATGCGACGCCCTCGCCGATCTTCCTCGAAATAGAGCCGCGCCCGCTGCTGGAGGGGGAAACCGCGCGCGAGCCGACCTTCGCCCGCGCCGTCGAGACCACGCCCGCCCTGTCCCGCGCCACGAACGCGGAGCGCACGCCCAGCCTCGATGACGAAGACGACATCCCCACGCCGCCCTCGCCCCGCATCGCCGCCGGAGCGCCGCCGGGATCGCCCCCCGCCCCGGCCAACGCCTGGCGCGTGACGCCCGAGAGCACCGGCGCGGCGATCGCCCGCTCCATGCGCACCGGCGCGGGCGGCTGCCGCATCATGGACGGACGCCTCGATCCCGGCGAGCAGGCGCTTTGCGACGAGCGGTTCAACGAGGCTGCCGGACGCGCCGGGCCGCTCGGTCCTCGCACGCTGAACGCTTCCGAGGCCCGCCGCGAGGCCCAGTTCGCCCGCGACGGAGCTCAGGCCCTGGCCCAGTACGAGGCGCGGCGCCGTCCGCTTTCGGGTGGGGTGGGAATCGTCGGGCCGGGCGACTGTCCGGGCTCGAACCTGGGGGCCGGATGCGCGGGGGCCCATCTGGACCCGGCCATGCGCCAGGGGGCGACAACCGTGGGCAATCCCGGGATAGGGTTGAACGACCTGACGCCGATGCGGCCGATCCCCGGTTCGGAATAGGGTCTACCCCTCAAGATCCAGCGAATAGCCCGCCGACCGCACGGTCCGGATCGGATTGGCGCTCTCGTCGACGTTGAGCGCTTTCCGCAGGCGACCGACGTGGACGTCGACGGTCCGGGCCTCGACGTAGACGTCCGAGCCCCAGACCGCGTCCAGCAGCTGTTCGCGGCTGAACACCCGCCCCGGATGGCGCATGAAGTGGTCCAGCAGGCGGAACTCCGTCGGGCCCAGGTGCACCTCCTTGCCGGCGCGCTTCACCCGGTGGGCGACGCGGTCGATGATGATGTCGCCGTGGCCCACGCGGTCGTCGGCCAGGCCCGGACGAATGCGGCGCAGCACCGCCCGGATGCGGGCGATCAGCTCGGTCATCGAGAAAGGCTTGGTCAGGTAGTCGTCCGCCCCGGTATCCAGACCACGCACGCGGTCCGACTCCTCGCCCCGCGCGGTCAGCATGATGATCGGCAGGTTGCGCGTCTCGGGTCGGCCACGGATGCGACGGCAGACCTCGATCCCCGATACCTTGGGCAGCATCCAGTCGAGCAGGACGAGGTCGGGCTGACGCTCATCTATCTGGACAAGGCCTTCCTCGCCGTCGGCGGCGACGACGACGTCGTAGCCTTCCTTCTCGAGGTTGTACTGGAGGAGCGTCGCCAGCGCGTCCTCGTCTTCCATCACCAGGATATAGGGCTGCACGATCTACTCTCCGTCGGGGCAGGCGTCAGTTGGCGGGCGGCGTCGGGCCGCTGAAATCGGCGTCCCAGTCGCCTGGCGAGGGCTGCCAGCGCGGCCGCTCGCCGGTCATCTCGTCGCCGGTAATCTCGTAGTGGATGACCTCGGCGATGTTGGTCGCGTGGTCGCCGATCCGTTCCAGGTTCTTGGCCATGAACAGCAGGTGGGTGCAGGCGCTGATCGTGCGCGGGTCGCCCATCATGTAGGTCAGCAGTTCGCGGAACAGGGCGTTGTAGTGTTCGTCAACCTCGTCGTCCGAGGCCCAGACGGCCATGGCCCGGTCGATCTCCGACGCCGTGTAGGCATCCAGCACGTCGCGCAGCCGCATGGAAACCAGCTTGCCCATTCGTTCGATCGAGCGGGTCAACGGCTGCATGGGCTCGGTCTCGGCCAAAGACAGCGCCCGCTTGGCGATGTTCTTGGCCAGGTCCCCGGTACGCTCCAGATCGGTGGCCAGCTTCATGGCCGACAGGGTCTTCCTGAGGTCCGACGCCACGGGCTGGCGCAGCGCGATCAGGCGGATGGCCTTCTTCTCGATGTCGCGGTGCATGGCGTCGAGCTTGGAATCCCGTTCGACCACGGCACGGGCCAGGGCGATGTCGCGCCGGGCCACGCTTTCGACGGCGTCGGCGACCTGGGCCTCGGCCAAACCGCCCATGCGAGCGACCTCAGCCGTCAGCTGGTTGAGCTCGTCCCCATAGGCCTTGACGGTGTGCTGGTTCATCAACGCCCTTAGCCGAACCGGCCGGTGATGTAGTCGAGCGTGCGCCGTTCGCGGGGATTCGTGAAGATTTCCTCGGTGTCGCCGTGCTCGACCAGGCGGCCGAGGTGAAAGAAGGCCGTTCGCTGGCTGACGCGGGCGGCCTGGGCCATGGAGTGGGTGACGATGACGATGCAGTAGCGTTCGCGCAGCTCGTCGATCAGCTCCTCGATCTTGGCCGTGGCGATGGGGTCCAGAGCCGAGCAGGGCTCGTCCATCAGGATGACTTCGGGATTGACCGCGATTGCGCGGGCGATGACCAGGCGCTGCTGCTGGCCGCCTGACAGGCCGGTGCCGGCGGTGTGCAGCCGGTCTGCGACCTCGTCCCACAGGCCGGCGCGCTTGAGCGACGCCTCGACGATGCCGTCCATCTCCGCCTTAGAGTTCGTCAGGCCGTGGATGCGCGGGCCGTAGGCGACGTTCTCGTAGATGGTCTTGGGAAAGGGGTTCGGCTTCTGGAACACCATCCCCACCTGGGCGCGCAGAAGCACGGGGTCGACCGAGCGGGCGTTGACGTCCTGGCCGTCCATCAGGATCTGGCCGGTCACCTTGGCGCCCTGGATGGTGTCGTTCATCCGGTTGATGCAGCGCAGGAAGGTGGACTTGCCGCAGCCCGACGGGCCAATGAAGGCGGTGACTGTCTTGTCCGGGATGTCCAGGCTGATGCCGTGCAGCGCCTGCTTCTCGCCGTAGAAGACCGAGATGTCGCGCGCAGCGATCTTGGTCGGGCCGACCGGCGCCTTGGGGGCGGTGACAGTGGGCGTGAAGGACTCCTCGGACGCGGCCTCGCCCTGCGGCAGGACGGTCTCATCGCGACGGTTGGCGTCGGCCGTGGGCTCGGCGGTCGTGCCGCCCTCGCGGCCGTCGGGGCTGCGGAAGAAGGGGAGTTTCATTGCACTTACCACCGGCGTTCGAACCGCCGGCGCAGCAGGATGGCGGCGGCGTTCATGACGATCATGAAGGCGAGGAGAACCAGGATCGCGGCGGCTGTCCGTTCGTGGAAGGCCAGCTCGGATGCGTTCTCCCAGATGTAGACGAGCGACGGCAGGGCGCCCGCCGGCTCGGTGATGGCGCCCGGGATGCCCGGCACGAAGCTGACCATGCCGATCAACAAGAGCGGCGCGGTCTCGCCGAGCGCATGGGCCATGGAGATGATGGTGCCCGTCATGACGCCCGGCATGGCCAGGGGCAGGACGTGGTGGAAGACTGTCTGTGTCTTGGACGCGCCCATGGCCAGCGCGGCCTCGCGGATCGAGGGCGGCACCGCCTTCAGCGACGACCGCGTGGCGATGATGATGGTCGGCAGCGCCATGAGCGCCAGCACCAGCCCCCCGACCAGCGGCGAGGAGCGCGGCAGGTGGGCGACATTGATGAAGAGGGCCAGACCCAGTAGGCCGTAGACGATCGACGGCACCGCCGCGAGGTTGTTGATGTTGACCTCGATCAGGTCGGTGATCCGGCCCTTCCGGGCGAACTCTTCCAGATAAACCGCCGCGCCGACGCCCAGCGGAATGGCGATCAGCGCCGTGACGAGCAGCATCAGCGCCGAGCCGACGACGGCGCCCAGAACACCAGCCAGCTCCGGCTCGGTCGAGTCGCCTTGCGTGAACAGCAGGCTGTTGAAGCCGGTGGTGACAGTGCCGTCGCGCTTGAGCGCATCCAGCCAGTCCATCTGCTGATCCGAGATGCGGCGCAGTTCGGCGGGCTCAGACCGCTTGATCTTGCCCTTCAGATAGAGGTCGGCGTCGTCCGACACCGGCGCGGTGATCTGGACCGTCTGGCCGATCACCGAGGGGTCCTCGCGCACCAGTTGGGCGGCGCGGAACTTGAGCTCGGAGGACAGCAGGGTGCGATAGGCGTTGGCCTGCGTCCCCTGGGCGTCGTCGGTCACGCCCATGGCCGCCAGCCGCTGCTGCGCCACCATCAGCTGAAAGTTGGTGCCCTGCGGATAGTCGCGGTCGATGCGGGCCGGGTCCATGTAGACCGGCACGGTGATCTGGTTGGCGTAGAAGGCCGTGTGCCCCTGCTCGATGATGCGGCCGAGCAGCAGCACGAGGAACCCGAGCGCAACCGCGATGGCCAGAAGGCCATAGGTGCGGAACCGCGCCTCACGGGCATAGCGGCGCTTCAGCCCCTTCTGCAGGGCGTCGGCGCGGGCCGCGCGGACCGCGCCGGGATCGACGGTCGCGTCAGTCATACTGTTCCCGATAGGTCTGGACGATCCGCTGGGCGACGATGTTCAGCAGCAGGGTCACGAGGAACAGCGTCAGGCCGAGGCCGAAGGCGGCGAGCGTCTTGGCGCTGTCGAACTCCTGATCGCCGGTCAGAAGCGTCACGATCTGCACGGTGACGGTGGTGACGGTGTCGAGCGGATTGAAGGTCAGGTTGGCTGCCAGACCCGCCGCCATGGTCACGATCATGGTCTCACCGATGGCCCGCGACACGGCCAGCAGCAGCGCACCTGCGATACCCGGAAGCGCGGCGGGAAGGAGGACGCGGCTGACGGTCTCGGACTTGGTCGCGCCCATCGCGTAGGAGCCGTCGCGCAGACTCTGCGGCACGGCGTTGATGATGTCGTCCGACAGCGAGGACACGAACGGGATCAGCATGATCCCCATGACGGCACCCGCGACCAGGGCCATCTGGTTCTGAACCAGCATCAGATACTGCCCGAGCCCATCCAGCGGCCCGCCAACCAGAAGGGCCCCGAAGCCGTTAAAGAACTCGCGGAAGGCCGGCCCGACCGTCAGGGCGGCGAAGAAGCCGTAGACCACGGTCGGAACGCCCGCGAGCACCTCCAGCAGGGGCTTGACCACGCCGCGCGTCACCGGCCCGGCGTATTCCGAGAGATAGATGGCCGAGAACAGGCCGACCGGCGCCGCCACCGCCATGGCGATCAGCATGATCAGGAAGGTGCCGGCGAACAGCGGAACGGCGCCGAAGGCCCCAGTCGACCCGACCTGGTCGGCGCGGATGGCGGTCTGGGGGCTCCACTGGGTGCCGAACAGGAACTCGGTCACCGGCACCCGCTCGAAGAAGCGCAGGGCGTCGAACAAGAGCGAGAAGACGATGCCCACGGTCGTCAGGATGGCGACCACCGAGCAGGCGAACAGCAAGGCCCCGATCCAGGTCTCGACGCGGTTCCGCGCCCGCATGTTCGGCCCAATCTGGGCGAAGGCGAGCAGGCCGCCCAGCACCGCCGCGATCAGGGCTCCGGCGATGGAGCCCCACAGCAGGGTCCGCTGGATGCTGGCCGACCGCGCGGCCTCGGACTGGAGCAGAGTGTCGAACGGCGCGTCCCAGGTCTGGAACGGGCGCTGGCCCTCGCCCAGCAGGCGGGCGTCGTTCAGGAAGGCGTCGCGCCGGAACGGCTCCATCTCCTGCACCGCCTCGGGCAAGCCTGCGGACACCAGGTTCTGGCTGACCGGCCCGGAGAAGATCCCGGCCAGGATGATGATGGCCAGCGCCGGAACCGCCACCCAGATCAAGGCGTAGTAGCCGTGCTGCTGGGGCCGGGAATGCGGCTTGGCCCCGGCGAACCGGCGCTTGGCCACGGCCAGGCCGACCGCATAGGCGGCGAGGGCCAGAACGGCGACCACGGGAATCAGAAACCAGATCATCAGGCCCCTAGCGACACGCGCCGGAATCAGAGGGCGCGCCGATCATCGGCCCGTCTCGCGGCGGAAACTGCCCTCGGATGGTCAGCGGATTAGGACGGTTCCATGACAGTTCTGCAAAGGCGACGGTCGGCCTGTCGCGCCCCCGTCACGCGGCGTTCAAGGTCGCATGGCCCACGACGGAAAGCGCTGCCGGCTGCGGGAAGTAGGCGACCAGAACCGTGCCCTCACCGGGGATGCTCTCGACCACGAGGCCACCTCGGTGCCGGTTGACGATGTGCTTGACGATGGCGAGCCCGAGCCCTGTCCCCGGCCGGTCCCCGCTCTTCTGGCCTTCCACGCGATAGAAGCGTTCGGTCAGACGCGGCAGATGCTCGCGCTGCATGCCCGGCCCGTGGTCACGCACGGCGACGGCGACGTACCGAGCGCCGGGATCGCGGTCCGGCGTCAGCAGCGACAGCCGCGTCGCGCCGGGCAGCCTCGCCGCTCCAGCGGCGTCGGCGTCGAGGTCGCCCCGAATGGTAAGCTCGACCATGCCTCCGACCGGCGAGTATTTGATGGCGTTGTCCGTCAGGTTCTGGATCACCTGGACGATCTCGTCGCGGTCGCCGGTGATGCGCGCCTCGCCCGGCGGCGTGTCCAGCAGCACCGTCACGCCCTTCTCCTGCGACAGCACGCTGACCGCGTCGACCACGTCCGACGCAGCCCGCGCCACATCGACCCGGCCCGAGGGCGGAATGTGCTCGTTCAGCTCGATGCGGCTGAGCGACAGCAGGTCCGCGACCAGACGGCTCATGCGGTTGGCCTGGGTCGCCATGATGTCGAGAAAGCGGTCCCGCGCGACCATGTCGTCACGCGCATGGCCCTTCAGCGTCTCGATAAAGCCGCTCAGCGAAGCCAGCGGCGTGCGGAGCTCGTGGCTGGCGTTGGCCAGGAAGTCGACCCGCATCAGCTCCATGCGCCGCACGTCGGTCTCGTCGCGCAGGCCCAGGATCGCCGTCGGCCGCCCGCCGCGATTGCCAGCCAGAGGCCGGACCCAAGCCTTCCAGTGCCGCTCTCGCGACCCTGCGGCCGTATAGTCCGTGGTCCGACTGACCCCGCCGAACAACGCCTCGTCCACGGCCTCCAGCACGCCGGGATCGCGCATCGCCGAGACCAGCAGCCCGCCTTCACGCGGAATACGCAGCAGGTCCCGCGCGGCGCTGTTGGCCAGCACAATCCGGCGCCCCGCGATATCGTCGGCCTCGCCGCCCGAGACGATCATGATGGGATCATCCAGCGCCTCGAACACCGCCTCCAGAAGCCGCGCGTCCTCACCATCCGCCGTCGGCACCACGGTCATCACGCCCGGCTCCTGCGCTGTGGAACCCGCCGTCGGCCGACTTCCAAGCCAGGTCACCACGCCCACCAGCGCCGCACCGGCGAGCAGCCACATCGCCATATCGGGCCGCGCGGCCGCCAGCAGCAGCATGATGACAACGGCCACGCCGCCGGTCGTACTGGCTGTCCACAGCCGGGAACTGGGGAGAGGCGCGACGGGCGAAGGGCTATCGGAATAGGGCATCAGTCATCCGGCCGGGCCAGAGCCGGCGCTCTCGATTCGGCCGACCCTAGCATCAGGGCGCGGCGGGACCATGACGGATGCGAGGCGCCATTTACATCGGTTACAGGGCGCGACCGCTTTTTTTACCTCTTGGCGTCACGATGACCCGGAACATCGGGGGACGCCGCGTTTGGATTGGCTCATCGATTACCTGACGGTCCAGCATGACTGGCGGCTGGTGCTGCTGGCGGCGGGCGTGTGCGTAACCGGCCTGGCGACCTGCATCACCCTGATCGGGATGGCGCGGCGTGCGGCCTCGCGTCGCCGCGCGGTCGTTGGGGCTGTGGCCGGGCTTGTTGGCGGTCTGGCCATCTGGGCCACCCACTTCCTGGCCATGCTGGCCTATGTATCGGATGCCCGCCTCTATTACTCAGCGGCCGAGACCCTGGCGTCTCTGGGCATCGTCGTCGTCGGTATGATGCTCGGCATCGCACTGGCGCTCGATAACAATCGGCGGAGCACGAGGGTCCTGGTTGCACTGGTCGCCGCCTCCAGCGTCGCGGCGATGCATTTCATCGGCATGGCCGCAATCCGCCTGGATGGGGCCATTGTGGTCTGGAGCATCAAAGGCGCAGCCGCCTCGGTGATCGTCAGCACCCTGCTCGCCCTCTGCACGGCAGCCTGGGCCAACCGCGACGGCTGGTGGCGCGTTCCCGCCAACACCACCTTCGGAGTGCTCAGCGTCTGCGCTCTGCACTTCGGCACGATGTCCTCCTTCGAAATCCTGCCCGATCCAACGGCAGTGCACCCCTACACTGCGATGTCGGAATTCGGCTTGCTGAATTGGGTGGTCGCTGGCGCAACCCTGGTCGTCGCCATCGCCGGCATCGTGACCGGGCTTGGGATCTGGGGCCGCAACACTGCGCTGAGCCAGTTGCGCGAAGCCATCGACACCATGCCAGACGGCCTCGGCTTCTACGATGCTGACGATCAGCTGATCATCTGGAACGCCCGATATGCCGAGGTCAATGCCGAGCTCGCCGACGCGCTTGGGGTCGGCATCAAGTTCCGCGACATGCTGAAGCTCGGCTTGGACCAAGGGCTCTATCCGGAGGCCATCGGGCGCGAAGAGGACTGGATCGAAGAGCGGCTGGCTGCCAGGTCGCGCCTGTCCAACAGCACAGAGCAGCAGTTGTCCGGCGATCGTTGGCTACGCATCCAGGATCGCCGCACCGCCCTCGGAGGCATCGTCACTGTCGTCAACGACATCACCGACCTGAAGCGCGATGGCAAGGCCTTGGCCGAGGCCAGGGATGCGGCTGAGCAGGCAAATCGAGCCAAGTCGGAGTTCCTGGCCAACATGAGCCATGAAATCCGTACGCCGCTGAACGGCATCATCGGCCTGACGCAGGCCCTGGCCAAGACGCAACTGGATCTTCACCAGCGCGAAATGCTGGATCTGATACAGTCCTCCGGCCACACCCTTAAAACGCTGCTGAGCGACATTCTCGACCTTGCTAGGGTCGAGTCCGGACGCCTGGAAATTGCCGACGAGCCCTATGACCTGGGCCGGGCGATCCGCGAGGCAGCGCAACTTTATCGTGTGCCTGCGGCCGACAAGGGACTTCAATTCTTCGTCGAGATCGATGAGGCCGCAGCAGGCTGGGCACGCGGCGACGTCGTACGCGTCAAGCAAATTCTGACCAATCTGGTATCAAACGCCGTCAAGTTCACGGCCCAGGGTTTCGTCAGCCTGACCGCGACAGCGGGCCGCGATGGCAGCGGCAATCCGGTGCTGCGCTTCACGGTCGAAGACACGGGCGTTGGCTTCGACGCGCAGACCAAGGCGCGGCTGTTCACACGTTTCGAGCAGGCCGACGGCACGATCACCCGCCGGTTCGGCGGCACGGGTCTTGGTCTGGCTATATGTCGCCAGCTCGCCGACATGATGGGTGGCTCGCTGGACTGCGAGAGCGAGCCGGGCGGAGGCTCAACCTTCATCCTGACACTACCGCTGATCCGGGCCGAAGGCCCGGCTGTGGAACCGATCGCCGTCGCCGCGACCGCCGAACCGGATGCCCAGCGCACCAAAGTTCTGATCGCCGACGACCACCCGACCAACCGCAAGGTGGTCGAACTGATCCTTGGAACCGCCGCCGTGGACCTGACCTCCGTCGAGGACGGGGCCCAGGCGCTGGAGGCGGCCAAGGCGCAGGCGTTCGACCTGATCCTGATGGACATGCAGATGCCCGTCATGGACGGGCTGACGGCGGTGCGCGAACTGCGCAAGCACGAGGCCGCGACGGGGGCCAAGCGCACGCCGATCGTGATGCTGACGGCCAACGCCCTGCCCGATCACATCGCGGCGGGTCAGGCGGCGGGCGCCGACCGCCATCTGGCCAAGCCGTTCGACGCAGCAGAGCTGCTGGCCCTGGTCGGAGAACTTGGCGGCGAAGGTCGCGCCCTCGCCGCCTAAGCCCTTCGGGGGAAGTCTATTCGTAGCCGTGGGCGGCTTCGTTGATGACCTGGCTGGGCATCTTGGAAAAATCGACCGCGATCGGGGCGGTCGCGGCGGCCTTGGCCTGGAAGGTCTTGATGACGTGTTCCAGGCGGCGGCGCACCTCCTGCTCGGCCTCGGCGCCGGGTTCGAGGTTCAGGGGGGCCAGGCAGAAGTCGATGATGGCCTGGGGTCTGCTGAGCGGTTCCATGGGTTGTTTCCTTTCAGTCTGATCAGGCCGCGAACTGCGCGGTTTCGGTCGAGTCCTTCAGCGCCGTCGTGGATGACGTGCCGTTGGAGATGACGGTGGCCACCTGGTCGAAGTAGCCGGTGCCGACCTCGCGCTGGTGACGCGTGGCCGTGTAGCCGATGGCCTCGTTGGCGAACTCGCGCTGTTGCAGCTCCGAATAGGCCGCCATGCCGCGGTCGCGGTAGCCATCGGCCAGCTCGAACATCGAGTTGTTGAGCGCGTGGAACCCGGCGAGCGTCACGAACTGGAACTTGTAGCCCATGGCCCCCAGCTCGCGCTGGAACTTGGCGATGGTGGCGTCGTCAAGCTTGGCCTTCCAGTTGAAGGAGGGCGAGCAGTTGTAGGCCATCAGCTTGCCCGGATACTGCTTCTGGACCGCCTCGGCGAACTTCTTCGCATCGTCCAGATCGGGGTGCGAGGTCTCCCACCACAGCAGGTCCGCGATCTTGGCGTAGGACAGGCCGCGCGCGATGCAGTGCTCCAGCCCCGTGCCTTCCTTGAGGCGATAGAAGCCTTCGACCGTGCGGTTGTCGCGGTCGATGAAGGGGTGGTCGCGCTCGTCGATGTCCGAGGTGATCAGCTGGGCGCTCTCGGCGTCGGTGCGGGCGACGGTGATCGTCGGCGCGCCCATGACGTCGGCGGCGAGGCGCGCGGCGATCAGGTTGCGCTCATGGGCCTGGGTCGGGATCAGGACCTTGCCGCCCAGGTGGCCGCATTTCTTTTCCGACGCCAGCTGGTCCTCGAAGTGGACGCCGGCGGCGCCCGCCTCGATGAAGGCCTTCATGATCTCGAAGCTGTTCAGCGGCCCGCCGAAGCCGGCCTCGGCGTCGGCGACGATCGGCACGAACCAGTCGCGCTTGGCCCCGCCCTCGGCGTGCTCGATCTGGTCGGCGCGCTGCAGGGTGCGGTTGATGCGGCGGCACAGCTCGGGCGCGGCGTTGGCCGGATACAGCGACTGGTCCGGATACATGGCCCCGGCGGTGTTGGCGTCGGCCGCGACCTGCCAGCCCGACAGATAGATAGCCTTCAGGCCCGCGCGGACCATCTGCATGGCCTGGTTGCCGGTCACGGCGCCCAGGGCGTTGATGTAGGGCTCGGAGTGCAGCAGCTCCCACAGGCGGTTGGCGCCGCGTTCGGCCAGGGTGTGGGTGATCGGCACCGAGCCGCGCAGACGCAGGACGTCCTCGGGCGTGTAGGGGCGCTCGATGCCGTCGAAGCGGCCGGCGGGGGCGGGAACGAGGTCGGCGAAGGTCGTCATGGCGGGCTCTCGAGGTCGATGCGGTGGGACGAAGGTCGTCCGGTGCGCCTAGAGAACACGCGGTTGTCGGATTTGATACAGCCGAGCGGCTCGGTGCAGTGTCAGTTTGTCATGATATGACATTGGCTGATCAGTGATGATATGACAAAGTCGCGCCCGTCTCGCCGAAGGCTGGCACCAAGCGGTTGTTTGAATGGCCTTCGGCCAAAAGGAAAAGCGCATGGACGTCGCGGTTGACCGGAAGCTGTTCCTCGGGGCTCGCCTCAAGCGCCTGCGGCGTGAGCGGGGGCTGACGCAGACGGCGATGGCCGGCGACCTGGGAGTCTCGCCCAGCTATCTGAACCATATCGAGCGGAACCAGCGCCCGGTCACGGCCCAGCTGCTGCTGAGGCTGGCGGAGACCTATGACGTCGACCTGCGCGCGCTCGGCCAGGCCGGACCGGCGGGGGAGCAGGCCCTGGCCGAGGTGCTGGCCGATCCCCTGTTCCAGGGCCTCGATACGCCGCGCCACGAACTGCTGACCCTGACCGAGGAAGCCCCCGGCGCCGCCGAGGCCCTGCTGCGCCTCTACCGCGCCTTCACCGAGCAGAGGGACCGCGCCCGCGCCGCCCTGATCGAGGGCGCCGCCGCCGAAGGCCCCTCCCCGTCCGACTGGGTCCGCGACTGGATCCAGAGCCGGTCGAACTATTTTCCCGAACTGGATGGGCTGGGCGAGACGCTGCACGCGTCGCTCGACCCCACCATGACCGGCGAGGGGTGCGAGGCCCTGGCCCGGGCGCGGTTGGCGCAGCGGCACAATCTGACGGTCAAGGTCATGCCCGCCGAGGTCATGGTGGAATGGACCCGTCGTTTCGATCCACATCGGCGCCGGCTGCTGCTGTCGGAGACGCTGGACCCGTCCAGCCGCGCCTTCGCCATCGTCTATCAGCTGGCGCTGGCCGAGCACGAGGCCGAGCTGAACGCCATGGTCGACGCGGCGCGGGCCCCGGATGCGGCGACGGCCGCCCTGTTGAAGGTGTCGCTGACCAACACGCTGGCCGCCGCCATCCTGATGCCCTACGCCGCCTTTCAGCGGCTGGCCGAGGCGACGGGATACGACATCGCGCGGCTGCAGGCGCGGTTCTCGGTGTCGTTCGAGCAGGTGGCGCACCGCCTGACGACGCTCAGCCGCCCCACCGCCCGGGGCGTCCCTTTCTTCCTGATCCGGGTGGATCAGGCGGGCAATGTCTCCAAACGCTATGCCTCCGGCGCCTTCCCCTTCGCCCGGTTCGGCGGGGCCTGTCCCCGGTGGAAGCTGCACAGCGCGTTTCGGACGCCCGGGCGGCTGGTCACCCAGATCATCGAGACGCCCGACGGGAACCGCTGGTTCACGCTCGCCCGTACCGTGGACCGGCAGGGGGCGCTGCAGGCGCAGGGGGGACAGGGCGAACGCTATGACCTGGCCATCGGCCTGGGCTGTGAGCTGAAGGAGGCGAAGCGGCTGGCTTATGCGCGGGGGCTGGATCTGGCCGCGCCAGAGGTCACGCCTATCGGCCCGGCCTGCCGCCTGTGCCACCGCCACCCCTGCGCCCAGCGCGCGGCCCCGCCGGTCGATCGCCCGCTGAAGGTCGACGACTGGTCCAAGTCGGTCAGCCCCTATCCGTTCGGGGCGGGGTGAGAGTCGCGAAAAAGCGACTCTCACTTCTCTCACTTGCCCCTGGACTCAGCGATCATTTCCGCCACGCGGGCCTTGTAGGCCGCCCATTGCTCGGCCGGGTCGGGGTCCTCGGCGTGTATGGCGGCGGCCTGCTCGCGTCGGACGACGTCGCAGAGCGACTCGTGAACACGGAGCCACCGCTGGGCCTCGGCCGCCCGTCCGTGATCCATCGCCCGGACCATGCGTCGCCAGGCCTTGTCGCGCGTCACGGCCGTCGGCTCGACCGGCGCTTCAGGATCGACCGGCTCGGGCGCCGGGGAGGTCGCGTCGCGCCTCAACCAGCCCTCGGCGGCGGCGCGCCGCCAGAAGGTCGAGGGGGCGAGATCGAACTCGCGGCAGACGAAACTGCCGGTCGCGCCGGAGAGATAGGCGTCGCGTGCGTGGGTCCAGATGTCGTCGGTGGGGGCTGCGTCGGTCATGGCGCGCAGACTGACATGCCGATACGTCAGAATCGGACGTAGGCTCAGTCCGCGAGAATCACCCGGCCGCCCTCATGCCGATGCGCGACGCCTGTGGCCTGAAATATGGCCGCGATATCGGCGGCCGGGTCGCCGCCGCCTTGGTCCAACATGCGCTCGATCGTCTGGCGCAAGGCCGGGTCACCGGTCGCCTGGGTGAAGGCGGTCAGCCATTCATCGCGGGTCAGAATGCCGTCGGTCTGGGTGGCGCGGAAGTCGCGCAGGATGTCGAACCAGTCGCCGCCGTCGGACGCCCGCCGGGCGGCTTCGAACGCCAGGGCCCAGACGGCGCCGCAGGCGTAGAAGGCGCGGTTGTCGCCCCGATCCCCCGCCTCGGCCAACGGACCGATGGCGACGAGGGCGATGCAGTCGTCGACCGATCGCTGCAGCACCGGATCGCCGTTGTATCCGGAGTCGAGCGAGGAGATGGCGCGCACGGCCATCAAGTCGGCCCCGCCCTCGGTGATCCAGGCGTCGCGGGCCGCCGCATACCGCAGACCTTGGCTGCCTAGCCAGAAATGCCCCGCTTCGTGGCCGATGAACCAGCGCCCGGTGTCAAGCACGCGACGGGAGCGGTCCAGCACGCCTTCCCCCTGAAAATCCATGACGATCAGATTGGGCAGGACGCTGCCGGCCATGCTGGTCATGCCCTCGGTCGGGCCGCTCCAGCTGACCATGAGGGTCGGGAGATCCCCGGCGCGCGGGCCGATCCGGTCGGCGTAGAAGGCGAGCACCAGAGGCGTGAAGTCACTGAGCTCGCTGACGAGCCAGGTCGGCAGGCCGGGATCAAAGATGGCGGCCACCGCGCTGCCCCCCACGGCCTCGCCCTGACCGAAGTAGACGTAGGTTCCCGCGTCCGAGGCCGAGGCCACCTCCGCGCGCTGTCCGCGGAACAGCACCGGACCGGAGGTGTCGCGCCAAGTCACCCAGGTTGGGCCGAAGGAGAAATCGAACCCGTTGAGATCGCGCGGCAGGTCGGCAGCCGCCTGCGCCGACTCCAGCGGGATCAGGTCGAACTGCTCGGTGAACAAGGCGACGGCCCCATCGGAGAAGACGAGCGAGGGCGAATACTCCGCCTCCAGGTCACCCCCGGCCGGATGCATGAGGATACGGATGCGGCGCGGCAGGGGCTGGCCGTCGATGGACCGCAGCACGTCGTAGGCGCCGATCCGGTCGAGCACGACGCCGGGCGTCTGGACCGTCCAGCGCTCGCGGCGCCAGGCGCGGCGGCCTTCGCGCGTCAGGGCGGAGACCTGGAAGGCGTAGGCCGGGCGATCCAGAGTGAACTCATAGTCGACGGTGAAGGCGTCGCCCTCGCGCACGACCGAGACCTCGGCGAGACGGGGTGCGGCATCCTGCGTGGCCGCATGAACCGCAGGGGCGAACATCAGGGCCAGGGCGGCGGTCAGGATCAGCGGCTTCATCGACATTCCCCCGGTCTTAGGACCCGCCAAGGGCTAGGGTGGGACTGGCGCAGCGTCACCTTACGCTTTGCTCATGCTTGCGGCGTCGGCGAGGCTCAGAGGCCTCACACCAGAGCCCGCTTCGCCGCCGCGATCTCCTCGGCCATGACGGACTTGAGGCGGTCCGGCGCGAGGATGGTGATCTGATCGCCCCAGGTGAACAGGTGCCAGGCCAGCTCGCGCATGCCCGACGCGCGGAAGCGGACGAGGACGGCGCCGTCGGGCTGATCCTCAAGCTCTTGCGTCGGGTGCCAGCGCCAGCCGCGGGCCTCGGCGGCCTTTTCACCGGGGGCGACGCGCAGAACCACGTCTTCGACCTGGTCCTGATAGATGCCGAAGGACTGGCTGGCGAAGGCGGCGAGGTCGAAGTCCTCGGGCGGGGGGGCCAGGCCTTCCTGACGCTCCACCGCGCTCATGCGGTCCAGGCGGAAGGTCTGGATGCGACCCGTCTCGCGGTCGGCGGCCACCAGATAGTTGGCGCGGCCGAACATGAGGCCGCAAGGGGCGACGGAGCGGCGGCGCGGCTCGGCGTTCGGGCGGCTGTAGGTGAAGCCCAGCGGCGACTGGGCGAGGACCGCGGCGCGGATGGTGGCCAGCATGGCCTCATCGGCCGTCGGGCGGGGACCGGCCTGGACGGCGATGGTCTCGGCGCGGACCAGGGCTTCCAGATCCGGGGCCATGCGGTTGAGCGCTGTGGACCGCATCGCCGCCTTCAGCTTGCGTTCCAGGCTCTCCAGCGCGGCGGCGCGAGCCGGTTCGCCCGACGCCCGCAGGGTCTGGGCCGCCTTGGTCAGCTCCAGCATCTCGGTCGCCGTGGGAGCCTGTTCGAAGGCCGATAGCCCGCCCCGGATACGCCACCGTTTATGAGGGGGATCGAACACCTCCTCCGCCGTCGGGAACAGGGCGATGACCGCGTCGCGCATGCGCTCGGCCGTGCGGCGGGCGACGCCGATCTCGCGCGCCATGTCGTCCAGCGTCAGCCCCTCGGCCGAGGCGGCCATGCGCCGCGCCAGTTCGATCAGCTGGAACGCCTTGTCGTGGCGCATCTCAGGAGCCTCGTGAAAAAAGAACGCAGACGGAACGCGATACGTCCGTTTTTGACGTATCACGCATCCACAGTCTCCTCAACGGCACGACGCCGAACCCGGAGACAGACAAATGGCCCGCATGTTCGCCCCCCGCCCCGCCACCTTCAGCCCCGCCGCCGCCGTGGCCGCCAACCGCTATCTGATCGTGCCCTGCGAGGCCGACGGCTGCGGCGACCTGGCGGTCATCTGGGACCGGCTGGAGGAACAGGTCATCGACGTGATCGATGCGCGAGCCAGCGCCCGCTACTCCGACGAGGACGCCCTGTGGGACGAGGCGCGCGGGGGTGTGGAGCAAGAGTGGCGGATGGCGGCGTGACGCCCCTCAATCCGGATGGCGATCCTTCAGCGTCTTCATGCTCCACTTGGCCATCTCGGCGATGACGCCGGTGTCCACGTCGGCCAGACGGTTCAGATAGATGCAGGCCTTGCCGACCTTGTGCTTGCCCAGCCGCGCGAGGAAGTCGTTCCGCCCGTCGCCATAGGCGGCCATGTAGAGCACGAGATTGGCCTTCCGCGGAGAGAAACCGACCAGCGGCGCCTCGCCGGAATGGCCGCTGTCGTAGGTATAGCGATACTTGCCGAACCCGATGATCGACGGCCCCCACATGACGGGCGGGTGGCCGGTGGCCTCCGCCAGCAGGGCGAGGACGGCATGGGCGTCCTCGCGCCGGCCGGGATGATCGACGGAGTCGATAAAGGCCTCGGGCGAGACGGGCGTGGGTTTGGTCTTGGCTTCATAGGCCATCGTCAGAGCCCCTTCACGATCCCTTCGACCATCTTCTTGGCGTCGGCGAACAGCATCATGGTGTTGTCGCGGAAGAAGAGCTCGTTCTCCACCCCCGCATAGCCCGCCGCCATGCCGCGCTTGATGAACAGGACGGTGCCGGCCTTCTCGACGTCCAGGATCGGCATGCCGAAGATGGGGCTCTGGGGGTCGGTCTTGGCGGCGGGGTTGGTGACGTCGTTGGCGCCGATGACGAAGGCGACGTCGGCGGTGGCGAACTCGGCGTTGATGTCCTCAAGCTCGAAGACCTCGTCGTAGGGCACGTTGGCCTCGGCCAAGAGCACGTTCATGTGGCCCGGCATGCGGCCGGCGACGGGGTGAATGGCGTATTTCACCTCGACGCCCTCCTCCTTCAGCTTGTCGGCCATTTCGCGCAGCGCATGCTGGGCCTGGGCCACCGCCATGCCGTAGCCGGGCACGATGATGACCTTCGAGGCGTTTTTCATGATGAAGGCGGCGTCGTCGGCAGAGCCCTGCTTGACCGGACGGGTCTCGACCTTGCCGCCCGCGCCCGCGGCCGCGTCTCCCCCGCCGAAGCCCCCCAGGATGACCGATATGAAGCTCCGGTTCATGCCCTTGCACATGATGTAGGACAGGATCGCGCCCGAGCTGCCGACCAGGGCCCCGGTGATGATCAGGGCGATGTTCTCCAGCGTGAAGCCCAGCGCCGCCGCCGCCCAGCCGGAATAGCTGTTCAGCATCGACACCACGACCGGCATGTCGGCCCCGCCGATGGGGATGATCAGGGTCGCGCCGAGGATCAGCGCGATGGCGAAGATGCCCCAGAAGGCCCAGATCGCTGTGCCGCCCGAGCCGATCATGATGCCGATCAGGAAGATCAGGGCCAGCGCCAGGGCGATGTTGATCAGGTGCCGGGCGGGCAGGAGGATCGGCGCGCCCGACATGTTGCCGTTCAGCTTGGCGAACGCGATCACCGAGCCGGTGAAGGTGACGGCCCCGATGGCGACGCCGAGCGCCAGCTCGACGATCGACAGCATCTTGATGCCGCCGTCCTCGGTGGCGATGCCGAAGCTCTCGGGCGCATAGACTGCGCCGACCGCGACCAGACAGGCGGCCATGCCGACGAGGCTGTGGAAGGCCGCGACCAGCTGGGGCATGTCGGTCATGGCGACGCGCTTGGCGATCAGGGCCCCGGCCCCGCCGCCGACGATCACGCCGCCCGCCAGAAGCGCCAGCGTCAGGGGATCGAGCGCTCCGGTCGTGCCGAGCGTCAGCAGTGTGATCCCGACGGCCAGCGCCATGCCGACCATGCCGAAGGTGTTGCCCTGACGGCTGGTCTCCGGGCTCGACAGACCCCGCAGCGACAAGATGAAGAGGACGCCGGCGGCCAGATAGGCCAGGGCCGCGATGGATGCGTTCAACGTCTGTCCCCCGTCATTTCAGTGTCCTTGCGCCCCGCCCGCCGTGCGCCCCAGCCGCCACAGGGCGGCGGCGATGAACAGCGGGCCGAGCAGACTCATGGCCCAGTCGAACGGCGTCATGGCGCGCTCCTGCACCACGATCCGCGCCAGAATACCTGCGAAAAGCAGGATGACGCCGCAGTCCCGCAGACGCAGCTTCTGGATCGCGTCCTTCTCGCCCAGCCAGCTCCACAGCCACAGGCCCAGGCCGATGCCCGTGGCGATCCACGAGACAGTCTGGGCCACGGCGACCGGGCTGGCGAACAGGGCGTCGGCGGTCATGTCAGCCCTTGGCCTCGGCCTTCGCCGGCCGTTCCTTCTTCTTGTACATGGCCAGCATGCGGCGCGTGACCATGAAGCCGCCGAAGATGTTGACGGACGCCAGCGTCACGGCCGCCACGCCCGCGCCCTTGGCGATCCAGCCGCCGACGCCGTCGCCGGACGCCGCCGCCGCCGCGATCAGCCCGCCGACGATGATCACAGAGGAGATGGCGTTGGTCACCGCCATCAGCGGCGTGTGCAAAGCGGGCGTCACCGACCAGACGACGTAGTAGCCGACGAAGATCGCCAGCACGAAGATCGCCAGGCGGAAGACGGTGGGGTCGACGTGTTCCATCAGCGGGTCTCCTTGGTCGGTTGGGCCTTTGCAAGCCGGCTGAGGACCAGACCGGTGATGACCATCCACCCAGCCGACTGGACGATCGCGATGCTCGGCAACAGGGTGGTCCAGCCCAAGGCCTCAGCGACGAACAGGCCGAAGGAGGCCATGAGCAGGATCAGGCCCAGGCCCATCGAACCATACGCGAAGCCGACGATGACGCGGCGGAAGCCTTCGTTGGCGATCATCGGTCTTGCCCTCGGGCCAGGTCGGGGCCGGCTCGGGCCAGACGGTCCTCCAGCGCGATGACGCGCTCTTTTAACGCGATGATCTCGCCAAGCATGAAGGCCGTAGCAAGTCCGCCGAGAACCGCTAGGCCGAGTTCTGTGTCGGATGTGCGACCAGTTATCCTAGTGTAGATCAACGCCAGGCCCGCCAGGACAGCCAGGCCACCGGCGAATAATCGGAGCGTCTTGAGGTAGGACACGTCACGCCGTGCGATCCCCTCCATCCGTGATCGATCCAAAGCGGCTCGGTTGAGACTTTCGACGGTCATCCCCGAACCCCCTCATGCACCACGGCGCCGCCGTGCGTGACCACGGCCGCCTTCAGGATCTCGTCCTCCAGGTCCGGGGCCAGCGCTCCCTCATTGATCAACAGACCCGCGAACGCCACCAGGTTCTTGGCGTAGAGGCTCGACGCATCCGACGCGATCCGGCCAGGCAGGTTGGCGAGGCCGACGATCGTCACCCCGTTTGCCGTCGTCACCACCTCGTTCAGCTTCGCCCCTTGGACGTTGCCGCCGTTCTCGATGGCCAGGTCGACGATGACCGAGCCCGGCTTCATCGAAGCGACGTGGTCGGCGGTGACCAGAACCGGCGCCGGGCGGCCGGGGATCAGGGCCGTGGTGATGACGATGTCCTGCTTGGTGATATGCGTTGCTGTCAGCGCCGCCTGCTTGGCCTTGTAGTCGTCCGACATCTCCTTGGCGTAGCCGCCGGCGGTCTGGGCGTTCTGGAACTCCTCGTCCTCGACGGCGACGAACTTGGCGCCCAGCGACTCCACCTGTTCCTTGGTGGCGGGGCGCACGTCGGTGGCGGTCACGACCGCGCCCAGACGCCGCGCGGTCGCAATGGCCTGCAGCCCCGCGACGCCCACGCCCATGACGAAGACCTTGGCGGCGGCGACGGTGCCGGCCGCCGTCATCATCATGGGAAAGCCCCGGCCATAGGCGTTGGCCGCCTCGATGACCGCGCGATAGCCCGCGAGGTTCGCCTGCGACGACAGGGCGTCCATGACCTGGGCCCGGGTGATGCGCGGCACGAACTCCATGGCGAAGGCCGTGGCGTTGGCCTTGGCCAGCGCCGAGACCGTGTCCTTCTCGCGATAGGCGTCCAGCAGGGCGACGACGACCGCGCCGGGCTTCAGCGCCGTGATTTCCTGCTGGGTCGGCCCGCGCACCTTGAGCAGCAGGTCGGCCCCGTCCAGCACCGCGCGGGTGTCGGGCTTCACCGTGGCACCGGCGGCCGTGTAGTCGGCGTCGGGAATGGACGACCCGGCACCCGTTCCCGCCTCGATCGAGACGGCCGCGCCCAAGGCGACGAACTTCTTCACCGTTTCCGGAGTGACCGCACAGCGGGTCTCGCCCTGATGGCGCTCCCGGGTCACGGCGATGGTCAGGCCCACGCGAATCCCTCCGTCCCTATGGACGGATGAACGTTAGGCGGCAGAAGGCGGCCGCGTCAAAGGCGCAAGCGCGCGAAGGCGCTTGGTCGCATCGGCCTCGCGCACAAGCCGCGAGCGACCGCGTCGCGAGCGGTAGCGCCCTTAGTGACCGGCTTTCGGGCTCTTGAGGAAGAAGAAGCCCGCCACAGCCAGAACACCGGCACCGATCAGGCCCGTGATCAGGCTGCCGTTCGGCATGAACCACAGGGTCAGCAGCAGCAGGATCGCCGCCACCGCCAGCGAGCCCCACTTGGTCAGGCCCATGAACAGGTCCCACGTCTGGCGCTGCTCCTCGATCGTCATCGAGCCGCGGACATAGGCCCCGGCGTCATGATCGGCGGCGTCGTGCGAGGTGTGGTGCGGGTGGTCGGCCATGAAGAGTGCGAGTCCGGCGGAAGGGGGCGGTGGCGTCTTATAGCGATGACGGGCGGTGGCTCAAGCCTCAGACCAGCGCCTCGAACTGGTCGATCAGCCGCTCCAGCCGCCGCGTGCCGATGGTCCAGAAGGCCGGGTCGCGCGGGTCCAGCCCGAACGGCTTCAGCGCCTCCGCATAGGTCAGGGTCCCGCCCGCCGCGAGCAGGTCGCGGTACAGCGGCGTGAAGCCCGCCGGATCCTTGGCGCGGGTTTCCATAAGGGCGGCCACCAGCAGGTCCCCGAACGCATAGGCGTAGACATAGAAGGGCGCGTGGACGAAGTGGCTGACGTAGCTCCACCAGGCGTCATAACCCTCGTTCAGCTTCACCGCCGGGCCCAGTGACGCGCCCATTTCCTCCAGGAACAGCTCGCCCAGCCGCTCGGCCGAGACCTCACCCTTCGCCCGCTCGTCGTGGAAGCGGATCTCGAAGCGGTGGAAGGCGATCTGGCGCACCACGGTGTTCAGCCCGTCCTCGATGCGCCCGGCCAGCAGGCCGCGCTGTTCGGCCTTGGGCGCCGTCGCCAGCAACCGGTCGAACGTCAG
This sequence comes from Brevundimonas bacteroides DSM 4726, assembly GCF_000701445.1. Taxonomy (GTDB): domain Bacteria; phylum Pseudomonadota; class Alphaproteobacteria; order Caulobacterales; family Caulobacteraceae; genus Brevundimonas; species Brevundimonas bacteroides. Next base: position 48,112 of record NZ_JNIX01000008.1, read on the forward strand.
CCCCTCGGCGAAGATCGACGCGGTCTCGGCCAGCGTCAGCGGCGTCTCGGCCAGGAGCGTGCCCTTCTCGGCCGCCAGGGTCTGGTGCACCCCGTGCCCCAGCTCGTGCGCCAGGGTCAGGACATCGCGCCGCTCGCCCATCCAGTTGAGGAACACATAGGGGTGCCGATCCGCAGTCACCGGGTGGGCGTAGGCGCCCGATTGCTTGCCCGGCCGCGCCCGCCCGTCGATCCAGGGCTTGTCGAAGAACAGCCCCGCCCGGTCGGCGAACTCGGTGCCGAGATCGGAGAAACTCTCCAGCACCAGATCGCGCCCCTGACCCCAGTCGAAGCCGCGCGGGGCGCTGGTCTCGAGGGGCGCGTTGCGGTCCCACTGATCCAGCTTCGCCTTGCCCAGCACCCTGGCCTTCAAGGCATAGTAGCGGTGCGACAGCTTCGGATAGGCGGCGGCGACCGCGTCGGCCATGGCGTCGACCGCCTCGCCATCGACCTCGTTGGCCAGGTGGCGGCTGTCGGCGGGGCGCTTGAAGCCGCGCCAGCGGTCCTCCATCGCCTTGTCGGCCGCGACGGTGTTGAGCACGAGCGCCAGCGTCGGCACGCGGGCGGCGAGCGCCACGTTCAGCCCCTCGGCCGCCGCCCTGCGCCACGCCTCCTTGGGATCGGACAACTGGTTCAGGGCCTCGGCCAGGGTCAGGGTGTCCTTGCCAGCCTCGACCTTCAACGCCGCCAGAGTCTCGTCGAACAGCCGCGGCCACTGGGCGTTGATGGGCATGCGCTCGGCGACGAAGGTCTCCAGCTCCTGCGACAGCTCATGCGGCTTCATCGCCCGCACCCGCCGCAGCCACGGTCGCCACCGCGCCGCGCCGGCATGGGCCGCCAGCGCCGCCTCCAGCTCGGCCTCATCCAGCTGATTGATCTCCAGCGTCAGCCAGACGGTCGGCGTGGCCACCGTCGTGATCTTCTCCCTCAGGTCCGCCTCGAACCCCTGCGCCGCCGCGTCGCTCCGGTCCGTCGACGCCGCCAGGAAGGCATAGGCCCCCAGCGCGCCGAGCTTCTCCGACGCCTGCTCGTAGAGCGTGATCGCGCGATCCAGCGTCGCGCCGAGAGCCGCTGCATCTGCCCGCTCCGCCAGCATGCGGCCCTGCAGCCCGTTCAGCGCCGCCACGGCGGTGCGCGCGGCCTCCAGATCGGCCGTCACCTTCGCGTCGTCCCGCGACGCATAGAGATCGGACAGGTCCCACAGCGGGGGCTCGACGGCGGGGGCTTTGAAGGGCGCGTTCATGAGGGGCTTTGTGGGGACGACGGCGGCCCGGCGCAACGTCCGAAAGCCGCCAGACGATCCTTCGCCGCAGGGCCAGGGTGCGGCTCGAAACGGAGACCGCCATGACCTATCGCATCGAACCCCTGCCGCTGGAGCCCTTCCAGCCCCTGTTCGCTCTGGACGACGCCGAGCTGGAGGCGATCGGCGCGCGCCGCATGATCGCCTCGACCCCCAACAGCGCGCCGTGCCGCGTCAGCCTGGCCGACGCCGAGCCGGGCGAGGCCCTGATCCTGGTCAACCATGTCCATCTGGACGCGCCGGGATCGCCCTATCGCGGGGGTGGGCCGGTCTTCGTGCGCGAGATCGCGACCGAGGCGGCCCCCATCGCCGACGCCGTGCCCGAGGTGCTGAGCCGCCGCCTCTTGTCGGTCCGCACCTATGACGCCCACGGCCTGATGCTGGACGCCGACGTGGTCGAAGGCGCGAATCTGGCCGCGCGCCTCATCGACTGGTTCGACGATCCGCGAACCCATGAGGTCCATATTCATACAGCACGGCGTGGCTGCTATCTCGCACGGGCGGTCAGGAACTGACCGCTTTCCACGGCGCCTGTCCCAAGTCCAGAGTGTCCCCGTCAGGCGGGGAGGAATGGACATGACGGACGCAGGGGACGCGGGCGGACGCGCTGGGCTGGGAGGTCAGACGGGGCGCACGGCCGTGCTGATCCGGCTGGCGATCGGCCTGGCGCAGGGGCTGGCGCTGTATCTGCTGTTCCGGGCGACCGAGGGCGAGCCGTCCTGGTCTGAAAGCCATCCGGTCGCCTTCGCCATGATGGTGCTGCCGACCCTGTTTCTGCCGCCCATGATGCTGGCCTCGGTCGAGCGGTTGAGGCCGCTGACGCTTGGGGTCTGGGGCGGGACGGCGGCCGCGACCCTGGCTCTGCTGGCCTGGCACGACGTGGCGCGCCAGTCGGGGGCATCGGCCCAGCCGACGCCGCAGATGTTCCTGTTCTCGGCGGCGGCCCTGTTCATCGCCCACCACCTGATCGTGCCCGGCGACCGGGAGCGGCGGCTTCTGGCGCCCTACCCGGCCTATTTCGATACCGCCTGGATGGCGGGGGTTCAGTTGGCGGCATCGGTGGCGTTCACCGGCGTGTTCTGGGCTCTGCTGGGCCTCGGGGCCGCCCTGTTCAATGTGATCGGCCTGTCCTTCCTGGGCGACCTGTTGGTCAAGCCTTGGGTCTTCCTGCCGCTGACGGGCCTGACGTTCGCGACGGCGGTGCATCTGACCGATGTGCGCGAAGGCCTGATCCGGGGCGTGCGCACTATCGCCCTGATGCTGCTGTCGTGGCTTCTGCTGGTCCTGACCCTGCTGGTCGGGGGCTTCCTGTTCGCCCTGCCCTTCACCGGCGTCGAGAGTCTGTGGGGGACCGGATCGGCCACGGCGCTGCTGCTGGCCACAGCCGGGGGGATGATCGTCCTGATCAACGCCGCCTATCAGGACGGGCGCGAAGACAACCTGCCGCCCGCGGTCCTGCGAATCGCGGTCCGGGTCGCATCGGTCCTGCTGGCGCCCCTGTTGGGGGTTGCGCTGTGGGGGCTGGTGCTGCGCATCGGTCAGCACGGCCTGACGCCGGACCGGATCATCGCCGCCGCGTGCATCGTCGTGGGCGTCGTCTATGCGGCCGGATACGCCTATGCCGCGCTCAGGGCGCTGTGGATGCGGACCGGCGACTGGATGGCGCCGCTGGAGCGGACCAATGTCGTCGCAGCCGTTCTGGCCGTCGTCACGATTCTGGCCCTGTTCACACCGGTGGCCGATCCTGCGCGGCTGTCGGTCGCCGACCAGACCGCGCGGCTGGAACGGGGCGCCGTGTCGGCCGAAGCGTTCGACTATGGTTTCCTGGCCTTTGACAGCGGCAAGGCGGGGCGGGCCGCCCTGGAACAGCTGACCGCATCGGACGATCCGGAGGTGGCCCGGCGGGCCAGCGAAGCCCGGGACGCAGAAAACCTGGCGGAGCTGACGACCCCGATCGAGCCGCAAGATGTAACGCCCGTGATCTCGGTCTGGCCGAGAGGCGCGCAGCTGCCCGAAGGGTTCATTGTCGAGGTCGGCGATACCGATCCTCGTTCGACCTGTCGGGCGAGCAGCGACTGTCTGGCGGCCCTGCGCGATCTGAACGGCGACGGCCAGGACGAGGTGCTTCTGGCGCGTCAGTACGAGATCACCCTGTTCGCCCGCACCGAAGAGGGTTGGGCCGCGCAAGGCGAGTGGCGGACCCGCCGGTGCGATGGCGAGGATCGCATCACGCCGCAGGACGCCATCCGTCGCGACCTGATCCGCCCCGTTCCCTCGCCCTGGCCTGACCTGATGGCCGGTAGCCAGGTGGCCGGACGGTTCGAGCCCGCCAATCCGGAGTGCGTGGTCTACCCCGGCATGGGCGGCCTGTTCGGCGGTTAACCCGCGGGACACCACGTCGGCCAACCCGATCTTCACCGCGTCGGGCCTAGAACCGTCCCGAAACGAGCCAGTCCCTTGCGTGAGGACCGGCCGATGAAGGGGTGTCCGTTCCATGGCCAAGACCGTTCTGGTGGTCGACGATGATCCGGCGCAGCGCCGTCTGGTGCAGGCGGTGCTGGACCGCGAAGGCTATCAGGTCGTCCATGCGGAAAGCGGCGGAGAGGCCATCGACCGGCTGACCAAGGGCGGCGGGGCCGATGTGGTGCTGCTGGACCTCGTCATGCCGACCATGTCCGGCATGGAATGCCTGGCCGAGATCCGCACGGCGGGCGTGACCACGCCGGTCATCGTGCTCACGGCCAACGGCGGCATCGAGACGGTGGTCAAGGCCATGCAGGCCGGGGCCCAGGACTTCTTCGTCAAGCCCGCCAGCCCGGAACGCATCCTGGTCGGGATCCGAAACGCGCTGCAGTTGACCCAGCTGACCGCCGAGGTCGTCCGCCTGAAGAAGCATGTCTCGGGGCGCACGACCTTCGCCGATCTGGTCGGCGACAGCCGCCCCATGCAGATGGTCAAGCAACTGGGCGCGCGCGCCGCGAAATCGTCGATCCCCGTCTTGATCACCGGCGAGAGCGGCGTCGGCAAGGAGGTCATCGCGCGCGCGCTGCACGGCGCGTCGGACCGGGCGGGCAAGCCGTTCGTGGCGGTCAACTGCGGGGCCCTGCCGGCCAACCTGGTCGAGTCGATCCTGTTCGGCCACGAGAAGGGCAGCTTCACCGGCGCCCACGACAAGCACCTGGGCAAGTTCGCGGAAGCCAACGGCGGCACGCTTTTTCTGGACGAAATCGGCGAACTGCCGCTGGACATGCAGGTCAAGCTGCTGCGCGCGCTTCAGGAAGGCGAGATCGACCCGGTGGGCTCCAAGCGCGCGGTCAAGGTCGATGTGCGCATCGTCTCGGCGACCAACCGCGACCTGTCCGGCGCGGTCGCGGCGGGGACGTTCCGCGAAGACCTGTTCTATCGCCTGAACGTCTTCCCGATCGAGGCCCCTGCTCTGCGCGACCGACGCGACGACATCCCGGCCCTGATCGATCACTTCGTCGCCCGCTTCAACGCCGAGGAGGGCAAGCGCATCATGGGCGCCTCGTCCGAGACCCTGGCGCTGCTGACCGCTTTCGACTGGCCCGGCAATGTGCGCCAGCTGGAGAACACCATCTATCGCGCCATCGTGCTGGCCGACGCGCCGTTCCTTCAGCCCCACGACTTCCCGGCCATCTCGGGCGTCGCCATGCCGCTGGAGACCCAGCCCTCGGCCGCCGTCGCCGCCACCCCCTCCTACGGCGACCTGCCGCCCCTGCCCGAGCAGCCGATCAAGATCCTCGACGAGCGCGGCCATCTGCGGACCCTTGAGGACATCGAGCGCGATCTGATCCAGCATGCTATCGAGGTCTATGCCGGTCATATGTCGGAGATCGCGCGCCGCCTCGGAATCGGCCGCTCGACCCTGTATAGAAAGGTCCGCGAGCAGGGTCTGGAAGGCGCGCTCAAGGAAGCAGGGTGAGCCAGGCGTGACACCGGGGTCACACTCCGGTTGTGTTACAGCGCACTGTAACAAATCGCCTCATTGACGCCGCGACGGAACCGCACCACTGGCGCGTGAAACTGGACTGGCCTTTCGCCGTTCGTCCGAACCGGATGAGCGCTGGACGACCGTTCTCCCCGCCCCCGCCTCAGACGAGTTCCCATGACCATCGCCTCCGCCCTGCTCGCGGCGCTCGCCTCGGGCGCGCTCCAGACCGCGCCGGCCCAGACCGCACCGGTCCAGTCGCAGACGACCCCGCCGGTCGCCCAGGAGGACCAGGAGGACGACCAGCCATCGGGAGCCTCGGCCCCCGGCGACGCCGACTACGTCCTGCCCGAGGTCCAGGTCGCGGGCACGCGCGGCCGGGTCCAGGGCGACATCGAGCCCGAGATCACGCTCGATTCCGGCCAGCTGATCGCCTATGGCGCGACCAACGTTGCCGAACTGCTGGCGGCGTTGGAACCCCTGACGCGGTCAAACCGGGGTCGCGGAGGTGGTGGGCCGGTCGTGCTACTGAACGGACGTCGCACCTCGGGCTTCCAGGAGATCCGGACCATCCCGTTCGAGGCCATCGAACGAACCGAGATCCTGCCCGAGGAAGCCGGTCTGGCTTATGGCTTCGGTGCCGACCAGCGCGTGGTGAACATCGTGCTGAAGGCGAACTTCACCCAAGCGAACGCTGACGTCAGCTATCGCGCTCCGACACAGGGCGGACGCAACTCAACCGAGGTTCGCGGCGGCTATTTCTCGATCGTGGGCGGCAACCGGCTGAATGTCAGCCTGGAGCGGGAACACGACACCGCCCTGTTCGAGACCGAGCGCGACATCGTGCGCGATCCGGGTAGCCAGCCGTTCGACCGCATCGGCAATGTCGCGGGCATCCCCTACGGCGCCGAGATCGATCCCGCCCTGTCGACGCTGGCCGGGCGCACTGTCACGGTCGCGGCCAATCCGGGGGTGTCGAACCCGACGCTGGCGGGTTTCGCAGCCGGGGCGAACAGCCCGCGCACCGGGGACCTGACGCAGTATCGCACCCTTCTTCCCCGCGGCGACGAGACGACGCTGAACGCCTCGCTGGCGCGCGACCTGAACGAGACGATCAAGGGCACGATCAGCCTGAACCTGGAACAGACCACCAGCTTCTCCTACCTGGGCCTGCCGGGCGTCACCCTGACGGCGCCGGCCGGGCGCAATGGCTCGCCATTCACGCGCGACGTCGCCGTCTATCGCTACATCGACGATCCCTTCGCCGTGACGCGGGACAATGAGACGACGACGGCCAATCTGGGCCTGCTGCTGGACGGATTCCTGGCCGACTGGCGCTGGACCCTGTCGGGCAGCTACGACCGGGTCGAGACCGACACGGTGACGGGCCGCGGCCTGAGCGCCACGGCGGCGCAGGCCGCGGTCACCGCCGGCACGCTGAACCCCTTTGGTACACTGGACCCGTCGCGCTTCACCCGCCTGGTGGACACGGCCAACTCGGTTTCGAGCGGCGGCAGCGTCGAGGCCAACTTCAACGGCGACCTGTGGGCCCTGCCCGCCGGCGATATGTCCGCCAGCTTCAAGGTCGGCGTCGACACGCGCGATCTGTCCTCCGAAAGCACCCGTTCGGGCGTCTTCACCGACCGCACCATCGGCCGCGACCGGGTCTATGGCTCGACCAACCTGACCCTGCCGATCTCCAATGGCGTGGACGTCCTGCGTCCTATCGGCGACGTGTCGCTGACGCTGAACGCCAGCTATGACGAGGCGTCTGACATCGGCGGCCTGACGACCTGGGGGGCCAGCATCAACTGGTCGCCGATCGACCCGCTCGGCGTCATCGTCAGCTACACCAACGAGGACGGTGCCCCGTCGATCTCTCAGCTGAACGATCCGACGATCTCGACGCCCAACAGCGCCGTCTTTGATTTCCGAACAGGTGAGACCGTGCTGGTCAACCGCATTACCGGCGGCAATCCGGGCCTGACGCCCGACAATCGCCAGGTCTGGAAGGTCGGCGTGAACTGGCGGGCAAACAACGACCTGTCGTTCCGGTCCGACTACACCCGCACCAGCATCGACGGGGCCATCGTGGCGTTCCCGAGCATCACGCCCGACCTCGAAGCCGCCCTTCCCGAGCGGTTCACACGCGACGCCACCGGTCGTCTGATCCAGCTGGACGCGCGGCCGCTGAACTTCAGCCAGACGGAGAGGTCGGAACTGCGCAGCGGTTTCAACTTCTCGCGGTCCTTCGGTCGGCCGAACTTCGCCGCAGCGAGCGGACCGGGCGCGGCCATGGGCGCGATCATGTTCGGCGGAGGCGGCCGTCCGCCGGGCGCGGGGGGACCTGGCGCTGGCGGTCCTCCCGGCGGTGGTGGTCAGTTCCGTTTTGGCGGACCCGGCGGCGGCGGTGGCGGTGGCGGAGCTCAACCTCGCGGCGGCGGCGGTGGTGGCGGCATGCTTCCCGGCCAGGGCCGCTTCAACCTGTCGGTCTTCCACACGGTGCGCTTCACCGACGAGGTGACCATTCGCCCCGGCCTTCCGGTGCTCGACCTGCTGGACGGCGACGCCACCGGAGCCAACGGCGGCACGCCGAGGAACGAGGTCCAGGTCCAGGGCGGCGTCTTCCGCAACGGCTTCGGCGCCTTCCTGAACGCCAACTGGCGCCAGGGCACCGAGGTCGACGGCGGTGTCGGCGGCTCGACGCTGAACTTCAGCGACCGCACCACGGTCAACCTGACCATGTTCGCCGACCTGAACCAGCGCACGACCTGGGTCGAGCGGTTCCCTATCCTGCGCGGCTCGCGCGTCAGCCTGTCGTTCGAGAACATCTTCGACAGCCGCACCGAGGTGACCTCCTCGACCGGCGACGTGCCGCTGAACTACCAGCCCGACTTTCTCGACCCCGAGGGCCGGGTGGTGCGGATCAGCCTGCGCAAGATCCTGTTCTAGGGGCGCAGGGAATAGGGATTAGAGGCGTCGCACCGGCGGTCGGCCTGTAACTCCCTCCAATCCCTAATCCCGAATCCCTTTCTTCCGGCCCCAGCGGGGCGGCGGCGTCTCTCCGGAGGCCTTCTTCGCGATTTCCTTGAGCTTGCGCCCCTGCATGGCCGACAGCGCCTGCCCCGGCGCGCCCTTCTCCGGATCGCCGAAGGCGCGGCCATAGGTCTTCACCCGCTCCCCGACCGAGTCGAGGAACTCGCCCTCCCATTCGGAGAGTTTCACACCGGTCTTGTCGGCCGTGCGCTTGGCACGCTTCAGCGCGTTCAGGGCTGCGCGCTGGGCGGCCTTTCGCTGCGCCTCGTAGGGGCTGAGGGTCGGCGGCTTTCGCTTCACGCCGCCGAAGGTGTCAGATTTCGCCCAGGGCCGACAGATAGAGGTCGAGGATCGCCTCTTCCTCCTGGCGCTTGGCGCGGTCCTGCTTCCTGATGCGCAGCACCTTGCGCAGCGTCTTGACGTCGTAGCCCTCGCCCTTGGCCTCGGCGAAGACCTCCTTCTGGTCGGCCATGATGGCCTGCTTGTCCTCTTCCAGCCGCTCCAGCCGCTCCACGATGGTGCGTAGGCGGCCTTGGGCCGCCGAGGTCAGGACGTCGGGGGAAGCATCGAAGGAAGCGTCGTCGGCCAAGGCGGGGTCTCCGGAAAACAGGCGCGGACGCTAACCATGTCCGCGAAGACGGCTCAACGCCGGGCACGAAAAAGGCTGCGGACAGCATCCGCAGCCTGTGGATCGTTCTGCGCTCAAGTCGCGCGGCTCCGCGAGCCGCGCGTCAGTGCGAGAGACCTTAGCCCTGCTTGGCCTTGAAGCGCGGATCGGTCTTGTTGATCACGAAGACCACTCCCTTGCGACGCACGACCTTGCAGTCGCGGTGACGACCCTTGAGCGACTTGAGCGAGCTGCGGACCTTCATGGTCTTGCATCCTTAGTGGCGCTAACGCTCGGCTCGCGGAGCCTCGCTGCTTGAGCGCGATTGGCGTGTCTGAAACAGAAAAGCCGTCGGCGGACCGGCGGCGGAACGGGGCGTATAGAGAAGGCGGCGCACTTGGTCAATGCCGCGATCGACGGGCGCCATAGTAGGGTTCGCACGCCAGACCATCGCCGTCGCCGTCCATCTCGGCCCTATAGGATGGATCCCAGGACGGGATGTTCATCCGACCTGCCGCTCGCGCATCATCGCAGCCTCGGAAATGCTGGTCCACCAAAGGTTCGGGCGCCGGTATCGTCGGCGTGGACGGCGACCCTGCGAGGGCTCTGAGCTGCTGTCTTTCCCCCGCATTCGGTTCGAACAGCACGGGTCTGGTCAGAACGTCGCCGAGCCAGGCCGCTTCGCCCGGGCTGGTTAGAAACAGTGTCGCACCGAACGCGAGTGCCGCCAGCGCGAATACCGTGAAGCCGAAGCGGAGCCGTTTCATACGAATCTCTACGACCGATCCTGGAGGCCTGGCCTCCGATTCGAACGGAGGGTCTGCAGGGTTGCACCCCCGCCGCGTCGCCCCTCCGCCACCAGGCCATAGTTCCAGAGAGCGCCCTCACCCTGCGCCAGCCCGGTTAATCCCGGGTCAGCGGGAACGGTTTATGCAGGCTTCACTTGATCGTGTGATCGCGCGCCACATTGCGGCGCCGGTCGCGCAGTGACTTGATCGGGACCGCCGATTCCGGGAAACGCCTTGTCCATGCGCATCGACTACCGCCTCGTCCTGATCGCCTGCGTCTCGGCCTGCGCGCCGATGCTGCCGGATGCGCCGCCGGTCCCGGCCCGCGCCGAGGCCCCCGAGCCCGCCCGCTCCCCGGCCGCGCCGCCGACGCAGGAACGCCCCTATTCCACCGACGCCGCCGGGTTCGAGGGCTGGAAGCAGGGCTTCCTCGACCGCAAGGGCGGCGCGCGCCGCGATCTCTACGCCCAGCAGCTGGACGGCCTGACGCCGGACCCCGACGTCATCCGCCTGGACGGCAACCAGCCCGAGTTCAGCCGCCCGGCCGGCGCCTATATCCAGACCGCCGCCTCGGCGACGCGCATCGCCGAGGCCCGCCAGAGGCTGGATCGCGTGCCCGCTTCGGTGGTCCAGCGCTTCGGCGTCCCGGCCGAGATCCTCGTCTCCATCTGGGGCAATGAATCGAGCTTCGGCCGCATCCAGGGCGACAAGGACGTGATCCGTTCGCTCGCCACCCTCGCCTACGAGGGCCGCCGCCGCGACTGGGCCGAGAACCAGCTGAAGGACGCGCTCGACATCGTCATCGACGGCCGCCGCGACCGCGCAGGGCTCCTCGGCAGCTGGGCCGGCGCCATGGGCCAGACCCAGTTCATGCCGGACAATTATCTGCGGCTGGGCGTGGATCAGAACGGCGACGGCCGCGTCGACATCTGGGGCTCGGACGCCGACGCCCTGGCCTCGGCCGCGAACCTGCTGGCCCAGGCCGGCTGGAGGCGCGATCAGCGCTGGGGCTATGAGGTCGTCCTGCCGCCGGGCTTCGACTACCGCATGGCCGAATCCGATGGACGGCCCTGGAGCGTCTGGGCCCAGCAGGGCGTGACCCTGGCCCAAGGCGGTGCGCCGACGGCGGCGGAGAGCGCCGAGACGGGCTTCATCCTGCTGCCGCAAGGGGCGCGAGGACCAGCGTTTCTGGCCCTGCCCAACCACTTCGTGATCCGGCGCTACAACAACGCGGTGACCTATGCGCTCGCGATCGGCCTGACGGCGGACGGGGCGGTTGGGCGGCCGGGTCTGGTCGGAACCTGGCCGGACGACGGCCCCCTGTCGCGCGAACAACGATTCGGGGCCCAGACCGCGCTCGCCAGGCTCGGCTACGACGTCGGCGGCATCGACGGGGTCATCGGCTCGGGCACGCGGCGGGCGCTCCGGGCCTGGCAGATGGCGACGGGCCGGACGCCGGACGGCTATCTGACCCCGGCGCTCGCGGATGAGCTGATGCGGGGGATGTAGCCGCTCGGCTCTCCCTCCCCGGCACGGGGAGGGAAGGTCGCGCAGCGACCGGGTGGGGGCGGCCCGGTGAGCCAGACGCCGATATCGCCTGTGTGTCGCCCGGCCGCCCCCACCCGGTCGTCGCTCCGCGCCGACCACCCTCCCCGTTCCGGGGAGGGAGAAAGAACTCACTCCTTCATCCGCCAGGTCGCGCCGGTCGGACCGTCCATGACGACGACGTTCAGCGCCGTCAGCCGATCTCGGATGCGGTCGGCCTCGGCCCAGTTCTTGTCGGCGCGGGCCTGGAGCCGTTCGGCCAGCAGCGCCTCGACCTCGGCTTTCAGCGAATCATCGGCCCCACCGGAGAACCAGGCGTCGGGATCGGACTGAAGGACGCCGAGGATGTTGGCTGCGCCCAGCAGCGCCGACTTGGCCTGCGCCACAGCCGCATGGTCTCCGGCCGTCATGCCGCGTTCGATTTCGCTGGATAAGGCAAACAGGCTGGCGATGGCCCCAGGCGTGTTCAGGTCGTCCTCGATGGCGGCGATGAAATCCGCGGGCGGGTCGCCTGCCGGGGCCTCGACGCCCTTGGCCCGACCCAGCGCCCCGTACAGCCGGTCCAGGTTCTTGCGCGACTGATCCAGCAGGCTCTGGTTCCAGTCCAGCGGCTGGCGGTAGTGCGCGCTCAGCAGCGCCCAGCGCACCACCTCGCCCGGCATATGCTGCACCAGATCGTGCAGCAGCAGGACGTTGCCGATCGACTTGGACATCTTCTCCGCATCGACGGTCAGGAAGCCGTTGTGCATCCAGTAGCGGGCGTATTCCTCGTGCGCCGCATCGGCATGGGCGTGCCCATGCGCGCAGACGCCTTGCGCGATCTCGTTCTCGTGGTGGGGAAACACCAGGTCGATGCCGCCGCCGTGGATGTCGATGGGCAGGCCCAGCACCTGCTCGATCATGGCCGAGCACTCGATGTGCCAGCCGGGCCGGCCCTCGCCCCACGGGCTCGGCCACGACGGTTCGCCCGCCTTCGACGGTTTCCACAGGACGAAGTCGTGCGGATTCTTCTTGTAGGGCGCGACCTCGACGCGGGCGCCGGCGATCATGTCGTCCAGGTTCCGCCCCGACAGCGCGCCATAGGACGGATAGCTCGACACATCGAACAGCACATGGCCCTCGGCCGCATAGGCGCTGCCCGCCGCGATGATCGCGCCGATCTGCTTGACGATGGCGTCCATGTGGTCGGTCACATGCGGCGCGATATCGGGCGGACTGACATTCAGCGCCGCCATGTCGGCCAGATAGGCGGCCTCGTAGCGGGCGGTGACCTCGCCGATCGGCACGCCTTCCTTCGCGGCCTTGGCGTTGATCTTGTCGTCCACGTCGGTGACGTTGCGGGCATAGACGACGGCGTCCGCGCCATAGGTCCGGCGGAGCAAGCGCACCAGCACGTCGAACACCACTGGCGGGCGCGCATTGCCGATGTGGGCGAAGTCATAGACGGTCGGCCCGCAGACGTAGAGCGTCACCCGCTTGGGATCGCGGGGCTCGAACCCCCGCTTCTCGCGCCGGAGGGTGTCGTAGAGAAAAAGCGTCATTGTGAAGCGGTGCCGTAGGTTTTCTTGCGGGACGGGCGGCTCGTCCCATATAGCCGTGACGGGTCGGCGAACAGCCGCCTATCGGAAAAGGGAGCGCGGCGCGCGTCAATCCGGGGCCTTCGTCCCGGCGCCACTAGGCCGCTGAACATCTTTCATGGACGCCTATGCTGCAAAGCCGGTCCTGGTCGGCGCCGACGCCGTGCCTCTGAACGCCAACACCCCGCGCCCGTCGCGCGACGAGGCCCTGAAGGCCGTGCGCACCCTGCTGGCCTGGGCCGGCGACGATCCGGACCGCGAAGGCCTGAAGGACACGCCCAAGCGCGTGGTCGACGCCTACGCCGAATGGTTCGAGGGCTATGACGCCGATCCGGCCAAGGAGCTGAGCCGCACCTTCGAAGACGTCCAGGGCTATGACGACATGGTGTTGCTCCGCGACATCGAGGTCGAGAGCCACTGCGAGCACCACATGGCCCCGTTCCTGGGCAAGGCGTACGTCGCCTATTTGCCGACCGAGAAGGTCGTGGGCATCTCCAAGATCGCGCGCGTCGTGGAGATCTTCTCCAAGCGTCTGCAGACCCAGGAAGTCCTGACCAACCAGATCGCCGCTGCGATCGAGGATCATCTGGCTCCGGCCGGGGTGGCCGTCCTGATCGACGCTGAGCATCAGTGCATGACGACGCGCGGCGTGCACCATCGCCACGTCTCGACCATCACGACCCGCTTCACCGGGGCCTTCAAGTCCGATCCGGCCCTGACCGAGCGGTTCCTGAAACTGGCCAAGGGCTGATCTTCGCGCGCGGGGAGAAAAGTGAGGACGAGGGAACCCGGTTCGACCGGAGACCGCTTTACAAGCCCGGCGTCAGACGCCAAGAACCGTCCGAAGCCTTGAACACGCTCGCGCTCGCGCGCGGCCAGATGGAGACGACCAGACATGGGCGCCAAGCTTTCGGGACCCGGTGGAGACGGTGGCAAGACGATCGCTCAGAACAGCGATATCAACGTCACGCCCTTCGTCGACATCATGCTGGTGCTGCTGATCATCTTCATGGTCGCCGCACCGCTGGCCACCGTGTCGATCAAGCTGGACCTGCCGCCCGCCACGCCGCCGACGGGTGAGGAACCCAAAGAGCCGGTCTACATCACCATCCAGGAAACCGGCTCGATCTTCATCGCCGACCGCCAGACCACGATTGAGACCCTTTCGGCCGACGTCTGCACCGCCTTGGGCAACCCCACCGGCCGCGGATGCACCGAGGAGCGCGTCTTCGTCCGCGCCCAGCCGGAAGTCCGCTACAATGCCTTCATGGAAGTCATGAACACCCTTCAGGAGAACGGTTTCTTCAAGGTCGGCCTGCTGAACGAAGACATCGAATAGGCTCCCCGCCACCTCGCAAAGACAAAGGCCGCGCCCCTCGGAACGCGGCCTTTTTTCTTGATGGTGGCGACTGGGCCTAGTGGCGCTTGTCGCCATCCCGAATGGCGTCTTTGGCGCCGCCGACCGTGTTCTGGACCTTGCCTTCGACCTTGTCGGCGCGGCCTTCGGCCTTCAGCTTCTCGTCGCCGGTCAGCTTGCCGACGCCTTCCTTGACGGACCCGCCCATCTGCTTGGCGGCGCCTTCGATACGGTCATGGTCAGCCATGATAATCTCCTGAAGCTCGCGCAATCCGGATGATCGCGCTTCGACAGAGACAGCGATCCTCAGGCCGTGCCGTTCCGTATGGTGACGCTCGTTCCTATCGCCTCAGCCAGGCCGAGACCGCCCAGGCATGGGCGTCATGGCGCAACTCCGCCAGCGCCGTGCAGGGGTGCAGCCAGACCAGCTCATGATCGGCCTCGACCTTCCGTGCTGGATCGATCCCGACCATTCGTGCGATCCACACCCCGCCGACGTTGTTGACCGGCTCTCCGTCGGACTTGCGAAAATACTGCCCCGCTTCGATTAGCCGCTCGACCGGCTCGACCGTCATGCCGGTCTCTTCCAGAAACTCCCGGACCAGCGCCTGTGCCTCGGTCTCACCCGCATCGACCGCACCGCCGGGCAGATCGTAGTAGGGCTCATCGCGAGTCACGCGGACACAGGCGAGCTTCTCGTCATGGAACACCAGGCCGAACGCCGCCAGTCGGACCCTGTAGGCCAAGCCGGCCTCGGCGCGGCCGAACTGCAGCGCAGGCGTCAAAGGTCGAAAGCCAGCCGCGCGCGCACGCCCTTGTGCGCCTGATCGAACTCGATGGCCGAGCGCAGACCCGACGCCATAGCCGTGATGATCTTGCCGCCCAGCCCCGTGCCCTTGGGCGTCCCCTCGCCCAGACCGGGTCCGTCGTCCTCGACCGTCAGGATGGCGCGACGGCCTTCAGCGTCGGGCTCCAGGATCACGCGGATCTCTCCGCCCTGCCCCGGCGCATAGGCGTATTTCACCGCGTTGGTGATCAGCTCGGTGACCACGACGCCAAGCGACACGGCCTGATCAGTCGAGACCCAGATCGGCTGGGCCTTCAGGTGGATCGTCGGAGCGCCGTCCGGGCCGACCGACTTACCCAATTCGCCGCACAGGCCTTCCAGATAGGCGTCCAGCTCCACTCGTTCCATGTCGCCCGACGTGTAAAGCCGCCGATGCACATGGGCCACGGCCTCGATTCGCGCCTGGGCCTCGCGCAGCGCAGCGCGAGCGCCCTCGTCCGACAGATGCCGCTGCTGCAGCGACATGAAGCTGGACACCAGCTGCAGCGAGTTCCCCACGCGGTGATTGACCTCGCGCAGCATGGCCTCGGCGCGATCGCGGGCCAGACGCACCTGTTCCTGGGCCTCCTCGTTCTCGCGCTCAAGCCGGCGGCGCAGCAGGGCGTCCTCAAGCGCGGAACGCAGCAGCGCCGTGAAGTCCTCCGAAACATCCTTGATCACGTAGTCGGCGGCCCCGGCCCGGAGCGCGGCGACCGCGATCCGACCTTCCTGCGCGCCCGTGACATAGACCACCGGCGGCGGCGACGGGCGGTCCAGGATGCACGGAAGTACGTCCAGCCCGTCGCGGCCAGGCATGTAGTGATCCAGCGCGATGATGTCGAAGACGGCCTCGCCGTTCAGTGCCGCCAGCCCCGCGTCGCCGTCGGGGGCTAGCGTAACCTCATAGCCGTGGCGGCCGAGCTCCTTCTGCACGAGCCGCGACAGGCCGCGGTCGTCGTCGATGTAGAGCAGCCGGATGGGCGGCCGGGCGTCGGTCATTCGATGTGCGGCGCCTGCATCACCGACAGGAACAGGCCCAGCTGGCGGATGGCGGCGGCGAAGCTTTCGTAGTCCACCGGCTTGGTGATGTAGACGTTGCAGCCCAGGTCATAGCAGCGCTGGATCTCGGTCTTGTCGTCGGTGGTGGTCAGCACCACCACCGGGGCGCGCTTCAGCCTCTCGTCGCGCTTCACCTCGGCCAGGATGTCGGTGCCCTGCATGTCAGGCAGGTTCAGATCCAGCAGGATCAGCAGCGGCCCGTTCGCCAGCACTTCCGCGGAGAACAGATAGTCCAGCGCCGGCTGGCCTGCGTCGAAGTGGACGATCTCGTTGGAGATATTGGCTCGGCGGATGTTCTTCTCGATCAGCTTGGCGTGACCGTGGTCGTCTTCGACCATGAGGATTTTGACGGGTGTGCTCACAGGGTTTCTCCGACCTCGTCGAGGATCAGGCGTTTGGGAAATTTCAGGCGGAAAGTCGAGCCTTCGCCCAGCGTGGACTCGACGGTGATCTCGCCGCCCAGACGCCGAACGCTGTTCCTCACGAAGGCCAGCCCCAGCCCCTCGCCCGGCCGGTCCTGCCGGCCCGAGCGACGGAACAGCTCGAAGATGCGCTCGTGGTCCCTCTCGGAAATGCCGCGGCCGTTGTCGGCGACCTCATATTCGACCCAGCCGCCCGGCACGTCGCGGCCCCGCACCTCGATCCGGCCGGGCCGCTTCGGATCGAGATACTTCACGGCGTTGTCGATCAGGTTGCCCATGATCTGCTCGATCGACAGCCGGTCGTTCTCCATCTCGGGCAGGTCGCCGATCGCGATCTCGGCATCCGCCTGATCCAGCTGATGAGACACGCTTTCGGCGATTCGACGGACCATCTTGGTGACGTCCAGCATCTCCGGGACCAGATTGCGGCGACCTTCGCGCGACAGTTTGAGGATGGCGTTGATCAGCCGATCCATCTTCTCGGTTGAGGCGCGGATGAAGCCGATGGCCTCGGGGATGTCCTCGCGGATCGCGGTAACGACGGCGGGATCGACCGCCCGCTCCACCTCGGCGTTGGACAGCGCGCCCTCCAGCGTGCGCCCGGCCTGATCCAGTTCCGCCGTGTAGCCCATGACGTTGACCAGCGGCGAGCGCAGGTCGTGGCTGACGATGTAGGCGAACCGCTGAACCTCCTCATTCGCCCGCGTCAGGGCGGCGGTGCGGTTGCGGATGGTCTCTTCCAGCCCGGCGTTGACGCGGTCCAGTTCGGCCTGCTTGGCCTGCACCTCGTCGAGGTAGCGCCGGACAAGCAGGAAGACGATCCCGGCCAGCACCAGGATGAGCAACCCCGCCAGGGTGTTGACGACGCTGGTGAAGGCGGCCGAGCCTTCCGAGCGTGCAGTCGCTTCGGCCACCTCGCCGCCGATTCTCTGGTCGACGTCGCCGAGCGCTGCATCCAGTTCACGCATCAACCGTTGGCCTTCGCCGCTGCGTACGGCCGCGATTGCCTCCAGCGCCCGGCCCTGACGATAGAGATCCAGCGTCTGGTCCATTTCCAGGATCTTGTCGCGCGACAGCCGCGTCACGATCTCGGCGTCCCCCTCACCCTCGCTGTCCGTGCCGATGCGGGTCCGGAACTGTTGCAGTAGGGTGTCCTGCGCGGCGATCGCGGCGCGGTAGCTGAGCAGGAAATCCGATTGACCGGTCAACAGATAGCCCCGGTGCGCCGTCTCCGCGTCCTTGAGGTTCAGCAGCAGCACGCGGCCGGAGCGGCGCGCCTGCCATTGCGCGTCCACGGTCTCGTTGAACTGCGCAGTCCGCTGGACAAGCACGAAGGTGCTGAGATTGGCGACCAGCAGCGCGCCAAGCGCCACCGCCAGCGCCAGCACAATCGAACGGCCAAGCGTGCGCTCGCGGGCGAACCGGTTCAGCTGGTTGAGGACATCACGGATCGCGTCGCGCATTGGACGGCGTGATTGAACGGTCGCCCGGCGCGTGTCCAGCTTGGCCATAAACGGCGCAACCTGTGCAGGGTGAAGGCATTCAGTTAATCAGCTGTGCCGTTTCGGGAGGCGTCGATGGTCGGGTGGTGGTGGATCGTGCCGGCGGCGGTCGCTGTGCTGGGGGCCATCTGGGTCCTGCTCGCCCTGATCGGCCTGTTCCGGGGGCGTATTCTCAGAGGCATCTTCGGCGGCCTGGCCGGTGCGGGATTGCTGGCTGTCGCCTCGATCGCGGGGCTGCTGGGCCAGAACGCGCAGACCTATGCGCGCCTGACCTATGAACGGCCGGTCGCGACACTGTCGTCGCGGCAGCTGGCCCCGCAGTATTTCGAGGTCACGGTGGTCCAGCCGGCCCTCGGAGACCAGCCGGACCGCACGGCAGTCTATCCCGTGCACGGCGACGAATGGCGCGTGGAGGCCCAGGTACTGCGCTGGAAGCCGTGGGCCAATGTGCTGGGGCTGGACGCGCAGTACCGGCTGGACCGTCTGTCCGGCCGCTATCAGAACATCGAGCAGGAACGCAGCGGCGCCCGGAGCGTCCATGCCCTGTCCAGCGACGCCGATCCCGACGGCCTGCCTTGGTCGCTGTCGCTCTGGGAGACCGCGCGCAAGTATCGGCGATACGTCGACGCGGTCGATACGCTGTATGGCTCCGGAGCCTATATGCCGATGCGAGACGGCGCGACCTACGAGGTCTGGATCACGCAGTCGGGCCTGGTCGCCCGCCCGACCAACGCAGCCGCGCGCGAGGCGTCGTCGGGCGGCTGGATCGTCGCCAACTGACCGCCTCTGACGCGGTGCAGCATCGCGATTGATGGCGGGACCGGAAATCCCTATATCCGCCGTCTGCGAGCGGGGGCCGATCGCCCCGCGTCACGACTGGACCGCACTCCCCATGCTGGTCACGATGATGAAGGCCAAGCTGCACCGCGCCACGGTGACCCAGGCCGACCTGGACTATGAAGGCTCCATCGCCATCGACGGCGATCTGCTGGATGCCGCCGGCATCTATCCGCATGAGCAGGTCGATGTGTTGAACATCACCAACGGCGCGCGCTTCACCACCTACGCCATCGAGGCGCCGCGTGGCTCCAGGGTGATCGGCGTCAACGGCGCGGCGGCGCGCCTGGTGCAGAAGAACGACAAGGTGATCGTGGTCACCTATGGACAGCTGCCGGCGGAAGAAGCCCGTCAGTGGTCGCCGACTGTCGTGCTGCTGGACGACGGCAACCGCATCAAGCAGGCGGCCTAGATCGGCTGAAGCGGCGCCGAGGCCCAGGCGGCGCGGAGGCGGTTGAGCCGGGCTTCATCGACATTGAACGCGACATCACCGATCGCCGTGACCGCGCAGGCGGGCGTGGCGCTGTTGCAGATGAAAGCGCCGTCGAAGGCGGACAGGTCACTGATGCGGATGGGCCGGGTCTCCGCCTTCATCCCTTGGCCGGTCAGCCCCTGCGCGATCAGGGCCTGAGCGACCCCGGCCAGCATGGGCGCCTGCGGCCACACGACCGTGCCGCCGGACAGAAGGCCGATGTTCCAGAGGCTGCCTTCCGAAATGAGGCCGTCGCCGTTGACATATAGCGCATCGTCGAACCCGGCCTTGCGCGCTGTGCGTCGGGCATGAATCGCTTCGATGGTGGCCGTATGCTTGTGCTCGGGAAGCAGGCGAGCATGGGTCTGGGGCCGCAGCCGCATGGCGCTCGCCAGCGGCGGCGGGGGCGGACTGACGGTTGTCAGTACGCGAGGCCGCACGACCACATCCGGCGTCCTCGCCCAGATGTCTGGGGAAAAAAGGCCGATCCTGAGCCAGGCGTCGGTCTGATCGCCGAGCGCTGTGCGCATGAAGCCGCGAACATCATCCTCGGGGAGGAGGTCACCGAAAAGAGCGCTTGCTGATGCGTCCAGCCGGGCAAGGTGCAGGTCCAGCCCGCGCACGCCGCCAGCCTCCACGCGGAAAGAGGTGTAGGCCCCGTAGTTCGTCGTGGCGAAGTAGGTGAGGTCATCGACCGTCGGCGCAAGACCATTGATCAGCATGACCCCTCTCCCGAGGAGAGAGGGTTTGAGGCTCGCAGAACGCAGCGATGCGCCAGCCGAAAGGATGAGGGCGTACGGTGCGATCCGGTGAGGGCAGAACCCCTCACCCTTTCGCGTTTCCAATCGCTGCGCTCTTGGACGCTCAAGCCTTCTCCCTCTGGGAGAGAGTCACTCGCTATCGCCCTCATCGTCGCCGCCGCTGTCCGCCAGGCGCTCGACCGAGACGACCTTCTCGCCCTCGGCGGTGCGGAACACCGTCACCCCCTGCGATGCGCGACCGACGATGCGGATCTGGGCCACCGGCGTGCGGATCATCTGACCGCCGGAGGTGACCATCAGCAGGTCGTCGCCTTCCTCGACCGGGAAGGCCGCCGCGAGCCGGTTGCCCGCGCGACCGCCCAGGCCGTGAGCCGTCAGCCCCTGCCCGCCCCGGCCGGTGCGCCGGTATTCGTAAGCGGACGACCGCTTGCCGAAGCCGGTCTCGGTGACCGTCAGGATGAACTGCTCGGCCGCGCCCAGTTCGGCGATGCGTTCGACCGACAGGGCGGCGTCGCCTGAGCCCTCGGCCTCGTCGTCGACCTCGACGGCGGGCGTCTCGTCCTCGCCCTCGCCGGCGGCGCGCCGCATGGCGTTGGCGTGCTTGACGTAGGCGGCGCGCTCATCTGGGGTCGCATCCACGCGGCCGAGAATGGCCATGGAGATGACCTCATCGCCATCCTGCAGGCGAACGCCCCGCACGCCGGTCGAGTCCCGCCCCTTGAACACGCGCACGTCGTCGGCCTTGAACCGGATGGCGCGACCGAGCGCGGTCGTCAGCAGGACATCGTCCTCGGCGGTGCACAGCGCCACGCCCACCATGTGGTCGCCGTCCTCCAGCTTCATGGCGATCTTGCCGGCCCGGTTGACCGTGGCGAAGTCGCTCAGCTTGTTCCGGCGCACGTCGCCCGAGCGCGTGGCGAACATGATGTCGTAGTCGCCCCAGGTCGCCTCGTCCTCCGGCAGGGGCAGGACGTTCATGATCGAGTCGCCCGGCTCGATCGGCAGCAGGTTGACGAACGCCTTGCCGCGGGAGTTGGGGGCGCCCAGCGGCAGCCTCCAGACCTTGAGCTTGTAGGCCTTGCCGTTGGTGGCGAAGAACAGCACCGGCGTGTGGGTCGAGGCCGAGAACACGCCGACGACGGCGTCCTCGTCCTTCATGGACATGCCCGACTTGCCCTTGCCGCCGCGATGCTGGCTGCGATACGCCGAGAGGGCGACCCGCTTGACGTAGCCGCCGTGGGTCACGGTCACGACCATGTCCTCGCGCGGGATCAGGTCCTCGTCTTCCAGCTCGAAGTCGCCCTCGCCGATGACGGTGCGGCGCGGCACGGCGAACTGCTCCTTCACCAGCAGCAGGTCCTCGCGGATGATGGCGAGGATGTTCTTGCGGTCCGACAGGATCGTCAGGTGGCCCTGGATGGTGTCGGCCAGACCCCGCGCCTCGCCGAAGATGTCGTCGCGGCCCAGACCCGTCAGGCGGGACAGGGTCAACGCCAGGATGCCGCGCGCCTGTTCGTCGGTCAGGCGGATCTTGTCGCCCTCGACCAGGGCCGTGCGCGGATCGGCGATCAGTTCGATCAGGGCCATCATGTCGCCCACGGGCCAGGCCTTGGCGATCAGGCGTTCGCGCGCCTCGGTCGGATCGGCCGAGGAGCGGATGATCTGGATGACCTCGTCGATGTTGGCGACGGCGACGGCCAGACCGACCAGGATGTGGCCCCGGTCGCGCGCCTTGGCGAGTTCGAACTTGGTCCGGCGGACCACGACCTCCTCGCGGAACTCCAGGAAGAGCTCCAGCAGCTTGCGCAAGCCCATCTGCTCGGGTCGACCGTGGTTGAGCGCCAACATATTGACGCCGAACGACGACTGCATGGCAGAAAAGCGCCACAGCTGGTTCAGCACGACATCGCCGGACGCATCGCGCTTCAGCTCGATGACCAGGCGCATGCCCTGGCGGTCGGACTCGTCGCGGACGTCGGAGATGCCCTCGATGCGCTTCTCGCGCACCATCTCGGCGATGCGTTCCTGAAGCGTCTTCTTGTTCACCTGATAGGGCAGCTCGGTGACGATGATCGCCTCGCGGTCCTTGCGGATCGTCTCGATGGTGGCGACGCCGCGCACCATGACCGAGCCGCGACCGTCGCGCAGCGCATTCCTCGCGCCGGTGCGGCCCAGAATCTCGCCGCCGGTGGGGAAGTCCGGACCGGGCACGAGGTCCAGCAGGGCGTCGTCCGACACCTCGGGATCGTCCAGCAGGGCCACGGCCGCGTCGATCACCTCGCCCAGATTGTGCGGTGGGATGTTGGTGGCCATGCCCACGGCGATACCGCCCGCGCCGTTGACCAGCAGGTTCGGAATGCGGCTGGGCAGGACCACCGGCTCCAGCCGGGCGCCGTCGTAGTTCTCCTGGAAGTCGACGGTGTCCTTGTCGATGTCGGCGATCAGGGCCTCGGCGGCCTTGGTCATGCGGCTTTCGGTGTAGCGCATGGCGGCGGGCGGATCGCCGTCGACCGAGCCGAAGTTGCCCTGGCCGTCGACCAGCAGCAGGCCCATCGAAAACGGCTGGGCCATGCGCACCATGGCGTCATAGATCGCCCCGTCGCCGTGCGGGTGATAGCGGCCCATGACGTCGCCGACGATGTTGGCCGACTTCACATACTTGCGGTCCGAGGTCCGTCCTTCCTCGTGCATCGCATAGATGATGCGGCGGTGGACGGGTTTCAGGCCGTCGCGCGCGTCCGGCAAGGCGCGGCTGACGATCACGCTCATGGCGTAATCGAGGTACGAACGTTTCAGCTCGTCCTCGATGGTGATGATGGCGATGTCGCCCGAATCAGAGGGGCCAGCCCCACCTCCGCTGGCAGGCGGAAGGGCGTCGTCGATAGGTTCGTCGGTCAAGGAAATCGGGGCTCAGACAGCCGGAATCGGAACGTGATCCTCTGTCGCGTTTTCTAGCATCCAGGGGGCTGTTAGGCAAAGTTTCGACGCCGTTTTCCCCCGCCTTCGGACCCGCCGCACAAGGACGAAATCATGCGCTCCATCGCCTTCGCCGCCGCCCTGGCTTTCGCTCCCCTCGCCGCCTGCGCCGCTTTCGCCCAAACAGCGCCAACCTCATCGCAATCGCCTCGGCCGATCGCGATCGCGTCGCTCAAGACAGCTGACGGCACGGACGCGGGCTCGGTCACAGCCTATCGAGGGCCTCTGGGTCTCTTGTTTCGCGTCGAGGGCCGGAACTGGCCGGCGGGCTGGCATGGCGTGCACCTCCACATGACAGGGACCTGCGAGGGACCGGGATTCACCTCGGCGGGCGGGCACGTCGATCACCCCACCACGGATCGCGCGCACGGCCTGCTCAACATGGACGGCGGCCCGGAGTTGGGCGATCTTCAGAACGTCTTCGCCGCGAGCGACGGTACCGCCAATGCCGAGGTCTACGCCGCTGGCTCGCAGACCTCCCAACACGGACATGACCTTATGGACTCCGACGGCTTGTCGTTCATCGTCCATGCCAACCCCGACGACCACGTCAGCCAGCCGATTGGCGGAGCCGGTGCCCGGATCGCCTGCGGGGTCTTCGCGCCAGCGGGTTAGGCCTTGGCCGCCCCGGCCCTGAGGCCTCTCTCGGCCAGGGCCACAACGCCAACCCCGGCCATCGTCAGGGCTGCCCCTGTCAGGATCTGCGGCGTCAGCACGTCGCCCAGGAAGCCCCAGCCGATGGCGATGGAAACGACCGGCGTGGCGAGGAAGTAGGGCGTGACGCGCCCGGCCTCGCGCCTCTGGACCAGCCAGAAGACCAGCGTCGTCGCCACCACCGACGACAGGACGCCCGCCCACAGCAGCGTGCTCCAGACCAGCGGCGTGGCCGAGCGCACGGCTTCGATCTGATCGCGTTCGAACACCGCCGAGCCGAGAGCCAGCGTCGGCAGGGCGGTCAGGGCCAGAAGGCCCTGCATCTTGAGAGGGGGGATGGAGGTCGTGCGCCGCGCGATCACCGTCGTCATGGCCCAGGCAGCGCTGGCGGCGATCACCACCAGGATGGCCGACCAGTCGTGGAGGGCGTGGGGATCGGCCGCCATCCAGGCCACGCCAACGAGGGCGACGATCAGGCCCAGCAGGGCGAACCGCGTCAGCCGCTCCCCCAGTAGCAGGAAGGCGAACAGGGCTGTGAACGGAATCCAGAGCTGGGCCGCCACCGAGGCCGGGCTGACGTCGTCCGCCAGCCAGAAGCCGATGTAGATCAGGCCATAGTGCAGCGGCCCGCCCAAAAGGACGATCAGCAGCAGGCTCTTCCAGTTCGGAAATGGCGGCCGCACGAAGGCGAACAGACAGACCGAGGCTATGGCGAAGCGGATCGCGCCGGTCAGCAGCGGCGGCAGGGTCTCGGTCGCCACCTTGGCGGCGGCGTTGTTGGCGCCCCAGATCACCACGATCGCCACGATGGCGCCGATCTCCAGAAGGGTCAGCGGATGGTGCGGCTTGGCGGCGGGGGTGGTCACCGGCCGGTCATGGCACAGGCGGGCGGACGAGGCGCGTCACAGTGAGTGACAGGGCGTTTCCGTTGACATGTACATTATCTGGGCCGATCATGTACGTATGATTGAAATCACCGCCACGGACCTCCGAAAGGATCTTTTCAGTATTCTCGACCGGATCGTCGAGACAGGCGAAGACCTGCGGGTGACCCGGAAGGGAAAGGCCACCGTGACGTTCAAAGCGCGATTGGCTTCTACATCGGAGGTTGAGCAGCGCGCGGCTCGGTTCGACGCGGCGATGGCCATGGGTGTCCGAGAAGACGACGCAAAATACGACCCCGGCGACATTACCGATGGGTCTCATCTGGACTGGGCCCCTGAGGACACACCCCGCTGAGCGTCCATCTCGATACGCACGTCCTGCTGTGGCTCTCGCGAAGACGACAGAGCGCCCTTGGAGCGAAGGCCTTACGCCTGGCGAGAGTTCAGCCCTGGGTGATCTCGCCTGCCGTCATTCTCGAGCTCGAGATTCTGACGGAGATCGGCCGCATCGGCGTAAGCGTTGATCGCGTCCTGATGTCGGCGGCGGAGGTGGGCGAGCTGTCGGTCGCGCCTTCCACTTACACGGACGTCATCGAAGCATCCCGGAGCCTGTCCTGGACACGCGACCCGCTCGATCGACTGATCGTGGCGCATGCCATCAGCGATGGAGCCCGCCTGCTGACCGCCGATGGACGAATACTGACGCACTTCCCAGACGCCGTCTGGGACTGACGCCTCAGAACGGAATGTCGTCGTTCAGGTCGTAGCTCTCGCGCGGGCCGGATGGCTTGTTCGCGCCGCCGGTCGAGAAGCCAGAGGAATAGTCGTCGTCGTTCGAACGCGACGCCCCGCCGCCCTCGCCGCGACCGCCCAGCAAAGTCAGATTGCCGTTAAAGCGGCCGATCACGACCTCGGTGGTGTACTTTTCCACGCCCTGCTGGTCGGTCCACTTGCGGGTCTGCAGCTGGCCCTCGACGTAGATGGTCGAGCCCTTCTTCACATAGTTCTCGACGACCTTGACGATGTTGTCGTTGAAGATGGCGACCCGGTGCCACTCCGTCTTTTCCTTGCGCTCACCGCTGGCCTTGTCGCGCCAGGTCTCGGACGTCGCGAGCGACAGGTTGGCGATGCGGTCGCCGTTCGGAGTAGTGCGGATTTCCGGGTCGCGACCCAGATTGCCGACCAGGATGACCTTGTTGACGCTGCCCGCCATGTCGCTCGTTCTTTCGCTAGGGATTCAGGCCCGCAGGCCCCGCTGATAAAATCGTTAACAGATGTTCCGCTTCTGTTCCAGCCCTTGCGGCTAGCCCTGCGGCGCTGCGGGGAACGCCGGCGCTTCGGCTTCGGTGACCACGCCCAGTTCGTCGATGTCGCGCTGTATGGCGCCCGGCACTGCGAGACGGCCGTCCCCGGTTCGGGCGAGAGCGAAGAAACGCCCTCCATCCAGAGTCCGGCTAAACGAGACACCGCGGGCGTCGACGAAGATAAACTGGCCCTGGAACGAGCCGGTGATCTCGCGCGTGGATCCACCCATACGCAGGAAGCGCACCCGCATTTCCTCCAGACGCGCGGCGCAGAACTCGATCTGCGGCTGGTCGCGGGCGACCACATTGAACTGAACCTCCCCGTCCGGCCGGGTCACGGCGTAGCAAACGCCCGGATCGCGCGGCGCGCGGACTTGTTCGGAGCAAGCTCCCAGCGTGACCAGGGCCAAGAGGCCTACGGTCGTAATCCGCATGCGCATCAACCCAGCCCCGGGAACTGACAGGCGCGGTCCTGTTCGGCCAGGACGCGGAAACGGGTGTTGTCGTTGGATTGTTCCACGCGGCGCGGCACGAGCCTGAGGGTCAGATTGCCGTGGCGGCCATACTGGGCCTCGCCCGGACCGACACAGGTTCCGGCGTACAGAGCCTGGACGCACTCTCTCAGACCCATACCGCCCGAGAGCTGACGCCACTCCGAGCCTGTGTAGCGAAGGCAGGGCGCGCCGGACACTCGCTGCGGCCGGGCCTCGGCCGGCTGGGCGTTGACGCCATCGACAGGCGTGGCGGGTTCGGGATTATCGGAGAGGTTCTGCTCTGCCGGCGCGGTCGGCGGCGGCGCGAAGGAAGCGGTGGCGGCCGCCGCGAGGTTGCCGCTGGCGTCCAGCCCGACATCCAGCCCATCCGTCGCAAGGCCGTTGCGCTCGGCGCAGTCGGCCAGCGTAGCCATACCGACGAACTGCCCATCGACGAAGCATCGCAACTCGCGAGTGGGGGCCAGTTCTGGCGCGTCCGCGACGTCGACCGATAACGCGCCAGGCTCGGCGGGTTCAGCCTCCGAAGCCTTCTTCTCGTCCCCGCCGCCCATGAACACCAGCGCCAACACCACGGCGGCGAGGATGGCCAGGCCCGCGCCGACCGCCAGGATCACGCGGTTGTCGTTGGGAAGTTGCATGAGGTGGCTCGGCTGGGGGAACAGCTCCAATAACCCCGCCTCAGGCCGCCGCGTCAACCGCTTAGGCACGCCACACCCGGCACAAGCCGCCGGGCGCCCGGCAATTCCTGCCGGTACAGCCGCAAACCGGCAAATTCTGCCGAGCGAAGAAAGGCGTTAAGGCAAAGTACCGTCGATTTTTCAACAAGTTGGCTGATAGGCCCGCCCGCTGGTCACTGGCCCCGGCCTTGCTGGTGACCGTAACGGGCAAAATGCCCCCGACGGTCAAAATGACGGTCGGTCACCTTGAAACAAGGATACTCGTCATGGCGCTGAACAGCGTTAACACGAACAACGGCGCCATGGTGGCGCTGCAGAACCTTCAAGCCACGAACCGCGAGCTGGACACCGTCCAGAGCCGCATCAACACCGGCAAGAAGGTCAACTCGGCCAAGGACAACGGCGCCATCTGGGCCATCGCCCAGGGCCAGCGCTCGGAAATCTCGGCGCTGAACGCCGTCAAGGACAGCCTGGACCGCGGCGCCTCCGCCGTGGACGTCAGCCTGGCCGCCGGCGAATCCGTCTCCGACCTGCTGGTTCAGCTGAAGGAAAAGGCGCTCGCCGCGACCGATAGCTCTCTGACGACTGCTGCTCGCAGCGCTCTGAACGAGGACTTCAAGGCCATCCGCGACCAGATCACCACCGTCGTCAACAATGCCGGCTTCAACGGTGTGAACCTGCTCAACGGCTCACAGACGGCCGGCTATCGCGCCCTGGCCAACACCTCGGGCACGACCATCACGGTCCAGGACGAGGACCTGCGTCTGGGTGGCACGATCAATACGGTCACCGCGACCATGTCGATCGGCACCTCGACCCTGGCCGCCACCGCCCTGACGGCGGTGAACGGCTCGATCGACCGCGTGTCGGCTTCCCTGGCTCGCCTGGGCACCGGCGCCAAGTCGCTCGAAACCCACCGCGGGTTCGTCGGCAAGCTGTCGGACGCCCTGGAAGCGGGCGTGGGCAACCTGGTCGACGCGGATCTGGCCAAGGAAAGCGCGCGACTGCAGTCGCTGCAGACCAAGCAACAGCTGGGTGTGCAGGCTCTGTCGATCGCCAACTCCTCGACCTCGATCCTGCTGGGACTGTTCCGGTAATCGAAATGGAAGGGCGGGACTTCGGTCCCGCCCAACTGTTCGCGGGAGGCGCCGGCCGAGACCGGCGTGAAATCGTATGGAGACCAGTGCAAAAATCCTAAGCGTCGCCAGCCCTTTGACCGCTCCTTCGCAGTCCGCGGCGAGCGGCGACTTCAACGAAGGCCGAGCCCGTCAAGAGGCCGAGCAGGCCGCGCGCTACAGGCTCATCATCGAAGAGGGTCCGACTGTAGGGACCTACATCTACAAGACCCTGGACAGCACGACCGGCGAGGTCATCCGCCAGTTCCCCCGCGAGGAGGTGCTGAAGCTGTCCGAAAGCGGAGGCTATGCCGCCGGGGCTCTGATCGACACCAGCGCCTGATCCGGCGTTCGGCTCTGAAAGTCTGATCCGCGCGGGCCCGCCCGACGCGGCAAAGCCCCGTTAACCATACGCTCATGGTTAACACCTAGCCTTACGAAGAAGATTCGGGGCTAGAAGACCTATGAGCAACAGCGTCCACACCAACGCCACCGCGGCGATCGCCCTTCAGAACCTGGCGCGTACGAACGAGAGCCTCGCAGGCGTCCAGAACCGAGTCTCGACTGGACTAAAAGTACAGGGCGCAAAGGACAATGCGGCCATCTGGGCCATCGCCCAGCAGCAACGCGCTGACACGAGCGCCCTGTCGGCCGTGAAGCAGAGCCTCGACCGCGCCACATCCATTGCTGACGTGGCGTTGGCGGCGGGCGAATCGATCTCGGACCTGCTCAATCAGCTCAAGGAAAAGGTCGTCGCGGCCAAGGACACGTCGCTGAAGACTCAGTCGCGCGAACTGCTGGACGCGGACTTCAAGGCCCTGCTGCGCGCCATCGGCTCGGCGGTCGAGAACGCGACGTTCGACGGCGGTAACATTCTGGACGGCTCGCTGACCAACGGCTTGCGCTTCCTGGCCAACGCGGACGCGACGTCGTTTATCACCCTGTCGTCGAAGGACCTGTCGCTCAGCGGTTCGATCATCTCGCTGGGACTGGCCGACAGCCTGCTGACCATCACGGGCGCGACCACAGCCCTGAACAAGCTGGACGATTCCATCACTGCCCTGAACAAGGCACTCGGCGACATCGGGGCTCAGGCCAAGCAGATCCAGGCGCACACGACGTTTGTGTCGAAGCTGACCGACACGTTGGAGAGCGGCATAGGCAATCTGGTCGACGCAGATCTAGCCAAGGAAAGCGCCCGACTTCAGGCCCTGCAGGTGCAGCAGCAGCTCGGCGCCCAGGCGCTGTCCATCGCCAACCAGGCCCCGCAGATCATCCTGTCGCTGTTCCAGTAGCCCTTAGCGCGGACGCGCCGTCGGGTTTCCGATCAGCACCGGAGCGGGACGACGACGATTGGTATGCGGCTTGGGTGCCAGTCCGTACAGGGCAAGCAGAGACTGAATAAGAGACGTGGGAAACATCATGATCGGCCTCCTGTCTGGCCCGATCGAAACACGATTCGCCGCCGATCGTTCCCAGTGCGGACGTTAACAGCCCGTTGAGCCCAAGATCCGATACTGGCGGCTGGAGAATTCCGTGACCGTCAACAACGGCTATCTGCTTGGACTGTTTGGGCAAAGCTACGACCCTGCGGCTTCGGCTGCCCTGACGACAGCCCTTACACAAAAGCGTCAACCGACCGCGCCCTGGGCCACGGCGGCCCAGGCCTCCGCCCCTGCACCAGACGCCCTCGTCCGCGCCGCGCTGGGCGGACGCAAGTTCGTAAACGAGGGCGCTGTTCCGGTCGATGTCCGGGGGGCCTCCGCCGACTACGCCAAGCTGTTCGCCCTCTATCGCGGACTCGAGACCCTGTCGGCCCTGACCAATCGCGCCTCGGTCCAGGGGCTGGGGAACAGCGACCTCAGCCTGATCCAGAGGCGCTTCGCCGCGGGCATGTCGGAAATCTCCGCCTATGTCGGCAAGGCCGAGTTCGAGGATATGCGGCTGGTGCAGGGAACAGCGACTGCGCTGTCCAAGACCAGCGCCGCCGTGCCGCGCGACAGCGCCAACTCCATCACAGGTCCGGTCCATGAGGGATCGCTGGACACGCCGGTCGCGGCCTTCGACGGCGACACCCGCTTCTCCATCACGGTGAAGGTTCCGCAAGGGCTCGGCACGACGACCACCAGCATCGCCATCGACTTGGCCGACATGGGCGCCACACCCCGGACGCTGGACGCGGTCCTGTCCCACATCAACGGCAAGCTGGAGGCCGGCGGCTTCCAGACCAGGATCGGACGCGACCAGATCAAGTCCGAGGCCCGCACCGTGCAAGTCAACGGCAAGCCCGTCACCCTGCCGGCCGGCCCGGACAAGTGGGCGCTGGCTATCCGGGGGACGTCCACGGAGACCATCGGCTTCACGGCCCCTCACCGATCCGATGCGGTCTATGTCGTCCAGGGCTTCGGTACGGCCGGGGCGAACCAGCTGCTCAAGTTCCAGTCCGATGGCGGAGCCGCCCCGACACCCACCGGCGGCAATGTCGGCGAGACCCAGTGGGTCGATGGTCGTCTGTCTCAGGAGAAGCTGCCCGACGGCATCAGCGCAGTCCGGGCCAGCGCCGTGGGGCCGGATGGCTCGCTCTGGCTCGTCGCGGATGTGACGACCGGTGGCTCGAACCAGCCGATCAAGGGCGTCCAGGACGTCGCCCTGATGAAATACGACAGCGCCGGCAGGCTTGTGGCGACCCGGACCCTGGGGGCCGCCTCGACGGCCAGCGGCTATGCCATCGCGGTGGACGCCAACGGCCAGGTCGCAGTCGCGGGCTCGGTGACCGGCGCGCTCAACACCAAGGCGACGGACGCGGGCAAGTCGGGTGAAGTGGCGACACTATCCGATAGCTTTGTGACCGTCTTCAACGCGGACGGCGAGGAGCAGTGGACCCAGCGACGCGGCGCCCGCGCCGAGGACCGGGCGACCAGCGTCGCCTTCGGCGCGGACGGCGTCGTCTACATCGGCGGGCGGGCGAAGTCGGCAGTCACTGGCGCGACGGCGGTTGGCGGCTGGGACGGCTACGTCCAAGCCTTCAAGGCGGGTGAACCCTATCCGACGGCGGGCATCGTGGCCTCCAGCGTCGGCCAGACCCAGTTCGGCACCAGCGCCGACGACGGCGTCGACGCGGTCACGGTCGATGGATCCAACCTCTATACCGCCGGAATCGAGAACGGCCGGGCGGTGGTACGCCGATTCACGCTCGACGCGGCTGGCGTACCGACGCTGGCGGCCACGCGCGACCTCGGGGCGATCTCCGGCGCCATCGAAGGCGTCTCGGTCTCCGACGGACGGGTCATTCTGACGGGAACGAGCCGCGACAGCGGCCTGTCGGCGGGCACGGTCACGCGGGCGCACTCGGGCGGGTCGGACGTATTCACTGCGGCCCTGACCGCCGACCTGTCGGCTGACGCCTCCGATCGCCTGACCTGGTATGGTGCGGCGGGCGAGGACACCGCCGCCGACGTCAAGGTCCACGACGGCAAGGTCTGGATCACCGGCATCGCCGACCGCTCGGTCGCGGCCAAGCCGGAAGACCCCACGCGCGGCTTCCTCGCCCGCATCAATCCGCTGACGGGCGCTGTGGAGTACGAACGCAGCTGGTCGGGCGACAACGGTCAGGCCAAGCCGCTGACGCTGGCAGTGGCAGCGAACGGTGCCTCGGTCCTGGACCGCCTGGGACTGCCCCAGGGCGAGATCGACCAGTCCGACTCCAAGCGGCTGATCGACGCGACTTCTCTGAGGGTCGGCGACCGCTTCTACGTCTCGCCCGCCGACGGCGGACGGGCGCAAGCCGTCACGATCGAAGCCAAGGACACCCTGGCAACCCTCGCCCGCAAGATCAGCATCGCCTCCAACGGCAAACTGAAGGTCACCGTGGCCTCCGAGGGCGGCGCGGTCACCGGCAAGGACGGAGAGACGACGACCACCACCGGCGGCTTCCAGCGTCTGTCGATCACGGCCAAGGACGGCGTCACCGGCGCGGTGCTGACGTCCGGCGAGACTGGCCGCGACGCCCTGCTGGGGCTCGGCCTCTCGCCCGGCTTCATCGGCCAGGCGTCCGGCGACGACGTGACCCGCACCTTCGGCCTGAACCTGCCCAGCGGCCTGACGCTGAACGACGCCGCCGCCATCAAGACCGCCGGCGAGAAGATCCAGGCGGCCTTGAAGGCCATCCGCGACGCCTATCGCGCCCTAGCTCCGGAAAACGAGACCAGCGCCGCCAACGGCCCGGTGCCGACCTATCTGACGAACCAGATTTCCAACTATCAGGCCGCGCTCGCTCGCTTGACGGGCTGAGTCTCACGGCGACACCGCCTGCGCCGCGCGCTCGGCCTTCAGCGTCTCGACCGCCAGCCGCCGCGCCGCGTCGCAGGCCACGAGCTGGGCCCCGCGCGTGACGTAGCCGATCTCCAGGTCCGCCAGCGTCGCCCCGTCGGGCAGCCGGTACAGGTCACAGGGCCGGGCGGCGGTCTCGGGCAGGGTCAGGCGCGGCGGCGCATCCGCCGAGGTCGGACGCGATGCGGCACAGTTCGTCATCGTGAGCGCGCAGACGATCGAGACGGTCAGGCGAAAGCGGCAGGTCAGCGTCATGAGCGGTTCGAGCCTCCAGAAGGATAGGGGTGGTGGCGGCCTCAGTCCGCCGGATGATGGTGTGGGCGGCGTCCAGCCGGACGACCTGGCCGGCCTGGCCCTCGGCCTCTGCCGCGCGGGCGGCCGCCTCGGACCGCGCCAGATCGGCGGCGGCCTCGGCCCGATCGGCCCTGCGGCGGGCCAGGTCGAACGGGTCCCAACGAAAGCCGAGGCCACCGAGCAGAATGGCGACGCCGGCGAGGCCCATGCAGATCCCCACCAGCCAGCCCACTGGCGTCAGGCTGCGGAGCAAGCCAGCCGTGCTCATGGGAACACCCGCCGGTCGAGCTCGAAGTGGGGTCCGTCCCGCAAGGTCGGCCAGTCGCCGCCCCAGACAATGGGGACGCCCCGCTCGTGCGCTGCCGCCTTCACCGCGAGCGCGATGCGCGGATAGAGCGGCCAATCCCACCGCACCTTGCCGTCGATCAGGGCCGCCACATCCACCGCGTGACCGGTGAGGTGCCGTGACTTCGACGTCCGGCTTGCGCCCGCGCGAACCAGCACCGCCTGCCGCTCGGGCGACCTCAGGCCCTCGGTGATCATGAAGTCGACGGGGGAGCGGCGGATGGCCTCCTCCATCACCTCGACCAAGGCGGGGTGGACACCTTTCATCCGCCGGCGCGAGCGGGCCGAGAAGCGAAAGCTCATCGCGTCCCTCCCTCGGCCAGGCGCAGGCGCAGATTGGCCAGCAAGGCCACCAGCTGCTGGGCCGTCGGGGCGACGAGGTAGAGTACGAGCGTGAGGGCCAGGAGCCCCATCAGCCCGGCCGCCACGCGCGGCAACTGGGCCGGTTCCGTCCGCTCGACCGCCAAGGCCAGCAGCCGCCACAGGGCGAAGCTGGCGAGGAACACATACAGCCGCCGCCACAGCCATTGGGCCTCGGCGAGCGGGGGAATCAGGTTCCGGTCAGTCATCGATCGTCTCCGGGTGGAAAACAGGACGGATGGAGCGCCAGTCGGCGCCGATGTGGTTCAGGCCCTCGCGGCGGGTCAGCCGTCGCGGCTGCTCCCAGACCTCGGGCTCCAGCAGGCGCTCGTCAGGATCGAGGGCGCGCCGGCGACGGCGAACAGCGCTCATCCCTGCACCAGGATCAGGACGGCCCCAGCCGCGCCCGGGCCGCCCGCGCCGCCCGACGAGACCCCGGCCCCGCCACCACCGCCACCCGCGCCGTGCACTCCGCCCGCGCCTCCGTCGAAGCCAGCCCCGGAGCTGGCGGCGGACCCGCCGCCACCTCCCCCGCCACTGATCGACACCGGGACGGGCGGCGCAGCACCCGCAGAACCCGCCGCCGAAGAACCGACCGCGCCACCGACGGCAGGACAGGCCAGCAAACCGCCAGCACCTCCGGAGCCGCCGGGATGCGCCGTGCCGCCCGCCTCGAGCGAACCGCCTGCGCCACCGCCACCTGACGCGGCTGGGGCGGCGAACGCGCCCCCCGCCACGCCCGCCGCTGAAGCCGAGGTCGATCCCCCGCCGTTGCCGCCGAGCAGACCCTGGCCACCCGCGCCGCCCGCGCCGCCGAACGCGCCGGCCTGACCGGCCGCGCCGCCTCCTGCGGTCAGCAGGGTCGCGCCGCTGGATATGACGACCGTGTCGCCGCCGTCCGCTCCGGCCGCTCCGCCTGCACCGATGGCGACCGTCAGCGGCCCCGGCAGGTCGGCGGTGCGCCACAGGGCCGTCGACAGGCCCCCGCCTCCCCCTCCGCCGCCGCCGCTCCTGAGCCCGCCAGCACCCGATGCCCCCGCTCCGCCAGCGCCGCCGCCGCCAACCGCCATGACGGAAATCAGCCGCGCCCAGTCCGGCGGGCTCCAGCTGCCCCCAGCCGTCAGCAGAACCGCCTCGGCGCGACCTGCGCCACGAGGGAACCAGGCCCGACCGTCCTCGGCGTCGATGCGCAAGGCGTCGGACCAGTCAGCGCCATCGGCCGAGACCTTGAGCACGAGGTCGTCGTCACCGATCAGACCGAACTCGGCCCGGCCGCCGTAGCCGCTCTGGAACAGCAGGGAGAGGACGTCGGCCGGCGTGTCCTTGTTCAGGGTGATCCGCAGATCACCGTCGCCGCCATCGGCCTCGGGTCGGGCCGTCCACAGGGCCTTGTTGACCTTGGCGGCGAAGGGATTGATCGCATCGGCCTCTGTGTTGAGGCCCAGCCGGGTGAGGTTCTGGTGCTGGCCCCGGCGGATCAGCGGTGTCCAACCGCCAGCCTCGCGCACCACCAGCTCCTCGCGGTCCTGCACGAAAGCGACCGTCCCGACTGGAACAGGCGCGCGCACCCAGCCTCCGCTCTCGGCGCGGACCAGATCCCCCGCGTTCCAATCGGACCAGAATTGCCCGACGGCGCCCGCAGGTAGAATGTAAAGATTACCCTCCGCTACCGAGTCCAAGGAGTGCAAGGAGTCCACGGAGTCCGGCTCGATCGTCGTGGTCCGACTGACCACGAACAGTTGGGTCAAGGTGTCGAGGCGAGCGAGCGCTTCGTTGACGGTGACATGCTTCTGAATCTGCCCCGCCGCGACATAGGGCAGGGTCAGGCGGGCGCTGTGGCTGGATGACATGAACGATCTCCGTTGCTGTTCGGAGACCAGTCTGAGTGAGGCGCGAATGCGGGCGCGTTCGCCGCGTCTCAATCGCGACGGCCGTTGTTTTCACGACGCTTTTCGACGCGTCGTTGGATGATTGAGAAAAACAGCGAGTGCGGGGAGGCCGTTGGAAGGGCTGGGAGGCCTCCCCGCGGACCGGCGCGCGGCTGTCAGGACCCCGACGCCGGGGACGGCGTCGATGCGCAGCGGTCAGACAGAGCTACGGCCGGGTCGACCGACCGGATGCGTCAGAGCTGCTGAAGTTCGCCGGATGCGACAACCGGCCCATCGGGCTTGTCCGCCGCCGGGGTATGGCCGGGTGCTTCGAGCGAAACAGCGACCGCCGTGGCCGTCCCCGCCTGGCTGGCGAGCGCCGCCGAAAGGCTTTGGCGCGAAACGCCCTCGCCCGCGATCGCGCCCACCAGCTGCACGCCGCCCTCCGGCTTGACCAGCCACAGGTGCGGCACGCCCTGGGCTGACGCCATGCTTGAGTCGGCGGCTATAAACAGGTTCCCGGTCACCGTGTCATAGGCCAGGATCATGGCCTGCCCCCCGCCCTCGGACAGGGTCAAGGTCGCCACGCGCGTCACCCCGCCGGCGGGAGCCTGCGGCTGCTCGACGACCGGCGTCGGCGCGGGACGCGCGATGAGAACCGCCACGGCCACGAGGCTCGCGGCCAGCAAGCCGGTCGAACCAATGGCCCAGCTCCGCCAGAAGCCGACCCGGCCATTGTCATTGGCGACAGGCGCGATCACCGCCTGGAGCCGTGCCCAGACGGCGCCGGAGGGTTCGACCGACCGAACCTCGGCCGCGAAGGCCGCCAGATGGGCGTTCCAGGCCTGAACCTCGGCGGCGAAGGCAGGATCGGAGGCCTCGCGGGCGCGGGCGGCGCGCTCGTCTTCCGGCGACAGCAGCCTGAGCGCCAGCTCGCCCGCCAGGGCGCGGTCGTCTTCGGGGGTGTGGGTCGGGTCGGTCATGCTTCGAGGCAGCTCCTCAGCCGCATCAGCCCCCTGCGAATCCAGCTCTTCATTGTGCCCAGCGGCACATTCTCACGTTTGGCCAACTCGTCGTAGGTCGCGCCCTCGAAGAAGGCGGTGCGGATCACAGCCCGTGCCTTGTCCTCCAGCGTCTCCAGGCACCCGTTCAGCCGCGCAGCCTCGTCGGCCTGCTCCACGGTGTCGGATGCCAGCGGGCCGGCATCGGCCAGGTCATGCGCATCCTCGACCGGCGCGGCGTTCCGCATCGGTGCGGCCGAGCGCAGCCGGTCGATCGATCGATTACGGGCGATCGTCACCAGCCAGGTGATCGGGCTGGCGCGGCTCGCATCGAAGGTCGCGGCCTTTCTCCAGACTGTGACGTAAGTATCCTGCAAGACGTCCTCGGCCGTTTGGCGGTCAGGCAAGATACGCAGGCAGACGCCAAAGAGCTTCGCCGAGGTCGCCTCATAGACGGTGCGAAAGGCGGAACGGTCGCCCTGGCCAGCCTGGACAAGGGCCACGGCCAGTTCGTCTCGCGTCAACATCAGGCCCATGAACCACTCGGATCGACTGCAACGCCGGGACTAGGACCGGCCCGAAGCGTCGCCGTCAAGCCGCATCCACGCATCAGTCGTGCAGATAGACGATCCGCCGCTTGTTCGGGTCGGCCCGCATGGCGGCGACGTGCCGCTCATGATCGCCGGACGCGCGGGCTTCACGCTCGCTCGCCTCGACCCAATGGGTGGTCTCGATGTGCTTCTGCAGGGCCTTGGCCGCCAGAAGATGGCCGGGAAAGAAGAAGTCGACGACATCAGGCGCGAACGGCACGGCTTCGCCCACCGCAGTCGTCGCGCTGTCGATCCCCAGGTAGCCGATCATGCGCAGTATAGTGCCGGTCGGAGCCTTGGCTCGCACAGCCTGCATCAGGAGCCAGCCCGACGCGCCCACGGAATAGACGGTCCCGACCACCGGGATCCAGGTCAGCAGACCGTCAAGGCCGACGCCGAACGGCCCTATCCCGATCGCCCGGTCCGAAAGCTTCTTGATGCCCTCGACATTGGACCAGATCTTTTCGATATCCGCGAACGACCGCTTCGCCATCCCTGCCCTCCCTTGCGGCGGCTCAACGCCCCAGGACCGTCCCCCGTTCACCGAGGAAAGCAGACTATCGTGACGCTTGCGAGCCGCCCGCGCCTCCGATGGTTCCTGACGGCCTGCGTTGCGCTCCTGTCCGGGGGACCGCTGGTGATCGCTGTGGCGTCGCTGAGCGGCCACGGTCACCGCTGGGTCGACATCCTGGCCCAGTTCGTGGGGCCCGCTCTGGTCGCGGCGACGGCGCTGTTCGGCCTCGCGGTCTTGCTCAGATCTCGATCTGCGGGCATCGCCACAGGGCTGGTCCTCGTTCTGGTGGGGGTCGCGGGATCGCCCCAGTGGTTCCCGGCACGGGGTTGGGCCAGCGAGGAGGCCGACTTCACCCTCTATTTCGCCAATCTGTTCGTCGGCAACGGCGACGCCGATGGGATCGGCCGCTCGATACGAGAGGCGCAACCCGACATCGTGGTCCTGGTCGAAGTCGGAGATGAGGCCCGCCCGGCCCTGGATGCGATCCTCTCGGAGTTTCCCCACCGTGTCGTGACACCCCGTCGTCCCGGCGGGGCGGGGCCGTCGGTCTCTGTGATCGCCAGCCGTTGGCCCCTGGCGGAGCGCCCGATCGACCTCATGCACGCCTTCGCCGTCGCGGCCGAAGCCGACACGCCTTCGGGGCCCGTCACGGTCGCAGGCGTGCATCTGACCAGACCCTGGCCCTACCAGTATCAGTGGGCCCAGATCATACAGACTCAGGAACTGATCGCCTGGCGCTCGGGCATCTCGGGGCCGCTGGTCCTGGCCGGAGACTTCAACAGCGTCTCGTCGGCCCGGATCGGGCGGATGATCCGGTCGGAAGCCGGGCTGATCGCCGCGCCCGGCTGGCCGGGAACTTGGCCGTCCTTCCTTCCGGCCTGGGCGGGCATGACCATCGACCACGTCTATCGCACGCCCGATCTCGCCCTGACCCAGCGTCGGATCGGCCGGGACAACGGCTCGGACCACAGGCCGGTGATCGTGCGCCTCGTCAGATCGGCTGAGACGCCAGCCGCCTGAGCCGTTCGTCGTGGCCGTCGTCGGGGAAGTCGGCGGCGACCCATTCGTCCTCGAAGGCCTTCAGGATGCGGCCGGTCTCCGGCCCGGGCGCGACGCCCAGCCCGGCGACCTCGCGCCCGCCGACCGGCATGCGGGGCGGCGTCCAGTCCGCGACGAGCGCGAGCGCCGCCCTGGCCGTGACACCGCTCGCCGCCTCGCCGCGCAGCAGTCGGTCCCGCACGGTCTCGGCGCCGAGGCGGTAGATCAGGGTTCTCAGCACCGGTGCCTCCGTGGCGGCAAGCGGACCCTCGGCGGCCGCCGCCAGCCGATACTCAACCGCCTTGGGCAGGCGAAGACCGGCCGCCGTCCTCGCGACCTCGGGCGGATCGTCCGGCAGCAGGGCGGACAGCCGCAGCACCGGGTCGTCGCTCAGGTCAACGAGCGCCTCGAAAGCGCCGAGGTCCGCCACCGCCGGGATCAGCCGATCAAGAACGCCCGCCTGCCGCATCGCCGCCACTGAGGGGCGCGGGTCGGGCGCGGCCAGCAGCTTCAGCAGTTCCTTGGACACCCGTTCAGCCGACAGGCGCGACAGACTGTCGGCGTGGTCGGCGCAGGCGGCGAGGCCCACGGCATCGGGCTCATCTCGCCCATACCAGGCGAAGAAGCGGAAGAAGCGCAGGATGCGGAGGTGGTCTTCCTCGATTCTCTGATACGGATCGCCGACAAAGACTACCCGGCCCTCCAGGGCGTCTTCCAGCCCCCCACCGGTCGGATCGAAGATGCGGCCGGATCGGTCGGCGTAGAGGGCGTTCAGGCGGAAATCCCGACGCCGCGCGTCCTCGCCCCAGTCGTCAGTGAAGGCCACGACGGCGTGGCGGCCGTCGGTCTCGACGTCGCGGCGCAGGGTGGTGATCTCGAAGGGCTTTCGATCCGCCACGGCCGTCACCGTGCCGTGGGCCAGGCCGGTCGGCACGGACTTGATGCCGGTCGCCTTGAGCGCCGCCAGTGTCTCCTCGGGCTTCAGCCGCGTAGCGATGTCGATGTCGTCGACCGGCCGCCCGACCAGGCTGTTGCGCACGCAACCGCCGACGAAGCGGGCGCAGTCGGACCCGCCCGCCGCCTCCAGCGCGTCCATGACCCGCACCGTCGCCGGGTCGGTCAGCCAGGGCTGGCCCGCCAAAGAGCCGCTCACGCCGCGTCCTCGGCCGTGGCCAGGGCCGCCACGCCCTCCTCGCCGTATAGACGCAGCCGCAGCGCCCGCACGATCCCGGCGGTCACGCCCCATATGTAGCGATCCTCATGGGTCAGCGACCAGAACCAGCGCCGCACGCCCGCCGGCGTCTCCAGATGTTCCCGCTTCAGCATGGCGGGATCCATCAGCACGTCCCACGGCACCTCGAACACCTCGGCGACCTCATCGGGGGAGGGCGTCAAGACCGGCGAGGCCTCCAGCCATCCGACCACCGGCGTGACCAGGTAGCCCGTACCGGTCTCATAGGCGTCGGACAGGCCCAGAACCGTCACCGCAGCCGGGTCCAGCGCCACCTCTTCCCAGGCCTCTCGCAGCGCCGCCTCGACCGCCGTCTCGCCGGGATCCAGCCGACCGCCGGGAAAGGCGATCTGGCCGGTATGGCTCGCCAGGCTGTCGGCCCGGCGCGTCATCAGCACCCGCGCGCCGTCGTCTGTGGCGACCACCGGGATCAGCACCGCCGCCGGCTTGAGCGGCCCCTCGACCCAGCGAGACGCGCCCGGGTTCAGGTCGAAGTCCGAGCGCACCGGCCTGCCCTCCAGCTGCCAGTCGGACGGCGGCAGCAGGCGCTCGGCCAGCCGTTCCTTCAGCGTCTCAAGGCTCATGCCAGACCGGCCCCCGGCGGCCCCAGCGGAAACCAGACCCCGCCCGAGGACACGGCCAGACGCCCGTCCCGCTCCTCGGCCATCTCGACCAGGTCGTAGAAGACCGTGCGGACGATCCGCGCCTCCAGACCCCGTCGGATGTACACGCGCGGCGCGGGCTCTCCGGTCGTGGGATCTGTTTCGACGGTGATGGGGTTCTCGGGCCCGGCCCGCACCTCGTCGCCGACGTCAGTGGTGAAGACCAGATCCTCGCCGTCGCGCCGCATCGCGACGGCCCGGAACGGCAGGTCCTCGACGGTGATCATCAGCTTCTCGACCGGCGTGACCAGGTGATAGCCGTCCGGATCGAGCCGCAGTACCGTCGAGAAAAGCCGAACCAGCTCGGCCCGCCCGATGGGCGAGCCCTCGTGCATCCAGGTCCCGTCAGCGCGGATGGCAATATCGATGTCGCCGCAGTGCGCCGGGTTCCACAGGTGCACCGGTGGCAGGCCGCGCGCCGCCTTCGCGGCCTGCGCGACCGCGGCGATGCCCGTCTTCGTCTCGGCTTCGCTCATAGCCTCAGACTTAGGCCGCGTCGCCGCCCGGCGAAAGGGCGGCTCAGGCCGGGCGCACCGGCCCCGAAGCCATCGCTTCCCCGACCCGTAGCCACAGGACACGGCGCGGGTCGGCTGGTCCCGGCAGCACGGCGTCGGGCGCGGCCTCGAAACCGAACCGGGCGAAATAGGGGGCGTCGCCGACCAGCAACACGCCGCCGACATTCAATCTGCGCGCCTCATCGATACAGGCCGCGACCAGGTCGGCCCCGATCCCACCGCCCCGAATGTCTCGCGCCACGGCGATCGGCCCCAGGAACACCGCCTCGACCCCTCCGACTGTCACGGCCCACAGCCGGACCGACCCGACCAGCTGTCCGTCTAGCCAGGCGCTGAAGCCCGCGATCTTCGTGGCCCGCTCACGCAGGCGTTCGGCCGTCTTGGCGAAGCGTCCCGGCCCGAAGGCGTCCAGCACCAGCGCCTCGACGGCGACCGCGTCGCCGGGCGTTTCCGGGGCGATCCGGATTGTGGGGGACAGGGCGGCGGACGCGGGCATGGCGCGCGCACCTAGGGCTTTCGGACCATCGCATCAATCCATGATTTGTGACGCGGCTTGCCCCAGCCCGGCGAACGGGACAAGGAACGGCCAGATCGAGGAGCAGACGATGACGAAACGCACGGTGGTGGTGACGGGCGGGCACGGCGTTCTGGGCCGGGCCGTGGTCGAGGCGGCGCTGGCCGATGGGCTGAACGTCGCGCTCATCGACCACGCCGAGGGCCAGACCCCGCCGGAGGGCGCCTTCGAGGTCTCGGGCGTCGATCTGACGGACGTCGGCGCGGCCGGAGCGGCGATCGCCAAAGTCGTCGACCACTTCGGCGGTATCGACGCCCTGCTCAACATCGCGGGCGGTTTCGTCTGGCAGACGGTCGAGGACGACAAGCCCGCCTGGGACCGCATGTTCACGCTCAATCTGACGACGGCACTGAACGCCACGCGCGCGGCCCTGCCTCACCTGAAGGCGTCGTCTGAAGGGCGCATCGTCAATGTCGGCGCGGCGGGCGCGCTCAGGGCCGCCGCCGGAATGGGAGCCTATGCGGCCTCCAAGTCCGCCGTGCATCGGCTGACCGAGTCCCTGGCCGAAGAGCTGAAGTCGACGTCGGTCACCGTCAACGCGGTCCTGCCGTCGATCCTGGACACGCCCCAGAACCGCAAGGACATGCCGAACGCCGACCCGGCCAAGTGGGTCGCCGCGTCCGACCTGGCGACCGTCATTCTGTTCCTGGCCTCTCCGGACAGCCGGGCCGTCACCGGAGCACTGGTGCCCGTCACTGGCCGCGTCTGACGATGGACCTCGTCCGCAGCCTGCTGTTTCTGCCCGCCTCAAACGCCCGGGCGATCGAGAAGGCGCGGACGCTGGACGCGGATGTCGTCGTTCTCGACCTCGAGGACGCCGTCGCGCCCGAGGCCAAGGCGGACGCGCGCCGGGCGGCGGTCGAGGCGGTCCGCGCGGGCGGGTTTCCCCACAGGATCGCCATACGAGTCAATGCGCTCGGCACGGACTGGGGCGAGGACGACCTCGGCGCGCTGACCGATCTGCCGCTGGATTACGTCGTCGCTCCCAAGGTCGAAGAGCCGGGCATCGTCGATGCCTACGGCGCGCGCATGGCCGAGAGCACGCGCTTGATCGCCATGATCGAAACGCCGCAGGCCCTCATGACGCTGCCGGCCATAGCCGCGGCGGGCCAGCCCCTTGCCGGGCTGATGCTGGGCGTGAACGATCTTGCCAAGGCTCTGGGAACGGGCGCGTCGCCCGACCGCGAGCCCCTCAAGCCCTGGCTGGCGGCGACTGTCGCGGCGGCCCGGGCGCACGGCCTGTTCGCCATCGACGGCGTCTTCAACCGGCTGGACGACCCCGACGACCTTGCCGCCGAATGCGCCCAGGGTCGTCTCTATGGCTTCCACGGCAAGAGCCTGATCCACCCGAACCAGATCGTCGGCGCCCATGCCGCCTTTTCGCCGACGGCGGCCGAGATCGCCGAGGCGGAGGCGATCTTAGCCGCCTTCAGAGCGCCCGAGGCCGAGGGGCGCGGCGCGATCCGCGTCGGCGGGGCCATGGTCGAGCGTCTGCATCTGGATCAGGCCCGCGCCC
Organism: Brevundimonas bacteroides DSM 4726; assembly: GCF_000701445.1. GTDB lineage: Bacteria > Pseudomonadota > Alphaproteobacteria > Caulobacterales > Caulobacteraceae > Brevundimonas > Brevundimonas bacteroides. The sequence continues at coordinate 91,129 of NZ_JNIX01000008.1, forward strand.
TGCTGGACCGCGCGGCGGCCTGTCGATAGAGGCTGTCAGCCTGAACCGCGCGGCGAAAGCGTCCCGATTGCCTCCCTCCCCGACCAAACGCCGCGCCTGGGTCTGCTCTCCCGGCATCTGGGACACGCCGTTCCTGCGGACGTTTCTTGACGATCTCGACCTTCGCGCCAGCCCCCTCGCCCCCGTCGAGGCCATCGTCGGCTGGGGTCTCAAGCCCACGTCGAAAGGCGGCCGGCGCCGGGCGGATCGCACCAACCTCCCCTACATCGCCCTGGAGGATGGCTTCCTGCGCTCCGTCGGCCTGGGCGAAACCGGGGCGGCGACGCTCAGCCTGATCGTCGATGACGTGGGGGTCTATTACGACGCCAACCGCCCCTCGCGGCTGGAACAGCTTCTGGACGGATCGGAGGACTGGTGCGATGGCGCGATGCGTGCCCGGGCTCGCGCCCTGATCGACAGCCTCGTCGCCACGGGCCTGTCCAAGACCAACATGGGCGAGGCCCTGGACGCCTCCCTCCTGCGGCCGGGTAGCCGGATCCTGCTGGTCGACCAGACGGCGGGCGACGCCTCGATCGCCTGCGGTCTGGCGAACGCCGACAGCTTCGTCCGCATGGTGCGGACGGCCCGCGCCGAGCACCCGGACGCCCAGTTGATCGTCAAGCGCCACCCCGCCGTCGCCGCCGGTCGCAAGCAGGGCTGCATCCCGGACAACGAGCTGTCGGGCGTGACCCTGATCGACGCGGATGTACGCGCTGCCGACCTGCTCGCGACCGTCGACGGCGTCTGGTGCGTGACTTCGGCGCTCGGGTTCGAGGCCCTGCTGCGCGACCTGCCCGTCCGTTGCTTCGGCGCGCCATTCTATTCCGGCTGGGGCCTGACGACGGACGAGGTCGACACGGGCCGCCGAGGTTTGGCGCGCGATGTCGAAACGCTCGCCGCCGCCTGCCTGATCGCCTACCCCCGCTACGTCGATCCCTTGTCCGGCCAACGCTGCGACGCCGAGACGGCAGTCGAACGCCTGCTGACCTTCCGCGACCGGGCCGAGCGGCTGGACGGCGACTGGTCCGCCGTCGGCTTCGCCCCGGCCAAGCGTCCTCAGGTCCGCCGCCTGCTGAACGGACCCAAGACCCGGCTGAAGTATTTCGCGAGCGCGTCGCGCGCCGCAGTCCACGCCGAACGCACCGGTGGCCGCCTCGTCTACTGGGCCGGCAAGGAGAGCCCCGAGATCGCCGCCGCCGCCGCAGCGACCTCGGCCCCGGTGGTGCGCATGGAGGACGGCTTCATCCGCTCGCGCGGGCTGGGCTCGGACTTCTTCGGCGCGCTCAGCGTCGCGCTCGATGACCTCGGCGTCTACTACGACCCCTCCCGGCCGTCCCGGCTGGAACAACTGATCGAGGACGGGGCTCAGGACGCGGCAATGCTCGCCCGCGCGGCCCGCTTGCGCACCCGCATCGTCGAGGCGGGTTTGTCCAAGTACAATCTCGCCACCGGTCCCGCCCGCCCCGACTGGCCCGCCGGTCGGATGAAGCTGCTCGTCGTCGGCCAAGTCGAGAACGACAAGTCGATCCTCAAGGGCTGCGACGACATCCGCACCAACTCCGGCCTGGTCGAGGCCGCACGCGCCGACTTCCCCGACGCCTTTCTGATCTACCGCAATCATCCCGACGTCATGAGCGGCAACCGCCCCGGCCGCCTCGATGCCCACGCGATGGCCGCCGTGGACGCCGTCGCCGACGACCTCGACATCATCGACTGTCTGGAGGCCTGCGACACGCTGGCGACCCTCACCTCCCTTTCGGGCTTCGAGGCCCTGCTGCGCGGCAAGGCCGTCTCGACCTACGGCCGGCCCTTTTACGGCGGCTGGGGCCTGACGACTGATCGCATGACATTCGAGCGGCGCACCCGCCGCGCCAGCCTCGACGCTCTCGTCGCCGCGGCCCTGATCCAGTATCCGATCTACATCTCGCCCGAGGGCTGGCCCTGCGAGGCTGAGGATCTGGTCGAGCGCCTGATCCGCGAGCGCGCTGCGCCCGCTCCGCCTGCGCCCTCCAACCAGATCGCCCGATGGTGGAAGGGCATCAACGCCAGCCTCGACCGCCGTCCGCCGCCGTCCTATTGAGACCAGAAACCAGAGGGATATCGTCCCTCAAGCAGCGAGGCTCCGCGAGCCGAGCGATAGGGACACGACCTTGCCTTCTGCCGTCATCGCCGCCACCGGCCTGTTCACCCCCGAACAGTCCATCTCGAACGCCGAACTGGTCGAGGCCTACAACGCCTGGGCCGAGCGTTGGAACGCCGACCACGCGCTCCAGATCGCCGAGGGCGATGTCGCGGCGCTGACGCCCTCCTCGGTCGAGTTCATAGAGAAGGCGTCCGGCATCAAGAGCCGTTTCGTGCTCGACAAGGCCGGCATCCTCGATCCGGCCCGCATGGCGCCGAACCTGCCCGAACGCTCCAACGAGGAGCTGTCGATCATGGCCGAGATGGCGGTGAAGGCCGCGCGTCAGGCCATCGAGGCCTGGGGCAAGCCGGTCAGCGACATCGGCGCGGTGCTCTGCGCCGCCTCCAACATGCCGCGTCCCTATCCGGCGCTGGCGGTCGAGATCCAGCAGGCGCTGGGCATCGAGGGCTTCGGCTTCGACATGAACGTGGCCTGTTCCTCGGCCACCTTCGGCATCAAGACGGCGGCCGACTTCATCGCCTCGGGCTCGACCAAGGCCGTGCTGATGGTCAACCCCGAGGTCTGCTCGGCCCATCTGAACTTCAAGGACCGCGACAGCCACTTCATCTTCGGGGACGTCGCCACCGCCGTCATCGTAGAGAGCGCCGAGACCGCCGGCCCCGGCGGCTGGGACATCCTCGGCACGCGGCTGAAGACGGTGTTCTCCAACAACATCCGCAACAACTTCGGCTTCCTGAACCGCTGGGCGTTGCCGACCGACGAAGCCGTTCCGCCGACCTCGGCGTCGAAGGACGGCCCGCAGGACGACAAGCTGTTCATCCAACAGGGCCGCAAGGTCTTCAAGGACGTGGTGCCGATGGTGTCGGACATGATCGTCGAGCACGCCGACGACCTCGGCCTGGACCCGACGGCCCTCAAGCGCCTTTGGCTGCACCAGGCCAACATCAACATGAACCAGATGATCGGCCGCAAGGTTCTGGGCCGCGACCCGTCTGAAGACGAGAACGTCATCATCCTGGACGACTACGCCAACACCTCCTCGGCTGGTTCCATCATCGCCTTCCATCTGCATCACGACGGCTTCGTACCGGGCGAGACCGGCCTGATCTGCAGTTTCGGGGCCGGCTATTCGGCCGGCACGGTGTTCGTCAGGAAGCGCGCCTGATCACGGACGAGTGAGCCGTATAACACCGGCTTAGCTTGCGCCTGACAGGCGAGTCTGGAATCAAGAGTTCTCCCAGACGATGCGGCGGAGCGTCCGGATGAGCGCAACCAAGCAACCGACGATCCTTGAGGCCCTGGCCCGTGACGCGGCCCTCGTGCTGAAGTCCTTGGGCGGCTCGGCCCACGAGAGTACGGTCATCGATTGCGTGGCGGCGCTCAGACGACAACGGGGCGAAACCGTCGGGCCGGACCTCGGCCGTCTGATCGTGGAAGCATTCCAACGCTACTCGGAATGGTTCGCCCGCCCCTTCGGCGAAGGCTCCAAGCGCTGGGCCCTGATCGCCGAGCCTGCCTGATCAAGGCGGACCCGCCCCGCGCGGCGCGCGGAGCGGGCTTTGCGGCCTTAGAAGCGGCGGACGTAGCTCACGCCGTAGGTGTCGACCTCGCCGCCGTTGTCGTCGGTGAAGTCCCGGCGCGTCCAGTCGGCGCGGATGCCGTTGACGCCGTCGAACGAATAGGTCGCGCCGGCTCCGTAGTTGACGCTCTCGCCATCCTCTTCGGCCGTGACGCCAGCGACGTCGGCCTTGATCGAGGTCGTGCCGTAGCCGACGCGGCCAAACACTTCGAAGTTCGGCGACACGGGCAGAACGCCGACCACATAGGCGGCGGCGTCGTAGTCCTGCTCGACCGAGCCGGTCACGCCGCCCACGGTGACGTCGTCATCCACCACGCCGATCGAGGCTTCGCCTTCGAAGGCGACGTTCGGCGACACCTTCGCGCCGATGCGGCCCGTCAGGGCGCCGAGGTCAGCGCCCTCGGCGTCGAGCGCCGTATAGCCGGCGGTGCCGTACCACTGCGGCTGGGAAAAGCTCTGCGCCGCGGCGGGAAGAGCGAACAAAGACACGGCGGCGGTCGCGAGAAGAATATTACGCATTGTTTCTTTTAACTCCTAGATGCGGGACTGTTCGTCCCGGCCCCATCCAGCGAGTGCTCAAGTCGTATCTCGACATGGCCGTTCCAAGGCCCGCCGATTGCAAAACCGTAACTGTGGACTCGCGAGCACAGACGGCGTTATACTCGCCGCCTTCTTGCCCTAATCAACCGTCGACAGGATCACCGATCCTTCTCACGCTCGCCGCTCAGCGCCGCCTGGGCCGCCGCCAGCCGCGCGATCGGAACGCGATAAGGCGAGCAGCTGACATAGGCCAGGCCCACCTGTTCGCAGAAGGCGATCGAGGCCGGATCGCCGCCGTGCTCGCCGCAGATGCCCATCTTGATGTCCGGCCGCGCCGCGCCGCCCCGCTCTGCGGCGATCCGGATCAGATCGCCGACGCCGTCCTGGTCCAGACGCACGAAGGGATCGGTCTCGAAGATGCCCTTGTCCAGATAGGCCTGCAGGAACCGGCCGGAATCGTCCCGGCTGATGCCGAACGTGGTCTGCGTCAGGTCGTTGGTGCCGAAGCTGAAGAACTCGGCGTGCTCGGCCAGATCCCCGGCCCGCAGCGCCGCGCGCGGCAGCTCGATCATGGTGCCGACCAGGTATTCGACACTGTCGCCCGCCGCCTCGAACACCGACTTGGCCGTTCGGTCGGTCAGCTCGCGCAGGAACTTCATCTCCAGGCCCAGCGCGACCAGCGGGTGCATGATCTCCGGGATCGGCGCCGTGCCCGACGCCTTCTTGACCGCGATCGCGGCCTCCAGCACGGCCCGGACCTGCATCTCGTAGATCTCGGGATAGGCCACGCCCAGCCGGCAGCCGCGATGGCCCAGCATGGGGTTCACCTCATGCAGGTCGCGCGCCCGTTTCTTCAGCTTGGCGGCGTCCAGCCCAGTCGAGGCCGCGAGCGCATCGATCTCGGCCTCGGTATGAGGGATGAACTCGTGCAACGGCGGGTCGAGCAGCCGCACCGTCACCGGCAGCCCGGCCATGATGGTGAACAGCTCGACGAAGTCCGCCTTCTGGAACGGCGCGATCTTGGCCAGGGCCGCCCGGCGCCCCGCCTCGTCGTCGGCCAGGATCATCTCGCGGACGGCGGCGATCCGTTCGTCGTCGAAGAACATGTGCTCGGTCCGGCACAGGCCGATGCCCTCGGCGCCGAAACCGCGCGCGGTCCGGGCATCCAGCGGCGTCTCGGCGTTGGCGCGCACCCGCAGGCGGCGCACCCCGTCGGCCCAGCCCATCAGGGTCTGGAAGTCTCCGGTCAGCTCCGGCTCGATCATCGGCACGGCGCCGTCCATCACCTCGCCCTTGGAGCCGTCGATGGTGATGACCTCTCCGGCCCTGAACACCCGCCCGCGCGCCGTGAAGGTCCCGGCCTTCTCGTCGATATGGATCTCGCCGGCGCCGGACACGCAGGGCCGTCCCATGCCGCGCGCCACGACCGCCGCGTGGCTGGTCATGCCGCCGCGCGCCGTGACGATGCCGCGGGCCGCATGCATGCCGTGAATGTCCTCCGGGCTGGTCTCCTCGCGCACCAGGATGACAGCGTCGCCCAGCTGGTTCAGCCGCTCGGCCTCGTCGGCGTCGAACACGATCTTGCCGGTGGCCGCGCCGGGCGACGCGGGCAGACCCGCCGCCACGACGTTGCGCGGCGCGTTCGGGTCGAGCGTCGGGTGGAGCAGTTGATCCAGCGCCGAGGGCTCCACCCGGCTGATCGCCTCCTCCCGTGTGATCAGGCCCTCGCTGGCCAGATCGACCGCGACCTTCAGCGCCGACTTGGCCGTCCGCTTGCCGTTGCGTGTCTGGAGCATCCACAGCCGGCCCTGCTCGACCGTGAACTCGATGTCCTGCATGTCGCGGTAGTGCCGCTCCAGCTTGCCGACGACCTCGACGAACTGGGCGAAGACCTCGGGCATGGCCTCTTCCATGGACGGCGCCGTCTCGCCCATCTCCTCGCGCCCGGCCTTGGTCAGGGACTGCGGCGTGCGGATGCCCGCGACCACGTCCTCGCCCTGGGCGTTGATCAGGAACTCGCCATACAGCTTGGCCTCGCCGGTCGAGGGGTTGCGGGTGAAGGCCACGCCGGTGGCCGACGTCTCGCCCATGTTGCCGAACACCATCGACTGGACGTTGACCGCCGTGCCCCAGCTTTCGGGGATGTCGTGCATGCGGCGATAGAACTTGGCCCGGTCGTTCATCCAGCTGGCGAACACGGCCGAGACCGCGCCCCACAGCTGTTCGTGGGGGTCCTGCGGGAAGGGCCGGCCCAGCTCGCGCTCGACCACGGCCTTGTATTCCGCGACGACCTTCTCCCAGTCCTGGGCCCTCAGGTCGGTGTCGACCGTGACGCCGAGCCGGTCCTTGTGGTCGTCCAGAACCTCCTCAAAGTCGTCGTGGCTCAGGCCGAGCACCACGTTGGAGTACATGGTGATGAAGCGGCGATAGCTGTCCAGCGCGAAGCGCCGATCGCCCGCCAGCGCCGCCAGACCCTCGACCGTCTCGTCGTTCAGACCCAGGTTCAGCACCGTGTCCATCATGCCGGGCATCGACGCCCGCGCGCCCGAGCGCACAGAGACCAGCAGCGGGTTGGACGCATCGCCGAAGGTCTTGCCGACGATCCCCTCGACGGTCTTCAGTCCCTCGGCCACCTGTTCGCGCAGGCCGTCCGGATACTGCTGGCCGTTCGAATAGTAGTGGACGCAGGCCTCGGTGGTGATGGTGAAGCCCGGCGGCACCGGCAGACCCAGCGACGACATCTCCGCCAGATTGGCGCCCTTGCCGCCCAAGAGGTTCTTCATCGACGCATCGCCGTCGGCGGAACCTCCGCCGAAGCCGTACACCCACTTGGTCATTCGTCAGCCCCTGAGGATCGATGGCGGGTAGGCCCCGCTCGGGATGCGGCCCTGACTAACGTGCTGCGCGCGCGAAGGCGAGGCCGGGCTGTAACAAAGGGTGATCCGACGACAGGTTCCTTCTCCCCTTGCGGGAGAAGGTGGCCGAGCGCAGCGGGGTCGGATGAGGGGTGAAACTCGGTCAGAGGCGATTGGCAAGCCGACGCCCCCTCATCGGCACCGTGGCCTATCACCCCTCATCCGGCCCTCCGGGCCACCTTCTCCCGCAAGGGGAGAAGGAACCTACCCCGCCACCTGTCCGAAGTCCGCCACCCGGCCCATGACTGCGCGCACCTGACCCAGCAGCTTCAGCCGGTTCTCGCGCTCGGCGGGGACGTCGGAGTTGACCATCACATCGGTGAAGAAGGCGTCGACCGGAGCCCGCAGCCCCGCCAGCGCCGTCATGGCGGCGGCGAAGTCCTCGGTCTCCAGCGCCTGATCCACCGCGCCCCGCGCCCGCTCGACGGCGAAGGCCAGCGTCGTCTCGGCCTCGGGCTGGTTGGGCAGGCCGGTCCCGACCGCCCCAACCGGCAGCGGCCCCTTCTTCTCCTCGGCCTTGAGGATGTTCGACGCCCGCTTGTAGCCCGCCAGCAGGTTCGCCCCGTCGTCGGTGGCCAGGAAGGCATCCAGCGCCTCGACCCGCCGCACGATCCGCACGAGGTCGTCGTCGCCCAGCGCGAACACGGCGTCCACGAGGTCGTGCCGCTTGCCCTGATCGCGGAGGAGGACCTTCAGACGGTCGGCGAAGAAGGCAAGGAGATCGGAAACGACGTTAGTTCCGAGGAAGATGGAAAATCTGCCGCCACCCTCCTCATTCACCCGGCAACTCCCATTGCCATCATCAACCGGAATCATAATCCCGACGAATACATCTGAAGTCAGGGGATAGTTTTCTTTAACGTGACTCGCCGTGATGTATGGATTTGGGCCATGCTTGACAAAAGTCCCGTATGGCCAGTCCAAAACCAAATCATCACCTTCTCGCCTGAAGGTGGCCATAGAAGTCTGTTGGTTCAGCCTGAAGAATTCGAGCGACCTTCGGACCTCGCGATCACGGATCACGCGCCCGTGGCGATCAACTAGTCGCTCAAGCGGCACCCTAAGCCCGTTCTCCAAGACCAGACGGATCACCCCCAACGCCGCCCGCCTCAGCGCGAACGGGTCCTTCGACCCCGTTGGCTTCTCGTCGATGGCGAAGAAGCCGACCAGGGTGTCCAGCTTGTCGGCCAAAGCCACCGCCACCGTCAGCGGCGCGGTCGGGACCGTGTCGGCCGGACCCTGCGGCTTGTAGTGGTCTCGGATGGCGTCGGCGATGGCGTCGCCGTGCTCGGCGCGGGCGTAGTAGCCGCCCATGATGCCCTGCAGCTCCGGGAACTCCCCGACCATGCCGGACGCCAGGTCGCCCTTGGCCAGACGCGCGGCACGCTCCGCCTGATCCGGATCAGCCCCGACCAGGGGCGCGATCTCGCGGGCCAGGGCGGCGATCCGCTCCACCCGCTCGGCCATGGTCCCCAGCTTGGCGTGGAAGGTCACGCCCTCCAGCTTCTTCAGCCAGGCGTCGAAGCCGACCTTGCGATCCTCGTCCCAGAAGAAGCGGGCGTCGTTCAGGCGCGCCGACAGCACGCGGCTGTTGCCCGCCGCCAGCGCCTTGCCGCCGTCCGTCGCCTCGACGTTGGCCACAACCACGAAGTTCGGCGCCAGCCCGCCCGTCGCCGGGTCGCGCACGGCGAAATACTTCTGGTGCGTCTTCATCGACAGCCGGATCACCTCCGGCGGCAGGTCCAGGAACGACGGGTCCATGTCACCGAGAATCGGCGTCGGCCATTCCGCCAGCCCCGACACTTCTTCCAGCAGGCCGTCATCCTCGACCAGCTCCAGCCCCCGCGCGCGGCAGGCGGAGCGGGCACCCTCGAGGATGTCGAGCTTACGATCCGCCTGATCCAGCAGGACGTAGTTGTCCTCCAACTGCTTGCGATAGTCCTCGAACGACCGGACCTTCAGCGGCCGACCCGTTCCCATGAAGCGATGCCCCTCGGTCGCGTCGAAGGACTCGATGCCGGGGGCCCGGCCACCGAGCTCGGGCGAGCCGTCGGTCACGATGAAGGGCACGACCTTGCCGTCGAACAAACAGACGATCCGCTTCAGCGGCCGCACCCATGTCAGCGTCCCGTCGCCCCAGCGCATCGATTTGGGCCAGGGGAAGGTCCGGATGATCCCCTCGACCATCTCCGGGATCAGATCGGCCGTCGCCCGCCCCTTCTGCTCGATCACGGCATAGAGGACGCCGTCGCGCTCGGTCAGCTGATCGCGCGTCAGACCGGTCTTCCGGAGGAACCCCTCCAGCGCCTGTTCCGGCGCCGAGGCCTTGGGCCCCTTCAGCTCCTCGGAGCGATCCGGCGTCGCCGCCGGCAGGCCCTCGACCACCAGCGTCAGCCGCCGCGGCCCCGCGAACGTCGTCAGCGCCTCATAAGCGAGACCCGCGGCCTTGAGCCGCTCGCCCGCCATGCGCTCCAGATCGCGCGCGGCCTGCGCCTGCATCCGCGCGGGGATTTCTTCGGAGAAGAGTTCAAGGAGAAGCTGGGGCATCAGGCGGCCCTCTTCTCTTCTTCGACCCAGGCCAGGGCGCACGCCTTGCACAGGTCCCGGATGCGGCCGATGTAGCTCTGGCGTTCCGCCACGGCGATCGCGCCCCGCGCGTCCATCAGGTTGAACAGGTGGCTGGCCTTAAGCACCTGGTCATAGGCCGGCAGAACCAGCGCCTGCCCCTGCGGCCCGCGCATGGCGAGCAACCGCGACACCTCCGCCACCATGTCCTCGAACCGGCGCTTCAATCCGTCGACGTCATAGCCGTGGAAGTTGGCTTCCGACTGCTGGCGCTCGTTCTCCAGGAAGACCTCGCCATAGGTCGTGCCCTCCTTGGTGAACTTCAGATTATAGACGTTGTCGACGCCCTGGACGTACATGGCCAGGCGCTCCAGCCCATAGGTCAGTTCGCCCGACACCACGTCGACCTCGATGCCGCCGACGCCCTGGAAGTAGGTGAACTGCGTCACCTCCATCCCGTCGCACCAGACCTCCCATCCCAGACCCCAGGCCCCGACCGTCGGGTTCTCCCAGTCGTCCTCGACGAAGCGGATGTCGTGCAGCTTCGGATCGATGCCGATGGCCTTCAGGCTGTTCAGATACAGATCCTGAAGGTCGTCCGGGTTCGGCTTCAGGATCACCTGATACTGATAATAGTGCTGCAGCCGGTTGGGGTTCTCGCCATAGCGGCCGTCGCCGGGGCGGCGGCTGGGCTGGACGTAGGCGGCCTTCCACGGCTTCTTGCCGAGCGCGCGCAGGACCGTCGCGGGGTGCAAGGTCCCGGCCCCGACCTCGATGTCGTAGGGCTGCAGGATGGCGCAGCCCTGGTCGCCCCAGTAGCGGTGCAGCGTCAGGATCAGGTCCTGGAAGGCGAGCGATTCGGTGTGTTTCAAGGCGGTGTTCGCAGGCGCAAAAGGAAAGGCGGCGGACCCTAGAGCCCGCCGCCTCCCAACTCAACCGGACCTCTCATGAGGTCGGTGCAAAGACCCGCTTAGGACTGCGGCTCTTCGGTTTCGGTCGTGTCGTCCTGCTGACCGTCCGTGGGGTTCGGAACGGGGGGCGAGGCGACGGTCTCGACCGAGGTCGCGACTTCACCGTTCGGAGCCTTGATCGCGGCATCCACACCAGCCGCGGCCTGCGGAGCCGGGTTGGTCGGCGGCGGCGCGACTTCGCCCGCGTCGGTGTCGGCTTGCATGCCGTCATCGGTCATGGTGCTGTCGTCAGCTGGGGCGACCGGCTCGACCTCGTCCGACACCGGCGGCGTCGTGGCGGCATCGTCGGCCGGAGCCGCCGTGGCCTCTTCCGCATCACCCGTGGCGACCAGCGATTGGGCCGGGTTCAGCACGCGGTCGATCACGAAGATCGCACCGTTGCCGGCGTCAATATCGGCCTGGGTCACAGTCGCGGCGTCGACCTTGATGGCGTCGCCGGTGCCGTCCAGCTGGACCTGGGTGCGAGCGGCCGTCTCGACGCCACCCAGCGCGCCCTCGATCTGGCTCGAGTTCACGTCGGCGACGATCACATGATACAGCAGCAGCTGACGCAGCTCATTGACGTTGGCCGGATCGAGCAGGCGCGTGCGCTCGCCTTCCGGCAGGGCCGCGAAGGCCGCATCCGTCGGGGCGAAGATCGACACGGCCGACTGGCTGCGCAGGGTGTCGGTCAGTTGTGCGGCGTCGAGCGCCGACAGCAGAGTCGAGAACTCGCCGCGCTCACGCAGCACATCGACGACAGTGTTGTTCGAGGCGGGCGTCCGGGCCTGCGCCGAGGCCTCGGCTGCGGGCTGGGCCGGAGCCGTCTGGGCGGGAGCCGCGTCCTGGGCGACGGCGGTGCCAGCGCCGAACAGGGCGATGGCGGCAGTAGCAGTCAGCAGTCGAGTGCGAAGCATGACAGTATCCTTTCAATGCTGCACGGACCGCCGGGGAGGAAAGGCATCGCGGTCCGTTACTCAGTGTTACAGGGCCAACAAGGCGTCTCGCCTGCGGCCGGTTCCACTGAGAAGCATCTTTTCGGAAACTAAGGCACAGCTCGGGATGATCTTTGGGCAATGTCGTCTTGAGTGCCGGATTGACGCCCTGTGAGCGCCGCAATCTCAAGCGTTGCCGTTTCTCCCGCCGAGAATTGCCGGGCGTATCCACCAGCCGGGATAATGGGTCTTGAGGCGTGTCCCGGCGTCTCGGGCTTCGCCCAGCGATCCGAAGATTCCGAAAACCGTCGCGCCTGACCCGCTCATGCGCGACAGCATGAGGCCCGCACTTTCATTCAGGGCGTCCAGCGCCCGTCCGATTTCGGGCTGGAGGCGGATAGCGGGCGCTTCCAGATCGTTCCGCTGTCGCGCGAGCCAGGTGACGATGTCGGGTAAGGTCCGGACGTCCGGGTCCGACGGACGGTCGGCCTCCCCCGCCCCCCCGGCGTCATAGGCCCGATAAACCGCGCCCGTCGGCGAGGGGACGCCGGGGTTGACCAGAAGGACGGGCAGGCCCGGCATCTCCGGCGCGTCGGTCAGGACGTCGCCGATCCCCTCGGCCCAGGCGGTGCGGGCGCGCAGGCACATCGGCCCATCCGCGCCGATGACGCGAGACACCTCGGCCAGGGCGGCCTCGTCCATTCCGAGGGACAGGGCGCGATCGGCCAGGCGCAGCGCGGCCGCCGCATCCGACGACCCTCCACCCAGTCCGGCGGCGATGGGAAGTCGCTTGTCCAGCGTCACAGCCAACGGGGGCTCCCCGATGCCGGCCGCATCACCCAAGGCCCTGAGCGCGCGCAGGACCAGATTGTCGCCCTCCCCGGCCAGCGCCGCGCCGAAAGGCCCGGTCACCGTCAGCGACAGCCGATCGGCCAGAGCGACGGTCACCGCATCTCCGACATCTGCGAACGCCACCAGGCTGCTCAGCGGATGATAGCCGTCAGGCTGAGGCGCGCCGACGTGCAGGAACAGATTGACCTTGGCAGGCGCGAGCGCGCTCAGCGTCGTCAGAGGCCGGCTCCGACGCTCGCTTCCGGGGTCAGGCCTTCGGCCAGCTTGCGCTCGACCGCCGCGCGCCGCTCGGCATCGGCATCCAGCGTCAGAACACGGTTCCACTGAAACCCGGCCTCTCGCCGGCGACCCACCATCCAGTAGGCGTCGCCCAGATGGTCGTTGATCTCGGCGTTGGCGGGCTCCTTGGCCACCGCCTGCTCCAGGGTTTCGACGGCGATCTCGTACTGGCCCTGACGGAACTGGGCCCAACCGAGGCTGTCCTGGATGTTGCCGTCCTCCGGATCGGCGGCATGGGCGCGGGCGATCATCTCGGCGCCCTCGGCGACGCGGGTTCCGGAATCGACCCAGAGGTAGCCGAGGTAGTTCAGATAGACGGGTTCGTTGGGAGCGGACTGAAGCGCGGTCCAGAGCTCGGCCTCGGCCTCCGGGATACGACCGAGCGACTCATAGGCGGCGCCGCGCAGGAAGCGGATGTCGGGGGTCTGGTCGACTGTGTTCAGCAGGGGGCCGTTCAGGATGGCCAGCGCCTCGTCATAGCGCTCCAGCTGCATCAGCTGACCGGCGGAGACCTGGGCGATCCGGGCGTCTTCGGGGGCGGAGCGCTGGGCAGCCTGGAAGGCAGCCAGCGCCTCCTCGTTCCGCTCCTCGGCGGCGAGGGTCAGGCCTCGCTGAACCTGGGCAGCGGCATGGATATCCGCAGGCTGTTCCGGCACCTGGGCCAGGACGGACAGGCCGAGATCCCGCAAATCCTCTTCCTGGGCCGCCGTCTGGCCGAGCAGGTAGAGGGTCTCGGGCGTGCGATCCAGAGCGACGGCGAGACGCAGATAGACTACGGCGAACTGACCCGCGTTCTCGGCGGAGGCCTGCCGCGCCGCGATGGTCAGGGCTTCAGCGGCCCCCTCGCGCAAGCTGGGCAGGGCGGGCGGGCGGCCGCGCGACGCGGCGCGCTCGCGGGCCAGGGTCAGGGTTGGATCCGGCGACCCCTGCGCGATGGCGGCGTGATAGACCGCGAGGGCCTCGTCGCGCCGACCCCGCCGCTCCAGGAACTCGCCATAGGGCACCCGGAAGATCGGAGCCGTTCGAGGGTTGTCGATCAGGGCGCGCAGGGCCTGTTCAGCCTCGTCGTAGCGACGGCGGCGTTCCAGCAGCTGGGCCCTGTTGTAGCGGCCGAAGACGACGACCAGGGGGTCTCCCGTCGGATTGGGCTCGGCCAGCGCCGTCTCCCAGTCGCCGGCCGCCGCCGCGATCCAGGGCGAGACCAGAGCCCCGGCGCGAGCATGAGGCGCGCTGACCGGGTCGGCCTTCAGCCGGATGTTGGCCCGACGGGCCTCGCCGCGTTCGAAGTCGAGGACGGCGGAGACCAGTTCGGCCGCCTCGCCGATCGCCGCCGACAGGCTGGCGTCGGACGAGGCCGCGCGGGCGGCATAGGACAGGTCGCCCGCCAGAAGCGCCGCCGTCGTGGCCTGCTCGGTGACCGAGGGCTGTTCCGGCGTCAGGGTCTGGACGGCGCTGAGGAATGCAGAGCCCTGCTCGAAATCGCCCAGCGACATCGCCGAACGGCCGGACAGGAACAGCCCATAGGCCGTGCGGCCCATCTCGTCGCGCGGCGACGGCGACCAGACCCGAGGGATGGCGTCGATGGTCGGAGCGGGCGTCTCCTCGCCCTCGCCGACGACGATCAGGGGCGGTGGCGGCGCAGGCGCCACATCCTGAATGCGCGGTGCTGGGGCCTCCTGCGCCAAGGCTGGAGACGTCAGCACGGTGGCGGCGAGGAGGAACGGGCGAAGGGCGGTCAGGCGCATGGGGACGACATTCCCCGGCTTATGCGGCGACGGCAAGGCCCCTCGCCCCTCCCGCGTCACATGTTCGGATAGTTCGGCCCGCCGCCGCCCTCGGGCGTTGTCCAGACGATGTTCTGCGACGGATCCTTGATGTCGCAGGTTTTGCAGTGGACGCAGTTCTGGGCGTTGATGACGAAGCGCGGATCAGTCTTGGCCGCCTCGTCGGCGTAGACGACCTCGTACACTCCGGCGGGGCAGTAGAGCCGCGCGGGCTCGCCATAGATCGGCAGATTGACCCGGATCGGCTTGTCCGGATCGATCAGCTTCAGGTGCGCGGGCTGTTCCTCGGCGTGGTTGGTGTTGGAGATGAAGACGCTCGACAGCTTGTCGAACGACAGCTTTCCGTCCGGCTTGGGATAGGCGATCGGTTTGTGCTTGGCCGCCGGCTCGGTCGAGGCCGCGTCGGTCTTGCCGTGCGTCTGAGTGCCGAACATGGACAGGCCGCCTGTCACACTCTGGCACCAGAGGTCGAACACACCCAGCGCCCCGCCCAGGGTCGTGCCGAACTTCGACAGCAAGGGCTTGGCGTTCCGGACCTGTTTCAGCTCCTTGTAGACCCAGCTGGTCTCATAGGCCGCCTGGTAGTCGGCCAGTTCGTCGCCCGCGCGGCCCGCCATGACGGCGTCGTAGGCGGCGTCGGCGGCCAGCATGCCGGTCTTCATGGCGTTGTGGCTGCCCTTGATGCGCGGCACGTTCACAAAGCCCGCCGAACAGCCGATCAACGCACCGCCGGGGAAGGCGAGCTTCGGCACCGACTGGAAGCCGCCCTCGGTGATGGCGCGGGCCCCGTAGGAGATGCGCGTTCCGCCATCCAGATGCTCTGCGATGGCGGGGTGGTGCTTGAAGCGCTGGAACTCGTCGAACGGCGACAGGTGCGGGTTCTTGTAGTTCAGGTGCACGACGTAACCGATGGCCACGTAGTTGTCCCCGAAGTGGTACATGAAGCTGCCGCCGCCGGTGTGCTCGTCGAGCGGCCAGCCGGTCGTGTGCTGGGCGAGGCCGGGGCGGTGCTTCTCGGGCGGGACCTGCCACAGCTCCTTCAGGCCGATGCCGAACTTCTGCGGCTCCTTGCCCCTGGCCAGGTCGTGGCGGGCGATGATGGTCTTGGCCAGCGACCCGCGCACGCCCTCGGCGATGAAGACGTATTTGCCGTGCAGCTCGATCCCCGGCTGGAAGTCGCCGGTCGGCTGGCCATGCTTGTCGATGCCGAAGACGCCGGCGACCACGCCCTTGACCCGACCCGTCCCTTCTTCCCAGACCACATGGCTGGCGGCCATGCCGGGATAGACCTCGACGCCCAGCGCTTCAGCCTGTTCGCCCAGCCAGCGGCAGACGTTGGCCAGAGAGGCGATGTAGCAGCCGTCGTTGTGCATCATGGGCGGAAGCGCCCACATGGGCAGGCTGACCTGGCCCATCGGCCCCAGCACCATGAAACGGTCCTCGATGACCGGCGTCTCGAGCGGCGCGCCGCGCTCCTTCCAGTCGGGGAACAGCTCGGTCAGGGCGCGCGGGTCGATGACGGCGCCGGAAAGGATGTGCCCGCCGACCTCCGCCGACTTCTCGAGAACCGCGACGGAGATGTCCTTGCCATCGGCGGCCGCGCGCTGCTTGAGCCGGATCGCGGAGGCGAGGCCCGCCGGACCGCCGCCGACGATGACGACGTCGTATTCCATGACGTCGCGCTCGACGCCCTGGAGCGCCTCCAGCGGCGGCAGGTTGTCGAGGATGGCTTCCTGGGCGGGGGACGTGGCGCCGCCTTCGATGGCTTGGGCCATGAGGACCTTCGTTGTTTTCCGTGGACGCCCCTTATCCGAAGGTGACGCGAGGGCGGTCAAGGCTTATCCCTGACGCAGTCCCATGAACGTCGAACCTCGCGACATCGCTGCAATCGAGAGCCTGCTCGCCTTCTGGCGCGACGCGGGCGTGGACGCCTGCTTCGAGGACGCACCGCAGGACCGCACGATCGTCGTCGCGCCGGCGCTGAAGGCGGTGGCCAAGGCGACGGCGTCCGTCATCGCCCCGGTCGACACCCGCGACGTGATCGCCGAGGCGCGGGCACTGGCGCGGTCCGCCGACAGTGTCGAGGCTCTGGCGCAGGCGGTGGCGACCTTCCGGGGCTGCGATCTCGTAGGGCTTGGCGCCCGGGGCTGCGTGTTCGGGCGGGGAAACGCGGAAGCTTCGGTGCTGGTCATCGGGCATGCTCCCGCCGCCGAGGACGAGAGCGCGGGCCAGCCCTTCTCGGGCCGGGTCGGGGTGCTGACCGACCGCATGCTGGCCGCGATCGCGGCGTCCGACCGGGCCTATCTGACCAACACCGTGTTCTGGCGTCCGCCCGGCGACCGGGCGCCGACCGCCGAGGAGCAGGCGACCTGCGCGCCCTTCCTGGAACGACTGCTGGAACTGATGAAGCCCCGTGCGGTGCTGTTGCTCGGCGCCGTCGCCGCGCGCGGGGTACTCAAGAGCGAGGAGAGCATCGTCAAGGCGCGCGGCCAGTGGCGGGAATGGCGGCTGGCCGAGGGCGATGTGTCGGCGCCGGCGCTGGCCACCTTCCATCCGGCCTTCCTGATGAAACAGCCGCAAGCCAAGCGTCAGGCATGGGCGGATCTGCTGGCGCTGGCGGCGAAGCTGGAGAACACCACCTAGCCGGTCACAGCGGACGGCACTGCGCCTCCAGCCAAGCCTTGACCTCGCTGTCCAGCAGCGGCCCGACCTTGGCCAGCGTTTCCGCATGATAGGCGTCGACGTAGGCGCGTTCGTCCGCCGTCAGCAGGTCGACGTCGACCAGGCGTCGGTCCAGCGGCGCGAAGGTCAGTTGCTCGAAGCCATGCATCGGACGCTCGCCGTCGGGGATCGGCTCAGCCGGAGTGACGACCTGCAACGTCTCGATGCGGATGCCCCAGTGGCCCTCGCGGTAGTAGCCGGGCTCGTTCGACACGATCATGCCGGGCAGCAGGGGTTGGGTGTTCACCGCCTTGGCGATGCGCTGGGGACCTTCGTGGACACCGAGGTAGGAGCCAACACCGTGGCCCGTGCCGTGGTCGTAGTCGAGGCCCGCCATCCACATCGGCAGACGGGCGAGCGCGTCCAGCTGATGCCCCGTGGTTCCGGCCGGGAAACGCACCGTGGCCATGGCGACATGGCCCTTCAGCACCAGGGTGAACATGCGGCGCTGATCCGCCGAGGGTTCACCGATGGCCATGGTGCGGGTCACGTCGGTGGTGCCGTCCAGATACTGGCCGCCGCCGTCGACCAGCAGCAGCGAGCCCCGCTCCATCCGCCGGATGGTGCGGGTCACGGGGCGATAGTGGGGCAGCGCCGCGTTCGGGCCGACGCCGGCGATGGTGTCGAAGCTGAGGTCCTTGAGCGCCCTGGTCTCCTCGCGAAAGCGCTCCAGCGCCTGGACCACGGCGCGTTCATCGGGCAGTTCGACCTGGGCGACCGTATCGACCCAATGCAGGAAGCGGGCGAGCGCCGCGCCGTCGCGGATGTGGGCCTGGCGGCTGCCCTCGATCTCGACGGCGTTCTTGGTCGCACGCGGGAGAGTGCAGGGGTCCATGGCGCGGACGACCGAGGCGCCCGCCTGTTCCAGCCTGTCGAAGTACCAGGCCGAGGATTGAGCCGGATCGATCAGGACGCGGCGGCCAGACAGGGCGTGCAAAGCGGACGGGAGGGCGTCGGGCCCCTCCACCTGGACCGCGTCGCCGAGCCAGCCGGGGAGTTCGTTGGTCACCTTGGCGGGGTCGAGGAACAGGCGCGCGCGGCCGTCTGACTCGACGATCGCCTGTGCGAGCGGCAGGGGCGTGCGGATGACGTCGCCGCCGCGCACGTTGAACAGCCAGGCGATCGACGCCGGCGCGGTCAGCACGGCGGCGTCGGCCCCGGCCCTGGCGATGGCCTCGCCGATCCGGGCGCGCTTGGAGGCGCTGCTTTCCCCTGCGTAGCGTTCGGGGTGGGGCACGACCGGCGCGGTCGGCTGAGCGGGGCGAGCCTTGCCCCAGGCGACATCGACAGGGTTGGCCTCGACCGGCTTGAGTTCGGCCCCGGCCCTGCCCGCCGCGCGGCGCAGGGTGGCCAGCGCGTCCGGGCTGTGCAGGCGTGGATCGTAGCCGATCACCGCGCCCTTCGGCGCCTGTTCCAGATAGGCCGGCACGCCGCCCTCGACGAGGTCGCGCAGTTCGAACTGCCCCGCGTCGACCTGGGCCTTGACCTGCACGGTGTAGCGGCCGTCGGTGAAGACGGCGGCCCGATCCTTCATCACCACGCCCGCGCCCGCCGAGCCCGTGAAGCCGGTGAGCCACGCGAGGCGGTCGTTGGCCTCGGGCAGATATTCGTTCTGATGTTCGTCCTCGTGCGGCACGAGGAAGCCGTCCAGCCCCTGCTCGGCCATGGCGGCGCGGACGAGGGGCAGGTGCCTGCTCCCGAAGGATGGGTCGGTTGTTTCGTCGAAGGTCTGGCGCATGGCCCTCGCTTACGCCGTCACCCCACCCGCCTCAACACCAGGGCGCTCCAGGCGTCGCGGCGGATGCGGCTCTCTAGCCTGAAGCCGCGCGACAGATAGGCCGCCGTGACCCGCCGCTCCTGCGTCCGCAGCAGGCCCGACAGAACCGCCACTCCACCGATGCGCAGCGCCAGCTTGATGTTCTGCGACAGGGCCACCAATGGCGGGGCGAGGATGTTGGCGAAGACAAGATCATAGGGCGCTTCCGCCCGGATGCGGCGGTCGTCCAGGCCCGAGGCATGGAAGAAGCGGCACTTGGCGCGGTTCAGGCTCGCGTTCTCATTGGCGATGCGGACCGAAACAGGGTCGATGTCGGTGCCGACGGCGACGCGACTGCCGGTGCGCGCGGCGGCGATGGCCAGCACGCCCGTGCCGCAGCCGACGTCCAGCACCCGCTCGAACCGCTCTCGCTTCAAGAGGTCGTCGAAGGCCATGAGGCATCCAGTCGTGGTGCCATGATGGCCGGTGCCGAAGGCCGCGCCTGCCTCGATCCGCAGGTTCACGGTCGACGCCGGAGCCCGCCCGCGATCGTGGGCGCCATAGACGAAGAACCGCCCTGCACGCACCGGCGGCAGGCCCGACAGCGACATGGCCAGCCAGTCGGCGTCGGCCAGATCCTCGGTCGTGACGACCAGATCGCCATGGTCGGCCAGCACCGCCCGCAACCCCTCGGCCTCTTCGTCCGAGGTCGGGAAGGCATCGATGCGCCAGATCCCGCGGTCCTCGTCCTCTTCCAAGATGGAGTAGGTCGCACCTTCCAGCAGCGGGGTCACGTCGATGGCGGACGCGGCCGCCTCGGCGATCGCGCGAGGGCCTCGGGCGATGATCTGCACCGGGTTTTGGGACATTCAGCAAACCTCGCTATCATCGCGAATCGATACAACCACGAACGCGCCCGGCTCCTGCCCATCCGGTCGTGTCGCTTTCAACCGAGGGGTCGGGGAATACATGGCCAAGTCACCGTCTACTGCCGCGTCCAAGACGTCCGCCGCTTCCAAGCCGAATACGGCCGCGAAGTCGACCGCGAAATCCGCGACCACCACCGCCAAGGCTCCTGCTGTCAAGACAGCTCCGGCCGCGAAGGCACCGGCGGCGAAGGCTCCGGCCGCCAAGATCGCCCCAGCCAAGGCTTCGGCGGCCAAGACGCCGGCGGCCAAGGCCGCTCCCGCCGCCAAGGCCGCCCCGGCGGTGAAGGCGACCACCAAGGCCCCGGCCGCAAAGACGGCGGTGAAGGCCGCGCCGGCCGCCAAGCCCGCTTCCTCCGCCAAGGCTCCTGTCGCCAAGACCCCTGCTGCCAAGCCCGCTGCAAAGTCGGCCGCCAAGGCCGCTCCGAAGACGGCCCCCGCCAAGCCCGCAGCGGCCGCCAAGCCTGCCGCCCCGGCTGCAGCGGCTCCAGCGGCCAAGCCCGCCGCGCCTGCGAGCCCGGCTCCGGCCGCGACCGCCGCGCCGGCGGCCACGACCACGACCTCGGCGCCCGCCGCCCGCTCGCCGGAACCGAAGAAGGGCCTGCTCGGCGGCATCGCCGACTTCATCTTCGGCAAGCGCTGATCTCAGGTGTCTGAAACGCGAAACGCCGGGCGGAGCGATCCGCCCGGCGTTTTCGTATGCGCCGTCCGCCAGATCAGGCGGCGGGCAGGTCCTCGGCCAGGATGGCCATCTCGAACATGAAGCTGCCGTCCTCGTCCTCGTCGGCGAAGACGACACCGATGAACTCGTCGCCGACGTAGACCTCGGCGGAGTCCGACACCTTGCCACGCCCCTTCACGATGATGCCGCCAGTGTTGAAGGTGCGCTTCAGATGGGTCTCGATGCGCTTCATGTCGTCTTCGGTCACGGGGGGCCTCGGGTGGTCTAGGAACAGGGCGCGGACCCTAGAGGGCAGAGCGCGCCAAGGGAAGGCTGAACCGGCGTCTCCCGTTCCCTGACGTCACGCCCTATCTGTTGGCCATGATCGATTCCATCGCTCGCCTGGACAGCCGCGCCCTGATCCGGGTGGCGGGGCCGGACACCCGGTCTTTCCTGCACAACCTGCTGACGCAAGACGTGGAGACGCTGGCGCCGGGCGAGGTGCGGTTCGGGGCCCTGCTGTCGCCGCCGGGACGGCTGCTGTTCGACCTGTTCCTGTGGGGCGAGGACGACGCCGTGGTGCTGGACGTGGCGGCGGAGCGGAGGGACGCCCTGACGGCGCGCCTGTCGATGTACCGGCTGCGGGCGCAGGTGGAGATCACGTCGGACGACCGACCGGTCTTCGCGAGCTGGCCCGGCGTGGCGGACGGCTTCGTCGTCGATCCCCGGCTGCCGACGCTGGGTGGGCGGGCGCCCCCTGACGCTTCTTTGGGCAAACGGACCGCCGACGCGGACGAGGATGCGTGGGACGCCCACCGTCAATCGGTCGGCGTACCGGACCCGACGCGGGACGGCGGCCATGACGTCCGCTATCCGATCGAGGCCTACTTCGACCTACTGAATGGCATCGACTTCAGGAAGGGCTGCTTCGTCGGCCAGGAGACGACCAGCCGAATGAAACGGCGCGGCGAGATCAAGAAGCGGATGCTGCCGCTAACCTTCGACGGCCCGCCCCCGCCTGAGGGCGCCGAGGTGCTGAACGGCGAACTGCGGGCGGGCGAGGTGCTGACCGGCCGCGATGGCGCGGCCATCGCACTGATGCGGCTGGACCGAATGGAGGGCGCGCTCACCGTCGAGGGTCGAGCGACCACGGTGATCATGCCCCCATGGCTAAAGGCCGACTAAAGTTAGCCCCGGCTGAACTGTGAAGATTTGGCTTTCTCACGGCCAAGCTGAAACCGCCACATGTGCGGCGAGTATCTGTCAACGGAAGGGCATGTCGCCGACGGAGGCACCGCGTGTCCACGACTGAACAGATCATCGAAAAGCTCGACCAGAGGGCCGAGCGCCTCGCCCAACGGCGGAAATTCTTCAAGACGGCCGGAGGCTTCGCCGTCGGGGCGGTCGGCGGCGCCGTGGTCGGGGCCTGCTCCAGCTCCTCGGACACCGCCGTCGCGCAGAACCCGCCGACCGGCCAGGCCAACCTGGACGTCGAGATCCTGAACTTCGCGCTGCAGCTCGAATATCTGGAAGCGCAGTTCTACTCCTTCGCCGCGTTCGGGACCGGGTTGCCTCAGAGCTCGCTGACCGGGACGGGCACGCAAGGCGGGGTCATCGGCGGGCGTCAGGTGAACTTCACCGATCCCCTGGTGCGCCGCTACGCCAATGAGATCGCCGCCGACGAGGTCGCCCACGTCAACTTCCTGCGTGGCGCGCTCGGCTCGTCGGCGGTGGCCCAGCCCGCCATCGACGTCGGCGGGACCGACCCGAACGGCGCCTTTTCGACCGCCGCGCGCGCCGCCGGACTGGTCGGGGCGGGCCAAGCGTTCGACCCCTATGCGTCAGACGAGGCCTTCCTTTTGGGCGCCTACATCTTCGAGGACGTGGGCGTCAGCCTCTACAAGGGCGCGGCGCCGCTGGTGACCTCCAAGGTCTTCCTGGAGGCCGCCGCCGGCATTCTGGCCGCCGAGGCCTATCACGCGGGCCTCGTTCGCACGGTCCTTTCGGCCAAGGGCATCGCCACGCCGTCCCTGATCGATGCGACGGAGGCGATCTCCAACGCTCGCGACAGCCTGGACGGGCCGACGGACCTGGATCAGGGCGTGCGGCCGACGGGCACGGGCAATGCGGCCGCGTCCAACATCTTCCCAAGCGACAGCAACGGCATCGCCTTCAGCCGGACGGTCCAGCAGGGGTTGAACATCGTCTACCTCAAGTCCGGAACGGGCCAGACCAGCGGCGGCTTCTTCCCCGCCGGCCTGAACGGACCGGCGACCTTCCGCACGACCTGAGCATCGCGCGCGCCTCGCTGTCCGATCGGCGGGGCGCGCCGGGCCCGGCCTTCTGGAACAGCCCTCCTTCCCAGACATTCCCGCGTGAGCCCAGGGCGCCCCGGCCCGCGCGGCGGCAACTCAAGGACGACACGATGACCAAGCTTCTTATCGCAGCGTCGGTCGCGGCCGTGACGCTCGCGGCCTCGCCCGCCATCGCCCAGGACTGGTCGGGCGGCTACGTCGGCATCCACGGCGGCTATGGCCAGACCAACGACCAGGACGACGAACGGCTGCGCTTCGACCGCAACCTCGACGGAAACTTCGGAGACACCGTGCGGACGGCCGCGGGCGCGGACGCCTTCAGCCCCGGCTCGTGCGGCGGCTCGGCCAACACAGGCGTGTTCGCCGACGGCTGCGATGACGACTTCGACGCGGCGGAAGCCGGCGTGCGAGCGGGCTGGGACTTCCAGTTCGGATCGTTCGTGGTTGGCGCGCTCGTCGAGTACTCGGGCGTCAGCGCCGAGGACAGCGTGACCTCCTACTCGTCGACGCCGGCGTCCTACACCTTCGAGCGCAAGCTGGAGAACCTCGCCGCGGTTCGGGCGCGGCTCGGCTATGCAATGGGTCCGGCGCTGTTCTACGGGACCGCCGGCGGCGCCAGCGGGGAGATGTCGAACCAGTTCTTCTCCAGCAACGGCGTCAACAGCTTTGACGCCACGGTCAACGACGATGAGGCCGACGGCTATCAGGCCGGGGGCGGGATCGAGTACCGGCTGGCGGGCAACCTGACGCTCACCGGCGAGTACATCTACACCTCGCTGGAGGCGCCGGACTTCACCATCCGTGTGGGACGGGGCATCGCCCCGGCGAACAATCCATTCGTCCTGACGCCGAACACCACCGGCACGGACATCACCCGCTCGAACGGCCGCTTCGGTCTGCACGCGGTGCGGATCGGGATGAACTACCGCTTCTGAGCCGCCGCGAGGCCGGTCGCGCGAACCGTATCGGGCGCTAAGCTGTCGGCATGACCGATTCGCGCTGCGCCTGGTGCGGGACCGATCCGCTGTATGTCGCCTATCACGATACCGAGTGGGGGGTGCCCGAGTACGACGCCCGCGCCCTGTGGGAGAAGCTGGTGCTGGACGGGTTCCAGGCCGGGCTGGCGTGGATCACCATCCTGAGGAAGCGCCAGGCGTTCCGGGCGGCGTTCGACGGCTTCGATCCCGAAAAGGTCGCCCGCTACGGCGAGGCGGAGCGGGCGAGGCTGATGGCCGATCCGGCCATCGTGCGGTCGGGGGCCAAGATCGACGCGGCGATCCGGGGCGCGCGGGTCTGGTGCGACATGCGCGAGCGGGGCGAGGACTTTTCCGGCTGGCTGTGGGGCTTCGTCGACGGCCGGCCGATCCAGAACACGCCCGAGACGATGGCCGGAGTTCCGGCCCAGACGCCGGTCTCGGTCGAGATGTCCAAGGCCCTGAAGGCGCGCGGTTTCGGCTTCTGCGGGCCGGTGATCACCTACGCCTTCATGCAGGCGACGGGCATGGTCAACGACCACGTCCAGACCTGCTTCCGCTGCGACGAGGTGCTGGCTATGGGCCGATAACACAGAAATTGGGACCTGCCGCCCATGGACGCATTGATAACAGCAGCCTTCTTTATCTTGACCTATGCAGTTTCTGACTGGCTGGTCCTCGTCAATGTAAAAACCTTCTATAAGGAGGGCCGCAACGAAACAAATAAACACTATCTATTGATACGAAGTCCAAGAGTAATTTTATATTTATTGTCATTTGTTTTCGCAGTTTCCTTCTCTCGATCAAACGATCAGGAGGGAGACGCCTATATGCTGATAGTTTCGTGCTTGTTTTTTGTCTCGGGTGGAGTTCTGGCTTTGGTGGATGCATTCAAGGCCGTCAACAGGGCTGATTAGGATCGGCTGTGTCGTTGCTAGGAGTTGGAACTCGTTCCGGTCGCTCACCGCATCCCAAAAATTTCCAGACTGATTGGATTGGCTTTCTGTTCCGTTCCCCGAGAGATATTGGCGGCCAGTGACCCTAGCCCGGATGATTCCGACCCTGACGCTGGAGACCCTGCTGAGCCAGAAGGTCGGCGGACCTGTCTGCGGCGTGGACGAGGCCGGGCGGGGGCCGTGGGCCGGGCCGGTGTCGGCGGCGGCGGTGATCCTGTCGCCCGACCGACTGCCTTACGGCATCAACGATTCCAAAGCCTTGAACGCGAAGCGCCGGGACGCGCTGGAGGGCGAGATCAAGGCCAACGCCATGGCCTGGGGCGTTGGCTTCGCCTCGGTGGAGGAGATCGATGCGCTCAACATCCTGCACGCCACGGGGCTGGCCATGTGCCGAGCGATCGAGGCGATGGCGATCCAGCCGGTCGCGGCGCTGGTGGACGGAAACTACCGCTTCAAGCTGCCGTGCGATGTGGAGACGGTGGTCGGCGGGGATGGCTTGAGCCTGTCCATCGCGGCGGCGTCGATCCTGGCCAAGACGGCGCGGGACCGGCTGATGATCGAGATGGACGCCGTCTATCCCGGATACGGCTTCGCCGGTCACAAGGGCTACAACGCGCCGGTGCATCAGGAGGCGCTCAGGACGCTCGGCCCTTGCCCCATTCACCGGCGCGGCTGGGCGCCAATCCGGGCTCTGCTGGATCAGTAGACGGCCAGCGCTCCGCCCAGCAGGGCGCCCATGATCGCCGAGATCACACCGCCGATCGCTACCACCAGCCAGCGCGGCATGGGCTCCATCTGCACCGGGCCGGGCGTAGACTGAGGCGCGATCAGATCGGCGCGGGACAGGAAGTCGTTCGCCGCGAAATCATTGGCCGGACGGCTGTCGAAGCGGGTCGCGGCGGGTGCGCGCCAGGCGGCGGCCTGATAGGCCTCGATGGCGGTCCTGACGCCTTGCGGGCGGCGGCCAAAGTCGTTGGTCGAAGTCATGTCGAGCGCGTCCATGTCGCCTTAACGACAGATTGACGCCCGCGTTCCCCCGCTCGTCAAGCGGCCAGCGACGCCGCAGCCTCCGACACCACGAACAGATACTCGAGGTTCCTCAGCCGCCCGACGGTGCCGACCTTCTCCCCTTTCGGATTGTGGATGCCGATCCGGGCGCCAACGTAGCGCGGGCGCGGGATCTCGATGACCCGCACCGGACCGCGCACGGACAGCATCTCGACCAGCTGATCACGGCTCAGATAGCCTTCGTCGTTGAACGACACGATCAGGTGCGGCGCCCGCACGGCCTCGATCACGGCACTCAGCGCCGGGCCGATGCCGGGGCGGGAGTTGAAGGCGCTCTTCCTCGTGCGGACGTCGATGCGCTTGTTGGCCACCCCATAGGTCTCGGGCTCGTCCCACAGCACCAGGCTCTCCCAGACGTGGTAGTTCCCCAGGTAGGAGTGCTGGTTGTAGGGCGGGTCGAGGTAGACGAGGTCGGCCTCGACCTCCGGCGAGATTTCGACCGCGTCGGCGCGGGTGGCGCGGCCCGAGCCGGGCAGAAGCGCGGGCAGGCGCAGGTAGAGCGGCTTCAGCGCCCGGGTCGCCCACGCCTTCATGTAGGCCATCTGGACGCCGGCCGTGGAATCCACGCGGTCGGCCGCTTCCATGAGCGCCGTCAGCGCGATGGCCTCCAGCTCTGGCTCCAGCGACAGGGTGGCGATGCGGTTTCGGATCGCCTCGATCCGGGCGCCGTTCTCGGGCGTGAAGTAGCGCGCGTCCTCGCAGAAGGCCTTCGTGAACCAGCCCGGCGCAGGCAGCGTGGCGTTCAGGTCGGCGATCAGTCGCTCGGCGGGAGCGGACCACCGATCGGCGTCGGCCTGGACATAGGTCGTGGCGAGGGTGTGGGCGTAGGCGTTCAGATCATTGGACCAGACCTCGTATCCTCGCGCCTTCAGGGCATGACCGACCCGCGCGGTTCCGGAGAACAGATCGCACACCCGCCCGCCGTTCGGCAGCAGGGCGCGCACCGCCTCGGTGATCGGATCGATCAGCGCGCGCTTGGAGCCGAGGTATTTGATCATGACGCGGCCGCAGAAGCAGCCCTAGCGCCGCCCCTTCTTCGCCGGAGCATGGGCCAGGCGGAGCAGATTCGCAGCCCCCGGCGCCCCGAACGGCGTACCGGCCAGGATCAGGATGCGCTGGCCGGGTTCGGCGAGGCCGTACTCCATCGCCGACGCCACCGCGTCGTCGGTGACGTCTTCCAGCGACGTCGGCTCCTTGCCCAGGCGCGGCTCCAGCCCCCAGACCAGCGCCAGCCGCCGCGCCGTCTCCGGCTTGGGCGTGAGCGCCAGCACCGGCTGGATCGGCCGCTCGCGCGACATCCGGCGCGCCGTGCCGCCCAGCGTCGTGAACACCACGATGCAGCCGGTCGACGACGCCTCTCCGGCCTTCCTCGCCGCCGCCACCAGCGCATCGGCGTCGAAGCCCTCCATGCCGGCGTGCTCGGCGTCCATCAGGCTGGGCCACAGGGGATCGCTTTCGATCCGCTCCATGATCCGGTTCATGATGCCGACCGCCTCCAGTGGATAGTCGCCTGACGCCGTCTCGGCCGACAGCATCAGGGCGTCGGCGCCCTCATAGACGGCGTTGGCCACGTCGGACGCCTCGGCGCGCGTGGGCGCGGGCGACGACGTCATGGACTCCAGCATCTGGGTCGCCACGATCACGGGCACGCCGCGCTGGCGGGCGGCGCGGATGATGGTCTTCTGGGCGACCGGCACCTCTTCCGGGTGCATCTCCACGCCGAGGTCGCCGCGCGCGACCATGACGCCGTCGCAGTAGTCCAGAATGCTGTCGAGCGCGTCGAGCGCCTGGGGCTTCTCGATCTTGGCCAAGCAGGCGGCGCGACCCTTCACGATCGACTTCAGCTCGGCCATGTCCTCGGCCTTCTGCACGAAGCTCAGCGCCACCCAGTCGACGCCGAGCCGCAGGGCGAAGTTCAGGTCTTCGCGGTCCTTGGGCGTCAGGGCGGAGACTGGGATGACGGCGTCGGGCACGGCCACGCCCTTGCGGTCCGACAGCTTGGTCCCGCTCTCGACCGTGACCTCGGCCCATTCATCGGTACGTTCGCCCACGCGTAGGCGCACCCGGCCATCGTCAATCAGCAGCGCCATGCCGGTGCGCAACGCCCTGAAAATCTCGGGATGCGGCATCTGCACCCGGGTGGCGTCGCCGAGTGTCGGGTCGAGGTCGAAGCGCATGGTGTGGCCGGGCTTCACCGCGATGGCGGTCTCAGCGAACTTGCCCAGCCGCAGCTTCGGACCCTGCAGGTCCGCCAGCACGCCCAGCGGGCGCTTGAGCGCGATCTCGGCCCCGCGCACGGCCTTCAGCGCCGCCTCGTGATCTTCGTGGCTGCCGTGGCTGAAGTTCAGACGAAAGACGTCGACCCCAGCCTGGGCCAGGGCCTTGACCGTGCCGGGCGAGCGGCTCGCGGGGCCCAGGGTGGCGACGATGCGCGCGCGTCGAGCTCTGATCATTGGTTCGTCCGGTGCGTTTCCCGAGCCCGTTGTGCCAATGAACGCCAACGGAGGTAAGCCCGCTGCCTTCCGGGAAACAGGAAGTTATGGCCGGTTACAGCGCGACCGGCGGTGCCCCGGGAACGGCGAAGCGGGGCTCGATGCCGTCCGGTTCAAAAGCGTGTCTCGCCAAGCTGATCAGAACATTGGCCAGCAGCAGGTCGAACATCGGTCGGTCGCCCCCCGCCAAGGCCGCTGTCAGATAGTCGGTCACGACCGCCCGGACCGGCAGCGTCCCGACCGGGCCGGGTACGCTGAGCGCCAGCGACAGCCCTTGCTCCCGCCATGAGACCAACGTGTCGAAGAAGGTGTCGGATCGCAGGAAGTCGGTCTCGCGCACCACATAGAGGGTGATCTCACCGGTGGTCAGCCCATCGGGCCGGACGATGATTCCGCTGCGGTCGGGCCGCCAGTCGTCGGACAGCTCGACCACGCGCCAGACGCAGAACCAGGTGCGGCAGGTCTGCGGCCGGATGGCATGGACGGCGCACCCTGCGCCCTCCATGCAATACCCACACAGCATGCCCGTGGGCTTGGCGAGTTCGGGCAAATCCAGCGGAATGAAGCGGCAGCACTCCACGCATTCCCCGCAGGTCCGATCGGGCAGAAGCGGCAGGTCGAGCGTCAAGCCGGTCTCCGATCGGACGGGATGGTGCGAGCGGCGGGGATCGAACCCGCATGACCGAGGTCGAGGGATTTTAAGTCCCTTGCGTCTACCAGTTTCGCCACGCTCGCGGCTGTCTCATTGCGCTGGTCGGAGATCGACGTCCGAATCTGCCAACAGCCACAAGAAGGCGGCCCAGGCGGCGACGTTCTGGGTCATCGCCTCCGGGTCGATCCGATCCAGCACATCGTCAGCGGTGTGATGGGTGTCGAAATAGTCGGTGCCGTCCTGGTTCAGGCGGAACGCCGGCACGCCCAGCGCCACGGTCGGCCAGGTGTCGGGCCCACCGCCGGTCGCGGGCACCGGATCGTTCAGGATGCCCAGCGGCGTCAAGACCCGCAGCGCGGCCTGACGGAACTCCGCTGGCGTCGCGGCCGGCAGGCCCAGGCTGTAGATCGGCCCGGCGCCGAAGTCGCTTTCGGAAATGGCGACGTGGTTCGCCATCTGGTCGCGGCGCGTCTCGGCATAGTGGCGGGCGCCGGCCAGTCCTTGCGAGGGCGGCGGCTGGGACACTTCTTCGGAGCCCCACCAGACGACGCGGATGGTACGCCGCGGCTGGCGCGGCATGTCCTCGATCAGCTTCAGGGCGGCGGCGGTGATGGCCACACCCGCGCCGTCGTCGATGGCGCCCGTGCCCAGGTCCCAGCTGTCCAGATGGCCGCCGATGACGATGACCTCGTCCGGCTCCTCGCGGCCGCGAACCTCGCCGATGACGTTCTGGCTCTCGCTCTGGCGGGTGAAACCGGCGGAGGAGAACAGCCGCATACGCACCGGCTCGTCGGTCAGGCGGATCAGGCGGCGCAGTTGGTCGGCGTCCGGCGGGCTCATGGCGAAGGCGGGGATCGTCCCCTCCCCCACCCGCGTCGCGCCGGTGTGGGCGAAGCGATGGTCGTGGGTGCCCAGCGAACGCAGCACATAGGCCACCGCCCCGCGCCGGGCGGCCTCGGTCGGCCCTGCGCCCCGGATCGGCGAGGTCGCGCCATAACCCCGGCCGTCCTGGGCCTGGACCGTGTCCTGCAGCACCACGGCGATCTTGCCGGTGAGAGACCCTTCCGGCTGGTCCAGCAGTTGCTGATAGGTCTCGAAGATGACCGCCTCGCCTTCAATCCCGTCGGCAGGCGTGGCGATGGAGCCGCCCAGCGACACCACCGTCAGCGGCTGGGGAAAGGGCGACAGGATCTCGACCCGCGCCTCGCCGCGCTCCCAGAGCGCCAGTGGAAAGGTCTCGATCGAGACGTTGTCAAAGCCCATCGCCCGAAACGTCTCGGCGCCCCAGCGCGCGGAGGCCTGCTCAGACTCCGAGCCCGCAAGGCGCGGCCCGAACCGCGTCGTCAGCTCCGAGACCAGGCCATAGGCAACGTTCGCTTGGAGCGCTCGATCGCGCAGCTGCTCCGCCTCGGCGATTGTCCGGGCGTCTTGAGCGGCGGCTGGGCCGGCCAGAAGCGCGGCGGCAAACGCAAGAGAAGAGACGCGACGAAGGACGAGCGACATGCGGAACTCCGGATCAGGAACGCGCAGACCCTATCGACCCGCGTCACGCCGGTGAAGCCGTGTCAGCTCTCCGAAGCGATCTCGCTGTTCTGGAAGTACGGCTCGACCGTTCCCTGCAGCTTGATCGTCAGCTGGTTGCCCTTGCGGTCGACGGCCTTGCCGGCCGCGAGGCGCACCCAGCCTTCGGAGACGCAGTACTCGTCGACGTTGGTCTTCTCCTCGCCCTTGAACCGCACGCCCACGCCGCGCGCGAGCACGTCGGCGTCGTAGAAGGGGCTGGACGGATTGACCGAGAGGCGGTCGGGGGGCGTGTCGGACATGATCGGGCCTGCGGCTGACGGATGATGGCGACCCCGGCAGGACTCCAACCTGCGACCTCGGCTTTAGGAAAGCCTTGCTCTATGCAGCTGAGCTACGGGGCCGTCGGGGGCTCCCCTAGCGGTTCGCATCCACGCCGAAAAGCCGTCGGGCGAAATCACCGCCAACCCGGCCTTCGACGTTGTGGTTAATCATGCTTGAGATACAATATCTTGGGGTGAACAGATCGCGAATCGGGCCGTGTCGGTGATTCGGTCCTGATTCGTTTCGCCCCTGTTCCGCCGGTCTGCCCGCTCGCGTTAAGCCTCGTCTTCAGGAGCCGCCGCCATGAGCCCCGAGACCCTGTTCAGCGTCGCCAACGCGGTCGCCTTGGTCGGCTGGATCATCCTGGCGCTGGCCCCGGTCCGCCGCCTTCTCGCAATCGCGGCGGCGCGTGTCATCGGCGTCGGTCTGGCTGTGACCTATGCGGTTCTGCTGATCCGGTCCCTGATCGGCGGCGGGTTCGAAGGCGACCTGACGACGCTGGCGGGGCTCACTGCCGCCTTCGCCCGGCCGGAGGCCGTGCTGGTCGGCTGGGTCCACTACCTGGCTTTCGACCTCTGGGTCGGCGCCTGGGCCACGGAAGATGCCGGCAAGCGAGGTCTGCCGCACTGGGTGCTGCTGCCCTGCCTGTTCTTCATCCTCATGGCCGGGCCGTTCGGTCTGCTGCTCTATCTCGCGGCCCGTACCGCCTTGTCGCGCCGGGCGGCCTGAGGCTTGCCTATCCCGTCCGGGCACGGAACAGTCCGCAGGCGTAGGGCGGGGGTCTGCATGCGTATCAAGGCGTTCCTTCTGGCGATGCTGCTGTGGATCGGGGTTGCCCCCGCCCAGGCCCAGGAAGGCGACACATCCGAACGCCCGCCCCAGACCGTCTGCTCGGTCGGCGTCTATCTGTCGGACCTCTACGACATCGACACCCGCTCGCACCGCTTCGGCGCCGACGTCTGGGCCTGGAGCGTCTGCACCGGCGAGAAGAACGCGCTGCAGTCGGCCGAATGGATCAACGCCCAGGAGCAGACCCAGTCCCTCGAATACGCGGACGCGACCGACTTCGGCCTGTGGTCGCAAAGGAAGATCACCGGCGTCTATCGCCAGAACTTCGACGTCCGCAGCTACCCCTTCGACCGTCACACCCTGCGCATGATCGTCGAGGATTCCTACGACACCGCATCTACGCTTCAATACATCGCCGACGACCGCCGCTCGACCGTCTCGCGCAATCTGCGGCTCGACGGCTGGACCATCACCCGTTTCGCGGTCGAGAGCCGCGAGGAGGTCTATGGCACCGCGTTTGGCGACCCGACCCTGCCGGACGATCAGCAGACCCTCTATCCGCATATGGAGGTCGTCATCGACATCGAACGGTCCAATCTCTGGACCTTCTGGAAGCTGGTCGCGCCGCTCTACATCGCCTCGGCGCTCACCCTCCTGACCTTCCTGATGCACGACGAGGAGGGCAAGTATCTCAGCCCCCGCCTCGGCCTGCTGGCGGGCGTGCTGTTCGCCATCGTCCTCAACATGCGCGCGGTCGAAGAGGTCGTGGGCGAGACCAACGGGCTCAGCCTGATGGACAACATCCATCTGATGGCGCTGTTCCTCGCGGTCCTTGCCATCGCGGCGGCCACGGCCTGGACCTTCCTGACCCGCAACGGCTGGGGCCCAGCCCGGGTGCGGCGCTGGGACAAGGGGTTCTTCTTCGCGGGCACCGGCGTCTACATCGCCGCCAACGCCGCCCTGATCGGGGCGGCGGTCCAGGCGGGCTGATCAGCCGCGCTTGAGGAACCTCCGGCGAATCGCCACCTTCTTCCCATCATGAGCGACCGCCCGACCGGCCAGGCTCCCTCCCGCGTCGTCGCGGTGCTGGGGCCGACCAACACCGGCAAGACCCATCTGGCGGTCGAGCGGATGCTGGGCCATGCGTCCGGCATGATCGGCCTGCCGCTGCGGCTGCTGGCGCGCGAGGTTTATGAGCGGATCGTCCGCGCCCGGGGCCAGAACTCGGTCGCCCTGATCACCGGCGAGGAGAAGATCATCCCGGCGCGCCCTGCCTATTTCGTCTGCACGGTCGAGGCCATGCCGATGGAACGGGACGTCGAATTCCTCGCCATCGACGAGATCCAGCTGGCCGCCGACCCCGAGCGCGGCCACGTCTTCACCAGCCGCCTGCTGCACGCTCGGGGCCGGTTCGAGACCATGTTCCTGGGGGCCGGGACGATGGCCCCCCTGATCCGCCGCCTGATCCCCGACGTGGAGATCGTCAGCCGCGAACGCCTGTCCAGCCTGACCTATGCCGGCTCCAAGAAGCTGACCCGCCTGCCCCGCCGTTCGGCCATCGTCGCCTTCTCGACCGAACAGGTCTACGCCATCGCCGAGCTGATCCGCCGCCAGAGGGGCGGCGCCGCCGTCGTCATGGGCAGCCTGTCGCCCCGCACCCGCAACGCCCAGGTCGCCCTGTTCCAGTCGGGCGAGGTCGACTTCCTGGTCGCCACCGACGCCATCGGCATGGGCCTGAACATGGACGTGGACCATGTCGCCTTCGCGGGCCTGCGCAAGTTCGACGGCCGCCGCACCCGCTGGCTCCACGCCCACGAAATCGCCCAGATCGCCGGCCGCGCCGGCCGCCACATCCGCGACGGCACCTTCGGCGTCACGGGCGAGGCCGAAGAGCTGGACGAAGACCTTGTGGGCCAGGTCGTCGACCACCGCTTCAACCCGGTCCAGGCCATCGAGTGGAGGAACGCCCGCCTCGACTTCGACAGCCTGCCCGACCTCTTGCGCTCGCTCGTTCAGACGCCGGGCGTGCCGGGCCTGAAGCTGACCGGACAGGCGCTGGACGAGACCCTGCTGCGCCGCGCCCTGCTGGATGAGGACATCAAAAAGGTCGGCCGCTCGCGCGGGACCATCATGCGCCTGTGGGAGGCCTGCCAGCTGCCCGACTTCCAGAAGACGACGCTGGACGAGCACGCCCGTCTGTCGCGCGACGTCTTCCGCGCCCTGACCAGTTCGCGCGGCCGCCTGACCGACGACTGGTTCGCCCCGCGCTTCGCCGAGGTCGACCGCGACGACGGCCAGATCGACCAGCTCTCGGCCCGGCTCGCGGGCGTGCGGACCCTGTCCTACATCGCCAACCGTCCCGACTGGGTCGCCGACGCCAAGGCCTGGCGCGAGAAGACCCGCGCGCTGGAGGACCGCCTGTCCGACGTTCTGCACGAACGCCTGACCGCCCGCTTCGTCGACCGCAAGACCACCGCCCTGATGCGCTCCCTGCACGACCGCGAGGCGACGCTCGCCGAGGTCGCGGGCGACGGCGTCGTCACCGTCGATGGCGAGACCGTGGGCCATCTGGAGGGCGTCCGCTTCGCCCCTTCCGCTGGAGGCTCCGCCCTCGCCGACCGCACCCTGAAAACCGCCGCCCTCCGTGCCGTCGGCCCCGAGATCGCCCGCCGCCTCGGCCGCCTCGCCGCCGACGCCGACGCGGCCTTTTCGATCACGCCGAACGGCGACGTCCTGTGGCAGGGCGCGCTCGCCGCCCGCATCGTCGGCGGCGATCCCTTCAGCCCGCGCATCCGCCTGATCGGGGACCTCGGCCCCCAGGCCGCCCGCGACCGCGCCCAGCGTCGCATCGAGGCCTACCTGTCCTCCGAGGCCGGCCGCGCTCTGCGTGACCTCCGCCGCCTCCGGACCGCCATCGAAAACGGTACCCTGACGGGCCTGCCCCGCGGCCTGGCCTTCCGCCTCGTCGAGGCCGGCGGCGTGCTGGACCGCCGCGACGTCGAGCGCGACCTCGCCGCGCTGAGCCAGGCCGAGCGTCGCACGCTCAAGACCTTCGCCGTCCGCGTCGGCCATCACTCCGTCTGGCTGCCCGGCGCGCTCAAGCCCCGCGCCCGCGCCCTCGCCCAGGCCTTCGCCGGTCCGCCCCTCGCGCTCCGCGAGGCCGGCCTCAGCCTCCTGCCCGAGCCCCCGCCCAGCCCGCGCGCCCTCTCCGCCCAGGGGCTTCGCGCCGTGGCCCGCTTCGCCATCCCGGTCGAAATCCTGGAACGCCTCGCCGAGCTCAAGCGCGAAGCGGGCAAGGCCGACCTGTCCGACGCGGCGCTGGCCGACCTCGGCTGGTCCGCCGCCGAGCTCAAGACCGTGCTGACGGCTCTGCGCACCCCCCGCGCCCAGCAACCCGACCGACCCGATAAAGCCTCGCGCCCGGTCAAGGATTCGCCCTTCGCCGCGCTCGCCGCCTTGACCGCGCCGCCCACTCCGGCCAGGCGAAGGCGCCCGCGCCGCAAGCCCGCCAAGCGCGCCTGAGACCGTTGATGGCCGAGCCCAGCCCCATGCGGGCCTTCTACAACCTGTTGGCCAACAACGCGGTCGCGGGCATCGTTAACTACACCGTCTGGTTCGCCATCACCTTCTGGGTGTTTCTCGAGACCCGCTCGGTGTTCGCCACCGGCATGATCGCCGGTCTGTTTCTGGTCCTGACCGCGGGTCTGGCGGTCTGGTTCGGCAGCCTGGTGGACCACTATCCCAAGACGCGCGTCATGCTGGCGTCCAGCCTGACCTCGCTGACCTTCTACATCGCCTCCCTCGCCTTGCTGCTGGCGACGCCTCAGGAGGCGTTCGGCGACGTCGCCCGGCCCCAGCTGTGGATCCTGATCGGCCTGGTCATGCTGGGCGTCATCGCGGGCAATGTCCGCAACATCACCCTGCCCACCCTGGTCACGGCCCTGGTGCCCGAGGATCGCCGCGACCGCGCCAACGGCCTGGTCGGCATGGCCACCGGCGTCGGCTTTCTGACGACCTCGGTCATCTCGGGCCTTCTGGTCGGCTTCAGCGGCATGGTCGGGGCGCTGTCGGTAGCCGTGGCGGCGACCCTTCTGCTGATCCTCCATCTCGTCGCCATCCGCCTGCCCGCCCATGTGCGCGTGGCCGCCTCCGACAGCGCCGCGACCGACCCCGACGCCCGCCCGGATCGCAGAATAGACCTCGCCGGCACGCTGAAGGTCGTGGGCGCCGTCCCCGGCCTGTTCGCCCTGATCCTGTTCGCCACCTTCAACAACTTCCTCGGCGGCGTCTTCATGGCCCAGCTGGACGCCTACGCCTTGTCCATGATGCCGGTGCAGCAGTGGGGCCTGCTGCTGGGCTGCGTCTCCACCGGCTTCATCCTGTCCGGCCTGGCGGTCTCCCGCTTCGGTCTGGGCAGGAAGCCGCTGCGGACCCTCATGCTCGTCAACCTGATGGCCTGGACCTCGGCGGCCCTCTTCACGACCCAGCCCTGGATCTGGCTGCTCGGCGTCGGCTGCTTCGTCTGGTTCTTTATCACCCCCGTGGCCGAGGCGGCCGAACAGACCACTTTGCAGAAGGTCGTCCCCTATGAACGCCAGGGCCGCGTCTTCGGCTTCGCCCAGTCGGTGGAGCAGGCCGCCTCGCCCCTGACCGCCTTCCTCATCGGCCCGTTGACGCAGTTCATCGTGATCCCCTTCATGACCGACGGGGCCGGAGCCCAGGCCATCGGCGGCTGGTTCGGCACGGGACCGGCGCGGGCGATGGCGCTGGTCTTCACCATCGCGGGCCTGATGGGCGTCGTGACCACGATCCTGGCCTTCAACTCGCCCGCCTACCGCCGCCTGTCCGCCGCCTACGCCCAGGCCCCCGCCCCGGACACAGGCCCCGCATGACGATGGAGGCCTGCCGCATCGACGTCTGGCTGTGGCGCGCCCGCTTCGCCAGGACTCGCTCGCTCGCCGCCGCCTTCGTCGAGACCGGCGCCGTCCGCCTGACCCACAACGGCCTGCAGACCCGCCTCGACAAGCCCAGCCGCTCGGTCCACCCCGGCGACCTCCTGACCTTCGCGCGGAACGGCCGCGTCACCACCCTGCGAATCGAGGCGCTGGGCGACCGGCGCGGCCCCGCGCCCGAGGCCCGCGCCCTCTATGTCGATCTCGCGCTCGACAGCCCCGCCGACGGCGACGTTTAGCCCCGCTCGGTTGACAGCCCGCCCGCGCCCGGCCATCTGCGAAGCCGCTGAGCCTCAAGGACCGACCCGCCCGCCCATGACCTACATCGTCACCGACGCCTGCGTGAAATGTAAGTTCATGGACTGCGTCGAGGTCTGCCCCGTGGACTGCTTCTACGAGGGCGAGAACTTCCTCGTCATCGCGCCCGACGAATGCATCGACTGCGGCGTCTGCGAGCCGGAATGCCCCGTCGACGCCATCAAGCCCGACACCGAGGACGAGCCGGACGGCAAGTGGCTCCAGGTCAACGCCCAGTACGCCCGCGTCTGGCCCAACATCACGGTCAAGGGCACGCCGCCCGCCGACCGGGAGCAGTACGAGCGCGAGACCGGCAAGTTCGAGAAATACTTCTCCGAGAAACCCGGCAAGGGCTCCTGATCCGCCGTCTCGGCCCTGGGGTCGGAATTTCGGCCCGAGTCACCGCTCGCGCGCTGACGTTTTGAAATTCCGCATTTTTGTGATATGTTCCTCACATTGGGTCGGGCGGTCTGCGTTTTCTGCGCACCGCCCGCGTTTGCGACAGAACCCTGTCCATGAAGACGGGGTCGGCCAGAGGTTGGGTGATCCGTTTCCGCGTTTGACTGATTGATCTTTGGGCGCCGGCGATCCGCTCGCCGGGCTCCGAGCGCAATTGTCGTCGCGCCTTCGCCTCACCCTTTCCCTGCGTCCGGGAAAGGAATGACATGACGAACAAGACCGGTCTGGAATTCAAGGTTGGCGACGCCGTCGTCTATCCGGCGCACGGCGTCGGCAAGGTCGCGGCCATCGAGACCCAGGAAGTCGCGGGCATGTCGCTGGAGGTCTACGTCGTGACCTTCGACCACGAGAAGATGACCCTGCGCGTCCCGACCAAGAAGGCCAAGACCGCCGGCCTGCGCACCCTGGCCGCCGAGGACACCGTGTCCAAGGCCCTGACGGTGCTGAAGGGTCGCGCCCGCATCAAGCGCACCATGTGGTCGCGTCGCGCCCAGGAATACGAGGCCAAGATCAACTCGGGCGACCTGATCTCGATCGCCGAGGTCGTCCGCGACCTGCACCGCGCCGAGACCCAGCCGGAACAGTCCTATTCGGAGCGCCAGCTCTATGAATCGGCGCTGGACCGCATGGCCCGCGAGGTCGCCGCCGCCAACCGCATCGACAAGGACGCGGCCGTGGCCCTGCTCGGCAAGTCCCTCAGCGCCAAGAAGGCCAACCAGCCCGTGGCCGAGGAAGCGGAAGAAGCCGAAGCGGCCTGATCGGCTGACGATTTCCGACACCGGGAGCGCCCGCCCTTGCGGCGGGCGTTTCCAATTGCGACCAAGGTGGTGGAGGACACCATGCACCCAAGAACGACGTCGACCCTCGTCGCTGTGCTGATGCTGTCGCTGACCCTACCCGGCCCTGCTGAAGCCGGTCAGCAGCGACGCCCGCTGGCAACCAGCGGAACGTGCAGCGAGATAACCGTCTACTTCACCTTTGGGCAGGACCGTCTGGACCAGTCGGCGATGGAAACCATCGACGCCCAGTTCAACGCCCTTGCAGGCGGACCGATACATGTCGAGGTCGTCGGTCACATCGACATGGCCGAAGCTGCCGCGGGAGACCCATCCCTGGCTGACCGGCGGGTCGCTGCCGTTCAGGCGGCTTTCCAGCGTTGGTCGGCGCGGGCGGCGTTTACGTTTCAGATGAGCAGCGAGGACGCATCCAATCCTGCTGTACCGACGGGTCCCCGAATCAGAGAACCGCTGAACCGACGCGCCGAAATCCGAGCCTGCCGGGTCTAGGTCTCAGAAATACTCCGCGTTCGCCGGGCACTGGGCCGATATCCGCCGCGCCGTGATTGACGCCGGCAGATAGGGCGTGCCCCGCGCCAGCTGCGCCCCGCCGGTGAAGCGGAACGATTCTGGCTGATAGGTGCCGGTGAGCCGCACGTTCACCCGCCGTCCCCGCCGATCCGTGCAGGTCCCCTCGAACCGCGTGCGGCCGTTGCCGACCTCGCGCACCGGATAGGTGCACTGCCAGCGCCGCGTGGACAGGCCGCCGAAGAAGCGGTTGATCTCGCTGGGCCGCACGCATTTCTGCTCGGTGTCGCGGATGCCCACGGCGCTGGTCGTGTATTCCCAGTATCCCGGCAGCACCTCGGTCGCCGACGCCTGGGCCTGAGGCGAGGATGCCGGCGCGGCCAGCAACGCAGCACCCGCGATCGCCGGCGCGGCGACGGCCAAGGTGCGGATCAGAAGGTTCGGCATGGTCATGGCGGTCTCATTCCCCCGGAACGTCCGGGCAGTCTAGGCAATGAAACACGGCGATTGAACGACACATGAACCGGCTCCCCCGACACGCGACAGAGCCTTGACGTCGGCGCGGCCCTTGCCCTATACGGCGCCCTCTCGCGCGGAGGGCGTCCTTCCGCGCGCTTTCGTTTCTTGCGCCCCGGATCGGGGGCGCCTGCCTCTAAGGATCTGACGATGTCTCGTCGTTGCGAACTCACCGGCGTCGGCCCGATGGTCGGCCACTCGGTCAGCCACTCGAACATCAAGACCAAGCGCCGCTTCCTGCCGTCGCTGAAGAAGGTCAAGGTGACGTCCGAGGCTCTGGGCCAGACCTTCTCGCTGCGCATCTCCAACGCCGCGCTGCGCACGCTCGACTTCAAGGGCGGCTTGGACCCCTTCATCGTCAAGGCCAATGACGAGCAGCTGTCGCTGACCGCCCAGCGCATCAAGCGCCAGGTCAAGGCCAAGCTGGCCGAAGCCGCCGCCTGATCGCGGCGACAATCCAAGATGATGAGGGCCAGTGGAAACGCTGGCCCTTTTCGTTTGCCTCAATTCCGACGACCAGAGACAGCCAGCCGTGTTCGCGGAGCGGCAGCCGGCGGCCGGCGGCCGAATAGAAGGACTAAGACCCTCGGGTCTTCGCCAAGGCCGCGCTCTCGGCCTTCAGCGGTTTGGAAACCGGACAGACCTCTTGTGCGTAGGCGCTCAAGGTGTTGGCCAAGTGGTCGGCCACTAGGCTGTAATGAACGAACTGACCCCGCTTCTCGCTGGTAACCAGACCCGCATTCTCCAAGACTGTCAGGTGTTGCGAGACGGCTGGCTTCGAAATCTCGAACCGCGCCGCGATCTCACCGGCGGTCAGGTCGGTGTGAGCGAGGTAGGCCAGAATTTTCCGGCGAATCTGACTGGATAGGGCTTCGAAGACGCGCTGCATGATCCTCTACTTAAGTGATTTGCGAACCACTTGCCAGAGCTCCACTGGTATGATTTAAGTCATTACCTAAATACATCATCCCCTTCATTCTCCCCGCGTTCGTGATAGGCGCTGCTGCGGTTGGACCTGCCAGTTACCTCGCGTTGCGAAAGCTCGGACACGACAACGATGGGATAGCCGCCGCGACAGCGGCCTGTTTCAGCGGCGCCGCCGCCTACATACTCTTCGGATCAAACGGCGCCGGCAGCATCACCGAAATGGTTATCCCGTCGGCCTTGGCAGGCGGAGCAGCCGGGGTCGTTTATCGGCGCAGTCTATTGAAGCGCCTCAAGCCGCAGCTCGCTCCGCTTTCCTGAGCGCGCTCGCGCGCACCTTTTCACTCTCCGACTTCAACTGCCCGCACGCCGCCAGGATGTCCCGCCCCCTCGGCGTCCGGATCGGGCTGGCGTATCCCGCCTTGTTCAGGATCGCCGCGAACCGCTCGATCGTCTTCCAGTCCGAGCACTGGTAGTCGGTGCCGGGCCAGGGATTGAACGGGATCAGGTTG
The DNA here is from genome assembly GCF_000701445.1 of Brevundimonas bacteroides DSM 4726. GTDB lineage: Bacteria > Pseudomonadota > Alphaproteobacteria > Caulobacterales > Caulobacteraceae > Brevundimonas > Brevundimonas bacteroides. The sequence goes on from NZ_JNIX01000008.1 coordinate 131,829, forward strand.
ATCTTGGCCGGAATGCCCTTGATCAGGTTCAGCAGGGCGCGGGCCTCTTCGGGGCTGTCGTTGACGCCCTTCAGCATCACATATTCGAACGTCACCCGCCGCGCGTTGGACAGACCCGGATAGGCGCGGATCGCGGCCATCAGCTGATCCAGCGGATACTTCTTGTTCAGCGGCACCAGTACGTCGCGCAACGGATCGTTGGTGGCGTGCAGGCTGATCGCCAGCATGGTCTGGGTGCGCTCGCCCAGCTCCGGGATCATCGGCACGACGCCGGACGTCGAGACCGTGATCCGTCGCCGCGAGATGGCGATGCCTTCGTTGTCGGCGATGATGTCCACGGCGTCGGCGACGTGGTCGAGGTTATAGAGCGGCTCGCCCATGCCCATGAAGACGATGTTGGACAGGCGGCGGTCTTCCTTGGGCGACGGCCATTCGCCCAGGTCGTCGCGCGCCACCTGCACCTGGGCCACGATCTCCGCCGCCGTCAGGTTGCGCACCAGCTTCTGCGTGCCGGTGTGGCAGAAAGTGCAGTTCAGGGTGCAGCCGACCTGCGACGAGACGCACAGGGCTCCCGCCCGGCCGACATCGGGGATGTAGACGGTCTCGATCTCGATGCCCAGCGCGGTGCGGATCAGCCACTTGCGCGTGCCGTCGTTGGACACCTGGCGCTCCACCACCTCGGGCCGGGCGAGGGTGAAGGCGGCGGCCAGCCTGGCCTGGGTGTCCTTGGCCACGTTCGTCATGGCCGCGAAGTCGGTCACGCCATAATGGTGGATCCAGCCCCACACCTGACTGGCCCGCATCTTCGCCTTCTCCGGCGGGCAGATTCCCGCCTCGACCAGCGCCGCGCGCAGCCCTTCGCGCGTCAGACCGGACAGGTTGACTGGAGCGGCGATCGGCGTGCGCGAAAGGTCGAGCGTCAGGCTCAATGCGAAGATCCTGGGTGGCGGGAAGCGGGGCTTATAGCACGGATCGCGCTGGATTTAAGGCGGGGTCAGAGGATGAACCGGCTGAGGTCCGCGTTCCTGGCCAACTCCGCAACCCGCGCCCGCACCGTCTCGCCGTCGAAGGCCACCGTCTGCCCGGACAGGTCCGACGCCTTGAACGAGGTCTCCTCCAGCACCCGCTCGATCACGGTCACCAGCCTGCGCGCTCCGATGTTCTCGACCGCAGAGTTCGCCGCCACCGCCGCATCGGCCAGAGCCTCGACCGCGTCGGCCGTAAAGGTCAGCGTCACGTCCTCGGTCGCCAGCAGCGCCTGGTTCTGACGGATCAGATTGGCCTCCGGCTCGGTCAGGATGCGCACGAAGTCGTCGCGCGTGAGGGCCTTCAGCTCGACCCGGATCGGCAAGCGGCCCTGCAGTTCGGGCAGCAGGTCGCTCGGCTTGGCCACGTGGAAGGCCCCGGACGCGATGAACAGCACATGGTCCGACTTCACCGGCCCGTATTTGGTCGAGACGGTGGTCCCTTCGATCAGGGGCAGCAGGTCGCGCTGCACGCCCTCGCGCGACACATCGGCGCCGCCCCGGTCCTGTCGCGCCGCGACCTTGTCGATCTCGTCGATGAAGACGATGCCCTCGTTCTCGGCCAGAGCCACAGCCTCGCGCGCCAGGCTGTCCTGATCGAGCAGCTTGTCGCTCTCCTCAGTGACCAGAGGGGCCAGCGCCGCCTTGACCGTCGTCTTGACCGGCTTGGTCCGCTGGCCGCCCAGCTTGCCCAGCATCTCCGACAGATTGATCAGCCCGACGTTCTGGCCGCCGAGGTCCATGCCCGGAATGGCCGGCGCTGCTTCGGCCATCTGCAGCTCGATCTCCTTGTCGTCGAGCTCACCCGCTCGCAGCTTCTTTCGGAACGCGTCGCGCGTCGCCGGCTGCGAGCCGGGTCCGACCAGGGCGTCGAGGATGCGCTCCTCGGCCGCCGCCTCCGCCTTGGCCCGCACGCCGACCCGCTTCTGCTCGCGCACCATCAGAAGCGCCGCCTCCACCAGATCGCGGATGATCTGGTCGACATCGCGGCCGACGTAGCCGACCTCGGTGAACTTGGTCGCCTCGACCTTCAGGAACGGACTGCCCGACAGCCTGGCCAGCCGCCGCGCGATCTCGGTCTTGCCGACGCCCGTCGGCCCGATCATCAGGATGTTCTTTGGCGTGACCTCGTCGCGCAGATCATCGGGCACGCGCTTGCGGCGCCAGCGGTTTCGCAGGGCCACGGCGACGGCGCGCTTGGCGTCCTCCTGGCCGACGATGAAACGATCGAGTTCGGAAACGATCTCGCGAGGGGAAAGGTCTGTCATCCTCGCCACATAGGGCGGCTCAACCCTGAGCGGGAGGGGCGGGCGGATCGACGATCAGCTGGGCGAAGGCCAGGACCCAGCCTGTCTCCCGCTTCTGCCAGAGATGCACGTAGTAGCCGCTGCCGTTCGCATCGCCGTCCTTCCACAGGGCCCGGCCATAGGTCCAGCCGAGGTCGCCTGCCGCCGATGCCCCGCTGCTCAGCGGCGGGCTGAGGTCGAACGATTTGGGCCAGGCGTCCAGGGCCTCGGCGAAAGCCGCCTCACCGATCGCCGGCGGCCGGTCGCCGACGTAGATGCGGCCATCGGGAGCCAGCAAGGACAGATGCGCAGCCTTCTGGTCTCCCGCCGCCGCGGCCGCCAGCACGGCCTCCACCGCCCTCAACTCTCCCAGAGCGGCCTCGGCCGACGTCGGGGCCACTGTCGAGGTCGCCAGGATGGTCGGTTCGGCCTCAGGGCCAGGAACCTCCGCCGCGCTGGCAGGCACGCCCCCGTCATAGACCCAGCGCCAGGTGCCGTCCGCCTGTCTCTGCCAGATCGTGAAATAGTGGCCCCTGCGTTGGCCATTCACCTCGACGCCGCCCGTGGTGAAGCCCAGGTCGCCAGACACGGCGATCCCCGCCCAGTTGGGCCACCAGACCAAGGGGCGCGCCGTCGGATCGAACGCGGCGTCCGGATCGAACAGCGCCTCGACCGGCTGGGGCGATCCCCCCACGATCAGCACCGCGCCCGGCATGGCCCATTTCAGGAAGGACCGGTCGACCCCCATCGTCAGGGCGTCGGCCGCGAACGCCCGCTCGGCGGCGATCACCGGCGCGGGGTCGGACATCCGGGCGTGGGCGGGCGCGGCGAGCAGAAGGGCAGCGGCGATGATGGCGGTCAGGCGAGGCATGGGGTCGTCTCCAGGCTCTTCACTCATGCCCGGATCGGTTGCGATGTCCCGTGAAATCGACGCAATGAGCGCCCCCGCGCCCTGACCATTCCTGACGGCCTACAGCTTCTCGATCGTCAGATTGCCGTTGGTGTAGACGTCGATATCGGCCGCGATCGCCATGGCCCGGCGCGCGATCGCCTCGGCGTCTAGGTCGGTGTTGTCCAGCAGGGCCCGCGCCGCCGCCAGCGCGTAGTTTCCCCCCGACCCCACGGCCGCAGTGCCGTATTCCGGCTCCAGCACGTCGCCGACGCCGGTGACGGTGAAGATGCTGGCCTTGTCCGCCACCAGCAGCATGGCCTCCAGCCGCCGCAGATAGCGGTCCGTGCGCCAGTCCTTGGCCAGGTCGACGCAGGCCCGCGCCAGCTGATCGGGATACTGCTCCAGCTTGGCTTCCAGCCGCTCGATCAGGGTGAAGGCGTCTGCGGTCGCGCCTGCGAAGCCTGCCAGCACCTTGCCGCCCGCCAGCGTCCGGACCTTGCGCGCCGCGCCCTTGACGATGGTCGGCCCCATCGACACCTGGCCGTCGCCCGCGATGACGGTCCGGCCGTCCTTTCGGACCGCCAGAATCGTCGTCCCGTGCCAGCCGGGTCCGGTCGTCGTGTGCTCGCTCATGCGAGCCGAGATGGCGACGGAATTGGGGCGCGGCAAGCCCCGCCGACGCAAAACCGTTGCAAATACAAGGCCGCATCTCTGCCACAATGTAACCACTGTAATCGGTTACACCAGCATCATTACACCGTTACATCGCCACTGAGGGGACGTGTCTTGCTTTATCGCTTGATTTACGCGGCCGAGACCGTCGGTTCGACCGGCTCCTCGACCCTGTCGATCGCCCAGATCCTTGGCGCGGCGACCGTCAACAACCGTCGGGACAACATCACCTCCGCGGTCATGTTTCATGACGGCTGGTGCCTGCAGGGCATCGAGGGGTCGCGTCAGGACATCGACCGCCTGATGCGCCGCATCCGGGACGACCGACGCCTGAACAACATCCGCATCGTGTCGGACAAGCCCGTCGCCGAGCGTCGCTTTCCCGAGCCGATGACCCTGTGCGACGACCCAGACGCCATGATGAAGGCCATCGGCCTTACGAACATGGCTCAGATCACCGCCTATCACGCCGACCGCATCGTCGAGCTGAAACAGGCTGCGTGACGAAGGCCGCGCGCGCGCCTAACTGAGGGGCATGGGCTTTTCCCCCGAAGACGTCGAACGCTACGCCCGCCACCTTGTCCTGTCCGAGATCGGCGGACCCGGGCAGCAGAAGCTCGCGTCCGCGACGGTCGCCATCGTCGGCGCGGGCGGCGTCGGCTCGCCAGCGGCCCTCTATCTGGCGGCGGCGGGGGTGGGGACCCTGCGGATCATCGACCCCGACACCGTCTCCCTGTCCAATCTCCAGCGTCAGGTCCTGTTCGAGACCGCCGACATCGGCCAGCCCAAGGTCGAGGTCGCCGAGCGCCGCCTCCTCGCGCTGAACCCCGGCGTCCGTATCGAGGCCGTGCCTGCGGCCCTGACCTCCGAGACCGCTGCCCGCGTGATCGCCGGGACCGACGTGGTACTGGACGGCACCGATGACTTCGCCGTGCGCCACGCCGTCAACACCGCCTGCATCGCCGCCCGCATTCCGCTCGTCTCTGGAGCCCTTGGACGATGGAGCGGTCAGCTCGGCGTCTTCACCGGCCGCCCGTGCTACCGCTGCCTCGTGCCCGACCTGCCCGCCGACGCTGAAACCTGCGCCCGCGTCGGCGTGGTCGGCGCCCTGGCGGGCGTCATTGGTTCGATGGCGGCGCTGGAAACGATCAAGCTCATCACCGGCGCGGGCGAGCCCCTGACCGGCCGACTGCTCCTCTACGACGGCCTGTCGGCGACCAGCCGCACGGTGGAGGTCACGCCCGATCCGGGCTGCTCGGTGTGCTCGCGGGACTGACAGTCTCGGCCGCTCCGACGAGCCCTGCCCACTGGAGGCTCGTGCTGCTAGACCGCTTGTCCCGACGTCGCGAGCGCGAAACACGCATGGCCTTCATCTCGGTGACACGGCTGAAGCCGATAGGTCTGCTGGACCTTCCGCCAATCGCCCTGGACACCCTGCGCAGTCGGCATCAGATCGAGCGCGCCCCCGGCTTCCTTGGCGGCTATCTGGCGACCGGACCGGGCCCGACGCTGTGGACCGTGACCTCTTGGACCAACGAAGCCGCCATTGCGGCTTATCGCGGCAGCGGCGCGCATGCGAGGGCCATGCCCCGTCTATCACGTACGTGCTCGGAGGCGTCAGTCACGCATTGGCTGGCAATCGATGAGAGCCTTCCAAACCCGGAAGAGGCGGCCGAACGCATGCGGAACGGCCGGACCTCCCGGGTGCGTTGCCCCTCCCCGGCCCACGCCGCCGGAGACCCCTGGCCGGACCGGATTATCCCCTTCCGCGGCCCGACGCTTAGGCCCACTACTCCTGGCTGAGCCCTACTCCGGCTTCTGGCGCTTCTTCCGGAAGCTCGGGTTCAGCACCTGCTTGCGCAGCCGGATCGACTTGGGCGTCACCTCGACCAACTCGTCCTCGTCGATATAGGCGATAGCCTGTTCCAGGCTCATGACGCGCGGCGGAGTCAGGCGCACGGCCTCGTCCTTGCCGGAGGCGCGCACGTTGGTCAGCTGCTTGCCCTTGATTGGGTTGACGTCCAGGTCGTCCCAGCGGCTGTTCTCGCCGATGATCATGCCCTGATAGGTTTTCTCGCCGGCGCCGACGAACATGACGCCGCGCTCCTCCAGGTTCCACAGCGCATAGGCCGCCGTCTCGCCGTCGGAGTTGGAAACCAGCACGCCTTTCAGGCGGCCCGCGATCTCGCCCTTGTAGGGCTCATAGTGGCTGAACACGCGGTTCAGCACGCCCGAGCCGCGCGTGTCGGTCAGGAACTCGCCCTGATAGCCGATCAGCGAGCGCGACGGGCACTTCAGCTGGATGCGGGTCTTGCCGGCGCCCGACGGCCCCATGTCGGTCAGCTCGCCTTTACGCGCCGACAGCTTCTCGATGACGATGCCGCTGAACTCGTCGTCGACGTCGATGACGACGTCCTCGATGGGCTCCAGCTTCTCGCCATTCTCGCCGGTCTGATAGACCACGCGCGGACGGCTGATCGACACCTCGAAGCCCTCGCGGCGCATGTTCTCGATCAGCACGCCCAGCTGCAGTTCACCCCGGCCCGCGACCTCATAGGCGTCGCCGCCCTCGGTGGTCGTCACGCGGATAGCGACGTTGGCCTCGGCCTCCTTCAGCAGGCGGTCGCGGATGACGCGGCTCTGCACCTTGTCGCCCTCGCGGCCGGCCAGGGGGCTGTCGTTGACCGAGACGGTCATGCTGATGGTCGGCGGGTCGATGGGCTGGGCCGGCAGGGCCTCGGTCACTTCCATGGCGCACAGGGTGTCGGCCACGGTCGCCTTCGACAGGCCCGCGATGGCGACGATGTCGCCGGCTTCCGAGCCCTCGTCCAGCGGCTGGCGCTTCAGGCCGCGGAAGGCCAGCACCTTGGTGATCCGGCCCCGCTCGATCTCCTTGCCCTCGCGGTCCAGGGCGTGGATCGCCATGCCGGGCACGGCCTTACCGCTCTCTATGCGGCCGGTCAGGATGCGGCCCAGGAAGGGATCGCTCTCGATCAGCACGCTCAGCATGCGGAACGGCTTGTTCTTGTTCGCCTGCACGGCCGGCGGCGGGACGTGATCCACGATCAGGTCGAACAACGGCGCCAGATTGTCATTGGGCTGGTTCAGGTCCAGCGTCGCCCAGCCGTTGCGGCCCGACGCATAGATGTGCGGGAAGTCCAGCTGCTCGTCGGTCGCGCCGATGGCGGCGAACAGGTCGAAGGTCTCGTTGTGCACCCGGTCGGGATCGGCGTGGGCGCGGTCCACCTTGTTGATGCACAGGATGGGACGCAGGCCCATCTTCAGCGCCTTGGTCAGGACGAACTTGGTTTGGGGCATGACGCCCTCTTCGGCGTCCACCAGGATGACGCAGCCGTCCACCATGCCCAGGATGCGCTCCACCTCGCCGCCGAAGTCGGCGTGGCCGGGAGTGTCGATGATGTTGATGCGCGTCTCGCCCGCCTTGCCGTTCCAGAGCACCGAGGTGCACTTGGCCAGGATGGTGATGCCGCGTTCCTTTTCCTGATCGTTGGAGTCCATCGCCCGCTCGGTCGTCGCCTCATTGGCTCGGAAGACGCCGGACTGGGCCAGCAGCTGGTCCACCAGGGTGGTCTTGCCGTGGTCGACGTGGGCGATGATGGCGACGTTGCGGAGGTTCATGGTCGTTCAATGCGAAAGGGCGGCCGACAGGTGCGGGGGCCGCTGGGTCAGGGGCGTCATTGCGGGGAGCGCGCGCCTCTTACAGCGCGGCCGCCCGAAAGACCATAGGGCCCCGGTTTGACAGCTTGACGGCACGGGCGCAGCCTCCCGTTTCAACCTTTGGGAGGCGGGTCGATGAAGCGGGTTCTGATCGCGGGGGCTCTGTCCCTGATGTGCGTGGCCGGCGCGGCGGGAGCCCAGCAGGAGGTTCCGCCGGAAGAGGCCGCCCAGATCGTGGCCCTCCGCCAGGCTTCATTCGCCATGTCGGCGGCGACCTTCGGCGGCATCAAACAGGGTCTGGACGCCGGCGTCCCGCTGCAACAGCTCGCCTTCGCGTCGAACGGCCTGTCTCGCTGGGCTGCCTCGATGACGATCGCCTTCGTGCCCGGCACCGGCCCGGGTGCGGTTCCCGCGACCAAGGCCAAGTCCGAAATCTGGACCGACTGGACCGGCTTCCAGGCCAAGGCCGCAGACTATGAGGCCGCCACGGCCCGCCTTCGCGACGCCATCGCCGCGGACGACCGGGCCGCCGCGAACGAAGCCTGGGCCGCGACACGCGCGACCTGCGGATCGTGCCACGACGCCTATCGGTCTTAGTCCCGCTTGATCGGTTGACCGAACTCGCGGGAACCTAGGCGGTTCATCACCGAGGACATCAAGGGTGCACCAAGGACACCAAGGTACCGAGCACGTTTCGGAGGACGTCGATCGGCTTGGACGAAAATTCTGGACGCAGCCTTCATTGTTCACAAGGCGCTCGGTCCCGGACTTCTTGAGTCGGTCTATGGAAACCTGCCTCGCGGAGGAACTCCGAAAGGCAGGACTGGAGGTCGAGCGCTAGGCCGTGGTGCCAGTCACCTACGGCGAAGTCAGGGTGGAAGCTGGCTATCGCATTGACCTTCTGGTCGAACGGACCGTGATCGTCGAGGTCAGGGCGATCGACGCCCTTGCGTCGATCCATACGGCTCAGGTCCTGACGTATCTGCGCTTCGCGCGCCTCCGGCTCGGCTATCTGATCAACTTCAATACAGTCATGCTGAAGAACGGCCTGCGGCGCGTCGTGCTCTGATGTCTTGGTGTCCTTGGTGGCCCCTTGGTGTCCTTGGTGAAGAACCGCAGGCGCTTAAACCTTCGCCGACCGTCCCCGCACCCAGGCATAGAGCGCCACCGTCAGAACCGCGAAGACCGCGATCCCCGACAGCATGGCCGGCCACGTCGAGCCCTCGGGCAGCATGGCGAACGGCGCGTCGTCGCCCGTCGAGACGATGACCCCGGCCGTCATGACCAGGAACAGGCTTTCGCCCACGATCAGGCCGCTGGCCAGCAGCACGCCCATCCGGCGGCCCACATCGGCGAACCGCGTCGTCTTGATCGCCTTGTCATAGACCCAGCCGCACACCGCCCCGATCACCAGCATCGTGGTCACCGCGGCCGGCAGATAGAACCCGATCCCCACCGCCAGCGGCGGCAGCTTCATCCGCCCCTTGGTCGTGGCGTTCAGCACGGCGTCCAGGATGATGATAACCACGCCGATGCAGGCCCCCAGCCCGATCAGGTCCCAGCGCAGGTCGCCGCCGATGACCCCTCTCGCCAGCGCCGAGATCAGCGTGGCCTGGGGTGCCGCCAGCGGCTCGTCTGCGATGCCCGGAGGCCCTCCGGCGAAGCCGAAGGCCTGGTTGAGCAGGTTCAGGATCAGCGGGATCACGATCGCGCCCGCGACCACGCCCACGATCAGCGCCGCCTGCTGACGCCAAGGCGTCGCCTCGACCAGCTGGCCGGTCTTCAGGTCCTGCAGATTGTCGTTAGCGATCACTGCGACGGCGAACACGATCGCTGTCACGATCAGGGCGAAGGCCACCACCGACGGGTCGGCCGGCAGACCCGCCAGCGCCAGCACCCCCAGCATCAGGACCGAGGCGATCACGACCGCCAGGATGCCGACGCCCGACACCGGGCTGTTGGACGACCCGATCAGCCCGGCCATGTAGCCGCAGATGGCCGCCACCGCGAAGCCGATAATCACGACATAGACCAAGCCCCCCGCCACCAGCAGCCAGGTCGAGCTGGCCAGCGTCGGATTGCTGTTGGCGAACCAGGCCAGGATGCCGCCGATGCCGATCAGGCAGGCGACCGACAGCCCGGCGATGATGTTGATCGGAATGTCCTGCTCGGTCCGCACCAGCACCTCGCCCGCGTCGCGCTTTCTGCTCGCCGCCAACGCCGAGGTCAGCCCGCCGATGAGCGGCCCGGCCAACTTGATAAGCGTCCAGATCGCCGCCACGCCGATGACGCCCGCCCCCATGAACCGCACCTCGCGCGCCCAGACCGTAGTGGCCAGCTCCTCGGCCGCCACCCCGGGCTCCAGTGTCGTGGCGATCGACGGGATGCCGTTGGCGGTCAGCCAGGCGATGGTGTCGGGCGATGTCAGGATCGGCACAGCGATGCCCCAGGCCAGCAGCAAGCCAAACGCCTGGGCCAGACCCACGCTCAGCCCGATCAGATGCCCGGCTCCCAGCAGGGCGAACTGCATGCCGAAGCCCAGCCCCGTCGCCCCGCCGCCCAGGGACGCGGGCAGCTTGATGAACCGCGCCGCCTCGCCCGCGAACACACGCCCGGCGACCAGCAGGGCATAGCCCGCCGACACCACCGCCCCGGTGATCACGACCCACAGGCCCGACGCGTTCTCGCGCACCGCGCTCTCGGTCTGCTCGGCCCCGCGCGACCCGACGGTCAGCACCTCGGCCGCCGCCACGCCCTCGGGGTAGGGCAGGCCCGCATCCACCACCAAGGCCCGGCGCAGCGGGATGGAGAAGGTCACCCCCAGCACGCCACCGAAGACGCAGATCAGCACCGATTCCCAGAAGGGAAAGTCCAGCCACCATCCGACCATCACCAGGCCCGGCAGGACGAAGATGATCGAGCTCATGGCCCCGCCCACCGACGCGACCGTCTGGACCGTCATGTTCTCCCAGATGGTCGAGGTCTTGAACATCCGCAGGATGGCCATGGAGATGACTGCCGCCGGAATGGCCGAGGCGAAGGTCAGCCCCACCTTCAGCCCCAGATAGGTGTTCGCCGCCGTGAAGATCACGGCCAGGATGCAGCCCAGCACCAGGGCGCGAAGCGTGAACTCGACGCGCTTCCCGGAAGGCGCGGCAGAGGGTGCGGGCGTGTCGGTCATTTGCGATCCTGCGATGGCTTTCCCCGACCTAAGCCGGAATCCGGCGCTCCGGCAACGTCACTGGCGGATCAGGCATCCGGGCAGGGCACGGGTCGCTTCACCGGCCCGGTCGGCCTCGACAGTCGGAACAGGTGCAATGTCCGCACCGCTCCCGCGCCGGCCGGAAGGGTCACGGTCTGCATCCGTCGCGCCTCGGCCCAGCCGGCGAACCGGCCGGCATCTTCACAGGTCGCGACCGCCAGCACCGTCTCCGCCTGCGCCACCGTCAGCGGCTGGGTCATCTGAAAATGATCCTGCGGCTGCCCCTCGACCTCCGGCGGCCAGGCCACTACAGCCAGCCCTGTTTCCCGGAGGGCGTGGGCGAGGTTCGCCACCTCCCCTCGCCGCTCGGCCACGATGACGGTTGCACCCTCAGTGCGCGCGCGAGAGGCGACGGCCTCGGCCACAGCGGTCCAGCCCATGACCGGCTCATAGGGATCGCCCGGCAGAACCCAGCGGTCCGCCCGCGCGTCTCCGAACAGCAGGAGGGCCTGCACCGCCCCGCAGAACGCTAGGCCCGCGCCCAGCCAAGCCCGTCCCACGCGACCGGCCAGCACTGTTGGCGCCAGAACGAAGGCCGCCACCAGTCCCGACGCCGCCCAGTTGGCATTGGCCCCCTGCGCGAAAGCAGCGACGGTGACGACCGTGAAAACCGGCATGCTAAAGGCCAACAGCAGCCTCTGTTCCGCCGTCAGCTTGCGCCACCCCGCCGCCGCCAGGATCACGGCGGCGAATACCACAGGCCCGGCCAGTCCGAACTGTGCCGAGATGAATTCCAGCCCTTCGGAAATGACCTCGACCAGGCTTCGGGCACCCTTCTCCCCTGCCATATTCACCCCCGTGTGCCGGACCGTCGTCAGCGCGTTGTCGAGGTTCCAGATCAGGTTCGGCGCGAATAGGGCCAGCCCGCCCGACAGTCCGACCCAAAGCGCAGGCCGCCGAAGCACCCGCCGCGTCGCCGGATCGACAACCGCCGCCAGCACAAGGCCGCCGATCCAATAGACCATGGCGTACTTCGACAGCAGACCGAACCCCAGCCCGACGGCCAATGCGGCCGCCCAGGCCGCTCCGCCGCCGGCCCTCAGCCGCACCAAGGCCAGCAAAGCCAGGGCCCAGAACATCAGGAGCGGCGGATCCGTCGACATCACCCGCGCGGAGAAGGCCGCCCCCGGCGCAAGGAGCGCCAGGATCCCCGCCCAAAGGCCGACGCGTGGCCCGGCCAGTGTTGCCCCGATTCCGAAGACCAGAAGCGGAATCGCCGCCCAGATCAGCACCGATGGCGCACGCACGCACGCCGCGCCAGTGCCGCAGACGGCCTGCGCCAGGCCGATCAGCCATGCCACCATCGGCGGCTTGGAGTAGTAGCCCCATGCGGGATTCTGGGCCCAAGCCCAATACTGCGCTTCATCGGCGTGAAGTTCGGTGACCGAGACCTGAAGCCCGGTCAGCCGGATCGCTGTCAGGGCGGCGACCGCCCCGATCAGGAGCAACAGGCTCAGATCGCGGCGGCGACAGGGCTCGGGCGACGGTTCAGGCGGCGCAGCCTGCGTGAGCGGCGAGCCGCGACGGGGCAATGGAGCATGAGCCGGTGCAGCAGGCACAGAACGAGGGCTGTGATGGCCCATGACAGGACAATGTCCGACAGGAAATGACCGCCGAACAGCAGGCGGTTGAGCGAGAGTGCGGCGGCGTAGGCGAAGGCTATGGGGATGACGGTCGCACGCCACGTTTGCGGGGTCATGACAACGGCGACCGCAGCCAGCCAGGCGGCCGAGGACGCCTCGCCGGAGACGAAGGAGCAGTTGGACAGGCACTGGTCCGTCACCGTCCAGGCACCGGTGAATTGAGCTTCTCCGCCGAAGGTCTCGATCTGGACCGGTCGAGCCCGGCCCCACAGCGACTTGAACAGGCCGTTGACCACCACGCCGGACGCCAGGGCGAGACCGCAGATCAAAAAGAGGGCGCGCCGGGCCTCGCGCCATCCGGTCCACCACCCACGAATGGCAATGACGATGAGGGCCAGCAGCGTCAGCCCCATGACCCAACTGGACGACTTCCGGAGCGCCTTTAGCGCCGGATCGGAGGCGGCCGCGAACCCGGCGACCGGATCATAGACCAGGGCGCTGACGGCCAGATCAACGCCCGGCAGCAGCACGAAATAGGCCGACAGCAGCAGGGTCGCTGCCAGTGCAATCGGCACCGGGGACGCCGCCTCGACGCCAGCCGCCAGGGACAGATGGAGCCGTTGTGCGCCCCTGCGCAGGCCTCGCCGGAGACCGGCGGCCCATGCGCCCGATGCCCCGGCGGGCAGCGTCTGAACGTCCGTCATCGATTCCCCCAAACCGATCGTCGCCTGGGGCTGGCGGTTGCCTGACTCGTGCGGCGCCCCCGTCACGGAAACATGGGTATCTCGCGTCGATTTGGCGCCGTTTAGGTTTCGACTCGTCCTGAATCGGACGACCACCGCCTTGGTCGCCTGATAAGGGGCGTTCCGGTTTTCGAAACGTCTCTTGTGATTCATCGGTCTGGTCGTCGCGCTGGCTCAGGTGAGACGGACTGATGGAAAGCTTGGCGGTGCAGAGCCAACGCGATTGCACCAAAGGTCGCCCGCACTGCACGAACGGCTCGTCCTCTTCGGCCGGGCTAGCAGTCAGGACATCAACGGCGCGGCCAGTTGCACGAATGGTCAGGCACGAACCGGCGCGCCCTCTCCAATCAAGGTCGCCGCCACCTCACCCCGCCGGCTTCGCGCCACCGGCAGGACCACTCCATTTACGAGCCGCACGTGCGTGCGACCGCCCTCACGCGACAGCTCTTCGACGAAGCTTGGATCGACCCAGTGGGATCGGTGGATGCGCAGGCCCGCGTCAGGCCCGAGCTGCTCGAGCGCCTCTCCGAAGCCCTGCAGGATCAAGCTATCACCGAGCGTCGTATAGACCCGCAGATAGTGCAACTCGGCACTCAACGCGATGAGCTCACCCCGCCGACCCAGCGGGAGCCGCCGCAGGAAGTCAGGCTCCGCCCGGCCGTGCGTCAACACCGGGCTTGGGTGAGCCTCCCGTTGGGGCAGCCTCACGAACCGCACGGCGTTCAGTCCCAGCCAGACCAAGGTCGCCGGCGGTGCCAGGTTCAGCCACTCCTCGGCCAGCTCCTGCCAGCTCCAGCCGTCGCCGACGGCAAGATCTACGGGCTCCACCATCAGGCGATCCATTCCCAGCGCTAGCGGAGCAAGCAGCGCCGACGCGGCTATCCCTGCCGCCATGATCGCGACCCAAGGATTCGCACTCGGCGCAATATGACGTGAGATCAGGATCTGGGACCCCTGGGCGAGCGCCAGAAAGGCCAGTACATGCACGCCCCAAAAGCCGATCAGGGAAAGCAAGCTCAGCCCATACGTCGGCGACGGCTCCAGAAACACGAAAAGGGCAGTCAGACCCGCCCCGGCCGCCCCCAGAAAGCCGAGCCAGGTACGCGTGGGGTCAAGCCGCTCAAGCAAAGTCATGGGCGAGAGATAGCACCGCTCCGGCCCAAGCAAAGCCGCAGCTGAGCCGCGACCGACTGACACGTCGAACCCGGCCGGTTGACCATTCCACGTGCCGGTTTCGTCACCGGTCTGCTAGAGCGTAGAGAACCGTCCCCGAGACCAATCCCATGCCCGAGCTTCCTGAGGTCGAGACGGTCCGGCGCGGCCTGGAGCCCGTGCTTGCGGGCGCGCGCCTGATCCGCGTGCGCCAGAACCGGCCCGACCTACGCTTTCCCTTCCCCGATCGCTTCCCCGACCGGCTGGAGGGCGCGACCGTGCTCGCGGTCCAGCGCCGCGCCAAATACCTGCTGGTGCCCCTCTCGACCGGCGAGACCTGGGTGACGCATCTCGGCATGACCGGCCGCTTCACGCTCGACGGCGAACAGCTGGGCGAGTTCGAGGAGGCCGCGCCTGTCGCCGCCAAGCACGAGCACATGAGCCTGTGCGCGGTCCGCAATGGCCGCCAGACCCGCATCGGCTTCGCCGACGCCCGACGGTTCGGTTTCATGGGCCTGATCGCGTCTGACGCGGTGGAAACCCATCCTTGGTTCGCCGCCATCGGGCCCGAGCCGCTGGGCAACGCCTTCTCAGCCGCCCATCTGGCCGAGGCCTTTAAGGGCAAGGCCCAGAACATCAAGGTCAGCCTGCTCGACCAGCGCATCGTCGCGGGTCTGGGCAACATCTACGTCTGCGAGGCCCTGTGGCGGGCGAAGATCTCCCCCACCCTGCCCGCAGGCCGCGTCTCGCGTCCGCGTCTGGAGGCCCTGACCCTCGCCATCCGCGACGTCCTGACCGAGGCCATCGCGGCGGGCGGCTCGACGCTGCGCGACTTCGCCAATGCCGACGGCGGCCAAGGCTATTTCCAGCACGCCTTCGACGTCTATGGCCGCGAGGCCGAGGTCTGCCGCCGTGACCCCGCCCACCCCGTCATCCGTCGCGTCGTCCAGGGCGGACGCTCGACGTTCTACTGTCCTGTGTGCCAGCGGCGATGAGCGAGCACCGCATCATCCTGTTTCGCGGCATGAACACCGGCGGCGTTCGGGCCCCGGTCGCCGAGCAACGCGCGATGGCCGAGGCCATGGGGCTGGAGAACCCCCGCACTTTGCTGGCCAGCGGCAATCTGGTGGTCGAGAGCGACCGAGACCCGGCCGTGCTGGAAGCCGATGTCGAGGCCGCCATGCAGGACCACTTCGGCCTGAAGATCGCGGCCATGGTTCGGACCGGTCGCCAGTGGAGCGAACTGATCTCCGCCAACCCCTGTCCAGACGAAGCGCGAGCCGATCCGTCGCGCCTGCAGGTCATGGTCATGAAGGACGGTGTGAGAGCCGAGGGCGTCGAGGCGGTCCGCGCATTCGCCGTCGGCGCGGAGCGCCTGATCGAGACGCCCCACGCTCTGTGGCTCTGGCACCCCGATGGCATCGGCCAGTCGAAGATGGCGGAGAAGGCGACGCAGGTCCGGCTGCTCGGCATGGGCACGGCGCGCAACTGGAATACGGTGATGAAGCTGGCGGACATGGTCGGGGTGGGCCGATGAGACGAACCCATCTGTGGATCAGCCTGCTGGTCGGTGCCGGCGTCTGGGGGGCCTACTTTCTGCATTTTATCCAGGCCGTCCGGGCCGACGACCTGTCCGGCCTGATCTGGTGGTTCCTGGCGGCGCTGATCGTCGCGGTCGGGCTCGAGGCCGCAGCGACGGGTGTCGTCGCGCGCCTGTTTCGACTGCGCGCCACGGCTCTGGACGACGGACCCAGTCTGAATGCCGCCCTGAAGGCCGGGCACGTGGCCCTGATGCTGGTGGTCGTTCTGTTGCTGGGGCTGTCGCTCATTCTGGCTTTGGCGTCCCGCTTCGGGTGGAGTCTGGACCTGTCGACCGCGCGCATGCAGGCGATCGCCGCCCATGTGCTGCTGGGCATGGTGGTCGTGGCCGAACTGGTGCGCGCCGCCTTCACCCTGGCGCTTCTGCCGCGACGGTGACTTGGCCAAAACGGTCGGGCGCGGATAGACAGGCGGGCGAACAGGAGGCCCCAATGTCCGACACCTACGCCAATCTGCTGATCGAGCGGCACGCCGACGGCTATGCGGTCGTCACCCTGAACCGGCCTGAGGCGCTGAACGCCCTGAACTCGGCTCTGTTCGCCGATCTGGCGGCCTTCCTGGACGCGGTGGAGCACGACGACAGCGTGCGCTGCCTGATCCTGACCGGTTCGGGCGACAAGGCCTTCGCGGCCGGCGCCGACATCAAGGAGATGGCCGACCAGACCTATGCCCAGATGTATGCGGGCAACTTCTTCGCCCTCGGCCACGACCGGATCACACGCTTCCGCAAACCCATTATTGCGGCCGTCAACGGCTTCGCTCTGGGCGGAGGCTGCGAGCTGGCCATGCTGTGCGACTTCATCGTGGCCAGTGAGAAGGCCAAGTTCGGCCAGCCGGAGATCAACCTGGGCGTCGCGCCCGGCATCGGCGGCTCCCAGCGTCTGACCCGTCTGGTAGGCAAGTCCAAGGCCATGGACATGGTCCTGACCGCCCGCATGATGGACGCGGCTGAAGCCGAGCGCGCGGGCCTGGCGTCGCGCGTCTTCCCCCATGATCAGCTGCTGGATGAAACCCGCAAGATCGCGGCCAGGATCGCCGCCCAGAGCCCGCTGGCCGTCATGGCCAACAAGGAGATGGTCAACGCCGCGCTCGAGACCACCCTGACCCAAGGCGTCCAGTTCGAGCGCCGTCTGTTCCACAGCCTGTTCGCCTTCGAGGACCAGAAGGAGGGCATGGCCGCCTTCGTCGAGAAGCGGAAGCCGGAGTTCAAGGGGCGCTAGAGTCCGCGTTGACCCTTCCCGCCCCTTCCGCTATACGCCGCGCCTCTTGAAGTTTCCCCACGCCGTGGACGGGGTGTCCGCGGCGTTTGCCTTGATAGGTTCTGACGAATGGCCAACAACCCCGGCGCCAAGAAAGCGATCCGCAAGATCGCTGCGCGGACCGAAGTGAACAAGTCGCGCCGCACGCGCGTGCGCACCTTCTTGAAGAAGTTCCAGGAAGCCGTCGCCGGCGGCGACGCCGAGGCCGCCAAGGGGGCCTTCGTCACCGCTCAGTCGGAGCTGATGCGCGCCGTGACGAAGGGCGTGGTCCACAAGAACACCGGCTCGCGCAAGGTGTCCCGCCTGGCGGCGCAGCTGAAGAAAATGTCGGCCGCCTGACTAGGTAGATTTGCGGACTGTCACTGGTCCGTCACGCCAAAACCGAACGATTTCAACGGCGAGTAGGCTCAAGCTTACTCGCCGTTTCGCCGTGTGCGGATAAGTGATCACAGGGGAATCGGCGCTCGCCGAACGCGCGAAACCCGCATTTTCCCAAGCGGGATTTGCACTTGGCCCTGTCAACGAATTTAGTTGCCATTCGGTCAACGAATCAGCGTTGACCCCCACGCCGCCGGGCGTAAGTTTTCCCTCCTAACGCACTTCCATCCCTTCACGGATGAAGACGGAGCGAGGCCCCGCCTTGCCCCGGCGGGAGAAGTCTGTTCGCCAGGTCGGCCCCACCTTCGAAGCTCCCGCTTCGAGGGACAGGAGAAGCCGTCCCTCGATCAGACCCCGGCGAAGGGCCTGAGACCGTCACGGTTCCGGGCGTCGATGACTTTTTTGAGGCGGGCGAGAAGATCATGGGGGGACTGGCGGTGGCGTCGACGGGCAGTGGCACGACGGATCCGGATCGCATCTGGACGGAGGCGGCGACCCGCCTCCGCGCCGAGATCGGCGAAGGCCCGTTCAGCTCCTATATCGCGCCGTCGGCTGTCCGCGCCGACGGCGCGGGTCAGCTCATCCTCGTCACCCCCACCGGCTACGCCCGCGACTGGGTCCGCAAGAACGCTCTGCGCCGTCTCAACGAGCTGTGGTTGGGTCTGGACGGCCTGTCGCGCCGGCTCGAGGTCCGCTGCCGCGCCGAGGTGCCGGCGGTGACGCCGGCGTCCGCCGTCGCTCTCCAGGCGCTGTCATCGGCAGGCGCCGAGACGCCGGTGGCGCCGACCGTCGCCCCTGTCGCCGATGGTCCCCGCGCCGTGCGCGCGGCGGGCCTGCAGGAGCGTCTGACCTTCGACAGCTTCGTGGAAGGCCAGGGCAACGCTTTCGCCTTGGCCATCGCCCGCCAGACGGCCAGCTGGGCCGAGGGCCACTTCAACCCGATCTTCTTCTGCGGCCCCTATGGCTACGGCAAGACCCACCTGCTGAACGCCATCGCCTGGGAAGCCCAGCGCCTGAAGCCCGACGCCAAGGTCGTCTACCTGACTGCGGAGCGCTTCCTGTCGACCTTCGTCAAGGCCATGCAGGATCGCTCGACCGCCGCTTTCAAGGAAAGCCTGCGGACGGCCGACATGCTGCTGCTGGACGATGTCCAGTTCGTCGGCGGCAAGGCCTCGACCCAGGAAGAGCTGCTGTCGACGCTGACCGCGCTCATCGAGGACGGCAAGCGCATCGTCCTGTCGGCCGACCGTCCGCCGATGGCCCTGACCGAGGTCGAGCCGCGGCTGCGCAGCCACCTCGCCGCCGGCCTGACCTGCCCGGTCGAGCCCGCCGATCGTGCGCTGAAGATCGCGGTGGCCCAGAACCGCATCGCCGCCTTCGCCCGCATGGGCCTGGTGTCGGGCGAGGCCCCGCGTGAGGTGCTGGAACAGCTGGTCGACCGCACGCCGGGCTCGGTCCGCGAGCTGGAAGGCGCTATCAATACGCTCGCTGCGTCGGTCGGTCCGCGCCTGTCCAGCCTCGGCGCCGACGAGGCGGTGGCCCTGCTGGGCTCGGCTCTGCGTGGCGGCCCCGAGCGTCGCATCACCGTCGACGAGATCCAGAAGACGGTGGCCGAGCACTTCTCCATGAAGCAGGCCGACCTTCTCTCCGAGCGTCGCACCCGGGCCGTCGCCCGCCCCCGCCAGATCGCCATGTATCTGTGCAAGCAGCACACGACCCGGTCCTACCCCGACATCGGCCGACGCTTCGGCGGACGCGACCACACGACGGTGCTGCATGGCGTGCGCAAGATCGAGGAGCTTCTGGCCACCGATGACCAGATCGCCCGCGACGTCGAGGCGCTGACGCGCAAGCTCCGGGGCTGATCGGACGGCGGGGCGTTGCCCCGCCGCGCCAATCCGCTAGTGTCGGAAGTCCTTACCCGCGACCCTGTCTGAGTCGCCGCCGGACGCCCAAGAAGACCCCATGCAGCTGACCATCGAACGCTCCGCCCTGCTGAAGGCCCTCGGCCATGTTCAGAGCGTGGTGGAACGCCGGAACACCATCCCGATCCTGTCCAACGTCCTGCTGTCGGCCGACCGCGACAGGCTGAGCTTCGCCGCCACCGACCTCGACATGGAAATGGTCGACGAGGCCGAGGCCACCGTCCAGGTCGAGGGCCAGATCACGGCGCCCGCCCATACCCTTTATGAAATCGTCCGCAAGCTCCCGGACGGGGCCGAGGTGGCGCTCACCTACAACGGCGACGATCCGCGCCTGACGGTCCAGGCGGGTCGCTCCAAGTTCAACCTGCCGGTCCTGCCGGCCGGGGACTTCCCGGTCATGTCGACGGACTCCACCGGGGTGCGCTTCACCCTGATGAAGGACGATCTGGCCCGCCTGATCGACAAGACCCGCTTCGCCGTCTCGACCGAGGAGACGCGCTATTATCTGAACGGCCTCTACCTCCACACCGTGGCCGAAGCCGGCATTCCCCTGCTCCGCGCCGTCGCCACCGACGGACACCGCCTGGCGCTCGCCGAAACCCCGGCGCCGGAAGGCGCCGCGGGCGGCCCCGGCGTCATCGTGCCGAGGAAGACCGTGGATCAGGTCCGCCGCCTGCTCGACGACGGCACGGGCCCGGTCGAGATCCAGGTCAGCCCCCAGAAGATCCGCTTCGAGTTCGGCCAGGCCAGCCTGACGTCCAAGGTCATCGACGGCGCCTTCCCCGACTACATGCGGGTGATCCCCAAGGGCAACGACAAGCAGGCCGACATCGACAACAGCCTGTTCGCCTCGGCCGTCGACCGCGTCGCCACCATCTCGGCCGAGAAGAGCCGCTCGGTGAAGCTGGCCTTCGAGCTGGACCGGGTGACCCTGACGGTGCGCAACATGGAGGCTGGCCAGGGCGTGGAGGAGCTGGAGATCGGATACTCGGAACAGCCGTTCGAGATCGGCTTCAACGCCCGCTACCTGTTGGACGTCGCCGGCCAGATCACCGGCGAGAACGCCACCTTCATGTTCGCCGACCCGGCCAGCCCGACCCTCGTCCTCGATCCGGGCGATCCGGGGGTGCAGTATGTGCTGATGCCGCTCAGGGTGTGACGTGGCCAAGGCGCTCGGGCAGTTCGAGCGTGTCGAGGTCACCGACCGCGCCCAGTGGCGCTACTGGCTGAGCGCCAATCACGAACAGACCGAAAGCGTCTGGGTCGTCACCTTCAAGAAGGGCGCGTCCCAACCCCGCGTCCCTTACGACGACCTGGTCGAGGAGGCCCTGGCCTTCGGCTGGGTCGACAGCCTGCCGAGGAAGCTCGACGCCGAGCGGACCATGCTCCTGATGTCGCCCCGCAAGCCCGGCTCCAACTGGTCGGCGGTCAACAAGGCGCGGATCGACAAGATGACCGCGGCGGGTCTGATGCATCCCGCCGGTCTCGCCAAGATCGAACAGGCCAAGGCTGATGGATCGTGGAGCGCCCTCGACGCCGTCGACCGGCTGGAGGTCCCCGCCGACCTCGCGGCCGCCTTCGCCGAACGAACGGGATCCGCAGAGGCCTTCGCCGCCTTCCCGCCCTCCACCCGGCGCGGCATCCTGGAATGGATCGGCAACGCCAAACGACCCGAGACCCGCGCCGCCCGCATCGCCGAGACGGCGGAGAAGGCCGCGCGTGGCGAACGCGCCAATCAGTGGCGCGGGCGCGGTTGACCCTCAGTCCATGCGATCCAGCCGCGCGGCCCGGGTCTGGTACATCGTCTCCAGGCACCGCAGGGTCTGGCAGTCATCGCGGCGGCGCAGCCACTCCAGTTGCTCGGCCCGCAGGTCGGCGGCGTCGCGGCTGTTCAGCCCGGACTGGGCGTCGGCATAGCGACGCGACATCGCCACATCCATGCGAGACAGACGGTCGTCGCCGCAGATCGCCCGCTCGGCGGCGTTGCGGCTGCGGCGGCAGTCGAAGCTCGGCCCACCCGACGGCGGCGGCGGCGGTAGATCGGCGCGACGAGACGAGACCGGAGCGGGGTTCGTCGCGGCGGTCGAAGCGGGCCTCTGCGCCGGGATCGGCTGAACCCGTGGCGCGGGGGCATTCAAACCTCGCGTCGGCGACTCCTCGCTGTTGAGGCGCCGCGTCGCCGAAGATGGGGCAGGCGCTGCGCGCTCGGGCGAGGTCGCTCGCGCGACCTCGCCAGGCTGGGTGCGCTCGGTTGTCGGCCGCGCAGGCGCGGTGGCCGCAGCAGTTCCGGAGTCCGGCGCGCGGGCCGGCCGCCCGGGCGTCGTGTCGGCGACGGCCGGGCGCGACCCGCCCATCATCCCCGCGATCAGGTTTTCCAGAGCCGTCCGCAGTCCCGGCGACACGGACTCTGGCGGCGGCACAACGTCGGCAGGCGCTTCGACATCGACCGGCACTTCCGGCGGAACGTAATCCGCCCTTAGCATCTCCGGAGGCGGCGGCGCGGGCGGCGGCGGCGGGGCGCCGAGCCAGTCGGCGATGCGGTCCCCTCCCCCCACCAGGGCCACGACCATGCCGGACCCGTTTCGGCCCGGCTCGATCATGTAGCGGACGGGTTCGGACAGCTCAGAAATGCCGTCCAGCGACGCCCGCCGATGCTCGGGCACGGACCAGCGCGCGGTCCCTCCGCAGGTCGTGCGATCAGCGGTGTAGTCCACGGACTCCAGCTGGGGCGTATCCAGAGACAAAGCGTATCCCGCATCGGCCTCTCCGCCCTTGGCGGCGATGCGGGTCAGGATGGCGTCGCGCAGGCCCGCCCGCGCCGCTGCGCTGGTGCATGCCTCCAGCCCCTGAGGACGCTTGTTGGCCATGGCGGTGCCGATGGTGGCGATGCCGCCCACGCCCGCGACCGCCACCATGGCCGCCGCCACCACAAGAAGCCTGTTCATCTCGCGCGCCCCAAACGTGCGAACCGCCCCCACGGTCGGTCGAATGTGACCTTAATCCGGCAAGGGGTCCAGCGGAGCCATATGGAACCTGACGATCGCCGCGCCTTGACCTTCGACGCCGAGGCCAAGCCGGGCTATCACCGGCCGTGTTGATCCGTTCGCTGACCCTCACCGATTTCCGCTCCTACGCCTCCGCCCGGCTCGAAGTCGGGGCGGGGCCGGTGGTGCTGCATGGATCCAATGGAGCGGGCAAGACCAATGTGCTGGAAGCGCTGAGCCTGTTCACCCCCGGCAAGGGCCTGCGCGGCGCGACGGCGCAGGAGATGGGGCGGCGCGAACCTGGCGAAACATCCGGGCGCGCCTGGGCTGTCGCCCTGACACTGGACGATGGCGGGGGCGATACAGTGCGCCTGGGCACCGGCGTCCAGACCGCCGGGGCGTCGCGGCGGCTGGTCCGGATCGAGGGCGAGACGGCCCAGCCCGGTCGTCTGCTGGACCACCTGCGCCCCGTCTGGGCCACGCCCGAACACGACCGGCTGTTCTCCGACGCCCGGGCGGAACGGCTGAAGTTCTTCGACCGCCTGGTCTTCGCCGCCGAACCGGCCCACGCGGCGGTCGTCGCGGCCTATGAGAAGGCGCTGCGCGAGCGCTTGCGGCTGCTGATCGACGGGGCGGAAGGCCGCGAGGCCGATCCGCTCTGGCTGGACGCGCTGGAGGTCCGTCTGGGAGAGGCCGGGGCGCGAGCGGCCCTGTCGCGCGCCCGGGCGTTGGAGACGCTTCAGGCCGGCATCGACGCCCGCTCGGACCGCCCCTTCCCCCAGGCCGACCTGGCCCTGATCGGAGAAACTGAAGGCCTCGCTCGCGGCGGGGCCGATGGGGCGACGCTGGCGGCCGCCATCCGCGACGGAATGGCCCGGTCGCGGGGCCGCGACGCGGCAGCCGGGCGATCCCTGTTCGGACCGCATCGCGCGGACCTGACGGCGCTCCACCGCGCCAAGAACCGGCCGGCGGCGGAGGGGTCGTCCGGCGAGCAGAAGGCTCTCGCCCTGAACCTGATCCTGGCCCAGGTGGGCCGGCTGGCCACCGGCGGCGCAGCCCCGGTCCTCCTGCTGGACGAGGCCCCTGCCCACCTCGACGCCGACCGCCGAGCGGCCCTGTTCGAGGAGATCGTGGCGTTGAACCTTCAGGCCTTCATGACCGGCACGGAGGCGATCCTGTTCGCGCCCCTGGAAAGCCGCGCCGCCTTCGTCCGCGTCGAGGCAGGGGCCCTTCAGTCCGACTGATCAGGGGGCTTCAGCCTCGCCGTCGGGGCCCCCACGTTCGCCCTCTTCAAGAGCGCCATCGCGGTCGGCATCCATGCGCTGGAAGGCTTCGCGCAGGGGGGCCAGGAACTCGTCCTCGGTGACGCGGCCATCGTTGTTGGCGTCCATGTCGCCGGGTCCGTCCGGCCCACCGAAGCGGCGGATCTCGATCCGGTGCTCGCCCGCGCCATGGGCTTCCACGTGACCGCCCGGACCGCCGCGGCGGAAAACGAAGACGTTTTCGTCGCCGCCCCGCCCGCCGAACACCATGGCACGGCCGCCCGGCCCGCCGTGATGACCGCCGGGGCCGCCGAACATCATGATACCCGGTCCGCCCTCGCGCATGTTGAACACCATCGGGCCGTGATGACCCTCGCGACCCTCGGGCATCTCGTCGGAAGACAGGCGGCTGTCATCGTTCTCGTCCAGCCGATCGAAGGCGTTGGCCAGCGGCGCGACGAACTCCTCGCGCGTGACGAAGCCGTCCTCGTCGGCGTCCAGACGGCCGGGACCGTCCGGTCCGCCAGAGGTTACGATCCGGACTTCAGACCGGGTCTCGACGCGCGGCTCTTGGTCCTGGCTCACGGGGGTGGTGGCGAGTGCGGCGATCAGGGCGATCATGGAAATCGACATGGGGTCTCCTCGTCGTTGTTGGTCACGGCTCTTCGACCACGCGTCTCTTGCGTCGATGTTTCAGGCTGGCCCCGGATTGTTTCATCGCTGAAATGACGCCGCCGTCTTTGCCGGGGCATAAGCGGGCCATGACCGAGCCTTCCGCCCGCATCCTGGTCGTCGACGACGATCCCGGCATCCGCGAGGTGCTGTGCGACTACCTGGGTCAGCACGGCTATGTCGCCGTCGGCGCGGCCTCGGCCGGCGACATGGACAGGGAGCTGGCCACCCGCCCGGTCGACCTGATCGTGCTGGACCTCATGATGCCCGGCGAGGACGGCCTGTCGGTCGTGCGGCGGCTGGGCGGAACGCCGCCGGTCGTCATGCTGTCGGCGATGGGCGAGGACACCGATCGCATCGTTGGTCTGGAGCTGGGCGCCGACGACTATCTGGCCAAGCCCTGCAATCCGCGCGAGTTGCTCGCCCGGGTCCGCGCCGTGCTGCGCCGACCGCGCGAGGACGAGGCACCGGTGAGCGCGGCGCTGGACTTCGATGGCTGGCGACTGGATCTGCTGCGGCGCGAGTTACGACGGCCCGATGGGCAGGCCGTGACCCTGTCGGCCGGGGAGTTCGGCCTGCTGCGCGCCTTCGCCGAGCGGCCGGGACGAATTCTCAGCCGGGACCAGCTTCTGGAGGCCGCGCGCGGCGCCGACGCCGACGTCTTCGACCGCGCGATGGACGTGCAGATCAGCCGCCTGAGGAAGAAGCTCGACGACGGCTCGGGTCGCGAGCTGATCGCCACGGTGCGCGGCGAGGGCTATCGCTTCGACGCCCGAGTAAAGAAGGGGATGGTTCGCTGATGCGCCCGCTCGGCTCCATGTCGGTGCTGATTCAGGTCGCGCTGCTGGCCGTGTTCGCGGTCGTGGCGTCGCAGATCGTGGCCTTTGTCGTGGTCCTGACCGCCCCGCCGCCCCGCCCGGCGGGCTTCAACGTCGCGGCCGCCGCCGAGGCGCTGGCGGGGCGTCCGGCCGAGACCGCCGATGGCCGTGACCTTGTCCGGCGTCTGTCGCGCGAGGCCCCCGAAGCGCCCGGTGTGGCCACTCCAATCGAGCGGGTCATCGCCGCCGCCATCGCCGAACGCATGGGCCTGCCTGGCGGCGACGTCCGGGTCACCCTGGGCCACGAGGCCCCCCCCCGCACCCTCATGTTCGAGCGCGAACGACCTCCGCCGGGCGGCCCGCCGCGCGTCGAGGCGGATGCTCCGGCCGTCGTCGCCCGCTCGACCGAAAGCTTCGTCTTCACGCACCGCTCCGAAGTCTCCGACCGTCCGCCCGAGGCGATCATGGCCCAAGTAGAGGCCCTGATGGCGCGGCGACGGGCCGAAGGCGGGGCGGGGCCGTCGGACACCGTCCAAATCATCACCAGCGGCGACCGCCAGACCCGGTTCAGCGTCACCGCCGACCGCCTGACCTTCGCGCCGTTCTCGGCGTCGGCCCGCCTGCCCGACGGCCGCTGGGCCACCGTCGAGCCGCCGCGCGGCTGGATCGATCCTTGGCAGGCGCGGCTCTTGGTGGCGCTGGGCATCACCGCCCTGATCCTGGCCCCGGTCGTCTGGCTGATGGCGCGTCGCCTGACCCGGCCGATCCGCGTCTTCGCCCAGGCCGCCGAGCGTCTCGGCGCAGACCCCGACGCCGAGCCCCTGACGCCGTCCGGGCCGTCGGAAGTCCGCACCGCCATCTCGGCCTTCAACGACATGCAGGCCTCGATCCGCCAGCACATGCGCCAGCGCACCCAGACCATCGCCGCCATCGCCCACGATCTGCGCACGCCCCTGACCCGCCTGCGGTTCCGCGCGGAACAGGCACCCGAGGCGCTGCGCGACCGCATGGCCGCCGATGTCGAGGAGATGGACGCCCTGATCGGCCAGGCCATGGCCTTCGTGCGCGGGGAACAGCAGGCCGAGCGCCGCGAGCCTCTCGACCTCGGGGTCCTGGCCGCCGACTGCGTCCAGGGTTTCGCGGAGACCGGCGCCGCGGTCCGCTTCTCCGGCGATACGGCCCTGCCTGTCCTGGGCGACCCGGCCGCCCTTCGCCGCGCCCTGACGAACCTGATCGACAACGCCCTGAAGTTCGCTGGCGACGCCGAAGTCACGACCCTTCAGAAAGGCGGCCGCGCGCTCCTGGTCGTCGCCGACCGTGGCCCCGGCCTGCTTGACGACGAACTCGAAGCGGCCTTCGAGCCCTTTCACCGTGGCGAACGCTCTCGCAACCGCCAGACGGGCGGCGCGGGTCTGGGCCTCGCCGTAGCGCGTCAGGCTGCGCGGGCGGCGGGCGGCGACGTGACCCTGGCCAACCGGCCCGGCGGCGGGCTGGAGGCCCGGCTCTCCCTGCCCCTCTCCAGCTGAGCCGTTACACGGACTTTCGCCTTGTGATCGCCGCCGGGGTTGATCCGCGCGCGCGCCGGTTCCATTGAGGCGCCCAACGAAAAACCACGCTTCAGGAGACCCTGCTCATGACCGTCCGCGTCGCCATCAACGGCTTTGGCCGCATCGGCCGCCTCGTGCTCCGTTCGATCGTCGAGCACGGCCGCCGCGACATCGAGGTGGTGGCGATCAACGACCTGGGTCCGGTGGCCACCAACGCCCACCTGCTGCGCTACGATTCGGTCCACGGCCGCTTCCCCGGCACGGTCGAGGCGGGCGACGACTGGATCGACGTCGGCCTGGGCAAGATCAAGGTGACGGCCGAGCGCGATCCGGCGAACCTGCCGCACAAGGACCTGAACGTCGACATCGCGTTCGAATGCACCGGCATCTTCACCGCGCGCGACAAGGCCGAGGCGCACTTGAAGGCCGGCGCCAAGCGCGTCCTCATCTCGGCGCCCGGCGACAACGCCGACAAGACCATCGTCTACAAGGTCAACCACGACACCCTGACCGCCGACGACATCATCGTCTCCAACGGCAGCTGCACCACCAATGCGCTCGCCCCCGTCGCCAAGGTGCTGAACGACCTGTTCGGCATCGAGCGCGGCTACATGACCACGATCCACGCCTACACCGGCGACCAGCCGACGCTGGATACGATGCACAAGGACCTCTACCGCGCCCGCGCGGCGGGCCTGTCGATGATCCCGACCTCGACCGGCGCGGCCAAGGCGCTGGGTCTCGTGCTGCCGGAGCTGAAGGGGAAGCTGGACGGGTCGTCGATCCGCGTCCCGACGCCCAACGTCTCGGTCGTCGACCTGAAGGTCGTCGCCGGCCGCGAAGTGACCGTGGACGAGATCAACGCCGCGCTCCAGGCCGCCGCCGACGGTCCGATGAAGGGCGTCCTGGCCACCACGAACGACCCGGTCGTGTCGATGGACCTCAACCACATCGCCGCCTCGTCCACGGCGGCGCTCCCCCAGACCCAGGTCGTCGACGGCAAGCTGGCCCGCGTGCTCAGCTGGTACGACAACGAATGGGGTTTCGCGACCCGGATGAGCGACACGGCCCTGGCGATGGCGAAGTTGATGTGAGGGAGAACATGGCGATCAAGACGAGCGGCATGACGCCGCTTCTGCAGGTCTATGACATGCCGGAGGCGGTGGCCTTCTACCGTGATGTCCTGGGCTTCGACGTCGTCTCCGCCTCGCCTGAGGTCGATACGCCCGAAGGTCGCTTTTCTCACTGGATGTGGCTGCGCCTAGGTTCGGCGGACCTAATGTTGAACACGGCATACGACGAAGGCCAGCGTCCCGCGGAGCGGGTCGAAGACCAGCAGCGCTGGCATCGGGACACCTGTAACTACTTCGGCTGCGACGATGTGGATGCCGTGTATAAGGATCTGTCGACCAAACTGCCTGACCTTCATCCTCCTAGGGACGCTCCCTACGGAATGCGGCAGTTGTCATTCTCCGATCCGGACGGCTACGGCGTCTGCTTCCAGGCGCCGATTGGCTGATGACAGTTGATCAGCATCTTCCGCTCATCAACGCGAAGTCGGGGACCTAATCCTTTGGACGATGGCCGCCCTACGTTTCGCACCGCTCATGATTCCGGCTTCCGTGCCCCACGAGAGCCCTGGGTCCCCACTCTCGCGGGGATGAGCGGAGGAGAGATATCATGACCTTCCGCACTCTCTATGATGCCGGCGCCCTCGGCGGCAAGACCGCACTCGTCCGCGTGGATTTCAACGTCCCGATGGAGGATGGCCGCGTCACCGACGACACCCGCCTGCGGGTCGCCTTGCCCACGATCCAGAAGCTCCGCGACGCAGGCGCCAAGGTCGCGCTCCTCGCCCACTTCGACCGGCCCAAGGGCAAGGTCGTGCCGTCCATGAGCCTGAAGCCGGTCGTTCAGCCCCTGTCGGACCTACTCGGCGCGCCCGTCCGCTTCGCCGAGGACTGCATCGGCCCGGCGGCGGTCCATGCGATCCGCGATCTGGACGCGGGCGGCGTGGTCCTGCTCGAGAACGTCCGCTTCCATGCGGCGGAGGAAGCCAATGACGCGGTGTTCGCCACCAAGCTGGCCGACCTCGGCGAGCTCTACGTCAACGACGCCTTCTCGGCCGCCCACCGCGCTCACGCCTCGACCGAGGGGATCGCGCATCACCTGCCCGCCTACGCCGGTGAATCCATGCGCCGCGAGCTCGACGCGCTGGACGCCGCGCTCGGCAACCCCAAGAAACCCGTCATCGGCATCGTCGGCGGGGCCAAGGTCTCGACCAAGCTCGATCTGCTCAAGAACCTGGTTGGCAAGCTCGACCGCCTCGCCATCGGTGGCGGCATGGCCAACACCTTCCTGTTTGCCCAAGGCATCGACATCGGCGGCTCGCTCGCCGAACGCGACATGGCCGACACGGCCCGCGAGATCCTCGCCGAGGCCGAGGCGCGCGGCTGCCAGATCCTGCTCCCCGTCGACTTCGTCGTCGCCACCGAGGTCAAGCCCGGCGCCGCATCCCGCCCGGTGACCGCCGGCGCCGCCCTGTCCGCCGACGACAAGATCCTCGACGCCGGACCCGCCAGCGTCGCCCGCCTGGTCGAGGCCCTGACGGCGTCCAAGACCCTGATCTGGAACGGCCCGCTCGGCGTGTTCGAGGTCCCGCCCTTCGACGCCGCCACGGTCGCCGTGGCCCAGCACGCGGCGGCGCTCGCAAAAGCCGGCGTCCTGACCGCCGTCGGCGGCGGGGGCGACACGGTCGCGGCGCTCAACCACGCCGGCGTCGTCGACGACATGACCTTCGTCTCCACCGCCGGCGGAGCCTTCCTGGAATGGATGGAGGGCAAGGCCCTTCCGGGCGTCGAAGCCCTGCGCGCCTGATCGCCTGTAACATAGCGTGACTTGAGGCCGCTCCGGCGCTAGACCGTCCGCAAAATAAGACGACCTCAGGAGGCTACCCTTGGCGCGGATCACCCTGCGACAGTTGCTCGACCACGCGGCCGAGAACGACTACGGCCTGCCAGCCTACAACATCAACAATATGGAGCAGGGCCTAGCCATCATGGAGGCGGCCGAGGCCGTCAACGCGCCGGTCATCATCCAGGCCAGCCGCGGGGCTCGCTCCTACGCCAACGACGTGGTCCTGGCCCGGCTGATCGACGCGCTCGTCGAGCTCTATCCGCACATCCCGGTCTGCATGCATCAGGACCACGGCAACGGCCCCGCCACCTGCGCCACCGCCATCCAGTACGGCTTCACCTCGGTGATGATGGACGGATCGCTGGAAGAGGACGGCAAGACCCCCGCCAGCTACGACTACAACGTCGACGTCACCCGCCGCGTGGTCGAGATGGCCCACGCCTGCGGCGTCTCGGTCGAGGGCGAGCTGGGCGTGCTGGGCTCGCTGGAGACCGGCATGGGCGAGGCCGAGGACGGCCACGGCTTCGAGGGCAAGCTGGACCATTCCGCCCTGCTGACCGATCCGGACCAGGCCGTCGACTTCGTCAGCCGCACCAAGGTCGACGCTCTCGCCATCGCCATGGGCACTAGCCACGGCGCCTACAAGTTCACGCGCCAGCCGGACGGCGAGGTCCTGGCCATGCACGTCATCGAGGAAATCCACCGCCGCCTTCCCGACACTCACCTGGTCATGCACGGTAGCTCGTCGGTGCCTCAGGACCTGCAGGACATCATTAACCAGTACGGCGGTCAGATGCCCCAAACCTGGGGCGTGCCCGTCGAGGAGATCCAGCGCGGCATCAAGCACGGCGTGCGCAAGATCAACATCGACACCGACAACCGCATGGCCATGACCGGCGCGATCCGCAAAGTGCTGGCCGAAAAGCCCGGCGAGTTCGATCCGCGCGCCTATTTGAAGCCGGCGAAGGAGGCGATGCGCAAGCTGTGCGCCGAGCGCTTCCAGCAGTTCGGCTGCGAGGGCCAGGCCTCCAAGATCCGCCCGATGTCGACGGCCCAGATGGCGAAGCGTTATGCCACCGGCGATCTCGACCCCGTCTACGGCCGCCGCGAGAGCGCGGCGGCCTGACCGCCTTCCAGCGGTTGCCTGTCAGGTTCGGTCAGGTTCGGAAAGGGTCGTTCGCCGACCCAAGTTGTAATGTCGCACCATTGCACCTAGGCTCCGTCCTTGGGGATGGACAACACGCCTGAGGGGGACGTGATGGCCGACAAGAAGAACATGGACCGCCGCTCGTTCTTGAGCCGCGTCATCGGGGCGGCCACCATGGGCGGGGCCCTGACGGCCGTCACGGGTCAGGCCGAGGCCCAGTCGGGTTGCAGCGACAGCGACAGCGGCTCCTACTCGGACCCGAGTGGACGCGGTCGTCGTTGCAACACCTATCAGAGCGGCTGCACAGACAGCGACACGGGCAACTATCGCGATGGCGTCGGCAACGGTCGGCGCTGCGACACATCGACCGGCTGCACCGACAGCGATACCGGGACGTACGGAGACGGCGTCGGCAACGGTCGGCGCTGCTCGACGCCCTCGACCGGTTGCAGCGACAGCGATTCGGGCACCTATGGCGATGAATCGGGCCGCGGCCGTCGCTGCTCGACGCCGTCGACCGGCTGCACCGACAGTGATACCGGCAACTACGGCGACGGCGTGGGCCGCGGCCGCCGCTGCACGCCCGCCTACAGCCAGTCCGGCTGCACCGACAGCGACACCGGCACCTACGGCGACGGCGTCGGCAATGGTCGTCGTTGCTCGCCCGCTCCGCGCAGTTGCACGGACAGCGATACCGGCACCTACGGTGATGGCGTCGGCCGTGGTCGTCGCTGCGGGTAAGGACCGGCCTTGAGTTCCTCGCTTCTGGGGTCGCTTTCCGACCCGCTCCGCTGGCTTCTCGGCGATCACGCCGACGGCTTCCTGACCGAGGTCTATGAACGCCGACCCGTGGTCGCCCGCCATGATGATCCGGACCGTTTTCGGTCGCTGCTTTCCCTCTCGGAAATCGACCGACTGGTGTCGGAGCTGGACTTCCAGCGTGGCATGCTGGTGATGACCGACTCCTCGCGCACCATCGCGGAGTCTGACTATGTCGCCCCTTCCGGCGCTGTCGATCGCGGGGCGGTCGCCAGTCTCTACGGCAGCGGCGCGACCCTGATCCTGAACCAGCTCCAGCAGTCCCACAGTGGCATGGCCGCCCTGTGCCGCAGCCTGGAGAGCGTCATCAGCTGCCACGTCCAGACCAACACCTATCTGACCCCACCGTCGTCCCAAGGGTTCCGCACCCACTACGACAACCACGACGTCCTGGTGATCCAGATCGAGGGCGAAAAGGCCTGGCGTCTGCACGACCAGCCCATCGCCATCCCCTATCGAGGCGAGGGCTTCCAGCCCGGCGTCTATCCGGTCGGCGAACTGTCCGAGACCTTCGTGCTCCGGGCCGGGGACTGCGCCTACGTCCCTCGCGGCCTGATGCATGACGCCGCCACCTCGGGCGACAAGCCGTCGCTGCACATCACCTGCGGCCTGATCGTCCGGACCTGGGCCGACGTGGTTCTGGAGGCCGTGTCCGAGGTCTGCGTCAAGGACGAGGCCTTCCGCCGCAGCCTGCCACCGGGCTTCGCCAACCCCGGCTACGACCGCGCCGCATTGGGTCGAGAGTTCCAGACCCTGATCCAGCGCCTATCCGACCAGGCGCGCCTCGACCACGCGCTGGATTTCGCCATCCGCGAGTTCGTGCTCAGCCGCGAGTCCGACGTCTCCGGCGCTCTGCTCGGGGCGCACGAACCGCTCGCCGCCGCCTATGTTGCTCGCCCCTCCATCTGGCGCATCGAGGAGGATGGCCCCGATGGCGATCGGCCGCTCCGGCTCATCGCCCCCGGCGGCGAAATGGACTTCCCCGGCCTGGATCGTGCCGCGCTCGAGCGCGCCCTGTCCGGAGCTGTCTTCTCGCCCGGCGACCTCGGCATGGCGGACCCCGCGCCCGTGATCCGGCGGCTGGTCGCGGCCGGCCTGATCGGCGCGACCTGAGCCCGGCGACATGCTAGATCGCGTGCGTGGACGACGACGCCGAGGAAGTTGAAGGCCTGCCCGGCGCGGAAGGCGAGCGTCTGCTGGCGGACCTGTCTAACAAGGACTTGAGCCAGCGTCTGGATCGCCTCTTGGCCGACGCCCTGCCCGACATGTCCCGGGCGCGTCTGCAGGCCCTGCTCTCCGAGGGCGCGGTCACCCTCGACGGCGAGCGCGTCTCGTCGCGGGATCGACCGCAGGCCGCCACCTATGCCGTCCTCGTCCCGCCCGTCGCCCCGGCAGACCCCCAGCCCGAGGCCATCTCCCTCACCGTCCTGTTCGAGGACGCTGACCTGATCGTGATCGACAAGCCGGCGGGCATGGCGGCCCATCCGGCCCCCGGGACCGAGACCGGCACCCTTGTCAACGCCCTGCTGCACCATTGCGGCGCGTCCCTGTCCGGCATCGGCGGCGTCGCCCGCCCCGGCATCGTCCACCGTCTGGACAAGGACACCTCCGGCGTCATGGTCGCCGCCAAGTCCGACCGCGCCCACGCCGGACTGTCGGCCCTGTTCGCCGCCCACGACATCGAGCGCACCTACATCGCCCTGACGCGCGGCGCGCCCTCGCCGGACCGGGGGCGGATCGAAACCCTGATCGGCCGCTCCTCCTCGGATCGCAAGAAGATGGCCGTGCTGAAATCCGGCGGCCGCAACGCCATCACCGACTACGTCGTCCAGGCCCGCTTCGGCGAACCGGCAAAGGCCGGCGCGACCCCGCTCGCCGGCCGCGTCGCCTGCACGCTTCACACCGGCCGCACCCACCAGATCCGCGTGCACCTCGCCTCGAAGGGCGCGCCGATCCTGGGCGATGCCGTCTACGGCTCGGGCAGCCCGGCCACCGCCGTCCGTGCGGCGATCGCCGAATCCGGCCTGACCCGACAGGCGCTCCACGCCGCCGTCCTGGGTTTCGTCCACCCTGTCTCGGGCGAACCCCTGCGCTTCGAGACCCCGCCCCCCGCTGACATGACCCGGCTGGAGGCCTTGCTCACTGGACTCTGACACACCAACTGTTACGGAACAGAAGGGAGACCGTCATGACCATCGACCTCGAGATCACCGACAACGCCGAGGCCCACCGCTACGAACTGCCCGTGGACGGTCAGGTCGCGGTCGTAACCTACAACCTGTCCCCGCCGAACCTGATGATCACAGAGACCCTGGTGCCCCAGGCGCTGGAGGGACGCGGCATCGCCAGTCGGCTGGTCCGCCACGTCATCGCCGACGCCCGGGCTCGAGGCCTCCTGATCCTGCCCGTCTGTCCCTTCTTCGCCGCCTTCTTCCAGAAACATCCCGATCAGGCCGACGTCGTCCACCCCGCCTATCGCATCAGCCTCGGCCTGCCCACTGAGTAAGTCTTGATTTAAAACCTACTACCTGCTACAAGCCGCGTCATTCGGCGCAGTGGCGCCGGGGTCACGGTCACGCTTTCCTGTGACGATCCGCCCCTAACAAGGCGGGCAACCTGTCGCCACATGATCCGCTTGAGGGGTCGAGGACCCGGCGCCCATCCCGGGGCCGGCGCCAAATAGGACCCGCTCGCTACCGGTCGGAGGGACCACGTCTATGGCTGCCAATGCTACGCTCGCGGTGATGTCGCCTGAACAGGGGCTGTCGCGATACCTGTCTGAAATCCGCAAGTTCCCGATGCTCACCAAGGACGAGGAGTTCATGCTCGCCAAGCGGTGGACCGAGCATCAGGACCCCGAGGCCGCGCACCGCCTCGTCACCTCGCACCTTCGTCTCGTGGCGAAGATCGCCATGGGTTATCGCGGCTACGGCCTGCCGATCGGCGAAGTGATCTCCGAGGGCAACGTCGGCCTGATGCAGGCCGTGAAAAAATTCGACCCGGACAAGGGCTTCCGCCTGGCGACCTACGCCATGTGGTGGATCCGCGCCTCGATCCAGGAATACATCCTGCGCAGCTGGTCGCTCGTGAAGATGGGCACCACCGCCGCCCAGAAGAAGCTGTTCTTCAACCTGCGCAAGGCCAAGAGCCAGATCTCGGCCTTCGAGGAGGGCGACCTGCGCCCCGAGCATCTCTCGGCCATCGCCACCAAGCTGGGCGTGACCGAGGAAGAGGTCACCAACATGAACCGTCGTCTGTCCGGCGACGCCTCGCTGAACGCGCCGCTGCGCGTCGACGGCGAAAGCGAGTGGCAGGATTGGCTGGCGGACGACAACGCCGTCTCTCAGGAGACCCAGCTCGCCGAGAGCGAAGAAAAGTCCATCCGCATGAGCCTGCTCGAAGAGGCCATGGGCGAGTTGACCGAGCGCGAGAAGCATATCCTGACCGAGCGCCGCCTCAAGGACGACCCGGTCACGCTCGAAGAACTCGCAGCCCAGTACGGCGTCAGCCGCGAACGCGTGCGTCAGATCGAGGTGCGCGCCTTCGAAAAGCTGCAGAAGGCCATGCGGGCCGCCGCCGAAGAGCGGAATCTGCTGGACGCCTAGCCTTCAAGCAGCGAGCGACCGCGTCGCGAGCGTTAGGGCGAAAAGCCTACCCGGCCCGAGCCAGCTGCGTCTCGGGCGGGGCCAGCGCCAGCAGCGCGTTGATCGGGGCCGCCAGCATGGCCTTGGTCGGCGCGCCCTGGGCCAGGCAGCTCTCGAGCCCGGCCGCCGCGACGGCCAGCCGGGTGTCGCCCGTCTTGACCGCCAACGCCTTCAGCGTCTCTGCCTGCTGCCTGGACGCCCGCACCGCCTGCATCGGATCGCTGTCGAACTGCGCCAGCGACGCCGCCAGGATTCGCAGAGCCTGATCCTTGACGGCCACCGCCGCCTCGCCTGCCGTCTTGGGTTTGTCCGCGCTCCGCTTCTGGGGCCCGGCGTATTCGCCCGAGTTGAACCGGCGCCGATCCGGCCCGACATAGCCAACCGCCTCGATCCACTCGCGCGGCTTCAGCGCCACGTTCTCGACCCGCTTGAACAGGTCGCCCGCCGTGAACGGCTTTCTCAGGAACTCGTGAATGCCCGCATCCCGCGCGCCCTTGATCGAGGACGCCGTCGCTTCGGACGTGACCATGATGATCGGCGCCCGGCGGCACGCCATGTTCGAGCGTCGCACCCGCCGGGCGAACTGCTCTCCGTCCAGTCGAAGCCCCGACCGCTCCGTGAAGATCACACCCGGTTCCAGCTCTCGCGCATGGTCCAGCGCCCGGCCTTCGTCCGTTTCGGTCACGACTTCGCGTGATCCGAGGTTCTTCATGATATCCTGCAGCAGCCGCGCGGACGCCGCGTTCGGATCGACGATCAGCACACGCCTTACCGCCGGCTCGATGCGGTTCAGGGTCTTGGCGTCGGCGGTGAACACGAAGGGGGGCTCCGGAAGGCTGGACCTCCGCCCTAGCCCATCTCGGTTAAGGCCGCGTTGAGCGTGAACGCGGGCTCAGCCCTGGAAGGGATCCCGCATCAGAATGGTGTCGTCCCGCTCCGGGCTGGTCGACAGCATCGCCACCGGCGCCTGGATCAGCTCCTCGATCCGCCGCACATACTTGATGGCGTTCGCCGGCAGGTCCTTCCAAGTCCGCGCGCCCTGCGTGCTCTCCGACCACCCCTCGATCACCTCATAGATCGGCTCGGCCGCCGCCTGCGCCTTCAGCCCGGCGGGCAGATAGTCGAACACCTCACCGTTGATCCGGTAGCCGGTGCAGATCTTCAGCTCGTCGAAGCCGTCCAGCACATCCAGCTTGGTGAGCGCGATCCCGTGGATGCCGTTGATGGCGATCGACTGGCGCACCAGCACAGCGTCGAACCAGCCGCACCGCCGTGCCCGCCCCGTCACCGTCCCGAACTCGCGCCCGCGCTCGCCGATCCGCTTGCCGTCCTCGTCGAACAGCTCCGTCGGGAACGGCCCCTCGCCGACGCGGGTCGTATAGGCCTTGACGATCCCCAGCACGAACCCGACCGCGCTCGGCCCCAGCCCCGAGCCCGCCGCCGCCTGCCCCGCCACCGTGTTGGACGACGTCACATACGGATAGGTCCCGTGGTCCACGTCCAGCAGCGACCCTTGCGCGCCCTCGAACAGGATGCGCCGCCCCTCGGCCCGGAACCGATCCAGCATCCGCCACACCGGCTGGCTGGCGAACGCCAGCACGCGCGGCGCGATCTCCATCAGCTGGGCCTTGAGCCCCGCCACATCGACTTCGGGCAGGTCCAGACCCTTCCTCAGGGCGTTATGGTGGGCCAGCAGTCGCTGGATCTTGGCGTCCAGCGCCTCCGGATCGGCCAGGTCGCCCACGCGGATCGCCCGGCGTCCCGCCTTGTCCTCATAGGCCGGGCCGATGCCCCGCCCCGTCGTACCGATCTTGGTGACGCCCGCCGCGGCTTCCCGCGCCTGATCCAGGTCCCGATGCAGCGGCAGGATAAGGCACGCATTGTCCGCCAGCGTCAGCAGCTCGGGCGTGATCGCCACGCCCTGCGCCTCGATGCGCGAAATCTCGGCCAGCAAGGCCCAGGGATCGACCACGACCCCATTGCCGATCACCGACGGCTTGCCCTGCACCACGCCTGAGGGCAGCAGGCTCAGCTTGTAGGTGACGTCGCCGACGACCAGCGTATGGCCCGCGTTGTGCCCGCCCTGGAACCGCACGACCACATCGGCCCGGTTCGACAGCCAGTCGACGATCTTGCCCTTGCCCTCGTCGCCCCACTGGGCTCCGACCACCGCCACGTTCGCCAATGCACAAGTCTCCGCTGGATGCGGGCGCAGCCTATAGCGGGGGAATCGAGGGATGTCGTCCCAACCGGGACGGTTTTCGGCTCAGAGTTCGGCGACGGCCGTCTGGAAGGCCCATTCCAGCCACGGCGTCGCGGCCACCACGTCCTCGGTCTCGACCGTGCACCCGCACCACAGCCTCAGGCCCGCCGGCGCGTTCCGGTGGCTCTCGACGTCGTAGGCCGCGTCCTCGGCTTCCAGCAGGCTCTTTATCCGCTTCACGAAGGCTTGGCGCCCCGCCTCGTCCAGCGCGGTCACCCTCGGATCGACGATCTTCAGGCACACCGAGGTCGTCGACCGCGTCGCTGGATCGACCGCCAGCGGCTCGATCCAGTCCGTCCGCTCGACCCAGTCGAACAGGGCCTTGGCGTTCGCATCCGTGCGCCGGATCAGTTCCTTCAGCCCGCCGATGCGCCCCGCCCACTCCAGCGCGTCGATCCAGTCCTCCAGCGTCCACAGACTGAAGGTGTTGATCATGGTCCCGGTCGCCAGCGCCCGGTCGAACCCCTTACCGTCCCGCAGCCTCAGCACCTTGGGCACCGCCCGAGGCGGCTCGAACGCATCCAGCCGCGCCACCGCCCGGGGCCCCAGGGCCGCGATCCCGATCCCCGCCTCGCCGCCCAGCGCCTTCTGGAAGCTGAACGTCACCACATCGACCCGCTCATAGTCGATCGGCATGGCGAAGGCCGCGCTGGTCGCGTCGCAGATCACGATCCCCTCGCGATCCCTGGAGATGAAGTCTGCATTGGGCACCCGCACCCCCGCCGTCGTCCCGTTCCAGGGAAACACCAGGTCCTTCTTCGGATCGACCCGCCCCAGATCCGGCAGCTCCCCCCACGGCGCTTCCAGCAGCTCCAGGTCCGGAAGCTTCAGGTGATCCCTGGCATCCACCGCCCACAGCTTGCCGAAGTTCTCGAACGCCATGACCTGGGTCGGCCGCTCGCCGAGCATGTTCCACATCGCCGCCTCGACCGCGCCCGTGTCGGACCCCGGCACATAGGCCAGCACCCAGTCCTCCGGCACCTCCAGCAACGCCTTGGTCAGCCTAAGCGCATGGGCAAACCGCTCCACCACCTCCGGCGCGCGAATGCCCCGGCCCAGCAGATCGTGCGGCAAGGCTTGCGACGACCACCCCGGCCGCTTGGCCGTCGGCCCGGCCGACAACCACGGCCGCTTCGGCTTCACCGTCGGCTTTGTAACCATCAACCCCGCCCCGGCTTGTAGGGTCGGGTGTTCCGCCAGTCCTCGGCGATCCGCTCGAGGATCGGATCGACCTTGTCGGGCAGGGTCACCACGATCCGCGCCTTCAGGTCGCCGCGCGCGCCACCGGCATAGGCACCCTTGCCTTTCAGCCTCAGCACCTGGCCCGAGTTCGAGCCCTTGGGCACCGTCACCGCCACCGTCCCATCCGGCGTCGGGCACTCGACCTTGCCGCCCAGCACCGCGTCCGGCACCGAGACCGGCAGGTCCATCACCACATCGGCGCCCTCGACCTTGAAGATCGGATGAGGCGCGACCCTCAGCTCGATCAGGGCGTCGCCCGCTTCCGTCCGACCTGGCATCCCTTGCCCGCGCAGCCGGATGGTCTGGCCATTCGACGCGCCCTTGGGGATGTTCACATCCAAGGTCCGCCCATCGGAGAACTGGATCCTCCGGCTGGCCCCGCCGATGGAGTCTTCCAGGCTGATCTCCAGCGTGGCGCGCACGTCCTGGCCCTTGCCGAACGCCCGCTGCGGCCCCCGCTGTCCGAACCCGCCGAAGATGGATTCTAGGTCGATGTCGTCGAACGCCGCCCGGCCGCCCGGTCCGCCCGCGTGCGAAAACCCGAAACCACCCGGGCCCGCGCCGGGTCCACCCGCGCCGGAGAAGCCGCGATACTGCTCCTGCCCCTCGGCGTCGATCTGCCCGGCGTCGTAGCGCGCCTTCTTCTTGGGATCGCTCAGCAGATCGAAGGCGGCCGACACCTTCTTGAACCGCTCCTCGGCGACCGGATTGCCCCGGTTCTTGTCGGGATGCAGCTCCTTGGCCAGCTTCCTGAACGCGGCCTTGATCTCGGCGTCGCTCGCCCCCCGGGACACGCCCAGTTCCTGATAGGGATCGCCCGCCACGCCGTCGCCGCTCCGTCCGAGAAGAGATTCGCCCGCCGCGTGTCCGCAGCGTCCTTCGTCAGTTAAGCCATGCGTTCGCAGGCGCAATGCGTTTTTCAGGCCGCCAGCGAAACGACGGCCTCTTCGCCCCACCCCCAGTCGACGCCGAACTGGGCCACCGCGATGCACGCCCCCGGTCCCACGCCGCCCGGAAAGTCCT
Source organism: Brevundimonas bacteroides DSM 4726 (assembly GCF_000701445.1). Lineage (GTDB taxonomy): Bacteria > Pseudomonadota > Alphaproteobacteria > Caulobacterales > Caulobacteraceae > Brevundimonas > Brevundimonas bacteroides. Next base: position 171,620 of record NZ_JNIX01000008.1, read on the forward strand.
CCCCCATCGCGGCCGCGCCATAGCTGGCCGACAGCCCCTCGACCTCGAACGACCGCCGCTCGACCACGCCGTCCAGCACCCTCAACCGGAACCGTCCCGGATCGACCTCCACCGGCTCCAGGTACCACCGGTCCCCGCCGATCCGCGCGCGCGGGGACCAGCGAACGACCACGCCATTCTCTACCGCCTCGACCACCAGCCCAGCTGGCGACCAGGGCCGACCGTGGACTCCCTCGATCGTCACAGCCAGGTCCGCGAACCCCGGACCGCCCGGAACCGCTGCCTGCGGCCCGACCCGCGCGACCCTCGGCAAGCCGCGCTCCTCGATGCCCATCTCGACCCGCGCCAACCGCTCGTCCAGCACCACCACCAGCGCACCCTTGGCCGCCCCCGCGGCCGTCGCGCCCTCCGTCCCCTGCTGACCTCGCAGCAGCCCCGACAGCCGCCACTCGCCCGCGCCTGTCATCGCAGCCGAGCGGAACGACACGACTTCCCACCCGGCCGCAGTCTGCACCGCCAGCCGGTTCGCCCCGCCCAGCACAGCCCCGAATGTCCCCGACGATGGCGCCGATCCCTCGAACGCAACCGTCATCCGGTTGACCTCGTCCCACCGCCCGACCGGCCCGGCCGCCAGCGGTGCAGTCAGGCGCCCCACCGTCGCCGGAGTCGAGACCACGGCTCGCTGCGTCAGGGTCTCAATTGTCTCGCCCAAATGCACCGCCATGGGCCGCCAAGGTTCGGCCGCCACGGCGACCAGCGGCCGTCGATCCTCCTCCGCGCCCGGCAGAGACGGCAGATCCAGAACCACGGCGAACGGCGCGCCCGCGGGTCCTTCGACCTCGCCCGGCGCCCGCGGCCCGGCTTCTTCGCCCGCGACGACGCTCTCGACCCGGACCAGGGCCGCGCTCGGGGTCTCGTCCAGCGTCACCCGCTCGACCCGCCAGGTTCCCGCCTCCCCCTCGACGCCGACCCGGTCGCCCGGTTCGATCCGCATCGCGTCCAGCGGCCCCATCGCGACGGTCAACCGGTCGTTCTCCGCCGTCCTCAGCGTCCGTTCCGCCAGCGCCGTCGCCAACGCCGCCCCGCAGACGGCGGGCAGATCGACATCGATCCCTCCGCCCTCCTCGGCTGTCTCCGCCCGCACCACCACCGACCCGGTCTGGTAATCCCGTTCCTCGTCGATGAAGCGCACCCGCGCCGCCGTTGGCCGCGCCTCCAGCGACCGCTCGCGCCGCAGTCCGTCGCCCTCCTCCCCGACCGCCAGATCGTCGATGGCCATCGTCAGCGCCTCGGCCTTCTCGCCGATCAGGGCGATCTTCCCGCCGCGCTCCGCCGCCGTCATGCCCAAGGCGCCCAGCAGCGGCTCGATCGCGTCCCGGGTCCGCAGCGGCCGGTCGATCACATAGCCCGCGACCGTCCCCTCCGGCCGCCCCACCTCGAAATCATCCTCCGACAGTCCCCCGCGCCGCAGGATCGCCTCCAGCAGAAGCCGCGCCTCCCCGCCCATGCGCCCGTTCAGCCAGTGCCCGGCCCGCCAGGCGCCGGCATCCGCCCACACATCCGCGAGGCCCGGAAACGCCGGATAGGGCCGCGCGTCCCAGCACCAGGCGTCAGCCGCCTCCAGCATCGGCCCGCCATAGACCGCCGACACCGGATTGTTCCCAGGCTGGACGAACCACCCCAGCACCGCCTCCAGTGCCCGCCTCTGCATCCGGTCGTCCCGCGCGCCCGTCGAGAACGGCGGCAGAAAGCTCTCCGACGACTTCGGGTCCTGGAACAGGTTCGGCGCATTGCCGCCCCGGTCCACTGCGGCGCAGCCGAACTCCGTCAGCCGGATCGACTTCATCCCCGGCGCCCAGGCCGTTGGCGTCACGCTCCGCACCCCACCTGGCCGGTCATGGTGGGCGTTCCCCCACCACCCCTTCAGGTCCTTGACCCGGAACACCCAGTCCTCGCCGTGGGCCGCAGCGACGATTGGCGTCCGCACCTGCGCCGCCCGATCCGCCTCGCTGGCGTAGAACCAGTCGAACCCGTCCCCGCCCGCCACCTGGCTCGCGAGATACGCTGGGTCATCCGGCCCCTCGAACTCGGCCGCATCGACGCCGCCGTCGCCCGCCCGCCAGTCGCCCAGCGGCGGGTACCAGTCGATCCCGACGTAATCGATGGTCTCATCGGCCCACAGCGGATCCAGATGGAAGATCACATCACCCGACCCATCCTCCGGTCGATGCCCCGCATACTCCGACCAGTCCGCCGCATAGCTGATCGCCACGTCCGGCCCGACCACAGCCCGGCACTCCGCCGCCAGCGTCCGGTACTGCGCCACCGCCGGATATCCGCCCGCCGCATCCCGCGTCCACGTCAGTCCGCGCATTTCCGAGCCCATCAGCAGGCCGTCGCACCCCGTCTCCGCCGCCAGCGCCGCATAGTGCAAGGCCAGCCTCCGCAGACCCCATCCGTCCGCCGCCCCGAACACCGCCGCCACCTCGGCGGTCGCGCCCGCGCCATCCTCGCCCTTCACACGACCGCGCCACGGATAGGCCGCCTGCCGGGCCCCGCCATAGGGATCGGGCAGGTCGTTGTCGGCCGGCACATCCATGAATACGAAGGGATACAGCGTCACCGCCCACCCCCGCGCCTTGAGCGCCGCCACCGCCTGGCGCACGCTCTCGTCTGACGGCGTCCCGCCATAGGCCGGCCGACCGTCCACCTCCGAAATTAGATGCGCCTCCTCGCGCCCCAGCCCCGCCACGGACCAAGTCAGGGGCTCCGTCGGCTTGTCCCGCCGCTCCACGCCCGGCTTCACCACGCAGTGCCCGGCCCTCAGGTCCGTCCCGAACCACCCGACCACCAGACTGACCCGTTTCAGGTTCGGCAGCTGCGCTTCCAGCTGATCCAGCGAGGCGATCAGGTCCGTCCGCCCATCCCCCAGATGCACGTTCTCGGCCGCCGTCCGCGTCAGCCCCTCGCGCCGCATGACGGCCTCCGTCGCCAGCACGAACTCCCCCGCTCCGGGGATCAGGCACACGCCCTCCAGCCGCTCTTCCAGCCCGTCGCCTTCCGGCCGCCGGAACACCTCGAAACTCAGCTGCGGAACCCGGTCGCCATAGGCTCCCAGCGGCAGATCCTCGAACACCACATAGGCCGTCCCACGATAGGCGGGCGCATCTCCCTCCACCGCCTCAATCAGCGGATCCGGCGTCTGCTCCTCCGTCCCGCGATGCACCCGCATGGCCACGCCCTTCAGGTCCATCGGTCTGCCGTCCGCCCAGACCCGCCCGATCCCGTCGATCAGCCCCTCGCACAAGGCGACCGCGAAGCTCAGCGAATAGGCGTAGTCGGCCGTCCTCGGCCCGCCCTTGCCGCCGCCGGACTGATTGCGTCGTTCCAAGAACCGCGCCGCCCAGATCACCTGCCCCGTCACCCGCGCCCGCCCGAAGACGCAGGCCATCGGCGTCCCCTCCGCCGTCGTCTGGATCTTCAACGTCTCCAGCCTCGGCCCCACCTGCCGCGCCGGCGACAGGGCGTTCACCACGCCTCGATCGATGACGCCCCCCAGCGCCGCCCCGATCGCCCGGCCCACGCCGCCGCCGACGATCCCGCCGACGCCGCCCAGGATCACCTGCGCCATTCTGTTCGCCTCCCTTCGGTCGGCTCAGAGAGTAGGGATTAGGGAATGGGCATTGGGGTCCTTGGCCAACCGCTCGTGCGACCTCCCTGCCTTCCCTACTCCCTACTCCCTCGCCAGCGGCCACCCGAACACAGCCACCAGCCGCCTGCGCCACCACGGCCCCATCCAGCTCTCGACCACCGCGCGCCCCCAGTAGGCGTGGATCATCCGCGGCTCGGGCCCCTCCACCGCGCTCAGGATCGCGCAGTGTTTCACCGCCGCCCCCTCGCTCATCCGGAACAGCAGCACGTCGCCCGGTCGCATCATCCCGACCGACCGCTCCACCAGCCGACGCCGCGCCGCCATCAGCAGCGTCTCCTCGCCCCCGACCTCGGCCCAGTCGGCGGCATAGGGCGGCGGCGCCTCCGGCTCCTCGCCCACCACCTCGCGCCACACCCCGCGCACCAGTCCCAGGCAGTCCGCGCCCACCCCCTTCTCGCTGGCTTGATGCCGATAGGGGGTGCCCAGCCATCCGCGTGCCGCCCCGACCGCGCTCACCGACGGCTCCCGCCATCATGCCGGCCGCCCGTCGCGGGCATGGCCGTCAGGAAGTCGTCGCCGGGCACATCCGGAAAGCCCCGGAAGTTCAGCCCGTTGCCGAACACCGCGACGCACGTCTCCCACCGCTTGTCGCAAGTCCGCCCACTCGCCTCGACCCCGCACCGCCCATCGCCCAGCACCGCGTCGCACAGCCGCCCATAGGTCCGCCCGACCACCCGCTCCAGCGCCGCCATCGGCCCCTCCAGCTCGGCGACGAACCCATCCCCATCCCGCACGATCCGCCCCAGCCGCCCGGCCCCCAGCCGCACCTTCAGGTCCGGTCGCATCCAGTCCACGCGCCACAGCTCGACCCGCGCCTGGTCCCACAGACCCGCCGCGACCTCGGCCTCGTCGACCGCCTCTCCGTCCAGCACCCCACCGATGGCCAGGCTCCCGGCCCCCAGCCCCGTCGCTCCCTCGGCCGCCCCGTTGGTCCACCCGCTCGCCGCGCGACAGACGACCTCGTCCACGACCAGATCCCGATCATGATCGGTGAACCCCAGCCGCGCCCCGTCCGCCCGCGTCACCATCCAGGCATGGCACAGGGTCGCCGCCCCGCTCTCAATGCGGGCGGCCATTTCGCTTGGAATGTCCCTCATCTCAGACCCGCACCTCGATCAGCGGCACGGCCGCCATCCGGCCGGCGTCGAAGCTCTCCAGCGTCACCTCCAGCCGGTCCGCGTCGAACCGCACCGGCGTGTCGAACAGGAACCCCGCCGTCACCGCCACGCCGTCTGCCGGCGCCGCCTCCAGCGTCACCTCGCCCGTCGTCGCATCCACAGCGAACGCCCCGACGGCCAGCTCCACACCGCCCACCGCCACCCGCACCGATCCCTCGACCGGCTTGGTGATCGGCCGCTCCACCGGCTCCCCGCCGTCGTCGCCATATCGCTTGGTCAGCCGGAACACGGTCCGCGCCCCGTCGCCCTCGCCCAGCGGCTGGTCCAGCGCCCCCGGCGTCCCGCCCGGCGCGCATGAGGCGTAGTCCGCAAAATCCCGAAACCGAAACCCGTAGAGCCGCCCCCGCCGCGCCTCGAAGAAGGCCGTCAGCGCCGACATGTCCGTCAGCGACCTCAGGTTCGCCCCGATCAGATACCGCCTGCGCCCCATCGCCCAAGGCGAAGACCGCCGCTCATATCCCGACCCCAGCGTCACCACCTCGGTCCGCCGCTCGACCCCGCCGGTCGATCCGAACGCCAGGCGTGCCGGCAACCTCACCTCGTGAAAGGCCATTCCTGTCTCCGGTTTCACTTGTCCGCCCGCCCGCCCTCCGCCAGTCTCGATCCGTGCGCGGCCGCAGGGGGCCGCTCGGCAGGGGAGCCAAAATGCGCGGTCAGATTCTCAGCTTCGACGACGCCTCGGGCGCAGGCCTCATCAGCGGCGACGACGGCATCCGCTATTCCTTCGTGCGCGAAGCGATTTCACCGCCCGCCAGCATCACCCCGGGCCTGCGCGTCGACTTCGTCCCCGTCTCGGGCGAGGCCACCAACATCATGCTGCTCGCCGCCGCGCCCACGCCGTCTGGCCCGTCGGCCACGCCCGGCGTGCCGGTCGAGACCTTCAACTTCCAGCACGTCCTGTTCTCGTTCAACGGCCGCATCCGGCGTCAGCACTTCTGGATCGGCTGGCTGATCTGCCTGGGCGCCGGCGTCGTGCTCGGCTGGATTCCCTTGCTGGGAACCCTTCTCTCCATCGCCCTGATCTGGCCGAACCTGGCCATTTCGGTGAAGCGGCTCCACGACATGGGCCATACGGGCTGGCTGGTCGCCATCCCTTGGATCGCAGGCATCGCCGGGGTCGTCGCGGCCGGTATGAGCGTCGGCTTCGCGGCCCTCACCAGCGGCTACATCGACAACGAAGACCCCGCCGCCGTCCTGGCCGTCATCGGACCGATGTTCGGCATCCTGGCGATCGTCGCCCTGATCCAGCTCGGCTTCCTGCTCTGGATCGGCATCAGCGAAGGCCAGCGCGGCGCCAACCGCTTCGGCCCCAATCCCAAGGGCGAGTAGCCCTACCGTGTCAAAGCCGCCGCGCCCCCAGCGCGGCGGCCCTCGCCAGGGCCTGGGCGATCTGCGCTTCCGATCTCAGCAGGGCCGGCGCCCCGCCGTCGACCGTGACGTTCACCACTACGCCGCCCGGTCCCACCGGCTCGACGACACCCGCGCCCGAGGGCCGAAACACCTCCGGCCCACGCTCGCCGACCAGATAGGCCTCGCCACCCTGCACCGGCCCGCCGTCCGCTCTTGCGCCGCCAAAGCCCGCCGCGCCCTCCACTGCCTGAGCGATCGCCGCGCCCAGCCCGCCCGAGCCGCCGACGCCGGCCCCGACCGCTGCGATCACCGCCCGCGCCAGCTCCGCCAGCGACACCTCCCCGTCCGCCGCCGCCCGCGCCAGCGACCGCGTCAGGCTGGCTCCCGCCCGCGAGAACGCATCTTCAATCGAGGACGCCGCACGCTCGGCGGGCTCCCGCAACGCCTCCAGCGCCGCCGCCGCTTCCGCCGCCCTCGCGGGCACGCCGTCCAGCTCGTCGGATCGATAGTCGTCGGTCATCCGGCCAGGCCCTCATCATCTCATCCAGCTCGCGCCGCCGCATCGACGCGGCTCCCGCCGAGACCGTCAGCATCCGCCATTCCTTCAGCGACAGCCGCCAGAAAGCCTCCGGCGAAATCCCCATCGCCACTGCCGCCCTCAGCATCGCGCCCCAGTCAGCCATCGAGGCTCGCGGCGAACCCCGCCGCCACCGCCTCGGCCGCCTCCTTCGGCGTCACCGCCGCCCGGCCCAGCTCGCCCGCGAGCGCTCCTTCGCCCCCGCCCCGCAGCAAGGCCGCCAGCACCACCATCAGGTCGCGCGCCGACAACCCCCGCAGTCGCTCCGCCAGCGCCTCGACACCCGCGACCCCCAGCGCCGTCTCCATCTCCGCCAGCGCCCCGAGCGTCAGGCACAGCCTCCTCTCCGCCCCCGCCAGCCGCACTCGAACCTCGCCCCTCGCCCCAATCTCCCCCCCTTGGGGGGAGAGGGCCGCCAGGCCCGAGGGGGGCAAGTCACCACCCGCTCCGCCGCTCATATCGCCGCGAACCCGATCTCGCCCGCGCTGGCCAGGCTGATGGCGAAGGTCGCCTCGCCCTCGTGGTCGCCCGCATACTCCAGCGCCGACACCAGGAACGGCCCTTCCAGCGTGCCGAAGTCCGGCACGATCAGCCGCCAGGTCTTCGCCGCCTGCTCGAAGAACGCCTCCCGGATCAGGGCGTCGGAGGCGGCATCGCGAAAAATCCCCTGCCCCGACACGGCGGCGGACTTCACCCCCGCCCCGCCCAGCAGCTCGCGCCACCGCCCGGCCGAGTCCGCATCCGTCGCATCCACCGTCCTGGCGTTCAGCGAAATCGTCCGCGCCCTCAGCCCTGCGACGGTTTGATACGTCCCCGCCCCCTGCTCGATCTTGAGCAGGATGTCCTTCCCGCGTTGTGCGGCCATGTCTCTCTCCTCAGATCTCTTCCGTCACGGCCCTCAGCCGCACCACGCCCCAGGTCGACCGCTGTCCCTGTCCGCGGAACACGTCGACGAAGTTCGCCCTCAGGCTCACCACCCGCACCCCGTCGGCCTCCAGCGGCGCCTCATGCACCGCCGCTCGCACGGCGGCGCAGATCGCCTTGGCCTCCTCCACGCCCTCAAAACGCGAGGCGCATCGCAAGCTGATCCGGTGCTCGAATCCGCAGTCCGCCGCCGCGACCGGCTGGCTCTCCGAGCGCCCGACCGTCACCCGCGGCCATCCCGCGCCCTTCGGCGCCTCGTCCCAGATCCGCGCCGGATCGCCCAGCAGCGCCTTCAGCGTCGCATCCGCCCGCAGGTGGGCGATCAACGCCTTCTGCAGCGCGCTCTCATGATCCCTCATCGTGTCCGCTCCAGCTGCAGTCCGGACCGCCCAGGCCGCTCCGCCTCGACGTCGACCTGGCTGATCGTCCAGTCGGCCCCGCTGAACCGGATCACCCGCCCCTCGACCAGCCTCGGATCGGTCCGCGCCTCCGCCGTCGCCACCTCGATTGCGGCCGTCCCTTCGGCCTCGCTCCGCTCCCGCCTTCGCCGGCCTTCCACCTTCAGCCAGACCGCCCCCAGCGGCTCCCACGACACCGCCCGTCCGCCATAGGGAGTCTCCGCCTCGACGCGCTCGAACAGCTCGCCCAAGATCCTCACATTCGCACCACGCGATACGGCGCGATCCAGGCCTCCACCGGCCGGATCGGCATCTCCCGCTCGCCCCGCTCATAGGCGCGCAACGCCAGCATCAGGATCGCGAGCCGCAACGGCGCCGGCGACGTCGAGGTCAGGCTCAAGCCCACCTCCCCCTCCACCCGCGCCCGGGCCGCATCGATCAGCGTCTGGATCAGCACGTCCTCCGCGCCGTGCTCGACGCGCAGGAACAGCTTCGCCTCCGTAAGGCTCACGGGTGCGGTCATGGAACCACCTCGATTGTTGGAAGGATCGAGGCCTTAGGGCTTAGGAGTTAGGGCTTAGGGATCGTCCCCCGCCGTGCCTCACTAAGCCCTAAGCCCTACTCACTAAGCCCTCGCGAGCGTCAGCTCGCCGCGAACTTCATCACCTTGATCGCGTCGAAGTTCTGCACCCCGCCGCCCACGCGCTTGGTCGTGTAGAACAGCACATAGGGCTTGGCCGAATAGGGATCGCGGAGGACGCGGACACCCGCCCGATCCACGATCAGATACCCCCGCTGGAAGTCCCCGAACGCGATCGCGTGGCTGTTGGCCGCGATGTCCGGCATGGTCTCGATCTCGGTGACCGGATAGCCCAGCAGGCTCGCCGTCTCCCCCGCCCGCGTCGCCGGCGACCAGATGTAGTTCCCGTCCGCGTCCTTGAACTTCCTCACGGCCGACACGGTCTTGCGGTTCATCACGAACCGGCCGTTGGGCCGATACTGGGCCTTGGGCGCATAGATCAGGTCGATCAGACGATCCGTCGGATTGGACGCCGTGAACGCCCCCGCCGCGCCCGACGCCACATAGCCGATGTCGCCCCAGGCATGGCTCGCGTCGGCCACGATCGAATAGCCCAGGAAGCCCTTGGGCTTGTTCGTCCCATCGCCCGTCACGAAGGCCGTCGTTTCCTGCGCCGCGAAGGCGTCCTCGACCTCGCCGGCCAGCCATTCGTCCAGATCGACCAGGGCGTCGTCCAACAGCGCCTGCGTCGCCGCCGGATTGGCGTAGAGGTCCGCCGCCGGGAACTCGAGCAAGGCCAGCGTCGCCGGATCCGTCTCCGGCCGCGCCGCCGTCTCGGCGACCCAGCCGGACGCGATCCCCGCCGTCGATACCGGCTTCTTGAACACGCCGGACGCCACGGTCCGCACGGTCGCGATCTCCCGCATCGGACTGACGGTCATCAGCCGCCGCTCGATCGCCCGCTCCGTCTCCGGCGGCACGACATAGCCGCCCGACGTCGGCGCCGAACTCAGCCCGGCCTTGACCTCCAGCCCCCCCTCGCGCCCCGTCCTGACGTAGCCGTCGAACGCCGACTTCTCCTCCCCCATCTTGGGGGAGGGGGACCACGAAGTGGTGGAGGGGGCGGCCACGGACTCGGTCGAAATCCACGGCCGCCGCGCCTCGCTCAACGCCCGGTCCAGCCGCGCCTGCGCCTGGCCGACAGCGGCGTCGATCCGCGCCACCTTCTCCTCCAGCAGGGCGTCCGCCGAGGCCTTATTCTCGATCTCGCTCAGCCGGGCGTCGTTGGCCCCTTTGAACGCCTCGAACGCCGCCATCATCTCGTGCAGCGCCGCGCGCGCCTCGGGCGTGGCCGAGGCCGTCTTCGTCTCTTTCATGATTTCCCCTTGATGATCCCTCTCCCAGCCGGGAGAGGGCTTGAGCGCCCGAGAGCGCAGCGATCGGACCCGCGCGAAAGGGTGAGGGGCCCGCTCTTTCCGGCTTCCCCCGAAAGCCCCTTCGCGCCAGTCTTCCCCCGGTTCACCGGAGATTTCTGAATGCGCCCGACGATCCTCGCCGCCGCCGTTCTGCTGGCCCTGTCAGCCGCCCCAGCGCTTGCCCAGACCCCGCCAGAGCCGGCCACCCCCGCTACCAACGCCGCCTACGCGTCAGACGTCTCCTCAGCCGACGCCATCCTCGCCGCCCTCTACGACGTCATCTCGGGCGACGCGGGCCAGGCCCGCGACTGGGACCGCTTCCGCAATCTGTTCCATCCATCCGCCCGCCTGATGCCTACTGGGCTGCGCGACAGCCGAGGCGTCCTCACCCCGCTCACGCCCCAGGACTACGTCGACCGCGCCGGTCCCAACCTCGTCCGCGACGGCTTCCACGAGCGCGAAATCGCGCGCCGCACCGAAACCTTCGGCGCCGTCACCCATGTCTGGTCCACCTACGAGGCGCGCCGCGCCCTCGCAGACGCCCAGCCCTTCCTGCGCGGGATCAACTCCATCCAGCTGTTCAACGACGGGACGCGCTGGTGGGTGGTCAGCGTCTACTGGCAGGCCGAAACACCGACGCTTCCGCTGCCGCCGGAGTATCTTCCCGCCCCCTGACCCGCGCCGTCAGCTTCCGTCCGATTGACCCTCACAGAACGCCGTGATCCAGTCCGCGCAACGGCAACGCTTCTGGGGAGGAAGCCCGATGACCCTGTTCCGCACCACCGTGCTCACGGCCGCGCTTGTCGCTTCGGCGGGCGCCGCCTCCGCTGCCCAGCAGTGCGGCGCGACCGTCCACACCCGCTTCGGCGAGACCCGCGCCTACTTCCAGAACAGCCTCGGCGCCTGCCGCCCCGACGGCTACTGCTCGGTCGTCCTGGCGCTCGCCGATCCCGCAGGCGAGGCCGCCTATGCCCAGCAGCTGCGCATCGCCCGCCCGACGCCAGGCGCCAACCATGTGGTCGAATTGGTCGCCGTCACCCCCATGAACGCCGGCGACGGCCAGCCCCAATCCCTGTCCTTCGGTCGTCGCCCCATCGACCTGACCGGTGTAGCTTCCGTCCCGTCCGGTGAGACAAATCTGTTCCGCATCACCGATGCGGCGACCGTGTCGGCCATTGTCTCGGGGGCGCGCCGTTCGAACGGCATGCGCTGGACCTACCAGTCCACTTCCGGCTCCGCCGAGGCGTGGTTCGCACTGGGCGGCGTCACCCGCGCGCTCGCCTGGATCGACTGCATGGGGCGTCGCTAGAACGGCCGAAACCGCGCCCCCGGCAGCATGGGAAACGTCACCAGCGACACCTCCCACAGCTCCACGCCGGACAGCACCCTGAGGCGCCCTTCGCGTCGGGCCTTCGCCGTCCGAAACCCGATCGACAGCCCGTCCAGCGCACCCGCCCGGCTCAGCGCCTGGGCATAGCGCGCCTCGGCGGACCAGTCCGCGATCCGTCCCCGGACGAACAGGCCGCGCTCGTCCTCGACGATCTCGTCCCAGACGCCCACCACGGCCCGGCTCTCGTGCTGATGCAGCATCCGCACCCCGCCTGAGCCCGTCCGCCTCAGGCTGTCGACGAAGGCCCCCTTCGCCACCACGTCCCCGTTCAGATCCGCCACGCCCCACAACGAGGCATAGCCTTCGATCGATAGCCATCCTCCCCCGTCCTTTACGGGGGAGGGGGACCGCGAAGCGGTGGAGGGGGCGACCGCGCACACCGCGTCTGGAGCCGCCCCCTCCACCATGCTGCGCATGGTCCCCCTCCCCCACTTTGCTTCGCTTGTTGGGGAGGATGTCACGGCCGCTCCTCCAGCCGCGTCTCGATCCGCACCAGCGCCGCCCGTGTCGCCTCGCCCTGGGCCTCCAGTCGCGCCAGCCGTTCGGCCACCAGCCTCTGCTCCTCGACCCGCTGCTCCAGCGTCCCGATCCGAGCCGCCGCGCCTCCGGCCCACACCAGTCCAGCAATGGTCTGCACCGCCAGCGCCACGACCAGCGCGGTGGCTAACTTCTTCAGATCCTCGCTCATGCGCCCACGCCCGCCATGCGCCGACGCTCCTCGTCGGTCAGGAACGACGCCGCGTTCAGCCGCGCCCACAGCGCGTCCCGCTCCGGCTGCAGCGCCGGCACGGCGTCGAGATCGGGCGTGATCTCCAACCCCTGAAACCGCCCGCCCAGCCATCCGCTCAGCGCCCCCGCCGTCTTCCTCACCAGCGGCGCCACCGTCCCCCGCCAGAAGGCCGCATTGGCCTCGCGATAGTTGGCATAGGTCGCATCTCCGGGGATCCCCAGCAGTTGCGGCGGCACTCCGAACGCCAGGGCGATCTCCCGCGCCGCCGCGTGCTTGCCCGCGATGAAGTCCATGTCCGCCGGGCTCATCGACATGGCCTTCCAATCCAGCCCACCCTCAAGCACCAGCGGCCGGCCCGCGTTCGCTGCACCCGAATGCGCCTCCGTCAGCTCGGCCTTCAGCACCTCGAACTGCGCCTCGGTCAGCCGCTCCCCATCCCGGCTGTCGAACACCAGCGCCCCGCTCGGCCGCGCCGCATTGTCCAGCAGCGCCTTGTTCCAGGCCCCGGACGCATTGTGCACATCGATGGCGAAGGCCGCCGCCTCGATCGGCGAGAAGCCATAGTGGTCGTCCGTCGGATGCCACAGCTTCAGATGCATGACCGGCATCCAGCCATCCGCCGCTCGCCCGATCCGCGTGGACCGTCCGCCGACGGAATACTCATAGGCGTCCGGCCACCCCGCCTTCCCCGGCATCACGCTTACCCGGTCGGGCCGCAGGGTCCACAGCTCCTCGACCGCGCCTTCGCCGACCGCTTCCGCATAGGCGTTCCCCGCCGTCTGCAGCGCGCCATACAGCCCCTCCAACCACTCCGTACCGGACTGCTCGGGGTTGGGCTTCCTCAGCAGCCGCGCCGCCGGATGATCGTCATCCCGCGCCCCGTCGACGAACACCACCAGGGGCGTCGCCGCGCAGGCCTCCGCGATCATCCGCACGCAGCGATAGGCCACGGCGTTCTTGCCGAACCCCTCGCTCGCCAGACTGGCATAGTCCTTCGGCGTCCACCGCGGCCGCCCCGCCCCGGTCAGGGCGATCAGAGGCCCCGCACGGCTGTCCTTCACTTCCGGCGCGCTCGAATTGGTCACGCGTGGGCGTCCCCGCCCGAAGGGCCAGGTCATCGTCGCCATCTCGGCTCCTTCTCGTTTCGGGTTCAGGCGATCCGTCGACGGATCAGGGCTGCGATCTTGCCGTAGCCCTGGGTCGACGGATGCAGACTGTCGATCATGTCACCCGCCGCCGTCGCCTGCGCCAGGTTGCCTAGCGCCAGACCCAGATCCAGTGGCTGCACCAGACCGTTCAGCGTCGCGAGGTCGTTCAGATACTGGGCGAAGGCGGGCCGGTTCCCGTTGCCGGTATTGATAGGCACGCACAGCAGCACATCGGCCCCGACCGCCACGGCCCGTTCGATCACCGTCTGCACCGAGCCCTTCCAGGGTGTCTCCCCGGTCGGCACGCCCCAGTCGTTGATCCCGACGTTGTAGATCACCAGATCCGGTTCGAGCACATCCAGGGTGTCGGCCACCCCATAGGTCGCCAGCACGAAGTCCGCCGCCTTCCAGCCCGAGACCCCCGCGTTCATCACGCTGATACCCGTCCCGGCGTCGTAGCAGTCCAGCCCGACATGCCCGCTGGTGTTCAGCGCCACCAGCGACACCGCATGCGCCCCTCGCCCCAGCCCCGCCTGGGCGCAGGTCACCGTCCGCTTGCCGACCGCCGCGCCGAAGGCGCCCGTGACCACCACCGGCGTCCCCGCCCCGATCGTGACCCGCAAGGAGGTCGTTCCGTACAGAAACAGATCGACCGCCTCGAACGGCAGCTGCGGCGTGAACGTCATCGGGTTCGCCGTCAGGGTCAGGTTGCGATAGAAGCCACCGCCCAGGCCCTTGGTCGTGTCCGCCGCCCAGCCCGCGCCCCGGACCATGCGGCTGTCATAGGTCGCGCCCAACCCGGCATCGGAGAAAAGCCCCGTCTCCCGCGCGCCGCGCCAGCCCATCTGCTCGGCCAGCTGTCGACACCAGGACCCGCTCCGACCTGGCGATCCGTACCCGGCCGTGGTCGAGTCTCCCAGGCAGACGATCTTGGCGCGTCCCAGCCCACTCTGCGCGCGTCGCACCGCCGCGGACCACTTCGGTAGTCCGCGCGCGCTGAACCGCGCCGCACTGGCTCCCGCCGGCGCGACATCGGTCACACTCAGACCCGGCATCAGTCGAACAGCGCCACGATCGAGGTCGCTGTCGTCCCCGTCGCCAGCACCCGGCTGACCTGCACCGGCAGATAGCCGATCGGATGGGCGCTCAGCGTCACCGCCGCCCCGCCCCCGGCCGGCAGCACCCGGACATCGCCGGGCCCGCCGACATACAGGCTCTTGGCGACCGCGCTCAGATCAACCGTATCGCTGGGCGTCACCGCCTCGGCGCGCCGGGCCGGCGCCGACGCCGACGTGGCGTGGGCGGAATAGGAGTCGTTGGTGGGCATGATGTTCTCCTGCGTTCAATCAAAGGTCGTGTGCGCCGAGGGAGTAGGGAGTAGGGAGTAGGGAGTAGGGAACAGGGAGTGGACAGTGAGAGTTCGGGCATGGGTGAGAGCGTTCGGAGCTATCGCGATCTGGAAGTCTGGAAGCGCGCCATGGATCTCGCGGTCACGACCTACGAACTGACCCGGGAGTTTCCTCGCGAGGAGCAGTTTGGTCTGACCTCTCAGGCTCGACGGGCAGCGACCTCTATCGCGGCCAACATCGCCGAGGGTTATGGCCGAGCGACACGACCCGCGTACGTCAGCTTCCTCAGGATTGCCCAAGGCTCATTGAAGGAACTGGAGACCCATATTCTGATCGCCCAGCGTGTCGGCCATTGCACTTCGGCCTCAACGGATGCGCTGCTGTCCCGCACCGACGAACTGGGCCGCATGCTTCGCGACTTGATCGTAAGGCTGACCTCTCCAAAGCGGGCCTGACACACTCCCTACTCCCTACTCCCTACTCCCTACTCCCCTCACCCCACCCAAACCCTCGGCATCCCCCGCGCCTTCAGCACCAGCTCCGTCAGCGCCCAGACCAGGGCATCGGCCCGGTCCGGGCTGCGCCGCGTGTCCTCCGAGCCGAGCGCCATCAGCTCCTCGGCCAGCTCGGGAAACTCCCCGCAGTGGACCACCCGCCCCTGTTCATACAAGGCCGCCACCGGCTCGGCCCGAGCGCGCTTGCTGCGGCTGGCATGGACCAGCCGGATGGGCGCGGCGCACCCCGCCTGTTGCAGGACAGTCCGCACCATCTCGCCGCCCTGGTTGGCCTCCGCCACCACGGCGTGGGCGCCGAACTCCTCGGCCACCGCCGCGACCCGCCGCCCCCAACCCAGAGGCGTCAGCCCGCGCGCCGACCGATCCGCCAGCACAAAGCCGCGCCCCTCCAGCCGCCCGACGGCCACGATCCCGCAGGCGTCCCCGTGCGCGCTCGCCGGCGGATCGACCGCGACAACGACCCTGTCGAGCCGATGCGGCCGGTCTCCCCGCGCGCGGCTCAGGTCCTCGGCCCGAAACAGCGCGCCCTCGGTCTCGACCACCAGGCCGTCCAGTTCCTGCGCTTCCAGCCGTGTCCCGCCATAGATCCTGCGCACATGCGCCAGAAAACCCGGCGACAGGTTCGTAGCATTGTCCACTGTCCCGCCCCGCCGGATCTCCAGACCCGGCTCGGCCATCAGCCGCCTCAGCGCCGGTATCGGCCGTGGCGTCGTGGTCACCACCAGCTTCGGCGCCACGCCGAGCCTCAGCCCAAACCTCAGGTTCGACAGGACGCGATCCGGCTCCCGCCAGGCGCAGAACTCGTCCGCCCACGCCCCGTGAAACTGGGGTCCGCGCAGACTGTCCGCGTCCTCGGCCGAGAAGGCATAGGCCACGCTGCGGTTGTTCCACACCACCCGCTTGCGCCCGGCCTCCCAGCGCGGACGCTGATCCTCGGCGGCGATAGCTTTCAGGCCCGAGGGCCCCTCGACCATCACCTCGCGCACATCGTGCAGGGCGGGTCCGACCAATGCCAGTGTCAGGTTATCCTGACTCAGCGCCAGCCTATGCAGCCAGTGCGCCCCCGCGAACGTCTTGCCCGCGCCCCGCCCACCGAGCATCAGCCAGGTGTGCCAGTCCGTCTTCGGCGGTCTCTGGTGCGGTTCGAGGTAGGGGTTCTCCGCCAGCCATCGCAGCAGGGTCTCCGCCCCCGCTGTCGCCGTCAAATTCGCCACGCTCGATCTCGGCGGCAAACCGATCGTATCGCTCCATGACCCTGGCGCGCAGGGCTTCAAGAGCCGCGGGATCATCATCACGTCCGCCCATCTCGTCCTCGGATTGGTCGTCCTCCAGGTCCGGCCGCGACGGCTTGATCGCTTCGATGGCCACCACCGCGCGCGCCATGTTGGTGATGGCCCGCACATGGCGATCCAGCCCGGCGACGTCCTTTTCCGCCACCAGCGCCTTGCCAAGCTTTTCCTCGGCGATCTCGATCATCCGACGCTGGTGCATCTTGCGCTCTGTGGCCCAGTCGTCGGCGCCCGCCGCGACCGTTTCGGCCTTCACCTGATTTCCCGACATGCCCACATCATAGGGGATCGGCGCATGCGGGCGCATTCAGCGCGCCAGAAATCGTTCGCCCCCTGATTTCTCAGGCGAATTCGGGGCCTCGTTGGATGATTGAGAAAAACAGCGAACGTGTCGGGCGTCAGTGCATGGTCATCGGCACGGGCCCGGCCAGCGCCCACCGCGCCCGCTCGATCAGGTCCTTGGGCAGGAAGGGCTTGGCCACATAACCGATGCAGCCCAGTCCGACGGCCTTCCTGACGATGTCGCCCTCGGTATCGGCGCTGACCATCAGGACCGGTGGCCTGACCTTCAATCGCCCGATCGCTTCCAGCACCTCAAGACCGCTCAGGCGAGGCATGTGCACATCCAGCAGCACAAGGCCGAACCGCTGGCGGTTCATCAGATCCAGCGCCGCTTCTCCGTTCGAGACCGCAGACACCTGGAACCCGGCCTGACTGAGCGCGACGTCCATGAGGTCACGCGCAGCGTCATTGTCCTCGACCACCATCACGTGAGCGCTCATGCGGCCCGGTCCCCGGCATTTTCGTCCATCGTGCGCGACAGGGCCTGCGCCATCGTCGCGATCAGTTCGCCGACCTGGATCGGCTTGCCGACATGGGCGTCCATTCCCGCCGCGCAGCAGGCCTCGACCTGTTCCGGTTGGACGTTGGCCGTCAAGGCGATGACCGGCACCCGGCCGATAGACCCCGGCAAAGCCCGGATCGCCCGCGTCGCGTCCATGCCGTCCATCACCGGCATGTGCACATCCATCAGGATCAGGTCGTACGCGCCCTTGGCCGCCGCCTGCACCGCTTCAGCCCCGTTCTCGACGGTTTCCAGCTCGACATCCCAACCCGCCAGGATGATCCGGACCAGCTCGCGGTTCGCCGGCGCGTCGTCGGCCATCAGGACCTTCAGGCCGGTCGGCAGGTCGAACACGGCATCGGGCTCATCGGCATCGCCCGCCTCCGCGACCGGCAAAGGCACCTCGAACCAGAAGGTCGATCCCTCGCCCGGCCGGCTGGTCGCCCCGATCTCACCACCCATCATCTCGATCAGACGCCGGCTGATCGCCAGCCCCAGCCCGGTTCCGCCATAGACACGCGTGGTCGAGGCATCGGCCTGGGTGAACCGGTCGAACAGGGTCTCGATCTTCTCGGGCGCGACGCCGATGCCGCTATCGCTGACCGCGACCCTCAGCCGTCCTTCGCTCCAGCGCGTTTCCAGCCGGATTTCGCCCGAAACCGTGAATTTCACGGCGTTCGACAGGAAGTTCAGCAGAACCTGCCGGATCCGCCCCTCGTCGCCCATCAGGGCGATCGGCAGCGTCGTGTCCAGGTCCAGCGTCAGCGCCAAACGCTTGGCTGCGCATTGCCCCTCCACGATCGCCGCCGCGCTTCGCGCCGTCTCGGCCGGGTCGAACGGCTGCGGGTCCAGATCGAAGGCTTCCGCCTCCAGCTTGGAATAGTCCAGGATGTCGTTGATGACCCCCAGCAGGGCCTCGCTCGCCGTCGCGATACGGTCGGCATAGCGCCGCTCGGCCTCCGGCAGGGCCGGGCTGTCCTTCAGCAGGCCCGAGAAGCCGATCACGCTGGTCAGCGGCGTCCTCAGCTCGTGGGACATATTGGCCAGGAACTCGGTCTTGGCCTTGGACGCGTGCTCTGCCGCCTCCTTGGCGGCGATCAGTTCGTCTTCCAGCGCCTTGGTCTCGGTGATGTCGCGAACGACATCTTGGAACTCGACCGGCTGGCCGTGGTCGTCCCGGATCAGCCTGGGATGAGCCTCCAGCCATACGGTCCGGCCATCCCTGTGGATCGCGCGATAGGCCACCCGCGGCGATGGCGTGCCCTCCGGTGCCTTGGCATAGGCGGCGAAGGTCTCCAGCACCCGGGGATAGTCTTCCGGATGGATGAAGTCCGAGATCGGCCGACCGATCACCGCGTCCGCCTCATATCCCATGGCTGCCTGGACCGCCGGCGAGACATAGCGGAACACCCCGTCCAGGCCGAAGGTGGCGATGATGTCGGTGGAGTTGTCCGCCAGCAGGCGATAGCGGGCCTCGCTGGCGCGGATGATTTCCTCGGCGCGGACCTGTTCGGTCACGTCCTGGAACACGCCGTACAGGGCCGTAATCGCTCCCGTCTCGTCCCGCTCAGGGCGACACTGCGACGTCACGATCCGCTCCTCGCCGTCCTCCCGGATCAGTCGCAGCTGGAACCCCCCGCTCTCTCCGGTCTCGATCGCCCGCTGGCAGACCTCGGCGACCACCGGGCGGTCATCGGGGTGGTAACAGCCGACCGCGTCATCAAAGCTGGGATCAAAGGTCGCCCGGCTCTTGCCGTGGATCCGGTAGACCTCGTCGGACCAGGTCACGGCCCCGCTAGCGACGTCCAGCCGCCAACAGCCGACGCCCCCCAGTTCTTCGGCCATGCCCAGGGTCTCGACCAGCTCCAGCTGAACCCGTTCGGCGGCCTTGCGCGTCGTGATGTCGCGGACGTGGTCGTGGATTTCCAGAACCTTGCAGCCGGTCTCATCCCAAACCGCGCGGGGTGTCGCCTCCAGCCAGACCATCGTGCCATCGGCCCGGATCCCACGATACTCGTGGCGCGGCGGCGTCGCGCCCGGTCCGGCCTCGACATAGGCCTGGATCACGGCCTTCATCCCCGCCAGATCCTCGGCCGGAATGAAATCCTCGCATGTGCGCCCGACCATCTCGTCCGGCCGATACCCCAGGATCGTCTCGACGGCGGGCGACAGATACAGGAACGTCCCGTCGAGGGCGTATCGGGCGATGATGTCGGTCGCCGTATCGCTCATCTCACGGAACAGCGTCTCGCTGCGCTCCAATCTTTCCTGGGTTCTCACGATATCGGTGATGTCCTGGAACACGCCGAACAGGGCGATCGGCCGGCCGTGTTCGCCGATTTCAGTCCCGGCGCGGGTTATGACCCGTCGCTCCCCCCGGGTGGCGCTGACCAGCCGCAGTTCGAGGTCATAGCCCTCGCCCGTGGTGATGGCCCGTTCGACATGGGCCGCCAGGTTCTCCCGGTCCTCCGGATGGTAGTCCGACAGGACGTCAGCATAGCTGGGATCGAAGGTCTCCGGGTCGCGGCCGTGGATGCGATAGACCGCATCGGACCAGTCGACCTTGCGGGTCACCAGATCGAAACGCCAGCGGCCCAGGCCCGCCATCTCCTCGGCCAGGCCCAGCAGCGTCATTTGCTCGAATTGCTTCCGCTGGACCTGCACCTGATCGTAGAGGTCACCGGCCAGGCGCGCCAGATGACGCAGCATGGTCATCTGCGACGGGGTCGGCGGGTCGTGGAGCACGGTGTCCATGGCCGCGATGGCCCCGATCGGGCTGCCGGCGGCATCGCAGATCGTCGTGCCGACGAAGAATCGGATCCCGGGCTCCCCGGTCACCCAGGGATGCCGGCAGAACTCGGGATGTTCCAGCGCATCCGTCACCACCAGGGTCGCGTCCGGCCCCATGGCCGCAAGCCGGGCGCTGACGCTGACCTCGCGCGGCAACGCCTTCTGGCCCGTTCCGATTTCGGAGCGGAATACCGCCTGATCGTCCTCGAGTACCGACACCAGGCCGAACGGCAGGTCGAGCGCCGCACAGGCCAGCGCCGTCAGCCGGTCAAAGGACGTCGGAAGGATTTCCGGACCCGCGGGGACGCTGCTCATGAAACCTCCGGCCGAACGATGCTCCCAGCCTTGGCGGTAAGGTTCCAAGGTTTGGTTACCGGCGGCTCCCCACGCCCCGTTCCTCGACCCATTCCGACGCCTCGTAGTCCAGCGCATCCTCCGGATCGGCCAGGCCCTCTTCCGAAATCGTCTGCCCCCGGACCGAAACCCCCGCCCGGTGCACGCTCTCGGGGTCGCCCGACACCAGCGGATGCCACTCCGCCAGTCCGCGCCCCTCGTGGAGCCGCCGATAGGCGCAGGATTTCGGCATCCACTCCAGCGCCTCGATGTTCCACGGCGTCAGTTGGATGCAGTCCGGCACATGGACCTTCCGGTTGGCATAGTCCGAGCACCGGCAGGCGTCGCCGTCGAACAGCTTGCAGTGCACCTTGGTCGGAATGACCTCGCCGGTGTCCTCGTCCTCGAACCGGATCAGGCAGCACAGCCCGCACCCGTCGCACAGGCTCTCCCACTCCTCGCGGGTCATCTCCTCCAGACGCTTGGTCCGCCAGAAGGGTTGCGCCGAGACCTCGGTCAAACCGCCACGGCCTTGGCCATGTCGGCATCGGCGGCCTTGCGCAGCGCCTCTTCGGCCCAGGCGTTCAGGCTGCGGCCCGATAGTTCCGCCGCCTTGGCGACGCGGGCGTGAACCTCAGGATCCACCCGGAACATGACTTTCCCGGAATAGGGCTTGTCCGGCGATTTCCCGATCTTGGCGCAGGTGTCGATATAGTCGTCGACCGCCTCACGAAACGCCGCCTTCAGCTCCGCGACTGTGTCGGCATGGAAGCCCACGCCGTCACGAATCCCGGCGATCTTGCCGAAGAAGATCTCGTCGTCGGGATCGAAATCGACCGCCGCCGAATAGCCCCTGTACGTCATCATGCTCATGGTTCGACACCCAGTCTGATCAGAAAGCCCCTGGCCGCCCTGACCTGATAGCGTTTGGCCTCCTTGGCTGGATGAGGCCTATGAAAAAACTCGGCTTCCTCTCCCCGCGCGAACCGCACGCGCGACCCGGAACCTTCGATCACACGACAGCCCACGGCGACCAGCAGACTCTCGATCGCAGCCCATTCGATCGTCCCGGAAACCGGGTCGGTGAAAACCGCCTCCAGCGTCCGCTTCTGCTTGCTGTTCATGCAAGCGCGAACCTATGGGCGGACACGCTCCCTTGCAAGCATTTTTCGCTATCACACTCAGGTGGCCATCCGCGTCACGGTCGTCTATAGCCCCGCGCCATGGCCGCCCGCCCTCCTCTCGTCGCGCTCAAGGAAGTCCGTCTCCAGGACGGTCAGCGTCCCCTGTTCGAAGGCGTCGACCTGGCCATCGAACCGCGCACCCGCTCCTGCCTCGTCGGTCGCAATGGCGCGGGCAAGTCGACCCTGATGAAGCTGGTCATGGGCCTGATCGAGCCCGACAGCGGCGACCGGTCCGTCCAGGCCGGCACGCGCTTCGCCTATGTGCCGCAGGAGCCGCTGATCGTCGGCGAGACCCTGCTGGACTATGCCTCATCCGGCACGGCCGAGCCCTGGATGGCGGAGGCTTGGCTGACCACCTTCGGCATGGACCCGAACAAGTCCGCAAAGGGCCTGTCCGGCGGCGAAACCCGCCGCGCGGCGCTGGCCAAGGCCTTCGCCGAGGAGCCCGACCTGCTCCTGCTCGACGAGCCGACCAACCACATGGACATCCTGGCCATCGAGCTCCTCGAAAAGGAGATCATCGCCGCCAAGTGCGCCGCCCTGATCGTCAGCCACGACCGCGCCTTCCTGAACCGCGTCACCCAGTCCTGCCACTGGCTGGAACACCGCCGCGTCCGCACCCTGAACAAGGGCTTCGACGCCTTCGACGACTGGGCCGCCAAGGTCCAGGAAGAGGAGGCCGAATCCTTGCGCCGCCTCAACAAGCGCATCGAAGCCGAGACCTACACCTTCTACCGCTCCATCACCGCCCAGCGCACCCGCAACGAAGGCCGCGCCCGCGCTCTGGAGGCCATGCGTCAGGACCGGGCGCTCCGGGTCAAGGACATCCCCCGCGAGATCCACCTCGGCGTCGATTCCGGCGTCACCTCGGGCAAGCTGGTCGCGGACCTGAAGGGGGTCTCTAAACGCTTCGGCGACCGGACCGTCATCAAGCCCTTCACCACTCGCCTCATCCGGGGCGACCGCCTGGCGATCGTCGGTCCCAACGGCGCGGGCAAGACGACCCTGGTCAAGATCCTGCTGGGCGAGCTCGCCCCCGACGAGGGCACGGTCAAGCTCGGCGCCAATCTCGAGCCCGTCTATCTCGACCAGTCCCGCGAGGGGCTGAAGTCCGACATGACCCTGTGGGACGCCCTGACCCCCGGCGGCGGCGACAGCATCCTGGTGCGCGGCCACTCCAAGCACGTCGCCGCCTACGCCAAGGACTTCCTGTTCCAGGAGGGCCAGCTGCGCCAGCCGATCTCGACCCTGTCCGGCGGAGAGCGCAACCGCCTGCTGCTTGCCCGGGCGCTCGCCAAGCCCGCCAACATGCTGGTGCTGGACGAGCCCACCAACGACCTGGACATGGAGACCCTCGACAAGCTTGAGGAGCTCCTGGAGCAGTACGACGGCACCCTGATACTGGTCAGCCACGACCGCGACTTCGTCGACCGCCTCGCCACATCGACCATCGGCATGAACGGCCGGGGCGACATCGTCGAAACCCCCGGCGGCTGGACCGACTTCATCGGCCAGAACCCGGGTTTCCTGTCTCCTTCTCCCTCCCCTTCATGGGGAGGGACAGGCGGCGGAGCCGCCAGGATGGGGTCCGTCCGTTCGAGCCCCACCCCGGCCGCTGACGCGGCCACCCCTCCCCACAAGGGGGAGGGAGAGACGTCGCGCAAACCGGCCAAACTCTCCTTCAAGGACACCCACCGCCTCAAGGAACTGGACGCCCTGATCGCCGCCCTGCCCGCCGACATCGCCGCCCACGAGGCCCGCCTGGCGGACGTCAACTTCTACAGCCGCGACCCCTCCGGCTTCGACGCCACCATGAAGGCACTGGACGCCGCCCGGTCAAAGCTGGAGGCCGCCGAAGAGGAATGGCTGGAAATCGAGGCCCGGCGCGAGGCCTTGCAACCATGAGCGCTGCCATGGCCTAGCTAGCCGCTGATCTCCAACTTCAGATCATGAGGCGATTGGATGTCCGACCTAGCTTTGTGGGTACCGCCTAGTCCCGGCAACTGGGAGCCGTACCTAGAACCATTAGCAACGATCATTTCTGTAGCGATCGCTGCCCTCGGGCTATGGATTGCTGGCGCACAATCCCGGTCCGATGGGCATGAGCGCTGCGTCATGCGCACGCTAGAATATATACAACAAACAGAATATTCTGAGCAATACATGCACATGACACGAGTATTTTCGCGCTATCGTCGCCGAAATTCATTCACCGAACTCCACAATCCTCCAGAATATCTGCGTCCTGATAGGTTTGCAGTACTTGGATATCTAAATCACTATGAGACCATTGCTCTCTTTATTGAAAAAAAGGCTCTTGACGGCCCGACTTATCGCGACTGGATTGCTGGAGCAATCTTTCGAGATTGGAACGCTGCTGCGGACTTCATACAGCGCGAGCGCTGGAACTTCGATAACGAAAGTGGCCAATGGAGCTACGACCAACGCCGATACAGTTCTATGCAAAAGTTGGTTTGCAAATGGAGCCCGTCAGCCAAACCGTTAACCCAACACTCTGGAGGGCCGCCTGATGCTTCACAACGGAAAGAACCGCTGGAGGCCGCCACTGAGCCAAAGCCCGCTGCAGACAGTCAAACAGCCGAAACTGTGGAAAACCCAAATCACTGATCCGCAATCGCGAATCTGATCTGTCCACTGATCTTCACAGGGTTATGCACCGGGCCCCGGGCGATTTTGCACAGCGGTACGAGTTCGGGCGCTTGCCGTCTAACGGATTTGGCGCGAACGTCAACAGGCCGAGGGACACGGCGGCGCGGAAATCGGTGAGAGCCGGAAGTTCTAGCGGGTCGGTCCGGCTCTCTGACCAAGGGTTCCAAGCCACTTCGGTGGACGCGGAAATCCCGGGCAGGGCCCAGGCCCCAGACCTTTAGCGTTTCGGCGCGGGGTGGACGGGTATGGCGGAAATCGCATGCGATTTCCGGCATGGGCCGGGATCGATGAACGACGCCGGGGGCGAAAATCCTCTGCGCACCGACATCGGACAGGAGCCGCCAGGATACAGCCGACCGTCTTCGGGGTTCGCCTCGCGGGCGCCCAGGCCAGGGTCCTGAACCTCAAAGGCCAAGTCCCAACCCGGACTTGGCGAGGGGACGCGAGTACCGGTTCGACCGGGCTTTCGTCCCCTCGCTCAATTTTGGTTTGGGCTACCGCTCACGGCGCGGCCGTTCGCTGCTTGAGCCCCAATGGAGTGGGCTAACGCTCGCGTGCCTGCGGCGTCGCTCCGCTTCCCATCTTTTCCAGCACAGCCTAGGGTCCGGCCATGCCGCCGTCATCGACTCATGGGCTCGTCAGCCGCCGCCTGATCCTGGCGGGCGGGATCGCCGTGACCGCGGTGGGGAGCGCCGCCTGCTCGAACTCGGAGGCCCCCGTCGACGAACAGGGCCGCATCCGCATCCGCTTCGCCACCGACTGGCGCGCCCAGGCCGAGCACGGCGGCTTCTATCAGGCGCTGGCCTCCGGGGCCTATGAGCGGCGCGGCCTGAACGTCCAGATCATCCAGGGCGGTCCCGGCGTGAACGTGCCCCAGCTGCTGGCGTCCGGCGCCGTCGAGCTCGGCATGGGCTCCAACAGCTTCATCCCCTTGAATCTGGTGGCGGAAGGCGCTCCGGTGAAGGCCGTCGCCGCCTTCTTCCAGAAGGATCCCCAGGTCCTGATCGCCCACCCCGATCCGGCGCTGGAAACCATCGCCGATCTGGCCGGCCGGCCCTTCCTGCTGGCCGATGCCTCGATCACGGCCTTTTGGGTCTGGCTCAAGGCCAAATACGGTTTCACCGACGATCAGGTGCGGAAGTACAACTTCAACCCCGCCCCCTTCATCGCCGACGAGCGGGCGGTCCAGCAGGGCTATCTGACCTCCGAGCCCTACACGATCCAGAAGGAGGCGGGCTTTGAGCCCCGCGTCTTCCTCCTGGCCGATGAGGGCTACCCCTCCTACGCGACCATGGTCCTGTCGCCCGACGCCTTCGCGCGCGACAACGCAGACGCCCTGCGGTCCTTCATCGCCGCCTCGGTGGAGGGCTGGCGCGACTACATGCGCGGCGATCCGTCCGCCGCCAACGCCCTGATCCGGCAGGCCAATCCCGAGATGACCCAGGACGTGCTCGATCAGGCCCGGGCCAAGCTCAGCGAGTACGGCATCGTCGATTCCGGCGACGCGGCCCTCTATGGCCTGGGGGCCATGACCGAGGATCGCTGGCGCCAGTTCTTCGACGTCACCAGCCAGGCCGGCGTCTATTCGGCCGACCTCCGCTGGAGGAACGCCTTCACCGACGCCTTCCTGCCGGGCCGTGGCTGACACCCCTCTGGCGCGCCTGACCGGAGCCGTCGTCCGCTACCCCGGCCGCGCGGCTCTGGGCCCCATCGACCTGGCCGTCGCCACGTCCGAGATCGTCGCCCTGGTCGGGGCGTCGGGCGCGGGGAAGTCGACGGCGCTGCGTATGCTGGCGGGCCTCGAGACTCCGGCGCAGGGTTCGATCACCCGACCAGAGACCACCAACAGCACCGGCTTCGTGTTCCAGAGCGCGACCCTGATGCCCTGGGCCGACGCCCGGACCAACGTGGCCCTGCCGCTGGAACTGTCCGGCGTCCCGGCCGCCGAGGCTCGCCGCCGCGCCGACGAAGCCCTGACCGCCGTGGGTCTCGGAGACCGCACCACCGCCCGCCCGCGCCAGCTGTCCGGCGGCATGGCCATGCGCGTGTCGCTGGCCCGCGCCCTGTCGATCCAGCCCGACCTGCTGCTGCTGGACGAGCCCTTCGCGGCGCTGGATTCCATCACCCGGCGCGGCCTGATCGAGGACCTGCACCGCCTCTGGTCGGCCCGACCCTTCGCCGCCGTCTTCGTCACCCATGACGTCGAGGAGGCCGCCTATCTGGCCAGCCGCGTCGTCGTCCTGTCGGCCGCCGATGGCCGTGCCGTGGCCGACCTGCCCATGCCCGGTCCCCTGCCCCGCCCAGCCGACTGGCGGCGCGACCCCGCCTTCCGGGAAGCCGTCGAAGACGTCGCCCAGGCCCTCGCCGCCGCCATGCCGGAGGCCGCATGAACCGCGTCCTCTCCGCCCTGCCCGGCCTCATCCTGACCGCCCTGCTGCTGGCGATCTGGGAGGTCGCCTGCCGGGCGCTCGCCGTCCCCGTCTACTTCCTGCCGCCGCCCAGCGCGGTCGCCATCGCCCTGGTCGAGAACGGTCCTGTGCTGGCCGCCTCGGCGCTCCAGACTTTCTGGATGGCGTTCCAGGCCCTAATGGTCGCCACCGTCCTGGGCGGAGGCCTCGCCATCGCGGTCTCCCTCAGCCGCCCGGCCGAGCAGGCCGTGGCCCCGCTGGCCGTGGCGCTGCAGGTCACCCCGGTCGTGGCCATCGCGCCTCTGGTGCTGATCTGGGCGGGGCTGGACCACGCCGACCGGGCGGTTATCGCTCTGGCCGCCGCCGTCGCCTTCTTCCCCATCTTTTCGGGCGTGCTGACGGGCCTGAAATCCGCCGATCCGGACCTGGAACGCCTGTTCGACCTGCACGGCGCGACCCGGCTCCAGCGCCTGACGCGGCTTCGCCTCCCCTCCGCCCTGCCCTTCGCGCTGGAGGGCATCCGCGTCGCCGCGGGCCTGTCGGTGGTCGGCGCCGTAGTGGCCGAGTTCGTTTCCGGCTCGGGGGCCACACAAGGGCTCGCTTGGCGCCTGCTGGAGGCCGGCAATCGGCTGCGCACTGCAGAGCTTCTGGCGGCGCTCGTCTGCCTCTCCGTTCTCGGCCTGCTGCTGAACGCCGCCACCACGGCGATCCAGCGTCGGGTGATCGCATCCCGGGCCTGATCCGACAGCCGGCCCCCGTGCGCCGGGTTGAACGGTATCCCGCGTTAGTCCGGGGTTAAGCCGCGGATGGCTAGGCTTTGTCCCTGTCCGTCATGGACCGGAGCTCCGCCTTGGCCAAGTTGCCGATGACCTGCGCCCGCCCGACCGTCCAGATCGCAGGCCTTGGCCTCGCGACCGCCCTGGCCTGTCTCGCGCTGGGCGGCGTCGCCCAGGCCCAGACGCAGTCTCCACCCACTGGTTCGCGCTATCTGTCCTGGGCCAACCGCACGACCTCGACGACACCGCCGCGCATGGCCGTGGGCACCGCCCGCGCCGACATCCTGCCTCGCCGCGTTGCCCCGTCCCAGGGGCTCGCCCGGCCGCAGATGCAACCGTTCAACCCGCCGCTGCCCATCACCGATGGCGGCCTGACCCCCGCCAGCGCCTGGATCGGCCCGCGCGTCGCCCCTTCCTTCGCGCCCGGCAACCCGGATCCCCTCGCCTACGCCACGACCGAGCTGGCCGCCGCGCCACCGCTCCCGCCCGTCACGGCGGCCCCCGCCCGCGTCGCCCCGGTCCCCCCGGCCCAACCCCGCGTCGAAGCTCCGGTTTCGGCCCCGTCCGCCCCGGTCGCCCAGCCCGTCTACACCCAGCCAACGTACGCTCCTGCGGCCAGCCCAACGACCGCGAGCGCCGCCGACCCCATGGCCCCGCGACCGGACGCCCCGATCTTCCGTCTGCGCTCACAAGGCGCTGCACCGGCCCAAAGCCAGACCACCCAGCCTGAGACTGCGCCTGTTGAACAGGCCCCGCTCCAGCAGTCTCCGGTGCAGACCAGCGCCACGGGCCAGGCCCCGGCCCGGTATTACTCCGTCCACCGCGCGGCGGGCCGCCAGCCGGACCCGACGGTCATGCCCGACCCCGTCTTCTTCGACAGCGTCGCGCTGGATCTCGCCCAGCCGCCGGAGGTGGAGCCGATCCGCCGCGACGCCCAGGGCCGCCGCATCCCCGTCGCCAACGCCGATCCGAGCCTGCCATGAGCGACGTTGCCGAGATGGAACCCGTCGAGACCGGCTCGCGCCTGCCCGACCTGATCCTGCTGGCGCAGGAACAATCGTCGGAGAAGCGCCGGGCCCTGCTGCGTGAACTGACCGACCACTTCTTCGGCTCGGGCCAGCGCACGGCAGCCGAGGACGCCCTTTACGACTCGGTTCTCAGCGACCTGACGGCGGAGATGGAAACGGCCGTCCGGGCCGAACTGTCCGCGCGTTTCGCCCTGTCGCCCGACGCGCCGCGCGGTCTGATCCGCCGCCTGGCCAATGATGAAGCCGCCGTTGCCGCCGCGGTGCTGCGCGCCTCCACGGTGCTCACCGACGAAGACCTGCTGGGCGTCGTCCGCACCAAGGGCCAGGACCACCTGAAGGCCGTCTCGGAACGCCCGACCGTGTCCGAAGCCGTGTCAGACGTCATCGTCGAACGCGGCGACGACGACACCCTGGGCAGCCTGCTGCGGAACGACGGGGCCCGCCTGTCGCGCGCCGCCAGCGAGACGGCGGTGGAACGCGCCAAGGCCAATCCGGCGCTGCACGAAGCCACGGTCCAGCGTGCCTCCCTGCCGCCCGACCTGCTGAACGACATGTATTTCGTTGTCGAGGCCCGCCTGCGTCAGCGCATTCTTGAACAGAACGCCTCGATGGACCCAGCCCTGCTGGAAAGCGCGCTCGCGGCCGGTCGCGCCCGTGTCGCCACCGACGACGGGGCCCTGCCGCCCGACTACGCCGAGTGTCTGGCCTATGTCGAAGAGCTGAAGGCGGCCAACCAGCTGACGCCGACCATGCTGGCCCGCTTCCTGCGCTCGGGCAGCCGCACGTCGTTCCTCATTTCGCTGGCCCAGCTGGCCGACATCGACTTCCACACCGCCCAGTCGATCGTGGACAAGAAGGAGCTGGATGCGCTCTCCATCGTCTGCAAGGCGGCAGACCTGGATCGCGCCCTGTTCCTGACCTTCGCCGTGGTGATCCTCAACGCCGAGGAAAACGCCATGGGCAAGGCCCACAGCTACGCCAAGATGTATGCCGAGCTCCAGCGCGACGCGGCGCTGCGGACCCTGCGCTTCTGGCGTTTGCGCCGGGGCGCCGAGGCGGCCTAGCCGAACAGCCGGCGGCAGACGCCGATCAGTCGCTCGACGTCATCAGCGTCCTGATAGAGCCCGAACCCGAAGCGGATCACCTCGTCGCGCACATCGGTCACCACGTTCGCCGCGAGCAGATCGGCCCGCCAGCGCTGGGCGTCCTTGTGTTTCAAGGCGAGGAACCTGGCGCGGGGCTGGTTGTCGCCGGGCGGGGGATTGAGCACCTCGGCCTCGCCCAGCCGACCGCATTCTCCGGCCTTGAGCGCCTCGTAGAACCGTGACGACAGACGGTCGGCGTGGGCCGAGACATCCGCTGTGGTCAGGCCATTCTCGTCCAGCATCCGCCGCACGCCGTTGAAGCGATAGAGCGGGGTGGAATCGAACGTCGCGCCCCAGAAGCGGCCAGCGTCGGCGCGGTACTGAACCCCGTCCGGCGGCCCCATCAGATTGCCGAACTCGGCGAACCATCCCGTCACCACCGGCCGCTCGCAGAAACCGTCGGGCGCGTGCAGGAACCCCGCGCCCTCGCCGGTCATGGCGTACTTGTAGCCGCCCGAGACGTAGAAGATCCGGTCCGCCACGCCCGACAGGTCCGTCGGCGCGGCCATGAAGCCGTGATACCCGTCGACGATCACCCACGGCCCCTCGTGCTTCGCCAGCGCCGCCAGATCGTCGATGCAGCCGATCGCCTGGCCTGTCTTGAAGAAGACCTGGCTGACCACGATGGCGTCGAACGATCCCCCCTTGGCCGCCGCCACGAACCGCTCGTCGAACGTCTCAAACGGCTCCAGAGGCAGCCGCGTCACGACCGCCTCTCCGGCCTCCTCCCACCGCTCTGCCTGGCGGCGGAAGGCGTGGAACTCTCCGTCGGTGGTCAGGATGCGGATGGGCCGGGTCTCGATGCCCGAGAAGACCCGGATCAGGAAGTCGTGGGTGTTGGGCGCAAAGACCACAGTCTCCGGATCCGGCAGCCCCAGTTCCTTCGCGATATGCCGCTGCGCCTCCGGCACCACCTCGCCGAAGACCAGGTCCCACTTGCGATCGGCAAAATGATTGGCCTCGACCCAGGCCCGTACCTGCCCGTCGAAGGAGGCGTCCGGCCACAGGTGATGGCTGTGGGCCGCGAAATGCAGCCGGTCCGGATCAAGCGCCAGCGCGCGGGAAAAGAGGGGTTTGTGGCTCATGATTTACCCAAGCATGTCCGGACGGATCAGACGACGCCCGTGGATCACTCGCGCGATCCGAACATGGTCGGTCTCGACTGAATAAAGGATGCGATAGCGGCCATGAATCAGGCAACGGTAGTCACGCCGACCCTTCACCAGCACGGCGTGGCGCTCGGGAAAGTGATCGAGGCGACTGGCGGCCTCGACGATCTCCTCGACGAAGCTGAAGGCGCGTTCCGGATTGTCGATGGCGATGTACGCGGCGATGTCGTCCAGATCGATCTCGCTATCGGGCGAGAAGATCACCCTCATCCGGAGGATTTCGTTCTGGACGGCGGATTTTCGTACTTGGCGCGCAAGTCGATCAGAATTTCGTCCGCCGATTTGCCGATCCCGCTGTCCAACGATGAGTCCAGCACCGCTCTCAAACCCTCTTGGTCGAGCATCCGGGACGCCTCCCGCCATCTGCTCAGGGCGTGGCGCACGACGTCGGCGACGTCCGCATAGTCGCCGGCCTCGACCGCCGCGTGAACCACGGCCGCCAGATCCTCGTCGATGTCCGCCGTGATCGTCTCGTGCTTGCCCATGAAGCTCAGATTACCACGCCCCGGCGATCAGACCAGCGCCCCGTGGCAGTGCTTGAACTTGCGACCCGATCCGCACGGACAGTCGGCGTTCCGCGGCGTCCGCTCCCACCCGGCGGGCAGCAGTTCGACCGGCAGGCGCGAGCGGTCGTCGCCCGTCACCTGACCCTCCGGGTTCTGCGCCATCGGATCGGCCATCTCGTTCTGGCCCGTCCCGGGGTTCAGGTGGATCTCCTGGAACTCGGGCATGTCCATGGGCGGCGGCGCCTCGAAACGGAACTCCACCGTCATCAACCAGCGCGTCACATTGTGCCGCAGCTCGTGCAGCAGGGTCTCGAACAGGCTGAAGGCCTCGGTCTTGTATTCGTTCAGCGGATCGCGCTGGCCATAGCCGCGCAGGCCGATGACGCCGCGCAGGTGGTCCAGATGCACCAGGTGCTCGCGCCACTGCATGTCGATCATCTGCATCAGGAACTGCTTCTCCAGCCCCCGCATCTGGCCCTCGCCCAGCTGCTCCAGACGCTCTGCAGCGCGCTTGTCAGCGGCCTCACGGATGCGCTCCTCGACCTCCTCGTTGGACACGCCTTCCTCGGCGGCCCAGTCGTGCAGCGGCAGGGTCAGGCCCAGCGTCGACTTCACCTTCTCGTCCAGGCCGTCGATGTCCCACTGCTCGGCATAGGCCTTGGGCGGCATGAACCGCTCGACCAGGTCGGAGATCACATCGTTCCTGAACTCGCCGACCAGTTCGGACAGGTCCTCGGAGTCCATGAACTCCTGGCGCTGCTCGAACACGGCCTTGCGCTGGTCGTTCACGACGTCGTCGTACTTCAGCAGGTTCTTGCGGATGTCGTAGTTGCGCGTCTCGACCCGCTTCTGGGCGGTCTCGACGGCGCGGTTCAGCCAGGGGTGCGAAATCGCCTCGCCCTCTGCCACGCCGAAGTTCCGCATGATCGCGTCCAGCCGGTCGCCGGCGAAGATGCGCAGCAGGTCGTCCTCGCAGCACAGGAAGAACTTGGACGTGCCCGGGTCGCCCTGACGACCCGTCCGGCCGCGCAGCTGATTGTCGATTCGGCGGCTCTCATGGCGCTCCGTGCCCAGAACGAACAGGCCGCCGGCGGCCAGCGCCTTTTCCTTCTGCACGGCGATGTCGGCCTTCAGACGCGCTTCCTCGGCCTTCTCCATCTCGGGCGTGACCTCGACGGCCATGTTGCGCTGTTCCAGCCGCCACTTGGACAGCCTCATCTCGAGGTTGCCGCCGAGCTGGATGTCGGTGCCGCGGCCGGCCATGTTGGTGGCGATGGTCACCGCGCCAGGCAAGCCCGCATCGGCGACGATATAGGCTTCCTGCTCGTGCTGGCGGGCGTTCAGGACGCTGTGGGGGATGCCCTTGCCCTTGACCGTTTGGATGTCATAGGCAGCGTCGCCGATCTTCTGGGCTTCCTTCTCGCGGCCGACGTATTCGGGCTTGAGCGTGCGCGAGACCTCGACCTCATAGGCATAGGTCCGCAGCAGTTCCGAAAGCTGCTCGGACTTCTCGATCGAGACGGTGCCGACCAGGATCGGCTGGCCCTTGACGTGGCAGGACGCGATCTGCTCGGCGATCGCTTGGTTCTTTTCCTTGTAGGTCCGATAGACCTCGTCGTCGTAGTCGATGCGCTGGACCGGCCGGTTGGTCGGCACCTCCAGCACGTCCATCTTGTAGATGTCGGAGAATTCCTGGGCCTCGGTCGCGGCCGTGCCGGTCATGCCCGACAGCTTCTCGTACAGGCGGAAGTAGTTCTGGATCGTCACCGAGGCCAGGGTCTGGTTCTCGGGCATGATCTTGACGTCCTCCTTGGCCTCGATGGCCTGGTGGAGTCCTTCGGAAAGACGACGGCCCTGCATCATGCGGCCGGTGAACTCGTCGATCAGGATGATCTCGCCACCCTTGATGATGTAGTCCTTGTCGCGCTGGTAGAGCGTATTGGCCCGCAGCGCCTGATTGACGTGGTGCACCAGGCTGATGTTGGCGGCGTCGTACAGACCGGTGGTGTCCTCGGCGAAGTGACCGCCCTCCTCCAGCATCTGCTCAATGCGCTCGGAGCCTTCCTCGGTCAGCAGCGCCTGGCGCTGCTTCTCATCGAGGTCATAGGTCGACTTGTCCTGGATCAGCGTCTTCACCAGCGCGTCGACGATCTTGTAGAGCTCGGACCGGTCCTCGGTCGGGCCGGAGATGATCAGCGGCGTGCGCGCCTCGTCGATCAGGATGGAGTCGACCTCGTCCACGATGGCGAAGTGGTGGCCGCGCTGGACCATCTCGCGCCGGTCATAGACCAGGTTGTCGCGCAGGTAGTCGAAGCCGAACTCGTTGTTGGTGCCGTAGGTGATGTCGGCGGCGTAGGACATTTGCCGCTGGCCCGACGACAGGCCATTGACGATCACGCCGACTTCCAGCCCCAGGAAGCGATAGACCCGGCCCATCCACTCGGCGTCGCGCCGCGCCAGGTAGTCGTTGACGGTAATGACGTGGACGCCCTTGCCGAGCAGCGCGTTCAGATAGACCGGGGCCACGGCGACCAGGGTCTTGCCCTCGCCGGTCCGCATCTCGGCGATGCCGCCCTCGTGCAGGATCATGCCGCCGGTCAGCTGGACGTCGTACTGACGCTGGCCCAGCACCCGCTTGGACGCCTCGCGCGCCACGGCGAAGGCGTCGTTCAGGATCTTGTCCAGGCTCTCGCCCTGGGCGATGCGGTCGCGGAAGGCGTCCGTCATCATGCGCAGCTCGTCGTCCGACAGGGCCGCGTATTTGGCCTCCAAGGCGTTGATCTTCTGGACCCGGCTCATGAAGTCCTTGACCTTGCGGTCGTTGGAAGAGCCGAAGAGTTTCTTGGCGAAGCCGAGCATGGATGATCCGGAAGCGGACGAGCGGTTCAGAGCTCAGGAGGTGCCCTAGGAGAGCGGCGATCGAACGCCGCGAGAGGGGCCGCCGGACGGTGCGGCGTGGGGGCCGCGCGAACGCTCGAAAACCCCTCGACTTGGGCGCAGGCGGGACTTAAGCACCGGTCATACCCCTGTCAACGCGAGGGGCTTTGCGGCCGCGCGTTTGGGCCTGATCGCACAGACATGGAGCGTCCGATGCGGCGCCTTTCCCACGCCCTGACCCTGCTGGCCCTGACCGGCGCCCTGGCGCTCGCCGCCTGCGGTCGCGGAGGCGGCGAAGACCGCCCGCCCGAGCCCGGCGACCGGGCCGTCGCGGAGGTGCAGAACCAGACGATCTGGGCGTCCGACGTCAAGCGCGAGGCCGTGGCTCAAGGGCTGATCGGCGAGGGAGAGCCCCTGGACGTCACCTCGGACCTGTTCCGTCGCGTGCTGGACGAGGTCATCGACCAGAAGCTTCTGGCCCGCGAGGCCGAACGGCGCGGCCTGGACAACTCTCCCCTGGCCCAGCGCCGGCTGGAGGCGACGCGCGAGCGCATCCTTGGCGACATGCTGGTCGAGAACGTCGTCAACGGGGCCATCTCGGACCAGGCGGTCGAGACGCTCTATCGCGAACAACTGCGGCTGGCGCAGACGTCGGAGGAGATCCGCGTGCGCCTGATCCTGTCGCGGACGCGCCAGGAAGCGGACGCCGTTCTGGGCATCCTCGGCCAGGGCGCGACCTTCGAGGCCGTGGCGATCGAACGCTCGATCGACGAGGCCACGCGCTTCTCGGGCGGCGACCTCGGCTATTCCACGGTCGACGTCATGCCCCAGGCCTATGCCAACGCTCTGCGCGACGCGCCTGCCGGTTCCACCGTCGGCCCCTTCCAGACCGAAGGCGGCTGGGCCGTGCTGCGGGTCGAGGATCGGCGCCGCGAAAGCCCGCCGACGCTGGAACAGGCCCGACCCCAGATCGTGCGCTACCTGACCTACGAAGGCGTGCGCCAGCTGCTGGAGGAGTTGCGCGGCAAGGCCGAGGTCGAGGTTCTGCTCTCCGCCGAGGAAGGTCGCGCCCAGGAGCCGGCGTCGGCGCCCGCGGCCCCGGCCGCTCAGCCCGCCCCGGCCACTCGCCCTGCGGCGCCGGCTGCAACGCCCGCCGCCCCCGCCGCCAAGGCGGCCACCCAGTGAGCCGCGCCCCCCGCGCTCCAGGCTCGACGGGCAAGGCCATCGAACAGGCGGTCGGCAAGGCGCTGGATCCGCTCGCCACGGCGCTGCGCAAGGCCACCCAAGGCTCGCCCTCGGCTTCGCCTGCGACCCCGGCCGCGCCAGGCAAGCCGGGCCTGAAGGTCTCGCCGCTCGCGGTGCCCTTCCCGACCATTCCCGGCGTCGGCGGCGTGGATATGACCACCGCTCGGGCGGGCTTCTACAAACATGAGCGCGACGACCTGGTGGTCTTCCGCTTCGCCCGAGGTACCAGCTGCGCCGGCGTCTTCACCCGGCACAAGGTCGGCTCGGCCCCGGTCGACTGGTGTCGCCGCCAGCTGGATTCCGCCGGCGGCGGTCAGGACGTCCGCGCCCTCGTCGTCAACGCCGGCTGCGCCAACGCCTTCACCGGCAAGGCCGGGGCCGACGCCGCCCGCCGCACGGCCTCCGAGGTCGCCAAGCGCTTCGGTTGTCGCCAGCGCGACGTCATGCTGGCCTCGACCGGCGTCATCGGCGTGCTGCTGGACGACCGCAAGATCGCGTCAAAGCTCGGCGAGATCGAGCACAAGCTCGACGGCGACACCCCGGCTCCCGAGCAGTGGGCGGCCGCCGGTCGGGGCATCATGACCACCGACACCTTCCCCAAGGGGTCGTTCGCCGAGTGCAAGGTCGACGGCTACACGGTCCGGATCGCCGGTATCGCCAAGGGGTCGGGCATGATCGCGCCGGACATGGCCACCATGCTGGCCTTCATCGTCACCGACGCCGACATCCACCCGACGGTGCTGAGGGCGCTGCTGGGACTGCACGTCCGCACGACCTTCAACAGCGTGACGGTCGACGGCGACACCTCGACCAATGACACCTGCCTGCTATTCGCCACGGGCGCGTCCGGCGCGCCCCGCATCGGCCGGGTCGGCGACCGTCGCCTGAAGGAGTTCTCCGCCGCGCTCGACAAGGTCATGCTGGACCTGGCGCACCAACTGGTCCGCGACGGCGAGGGCGCATCCAAGTTCGTCCGCATCACGGTCGAGGGCGCCGCCTCGCCCGCGTCCGCCCGCAAGCTGGCCAAGTCCATCGCCGACAGTCCGCTGGTGAAGACCGCCATCGCCGGCGAGGACGCCAACTGGGGCCGCATCGTCATGGCCGTCGGCAAGACCGAAGAACCCGTCGACCGCGACCACCTGGCCATCCGCTTCGGCCCGCATCAGGCCGCCGTCGACGGGGCCGTGTCCCCGACCTACGACGAGGCCAAGATGAGCGCCTACATGAAGCGGGATGAGATCGACATCGCCGTCGACGTCGGCATGGGCCGCGCCTCGGCCACCGTCTGGACCTGCGACCTGACCAAGGGCTACGTCGAGATCAACGGGGATTACCGGAGCTGACTGCCGCCAGCTCCGGCTGATAGCTTCAGTCCCGCGCAGACGCGCTGGCCGCGCGGGCCGCCGCGAACTCCGAGGTGTCCGACCACGCCGGCCAGTCGCTGCTGTTGGCCAGGTCACGGGCGATGGACCAGTAAACCTCAAGATCCTGGATCTGGCCGCGATAGTCCCAGTCGCCGGACCATTCGTCGTTGGCCTGGTGGTAGCGGCGGGCGGTGTATTCGTCGCGCGCGGCGGTGCGGGCGGCGATCGGTTCGTCGACGAAGGGGCCGGCCGAGTCGGCATAGACCATCGGCACGCCGCGCTTGGCGAGCGGGAAGTGGTCGGAGCGGAAGTAGAAGCCGGCCTGGGTCGACTGGTCCGGCTCGATGGTGCGGCCCTGGGCGGAGGCGGCCGCCTCCAGACGGGCGTCGAAGTCGGCGGACTGGCCAAAGCCGATCACGCCGAGGTGCCGGGTGCGGCCATAGACGTTGGCCGAATCCATATTGAAGCCGCCGACCGTCGTCTCCAGCGGATAGAGGGGGTTGGCGGCGTAGTATTCCGAGCCCAGCAGGCCGCTCTCTTCCGCCGTGAAGCCGATGAAGACCAGCGACCGCTCGGTGCGCGGCGCGGCGGCGGCGATGCGGGCGAGCTCTAGCAGGCCCGCGATGCCCGACGCATTGTCGACGGCCCCATTGAAGATGGCGTCGCCGTCGGCGTCGACGGCTCCGACCCCGATGTGGTCCCAGTGGCCGGTGAACAGGACGGTCTCGTCCGGGCGCGTCGTGCCGGGCAGACGGCCGATGATATTGTGGGTGACGATCTGCTCGGACGCCACGTCGAACATGACGTCGAGCTCGGCCCCGGTCAGGGCGACGGGCCGGAAGTCGCGGCTGCGGGCCCGGGCCTTCAGGGCGTCGAAGTCAAGGCCCGCGCGGCGGAACAGCTCGACGGCCACGTCGCGCTGGATCCAGCTCTCGACCGGAATGCGCTCATTGGCGTCGGAGCGGACAATGTCGAACTGGGGGCCGGACCAGCTGTTCCGCACCGTTGTCCAGCCGTAGGAGGCCGGCGCGTCCTCATGCACGATGATGACCCCGGCGGCGCCCTGCCGGGCCGCTTCCTCGTACTTGTAGGTCCAGCGGCCGTAGTAGGTCATGGCCCGGCCACCGAAGGTGTCGAGCGCGGGCTCTTCGAAGTCGGCGTCGTTGACCAGGACGACCAGGATCTTGCCGCTCAGGTCCTGACCCTTGAAGTCGTCCCAGTTTCGTTCGGGTGCCTTGATGCCATAGCCGACGAAGACCAGCGGGGCGTCCGTCAGCATGACGTGGTCCGAGCCGGGACGACGCGTCGAGGCGACGATATGCTCGCCCTGGATGAGCGGCAGGGTCCAGTCGCCAACCGACAGGCTGGCCTGGACGTTCGACGCAGTGAAGCGGTTCAGCGTGACAGCCTGGGTCCAGCCGCCGTTCTCGCCGCCAGGTTCCAGACCCGCCGCCGCCATGGCCCCCGACATATAGCCGATCACCCGGTCCTCGGCCGGGGTGGCGATGCCGCGTCCCTGATAGTCGTCGGCCGACAGGATGCGAATGTGCTGGGACAGGCGGGCGGGGTCGAAGCCCGAATCTTGCGCGGCGGCGGCGGGCAGGGCGAGGGCAAGGGCGGCGACGGCGGTCAGAAAGCGCATGATGTCCTTCGGCGAAATCCGTGAGTGCCGCGAAAGTTAGGGGGTCGTCCCGCCGGTGTCGACCGCGCCGGGTGCCTCAGGCCGTGATCGTCGCCCGAACCGCAGGGCCATGCTGAGGCCGATCAGCGGGCCGATCACCATGTAGACGACGCCGGGCGCCCAGCTGGCGAGATCGTCCGGCGCGGCGGCGGCCATGAGCATGGAGACGCCGGAGACGCCCGCGAGAATGGACCAGTTGCTGATCCAGATGGAGGCGGTCAGCGCCTGATCCGGCGTCGGCTCGCCCTGCCCGCGATGGTGGCGATAGAGGGTCGCATAAAGAACGGACAGCACCAGACATCCGGCCCCATAGGCGACGTAGAGATACCGCTGCTCCTGCAAAGTCTCGGCCAGTTGCGTGCCGGGCAGCCACCCGCCCGACAGGGCGTGAAGGGCCGCCTCCATGATGAAGCGCAAGGGAAAGACATACAGCAGCACCACGAAGACGATGGCCAGGCTGAGGGCGGTCGACAGGCCGTCGCGATGCCGCCACAGCCGCCCGAGGTCGCGATAACCCAGCCAGAACATGGAGATCAGGGCGAAGGCGGCCGCGAACGCCGGGGCGCGCAACAGCATGGCCGACAGGTCCGAAAACCGCTCGGGCGTGTCCCCTCCCCCCACGATCAGCAGGGTCACGGCGAATGCGAAGGCGGCGTCGACGAAAGCGTCGAGCCGGCGAGCCATGTCATCCTTGGCGACCTGGGTCATTCCACGAGTTTGCCCAGAGCCGGGAAGCGTTGCCAAGCCACTAGCAGCTTCGGCCTCGGCCACGAAAAAGCCCGGCGGAGCGAACTCCGCCGGGCTTGATCTGTCAGAGGTCGAACGACCGCCTAGTGGGCCACGTTCTTCCAGATACGACGGTAGCTGGCGTAGGTCAGGCCGCCGAAGATGGCGAGGAAGGCCAGTACGCCCATGCCGGTCTGCTTGCGCTCGACCGCGCGGGGGTCCGACGCCCAGGTGATGAAGGCCGCGACGTCCTTGGCCATCTGGTCGACGGTCGCCTCGGTGCCGTCGTCATAGGTGACCTGGCCATCCGACAGGACCGGCGGCATGGCGATGAAGCCGCCATAGGGCACCTTGTCCGGATCGCCGTCCCAGAAGGGCGTCATGTCGCCCATCATGTACGGGTTGTAGTACTGGCCCGCGCCGACGCGCAGACCCACCGGCGGGTCCACATAGCCGCTGAGCAGCGAGTAGATGTAGTTCGACCCGTCCTTGCGCGCCTTGGCCATGACCGACAGGTCCGGCGGATAGGCCCCGCCGTTCGCCGCCGCGCCCGCCGTCCGGTTCGGCCAGGGGCTGGGGAAGCGGTCGGCTGCGATGCCGGGACGCATGATCGGCTCGCCGGTCTCGGTGTCGATGTCGGCGATCTGGGCCTCGGCCGCGATGGCGCGGACGAAGCGGTTCTCGGCGGCGCTGGGAGCCGACGGATCGTAGAACGGTCCGCCGCGCTCACCGAGCGTGCGGAAACTCAGCAGGTCCATCGAGTGACAGGCCGAGCAGACCTCGCGATAGACCTTGTAGCCGCGCTGCAGCTGGGTCTGGTCAAAGGTGCCGAGCGGCCCCTCGAACGAGAACCCTGCCGAACGGGGATGCTTGGCCTCACCGGCGGCGAAGGCCGGCGAGGAGATGGCGGCGATCGCGAGGGCCGCGACCGCGATCTTGCGGAGGGAGAGGCTCATCGGGATCAGCCCTTCTTCTCAGGCGCGGCAGGGGCGGCGGCGGTCATGGCGTCGGGGCCTTTCAGCACCGGCTCCGAGATCGACGCGGGGATCTTCAACGGGACTTCCTTCAGGCCGAGATACGGCAGGATCACGAGGAAGAAGGCGAAGTAGTAGAGCGTCGAGAGACGCGTCAGCCACAGGTAGGAGTTCAGTTCGCCGTCGAAGAGGGTGAAGCTGGGCATGCCCGGAACAACCGGAGCATCCGGCAGCATGGCCCCACACCAGCCGAGCACGAAGGCGTTCACCACGAAGATCGCATAGAAGATCTTGGCCGTCGGACGGTAGCGCATGGAACGCACCTTGGACGTGTCGAGCCAGGGCAGAACGAACAGCACGCCGATCGCCGCGAACATGGCCACCACGCCGCCGAACTTGTCGGGAATGGCGCGCAGGATCGCGTAGAAGGGCAGCAGGTACCACTCCGGCACGATGTGCGGCGGGGTCACCAGCGGGTTGGCCGGGATGTAGTTGTCCGGGTGGCCCAGCGCGTGCGGCATGAAGAAGACGAAGATGCTGAACAGGATCAGGAACAGGATCAGGGCGAAGCCGTCCTTGACCGTGTAGTAGGGGTGGAAGGGAACGGTGTCCTTGGCGACCCGCTCCTTGGGGATCAGGATGCCGACCGGGTTGTTCTGCCCCGCCGTGTGCAGCGCCCACAGGTGCAGCACGACCACGCCGAAGATGACGAACGGCAGCAGGTAGTGCAGCGAGAAGAAGCGGTTCAGCGTGGCGTTGTCGATGGCCGGACCACCGCGCAGCCAGATCAGGACCGGCTCGCCGATCAGGGGGATGGCCCCGATCAGGTTGGTGATGACCTCGGCGCCCCAGTAGGACATCTGGCCCCACGGCAGGACGTAGCCGAGGAAGGCGGTCGCGATCATCAGGAAGAAGATCAGGCAGCCCAGGATCCAGATCATCTCGCGCGGCGCCTTGTACGAGCCATAGTACAGGCCGCGCAGCATGTGGATGTAGACCGCGATGAAGAACATCGAGGCGCCCGTCTGGTGGACGTAGCGGATCAGCCAGCCGCCGTTCACATCACGCATGATGCGCTCGACCGAGGCGAAGGCCATCTCGGTGTTCGGCTGATAGTGCATGGCCAGGAAGATGCCGGTGACGATCTGCACGACCAGGCAGATGCTCAGGATCGCGCCGAAGGTGTACCAGTAGTTCAGGTTCTTGGGCGTCGGCAGCGCCAGATAATCGGCGCCGAAACGCACGATCGGAAGACGGGTGTCGAGCCACTTCTCGACGCCGGTCTTGGGGACGTAGGTGGATTCGTGTCCGCTCATCGTTCTTTGCCTCAGCCGATCCGGATGGTGGAGCCGGCGGTGTATTCATAATCCGGCACGATCAGGTTCAGGGGCGCCGGGCCTTTGCGGATGCGGCCCGACGCATCGTAGTGCGAGCCGTGGCAGGGGCAGAACCAGCCGCCGTAGTCGCCGGTGCCGAAAGTCGGGATGCAGCCCAGGTGGGTGCAGTTGCCCAGCACGACCAGCGTCGCCTCATGCCCCGCCTTGACGCGGGCGCTGTCGGCTTCCGGCGGGCTGCCGACGTTGGCCTCGGCATTGATGCGCTGCAGCTCGGCGGCGGTGCGATTGCGGATGAAGACCGGCTTGCCCTGCCAGGTGATGACGATCTGCTGACCTCCGGCGACCTTGGAGGTGTCGAATTCGACGGTCGACAGCGCCAGCGTGTCGGCCGCCGGGTTCATCGAGTTGATCAGCGGCCAGGCCGCCATGACGCCTGCGCCCACGGCCGCGGCGCCCGCGGCGATGTGGATGAAGTCGCGACGGGTGGCTTCGCCTTCCGGCGTCCCGTCTGGATTCACGACCGATTCGGCCACGGCTCACCTTTCCAAAAACTGCGAAGGCGGGCGCCCATGACGGGCCCCGCGCGCGAGTGCGTTCCTATAGCGCGATGTGGGATGCAAGGCCCGACCCGGCTTTGCGGCGCATCGCCGCAAGATTTTGATGCTTCGTGAGAAGCGGTCTCAATCCGGACCGCGACAGGACCCCATCCCGCGCTTAAGAGGGGCCTTAGAATGCGTCTCGCCCTTTTTCAACCGGCCATCCCCCAGAACGTCGGCGCCTGCATCCGCCTGTCGGCCTGTTTCGGGGTGGAGCTGCATGTCATCGAGCCGACCGGCTTTGCCTTCGACGACCGGGCGATGAAGCGGGCGGCGCTGGATTACGGCCCCCTGTCGCATATGACCCGGCATGTCGACTGGGACGCCTTTCAGACCGCCCGAGGCCCCGGACGGCTGGTGCTGTTCACGACCAAGGGGGCGACGCCGCTGACCGCTTTCGCGTTCCGGCCGGACGATATCCTCCTGTTCGGATCGGAGCCGTCGGGCGCTCCGGACCTTGTGCATGAGGCGGCGGATGAACGAGTGGTGATCCCGCTCGAGCCCGGCGCGCGGTCGCTGAACCTGGCGGTCAGCGCGGGGATCGGGGTGTTCGAGGCGCTCCGGCAGACGCGCTTCAGCCCCGCACCTCGGCCGGATTGAGCTGGATCATCCGTCGGTTCAGGGCCGCGGCGATGGTCACCCAGAGCAGATAGGGCAGGACCGGCAGGGCGGCAGCCGGGCGGATCGACCAGAAGACGGCGATGACGGCGACCAGCGACAGCCACAGCAAGGCCACGTCGATCAGGGCCAGGTCCATTCGTCTCAATCCGAAGAACAGCCAGGACCAGCCGGCATTCAGCGCGAGCGATCCCACATAGAGCGCAAGCACGTCCGGCCTCGACGTCCCGACCGCCTCCCAGATCATCCAGCCGGCCCAGGCGTTCAGCGCGAACAGCAGGCCCCAGACGACCGGGAAGGCCCAGTTGGGCGGAGTCCAGGACGGCTTGTTCAGGCCCGCATACCAGGCTCCCGGCTTGAACAGCCCGCCGCTGGAGGCGGCGACGAAGTTCAAACCGATGAAGACGGCGACGGCGATCCACATTTCGGTGCTCATGGGCGCACCCTAGCCGATAGGCCGCCCAAGCGCGCCCCTAGACGATGCGCCAGATCATCATGGCCAGCCCGGCCACCACGGCGGCGCCGACGATGTAGCTGAGGCAGCCAACGGCCTGGATCAGACGGACGCGGTTCGGGTCGGGGGGCGTTTGCATGATCCGTCCTTCGACCGGACGGTATGGCCAAGCCAGCGGCACTGGTGTCGCGCGTCGGGCTGTCACGCGGCGGCACGCCGCATGGTCGGACGACGGGATTGCCACCGGCCGGGCCGGGTGGTCCTGTCTCGGCCAGAGGGAGGCGCCGGATGATCTACATCGTGATGAACGCCCTGCCGATCGCTGCGGCGACGGG
Organism: Brevundimonas bacteroides DSM 4726; assembly: GCF_000701445.1. Classification (GTDB taxonomy): domain Bacteria; phylum Pseudomonadota; class Alphaproteobacteria; order Caulobacterales; family Caulobacteraceae; genus Brevundimonas; species Brevundimonas bacteroides. The sequence goes on from NZ_JNIX01000008.1 coordinate 215,175, forward strand.
ATGCGGGCTGGCGGCGGGGTTGCTGGTGCGCTGGCTGCTGGGGCGAATGGGCGGTGGGGCGGGCCCGGCGCTGAAGCCCAGCGTCATCGTTGCCATCGTGCTGGCCCAGGCGTGGCTGTGCGCCATCCTGGCGGGCGCGCTGATCCTGGCGCCGTCCGAGGCCGGGGAATGGACCATGGCGATCGGCAGCGCCGTGGTGATCTGGATCGGCTTCGTCGTGCCGGCGACCATCGTCAATCACGCCCATCGGGGCGGGACGGCGGGCGCCATGACCACAGACAGCCTGAGCTGGCTAGCGATCATGGTCGTGCAGGCCGTAGTGCTGAATTCGATCGGCCTGGTCCCGCCGCCGACCTGAGGCCCCCTACTCCGCCGCCATGTTGTGCCCTTCCGGCGCGGTCCAGCGCAGGCGGGGCGAGCGGGCGGCGCGGGTTTCGTCCAGGCGACGCAGCGGAGCGTGGAACGGCGCGTTCTTGAAGCGATCGACTTCCCCGGCCTTGGCGGCCTGGGCCAGAAGGCGCAGGGCGTTGATGAACCGGTCCAGCTCGGCCTTGGACTCTGTCTCGGTCGGCTCGATCAGCATGGCCCCGTGCACCACCAGGGGGAAGTACATGGTCATGGGGTGGAAGCCCTCATCGATCATCGCCTTGGCGAAGTCGAGCGTGGTGATCTCCGTGCCCTTTAGCCATTCGTCGTCGAACAGGGCCTCGTGCATGCAGGGGCCGTCGGGGAAGGCGGCGCTCATCACGTCCGACAGCCGGGCCTTGATGTAGTTGGCGTTCAGCACCGCGTCCTCGGCGACCTGGCGCAGGCCGTCCGAGCCATGGCTCATCATGTAGCTGAGGGCGCGGACGAACATGCCCATCTGGCCGTTGAAGGCGCACATGCGGCCGAAGGCCTGGGCCGCCTCGTCCTCGCCGCGCTCGATCAGCTTGAAGCCGTCACCATCGGCCACGACCCACGGAGCCGGGGCGAACGGAGCCAGGGCTTCCGACAGCACCACCGGACCGGCACCCGGCCCGCCCCCGCCGTGAGGCGTGGAGAAGGTCTTGTGCAGGTTGATGTGCATGGCGTCGACGCCCAGGTCGCCCGGCCTCACTCGACCGACGATGGCGTTGAAGTTGGCCCCGTCGCAGTAGAAATACGCCCCCGCCTCGTGAGTCAGGCGGGCGATCTCGATGATGTCACGCTCGAACAGGCCGCAGGTGTTGGGGTTGGTCACCATGATGGCGGCGACGTCGTCGCCCAGCTTGGACGCCAGATCGGCGACGTCCACGCGGCCGTCGTCGGTCTGCGCCACTTCGACGACAGTGTAGCCGACGAAGGCCGCCGTCGCCGGATTGGTGCCGTGGGCGCTGGTCGGGACCAGCACCTTGCGGCGCTTCAGGTGCTCGCCCGACGCCTCGTGCGCGGCGCGGATGGCCATCAGGCCGCACAGCTCGCCGTGCGCCCCTGCCTTGGGCGACATAGCCACCGCCGGCATGCCCGTCAGGGTCTTCAGCCAGTGGGCCAGGGTGTCCATCAGCTCCAGAGCGCCCTGCACGGTCGAGACCGGCTGCAGCGGGTGGATGTCGGAAAAGCCTGGCAGGCGCGCCATCTTCTCGTTCAAGCGCGGATTGTGCTTCATCGTGCACGAACCGAGCGGATAGAGCGCCAGATCGATGGCATGGTTCTTCTGGCTCAGCCGCACATAGTGGCGCATGGCCTCGGGCTCGGAGAGGCCCGGCAAGCCGATGGGGTCACGGCGAACGAGGTCGCCGAGATCGCCACCGTCGGACTTCGGTTCGACCAGATCGACGCCGGTCTTGAACCAGCCGTCGCCCTCGAAGATCAGAGGCTCGTCCTGCAACAGGCCGCGCCCGCCGGTCAGGGTCGGATGCTTGTAGTCATGGTCCGGCGTGGACGGAGCCGGAGCGGTCGGACGGCCGACGGTGTTCATGGTGCTCATCGCTCAGGCTCCTTTAGTGCGCCAGGACCTTGGCGAGCGCGCTCGCCAGGATCTGGATGTCGGCGTCCAGCGTCGTCTCGGTGACCGCGACCAGCAGGACGTCGTCCATGCCGGCTTCGGGGTTCAGGCGGCTGAAGGGCACGCCGGCCAGCACGCGGTGCTCGGCCAGACGCTCCACCACCTCGGCGGCGGGGCGCGGCAGGCGCACGGCGAACTCGTTGAAGAAGCGCGGGGTCAGGACCTCGACGCCCGGAATGGCGGCCAGCGCATCCCGCGTCGCCAGCGCCTTCTCGTGATTGAGCAGGGCGAGCTTCCGCAAGCCCGTCTCGCCCAGCAGGCTCATGTGGATGCTGAACGCCAGGCAGCAGAGGCCGGAGTTGGTGCAGATGTTCGACGTCGCCTTGTCCCGGCGGATGTGCTGCTCGCGCGTCGACAGCGTCAGGACGAAGCCCCGCTCGCCGTCGGCATCGACCGTCTCGCCGCACAGGCGGCCAGGCATCTGGCGGATCAGCTTCTCGCGCGCGGCGAACAGGCCGACGTAGGGGCCGCCGAAGTTCAGGGCATTGCCGATCGACTGGCCCTCGGCGGCGACGATGTCGGCCCCCATCTCGCCGGGCGACTTGAGCAGACCCATCGACACGGCCTCGGTGACCACGACGATCAGCAGAGCCCCTGCGGAGCGGGCCGCCTCGGCGATCTTCGTCACGTCAGTGGCGGTGCCGAAGACGTTGGGCGTCTGCACGACCACGCAGGCCGTGTCCGGGCCGATCTTGCCGATCACATCGGCCTCGGCGTCGATCGCGGGGGGCAGGACCTCGGTCTCGACGCCGACGGCGTGGACCACGGTCTCGGTCGCCGCGACATAATGCGGATGCACCCCGCCCGAGATCACCGCCTTGTTCCGGCGCGTGACCCGCGTGGCCATCAGCACGCCCTCGGCCATGGCGGTCGAGCCGTCATAGAGCGAGGCGTTGGCCACATCCATCCCGGTCAGGTTCGCGACCTGGGTCTGGAACTCATAGAGGTACTGCAGCGTCCCTTGCGCGATCTCGGGCTGGTACGGCGTGTAGCTAGTCAGAAACTCCGACCGCTGGATGATGTGATCCACCGTCGCAGGCACATGGTGGCGATAGGCCCCGGCCCCGCAGAAAAAGGGCACGTCGCCCGCGACCGTGTTCCTCGCAGCCAGGTTTTTGAGCGCCCGCTCGACCTCCAGCTCGCCCATGACGCGGGGCAGATCGACGACGCCGTCGCGCCGCGCCGACTGCGGCACGTCCACGAAAAGGTCGTCGATCGACGAAACGCCGATCGCCGCCAGCATGGCGGACCGGTCGTCGGGGGTCAGGGGCAGGTAGCGCATGGGCGGGGAGGTCCAGCGTTGGAGGGGAGTTAGAGCGTGGTCAGGAACTGGTCGTAGGCCGCCCGGTCCATCAGGCCGTCCAGCTCGGCGGGGTTCAAGACTTTGATCTTGGCAAACCAGCCGGCGCCTTCCGGGTCGGCGTTGACGGTCTCGGGCGCCGAGGCCAGGGCGTCGTTACCCTCGATGACCTCGCCCGACACGGGGGCGTAGACGTCCGACGCGGCCTTGACGCTCTCGACGACGGCGAAACCGTCCTTTTGCGACACGGCGCGTCCGGCTTCCGGCGTTTCGACGAAGACGACATCACCCAGCTGATCGGCAGCGTGTTTGGTGATCCCGACCGTGGCGACGTCGCCCTCGAGCCGGACCCATTCGTGATCCTTGGTGAACTTCATGACGGCCTCTCAGCTCTTGGGTTTGCGGTGATAGCGTTGGGCGACGAAGGGCATGGCGACGACCTCGGCGGCCGCAGGCTTGCCCCGCACGATGACCTGGAGCGCCGTGCCCAGCGCAGCCTGCGACGGCGGCACGTAGCCCATGGCGATGTTCTTTCCGAGGCTGGGCGATGGTCCGCCCGAGGTGACCTTGCCGATCACCTGGCCCTCCGCATCGGCGATCTCGGCGCCCTCCCGGGCCGGGGCGCCTTCCTTGACGTGCAGGCCGACGCGGACGCGGGCGGGGCCCTCGGCCAGTTCCTTCAGCACCCGCACGGCGCCGTTGAAGTTCGCGGCCTCTTTTCGCGACTTCGACAGGGCGAATGTCAGCGCGCCCTCGACCGGCGAGGTCGTCGGATCGATGTCGTGGCCATGCAGCGGCAGGCCCGCCTCCAGCCGCAGGGAATCGCGAGCGCCGAGTCCGATCGGCTTCACCCGCGCGTCTTGGAGCAGCAGATTCCAGATGCGCTCGGCGTCCTTCGCCGGAACCGAAATCTCGTAGCCATCCTCGCCCGTGTAGCCCGAGCGGGAGACATAGGCGTCCACCCCGAACAGCATCAGCCGCGCGGTGTCCATAAAGCCGAACTCGGCCAGCACAGGTTCGTGGGCCACCATGACCTCTGCGGCTTCCGGCCCCTGAATGGCGATGAGCGCCCGGTCGTCCAGCACCGTCAGCTTGGCGTCGCCCGAGAGATTGGCCTGCCAGAAGGCGAAGTCCTCGTCCTTGTTGCCGGCGTTGACGACGACGAAAAGGCCGTCGTGATCGGGCCTGCCGGCCATGAGGTCGTCGATGATCCCGCCCTGCGCGTTCAGCAACAGCGAATATTTCTGCTTGCCGGCCTTCAGCGCCTGATAGTCGCCAGGCACGAAGCGTTCGAACTGGGCGATGGCGTCCGCGCCCGTAATCTTGGCCTGGCCCATGTGCGAGACGTCGAACAGGCCGGCGTGCTCACGGGTCCAGCGGTGCTCGGCCAGCACGCCCTCGTATTGGACAGGCATGTCGTAGCCGCCGAAACCGACCATGCGCGCGCCCAGCGCCCGGTGCGCGGCGTTCAGCGGCGTAATCTTGAGGGATGCGTCGGTCATGCGTTCAGACTTTCGAGGGCCGCGTCACTCGGCGGAAAGCTCCGCCGTCATCGCGCCCCCGCTGTCTGGGAAACCTGAGAGATTCCGCCGGTGACCCGGCTTGCTCCGTCGGCGCACTCCGTCAGGAGTGACTTTCCAGCGTCCGTACGTCCTCGCGGTCCTTTTGCCTGAGCGTTTCCGGGGCGGTTGCGCCTTCGGCTCCGGCCCGAAGCGATGGGCCGATCTCTCCCGCGAGAGCAAGGCCACCAAGGCCCCGACTCCGCGCCGAAGTCAAGCGTGGCGGGCGGCGAAGGCGTCCAGATCGGCGATGTGACGCGCCTTTTCGGTCTCGGACAGGAAGGAGCCGGTGAAGCTGTTCCGGGCGATCCCGGCCAGTTGTTCGCGCGTCAGGCCGGTCGCCCGGGCCAGCCGGCGATAGTTCTCGTTCACATAGCCACCAAAATAGGCCGGATCGTCGGAGTTCAGCGTGACCTTGATCCCTCGCCTCAGCATCTCCGGCACGGGATGCCCCCTCAGGTCGTCGACCACGCAGAGCTTGAGGTTCGACAGTGGGCACACCGTCAGTGTCATCTGTTCGGCGGCCAGACGGGCGACTAGGGCCTCGTCCTCTATCGACCGGTTCCCGTGATCCATGCGGTCGATGTGGAGAAGATCGAGCGCCTCCCAGACATAGGCGGGCGGGCCCTCCTCCCCGGCGTGGGCCACTCGCTTCAGGCCCATCTCGCCCGCCCGGTCGAACACGCGCTGGAACTTGGACGGCGGGTGCCCGACCTCGGACGAGTCCAGGCCCACGCCCTCGATCCGGTCCAGCCACGGCTCGGCGGCCTTCAGCGTGGCGAAGGCGGCGTCCTCGTCCAGGTGGCGCAGGAAGCAGAGGATCAGCTTGGACGTCACGCCAAGGCGGCTCTCCGCCTCCGCCATGCCGGACAGCAGGCCGTCGGCCACGACCTGGTACGGGATGCCCCGATCCGTATGCGTCTGCGGATCGAAGAAGATTTCGGCGTGACGCACGCTGTCGGCGGCCGCCCGCTCGAAATAGGCCACGGCCAGGTCGTGGAAGTCACGCTCGGTGCGGAGCACGTCAGCCCCGGCGTAGTAGATGTCGAGGAAGTCTTGCAGGTTCGAGAAGCTGTAGGCCGCGCGCACGGCCTCGACGCTGTCGAACGGGATGGCGACCTTGTTGCGCCCGGCCAGCTCGAACATGAGTTCCGGCTCCAGACTGCCCTCGATGTGCAGGTGCAACTCCGCCTTGGGCAGGCCATCGATGAAGGCGTCGAGGTCGGTCATGTCGTCTTTCCTGTCGGTATCGGCAGGTCCAGGGTCAGAACTTCGGCGAAGCTGACATGCGGCGCCTCCGCCAGCTTGCGTCGCAGCCGATCGTCGGCCGTGAGAAGCGGGCAGCCTTCACTCTCGGCTAGGGCGAGGTAGAAGCAGTCGTAGGCGGGGTGAGGCAGACTGCTGGCGATCTCCACAGCCCGCATGGCCAAGCCGGACATGTCGAACAGGTCGACGACACCGGAGATGCTGGCGACGTTGATTGCGGCCTGGGTGGCCGCCATCTCATTCTGTCTAGCCTTCTTCCAGAAAACGTTGGCGCATTCCGCGACGAGCAACTGTGGGGCGACAAGGTCGTGGTCCAGCGCCGATTTTGCTTCGGCAGACTGAAGTTCGGTCACGAACCATTTGACGACCACGCTGCTGTCGACGACGAGCCTCAATTCTCGTCCCGCGTCTGCCGAACCAGGACTTCGGAGGGAGTCTGCGGAATGTCAGCGGTCGCACGGCGGCTTTGTTCCATGACCCGAAGCGCCTCCGCCCGTCGGTCGTCGATCAGCGCGCGTTCGAGAATGAGGCGATGCTCGGCTTCCGCCGACCGGCCGTTTTCGGCGGCGCGGACCTTCAACCGCCTTGCAACAGCGTCATCCACATTCCGCACATGCAGGTTCACGGGCATCGCCACACTCCTCTGCTATCGGATATAGCATCAGCTGTTGGAGACGACGAGCCTTAGGTTGCCGCGCCGGATTTCGGGCGTCGGACTCTCTGGCCCAGGTGGCGACGGCGGAGCCTCTTCACGCGCCGACCAGGCGCGCGGACGCTCGACATAGCCTGAGCGCGTCAGAATGCGCTCGGGCAGGCCACAGCGCTCCAGCATGGCGACCTCGACCTCGGTGCGGGCGTCGGCCCATTCCAGAAGCTGGCGGTTATGGCCGCGCGCGGGCGGGGCGACGCTGACTACCCGGATGTGGGGATAGCCCTCGTGCAGGAAGCGCGTGGTGGCCGCATGGTCGCCGTCGGTGGTCAGGATGTAGGCGGCATCGACTTTGTTCGCGGCCGCGTCGGCGGCGACGGCGAGCGCCAGGTTGACGTCGCTCTGCTTTTCGGCGGCGTCCATCCACTGATGGCCGCAGGCGTGGCAGTGATCGCTGTGGACGACGAAGTGGCCCATCAGGCAGCGAACGTCGCGGGCCCTCAGCGCCTCCTCATAGGCGAGCAGGGCCTCCATCCGATCGCGGCGCTGGGGTCGGTGGGCCGAGACCCAGGTCACCCCGGCCATCCGCTCGCCGGGCGGGACAAGGGCGCGGCCCAGAGCCATGAGATCCAGCCACAGCAGCTCGCGCCGGTTCAGATCCAGGATCGCGTGATGCAGGTTGAAGCCGTCGATGTAAAGCCGGGCGCGCTTGCGGAAGATCGGCAGGCGAAAGCCGTCGCGGCGCACGACCGGCGTCTGGCCTCCCCTCGATCCCGACCGCGCCATGGCTGGCCCCGTCCTGTATTCCCCAAAGACAGTTAACCTTAGGATCGATGACGAGTCCGTGGCGCCGAGGCTACAGAGCGGCCGAGACGCTTACATTCGCTCCGGCGTCTCGATGCCGAGAAGGCGCAGCGCTGCCTCCAGCTGATCCAGCGCCGCCTTCGCCAGCGCCAGCCGCGACCCCACCACGGCCGGGTCTTCGGCCGCCAGCACCGGGCAGGCGGCGTAGAACTTCGAGAAGCTCTGGGCCAGGCGATAGGCGTGCTCAGCCACGGCGTGGGGCGCGCGGCGGTCGTAGGCGTCCGAGACCGCAGCGTCAAAGGCGTCCAGCGTCAGGGCCAGTTCGCGTTCGGCCGGTTCGGCGACGGCGATGGGGCCAGTGAGCACGCCTTGCGCCTCGGCCTTCCTGAGCAGGGATTTGATGCGGACGGCCTGGTACAGCAGATACGGCCCGGTCTTGCCCTCGAAGCTCATGAAGCGGTCGAGGTCGAAGACGTAGCTGGTGGTGCGGTTGTTCGACAGGTCCGCGAACTTCAGCGCCGCCACGGCCACCTTGGCGGCGATGTCCTCGAATTCGGCTTCGGGCAGATCGGCGCCCAGCTCGGCCTCGTGCAGGCGCTCGCGGGCCTTGTCGCGGGCCTGGGTGATCAGGTCGTGCAGTTTCAGCACCCCGCCCGCGCGGGTCTTGAAGGGCTTGCCGTCCGCGCCGTTCATGGTGCCGTTGGCGGCGTGTTCGAGCTGGCCGGGCTTGGCGTAGCCGCACTTGTAGGCGGCGCGGAACACCTGTTCGAAATGGTCGGCCTGACGCGCGTCGACGCAGTAGAGGACGAGGTCGAAGTCCTGCTCCCGGCGGCGTTGCAGGATGGTGGCCAGATCGGTCGTGCCATACATGGCCGAGCCTTCCGACGAGACCAGCAACAGGGGCGGCAGCTCGCGCTTGTCGCCCTCCTCGGCCACGCGGATGATCCAGGCGCCCTGATCGAACTCGGCCAGACCCTTGGCCTTGATCTCCTCGACCATGGCCGGGATCAGCGGGTCGGCGTCGCTCTCGCCGTTCCACAGGTCGAAGGTGACCCCCAGAGCGCCGAACTCGCGTTCGAGAGCGGTGCGGCTCACCGCCACGAAATGCCGCCACAGGGCGCGATAGCCGGGACGCCCGGCCTGCAGCTCCGCCGTCGCCTTGCGGGCGCGGTCGCGGAAGGCGGTGTCTTCCTTGGCCTTGGCAGCGGCCTGCGGATACAGACGCTCCAGATCTTCCAGCGTTACCGGGCTCTCGTCCGGGAACGGTCCTTCCCCCTCGACCAGGAAGGCGTCCGCCTTGCCTTCGTCGCCGACCGCGACGATCAGCAGGCCCATCTGGAAGCCCCAGTCGCCGAAGTGGGCGTCGCCCCAGACGGTGTCGCCCCGGAAGCGGAACAGCCGCTTCAGGCTCTCGCCGATGATGGACGAGCGCAGATGGCCAACGTGCATCGGCTTGGCGACGTTCGGCCCGGCGAAGTCGACGATGACCCGGCGCGGCTCTGCCACCGGCGAGGCCCCGGCATAGGCCGCATCGTCCGCCACCGCCTGGGCGCGCCCCGACAGGGTCGCGTCCGAGACCTTCAGATTGATGAAGCCGGGTCCTGCGACCTCCACGCCCGACAGGCGCGCGTCGCCCTCAAGCCGCGCCGTGACCTTCGTCGCCAGCTCGCGCGGATTGGCCTTCATCGCCTTGGCCGCCGCCAGCGCGCCGTTCGACTGGAAATCCGCCAGATCAGGCCGATCCGAAACCGTCACGCGCGCGAGCGATGCGTCCACGCCTTCGGCGGCGAAGGCGGCCGCGACCGCTTCGCCGAGCGCCGTCTTGAGGTCGGTCATTGTTCCGTCGGGGCCGTCGCGGCCTGAGCGCCCGCGTTGATGCGGAAACGGCTGCCGGTGCGGTTGAACTCGGCCATCTCGGGCGTCACGTCGAAGCCGATCAGGATCTCGAAGTTGGCTCCGGACGTGGTGGCCTCCGCGCGCGGGATCACGATGGTCTGGCCTTCTTCGATCGATGCGGTGCGCTGGCCCTCGAAGTCGACGGGCAGGTCGAAGTATTCCTTGGCCAGCACCGCCTCGTTCCGCTCGGTCACGGCGATCCAGTAGCGATAGGTCCGGCGGTCGTCGGGCGCCTGGGGTCCGCGACCCAGATTGAACAGGATGTTGGTCTGGACCGTGATCGGCTCGTCGTCCCGATAGGAGCAGCCGGCGGTGACGCCCTCGATCTCCCCGGTGTAGCCGACGGCCGACGTCGAGGCGCGACCGCCCTCCAGTTCCACATAACGGGCGGCGTCGTAGAGGATCTTCACGAAGGGGCAGGGACCGGCGTTGGGGCGGACGCGCAGGGGGGCGAAGCGTTGCGGACGCTCGCGCTCCTCTTCCCCGTCCTGGCCGCGCTCCTGGCGGTCGCGGTCGCGCTGCTGGGGGCTCTGGGCGGCGGCGGCGCCGGCCGAGGCGAGAACCGCAACGGCGGCGAGGGCGACGGTCGCAAGACGCATTCTGAACGGTTCCGGAAATCGAGACGCTGACGAAATCGCCGTCAGGCTTCCGGCCTGATAGCGGCTAAAGCGAGGCGTCGCAAACCGCGGTCCGTGTCGTCGCAGTGGCGGTGTGGCGGCGAAGCGACTAGGTTCAGGGCATGGACGTCCTCGCCCCCTCCCCCGATCTGGCATTGCGCCCCCTGACGGTGCGGATGGCGACGCCGCGCGGCTTCTGCGCCGGGGTGGACCGGGCGATCCAGATCGTCGAGCGCGCCATCGAGAAGTTCGGCGCGCCGGTCTATGTCCGCCACGAGATCGTCCACAACAAGCACGTCGTGGACCGGCTGAAGGGTCTCGGCGCCGTCTTCGTCAAGGAACTGGACGAGTGCCCGGACGACCGCCCGGTGGTTTTCTCGGCCCACGGCGTGCCCAAATCCGTCCCGGCGACCGCGCGGGCCCGCGAACTTCTGTTCCTCGACGCCACCTGCCCTCTGGTGTCCAAGGTCCATGTCGAGGCCGAGCGCCACCATGCGAACGGCCGCCACATCGTCCTGATCGGCCACGCGGGCCACCCGGAGGTCGTGGGGACGCTCGGCCAGCTGCCCGAGGGGGCGATCAGCCTGGTGGAGACGGTCGAGGATGCCGAGGCGTTCCAGCGACCGGGCGCCCAGCTGCTGGCCTACGCCACCCAGACGACCCTTTCGCTGGATGACACCGCCGAGATCGTCGCTGCGCTAAAGCGGCGGTTTCCGGAACTGCCGGACCCGCACAAGGAAGACATCTGCTACGCCACCACGAACCGCCAGGAGGCGGTCAAGCAGCTGGCCGACGGTTCGGACCTGGTGCTGGTGGTCGGGTCCAAGAACTCCTCCAACTCGGTGCGGCTGGTCGAGGTGGCGTTGCGGGCGGGCGCGAGGGACGCGCGCCTCCTCGACGACGCCAGCCAGCTGGACTGGTCCTGGTTCGAGGGCGTGTCGACCGTCGGCGTAACGGCGGGGGCGTCTGCGCCCGAACCGCTAGTACAGGGCGTGATCGCGGCCCTCAGGACCCGCTTCGATGTCACCGTGGCCGACGATCCGGGCGAGCCCGAGACCGTGACCTTCAAACTGCCGCGAGCCCTGACCGCCTCGTGAGCTGACCCACGAGGCGGCCGGGTCGGTTCCTACTGGACGCTGGCGGCCACGACGGTCGCGCGCCAGGCCTTGGCCGGATCCAGATACCGCTGGGCGAGCGCCTGGAGGGTCGCGGGCGTCGCGGCCTCCAGGTCGGCGATGTGGCCGGTGATCTCGGCCACGGCCGCCGGGTCGGTGTCGACGTCGGACAGCTGGCTGATCCAGTACTCATTACCCGCCTGAGACCGACGCAGACGCTCGACCACCGGGGCTCGGGCGCGGTTCAGCTCGTCCTCGGTGATCGGCGTGTCTCGCAGCGAAGCGGCGATGGCATCCAGCTCGGTGAAGAAGGTCGCGCTATTCTCCGGAGTCACCTGGGCCGAGGCGAAGATGGACCCGTAGCCCTCGAACACATCCGACGACGACGACCCGACGACCGGCGAATAGCTGATGGCCAGCTCCTCGCGGATCCGCTCGGTGACGCGCAGATCCAGCACCGCCGACAACAGACCCAGCTGACGCGACTCGATCCGGTCGCCGATGGCGTCGGTGGTCGGCCAGGCGATGTAGGTCATGGCCTGCTCCGCCGGTCCCAGATGGGTCAGACGCACAGGCTCAGTCGTCCCGGCCGGGAAGCGCCGAACAAGGGCGTCCGCGCTGGGTGCCGGAGCCGCCGGACGCGCAGGCAAGGCCCCGAAGGTCGCTCCGACCGCGGCGATGGCGTCCGCCACCGTCACATCGCCCACCATGGTGATGTCGATCGGGCCCTGGCCGAGACCGGCAATGACGCCGGCCTTCAGCTGGTCGTTCGTCCAGCCGGCGATGTCCGACGGGTTGGGGAAGGACTGGCGCGCATCTCCCGAGGCCAGAAGGCCGGAGGACTGGATGGCGAAGGCGCCGGCCGGGGTCGCGGACTGCTGGGCCACGATCTGCGGGAACAGGGCCTTGATCTGCTCGAACGGCGCCGGGCGCAGGCCCGGATCGGTCAGATAGGCCGCCAGAACCTGCATCTGCAGGCCCAGGTCCGCAGGACGGGTCGCGCCGGACAGGCGATAGGCGTCGCCATCCAGAGCGAAGCCCGCCGAATAGATACGGCCGGACAGCACGCGGTTCAGCTCGTCCAGCGTCAGGCGGCCTAGGCCCCCCGCCGTGAACGTGAAGCCTGCCAGCGACTGCGGATCGGGTGTCGTGCTCGACAGCCCCAGCTCACCGAGGCCGGTTTCGACGCTGACGAGGATCTGCTCGTCGCGGAAGTCGGTCGGCTTGACCGTTAGCCTCGTCCCGTTCGGGAAGGTCACGACCGTCGCCCCGATCTCGGCGATCTCGCGCACCTCGGTAGGCTGGGCGGCCGCACCGAAGTTGGCATAGGGCCACTCGAGCGCCGCTGCCTCGGCGCGCGCGGTGACAGGCACAGCCTGGGATGCCTGCAGCATGGCAGTCACCGCCGCCTCGCCACCCTCGATGGGCTCAGGCGTGATCACCAGAACCAGCGGCCCCTCGCCCTGGAAAGCCTGTCGGACAGCAGCATTGACCGCCTCAGGCGTCAGACTGGCAACCGTGGCGTTAAAGATGTCGAGGCTGGTCTGCGGGTGGGCGAAGACCCGGTTGTCGTTGGTCGCTTGGAGCAGGCCGTTGACCAGCGCGGGCGTGGTCCGCGTGGCGGCGGCGGCTACGGCGTTCTCGAGCGCGGTGCGGTTGTCGGTGATCTCGCGCTGAAGCTCGGCCTGGGTCACGCCGAACTCGACCAGCCGCCGCGTCTCCTGCTCCATCGCCTCGATGGCGCGCTGAATTCCCCCCGGATTGAAGGTGGCGGAGACTGTGCCGATATCCAGGCTGTTAACGAGCGTCGAAGCCGAGCCGCTGGCGCCGATGAACGGCGGATTGTCGGTTCGCGCCAGCTCGCCGAAACGACGGTTCAGGACGGCGAGACCGAGGTTCCTCACGATCCGCGACTGACGCTCGCCGACGGTGTCCGGATCACGGTCCGGCGCGCGGGTCCAGTTGATCTGAACCGAGGACTGAATGCCCGACTCGACCAGCACGCGGGTCTCGGCTTGGCGCGGGGCGACGGTGCCCAGATCGGGCTCCGGGCCGTCCGGGGCGCTCGGCTCCCAGCTCTCGAAGGCCGCGCGGATCTTGCCTTCCATGACATCGACGTCGAAGTCGCCGACCGCCAGCATGGTCGCGCGGCTAGGACGGTAATAGGCCTCATAGAAGGCGACGAAGCGGTCGCGCGGCGCAGTGCGGATGATCTCCAGGTCGCCGATCGGGAAGCGGTTGGCCAGCCGCTGGCCGGGGGCCAGCAGGGCCAGCTGGGCCTTGGCGCTGCGCAACTGCGGCGTGTTGCGGGTCCGCTCCTCGCCGACGATGACGCCGCGCTCCTCATCGATGGCGTCCGGCGCCATGAGGGCCTCGGACACCTGCTCGCGCATGATCCGCAGCGCCGTGTCGACCGTCTCGTCGTTCGTGCGCGGCAGTTCCAGCTGGTAGAAGGTCTGGTCGAAGCCCGTCGCGGCGTTGGTGTCCGCGCCGAAGGCCAGACCCAGACGCTCGAGGATGCGCAGCAGCTCGTTCTCGGGGATGTTGGTCGTCCCGTTGAAGGCCATGTGCTCCATGAAGTGGGCCAGACCCAGCTGGGTCTCGTCCTCCATCAACGAGCCCGCGTCGATGCGCAGTCGAAGCGACGCCTGACCCGGCGGGGTGGCGTTCCTCAGGATCGCATAGCGCATGCCGTTCGGCATGGTGCCGAAGCGGACATTCGAGTCAGCGGGAATGTCGCTCGTCGTCTGCGGCCAGGGATCGGACGGGGCTTCCTGGGCCAGGGCGGGCATGGCGCTGGTGATCAGGGCAAGGCCCGAGGCGGCGGCGAGCAGCAGTCGGCGGGTCTTCAGCATGGTGGCTCCGGTCATGGGGACGAGACGAACACAGGGAGGACCAGACGGCCCCCCGCTTGGTCATCCCCGATCCTTACCGGCGCGTCATGAAGTGTAAAATGAACTTTACGTCAGGAATCGACGCGGAGACCGGCCGCATACCGCTTCCAGTTCTGCACATAGTGCTCGGCCGAGGCTTCCAGCGCCGCGATCTGGCCGGGCTCAAGCGTGCGCACCACCTTGCCCGGCTGGCCCATCACCAGCGATCCGTCCGGGATCACCTTGCCTTCGGTGATCAGGGCGTTGGCCCCGATCAGGCAGTTCTTCCCGATCACGGCCCGGCCCAGCACCACCGCACCGATGCCGATCAGAGTCCCGTCGCCGATCGTGCAGGAATGCAGCATCGCCATGTGCCCGACCGTCACGTTCGCCCCGATGATCAGGGGTTCGCCTGGATCGGAATGCAGCACGCTGCCGTCCTGGATGTTGGTGTTCTCGCCGATGACGATGGGATCGTTGTCTCCGCGCACGACCGCCCCGAACCAGATGCTGGCGCCCGACTTCAGCGTCACGTCGCCGATCACCGCGGCGTTTGGCGCGATCCAGTATTCGCCGTCGGCGGGAAGCTGCGGTTTCTTGTCCGCCAGCGAATAGACTGTCATCAAACCCTCATCTGAACTGGAAAGCTTTCGCGCTTTAAGCCTTCGTAAACCACGTTAGCATCAAGGTGCTGATGCGATTCGAGGCGGCCATTTCCGCCTCGGATCCGAAGCCGGATCAAGCCCGGTCCGGTCAGAGCCCAGGAGAGCGTGCGTGCCGCGTTCGGGTCTACGGCGCTTGTCTCCGCCGGATGTGGGATACATCTGCGACCCCGGACGTCGTTCCGTCGCCTTCCGCCACCTCCCCACCCTCGTTCGAGGCGATGCCATTCCGGCGTCGCCTTTTTTCATGCCTCGGAGACGGACATGACCAAGCGCGCGGCCCTCAAGCGTCAAGCTCGTGAAGCAGGGGCCTTCGACGGCCCCGATTATGGCGCTCACGACGCCAAGGTCCGGCGTTTGCCGGTTTCGCAAGGCCGCGGGTGGTCGCCCCATCCGTCCAACGACGACCGGGATCAGGCCTATCTGAAGACGCTGAAGCCCAAGTCCGAAGGCCAGGCCGCCCTGCTGAACGCCGTCGACACCCACAACCTGACGCTGGCGCTCGGACCGGCCGGCACCGGCAAGACCTATCTCGCCGTCGCCAAGGCGGTGGAGGCGCTGGAGGCCGGCAAGGTCGGCCGCATCGTGCTCTCCCGCCCCGCGGTCGAGGCCGGCGAGTCGATCGGCTTCCTGCCCGGCGCCATGGAGGACAAGCTCGCCCCCTATCTGCGCCCCCTCTACGACGCCCTGTCGGACCGGCTGTCGATGAAGCGGGTCGGCGCCCTGATGGCCGAGGGCCTGATCGAGATCGCCCCCATCGGCTACATGCGCGGCCGCACCCTGAACAACGCCTTCGTGGTGGTCGATGAGGCCCAGAACTGCACCTATGTGCAGCTGAAGATGCTGCTGACGCGGCTCGGCTGGCACTCGACGATGGTCGTCACCGGCGACCCGCACCAGTCCGACCTGCTGCCGGGCGTGTCTGGCCTGGCCGATATCGCGTCCAAGCTGGAGGCGGTTCCGGAGATCGCTGTGGTCCGCCTGGCGGAGCAGGACATCGTGCGTCACCCGCTGGTGGCCAGCATGATTGGGGTGCTCTGACCGCACTATCCTGAAGGGCAACAAGAAGCGGCCGATCGTTCGATCGGCCGCTTTGCTTTCGGGGAACGTCGAGTCCGCTACTGGACCGACTGACGCGGGGCCTGGGGATTGGCGGTCGAGCCGGTCGCGGCAGGCTGGAGGGGCTGAGGCCCGGTCGGGGCGGGCGGCGTCGCCCCCGTCGTGTTCGAGGCCGGGGTGCGGGCCGGTTGGCGCGCCGGTGCGCGGTTGGTCCGTTGTGGCTGGGTGCGGGTGGCCGGAGCGCGGTTGGCGGCCGGCTGGGCGGCCGGGGTCGTGGGGGCCTGCGCCGTCTGGGTCGCGGCCGGAGTGGTCGCACCCTGAGCGGTGGGAGCGGCGGTGGCCGGAGTCGTCGCAGCGGGCTCATCGGCCGAAGCGGCGGCGGCGCGGGCGGCCAGCTGCTGGGCCTGGAAGCGGCGAGCCAGCTTCTCGGTCAGCTCGCGGGCGGCGGCGGGGGGCATCTGGGCCATGATGGCCGACAGCGACCGGGGCCGCATGGCCGCCGCAATCGGCAGGCGCACGCTGTCCTCAAGCGTGGCGAAGACGGCGGCCGCCTCGCGCGGGCGCATGGCGGAATAGACGGCGACCAGGCGCGCGGTCTCGGCCTCCTCGCGCTCGTCGACCTGGCCCAGCAGGGCCTGGACCTCGGCCTTGATGGCGTTCAGCGCCGCGATCTTGGTGTCCAGCTTCTGCTCGGCCGCGACCATCAGGGGCAGGGTCGTGGCGAAGTCGGCGTCGCGGGCGTCGAGCTCGGTGCGGCGCGCCGACAGGGACTGGATGATGCGTAGCTCGGCCGGCGAAATCCCCGCCTGCTGGGCCAGCTGTTCAGGCGACAGGGCGCAGACGGCGGGGGCGGGACGCGCAGCAGCGGCAGGCGCGACCGCTTCGCCTGCGGTCTCTGCGGCCTCCTCGGCCCAGGCGACGGCGCCCTGGAACAGGTCAGGGCCTGCCCCGACGGCGCGCACGGCCACGACCCCGCCGATGGCGACGGCGATCAGGGGAAGCAGGCGTGGCAGTTTAGACATCGGCGGCTTTCAAAAACTCAGGCGGCGAACAGGTCATCGTCGGCCAGGCTAGCCTTGGCGCGGTTGAGGCTTTGCTTCGCAGACTGGTTAGCGGTCAGGGCGTGCAGGATGGCATCGACGTTGCCAGCGCCCGCAGCGGCGGGCGTCGTCGGCGACTTCAGGCCCTGGATGCGCTCGGCCAGCGCCGCCATGCGAAAGGCGCGATCGTCTGGGTTGGGGGTGGCCGTGCCAGCGGAGTTCTCCCTCCCCTTTATGGGGAGGGACGGCGAAGGCGAAGCCGGAGCCCGGGTGGGGATGGTCGGAGTGCCGATGCTGTCCGGAGTTTCCCCACCCCGGCTTTCGCTGCGCTCAAGCCGTCCCTCCCCATGAAGGGGAGGGAGAGGACGGTGCGCACCCCGCGCCACCAGTGCCTCGAGATCCGTCTTCAGAGCTCGCGCCTTGATGATCCGGTCGTGCAGCAGATCAGCTTCTTCACCAGACGCCCGCAGCGACGACAGGGCGTTCTCGGCGCGGGTGCAGGCCGCGTTCAGCTCTGTCACGGCACCGGCGAAGGCCAACTGTCCAGCCCGAAGCTGGCTCAGCTTCTTCTCCAGTCGCACGCCGTAACCCAGCGCCGCGACCAGCAACAGCATCAGCACCGCGTCCATGATCATGCCGGTCATGTCAGCGCCCTCCCTTGGTCAGCCGAGTGGCGGCTTCCGTGCTGATGGGCGCCTCCACGCGTACGGCGATATGCTGGCCCTTGCGGCCCATCCGGCCCGTGGTCACAGGGATCGGCCCGAGCCGCAGGGTGATCTCGGAATCCGGGGTCGCATTGAGCATGAGGGTGTCGCCGACTTTCAAGTCGAGCACCTTCGACAGCGGCAGAGACTGTTCGTCCAAAACGGCGCGGACCTCGGTCTCGGTCGTCCAGAGCTCGGTGGCCAGGTGTCCTTCCCAGATGTTGTCGCGGCCGAACTTCTCGCCCATGAACTGCTGCAGCAGCATCTTCCGGATAGGCTCAAGCGTGGCGTAGGGCAGCAGCAACTCGACCCGGCCGCCCCGGTCCTCCATGTCGATGCGCAGCTTGACCAGGATCGCCGCGTTGGCGGGCCGGGCGATGGCCGCGAAGCGGGGATTGGTCTCCAGCCGGTCCAGATTGAAGTGGACCGGCGTCAGGGGCTCGAACGCTGATCGCGCATCAGCCAGGATGACCTCGACCATTCGCTGGACCAGCACCCGCTCGATGGTGGTGTAGGGTCGGCCCTCGATCCGCAGCGCGGCGGTGCCCCGGCGACCGCCGAGCAGCACGTCGACGATGGAATAGATCAGGTTGGAATCGACCGTCAGCAGCCCGTAGTTGTCCAGTTCCTCGGCCCGGAAAACGGCCAGGATCGCCGGAAGCGGGATGGAGTTCAGGTAGTCGCCAAACCGGATCGAGGAGATGTTGTCGAGCGATACCTCGACGTTGTCGGACGTGAAGTTCCTGAGCGACGTCGTCATCAACCGCACGAGGCGGTCGAAGACGATCTCCAGCATCGGCAGGCGCTCATAGCTGACAAGCGCGGAGTTGATGATGGCGCGAATGCCGGTGCGTTCGGCGTCGTCGCCGTCGCCCAGGTCAAAGCCCAGCAGACTGTCGATCTCGTCCTGGTTCAGGACCCGTTCGTTGGCCGCGGCCGATCCGAAGCCCTCGCCCCCGAAAGCACTGGTCTCATCTTCGGCGAAGGCAGCGTCCGCCATCGGCTACTGCACCAGCATTTCTTCGATCAGCACGGCGTCGACCTGGCCGGGAGCGGCGATCAGATTGACCCGGCGCAGGATTTCCGCCCGCAGCTGATAACTTCCGGCGGAGCCGGCCAGGTCTTCGGGCCGAAGCTCGCGAAGGAAGCCCTGGAACATGTCCTGCATGCGCGGCAGCTCGCCCTGCAGCTGATGCGCCAGGTCCGCGTCATGCATCTCCAGCGTCAGGGTCAGCTTGAGAAATGTCGGTCGGCCATCGGGGGCCTGAATGTTCACCACCATGTCCGGCAGGGTGTAGAAGGTCACCCCGTCGGGGCCCTCGGCGATGGTGCCCAGCGACGGATCGGCCTCTGCGTCGCCGCCGCCTCCGTGGTCCCCGCCGCCCTTCTTCTCGCCGTGGTCGCCGCCCTTCTTCTCGGCTCCGTGATCGCCGCCCTTCTCTTCGCCGTGGCCTTCCTCGGCGGCGGCGGGCTTGGGCGCGAATAGGAAGAAGTAGGCCCCGGCGCCACCTCCGCCGAGCACGAGCAGGGCGACGGGCGCGATGATAAACAGCAGCGGGATTTTCTTCTTCTTGGGCGCCTCCTCGCCCTCGACCTCGGCGCCGTGAGCGACGGCGAGGTCCGTCGCCCCGTCTTTCGGCGGCTTGTCCTTCTTCTTGCCCAGCTTGAGCATGCGGTTCTCGCGCCCCGGAATATCCCAAGGCTCAAGGTCGCCCGACTTGGTTAACGCGAGGTGTAGAACCGGCAGGTTTTGCCGGGCGCCGGCGCCCGGAATCCGGTCGAAATCCAGGCCCGGCGGGCATTAACCCTGTTGGCACGACCGTTGCGAGGGTGGAGCCGAAGGAGCCTGCCCCTCGTGGAAAACGCCGCCTACATCGGATTGTCGCGTCAGATGACGCTGAGGCGCGAGCTCGATATCGCCGCCAACAACATCGCCAACGCCGACACCACCGGCTTCAAGGTCGAGCAGCTGCTGCTGGGGGCCGAGGTCGGCAACCGCGCCAGGAACGACGCCATCCGGCCCGGCGCCAGCTTCGTGTTGGACAACGGCGTGGGCCGTGACTTCTCGCAGGGCTCGCTGGAACAGACGGGCCGGGCGCTGGATTTCGCCATCGAGGGCGAAGGCGTCTTCTTCCGCATCGAGGACGCGGGTGGCGAGGCCTATACTCGCGACGGAGCCTTCACCCTCAGCCCCGAAGGCGTGCTGGTGACCAAGGCCGGGCGTCCGGTGCTGGGCGACGGCGGGCCGATCACGATCGACCCCGCGCAGGGCGCGATCACCGTCAGCGACGACGGCACGATCAGCCAGGCAGGCATCGTTATCGGCACCCTTGGCCTAGCCCGTTTCGAGGACCTCGGCGTTCTGTCCAAGGACGGCGACGGCCTCTATCGCAACGCCTCCAACGCCGCCCCGATCGAAGCCGCCGGAGCGCAGGTCCGCCAGGGGCTGCTGGAGGGATCCAACGTCAACCCCCTGATCGAGATCACCAATCTGATCGAGATCAGCCGCGCCTACGAACGCGCGACCAAGATGGTCGAAAACGTCCAGGAACTGTCCCGCCGCTCGGTCGAGCGGCTGGGGCGGTCGAGCTAAGGAGACCCTAGATGCGTGCTCTAAGAACCGCAGCCTCGGGCATGGCCGCCCAGCAGCTGAACGTGGAGGTCATCTCCAACAACATCGCGAACATGAACACGGTCGGCTACAAGCGTCAGCGCGCCGAGTTCCAGGACCTGATGTACCAGAACGTCGAGCGCATGGGGGCCCAATCCTCCAGCCAGGGGACGGTCGTGCCGACGGGCATCCAGGTCGGTCTCGGCGTCAAGGCCGGCAGCGTCTACCGCATCACCGAGCAGGGCACGCCCCAGCGGACGGACAACCGTTACGACCTCGCCGTCGACGGGCGCGGCTACTTCCAGATCACCCTGCCTTCGGGCGAGATCGGCTACACCCGCGCGGGCAACTTCTCGCTGAACGGCGAAGGACAACTGGTGACCGAGGACGGCTATGCCGTCGAACCGGCCATCACCATCCCGCAGGACGCCATCGACGTCTCGATCTCCAAGACCGGCCAGGTGCAGGTGGTGTCTCAAGGGTCACCCGAGGCCCAGGTTGTCGGCCAGCTGGAGCTGGCGGTGTTCTTCAACGAGGCGGGGCTTGAGGCCATAGGCGACAACCTGCTGCTGGAGACTGCCGCGTCCGGTCCGGCCACGGTTGGCACGCCCGGCGAGAACGGGTTCGGCCAGATGCTGCAGGGCTACACCGAGGCCTCAAACGTCGACGCCGTCAGCGAAATCAGCGCCCTGATCATCGCCCAGCGCGCCTATGAGATGAACTCCAAGGTCATCACCACAGCCGACGAGATGATGAGCGTCTCCGCCCAGGTGAAGAGCTAGGCCATGAAAGCCCTGACCCTCGTCGCCGCTCTCGCACTGATCGCCGGCCCCGCCCTGGCCGGCCCCGTGACCCTGCGCGCCAACCCCGTCGACGACGACGGCCGGGTGACGCTGGGCGACATCTTCGAGGGCGCGGGCGCGGCTTCCGGCGTCGTCGTGGCCATCCGCGCCGGGCCGTCCGTGGTGTTCGAGGCGGGCCAGCTTCAGGCCTTGGCAGCCCGCTCGGGCCTGCAATGGGCCAACCCGATGAACCTGCGCCGGGTGGTGGTCAGAAACGCAGCGCTGGCTCCCGGCGCGCGGGTCCCGACCACGACGACCGCCACCGCCACCCGTCCCGCCGCCACGGCGGGGGCTGCGGTGTCGGTCCTGACCTATGCCCGCAATCTCTCCGCTGGTGATGTGATCCAGCCCGAGGACGTGGTCTGGACCGACGTCCAGGCCCATCTGGCCGCTTCCGGCGGACCCAGCGACGCCGAGCAGGTGATCGGCCTGTCCGCCCGCCGCGCCCTTCGCGCCGGGGCCGTGGTCGGCGCGCGCGACCTCGCCGCGCCCCAGGTCATCGCCAGAAACGATACCGTCGAGGTCGCCTTCGTGGCCGGCGGCGTGACCCTGACCGTCACGGGCCGGGCCACACGCAACGCCGCCGTGGGCGAGCCTGTCACCATCACCAACCTGACCTCGGGTCGCACCATCGAGGCCGTTGCCACCGGACCCGGCCAGGCCGTCGCCGGACCACAGGCTCAGTTGGCCCGCGCCAACGCCGCCCAATACGCCCTTCGCTGAGGAACCCCAGTCATGCGTAACCCCATCCTCGCCGCCCTCGCCCTGACCGGCCTGACGCTCGGCGCCTGCTCCACCGCCATCGAAACAGTGCGTGGCCCGGAGCTGGCCCCCATCGGCTATCCCGCCCAGCTGGTGCCGGTGAGCCAAGCCTATCAGGAGCCGCCCCAGCCGCGCTCGGCCAGCGCCAACTCCCTGTGGCGGACGGGGGCCCGCGCCTTCTTCGGCGATCAGCGCGCGCGCAATGTCGGAGATATCCTGACCGTCTCGATCCGCATCGACGACCGGGCGCAGACGAACAACACCACGACGCGCAGCCGCTCCAACGACATCACCGGCGGGGTGACCAACTTCTTCGGTCTGGAGAACAGCCTGGGCCGCGCCTTCCCCGGCGGTTTCGATCCGCAGAACCTGGTCGGCGTCGAGGGCTCGTCCAACGCCAACGGTACGGGCTCGGTCAGCAGGTCCGAGCGCGTCGACCTGACCATCGCGGCGGTCGTCACCGACATCCTGTCAAACGGCAATCTGGTGATCCAGGGTCGGCAGGAAGTGCGCACCAACCGCGAGGTGCGCGAGCTGACCGTCGCCGGCATCGTGCGGCCCGAGGATATCTCCTCCGCCAACACCATCGCCCATACCCAGATCGCCGAAGCCCGCATCAGCTATGGCGGCCGGGGCGACATCAGCCGCGTCCAGGCGACGCCGGCGGCCCAGAGCCTGGTGGAGCGGTTCAGTCCGTTTTAGTGGCGCTACCGCTCGACGCGCGGCGTCTCGCTGCTTGAGCGCGGGTTTGGGCCCTACCGCTCGGTTCGCGGAGCCTCGCTACTTGAGCGCGGGAAGCTTCGCCGTGAACCGTTAACGCGGAGCGACGTTTGACGACCAGATCGAAGGTTCTGGCATGTTCAAGGTTCTCGTCCCCGCCGCCGCCGCTCTCGGACTGATCGCCTTCGCGGCTCAGTCGCAAGGCGCCGCGTCCGAACCCCGGATGACCCAGCCGGTCATGAGCTGGACGCTCCATCACGACGGCGAGTTCGCCAAACTGGCCTATGGCGTGCCCAACTCCGACCAGCTCGCCATCATGGTCGCCTGCCAGCCCGGCGACCGGACGGCGTCCGTCTATGGCGACGTACGGCTGGAGACGGCTCAGGTCGTGCAGGCCAGCTATGGCGCTCAGCCCCTCGATCCTCTGTCGGGCGGCCTTGCAGAGGAGACCCGCATCGCGGTCAACGATCCCAGCCTGACCGGGCTCGCCGAGCGCGGCCGCCTGACGGTCGAGGGCGACGCCGGGCGCTTCACCCTGGCGGCCGATCCAGAAGAACGTCGCCTCGTGCGCGATTTTCTGGCCTATTGCGGAGCGGAACGCGCCTGAGGCGCGCGGCTGCGGGCGACATGCATGAGCATCCTGGCGACGGCGTTCGCTCTGCTGGCGCTGCAGCCCGGCTGGACCTGGACCCTCTACGAGGGCGAAGGCCCGCTGGTGCTGGCGCATGAAATCCCTGACACACCGCAACTCCGAGCCGTTCTGGAGTGCGAGCCCGGAGCCGGCGTCGCGCGCCTTGACCTGTACGGCGGCGGCGCGGCAGGCGGTATCGCGACCCTGGCCAGCGGCGGCACGACCGCACAGACCGAGAGCGTCGGCGTCGCCGATCATCGCAGCCTGGCCATGCGCGCCGACCACCCTGTCTTCGGTCAGTTCGTGCTGACCGGGCAACTGGCGGTCACCGTTGCCAACAGGTCGCAGGTGGTCGAGGTCGACGCCGCCCACCTTGTCAAGCTGCGCCGCTTCGCCGAGCTTTGCGGCGGCTGATTTGGGGAATGCAGGGATGGGCAGGGTCTGGATCCCGGTCGTGGCTCTCGCGGGGCTGACAGCCGCTTGCGCCAGCGTCGAGCCCGCGGTGGCCCCTGCGCCGATCTCCGCCTCCGCGCCTGCTCCCACGCCAGGCTATGACTGGTTCTTCAGCGAAGATCAGGGGGCGGCGCGTCTGGCCTACGGCGTCGAGGCCTCTGATGATCTGAAGCTGGGCCTCGATTGCGAGGCGGGATCCGGCAAGGTCGATCTGGTCGCGCTCGGGAAGACAGGATCGTCGGAAATCCATCTGGAATCCGGCGGCGACACCGAACGATTCCAGGCCGAAGGCGAGCCGTCCCAGCTTCACGACGGCGACCTGCTGACCGCCACCGCTGATCTCGACACGCCGGTGCTGCAGCGGTTCCGCCGCCTGGGCTGGATCGCCCAGTGGGTAGATGGCGAACGCGCCGCCTACGTCCCGCAGCCGGGCTCAGAGACCAACGTCGAGCGGTTCTTCGCTTTCTGCGACTAGGCCAGACCCAGCGCGGCCCGCGCCTTCTTCGTCAACTTCGCGGCGATGATGCCGTGGGCGATGGCCAGATGCTCGGCCAGGTCGTCGTCCGGCCAGTCGTCGATCCGTTCAAGGTTCACCCACTTCGCGCGCGCGAGATACGGCGCGGGCCGCGCGCGACCGCTCTCGGTCAGAACCTCATAGGCGATGTCGGAGACCTTGAACGAGATCCCGCCCATCTCTCCGACCATGGCGAACATCTTGCCGCCGATGCGGTAGGCGTCGTGATGGTCGCCGAACGGATGATCCAGCGTCGCGCCCGGCAGGGCCAGGCAGACCTTGCCCACCCCCGCCCGATCCACCTTTAGGCGTCCACGCCGACGCCGATCGGGCAGGTCACGCCGGTGCCGCCGATGCCGCAGTAGCCATTCGGGTTCTTGGCCAGATAGCCCTGATGATAGTCCTCGGCGAAATAGTATGGGCCAGCAGGCGCGATCTCGGTCGTGATCTGGCCCCGCCCGGCCTTGCTCAGCGCCGCCTGATAGGCGCCGCGCGAGGCCTCGGCCTCCCGGCGCTGTTCGTCCGTCAGATAGTAGATGGCCGAGCGGTAGGTGCTGCCCACGTCATTGCCCTGGCGCATGCCCTGGGTGGGGTCGTGGTTCTCCCAGAAGGCCTTCAGCAGCTCGGCGTAGGTGATCTCCTTCGGATTGAAGACCACCTGCACGACCTCTGTGTGCCCCGTCAGGCCGGTGCAGGTCTCCTCATAGGTCGGATTGGGCGTGATGCCGCCGGAATAACCGACCGAGGTCACCCACACGCCGGGCAGCTGCCAGAAGATCCGCTCCACGCCCCAGAAACAGCCCATGCCGAAAATCGCGGTCTGGAATCCTTCCGGATGCGGCCCCTTCAGCGGGCGGCCGCTCACGAAGTGGACCTCGTCGGTGTGCAGCGGCGTCGCGCGACCCGGCAGGGCGGTTTCGGCGGTGGGCAGGATGGTTTTCTGGCTCAGCATGGAAGCGATCCGGGAGAGAAGGGACATGGCCGCCATATGGGCGGTGCGGCTCATCTTCGCCAGCGCGGCGCTTGCCGTTACCGCCCGCCTGTTCTATCAGCCTGCCCTCCCCGGATCGACCGTCCGGGGTCTCGCCCGCGCGGTGAAACGGACAGGTGGCGGAGTGGTCGATCGCGCACGCTTGGAAAGCGTGTGTAGGTGAAAGCCTACCGAGGGTTCGAATCCCTCTCTGTCCGCCACCGTCGCCCGGCATCGCTCAGTCCAATCGCATCGCCGAGCGCGAGCAGAGATCAGACAGGGGAGACGGCCCCCGTCCGGCAGCGAGTGCGCGGAACAGGGCGACCCGTCTGATCTGGACCCTCGCTAATTCAGAACCGGTAGGCGACGCCAACTCTCAGATTGGCCCCGGGCAAGGGCGCGATGTCCTTCAGGAAGCTGACGTGCTCACGCGCCTCGGTGTCGGTGATGTTCCGAGCCTCGGCGAACACGGTCACCCCCTGATCGGTGAACGGCCGCCAGGCGCCGGACAGGTTGATCATGGTGTAGCTGTCGCTCGGCAGCTCGAACGCGGCCACCTCGTCCTGCTCGGCGACATGGCGGACCTCCAGACCCAGGTCCAGCGGACCCGAGCCGTAGTTGACGCGGCCGGTGACGGACAGCGGCGGGATGCGCGAGGCAGGGCCGAGGTCCGTGTCTGCGTCGACATAGTCGATCGCGCCTTCAAGCGTCACGGCTCGGTCGCCCTCGGACCAGACGTCATAGGCGATCTCCGCCTCGAAGCCGCGGAAGTCGGCGTCGGTCTGCAGGTAGGCGAAGACCGGGAACTCCTCGACCTCTCCGTCGTGCGTTTCCTCGAAGGTCAGACCGGTGTCGCGCAGGTCGATGAAGCCGTCGTAGCGCGAGGCATAGACATGTAGATCGCCGCGCAGTCGGCCGCCGTCATAGTGCAGCGTGCCTTCCAGCGTGGTGACCGACTCGCTGTCCAGATCGACGTCGCCGACCTCATAGACGCCGGTGGCGATATGCACGCCGTCAGCGAACAGCTCGGTCTCGGACGGCGCGCGCTCATTCCTCGCCAGGCTCAGGCCCAGGAACAGGTTCTCGGACGGGCGCAGGAAGACGGCGGCCGAAGCCGACCAGTTGTCGTACTCCCGCTCCAGTTCCGTCGTCCCGCCGATCGGGGTGGCCGAGACGGTGCGGCGGTCGTAGCGCAGACCGCCCTCGAAGCCGTAGCCGTCGCGATCCCAGCGCTGGACCGCATAGACGCCGGCCTCGTCCGTCGTGCTGCCGGGGATGTAGGCCTCGTCACCGATGGCCGAGAGGTCGCGCGAAAGAGCCTGGACGCCGATAGCACCGTTCCAGCCGTTCTGATCCCGCTGGATCAGGTCGGCGCGGGCTTCCCAGCCGTCGGATTCAAACACCGTGCCGGGCTCGCCGACGTCCTCGAACTCGGTGTGGGTGTAGTCGGCCTGGCCAAAGGCGCCGCGCAGCGCCCGGAACGGACCGGTGTCGAAGCGCAGTTCGCCCCGCGCGTCGAAGCGCTGCTGCTCCAGCTCGATGAACACGCCTTCCTCGGCCACGACGCCATAGGCGCTGTCGGTCTCCTTGTAGGAGACGCCCGCGAAGCCCCGGTCGCCGATGAACGAGCCGCCGACGCCCCACGCGTCCAGTTCGGAGAAGCTGCCCGGCACCACGCCCGTATTCTCGCGGGTGATCCCCTCGGCTTCTGCCAGGTTGCGGGAGATCGGCGAGGACGGGATGTCGTAGTCGTCGGCCTCCTTGGTCACCGCGTCGAGGTGCAGGACGAAGTTGCCCAGCGCGATGTCGGCCCGCCCGCCGAAGGACGACCCTTCGTCCACGCTCGAGCCCTGGGCGACCACCAGGCCGTCGACGCCGCCCTCGGGCAGGGCGTCGGGAATCCGGCCGTCCAGAACGTTGACCACGCCGCCGATGGCCGAACCGCCATAGACCAGCGTCGAGGGGCCACGCACGATCTCGATGCGGGTGGCTTCGGCCGGATCGGCCGCGACCTGGTGATCGGGCGACACCGAGGAGGCGTCGATCAGGCCGATCCCATTGGTCAGGACCTGAACGCGCGGCCCGGTCAGGCCGCGGATCACCGGACGAGTCGCGCCGGGGGCGAAGGAACTCGACCGCAGGCCGGGCGTGCCCGCCAGCAGGTCGCCCAGAGTGGCTGCCGGGGCCGTGGCCAAGGCCTCCTCATCGATCACCGTCGTGGCGATGACCGAGGCGCTCTGGCTGATGCCGAACGGCGCGCCGGTGACGATGATGTCGTCCAGCTCCGTCGCCGGATCCTGAACTGACTGGGCGGCGGCCGGCGTCGCCAGCAGCAGGGCGGCCGCCGAGGCCATCATCAGGGAACGGGTGGAGAGAGCGCGCGGAAACGACATACGGGACCATCCAGCAGGTATGTTATGAAATAACGTATGACCTGATGAACGGCCTCGTCGTCAAGTCCGCCTGCGTGAAATCTCGGTAAGGCGTTTCGAACTCGATGCGCGCGTGCTGGCCCCCTCAGGGCGCGTGGGCGCGGATGAACTCGTCGGCGGCGTCCTCGATGTGCGTCTTCAGCCGTTCCGGTTCGATTGGCGGCAGCCCGAAGGAGGCGCGCAAATGCGCCTCGCCCTTCACCCCGCCCAGGTAGCGCCAGGCGGCCCCGTCGGGGTCTCGCACATTCAATCGACCTCGGACTGTCTCGGCTCTCAACCACGCGGCGAAGCGGTTCTTCAGCGTCAGCACCGCCGTCTCGTAGAACAGCTCGGCCATGCGCGGCGCACGCGCCGTCTCGGCGACCAGGACGCGGTTCATCTGCATCGCCTTTTCGCCGGTCACCAGATCGAGGAAACGCGTGGCCAGGACGATCAGCGTGTCGCGCACGGACTGATTGGGGTCCGGCGAGAAACTGTCGAGCGACACGGCCCGCTCGCACTCCTGCCTCAGCACAGCGGCGAACAGGGCGTCCTTGTCGGCGTAGCGCGCGTAGATCGTCGCCTTGGACACCCCTGCCCGCTGGGCCACGGCATCCAGGCTGACCGCCTCATAGCCATGCTCCATGAACAGGTCGCCCGCCGCCAGCAGGATGGCCTCATCCTTGGCCGTGTCGCGCGGCCGGCCGCGCTTCAGGATGGGTTCGGCGAGCGTCATCGCACCGTCACTTGACATACTGAACCGATCAGTATTGTTATTCGAACAGTACCCCAGCTTACCCCCACGCGCCAGTCCCGGCGCAACCCCGACCACGGATCACAGGATTCCGAGGATGAGATCTGTCGCGCTCAAAATGCTGCTGGGCGACAGCGCCAAGTACCTGGCGCTGGTGTTCGGGGTGGCCTTCGCCACCCTGTTGATGAGCCAGCAGGTCTCGATCTTCATCGGCCTGATGACCCGCACCGCCAAC
Source organism: Brevundimonas bacteroides DSM 4726 (assembly GCF_000701445.1). GTDB lineage: Bacteria > Pseudomonadota > Alphaproteobacteria > Caulobacterales > Caulobacteraceae > Brevundimonas > Brevundimonas bacteroides. Next base: position 243,648 of record NZ_JNIX01000008.1, read on the forward strand.
CAGGTGCTGGATGTCCGCGAGGCCGACATCTGGGTCATGGACCCCCGGGTCCGCTACGTCGACGAGGTCGAGCCTCTGCCGGATGCCGCGCTGGGCCGGGTGCGATCGGTGGAAGGGGTCGAATGGGCCGCGCCGCTGTTCAAGGGCAACGCCATCTTCCGCACCCGGGACGGCCTGATCAACCAGATCAACATCCTGGGCGTCGACGACGAGACCCTAGTCGGCGCCCCGCGCACCTGGCTGGCGGGCGATCTGGAGGCGCTGCGCCAACCCAACAGCATCGTCTTCGACAAGGAGGGGGCGACCTTGATCTGGCCGGACGACGACCCCCTGTCCAAGGTCGGGACTGAGGCCGAGATCAACGACCGCCGCGTGGTCGTGACCGGCATCGCCAACACGGCGCCGTCCTTCATCACCTTCCCGCTGGCCTACGCCCGCTATTCCGAGGCGATCCGCTTCACCCCGCCCCAGCGGAACAAGATGTCCTTCGTCCTTGTCCGCGCTCGCGACGGGGTCGATCACGAGGCGCTGGCCGAACGCATTGAGACGCAGACCGGCTATCAGGCCCTGACCTGGGACAGCTTCGCCTGGCGGTCGGTGCAGTACTATCTGACCCGCACGGGCATTCCGGTGAACTTCGGCATCACGGTGATGCTGGGCTTCATCGTCGGGGCGGCGGTGACGGCCCAGACCTTCTATCTCTTCGTCATCGAGAACCTGCGCCAGTTCGGGGCGCTGAAGGCCATCGGCGCGACCAACGGCCAGATCACCGGCATGGTCCTGCTGCAGGCCGGCGTGGTCGGGCTGATCGGCTATGGGCTCGGCATGGGGGGGGCCGCCGCCTTCTTCACCTTCGTGCGGGGCACAGCCGCGCTGGAAGGCTTCTATCTTCCCTGGCAGGTGCTGGTCGGCACCGGCGTGGTCGTCTTCCTCATCATCCTGATCTCGGTGCTGGGCAGCCTGACCAAGGTGTTCCGCGTCGATCCCGCCATCGTGTTCCGGGGCTGATCGCCATGAGCGCCGTCATCGCCCGCGACATCGAAATGGCCTTCGGCTCCAACGGCCTGAAGACCCAGGTCCTGTTCGACATCGACCTGGAGATCGCGTCCGGAGAGCTGACCATGCTGGTCGGCCCGTCGGGCTGCGGCAAGACCACCCTGCTGTCGATTCTGTCGGGCACGCTCAAGCCCACCGGCGGCGACGTGGAGGTGATGGGCAACGTCATCACCCGGATGAAGGACTCTGAAAAGGTCATCCTGCGTCGCCGCTGCATCGGCTTCATCTTCCAGCAGTACAACCTCCTGCCCGCCCTGACGGCGGCCGAGAATGCGGCCATGGCCCTGGTCGCCGACGGCATGCCGCTGAAGCAGGCGGCGGAGAAAGCCCGCGCCGTGCTCGAGACGCTCGGCATGGGGCCGCACGCCGACAAGCTGCCGCGCATGCTGTCGGGCGGCCAGCAGCAGAGGGTCGCCATCGCCCGCGCCATCGTCCACGAGCCCGACCTGGTGGTCTGCGACGAGCCGACGGCGGCGCTGGACGCCGAGACCGGTCGCCAGGTCATGGAGCTGCTCAAGGAGGCCGCCGCCGGACCCGGCCGCGCCGTCCTGGTCGTGACCCACGACAACCGCATCTACCGCTACGCCGACCGGATCGTCGCCATGGAAGACGGCCGGATCGTCGGAGACAGCCGCCTTGGAACACTCCCGGAGGGACTCCATGCCCACTAATCTTCGCCAACGGATTTCGCGCCTTGTCCTGCCCGTGCTCGCGGGCGGATGCCTGGTCTTCGCCGTCGCCGCCGTGATCCGGCCCGAGCGCACCCGCGCCGACCCACCTGCTGCGCCGCCCAGCGCCGCGTCCGCCTCGGCCGTGGCCGGTATCGGAACAATCGAGCCCCAGTCCGAGCTGATCGCCGTCGCCGCCGAGGTTCCCGGCGTGGTCCGCAGCGTCCTGGTTCAGCCCGGCGACCGGGTGACCCAGGGCCAGCCGCTGTTCCGCCTCGACGCCCGCGCTGCGGAAGCCGCCGTGGCCACCGCGCTCGCCGACGCGGCCTCCGCCGAAGCCGCCGCGCGGCAGGCCGAGGTGGCGCTGGCCGACGAGCGCCAGCGGCTGTCGCTGTTCGAGGCGGTCGACGACCCGCGCGCCCTGTCCGGCGACGAGCTGGAACGCCGCCGCTTCGCCGTCCGCCGGGCCGAGGCCGCAGCGGCCCAGGCCCGCGCCAGCGCCGCCGCCGCCCGCGCCCAGGCCCAGGCCCGCCGCGTCGATCTGGAGCGTCTGACGGTCGCGGCCCCCATCGCCGGGCGCATCTTCCGCGTCGATGTCCGGCCCGGCGAATATGCCCCCGCCGGCGCAGCGTCTCAGCCCCTGGTCGCCATGGGCGAGGACGCCCGCCTGCACGTCCGCGCCGAGTTCGACGAGGCCGACGCCGCGCGCCTGACCCGCTCGGGCCGGGCCTACGGGACCCTGCGTGGCCAGGCCAACCGCCGCATCCCCCTGACGCTGGTCCGCATCGAGCCACAGGTGGTCGAAAAGCGCGCCCTGTCCGGCGGCTCCGAACGTGTGGACACCCGGGTGGTGGAGGCGATCTACAGCTTCGATCCCGCCGCCGCGCCCGCCTATCTGGGTCAGCGCATGGACGTCTTCGTCGAGGCCGCGCCCTCGCCGACGCAGGCCTCCGCTCCGACGACGGAGCCCGCGCGATGATCCGCCAGGCCCTGCTGATCACCACAGCGGGCGTGCTGCTGTCGGCCTGCGCGACCGACCTCACGCCGCCGTCGTCCGCCGTCGCCGCGCCGGTCGCCTGGGACGTCGCCGCCCTGCCCTCGGCCGATCCCGCGACCGACCGCTGGTGGACGGCCATCGGCGACCCGGTGCTGGACGACATCGTCGAACAGGCGGGCGAGGCGTCCGACGTGCGCATTGCCGAGGCCCGCCTGTTCGAGGCCCGCGCCCGGCTCGGCTCGGCCCGCGCCGCGCTGCGTCCGGAAATCGGCGGACAGGGTAGCGCCGAGCGGGAGTCGGTGGACGACCTCGACCAGGACACCTTCCAGGCCTTGGTCTCCTTTAGCCTGAACCCGGATCTCAACGGCGCCGTCCGCACGCGCGCCGAGGCCGAGCGTCTGCGCGCCGAGGCCGAGGCTGCGCGAGTCGAGGCCGCCCGCCTGACCGCCCGCTCGACCGCTGTTCAGCTCTACGCCGCCTACCGCGAGGCCCAGGCCCGCGCCGCCGCCGGAGACCTCGCCGTCCGCGCCCTGGAAGAGTCCCTGTCGCTCGCTGACACGCGCGAGCGCGCAGGGTTGACGTCCGGGCTGGATGCGGCGTCGGCCCGCGCCGTGTTGGCCTCCGCCCGCGCCCGGCCCATCGCCGCACGTCAGGCCGCCGAGGAGGCCCGTCTTGGTCTGGAGGCCCTGCTCGGCCTGAACCCCGGCGCCCTGGCCCAGGCCCTCTCCCAGCCGATTCCGGACGCGCTGGAGACCCCCACCGTCCACGCCCTGTCCGCCCCCGCCGCCGTCCTCGCCCGCCGCCCGGATCTGCGCGCCGCCGAGCTGCAGCTGTGGGCCGCCGGGGCCGACGCCCGGGCCGCGCGGCGCGACTTCTGGCCGACGCTCTCGCTGAGCGCCGCGCTCGGTGGTCAGGAGCTGGATCCCGAGACCCCCTTCACCGCATCCGGCTTTCTCAGCCAGATCGCCGGCGGCCTGACCGCGCCCCTGTTCAGCTTCGGCCGGCTGGAGAGCGCCCGCGACGCCGCCGACGCCCGCCGGACCCAAGCCGAGATCGCCTATCGCCAGGCCGCCGTCGACGCCCTGTCCGAGGTCGAGGCCGCGCTCGTCGCCCTCGCCTCGGCCGAAGCCCGCGCCGCGACCCTCGCCGACGCCGTCGCCGCCGCCGACGACCAGACCCGGCTGGCCAACCAGCGCTACCGAGGCGGCGTCTCGCCCTTCCTGGAGGTGCTGACCGCCCAGCGCGCGGCCGCCGACGCCCGCGCCGATGAGGCCTCCGCGCGCGGAGACGCCCTCACTGCCTACGCCCGGCTGAATGCGGCCGCAGGCCTCGGCGGGATGCCGGGCTGACATCCGGGGCGGTTCTGCTAGAAGCCGCCCCCATGAGCGCCCCGCAGAAGACCCCCGCAGAACTCGCCGTCGAATGGGGTCTGGCCCCCAATGAGTATCAGGTCATCCTGGACCGGCTGGGCCGCGAGCCCAATCCGGTGGAGTTGGGCGTCTTCTCGGTCATGTGGTCCGAGCACTGCTCCTACAAGTCCTCCAAGATCCACCTGTCGAAGTTCCCGACCAAGGGGCCGCGCGTTATCTGCGGGCCGGGCGAGAACGCCGGCGTCATCGACATCGACGACGGCGACGCCTGCATCTTCAAGATGGAGAGCCACAACCACCCCTCCTTCATCGAGCCCTACCAGGGCGCGGCGACCGGGGTCGGCGGTATCATGCGCGACGTGTTCACCATGGGCGCGCGCCCAGTCGCCCTGCTGAACGCCCTGCGCTTCGGCGACGTCGAGCACGAGAAGACCAAACGTCTGGTCAAGGGCGTGGTGTCCGGCATCGGCGGCTACGGCAACTGCGTCGGCGTGCCGACCGTCGCGGGCGAGACCAACTTCCACCGGGGCTACAACGGCAATATTCTGGTCAACGCCATGTGCGTGGGCCTGGCCCGGGCTGACAGCATCTTCTACTCGGCCGCGCCGGGCGCGGGCATGTCGGTGGTCTATTTCGGCTCCAAGACCGGCCGCGACGGCATCCACGGCGCGACCATGTCCTCGGCCGAGTTCGACGACGAATCCGAGGCCAAGCGCCCCACCGTCCAGGTCGGCGACCCCTTCGCCGAGAAGCTGCTGATCGAGGCGACGCTGGAGCTGATGGCGTCCGGGGCCGTCGCCGCCATCCAGGACATGGGCGCGGCGGGCCTGACCTCGTCGTCCGTCGAAATGGCGGGCAAGGGCGGCGTCGGCATCGAGCTGGACATGGACAAGGTGCCCCAGCGCGAAGAGGGCATGACCGCCTATGAGATGATGCTGTCCGAGAGCCAGGAGCGGATGCTGGCGGTTCTCAAGCCCGGTCGCGAGGAGGACGGCTATCGCATCTTCCAGAAGTGGGGCCTGGACGCCGCCGTCATCGGCCGCACCACCGACACCGGCCGTCTGGTGCTGAACCACCACGGCGAGGTCGTCTGCGACGTGCCGCTCACGCCCCTGTTCGACGACGCACCGCTGTACGACCGGCCCTGGGTCCAGCCTGAGTTGCACCCCCGCCTGAATCCCGCCGAGGTGCCCGCGCCCGAGGTCTGGGAGGACGCGGTGCTGAAGGTCCTGACCTGCCCCGACATGGCCTCCAAGCGCTGGATCTGGGAGCAGTACGACCGCCACGTCATGGCCGACACTCTGCAGGACTCGGCCACCGGCGCCGATGCGGGCGTGGTGCGGGTCCACGGCACCGACAAGGGCCTGGCGATGACCTCGGACGTCACGCCCCGCTACGTCCAGAACGACCCCTATGAGGGCGGCAAGCAGGCGGTGGCTGAGGCCTGGCGCAACCTGACGGCCGTGGGCGCCCGACCCATCGCCATCACCGACAACCTGAACTTCGGCAATCCGCAGCGGCCCGAGATCATGGGCCAGATCGTGCGCGCTATAGACGGCATGGCCGAGGCCTGCCGCGCGCTCGACTTCCCGGTCGTGAGCGGAAACGTGTCTCTCTATAACGAGACCAACGGCGTCGCCATTCCGCCCACCCCGACCGTCGGGGGTGTCGGCCTTCTGCCCAACTACGACGTGGTCGCCGGCTTCTCGACCATGGCCGAGGGCGACACGCTGGTCCTGATCGGCGAGACGGTCGGAGAGCTCGGCGCCTCCATCTATCTGCGCGAGGTGCTGGGCCGCGAGGACGGCGCCCCGCCGCCCGTCGACCTGGCGCTGGAAAAGAAGACCGGCGACTTCGTGCGCGCCGAGATCGAGGCCGGTCGCCTGACCTGCGTCCACGACCTGTCCGACGGCGGCCTGATCGGGGCGGCGGCCGACATGGCGCTGGCCTCGGACACCGGCGTGGTGCTGGACGCCACCAGCGCGACCCATGCGCACATCCTCCTGTTCGGCGAGGACCAGGCCCGCTACCTCGTCGCTGTTCCGGATGCGGAGGCTCTGATCGTGGCGGCGCGCGCGGCGGGGCTGCACGCCTCGGTCGTCGGCCATGCCAAGGGCGACGCCTTCGCCTCGAAGGACCTGTTCAGCATCCCGCTGAAGCATCTGCGCGAGATTCACGAAGGATGGATGCCCCGATGGATCGAAGGCTGATCGCCCTCACCACGCTGTCGCTGGGCCTGGCGCTGGCCGCCTGCGAGGGCGGCGGCGATCCGGTCCAGCAGGCCATGCGCGACGCCGCGACCGCCAACCAGAACGCCGCCTATGCCGAAAAGGCCGCCGACCCCCACGCGGGCCACGGCGACGCAGGCACGCCCTCGACCGGCGACGCGGCCTTCGCCGAGGTCGAGACGGAGATGCATCAGCGCATGGGCCAGGCTTCGGGCGCGACGGTCGACGAGGCCTACGTCGCCAAGATGATCGAGCACCATCGCGGCGCCGTCGCCATGGCCGAAGTGGCGCTGGCCCAGTCGCAGGACCCCGAGATCCGCCGCATGGCCCAGGCCGTCGTCGACGCCCAGACGCGCGAGATCGCCGAGATGCAGACATGGAAACCGGCCGCCCGCTGACGCGAACGGCCGGTCTTCAGCACGAACCGAGCTTTAGTTGTTCTCGGTGATGTAGAGCCGCGAGTTGCCCGCTTGGCCAACAGCCCCCACCCAGATGTCGTAGGTGCCGCTCGGCGGGTTGCCCCAACGCAGGATGGGGTTGAGCCCCTCGGAGTCGTCGACACAGTACCATTCACCATCCGGGCCATTGATGACCAGGCTGGTGTCGTACTCGCCATCGACCCCGAAGGTCAGCGGCCAGCCGCCGGCTTCATAGGTGAACTCGAAGTCCGGCGCGTCAGCGATCATGCCGACGCACTGGCCACCGATCGCATCGTAGGCGTCGATCCCGCCGCCCGAGTAGATATCAACAGTGATCGGATCGGGCGTGAAGCCGGCGCTGCGGCTGATTTCGCCGTAGGTCGCCGTGGCGCTCATGTCCTGCGCCGTCGCGGCCGAAGCCACGGCAGTCAACGCCAGAGCGCAAACCATGGAAAGAACGCGCATCTGGCGTCTCCTGTTTTCTAGAGTTGAAGAGGGCCTAGAGCGGGCTCTCGGAGATCTGCAGGGTGCCGCCGGCGGGGCTGCCGACAGCGCCGACCCACACGTCGTACTGGCCGCTCTGGGCCGAGCCGAAGGTCACCACCGGGTTCAGCCCGTTGGCGTCGTCGTTGCAGTAGTACCGGCCGTTCGGAGCGTTGATCACCAGGCTGGTGTCGCCGCCCGAGACATGGCTAAACGACAGCGTGCCGCCGTTCGAATCGAAGTTCACGACCACGTCGGGGCTGTCTGCGATCATGCCGACGCACGACCCGCCGATGTCGGAAGCGTCGTTGCCACCACCCGACACCACCGAGGTCTCGATCGGGTCCGGCAGGAAGCCAGCCGACAGGTTGATGACCTCTTGGGCCGACGCCGAGGAAGCGCACAGAGCCAGCGCCACAGCGCCCGCCGTAAGAAACAGAGATTTCATTGCTTTCTTCTCCAAAGCGCAGCCCCCGCTGCGTGAGAACACCTTGGACCGGCCAAGCGTGGCCTTACAACCCTCTTGTTTCTGACGACGCGTGGGAGTGGCTAAGCGGAATGAAAAAGGGGACGTCAAGCGACGCCCCCCTCTCTCTGACCTCGGCAACGGCCTGATCAGTCGCCAAACACACTGCCTTCGGTGACGACCAGTGTGGACGACACCGGTCGGCCGATCGCCCCGACCCAGATGTCATACCGTCCGCTCGGGGCCGAATCCCAGCCAAATCCGGGGTTCAGGCCTTGGGCATCGTCATTGCAGTAGTAGCGCCCGTCGGGTCCGTTGATGACCAAGGTGGTGTCGCCGTCGGAATAGACACCGAACGACAGCGGGCCCCCGTTTGAACGGTAGTTCACGACCACGTCGGGGCTGCTGGCGATCGCGCCCACGCAGGAACCACCGAGGTCCGAGGCATCGTTGCTGCCGCCGGAGACGACTTCAAAAGTCACGGGATCGGGCACGAACCCCGCAGACAAGGACACCGTCTGCTGGGCGGATACGGAAGACGCGCACAGGGCCAGGGCGGTCGCCCCGACGATCAGGAACACGGATTTCATGGGTCTTCTCCAAAACGCAGCCCCCGCTGCGCGGTTCACAGTGCGCCGGGCAAGTTTTGTTATTCAAGCCCACAGTTCCTGACTGGCGAAGAGGAACTGTCACATGCGCCCGCTAAGCGAGGGCGAACAGTCCAGAGGAGCATCCATGTCCCCGATCCTGTCGCGCCGATCCTTGGTGGTGGGTCTTGGCCTCGGCTCGATGCTGGGCAGTGTGTCCAGCCGCGAAGCACTGGCCCAGGCGGTGTTCGAGGACAATCCCTTCCAGCTGGGCGTCGCCGCCGGCGACCCCCTGCCCGACGGCTTTGTGATCTGGACCCGGCTGGCCCCCCGGCCACTGGAGCCCGACCACGGCATGCCGTCCCAGCCGATGGCCGTGAACTGGGAAGTCGCGACCGACGCGGGTTTCGGCACGGTCATCCGCTCGGGCGAAGTCGTCGCCCGGCCGGAGCTCGGCCACGCCGTCCATGTCGAGGTGGGAGGTCTGGAGCCCGGACGCCCCTACTTCTATCGCTTTATCGCCGGACGTGAACGTTCTGGCGTTGGCCGCGCCAAGACCATGCCCGTCGCGGGCGCCGCTCTTGACCGGGTCAAGTTCGGCATCCTCGGCTGTCAGGCCTATGAGAGCGGCTACTACACGGCCCACCGCAAGATCGCGGCCGAGGACCTCGATTTCATCTACTGCTACGGCGACTACATCTACGAGGGTCGCGGCAACCGCATCTACGGCTCGACCAATCCACAGGAGAATCTGCGCACCCACATCGGCGGCGAGGTCTACACGGTCACCGACTATCGGCAGCGCTACGCCCAGTACAAGATGGACACGGACCTGCAGGCCAGCCACGCCTCGGCGGCCTGGTTCACCGTCTGGGACGACCACGAGATCGACAACAACTGGGTCACCGACATGGACCAGGACGGCACCGATCCGGCCGTCTTCGCGCTGCGCCAGGCGGCGGCCATGCAGGCCTATTACGAGCATATGCCCCTGCGCCGCTCGTCCTTCCCGCGCGGATCGGCGATGCAGCTGTACCGCCGAGCGGTCTACGGCGACCTGCTGGACCTGAACCTGCTCGACACGCGCCAGTTCCGAACCGACCAGCCCTGCAACGACCGCTTCAACAGTTCCTGCGACGGCATCAACGACCGCAACGCCCAGGTCCTCGGCGAGGCGCAGGAGGCCTGGCTGCTGAACAACCTGAACCGGTCAGAGGCGACCTGGAAGGCCCTGGCCCAGCAGATCATGGTCATGGACCTGGATCGGAACCCGGGCGAGGACTACGGCGTCAACACCGACAGCTGGGCCGGCTACCGCGTCCCGCGCGAGCGCCTGCTGCGCCACATCCGCGACCGCCGCATCGCCAACACCGTCGTCCTGACAGGAGACGAGCATCAGAACTATGCGGGCGAACTCTACCTCGACGGCCGCAATCCGGAGGGCGAGCCGATAGCGACCGAGTTCGTTTCCACCTCCATCAGCTCGGGCGGTGACGGCCAGGACCAGCGCGCCGACCAGGCCGAGTTCCTGTCCGCCAACCCCCAGCTGAAGTTCAGGAACAGCCAGCGCGGATATGTGCTGTGCGACGTGACGCCTGATCGCTGGCAGACCGAGTTCAAGGTGCTGGACCAGGTCCAGAACCGGAACGGCGTGCTTTCGACGCGGCAGACGATGGTGGTCGAGCGGGGCAGCGCGAGGCTGCAGACCGCCTAGGCCGCGACCGGCACGCTCTGGCTCAGGCGACCGCCGACCCGGATGGGCTCGATACGGGTGGCCAGACCCGTGCGGTCGTCCGTCTCGACATAGACGCCGCAGATCGTCGCCGGTCCCGATGCGGGCGAATAGCGGCCCTGTGAAATCCGCGTGGTGAACCGCCGAAGCGGCTCCTCCTTCTCGTTGCCGATGACGCTGTCGTAGTCGCAGCAGCCGCCCGCGTCGGTCTGATAGGCCGTGCCTCCGGGCAGGATCTGGGCGTCGGCAGTCGGGACATGGGTATGGGTGCCGATCACCAGACTGGCCCTGCCGTCGCAGAAGTGCCCCATGGCCATCTTCTCAGATGTCGCCTCGGCATGCATGTCGACGATCACGGCGTCGGCCACAGCCCCCAGCGGCGCGGCGTTGAGCTCACGATCGACCGCGCTGAACGGGTCGTCCATCGGATCCATATGGACGCGGCCCAGCACGTTCATGACCAGGACAGTCCGCCCGCCATGGGTCTCGAACAGGTTGGCGCCTGCGCCCGGCGCGTCCATCAGGCGCGGATAGTTCACGGGCCGGATCAGGCGCGGTTCGCGCACGATATAGGTCAGAGCCTCGCGCTGATCCCAGGAATGGTTGCCCAGCGTCAGGCAGTCGGCGCCGGCCATGAACAGCTCGCGCGCCGTGTTCTCGGTGATGCCGAACCCGCCCGCCGCATTCTCGGCGTTGACCACCACGAAATCCAGCTTCAGGTCGCGCTTCAGGCCGGGCAGGTGATCGCTCAGCCCGTCGCGACCCGACTTGCCGATCACATCTCCGAAGAACGCCAGTCTCATGCGGGGGCCGCCTTTCGGGCGGGGGTATAGCCGACCTCGGTCAGAACGCCATGCAGCGCAATGTCATGGGGCTCGACAGGCAGGCGCTCGACCCGCTGACCGGCATAGGCCAAGCCGATGCGGAGGGCCTGAGGCATAGCCGCGAACGTCCGATCGTAATGCCCCCCGCCTTGCCCCAGTCGTCCCCCGAAATCGTCGAAGGCTAGAAGCGGGGTGAGGATCAGGTCGGGCTTCAAGACCTCGGCCAGCGGGAGGGGCGCAGGGCATCCCGCGGCGTCGACTTCCAAAGGTTCGCCCGGGGTCCAGCGCCGAAAGATCATCGGCGCCGAGCGGTCGATCACCACGGGCAGGCAAAGCGTTCGCCCCAGTGAAGCGAGGGCGCCGGCCAGCGGAGCCGGATCGAGCTCGGACCCCATCGCCCGGTAGATGGCGATGGCCACCGCCTCGGGCAGGTCGTCAGCAAGTCGCGCGACGGCCTCCGCCGCCACGGCCCCGTTGCCGGCGAGAGATCGCCTGATCCGTCGCATCTCCGCGCGCAGGGCGACTTTATCGGAAGGGATCATCCGCCATCCGCGCTCAAGCAGCGAGCCGCCGCGCGGCGAGCGGTAGCGCACTTTCGAAGAGGGTGGCGGCGCCATGAGAGCCGTGAAGGACGGTTTAAATCCTCTCGAGCCTGGGTAACCAGGTGGGCTCCGTGTACCCGGCCCCACGGGGCCAGACAGGGACAGATCCCTTCGAGTGAATTAAGGCCGCGAGGATATGTTGCCTTCGACGTGAGCCACAGCTGACCCGCCGAAAGCGAAGATAGGCGGTCCCGCCCCGTGTTTCCAGAGCCGCCTACAGTCCCTGGGCGATCTTCTCGATGCGGGCGGCGACAGCGTTCAGGGCCTCCGCCACCCCGGAGTCGGACGACGCCGCATTGTGGATCACCGGAGCCGATCCCGCCGACAGCCGCGCCTCGTGCAGCTCGTCGGCCAGCAGCAGGGCCCCCATCAGGAACAGCCTGAGATCGCCGACCTGACCGACCTCGGCGGCGACCTGGCGCACGTTCGCGTCGAACTGCTTGGCCAGGATACGGACCCGCTCCTCCTGCCCATCGGCGCATCCCACGGCGTAGGGGCGACCGTTGATCTCGACGGTGACTGTGGCCATCAGGCGGCCTCGTCCGCGTCGGCTTCGGCCAGGGCTTCGCGCACGGCGGCGGCGGCGCGGGCGAGCGCCTCGGACGCCTCGCGCCCTGCGGCCTCCAGCTCGGCGATGCGGCGTTCGTCCTCGATGCGGGCGGTCGGCGGCGCCGGCAGGGCGAACAGGTCGTCGTCCGGCACGACGGGCGCCAGCTTCAGCTCATGGATCTTGCGTTCCAGCGTGTTCAGCGCGCGGTCGAGACGGTCGCGGGCGGCGGTGGTGGCGTCGGCCATCGGTCGCTTCCTCCAGATTTCGTATAGAACCCGCCACGGCCGCGCGGTAAAGCGGCGCCGCCTCCCTTTTTCCGCCTCCCGACGAAAGTTCCGCCCGTGGCCGAGTCCAAGTCCGCCCCTGAAAAGGCCTCCCTCAAGCAGATGGCGGACGCCGTCCGGGTGCTCGCGATGGACGGGGTCGAGAAGGCCGACAGCGGTCATCCCGGCATGCCGATGGGCATGGCCGATGTCGCGACCGTGCTGTTTTCCAGGTTCCTGAAGTTCGACGCGAGCCGCCCGGAATGGGCCGATCGCGACCGCTTCATCCTGTCGGCCGGCCACGGCTCGATGCTGATCTACGCGCTCCTGCATCTGACCGGCTACAAGGCCGCGACGAAGGAACAGCTGTCGAACTTCCGCCAGTGGGGGTCGAAGACCGCCGGCCATCCCGAGTACGGCCACATGCCGGGAGTGGAGACCACGACGGGTCCGCTGGGCCAAGGTCTGGCCAACGCCGTCGGCTTCGCCATGGCCGAGCGGCATCTGGCGGCCCGCTTCGGCGAGGATCTGGTGGATCACCGCACCTGGGTCATCGCCGGCGACGGCTGCCTGATGGAGGGCGTCAGCCAGGAGGCCATCGCACTGGCTGGCCGCTACAAGCTGAACAAGCTGACGGTGCTGTGGGACGACAACGCCATCACCATCGACGGCGCGGTGTCGCTGTCCGACGCCACCGACCAGAAGGGCCGCTTCAAGGCCGCCGGCTGGGCGGTCAAGGCCATCGACGGCCATGACCCCAAGGCCATCAAGGCCGCCCTGCAATGGGCGACCCGTCAGGACAAGCCGACCCTGATCGCCTGCAAGACCAAGATCGGTCGCGGCGCCGCCACCATGGAAGGCAGCCACAAGACCCACGGCGCGGCGCTCGGCGCGGCGGAAGTCGCCGCCACCCGTCTGGGCCTGTCCTGGACCCACGATCCCTTCGAACTGCCGGAAGCCGTCGAGAAGGCCTGGCGCAAGGTCGGCAAGCGCGGCGCCAAGGTCCGTAAGGTCTGGGAGGCCAGGCTGGCCTCCTCGCCGCAAGCCAAGGACTTCACCCGCGCCATGGCCGGCGACCTGCCGGAACGCGCCTTCGACGGTCTGAACGCCGGCATCGCCCAGCTGCTGGTCGACAAGCCCGCCCAGGCCACGCGCCAGGCGTCGGGCGCCGCGCTGGAAGCCGTGTTCGGCGCCGTGCCGGAGCTGATCGGCGGCTCGGCCGACCTGACCGGCTCCAACAACACCTTCGTCAAGGGCACGCCGATCTTCGACGCCCCGACCTATGAGGGTCGCTACGTCAACTGGGGCATCCGCGAGCACGGCATGGCGGCGGCCATGAACGGCATGGCGCTGCACGGCGGGGTCATCCCCTATGGCGGCACCTTCATGGTGTTCTCGGACTACAGCCGCCCGTCGATCCGGCTGGCGGCTCTGATGGGCATCCGCGTCATTCACGTCCTGACGCACGACTCGATCGGCCTGGGCGAAGACGGGCCGACGCACCAGCCGGTCGAGCATCTGGCGGCGCTGCGCGCCATCCCGAACCTGATGGTCTTCCGCCCCGCCGACACGGTCGAGGCCTTCGAATGCTGGCAGCTGGCGCTGGAAGCCAAGACCACCCCGTCCGCGCTCGCCCTGTCGCGCCAGAAGACAGTGGCGGTCCGCACCGAGCCGTCCGACCAGAACCTGTCGGCGCGCGGCGCCTACGAGCTAAAGGCAGCGTCGGGAGAGGCCAAGGCCACCCTCTTCGCCACCGGCACCGAAGTGCCGATCGCGCTCAAGGCGGCCGAAACGCTGGAGGCCCAAGGCACTCCGACCCGCGTCGTTTCCGTCCCCTGCTTCGAGCTGTTCGAGCGGCAGGACGCCGCCTATCGGGCCTCGGTCCTGGGTCGCGGCACGGTCCGCGTCGCCGTCGAGGCCGCGATCCAGCAGGGCTGGGAACGCTTCATCGGCGAGGACGGCGGCTTCGTCGGCATGACCGGCTTCGGCGCCTCGGCCCCCGCCGAGGTCCTCTACCGCGAGTTCGGGATCACGGCGGACGCCGTGGTCGCGGCGGTGAAGACGCGGCTCTGAGGATGCGCTTCACGGCGCTGGTCTCCGCTGTCGCCGTCCTGCTCGCGGCCGTACCGGTCTCGGCCCAGACGCCAGAGCCGACGCCCATCGTCATCGGGCAGTCCTACGCCTTGCCGTCGATGATCATGGGGCGGCCGCGCGAGATCAACGTCTGGCTGCCGCCCGGCCACGGCGAGGACGGGCGTCGCTATCCGGTGCTTTACGTACTGGACGGCGGCCAGGCCCAGGACTTCCACCACATCAGCGGCCTGGCCCAACTGGGCACCGTCAACGGCTCGACCCGCGACGTGATCGTCGTCGGCGTGGCCTCGATGGATCGCAGGAACGAGCTGGCCCTGCGCTCGTCCAATCCGGACCTCATCGCGCAGTATCCGACCCAGGGGGACTCCGCCCGCTTCCGCCGCTTCCTGGCCGAAGAGGTGGTCCCCTTCGTCGAGACGACCTTCGCCACCGACGACACCTCGGTGCTGATGGGCGAGTCGCTCGCGGGCCTGTTCGTGGTCGAGACGGCGCTTAAGACCCCCGCCCTGTTCGACGCCTATGTCGCGATCAGCCCCAGCCTGTGGTGGGATGACGGGGACCTCGCCGATCAAGCCGAGAGCCTGCTGGCCGCCCATCCCCCCGGTCCGCGCGCCCTCATGCTCAGCATCGCCGACGAGGGCGCAGAGATGCAGGCCGCGATGGACGTGCTGGTCGCAGCGCTGCGGTCATCCGCGCCCGCCGGCCTGACCTGGACCTACGATCCCCGCCCGGACGAGAGCCACGCCACCATCTATCACGGCGCGGCGCTGGACGCCTTTCGGGCCCTGTTTCCCTACCCTCCCGAGCCCTGATCGCGGACGCCGTCGGGTTTCGCCTCTGGCGAAATGACGACCGGCGGGGCACGGTGTCCGCTTCATCGGGGGAAATCGAGATGACCAAACTGAGCGTGCGCGTCGTGATGGCCGGAGCGGCCGCTGCCCTGATGCTGGCCGCCTGTTCCCAAACGGGGGGTGAGGCCAAGGCCGACGGCGAGGCCGCCTCTCAGGCCGCTCCCGCGTCGGCAGGCGCCGTCACCTTCGAGGCCCGCCCCGACATTCGCGAGGGCGTTCAGGCCTTGCCGCGCGTCGTCGGGGATACGCCGGCCATCGTCGCCATCAACGCCGACATAGACCGGATCAACGCCGACACCGCCGGATGCGACGGTCCCGGGACCTTCACCCGGTTCGCCAGCATGCCAATGACGGGTCCAGGGTTCCTGACCCTTGCCGTCGCCGACGACTGGTCCTGCGAGGGGGCCGCCCACCCAAGCGTCACCTATGCCGCCGTGACCTGGGATCTGTCGACCGGCCGTCGTGTCGACTGGGTCACCGCTGCCCCCGGGCTGTCGGCGACCCGCCCGGAAGATGACGGTTTTCCCGCCACCTACGAGCCGGGCCTGCAGTCTGCCCCGCTGGCGGAATGGTACGGGCGAAAGATGATGGCCTCGACCGACGCCGAGTGGTTGGGCGAATGCCGCGACCTGTTCACCAACGGGACATTGGCAGAGCGCTACTACAAGCTTTGGCTCGACGCACAGACGGGCGGTATCGCGGTCATGGTCGACTTCCCGCACGTGGCCCAGTACTGCGCCGAGACCGCCACCATGAACGAAGCCGAGATGAGCCAGTTCGGGGTCAGTCCGGCAATGATCGATGCAGTGCTCGCCGCCACGGCCGCCGAGAATTTCGGTCCCAAGGGCTGAGACGCGCCTTTTCTGATGCATACCAAGGCGCGGGGCTGTAGGTCGCGGGCATGAGCCACGCCATCCGCCTCGGCACGCCCCTGTCGCCCACCGCTGTCCGCGTCATGCTGCTCGGAGGCGGAGAGCTCGGCAAGGAGGTCGTGATCGAGCTTCAGCGGCTTGGCGTGGAGACCATCGTCGTCGACCGCTACGCCGACGCGCCCGCCATGCAGGTCGCGCACCGGGCGCACGTCATCGCCATGACCGACGCCGCCGCGCTCCGCGCCACCATCGCCGCCGAGCGGCCCCATCTGATCGTGCCCGAGATCGAGGCCATCGCCACCGAGGTCCTCGCCGAGGTCGAGGCCGCCGGGACCACGGTCATCCCGACCGCCCGCGCGACCCAGCTGACCATGAACCGTGAGGGCATCCGTCGTCTGGCGGCTGAGGAACTGGACCTACCGACCAGCCCCTACGCCTTCGCAGGGTCGGCCGCCGAGTTGGCCGAAGCCGCGCATCGGATCGGTCTGCCAGTGTTCGTGAAACCGGTCATGTCGTCCTCGGGCAAGGGTCAGTCGATGATCGATGCCCTTGAGGACGCCACCAACGCCTGGCACTACGCCCAGTCTGCCGGGCGCGTGGAGACGACGCGCGTCATCGTCGAGGGCCGCATCGACTTCGATTTCGAGGTCACCCTCCTGACCGTCCGATCGGTCCGTGAAGGCCAGGTCGTCACCGACTTCTGCGCCCCCATCGGCCATCGCCAGGTGAAGGGCGACTACGTCGAAAGCTGGCAGCCCCAGGCCATGAGCCCCACCGCCCTCGCCTCGGCCCAGGACATCGCGGCGAAGGTGACCGGCGCTCTGGGTGGCCTGGGCGTCTTTGGCGTCGAACTGTTCGTGAAGGGGGACCAGGTCTGGTTCTCCGAGGTCTCGCCCCGGCCGCACGACACGGGGCTGGTGACGCTGGCCACCCAGACGATGAGCGAGTTCGCGCTTCACGCCCGCGCCATCCTTGGCCTGCCCGTCGATGTCAGCCAGCGCGAGATCGGCGCCA
Organism: Brevundimonas bacteroides DSM 4726; assembly: GCF_000701445.1. Lineage (GTDB taxonomy): Bacteria > Pseudomonadota > Alphaproteobacteria > Caulobacterales > Caulobacteraceae > Brevundimonas > Brevundimonas bacteroides. The sequence goes on from NZ_JNIX01000008.1 coordinate 260,724, forward strand.
GCGCGGTGATCTATGGGGCCATGGACGCCGTCGGCATCGCCTTCGAGGGCGTCGCCGAGGCCTTGGCGGTGCCGACCGCCGACCTGCGCCTGTTCGGCAAGCCCGAGGCGTTCGAACGCCGTCGCATGGGCGTGGCCACGGCGCGCGGCGCGTCCGGGGAAGAAGCCCGCGAACGGGCGCGCGAGGCCGCCGGCCGGGTGCGTCCCACCCCGGTCTGTCGCTAGAGCCCCTGCGCCACTGTCACGGTCGGGCCACCGCCCGCGCCTGACGCCCGCGCCAGTTCCTGGCGGTTCAACGCCTCGAGCGCCGCTTCCAGGACAGGGTCGCGGCCCGCGCGACGATCCTGGATCGTACGCGAAACCAGAACGTCCGGCGCGACCCCACGCTTCTCCAGCCGCACCCCGCCCGAGGTGATGTAGTCGGCCCGGCTGAGCGTCAAACGCCCCCCATCCGGCAACACCGTATCCTGCGAGATCAGCACCGATCCCGCCGTGTGCTCGCCCACTACCAGGGCGCGGCCGGCCTCCTGCAAGGCGGCGGGGGTCAGTTCGGCGGCGCTGCGGCTGGCGCTGTCGACCAGCACGGCCACATCGTGCGGGGCCGGTTCCTCAAGATCGCCGCAGCCCGGCATGATCGTCAGTGTCACCGGCCGTCCATTGCGCGCGACGCGCGTCGCCCAGGGCTGACGGGCCGGCAAAAAGCAGGACAGCGCCGCGTCGGCCTCGAGCAAAAGTCCGCCCGGATTGCCGCGCAGGTCGATGATCACATCGGTTTCCGCGGGCACGACGGCAAGCTGTTCGCCCAGCCAGCGGCCAAGCCCCGCCTCGAAGCCGTCCACCCGCAGCACCACGGCGCCGGGCCGTGAGGTGTCGACCGTGAAGGGCGGCAAGGGGTCCATCTCGCGCGGAACCAGGGTGACCGTCCGCGTCTGTCCCGCGTCGTCCAGGAAGGTCAGCAACGTCGGCCGCCCCGCCTCGACGTCGAAATCGACGCCCCAAGACTGGCCATCGACGCTTTGGAGCACCCAGCCGACTTCGATCCCGGCCTCTTCGGCCGGCGAGCCCGCGCGAACCGCGTCGATCCGCCAGGCGTCGGCGTCCACCCGCGCCAGCATGACGCCCATCACGGCCCGGCGCGACCTCGCCTGATCCTGCCGCCGCGCCTGGGCCGGCGAGATCGCTCCGGCGTGATCGTCGTCGAGCAGATCGAGCATCTGGCCGAGTGCGCGATAGAGCGCCCGGTCATCCACGGCTGCCAACGCCTGGGGCCGATAGGTGTCGCGCGCGCTGCGCCAGTCCACGCCGTGCAGGTCGGGATCGTAGTAGCGCCGCCGAACCGTGTCCCAGACGGCGTCGAAAACCCGGGCGTTCATCCGGGCGCGTTCCCGGTCCGGTGCGGCCTGGTCGGCGGCGGGCGCGGTCGCTTCCGATCCGCTGGCCCAAACCGACGTCGGCGACAGCGCCAGCAGGATCGCCGCCGCGCTGACGACCACGGTGCTGTTCAGGAGGCGGCCGACGGGGAGGCGCATGGCTGTAGCCTAGAACGCGGCGAACCCATCACTCAAGTCACGAAACAGATGCACAGATGTCACGCCGCGTCCCGCTAGGCCGTGGCCGGATTGGCCGCGCCCGGCGCTCTAGCCTCGCCCTTGCCGCCGCCGATCTTGTCCATGAAGCGGAAGACGAAGGGGTTGAGCGAGATCGACAGCAGGGCCGCGGCCAGGATCAGGTCGTGCGTCCCCTGGCTGAGCGCGCCGAGCGAGAGGCCCAGCGCCGCGAGGATGAATGAGAATTCCCCGATCTGGGCGAGGCTGGCGGCCACCATCAGGCTGGTGGCGCGATCCAGCCTGAAGGCCGTGGTGATGGCGAGCGCCGCGAGCGTCTTGCCGACCAGGACGATGGCGACCACGCCCAGGACCGCCAGGGGTTCGCGCACCACGATCGACGGGTCAAACAGCATGCCGACCGAGACGAAGAACAGCACCGCGAAGGCGTCCCTGAGCGGCAGCGACCGCTCGGCCGCATTGTGACCCAACGGCGTGCCGTTCAGCACCAGCCCGGCGAGGAAAGCCCCGAGCGCGAAGGAGTGGAACAGGGCATAGGCCACCCAGGCGATGCCGAGCGCGATGGCCAGAACGCCCAGGGTGAAAAGCTCCCTCGACCGCGTATGGGCGATCCGCACCAGCACCCACGGCAGGACCCGCCCGCCGATGAAGAGCATGGCGGCCACGAAGGCGGCGACCTTCAGCAGGGTCCAGCCGACGTTCAGCCCCAGCGTCGACAGATCGACCGCCGCCCCGTCGGTCAGCAAAAGCATGGGCAGCATGACCAGGGCGATCACGATCACCAGATCCTCGACGATCAGCCAGCCGACGGCGATCTTGCCGACCTCGCCCTTGCCCTGGTTGCGCTCCTCCAGCGACTTCATCAGGACGACGGTGGAGGCGACCGACAGGGCGAAGCCCATGAGCAGGGCCTCGACATCGCCCATGCCGAGCCCGAACCGGCCCAGGATCCAGCCCATCAGGGTCGCGGCCGCGATCTGGACCAGGGCGCCCGGCACGGCGACCCTGCGGACCTTCATCAGGTCGGTGGGTGAGAAGTGCAGCCCGACCCCGAACATCAGCAGGATCACCCCGATCTCGGCCAGCTGGGGCGCCAGTTCCGCGTCGGCGACGAAGCCGATGGTGTAGGGCCCCACTGCCACGCCCGCGAGCAGATAGCCGACCAGCGGCGAAAGCTTCAGCCGATTGGCGATCATGCCGAACGCGAACGCCAGCACGAAGGCGGCCACGAGGGTCGAGATCAGGCTGTAGCTCTGCATCCAGGCTCCGGTTCAGATTGTGGGGCGACCCTCCTTGGGACCCACAAGATATGGGGCGAAAACCGACCCGAACAACCCTGGAAAGCGCGGTGAATCCTCGCTTTTCGCTGCGGAAATCCTATATAAACGACGCATCCGGACGACGGGATTCGTTGGCCCGGATGATCCTTTCCTGCGGCGGGTCCGGCAGCGCGTGCGCGGCCCCATCGACCCCGCGCTTCCGGACGACCGAATGACCGACGAACCCCTGAACAACGCCGAGACCGAGCGCACCGCCGATACCGCCGAAGAGGCCGCCTACGGCGCCGATTCCATCAAGGTGCTCAAGGGTCTGGACGCGGTTCGCAAACGCCCCGGCATGTACATCGGCGACACCGACGACGGCTCCGGCCTGCACCACATGGTCTATGAGGTCGTCGACAACGCCATCGACGAGGCCCTGGCAGGCCACGCCGACCTGGTCGAGGTCATCCTGAACGCCGACGGCTCGGTCACCGTCACCGACAATGGCCGCGGCATCCCGGTCGACATCCACGAAGGCGAGGGCGTCTCGGCCGCCGAGGTCATCATGACCCAGCTGCACGCGGGCGGAAAGTTCGACCAGAACTCCTACAAGGTCTCCGGCGGCCTGCATGGCGTGGGCGTGTCGGTGGTCAACGCCCTGTCGGACTGGCTCAAGCTGGTCATCTTCCGGAACGGCAAGCGCCACGAGATGCGCTTCGAGCGCGGCGACACAGTCGAATCCCTGCGCGTCACCGGCGACGCCCCGATCCGCACGGACGGCGCCAAGGCGGGTCAGACCCTGTCGGGCACCCAGGTGACCTTCTATCCGTCGGTCACGACCTTCAGCCACATCGACTTCGACCTGAAGACGCTGGAGCACCGGCTGCGCGAGCTGGCCTTCCTGAACTCGGGCGTCGTGATCAAGCTGGCCGACCACCGCCACGCCGAGCCCTTCGAGGAAATCCTGCACTACGAAGGCGGCGTCGAGGCCTTCGTGCGGCACCTCGACAAGTCCAAGTCGCCGATCCTGAAGGACGTCATCGTCATTCGCGGCAAGAAGGAGGGTGTCGAGCTCGACCTCGCCTTGTGGTGGAACGACAGCTATCACGAGACCATGCTGTGCTTCACCAACAACATCCCCCAGCGGGATGGAGGCACCCACCTGTCGGCCTTCCGCGCCAGCCTGACCCGCGTCATGGGCGCCTACATGGAAAGCTCCGGCGCGCTGAAGAAGGAAAAGGTCGCCCCCACCGGCGAGGACGCCCGCGAGGGCCTGACCTGCGTGCTGTCGGTCAAGGTGCCGGACCCCAAGTTCTCGTCCCAGACCAAGGACAAGCTGGTGTCGTCGGAAGTCCGTCCGGCGGTCGAAGCGCTGTGCTCGGAAGGTCTGTCGACCTGGTTCGAGGAGCACCCGGTCGAGGCCAAGCTGATCACCGCCAAGATCATCGAGGCGGCCTCGGCGCGCGAAGCGGCGAGGAAGGCGCGCGACCTGACGCGGCGCAAGTCGGCGATGGATATCAGCTCCCTCCCCGGCAAGCTCGCGGACTGTCAGGAGCGGGATCCCGCCAAGTCCGAACTGTTCATCGTCGAGGGCGATTCCGCCGGCGGCTCGGCCAAACAGGCGAGGAACCGTGAGAACCAGGCGGTGCTGCCTCTGCGCGGCAAGATCCTGAACGTGGAGCGGGCGCGGTTCGACCGGATGCTGTCATCCGACCTGATCGGCACGCTGATCCTGGCGCTCGGCACCGGCATTGGCCGCGACGACTTCAACGCCGACAAGCTGCGCTATCACAAGATCATCCTGATGGCCGACGCCGACGTCGACGGCGCGCACATCCGGACCCTGCTGCTGACCTTCTTCTACCGGCAGATGCCCGAGCTGATCGAGCGCGGCCACGTCTTCATTGCCCAGCCGCCGCTCTACAAGGTCGCCAAGGGCAAGCAGTCCCGCTACCTCAAGGACCAGTCCGAGATGGACGCCTATCTGATCGAGGAGGGCTCCACCGAGGCCGAGCTCGACTTCCGCTCGGGCGAGCGCCGCATCGGCCAGGACCTGATGGCGCTGGTGCGCGAGGCCAAGGCGTTCAAGGCGGGCGTGGATCGCCTGAGCCAGCGGGCTCCGGCCTTCGCCATCGAGCAGGCGGCCCTGGCCGGCCTGTTCGACGACAAGGGCGACGCCGCCTCGCGCGCCCAAGCCGCGGCCGACCGCCTGAACCTCTATGCCGAGGAAGGCGACGGGGCCTGGTCCGGCGAGGCCGGCGAACAGGGCGCGGTCGTCTTCACCCGTCTGCGCCGCGCCGTAAAGGAAACCATCGTGCTGGAGGAACAGCTGATCCGCAGCCTAGACGCCCGGCGTCTCGCTGAGCGCGCAGCGGCCTTCGAAGGCCTGTTCGAGAGTCCGGCCGTCTATCGCCGCCGCGACAAGACGGTCGACGTGCGCGGGCCACTGGATCTGCTGACGGCGGTGTTGGACGCCGGCAAGAAAGGCCTGTCGATCCAGCGGTACAAGGGTCTGGGCGAGATGAACCCCGACCAGCTGTGGGAGACGACACTGGACGCCAACGCCCGCACCCTGCTGCAGGTCAAGGTCGACCACGCCGATGACGCCGACGATCTGTTCGCCAAACTGATGGGCGATGTCGTCGAACCCCGCCGCGACTTCATCCAGGAGAACGCGCTGGACGCCGCCGTCGACGTCTGACGGTCAGGGCCGGCCCGCGTCGATCCACGCGCGGACGGTCTCGAACGGGGCGCGGCTGGGCTCCTTCTCGCCGCACGCCATTTCCCGAACCGAGCCGTCGAAGCTGTCGGTAGGCGCATCCGTCCAGGGCTCGTCGGCGGCGAAGGTGTCGGCTGTCACGCCGTCGTCGGCGATGTCGGACGAGGTCTCGACCCGCGTCTGGCCCGCGCCGCAACGGACGCCGAACTGATCGACCGTGTGACGGTATTCTCCCGGCCCCAGGCGCTTGGACACCCGCGCGATGCGGATGGAGGCATCGTCGCCGTTGCGCACGATGCTGGCCATGTCGACGAGGTAGGTCGAGCTGTCGCTCTCGGAGAACATGCGCCACTGGGCGGTCGCGCCGCTGGACAGCATCTCGACGTCCTGAACGGGCCCGGAGCCGCCGGGGGCCAGACCGCCGATCAGCATGGCCAGGATCGTGGTCGCAAACGTCATGTGTTCCTCCCCAGGATGTCTCGTTGGCCAATGTTACAACGCCGTAACACTTGCAAATCAAGGGTCGACGTCGCCCATCAACCGCCGCGATCCTCGTTCACCTCCACGCCATGACCCGCCTGATCGCCCTGCTCTCGGTTCTGATGTTCGCCCTGCCCGGCCTGGCGTCGGCGCAGGAGCGGGCCCGCCCGTTCGTCTCGGAGCGGATCGTGGTGGAGACGCGCGGGCGTGGGCCGGACGTCATCCTGATCCCCGGCCTGGCCTCGACCGGCGATGTCTGGGCGCGGACGGCGGCGCGGCTGGACGACGATCATCGCGTCCACATCGTCTCCATCCGGGGCTTTGGCGCGGTGCCGCCGGGCCGCAATCAGGAGGGGGCCCTGGTCGCGCCGGTGGCCGCCGAGCTGCGCCGCTACATCGCCGAGCGACGGCTGGATCGGCCCGCGGTGATCGGCCATTCCATGGGCGGCCTGGTCGCGCTGAAGGCCGCCGCCGATGCGGGACGGGAGCGCCGCAACCCCATCGGCCGGGTCATGGTGGTGGACGCCACGCCCTTCTTCCCGGCCCTGATCTCGCCCGGCGCCACATCGGGCGACGTCGAGCCCATCGCCCAGATCGCCTATCAGGCCCTTCTGTTGCTGGGCGACGCGGCGCTGCGGAACCAGCCGACCCTGATCGGGCGCGAGCTGGGCGGGGCGGCCGACAGCGTGTTCGGCTCTCTGGGCTGGCAGGGCGGCGACCGCCAGGTGCTGGCGCAAGGGCTGTACGAGGTCATGACCACCGACCTGCGCCACCGCCTGCCCGACATCACCGCGCCCGTGACCGTCGTCTATGGCTGGAGCCCGGATGCCTCCAACCCCCGCGCCCGCCTGGACGCCGCCTTCCAGGCCGCCTACCGCAGCCTTCGCGCGCCCGCGACCTTCGAGCGGATCGAGGGCGCCGAACACATGGTTATGGTCGACCAGCCGCAGCGGTTCCTCGCGGCCGTGGGGCGGTTTTTGGATTAGTTCTCAGGCTTAGGCCGGGTCCGGCCGGTCACCCCGGCCGCTCAGGAACAGGACAAGGGAAACCACCACCTCGATCGCTCCAACGACAAGGGCGAGGTTGACCGGCAGTTCGAGGGTCGTCAGGGCCATCGCTGCGCCCAACAGAGCGATCACGCCGCCCAGAAACCAGTAGACCACGCTGCCGTAGATGGTGCGGAAAACGAAATAGCGCACGCCGATCGCTACAGCCATCGCCGGAAAGGACAACTCTGGCGACACACGGAGAAAGGACCAGGCCAGCAGGATCCCCGCAAAAAGGATGAAGGTGCTTTCCAGCGCCAGCCGCTCCAGAGGGTTGCCTTTCGTTCGGGCGGGCGCCCGAAAGACGGCTCGCGACAGGAGTAGCGAAAGCGGAAAGATCAGCATCCCGCCCACGAACAGGGCATAAAAGCCGTTGGCGACTCCCTGGTTCAGCCAGAGCCAGCCGGCTATGAGCCAGACGAGGCCGGACACGAGTACGCCGGGAGCCCCGCGAACGTGCACCCGGGCCATGTCACGCTGCGCTGCCGAGATATCCACGTTCGCCTCCCCTTCAGCGGGTTCGCTATCACCCCCTACGCCCACAGTGAAGCTGTCGTGGTTGGGCGGGTATCAGAGCCACCCCGCCATCGCCTCGCCTACCAGCATCTCGTCGTAGCTCGGCCGGGCGCGGACCACGGCCCAGTCCGCGCTGTCCACCAGCACCTCCGGCACCAGCGGCCGGGTGTTGTATTCGCTGGACATCACCGCCCCATAGGCCCCCGCCCCGGTGAAGACGACAAGGTCCCCGGCCTCAAGCGGCGGCAGCTGCCGGCCCCGGGCGAAGGTGTCGCCGGTCTCGCAGACCGGGCCGACGATGTCGTAGGCGACGAGGTCGCCCTCGCGCGCCACGACCGGCTTCACCTCGTGGAAGGCGTCATACATGGCCGGGCGGACCAGGTCGTTCATGGCGGCGTCCAGCACCAGGAAGCGCCGCCCATCCGCCCGTTCCGTGATCTGGATCACCCGGCTGAGCAGGACGCCGGCGTTGGCGGCCAGAAGCCGCCCGGGCTCGAACGCCGCCTCGACGGCCAGACCCTGCAGCACCCGCGCCGTCATGGCGGCGTAGTCGGCCGGGCTCGCGGTCTGGGCCCCGCCTGAATAGGGCACGCCCAGTCCGCCGCCGAGGTCCAGCCGCGTGACTGACAGCCCCTGTCCCCGCAGCGTCCGCGTCATTTCGGCCAGCAGGCGGAAGGCCGCCTCCAGCGGGGCGAGGTCGGTGATCTGGCTGCCGATGTGGCAGGCCAGGCCCACGGGCGTCACATGGGGACTGGCGGAGGCGCGGGCGTACAGCGCCATGGCCTCGTCGGCGGGGACGCCGAACTTGTCGCCCTCTCCGCCCGTGGTGATCTTGGCGTGGCCGCCCGCGCCGATCTTGGGGTTCACGCGGATGGCGATCTCGGGCGAGGCGGACTTGGCCTGCGCGACCGCGATCAGGCGGTTCAGCTCGGCCGGGCTCTCGACATTGATCTGGCGCACGCCGGCCTGGATGGCGAAGGCCAGTTCGCGGTCGGTCTTGCCGACGCCGGAGAAGATGATGCGGTCGGCCGGCACGCCCGCCTTCAGCGCGCGGCGGATCTCGCCTTCGGACACCGTATCGGCCCCGCAGCCCTGTTTCGCCAGGGTCGCCAGCACCGACAGGTTGGAGTTGGCCTTGACCGCAAACGCGATCAGCGCGCCGCTCAGCGGGGCGTGGGCGTCCAGAGCGTCACGCAGCACGCGATAGTGCCGCGTCAGGGTCGCGGTCGAATAGACATAGACCGGCGTGCCGACGGCCTCGGCGATGTCGGCCAGGGGCACGGCCTCGGCATGCAGCGCGCCATCGCGGTAGTCAAAGTGGTCCAAGGCCTATTGAGGCTCCCGACCCGCCGCCGTGCCGCCGTAGGGGTTGGTCGGCCCGCCGTCGATGGCGACCTGGCTGGAGGGGCGGTTGACGGTCGCCGGATCGGTGATCGGACGGGCGCGGGCGTCGCGGGGCGCGCGCTCGGTCTCTCGCGGAGCCGGCGCTTCCAGATCGGCCATGCGGCCGCACGCCGAAACCGCGATGGCGAGGGCGACGAGGCCCAGAACGGGGAGGGTCTTCATGGTCTGATCCTTCACGCGAGACGCGCCTTCCAGTCGGCGATGCGCGCGCGGACCTGTTCCGGCGCGGTGCCCCCGAAACTCTGGCGGCTGGCGCAGGAAGCCTCAGGGCTGAGCACCTTGTAAACATCCCCGGTGACGGAGGGATGCAGCGCCTGCAATTCGGCGAGCGGCAGTTGCTCCAGACCCACGCCCAGCGCCTCCGCCCGCTTCACCGCCGCGCCGGTCACATGGTGCGCCTGACGGAACGGCAGCCCGGCCTCGCGCACCAGCCAGTCGGCCAGATCGGTCGCGGTCGAATAGCCCCAGCCCGCGGCTTCCGCCATGCGCACGGTGTTGGGCCGCAGCGCAGCGACCATCGCCGTCATGGCCGTCAGCGCCAGATCCAGCGCGTCCATCGCCTCGAACACCGGCGGCTTGTCCTCCTGCATGTCCTTGGAATAGGCGAGCGGCAGGCCCTTCATCACGGTCGACAGGGCCACGAAGGCCCCCATGATCCGCCCGGTCTTGGCCCGCACCAGTTCGGCCGCATCGGGGTTCCTCTTCTGCGGCATGATCGACGACCCGGTCGTCAGGTCGTCGGGCAGGGTGACGAAGCCGAACATCGGCGTCATCCACACCACGATTTCTTCCGCCAGCCGCGACAGGTGCCCCGCCGTGATCGAGGCGGCGGCCAGCGTCTCCAGGGCGAAGTCGCGGTCCGACACGGCGTCCAGGCTATTGCCCATCGGCCGGTCGAAGCCGAGGTCCTTGGCCGTCGCATGGCGATCGATCGGAAAGGGCGAACCGGCCAGAGCCGCGGCCCCCAGCGGGCTCTCGTTCATGCGGGCCCGGGCATCGGCGAACCGCCCGGCGTCCCTGCCGAACATCTCGACATAGGCCATCAGGTGGTGGCCTAGCGTCACCGGCTGGGCGGTCTGCAAGTGGGTGAAGCCGGGCATCAGGTCGCCGGCGTGCTGTTCGGCGCGCGTCAGGAGCGCGCGTTGCAGGGCCTTCAGCTGCTCGCCCGTCCGGTCGCAGGCGTCCCGGACCCACAGGCGGAAATCCACGGCGACCTGGTCGTTGCGGCTCCGCGCCGTATGCAGCCGTCCTGACGGCTCGCCGATCAGCTCGGACAGCCGGGCCTCGACGTTCAGGTGGATGTCCTCATACTCGTCGCGGAAGGGGAAGGTCCCGGCCTGGATCTCGGCCTGGATCGCATCCAGCCCCGACAGGATCGCCGCCCCGTCCTCGGCCCCGACGATGCCCTGCGCCATCAGCATGCGGCAATGGGCCCGCGAGCCGCGCAGGTCCTGCGCCCACAGGCGTTGGTCCACGCCGATGGAGACATTGATCGCCTGCATGATATCCGCGGGCTTGGCGGAAAAGCGCCCGCCCCATAGGGTCTGGCCCGACGACGGCGCGGCGGCCGGAGGTTTGGAGTCAGGCATGGGCGGGTCCGGGAAAGGCGTTCTGATCGGGGCGCTGGCCTTGGCGGCGATCGCCGGGGGCACGGTCGGCACCCTATACGCCATGCGCGCCGGTCCTTTCAAAGGCGCGGCGCCCACTGATGCGGAACCTGCGGCGAGCAGCGAGCTCGCCCGCTTCGCCACGGGTCCCCTGGCGCGGCTGGAAACGCCCGCTGTGCTGGAGACGGCTCCCGACTACGTCTTCAAGGATCGCGACGGCGCCGAGGTCCGGTTCACCGACTTCCGCGGCAAGGTCGTTCTGGTGAACCTGTGGGCCATGTGGTGCGCGCCGTGCCGCACCGAGATGCCGACGATCGCGGCGCTGGCCTCGGCCTATCCGGATGGCGATCTGGTCGTCCTGCCCATCAACGTGGACACGGGCGACGACGCCGTCGCCGACGCCCGCTCCTTCATCGACGTGCACGAGCCCCTGCCCTTCTATTCAGACACGCGCTTCCAGCTGCCGTTCGAGTTTCCCGGCCGGGGCAAGATGCCCCAGACGATCCTGCTGGACCGCGAGGGCCGCATCCGCGCGGCCTTCTCCGGCGAGGCCGACTGGAACAGCGCAGAGGCCCGCGCCCTGATCGACGCGGTCCTTAACGAGGCCTGATGCAGGCTTACTGCTCGGACGGCGGGGTGGCGCCCGGACGGCCCTCGGCGGAGGCTTCGGCCTGGTTCTGCTCCAGCTTTTCGGCGACCGAGCCGGCCCCATCCTCGACGGCGCGGGCGGCCTTCAGGGCGCCGGCTTCCAGCACCTCACCGGCGGCAGCGGCGCCTTCCTGGATTTCCTGGCCGGCCTCGGCCGCAGCGGCCTCGGCGTTGTCGTCGGCTGCGTCGGCCTCGGCGGCGGCCTGATCCTGCTCGGCCTCGGAGCAGGCGACGACGCCCAGCGACAGGGCGGCGATGGCGGAAACGGCGACGATGGACGGCAGACGAACGCGCATGGGAGACCCCCGGTAAAGCTATGGAACCCTGGCCGTGAACGCGGTTCCGGCGGTTCGGTTGCGCCCTGCCCGCCGTAGCGCCCCATTAAGGTTTACCAGACATGATCGGCGCGAACCTGGCGGAGACGACCGTTCCCATGCCCATGCCCGTCGAAGCGCTGCAAGCCTGCCTGGCCGAAGCCTTCCCCGACGCCGAGATCGTGATCGACGACCTCGCGGGCGACGGCGACCACTATCGCGCGCGCATCGTCTCGACAGCCTTCGAGGGTCTGTCGCGGGTGAAACAGCACCAGCTGGTCTATGCAGCCCTGAAGGGTCGCATGGGCGGAGAGTTGCATGCTCTGGCTCTGGAAACCTCCGCACCGGCCAAGGGAGACTGACGATGCGCTACCGCCCCTTCGGTGCCTCCGGCGGCGCCGTCTCCAGTCTGACACTCAACCTGAGTGTTGATACCCTGGCGCGCGGCGAAAAGCCCGCGCATGAACTGATCTATGCGGCTCTGGAGGCCGGCATCAACGCCTACAGCCTGGAGACCGCCGACCCGGTTCTGGCTGAGGTGCTGGGTCACGCCCTTTCCAATGTCGACCGCAAACTGCTGAATGTCAGCCTGAAGCTCGGGGCCGGCGATGGCCGCAATGGCTCCGCCCGGGACTTCTCTGCAGAGGGCATGACCGGGGCCATCGACCGCTGCCTGCACGTCGCAGGACTGGGCTGGTTTGACCTGGCGATCCTGGACGAACCCGGTGAACACGAGTTGTCCCAGAGCTCGCTGAACGCGCTTAAGGCGCTTCGGGCAACCGAGCGGGTGAAGTATCTTGGCGTGTCGGGCGAGGGCGAGGTGATGGACGCCTATGTCTCGACCGGGGCCTTTGACGCCCTTGCCACACCGTTCCATGTGAATGTCGACTGGCGCGTCCGCAGCCGCATGCGAGCCGCGCGCGAGCAGGATATGGTCATCCTCGCCTACGACTACTTCCCGGAAGCGCTCAACACCGAGAAGAAGGCAGCCTCCGTCAATCAACCGCAGCCAGTCAAGAAGGGCCTGTTCGGGTTCGGTGCGAGCAAGCCGGAACGCCCCAAGGACGATCCTCTGGCCGGCGCCGGCACCTTCGCCTTCCTGCATCGCACGCCGAACTGGACGGCTGAAGCCATCTGCCTGGCCCACGCCATGACCGATCCGAACGTGGCGAGCGTCCTGGTGCGGGCCACCGATCCGGAGCGCCTGGCCGTGCTGGCCGCTGTCCCCGAACGCGACATGCCTCCGGGGCTGTCGGCGCAGATCGAGATGGCCCGCGTCGCAGCCTGACCGGGAGCCCGACTCGCGCGGGCGTGATCGGCCGCGACCTTGACCCGCTTCGTCTTGGCGCCTAGCTGACGGCCGCACACGAAAGGCGTCCCCGTGACCGATACCGCTGTCGAGACCCCCGCCGACCCGATCCACGCCTTCATCGCCCAGGCGATCGCCGAGCATCCGGTGGTCCTGTTCATGAAGGGTACGCCGGACGCGCCGCGTTGCGGCTTCTCCTCCCTGGCGGTGCAGATCCTCGATCATGTCGGCGTCGAGTTCGTCGGCGTGGACGTGCTTCAGGACGACGGCCTGCGCGACGGCATCAAGACCTTCACCGACTGGCCGACCATTCCCCAGCTCTATGTGAAGGGCGAATTCGTCGGCGGTTCGGACATCGTGCGCGAGATGTTCCAGGCCGGAGAGCTTCAGGCCCTGATGGCCGAAAAGGGCGTGCCGACCGGCCAGGCCTGACGCGCATGGCTCGAAAGACGCTGGAGCCGCGCCGGGACCGCGAGGTCTTCGAGCTGCCGCTGACCATCCGGCCAGAGCACATCGACGAGAACGGCCACGTGAACAATGTGGTCTATGTCGGCTGGCTGCAGGACGCCGGCACCGCCCACTGGAACGCCCGCTTCGACCCCGAGACGCGGGCGAAGTGGTCCTGGGTCGCCCTGCGGCACGAGATCGACTATCTGCGCGCCCTGATGCCGGAGTCCACGGCGGTCGCCCGGACCTGGGTCGGCGACCCGCAAGGCCCGCGCTTCGCCCGCTATGTCCGCATCGAGGACGGCCAAGGCCGATTGTGCGCCCAAGGCGTCTCGGAATGGTGTCTGATCGAGCCGCGCACCATGCGCCCGACGCGCATCCCGGCCGAGATGCTGCCCACCTTCGAGCGCCGCTGATCGGCCTCAGATCGAGGGCGGCAGCTGGTAGGGGTTGTTGACCTGAACCCGCGATCCGGGCGTGAGACCCAGTTCCTCGAACGACCAGATGATCTCGATGCCTTCGGCCATCGGCTGGTCGCAGGTGTCCTCGTCGATGCGGCGAAGCGTGATCGTCGAGCCGTCGCCCGCGCGTTCGACCACAGGCGTCAGGTCGTCCTTGTCGGTGCAGCCGTTCGAGCTGACCCAGAAGACCGCCAGATCGCGCGTGATCGCCGCCGCATGGATGGGCTCCAGCTGGCCGGGCATGGCGCGCACCACCGCCTCCTCCCGCCCGAATGGCAGAAGCGCGCAGCCGGATGTGCCGAGCGCCGCGATGGCGACGATGCAGATTGTGCGGAGGGTGGTCATGCCCCCGATCCCGTGACAGCCAAGGAGCGAATGATCACCCAATTCGGTCGTGTCCGCACCTGATATCTTCGTAATCTCAGCCGGGCAGGTCGAGTCGGTGCAGTTCCACCCCGATGCCGAAGACGGCCACGCCGGCCGCGTGGCGCACGACGCGCACCTTGTTGACCGCATTGCCCATCTGGACCGGGTTCCAGGTCGCGCCGCCGTCGCGGGTCTCGAAGCCATTGGGCACGGCGCCGATCCAGCCCCGGTTCTCATCCAGGAAGCCAATGCCGAACTCGCGCACCGCCGCATTGTCGACCAGCGGCATCTCCGACCAGGTCAGGCCGCCGTCCGTTGTCTTGGCGAAGACGCGCGCCGAAACCGTCGTGTCGGGATTGTAGCTCTGGACCGTGACGTAGCCGGTGGTCTCGGTCGGGAAACTCATCTTCCAGGTCAGTTCGAAGGTCCGCGTGCCTTCATAGACCCGGCTCCAGGTGCGCCCGCCGTCGCCGGTCCTCAGGATCAGGGCGCGGGACTGGGCCACGTCGGTGTCGGTCGCCCCGCAGATGAAGCCGATCCGCTCGTCCACGAAGTGGACGTCCAGGATCATGGCGGTCAACGCCGACAAGTCCTCCGACGTCCAGGTCTCCCCACCGTCGCGCGACGTGGCCAGCAGCGCCGGCCCACCGACACGCCCTCCAGCCCGGACCGTGACGCGGTTGCCCAGCACCCCGGCGTTGATGAACTGGCTCTTCAGCACATCAATGGCGCAGATGCCCGTGATGGCTGGACCCTCGATGGCGATCGGCTCCCAGGTCGTTCCGCCGTCGCGCGTGCGATAGAGCGGCGTCGTGTCCGTAACGCCCGGGAAATAGTCCGGGCCGATATTGCCCAGGAAGCCCAGATCGGCGTCGACGAAGCCCAGCGCCCGCACGAAGGTGCCCGGCCGATCCAGCTGCTTCGTCCAGGTCTGGCCGCCATCCGTGGTCTTGAACAGCTTGCCCGCGCCGTTGCCGTACCAGCCGGTCATGGGATCAACGAAGACCACGTCGTCCTGCTTGCCCCGATAGGGCTCGGTCGGCAGCTTGACCCACTGCGGTTCCGCACCTTGCGCCCATGCCAGCGCAGGCAGAGCCCCCGCGGCCACGCCCGTGATCAAAACCTGCCTGCGATCCATGATGCGCCCCCCAGCTCTGCCGCGCGGGAAGATGGAAAGCGTGTTTTACATGAAACGGCAAGTTACAGAGCCGTAAGGATACGAAAAAGGCCCCGATTGCTCCGGGGCCTTTTGGTTCTTGTGCTGAGGCAGCGACCTTACGAGGAGTAGTATTCCACGATCAGGTTCGGCTCCATCTTCACCGGGTACGGCACATCGGCCAGTTCCGGCACGCGGACGTAGCGGACCGAGAAGCCGCGGTCGCCCAGCTCGAGGTAGTCAGGCACGTCACGCTCCGACGACTGCTGGGCTTCGAGCACCAGAGCCATGTTGCGCGACTTTTCCTTGACCTCGATCACCTGGCCCGGCTTGACCCGGTAGGAGCCGATATCGACCTTCTTGCCGTCGACGGTCACGTGGCCGTGGCTGACGAACTGGCGGGCGGCCCAGACGGTCGGGACGAACTTGGCGCGGTAGACGATCGCGTCCAGACGCGATTCCAGCAGGCCGATGAGGTTTTCCGAGGCGTTGCCCTTGCGGCGGGTGGCCTCGTCATAGATCGCCGAGAACTGCTTCTCGGTGATGTTGCCGTAGTAGCCCTTCAGCTTCTGCTTGGCCTTCAGCTGCAGGCCGAAGTCCGAGACTTTCGACTTGCGGCGCTGGCCGTGCTGGCCGGGGCCGTAGCTGCGCTTGTTGACGGGGGACTTGGAGCGACCCCACAGGTTTTCACCCATGGCGCGGTCGATCTTGTACTTGGCGCTGTGGCGCTTGGACATTCTGGTCTCTTCAAAATGACGCGGCCCGGTCCCTCCCCAGATGGAGGGACGATCTCAACGGCGGTACACGCATCGTCCGTAGTGATTTCGCGCGACGGACAGGGCCCGACGCGGGAAAGCGGGCCTTATGACGGCCCGCCCCCCTCAGGTCAAGACGGCGGGGTCGATCAGGACGCCGGCGTCTCGGGCGCCCAGACGAAGGTATCTTCCCGACGCTGGATGCGGCCCAGACCCGGATAGGGGAAGTGAACGGCGTAAATCAGCAGGTTCTCCGACGCCGCGCGGCTGAGCACGGCCTGGCGGCTGGCCTCGGCCGTGGCCTCGTCGCCGTCGAAGGCGATGGTCCAGGTCGGCTGCTGCACCGAGACCACGTGATGGTGCATGGCGTCGCCGATATAGAGCAGCCGGTCGTCGCCCGAAGCGATCTCATAACCCGTGTGGCCTGGCGTATGGCCGTCGATCGCATAGGCCTTGATGCCGGGCGTGATCTGGGTCCCCGGAGCGAAGGTCTCGACCTTGGGCGTGATGGCGGTGACCAGGGCGGCCAGCTGGCGGTCGGCCTGTATCGCCGTCCATTCATTCGCCGTCAGGCGGATGGTCGCGTTGGGGAATGTCAGAGCGCCCGAAGCGTCGGCCAGGCCAGCGACATGGTCGCCGTGGCCGTGCGAGATCAGAACGTCGGTGATCTGGTCGGGCGTCACGCCTGCGGCCTGGAGTGAGGCGACCAGCTTGCCGGCGTTGGCGCCCATCGAGGCCCCGCCGCCTGAGTCGATCAGAACCAGTCGCTCGCCGTCGCGGACCAGCAGAGGCTGAATCGACAGGTCGAAGGTGTCGCCCGGCAGGCCATTAGCTGTCAGCAGAGCCGCGACCTCCTCGCGGGTACGATCCACGGCCAGGACGGAGTTGTCGTTGGGCACGCCGGTCATGCCGCCGTCCCGCAGGGCAATCAGCTCCAGCGAGCCGACATTGAAGCGCGTCACGTCTGGGTTGGCGGCGGGGGCCTCCGCCGACGCCGGCTCGGTCGTCTCGGCGGGCTGGGAGCAGCCGGCGGCGGCGATCACGCCGGACAGCAACAGCGCAGCGGCGGAAATCTTGAAGGTGGGGGACATGGTCAACCTCGACGGATCGGAAACAGCAGAGGTGACATAGGCGCGGCGGTCGCGAGCGCCAGTGGGGCGGATCGTGAAGCTTTCGCGACGACCCGCCCCGATCAATTCGGCGATCAGGCCGTGGCGGCGGCGTAGAGGTCGTTGACCTTGTTCCAGTTCACCACGTCCCAGAAGGCTTTGAGATAGTCGGCGCGGCGGTTCTGGTAGCGCAGATAATAGGCGTGCTCCCAGACGTCGGCGCCCAGGACGACGGCGCCCTTCTCCTCGGCGACGTCCATCAGAGGGTTGTCCTGGTTCGGCGTAGAGGTGACCTTCAGCTTGCCGTCCTGAACGATCAGCCAGGCCCAGCCCGAGCCGAACTGGCCGGCGCCGGCGGCGTTGAACGCCTCCTTGAATTTATCGAGGCCACCCAGATCGCGGTCGATCGCGGCCGACAGTTCCGCCGACGGATGACCGCCCTGCCCGGCCGGGGCCAGCAGCTCCCAGAACAGGGCGTGGTTCCAGTGACCGCCGCCGTTGTTGCGCACGGCCTTGGGAGCCTTGGAGATCGAGGCGAACAGCTCTTCCAGCGACTGGCCCTGCAGGTTCGCGTCCGCGTCCACCGCCTTGTTCAGATTGTCGACATACGTCTGGTGGTGCTTGTCGTGATGGAAGGTCATCGTCTCCTTGTCGATGGCCGGTTCCAGCGCGTCATAGGCATAGGGCAGCGGCGGCAGGGTGAAGGCCATGGGGAGGGTTCCTTTCCAGGGTCAGATGTCCGGTAACGCGCAGATAGGCGTCCGGTCGCCGGAAGGAACCCCCTGCGACCTCAGCCCGGTCGATGCATGGCGCAGATCTTGTTCCCGGACGGATCACGCAGATAGGCGAGGACCAGGGTGCCGAACGGGCCGTTGCGCTCGCCGGGCGGATCCTCAATGGCCGTGCCGCCCGCCGCGACGCCGGCGTCGTGGAAGGTCTGGACCATCTCGGGCGTCTTGGCGTGAAATCCGATGGTGCCGCCGTTGGCGTGGCAGGCGGGCTCGCCGTCGATCGGGGCGCCGATGGCGAAGGCCCCCATCCGGGTCCGCCACCAGTAGCGGCCCTTGGCGTCCGGGCCGCTCGCCGGATCGATGCCGAGCGCCCCGAGGGCGGCGTCATAGAAGCGGCGCGACGCCTCGACGTCGTTGGCGCCGACGGTGACGTGAGTGAACATGATCGTCTCTCTCCCTGTGATATGGCGACGCTAGCCGAGTGCGTTTCTCAATGCAACGGACTTAGAACACCACGACGCTGCGGATGCTCTCGCCCGCGTGCATCAGGTCGAAGGCCTCGTTGATGCGCTCCAGCGGCAGGGTGTGGGTGACCATGGGGTCGATCTCGATCTT
Organism: Brevundimonas bacteroides DSM 4726; assembly: GCF_000701445.1. Taxonomy (GTDB): domain Bacteria; phylum Pseudomonadota; class Alphaproteobacteria; order Caulobacterales; family Caulobacteraceae; genus Brevundimonas; species Brevundimonas bacteroides. The sequence continues at coordinate 279,233 of NZ_JNIX01000008.1, forward strand.
GCCGTCCATGTACCAGTCGACGATGCGCGGCGTGTCCGTCCGCCCGCGCGCCCCGCCGAAGGCCGAACCGCGCCAGACCCGGCCGGTGACCAGCTGGAACGGGCGGGTGGTGATCTCCTTGCCGGCCTCGGCCACGCCAATGATGACGCTCTCGCCCCAGCCGCGATGGCAGGCCTCCAGCGCCTGGCGCATGACGGTCGTGTTGCCGGTGCAGTCGAAGGTGTAGTCGGCTCCGCCCCCGGTCAGATCGACCAGATGCGCGACGACGTCCGAGACGTCCTTTGGGTTCACGAAATGGGTCATGCCGAAGCGGCGGCCCCATTCCTCCTTGGCCGGGTTGATGTCCACGCCGACGATCATGTCGGCCCCGACCATCTTCAGCCCCTGGATGACGTTCAGCCCGATGCCGCCCAGGCCGAAGACCACGCAGTTCGCCCCCGGCTCGACCTTGGCGGTGTTGACCACCGCGCCCACGCCCGTCGTCACGCCGCAGCCGACGTAGCAGGCCTTGTCGAAGGGCGCGTCCTTGCGGATCTTCGCCACCGCGATCTCGGGCAGGACCGTGTAGTTCGAGAAGGTCGAACAGCCCATGTAGTGGGCGATCGCCTGGCCCTTGTAGCTGAAGCGGCTGGTGCCGTCGGGCATCAGCCCTTTGCCTTGCGTCGCCCGGATGGCGGTGCACAGGTTGGTCTTGCGGCTGAGGCACGACTTACAATGGCGGCATTCGGGCGTGTAGAGCGGGATCACGTGATCGCCGACCGCCACCGAGGTCACGCCCGGACCCACCTCGACCACCACGCCCGCGCCCTCGTGGCCTAGGATCGAGGGAAAGATGCCCTCGGAGTCCAGGCCGTCCAACGTATAGGCGTCGGTGTGGCAGATGCCGGTGGCCTTGATCTCGACCAGCACCTCGCCCGCGCGCGGCCCTTCCAGACCGACCTCGACGATCTCAAGCGGCTTCTTGGCCTCGAAGGCGACGGCGGCGCGGGTTTTCATCGGCGGGGCTCTCCTGAGTTCGGCCCTTCCTAGACGAAGCCGGGGGCGCCATGAAACTGCATGCGTCACCGCGACATCGTCATCCTGACCGGAGCCGGCATCTCCGCCGAGTCCGGCGTGCCGACTTTCCGCTCCGACGACGGCCTGTGGCTGGGCCATCGCGTCGAGGAGGTGGCGACGCCCGAGGCCTTTGCCCGCGATCCGGCCAAGGTGCAGGACTTCTACAACCAGCGCCGCCGCCAGATGGCAGAGGTCCAGCCGAACGCCGCCCACCGCGCCATCGCCGACTTCGCCGCGCGGTTCGGCGGGCGGCTGACCCTGGTCACCCAGAACGTCGACGACCTGCACGACCGCGCCCACGCCGAGACGACGCCCGCGCCCGGCTTCGAGCTGATCCATATGCACGGCGAACTGCTGAAGGCCGAATGTACCGCCACCGACCGCGTCCTCGACTGGACCGAGGACCTCGACGCCTATCACGACAGCCCGTTCAGCCCGGACGGCTGGCTGAGGCCGCACATCGTCTGGTTCGGCGAGTTTCCGCTGCACATGGACCGGATCGAGCGGGCTCTGTCGTCGTGCGACCTGTTCGTTTCCATCGGCACCTCGGGCGAGGTCTATCCGGCGGCGGGCTTCGTGCGGCGGGCCCACATGGCCGGGGCGCGAACCGTCGAGCTGAACCTGGAGCCCAGTCTCGGCGCATCCCTGTTCGACGCGTGTATCCATGGCCCGGCGACGGAGATCGTTCCGGCCTTCCTCAATAGCCTCGACACCAACGCTTGGCCGAACGCCGATTCTCGGGCCTGATGGCGCGGTGACGAACCCGCCCACCCCGCAAATCCAGCTCGATCCCAGCCAGATGGCCGCCACCCTGGCCACTCGCCCCGTCGCGGTGATCGCGGCGGTGCTGGGCAACCTGATCCCGGTCTACGGCGTGATCGCTCTAGGGTGGAACGCGTCCCAGATCCTGATCCTCTACTGGATCGAGAATGTGGTGCTGGGCGTCCTGACGCTGGCACGCCTGCGCAAGGTATCTCAGAGCAAGCCTGGCGGATGCTTCCTCAGCGGCTTCTTCATCATCCACTACGGGTCCTTCTGCGCCGGACATCTGATCTTCGCGCTCTTCCTGATCGAGCAGTTCGACCCGGCGTTTCCGGGGCTGGGGGCCACGCTGCAGCAGCCCTCGGTCTTCTGGGCCTGCGTCGCCATCTTCGGCCTGAACCTGTTCACCCAGCTGCGGGAGTGGTGGGGACCGGGTCTGTGGCGCGACAGCGATTTCGGTCAGGAGATGGTGAAGCCGTATGGCCGGATCGTGGTCATGCACCTGACCGTGCTGATCGGGGCGTGGCTGATGCTTCTGACCCGCGCGCCCGTCGGGGCCATCCTGCTGCTGTGCCTGCTGAAGGCAGCGCTGGACCTGCTGACCCTGTCGCTGCGCGACCTGATCAAGCCGACGCAGGCTTAGCCTTCACCCCGCTTCTGCGCCGCCAGCTTCTCCAGCCGCCGCCCCCGACCCTTGGACAGGGCGTGAATCACGCCCCGGAAGGTCGCCACCTCCTGCTCGGAGAAGGCCGCGCGGCCGAGCATGACGCGCAGGTTCTGCATCATCGAGGGCTTCTTCTCGGGCGGATAAAAGAAGCCGCCCTCCTCCAGCTCCGTCTCTAGGTGAGCCATCATGCCCTCGACCAGCCGCGCCTCGGCGGGCGGATCACCTTCGCGGAAGTTTGGCGGCGGGGCGTCCAGCACCATCGTGCGCCACTCATAGGCATTGATTGCCACGGCCTGGGCCAGGTTCAGCGAGTGATGGCGCGGATCGATCGGAATGGTCGTGATCCCTTGGCACAGCGCGATGTCTGTCGTCTCCAGCCCTGCGCGCTCGCCGCCAAACAGCAGCCCGGTCGAAAGACCCGACGCGGTGTCGTCGTACAGCAGCCGGGCGCTCTCGCGCGGCGTCCGCACGGGCTGGCGCGTCTCACGCGGACGGGCCGTGGTGGCGAAGACAGTGTTGAGATCGGCGATCGCCTCGGCCACGCTGTCGAACACCGCGATGCCGTCCAGCACCCAGTCGGCCCCCGACGCGGCGGCCCAGGCCCGGTCCTGGGGCCAGCCGTCGCGCGGGCTGACCAGCCTGAGGCGGTCCAGGCCGAAGTTGGCCATGACGCGGGCGGCCGCGCCGATGTTGTCGGCCAGCTGCGGCTTGTCGAGGATGACGACGGGAGGCGTGATCTCGGCCAAGACGAGCTCAGTCCTCGCCCACCATGGCGCCCCACGGATCGGCGGTTCCGGCCTCGACATCGGCGACGCGCACCGCGGGCCAGCCGATGGATTGGGTCCCCGCGTCGCGCCAGGCGAGGGTGATCAGGTCACGCAGTTCCGCCGCGCCCGCCGCCAGCCGCGCCGTCACAAACTCCGATCCTCGCGGATCGGCGTCGACGAAGCCGCCGTCCTTTTCCAGCCGATAGAAGGGAATGACCTGACCAAGGCCCGTGGTCAGATAGGTCGCCACGCGCGTCCGCATCTCGAAGCCGTCCAGCGCCGGGACGGGCATGGCGGCCTCGACCGCAGCCAACCGCGCCGAGCGGCGGGTGAAGGCCCCTTCGAAGTTGCTGTGTGTCTGGCGCGAGGTCGTGAAGCCCTCGGGATTGGGCGTGTTCCGATCCCAGCCATTGTAGTGGATCGACAGATGGTGGGGCTGGGACCCGTCGCCGACGAAGTGCGACAGGTAGCCGATGTCGCGCAGGATCAGCGCCTCTCGCCGCAGCCGGTCCTCGCGATACCATGCGCGCTTGGCCGGATCGGTCTCGCGCGCCTCGGCGGCGTTCAGCACGCGCCAGGTGGCGAAGTCGCGCGCCAGCTGCTGATAGCCGTCCATGATGGCGTAGGGCAGATAGCCCGCGTCATTGACCCGGATGTCGGCCGCCAGCAGCAGGGCGTCGTATTCGCTTTTCAGCTCCGGCAGCTCGGCCAGCGTCGGTCCCGCGGCCGTCATGACCCGGCCGTCGTCGGTCAGGTCGACGAAGTGAGCCGTGTCGCGTTCCCGATCATGCGGCTGACCCGCGCCCTTGGTGCGGTCGGGCTCGCGCGACAGCTCGCCGACCTCCGCGATCGCGCCGGGCTCGCGCAGGAAGGCGGGCAGTTCGTCGGACAGGGCCCGCATGGCCGCGACCCCGATCAGCCGGTGCCCGGTCGCGCCCCAGGCATCGGCCGGAGTGGAAGTGCCGATCGCGGCGGCTCCGGACAGGACCAGGATCGATGCGGCGAGGGCGAGGCGCTTCATGGGGCAGGCTCCGGACGGGACTGCCCGCCGGTTAAATCCAGGCCGCGATGGCGTCCAGCGGCTTCTTGTCGAGCGCGGCGATCGGCACTGTCGCGCCCTTGGCCGGATGACCGGCGACCAGCAGCAGGAAGGGCTTTTCAGTGTCCGGGCGACCGCAGATCTCGTTCAGGAAGCTCATGGGCGCGGGCGTATGGGTCAGGGTCGCCAGACCCGCCTGATGCAGCGCCGCGATCAGGAAGCCGGTGGCGATGCCGACGCTTTCGGGGACGTAGTAGTTCTTCCTGTCATCGCCGGGTTTCGGTCCGCCGCGCCTCTGGCCGAAGACGGCGATCAGCACCGGCGCGACCTCCAGGAAGCTCTTGTCCGGATCGGTGCCGAGCGGCGCCAAGGCGTCCAGCCATTCCTGAGGGGCCTTGGAGGCGTAGAACTCCCGCTCCTCGGCCTCGGCGGCCTCGCGGATACGACGGCGGGCCTCGGCGCTCTCGATAACGACGAAGAACCACGGCTGGTGATTGGCGCCCGAAGGCGCGCCGCCCGCGGTCAACAGTACGGCCTCGACGACCGCCCGATCGACAGGTCGGTCGCAATAATCGCGCACGGTCCGGCGCGAAGACATCTGGTCCCTGAACGTCTCGACGCGGGCAAGGCGCTCTTCAGGGGGGAGGTCGGGATAGCCGGCGAGCGGCGTCGAGGGATGATCGCGCATGATGCCAAGGCCTAGCTTGGACGGGCGCTCGAAGCCAGACCGCCCCGGTTTGACGCCGCGCGCCGCCCGGTCCAGAAGCCGCCTGGGGGGGGAAGCGAGTGGCCGGGCAGAATCGAGACGTGGTCATCGTTGGCGGAGGATTCTCCGGCACCATGCTCGCTGCCCGCTTGGCGGAACGGGGCGCGGCCGCGACCGTCATCAACCGGACCGCGGATTTCGGCCTCGGCGTCGCCTATTCGACCCCGTTCGACGGTCATCTCTTGAATGTCCGCTCGGGCCGGATGAGCGCTCTGGCGGACCAGCCCGATCATCTCGTGAACTGGCTGAAGGTGAACCATCCGACCCTCGCCGACCCCGACGGCTTCGCGCCGCGCCGCGTCTATGGGCTCTATGTCCAGGATCGGCTCGGGGCGGTCGAGGCGGCCTGCCCCGGGCTGATCCGACGTCACATCGGCGAGGTCGCGGCTGTCGAGGATGAGGCCGTGCGGCTGTGTGACGGATCAATTGTTCCAGCCCGTGCCGTCGTGCTGGCGACCGGCAACCCGGCCCCGAGGACGGCGGAGGCAGGCGCGTCGAGCCGGATCATCGGCGACCCCTGGGCATCGGGTGCTCTGGATCGGATCGGCATGGACGATGATGTCCTGATCGTCGGCACAGGCCTGACCATGGTCGACATGTTGCTGATGTTGCAGGGGCGCGGCTGGCAGGGCAGGGCGACGGCCCTGTCGCGGCGAGGCCTGATGCCCCGGGCCCACGGCGAGCGTCCCGATCCGCCGCTGGAGCCCGTCCCGGCGATGCTGACCGCGCCGGCGTCCGAGCGGTTGAAGGTTGCCCGCTCGCTGGCGCGCGATCACGGCTGGCGCGAGGTGATGGAAGGCCTGCGCCCCATCACTGTCGACCTCTGGGCCCAGGCCGACCTCGCGACCCGGCGACGCCTCGTTCGACACCTGCGTCCGTTCTGGGACGTGCACCGCCACAGGCTGGCGACCGTCATCGGCGAGGCGATGGACCGGTTGCGGGATGACCGCCGGCTAACGGTCGTCACCGGCCGCGTCCGCGCGATAAACGCCGATGACAAGGGCGTGCGGCTGGACTGGCGCGCCCGGCGCGGCGAGACGGAGCCGCTGGTCGCCCCGTGGCTGATCGACTGCACCGGCCCCGGCCACGCCGCTGACGCCGATCCGCTGACCGCGCCATTGATCGCCAGCGGGCGGGCGCGCCTGGACCCGCTGCGGCTCGGTCTCGACCTCGATCCGCTTGGCCGTGTGCTGGACCGTGAGGGTCGGCCTGATCCGTCCCTGTTCGTCCTCGGTCCGCCCTCGCGCGCCGCCTTCTGGGAGAGCATCGCCGTGCCCGACATCCGCCAGCGGATCGAACACGTGGCGGAGTTGCTGACCTAGGTCCACCCGCCCTGCCGCCGTTCCGAAATCGTAGGCCGAGCAACGCCTAGCTGTCGGTAGCTCAATCGATCCGAGCCCGCTAGGTTGGGTCAACCCGGAGGTGTCATGGCCAATCCTGTTCTGCGTGGTTTGATGGCGATCGGCCAGTTCTCCGGACGAGACAGTCTGGGTCAGTTCTGGCCCTATGCTGGCGTCGTATTCGCACTCGTGTTCGCTCTCGCCGCCGTCGCGATGCCTGTGGCGATGCAAGGTGTCTTCGCGGACATGCAGAGCTTCGCGAATGAGTATCCGGAAGCGGCGACGATCGAGCGGTCTTCGACCAGCTACTCCATAGCTATCGACGCCGGACATCCAGATGCACCGCAATTGAACCTGACGCCATTCTTCATCGTTCTTGCTGCGATGGTGACCTCGGCGATCTTCCTTTTGGCGGCGGCGGTGTCTCGTCGGTTGCACGACTGCAATCGATCAGCGCTGCTTGGCTTGGTGCCGGTGGCATTTCTCGTGATCGGATTGATCCTGTTCCCCCTGATGCTGCGAGACTTCACGAACTCCTCGGAGCCTGATCTGCGGTTGTTCGGCTTACTTTTCCTGAACAACCTTCTGTATGTGGTCAGCCTGCTGGCACTGATCATCCAGTGCGCACAAAGAGGGACTCCCGGCGAAAATCACTACGGAGCCGAGCCTGTCCGTAAGTCCTAGCCCGCCGCCTTCACCGCCGCCGCGATGTCGGCCACCACGCGCTTGACCAGAGCCGCATCATCGCCCTCGGCCATGACGCGGATCAGCTTCTCCGTGCCGGATGGACGGACCAGCAGTCGGCCCTGGCCATTCAGGGCCGCCTCGCCGTCCTTGATCGCGGCCTTGACCTTGGCGTCCTCCAGCGGCTTGCCGGCCGTAAAGCGGACGTTGTGCAATAGCTGCGGCACCGGCTCGAACTGGCGGGCCAGTTCGCTCATCGGCCGGCCGCTCTCGACCAGCACCGCCAGCACCTGCAGCGCCGCCATCAGGCCGTCGCCGGTCGTGGCGTGGTCGTGCAAGATCAGGTGGCCAGACTGCTCCCCGCCCAGGTTGAAGCCGCCCTCGCGCATCCGCTCCATGACGTAGCGGTCGCCGACCTTCGTCCGCTCCAGGCTCAGGCCCTCGGCAGCGAGCGCACGCTCCAGACCCAGGTTGGACATGACGGTGGCCACAACGCCTTGGCCCTTCAGCACGCCGCGCCGGGCCCAGTCGCGGGCGATCAGGGCCATAATCTGATCGCCGTCGACGACCTGGCCCTTCTCGTCGCAGACGATCAGCCGGTCCGCGTCGCCGTCGAGCGCGATTCCGATGTCGGCGCGCTTGTCCTTCACCGCCTGAATGACGGACGCCGGGTGGGTCGAGCCGCAGTCGGCGTTGATGTTGGTCCCGTTCGGCGACACCCCGACGGCGCAGACCTCAGCCCCCAGTTCATACAGCGTCGTCGGCGCGACCTTGTAGCCAGCGCCGTTGGCACAATCGATGGCGATCCTCAGGCCCGCCAGTGACAGGTGACGCGGGAAGGCGGCCTTGGCGATCTCGATGTAGCGCGGCGGGGCGTCGTCGATACGCTTGACGCGGCCCAGAGCGTTCGAAGCCGCCAGACCCTCGTCAAGGCCCGCGTCCATCATGGCCTCGATCTTCAGCTCGATCTCGTCGGACAGCTTGTAGCCGTCGGGTCCGAACAGCTTGATGCCGTTGTCGGCATAATCGTTATGAGACGCCGAGATCATGACGCCAAGGTCCGCCCGCATCGACCGGGTCATCATGGCCACGCCCGGCGTCGGGATCGGCCCGAAGGTCAGAACATCCATGCCGACCGAGGCGAAGCCGGCCACCAGCGCGGGCTCGATCATATAGCCCGATAGCCGCGTGTCCTTGCCGATGACCACCAAGTGCCTGCGGTCGTCGCCCGACATGAACAACTTGCCCGCAGCCAGGCCGACCCGGAGCGCGACCTCGGCGGTCATGGGCTGGCTGTTGGCCCGGCCCCGAATGCCATCGGTGCCGAAGTATTTGCGCTCGCCCATGGCCGACCCCTCCGCCGCAATCTTCCGAAACGCCAATTTAGGTGCTGGCGTGTAAAGGCCGTCCTAGACGACAGCGTGAAGGCCGTCATCCTCGGCATGCTCCCGGCCAGGACCGACGAAGGGGAACAATCATGTGCGGCATCATCGGCGTGACGGGCACGGGCCCGGCGGTTCCCCGCCTGATCGACAGCCTGAAGCGGCTGGAATACCGGGGCTATGATTCCGCCGGCGTCGCCGCCCTGGTGGACGGCAAGGTCGAGCGCCGCCGCGCCAAGGGCAAGATCCGCGAGCTGGAGGCCGTGCTGGCCGCCGAGCCCCTGTCGTCCACCATCGGCATCGGCCACACCCGCTGGGCCACCCACGGCGCGCCCACGACGCCGAACGCCCACCCGCACAAGGCCGGGCGCGTGACCCTGGTCCACAACGGCATCATCGAGAACTTCGCCGAGCTAAAGGCCGAGCTGACCGCGGAGGGCCGCGTGTTCGAGAGCCAGACGGACACCGAGGTCGTCGCCCACCTGCTGGACCACGAACTGGCCACAGGCAAGGCGCCGCTGGACGCCTTCAAGGCGGTGCTGGACCGGCTGACCGGGGCCTATGCGCTCGCTGTCCTGATCGAGGGCGAGGACGAGCTGATCCTGGGCGCCCGGAAGGGCTCGCCTCTGGTCGTCGGCTGGGGCGAGGGCGAGATGTATCTGGGCTCGGACGCGCTCGCGGTCGGGCCCTTCACCCAGAAAATCAGCTATCTGGAAGAGGGCGATTTCGTCGCCGTGACCCGCTCGGGCGCGAAGATGTTCGACGCCTCGGGCGCGGCCGTGGATCGGCCGGTGGTGCAGGTCTCGGCTTCGTCCGCGATGGTCGAGAAGGGCGCCTATCGCCACTTCATGGAGAAGGAGATCCACGAACAGCCCGACAGCGTCCAGCACACCCTGTCGCACTATCTTGACCTGGTGACCGGCAAGGCCAAGGTGCAGACGCTGGAAGCCGGCGCCATCGATTTCGCGCGGATCGACCGCATCCAGATCGTCGCCTGCGGCACCGCCTTCTACGCCGGCCAGATCGGCCGCTACGCCTTCGAGAAGTTGGCCGGCCTGCCCTGCGACGTCGAAATCGCCTCCGAGTTCCGCTACCGCTCGCCGGCCGTGACGAAGGGCACGCTGGCCGTCGCCGTCAGCCAGTCGGGCGAGACCGCTGACACCCTCGCCAGTCTGACCTGGTGCAAGGGTCAGGGGCTGAAAACCGCCGCCGTGGTCAACGTTCACTCTTCATCGATGGCCCGCGAGGCCGATGTGCTGTGGCCAACGCATGCAGGTCCCGAGATCGGCGTGGCCTCGACCAAGGCCTTCACCGCCCAGGTCTCGGCGCTTCTGGCGCTGGCGGTGGCGGCGGGCGTGGCGCGCGGACGCATCGACGGCCAGGCCGAGGGTGAACTGGTCAAGGCCCTGTTCGAGGCGCCGCGCCTGATTGCGGAAGCCTTGCAGATGGACGCCGACATCCGCGCCGTCACCGCCGAACTGTCCAAGGCCACCGACGTCCTGTTCCTGGGTCGCGGCGCCATGTTCCCCCTGGCCATGGAAGGCGCGCTGAAGCTGAAGGAGATCAGCTACATCCACGCCGAGGGCTATGCCGCCGGCGAACTGAAGCACGGCCCCATCGCCCTGATCGACGAGGAGACCCCGACCATCGCGTTGGCCCCGCTGGACGACGTTTTCGAGAAGACGGCGTCAAACCTGCAAGAAGTTGCCGCGCGTGGGGGGCCCGTCATCATGATCGCACCGCGCACCGCGCCCGACCCTCACGGCGCGAGCGTCCAGCGCATCCACGCGCCCGACTGTCATCCGCTGATCGCAGCCCTGGTCTATGCCGTGCCGGTGCAACTGCTCGCCTATTACACCGCCGTCCAGAAGGGAACGGACGTCGATCAGCCCCGGAACTTGGCGAAGTCCGTCACCGTGGAGTGATCGCGGCCTCCTGACGCAACCTTCCTGGTGCGGTGCGCATTGTTGCGTCACCTTAGCCTTGGAAGGAGCAGGATCATGGAACTCGGAATCATCGGCTGGATCGTCATCGGCATCGTCGCCGGTTGGCTGGCCGAAAAAGTCATGGGCCGCAATCACGGCCTGATCACCAACCTTATCGTCGGCGTGCTCGGCGCCCTCATCGGCGGCTTCATCGCCCAAAACCTCTTCGGGTCGGACGTGGGTGGCTTCAACCTTGTAACGTTGCTCGTCGCGTTCGGCGGCGCCTGTCTGCTGCTGTTCCTGCTCGGACTGGTCAAGCGTCGCGCCTGATCGGCCTGACAGTCTGAAATGACGAAGGGCGGTCCTCTTGGGCCGCCCTTTTCGCGTCCGCCTCTCTCTTTCGTCATTCCGGGCTTAGCGCAGCGCAGACCCGGAACCAGGCTGGGCGCGAAGCGCGAACCTGTCACCCACAAAGTTGGCGGACGCATTTCGCCTGCGCTTCGCTTCGGCGCCGCCCTGTTCCGTCTCTGGTCGCTTCGCTCCCGGCGCCAGGAATGACGAAAGAAGGTGAGAAAGCTCAGAACATCGCCGGGATCACGCGATCCGGCGGCCGATGGCCGTTCTGGAAGGTCATGATGTTGGCGATGACGCGGTCCCCCATGTCCTGACGCGCCTCCAGCGTCGCCGAGCCCAGATGCGGCAGCAGCACCACGTTCGGATGGCCCAGCAGACCGGGATGGATCGCGGGCTCGTTCTCGAACACGTCCAGGCCGACGCCCGCGATGCCGCGCCGTCCGACGGCCTCGGCCAGCGCCGGTTCGTCGATCAGCTCCCCGCGCGCGGTGTTGATCAGGATGGCGTGGGGCTGGAGCAGGGCCAGCCGACGCGCGTCCAGCAGATGATGGGTGTCCTTGGTCGCAGGGCAGTTCAGCGAAATCAGGTCCATGCGCGACAGCATGGGGTCCAGCTCGTCCCAGTAGGTCGCGCCCAGCTCCTCCTCGATCCGCTCCGAGACGGCCTTTCGGTTGTGATAATGCACCTGCATGCCGAAGGCCCTGGCCCGCCGCGCCAGGGCCTGGCCGATGCGGCCCATGCCGATGATCCCCAGCCGCTTGCCCCACAGCTTGCGCCCGCACATCCAGGTCGGGGTCCAGCCCTGGAACTCGCCCGCCTGGACGATGTTGGCGCCCTCCACCAAACGGCGGCTGACGGCGAGGATCAGGCTCATGGCCAGGTCGGCGGTGTCCTCGGTCAGGACGCCGGGGGTGTTGGTGACGATCAGGCCGCGTCCGACGGCGGCGTCCACGTCAATGTGGTCCACGCCCGCGCCGAAGTTGGCGATCATCTTCAGCTGCTCGCCGGCTTCCGCGATCAGGTCGGCGTCGATTTCGTCGGTGATGGTTGGAACGAGCACATCGGCGCGCTTCACCGCCGCGGCCAGGGCCGCCCGGTCGAACGGCCGGTCCTTCAGATTCAGCTCGGCGTCGAACAGCTCGCGCATGCGCGTCTCGACCGCGTCGGGCAGCCTTCTGGTTAAGACGACCTTAAGCCGATTGCTGGACATGAGAGCCTTGGATTGACCACGAGCGGCGCGAAGCCCGGTGTCTAGCAAGTCTCACCCCCGTCTCCAAAGCCTGACGCGCCGCATCGCCGCGATCGCACTTGTGATCGGCGCGGGGCTGGCGGCCGGCGGCGCCGCGACCATGCCGGACGGCCGGCCCACGCCGACGGGGCTGGAGGTTCCGCGCTGGGTCTCGCTGAAGTCGTCGGAGGTCCGGGCGCGCCAGGGACCGGGCCTGGACTACCGCATCCTCTGGGAATATCGCGCCGCCGGCCTGCCGGTTCAGGTCATCGCCGAGACGCGCGAGTGGCGGAAGATCTGCGATCCGGAAGGCGGCGTCGCCTGGATCCACCGCAGCGTGGCGTCCGGCCGTCGCGGCGCCTTCAATGCGACGGCGGACGAGGTGCCGATCCGCGCCCGGCCCGACGACGAGGCCGATGTGAAAGCCCGCTTCAGCGGCCGCTCCCTGGTCTCGCTCGACGACTGCGAGGACGGCTGGTGCCGTGTCCGCGCCCAGAAGCTGCGCGGCTGGGTCAAGGCCGATTCGGTGTTCGGCGCCGCAGACGCCGCCTTGTGCGACGCCTCGCGGCCGGCGGGCGTCGAATGACTATTCTCCCTCCCCTTCATGGGGAGGGACGGCGGAGCGCAGCGAAGCCAGGGTGGGGTTCACTCACTTTCCGGCCCCACCCGCGCTCGACTGCGTCTCGCGGTCCCTCCCCATGAAGGGGAGGGAGAAAGGGCACAGTTGACCCCCGCCCCGGCTCATGTCACGCCCCCGCCACACTTCGGGAGCCCCGCCCTTGAGCCAGTCGCAATACCCCTCGTCCTTCGACCACGCCGCCCTGCTGGCGTCCGGCCGGGGCGAGCTGTTCGGGCCGGGCAACGCCCAGCTGCCCGCCCCGCCCATGCTGATGTTCGACCGCATCACCCAGATCAGCGCGGACGGCGGTGAGCATGGCAAGGGCTATATGGAGGCCGAGCTGGATATCCATCCGGACCTCTGGTTCTTCCAGTGCCACTTCATCGGCGATCCGGTCATGCCCGGCTGCCTGGGCCTCGACGCCATGTGGCAGCTGGTCGGCTTCTATCTCGGCTGGATCGGCGGGCCTGGGCGCGGGCGGGCGCTCGGCGTCGGCGAGGTCAAGTTCACCGGCCAGGTCACCCCGGACATCAAAAAGGTCACCTACAAGATCACTCTGAAGCGCGTGATCCACCGTCGCCTCGTCATGGGCATCGCCGACGGGGTGCTGGAGGCCGACGGCGTGCCTATCTACACCGCAACCGACATGCGCGTCGGCCTGTTCCAGCCGGGTGAGAAGCCCTCGGGCGGCTGATTTTCAAAAGAGTTCCGCGATCAACGCGGACCGAAGACTCTAGAAGGAAACACATATGCGGCGTGTCGTCGTCACGGGCCTGGGCATCGTCTCCTCCATCGGCACGGGCCAGGAGGAGGTGACCGCGTCCCTGCGCTCGGCCAAGTCCGGCGTCGTCGCGGCCCCCGACCACATCGCCCACGGCTTCCGCAGCCAGGTCTGGGCGCCGCCCTCGCTGGGCGTGACGGCCGAGGACTGGGCCCCATTGGTCGACCGCCGCGCCGCGCGCTTCCTCGCCAACGGCACCGCCTGGGGCCATATCGCCTTCGAGGAGGCGCTGAAGGATTCCGGCCTGACGCCCGAGGAGATCAAGCACGACCGCATCGGCCTGATCGTCGGCGAGGGCGGCCCCTCGACCCAGGTCATCCTCCAGGCCGCCCAGACCACGATCGAAAAGGGCTCGCCCAAGCGCATCGGCCCGTTCGCCGTGCCGAAGGCGATGGCGTCGGGACCGTCGGCGGTGCTGTCGACCTGGTTCGAGATGCGCGGCGTCAACTATTCGATCAGCTCGGCCTGCGCGACCTCGGTCCACTGCATCGGCGCGGCCGCCGAGCAGATCCAGTGGGGCAAGCAGGACGTGGTCTTCGCCGGCGGCGTCGAGGACATCGACTGGTCCATGTCCAACATGTTTGACGCCATGGGCGCCATGTCGTCGAACTTCAACGACCGCCCCTCGGTCGCCTCCAGAGCCTATGACAAGGACCGCGACGGCTTCGTCATCGCCGGCGGCGCGGGCATCGTCGTGCTGGAGGAGTACGAGCGGGCCAAGGCGCGCGGGGCCAAGATCTATGCTGAGGTCGTCGGCTATGGGGCCAACTCCGACGGCTACGACATGGTGGCCCCGTCCGGCGAAGGCGCGGCGCGCTGCATGCGGATCGCGCTGGATCAGGCCGGCGGACGCAGGATCGACTATCTGAACCCGCACGGCACCTCGACGCCGGTCGGCGATCTCAAGGAGATGGGCGCTGTGCGCGAAGTCTTCGGCGCCGACATGCCGATGATCTCCTCCACCAAGTCCCTGACCGGCCACTCGCTGGGGGCCGCGGGCGCGCAGGAGGCGATTTATTCGCTGCTGATGCTCCACAACGGCTTCGCCTCCGAGAGCGCGCACATCGAAAACCTCGATCCCGAGTTCGAGGGCATGCCCATCCTGCGCCAGCGCCACGACGGCGAACTGACCACCGTCATGTCGAACAGCTTCGGCTTCGGCGGGACGAACGGCACGGTGATCTTCTCAAAGGTCTGACGCGGCTTGCGGCGAAGCTCGGTTTCGCGCGTTCTAGGGCGCTGACCGGAGACCGCGCGCCTGGAAATCGACCCCTACATCCTGCTGCTGCTCGGTCTCGGGGCGGTCGTCCTGCTCGTATCCTGGGCGCCCAAGGGGCTGAAGCAGCTGCCGCTGTCCCTGGCGATGATCTGCGTCGGGCTGGGATTCGGCCTGTTCGCGCTGGACGTCATCGGCTTCGATCCGGATCCGCGCACCTTCGACACCCTGACCGAGCGGCTGACCGAGCTGGTCGTCATCATCTCCCTGATGGGGGCCGGGCTGAAGCTGGACCGGCCGGTCAGCTTAAAAGGCTGGGGCCCGACCTGGCGGTTGCTCGCCATCGCCATGCCCCTGACCATCGCCGCCACCGCCTGGCTGGGCACGATCGGGCTGGGCTTCAGCCTGGCCATGGCGCTGCTGCTGGGCGCATCGATGGCCCCGACCGATCCGGTGCTGGCCTCCGACGTCCAGACCGGACCGCCAAAGTCCGGCGAGGACAATGAGGTCCGGTTCAACCTGACCGCCGAGGCCGGGCTGAACGACGCCCTGGCCTTTCCGTTCGTGAACCTGGCCATCCTCGTTTCGATGACCGGCGCTGCGGCCTGGGCGGGCCAGGATCTGGGCGAGTGGCTGGCGATCGACGTGGCCTGGAAGCTGATCGCCGGGGGCGTCATGGGCTGGGCGGTCGGCAAGGCCATGGGCTGGCTGATCTTCCGCGCCCACGAACGCGGCATCTCGCGCCATGCCGACGGCCTGGTCGCGTTGGGAGCCACCTTCATCGCCTATGCGGCGACGGAGCTCGTTCTCGGTTACGGCTTCCTCGCGGTCTTCGTGTGCGCCCTGACGATCCGCGCCTCGGAGCGTGACGACGATTTCCATGAAGAGATGCACGACTTCGCCGAGCAGATCGAACGGCTGCTGATGATGCTCCTGCTCGTCCTGTTCGGCGGGGCGCTGGCCAACGGCCTGCTGGACGCCCTGACCTGGACCGACGTCGGCATCGGCCTGGCCATCCTGTTCATCGTGCGGCCGGTCGCCGGCTACCTGTCCCTGATCGGCTCTCCCCTGCCCCGCCGGGACAAGGTGCTCCTGGCCTATCTCGGAATTCGAGGCCTGGGGTCGGTGTACTACCTCGCCTACGGCATCAATCATGGCCAGTTCGGCGACTCCGAGCGGCTGTGGGCCATCACCGGCTTCATCATCCTGACGTCCATTCTCGTCCACGGCGTGACCTCGACCCCGCTCATGGCGCTGATCGAGCGGCTGGGCCGTCGCTCTTTGCAGGGCGAGGCCGCCCCTGCTAACCCACCCCCCAAGGACGAACAGCTGGGCTGATCCGACACCGGACGCCCGCCCACACGGAGACGACGAT
This sequence comes from Brevundimonas bacteroides DSM 4726, assembly GCF_000701445.1. Lineage (GTDB taxonomy): Bacteria > Pseudomonadota > Alphaproteobacteria > Caulobacterales > Caulobacteraceae > Brevundimonas > Brevundimonas bacteroides. The sequence goes on from NZ_JNIX01000008.1 coordinate 295,194, forward strand.
GGCTGGCGAAAACGCCTGGAACATGCCCGCGGGCGAACTCATGAAGGGCAAGAAGGGCCTGATCATGGGGGTGGCGAACTCGAACTCCATCGCCTGGGGCATCGCTTCCCAGCTCGCCGCGCAGGGCGCCGAACTGGCTTTCACCTACCTCGGCGAGGGGCTGGAGCGGCGCGTGCGGCCGCTGGCCGAGAGCGTCGGGGCCAAGGCCGTGATCCAGGCCGACGTCACCGACGACGCCTCCATGGACGCCGCCTTCGCTGAGCTGGAGAAGACCTTCGGCACGATCGACTTCGTCGTCCACTCGGTCGCCTTCGCCAACAAGGACGAGCTGAAGGGCTCCTTCGTCGACAACACCAGCCGCGACAGCTTCCTGCTGGCCATGAACATCTCGGCCTTCAGCTTCGTCGATGTGGCGCGCCGCGCCGCCAAGCTGATGCCGAACGGCGGGTCGCTGGTGACCATGACCTATCTGGGGTCCGAGCGCGCCATCCCGAACTACAACACCATGGGCGTGGCCAAGGCCGCGCTGGAGGCCGCGACCCGCTACATCGCCCGCGACCTGGGGCCGAAGGGCATCCGCGTCAACGCCATCTCGGCCGGGGCCATGCGGACCCTGTCGCTGGCGGGCATCTCCGGTGGCCGGGGCATGATCGCGCAAGGCCGCGCCATGTCGGCCATGAAGGAGGACACCTCGATGGAAGGCGTCGCCGGCTGCGCCCTGTGGCTGTGCTCGGACCTGGGCCTGTCGACCACGGGCGAGGTCATCCACGTCGACGCGGGGTTCCACATGATGGGTCTGGCGGGCGACGAGGAGGGCTGACATCCTCCCCGCCCAAAGCGGGAGGGGGCGATGCGGCGGGCGCTGTTTCTGAGTGACCTGAAGGGCGGGACGGACCTGGCGCTGCTGGCGCTGCGGCTCTTCCTCGGCGCCTTTCTGATCCATGGCGTGTGGGACAACATCGTCTCGCCCGAGCGGATGACCGAGTTCGTCGGCTTCCTGACCGGACTGAACTGCCCCCTGCCGGAGATCGCCGCGCCCGTGTCGGTCTGGGCCCAGTTCGCGGTCGGGGTGCTGCTGATCCCCGGCCTGCTGACCCGCTGGGCCGGCATCGTGCTGGCGATCAACTTCATCGTGGCGATCGTCCTGATCGCGCCGACGGGGGCGAGTTTCCGCGACCTCTATCCGCCCGCGATCCTGATCTTCATCGGCGCCCTGTTGGCCACCCAGGGCGCCGGTGGGTTGTCGCTGGATACCAGCCTGCTCAGACCGGCCCAAAACTTTAGGCCGTGATCGGACCACTCACGCAGCCTTGACGCGAACGTGATTCGGAGCGCCAAGACGGTTCAGGCATCGTCATTTCTCCAGTGTATCGGAGGCGTACGGTGACCGACACCCTTCCACCCATCTATGTCGTAGGACAGCGACGGGCTCCCGGTGGGACCTTCCCGGGCGGCGGCAGCAGCGACGAGACGATCGGCGATGTGCCCGAGACGGAATAGCCGGACCCGACTGACGACGGCATGCCCGACCCATGCGCCGACTCGATCTTGGCGCTAGAGTGGAACGCTGATGCCAGCGGCCGCTGCGGTCGCTCGAGAGTTCGCGCGGCTCGCAGCACTTCAGGGCGAAACGCTCAACATCCGTGAGTGGGGAGCTTACCTGTATCGACAACCCGACGGCAGTATACGAGTAGGGCCAGTCAACTCGGGTCCTGCCTTCTCTGCCGGGGGTGTGGGAACGGTCAGCCTGATTGAAGATGGGGCCGCTTCTGACATCGTCGGCTTCGTTCACAGCCACTCCTCCGGCAATCATCTGCCCTCAGACGGCACTACAAATGACCCGGGTGACATTCAAGTTCTTGATTCAGAGGTCCTTCGCACGGGCAACTCGGATCTCCGAATGTACATCGTCGCCCAAAATCAGGGACCATCTGGCTTCCAGCCCTACAATCAGATTAACATCTATAATCAATCTAACGCCCGTTCTTCTCGTGATACATGGACGAACGGCCCCGAGGTAAACCCGGAGGGACTGCCATGCAGCTAAAGATCATATCCATTGCAGCATTTCTTGGATGCCTAACGGCAACATCAACGACGGCTGGCGTTGGGCAGACGAATGAATTCGAAGACCAAACATTCTCTGAAGGTCTCTCCGCTGCACCACGTGGTAGCTTCTACTTCGGCGGTTACTCAGCTTCCGAAGATTTCGTACGTTATCGCGTTCATTTTTTCGAACGTCGAGTCACACCGGAAAGCGAACTAGGCGTATTCGTTCCTTGGGCGCTCCGGTTATCCGCCAACCCAGCAAGTGAGCCAAAATGGGTTGATGGGCAGAGTTGCCCAGCCATTTACGGCGTCATGCAGGCCGTCACCGACTATGCGACCCCCCGGGTCAGAAGTCCGAAATTTCACCAACTACCTCGAGGAGCTAAGACCCCTCCCGGTCCCCCGATCCCTCTGGAGAGCTCAAGGGTATCGTTGTGGGCTTTTGCCACTTTCGCGGATAGATCATCAGGCCAGTTAGAGTTCTCGGCTACAAGTGGCAGTCTGGAATCACTCGTGAGCTTTGCCGAGTCTGAGCTCGACTCCTGTTGGACTAGTTCTCCCCCAGTTGGGGTTTTTCCAGCAAGCTAGTTTCGCGCGGGAATCATCAAACCCTTCGCCACCGCCGGCCGGGCCTCGCAGCGCGCCACCCATTCCGGCACGGCCTTCAGGGCGTCCCAGCCGACCAGATCGCCAGCCGCGTAGAAGGCCGGGATGGCCCGGACCCAGCCGATCAGGGCGATGTCGGCGATGGTGAAGTCGTCGCCCATGATGAAGGGTCGGTCCGCCAGGCGGCTTTCCAGCACGCCCAGCAGCCGCTTGACCTCGGCGGCGAAGCGGTCGCGCGGGCGCTTGTCCTCGATGTCCTTGCCCGCGAACTTGTGGAAGAAGCCGAGCTGGCCCGTCATCGGCCCCAGCGCCGCCATCTGCCAGAAGACCCATTGCAGCGTCTCGTAGCGTCCCGCCGGATCGGTCGGGATCAGCTTGCCCGCCTTGTCGGCGAGATAGACCAGGATGGCCCCGGACTCCCACAGCGCCAGCGGCTGCCCGCCCGGTCCATTCGGATCGAGGATCGCCGGGATCTTGCCGTTGGGGTTCAGCGACAGATAGTCGGCCGTCCAGGTCTGGTTCTGCATGATGTCGACGAAGTGGGCCTCGTACGGCAGGTCCAGCTCCTCCAGGGCGATGGCGACCTTCACCCCGTTGGGCGTGGGCGTGGAATAGAGCTGCAGCACCGACGGGTCCTTCGCCGGATACGGGTTGGTGATCGGAAAGGCGCTGAGGTCGGCCATGGGATACAGTCTCGGTTGCGGTTGAGGGGGATGTGGGGGGCCTTCGCTCACGCGCAAGTGTCCGCTGCGCGACACGGGACGGGTTGACCCCGCCGGTTGCAGCTTGGCCTTATCCCCACCTCAACCAGGGAGGCGCTGCGTGGCCCACAAGTTCGAAATCTACAAGGACAAGGCCGGGGAGTTCCGGGTCCGGTTCAAGTACAACTCCGAGACCATGTTCTCGACGGAGGGCTATTCGACCAAGGCCTCGGCCAAGAACGCGATCGAGTCGATCAAGAAGAATGGGCCCGACGCTCCGATCGACGATACGACCGACTGACGCTCAGTCCGGCTCGCGCTCGCCCACCTCAGCTGGACGGACGGCCAGCAGCCAGCCGTCGGCGATGTGCAGTTCGGGCACGGCTTCGCGGGTGAAGGGCAGGTACCACGTCGGCCCGCCCGCCGCGGGCGCGATCTCCAGCATGTCGTCGGCGCCGAAGTTCTGGACCGCCTTGACCTTGCCGAGCACGGCGCCCGAGGGCTCGCGCGCCTCTAGCCCGATCAGGTCGGTGAGATAGAACTCGTCCTCGTCCGGCTCGGGCAGCCGGTCGCGGGGCACGTGCAGCTTGAGGCCGCGCATCGCGTCGGCCTCCTCCTTGGTCGCGATCTCCTTGGCGCGTGCCACCAGCCCGTCCTTGGTCGGCCTCGCCGCCGTCAGGGTCAGGCCGTGGGATCCGTCGGCGCGCAGCAAGGGGCCGTAGCCCATCAGGGCGCGGGGATCGGCCGTATAGGTCGTGATCCGCACCTCGCCCTTCACGCCGAAGGCGCCGGCGACATGGGCGACAAGGATGAGTTTCTCACTCATGTCCCTTCTCCCCTTGCGGGAGAAGGTGGCTCGCGAAGCGAGACGGATGAGGGGTGACAGGCGATCTGACCGATGAGGGACACGGGAGACAGCACATCCGCATCTTCGTACCCCTCATCCGTCAGCCTTCGGCTGCCAACGAAAGACCCTACGCCTCGGTCTTCTCTTCCTCGGCGGCGCCTTCGGCGGGAGCCTCTTCGACGGCGACTTCGGCCGAACCTTCGGCTTCGGCGGCCGGGGCCTCCTCGGCGGCGGGCTCTTCAGCCGGGGCAGCGGCGGCGGCGGCCGCAGCAGCAGCAGCTTCCTCCTTTGCGCGGGCAGCGGCTTCGGCGGCCTCGATCTTGGCCTGGGCCTCGGCCTCGGCGCGATCGGCTTCACGCTGGGCGCGCTCGGCCAGACGCTCCTGGGCCTTCTTGCCCGGCTCGCCCTTCTTGGGGTTGTTGCCCTGGGTCCACTTGACCTTGGCCGACAGGGTCTCGTCCTGGCTCAGGAAGCGGGCGACGCGGTCGGTCGGCTGGGCGCCCTTGCCCAGCCACTCGGCGATGCGATCGGCCTTCAGGCTGACGCGCGGGGTCGGGCCGTCCTTGGGCAGCATGGGGTTGTAGGTGCCCACGCGCTCCAGGAACTTGCCGTCGCGCGGCGAGTGCGAGTCGGCGATGACGATGTAGTAGTAGGGGCGCTTCTTGGCGCCGCCGCGGGCCAGACGAATCTTCAGCATTTCGGTTTCTCTTTTCTAGGTCAGTTCGGTTTCTTGGGAAGGCCGGGAAGGCCCGGAAGGCCTCCCGGCGGTAGTCCGCCGCCCCCCGACCCCGGACTGAGTCCGGAGAGCCGGTCCTGGAGGGCTTTCATCTCTTCGGGGCTCGGCTCGGGCATGCGCCCGCCGCCCAGCGCCTTCAGGCGATTGATGTCGGGGCCGCCGCCCATTCCGGGCATGCCGCCCATGCCCATGCCGCCCATCATGGCGGCCATCTTCTGCAGGTTGCCGCGCCCGCCGCGCGACAGCGACTTGACCATGTCGGCCATCTGGCGGTGCTGCTTGAGCAGCCGGTTGATCTCCTGGACCTCGACCCCGGCGCCGGCCGCGACGCGCTTCTTGCGGCTGGCGTTCAGCAGGTCCGGCTTCTTGCGCTCGGCCTTGGTCATGGAGGAGATGATCGCCTCCTGACGGGCGATCATGCGGTCGTCGATGTTGGCGTCGGCCATCTGGGCCTTCATCTTCGCCACGCCCGGCATCAGGCCCATGATGCCCTGAAGCCCGCCCATCTTCTTCATCTGCTGCAGCTGGGCGGCCAGGTCATTGAGGTCGAACTGGCCCTTGGCGAGCTTTTTCGCCATGGCCTCGGCCTTGGCCTGGTCCAGCTCGGTCGCGGCCTTTTCGACCAAGGCGACGATGTCCCCCTGGCCCAGGATGCGGCCGGCGACGCGGCGCGCGTCGAACACATCGAGCGCATCGACCTTCTCGCCCGCCCCCAGATACTTGATCGGCAGGCCGGTGACGGCGCGCATCGACAGCATGGCCCCGCCGCGCCCGTCGCCGTCAGCGCGGGTGAGGACCAGACCCGTCAACGGCAGACGCTCATGGAAGGCGGCGGCGGTGCGCACCGCGTCCTGGCCGGTCAGGCTGTCGGCGACCAGCAGGGTCTCGACGGGCCTGGCGATGGCGGCCACCTCGGCCACCTCGTTCATCAGCGCCTCGTCCAGGGTGATGCGACCGGCGGTATCGAGGATCAGGACGTCGAAGCCCTGGAGCTTGGCCGACTGCAGGGCGCGCCGGGTGATCTGGACCGCGCTCTCGCCCGCCACGATCGGCAGGGTCGCGACCTCGATCTGCTTGCCGAGCTGTGCCAGCTGTTCCATCGCCGCCGGACGCCGCGTGTCCAGCGAGGCCATCATGACCTTCTTGCGGTCGAACTTGGTCAGGCGCAGCGCCAGCTTGGCGGACGTGGTCGTCTTGCCCGAGCCTTGCAGGCCGGCCATCAGAACGACGGCGGGCGGCGTGGCGTTGGTGTTGAGCGGAACCGGCTCCTCGCCGCCCAGCATCTCGATCAGGCCGTCGTAGACGATCTTGATGACCTGGTCGGCGGGCTTGACCGAGCGGATCACCTCTTCGCCGGTGGCGCGCTCGGTGGCGAAGGCGATGAAGTCCTTGACGACCGGCAGGGCGACGTCGGCCTCCAGCAGAGCCACGCGCACCTCGCGCATCGCCTCGGCCACGTCCTTTTCGGACAGGGCGCCGCGACCGGTGATCCGGTCGAAGACGCCTGTGAGCCGCTCGTTCAGAGCCTCGAACATCAAACACCCATTCTGGGCGCAAAACGACCTCAGCCCCCGTGGACGTACGACGTCGACGGGGGTTCCTCTCCATCCTCGTCCGATGCGAAACCGGGGTCGTGATGGTGGAGGCGCGAGGTTCACTTGCGCCGGAAGCGGCGGCTTATGGCGGAAAAGCCGGGCGAAGACAAGGCGAGCCCGCCTGCGCCTTGCCAAGCGGCAACAGACGGCCTCCTATCCCCGGATCGCGCCGGAGGATGCCCATGCGTTTCGCTCGCCCCCTGACCCTCGTGCTCATGCTCGCGCTGGGCGCGGCGCCCGCCCTGGCCCAGACCCCGCCGCCGACCCGCCAGTCCGGCAGCCTGATCTACAGCGGCATCCCCGAGATTCCCGAGGCGCTCCGCACCGATCTCCAGAGATACCGCAACGCCCGTTCCGCCGGCTTTCAGGACTGGATGGAAGACGGTTCCATGCTGATCTCGACCCGGTTCGGCGAGACGGCCCAGCTTCATCGCGTCGCTGCGCCTGGCGCCGACCGCACCCAGATCACCTTCTTCGCCGAGCCGATTTCCAACGCCACGACCATCCCCGGTACGGACCGCTTCGCCTATCAGCGCGACGCAGGCGGCGCCGAGAACTTCCAGACCTTCGTGGCGGGCCTGAACGGCGGCGATGAGGCCATCACCGAGCCGAACACGAGGAACGGCGGACCTGTCTTCTCCGACGACGGCCGGACCGTGTTCTGGAACCGTGTGGAGCGCGGCCAGTCGGACTACGACATCCTGGCCATGACCGTCGGCGATCCCGCCTCACGCCGCGTCGTGTTCGAGGGGACGGGCCAGTTCTCGCCCGTGGACGTCTCGCCGGACGGGGGCCGGGTGCTCCTGTCGCAGTACATCTCCGCGCTCGACAGCCGCCTGTGGATCCTCGATCTGGCGACGGGCCGCGCCACCCGCCTGCGCGAGAGCGCGACGCCCGTGTCCTACAGCGGCGGCGAGTTCACCCGCGACGGCCGCTCGATCATCACCACGTCCGACGAGGGCGGCGAGGCGCAGCGGCTGGTCGAGATCTCGCTGGAGGACGGCGCGGTCACGCCCCTGACCGAGGCGTCCAACTGGGACGTCGACGACTTCGACCTGTCCGACGACGGACGCCTGCTGGCCTGGTCGATCAACGAGGACGGCTACTCCAGGGTGGCGGTGCGCGACCTGATCACCCGCCGCGCCCTGCCCCAGCCCGAGCTCCCACAAGGCGTGCTGGGAGCCCTGCAGTTCTCGCCGGACGGATCGAAACTCGCCATCGGCCTGTCGACGCCGACCAGCTCGGGTGATGTCTGGGGCTGGGACGTGGCGGCGGGCGGCCTGACCCGCTGGACCCAGTCCGAGGTCGGCCCGCTGGATCGGGCCAGCTTTGTCACCCCCGACCTGATCCGCTATCCGAGCTTTGACGACCTGCGCATTCCGGCCTTCGTCTACCGCCCGCGCGGACTGGAGGGGCGCCGCCCGGTCATCATCGACATTCACGGCGGCCCCGAGGGCCAGGCGCGGCCGGGCTTCAACCTGAACTACCAGCAGTGGGTCGCCGACCACGGCGCGGTCGTGATCGTCCCCAACGTCCGGGGCTCGTCGGGCTACGGCAAGACCTGGCTGGCGGCCGACAACGGACCGCGCCGACAGGAGTCGGTCCAGGACATCGGGGCCCTGCTGGACTGGATCGCGACCCAGCCCGACATGGACCCCGAGCGCGTCGTGGTCCACGGCGGCTCCTACGGCGGCTTCATGGTGCTGGCCTCGCTGGCGGCTTATTCGGACCGGCTAGCGGGGGCGGTGAACATCTTCGGCATCGCCAACTTCGTCAGCTTCCTGCAGAACACCGAGGCCTACCGCCGCGACCTGCGCCGGGCCGAATACGGCGACGAGCGCAACCCCGCCATGCGCGCCTTGTTCGACCGCATCTCGCCGCTGAATCTGACCGACCGCATGACCGCGCCGCTGCTGGTCATCCAGGGCGCCAACGACCCCCGCGTGCCCCAGAGCGAGTCCGAGCAGATCGTCGACGCGGTCCGCGCCGAGGGCCGTCCGGTCTGGTATCTGCTCGCCACCAACGAAGGCCACGGCTTCAGAAAGAAGTTCAACTCAGACGGCCAGGCCGAGGTCACCAACCTGTTCTTCCGTCAGGTGCTGGGTGGCGAACCTACCGAGGCAGCGGGCGCACAATAGGTTTCACGATCGGCCCTGGGGCTGGCCACGCCGCTGACCGCTGTTACGGTCGATCTCCCAGCCTCCCCGCTGAGCGAGACCGCCATGCCGACCACGACCCCCGTCGCTGACGACCGCCTGCGCGAGGAGGTGCGGCTGCTGGGCGGCCTGCTGGGCGAGGTCATTCGCGACGAGGGCGGGCAGGCGCTCTACGACAAGATCGAGGCCGTCCGTGTCGCCTCGGTCGCCTATCACCGCCACCCCGGCGCCAAGGGCTCGGCGGAGCTGGAGCGTTTGCTCAGCGAGCTGTCGCTTGACGAGGCGGTCGGCCTCGCCCACGGCTTCGCGGTCTTCTCGCTTCTGGCCAATGTCGCCGAGGACCGGGCCGGCAAGCGTCGGGCCCAGGTTCAGGCCGCCGAGGGCGCGCGCGCTGACACGCCGGAAGGAGCCCTGGCCCGGCTCGCCTCGGCCGGACGCTCCGTCGAGGACGCGCGGTCCCTGCTGTCCGAGGCCCTCATCGCTCCCGTGCTGACCGCCCACCCGTCCGAGGTTCGGCGCAAGAGCGTCATCGACCGCATCGCCGCCGTGTCCGATCTGCTGGACGCCTGCGACCGCGATGACCTCGGCTGCCGCCCCGAGGTCATGACGAAGGGGCTACGTCGTCAGGCGGTGATCCTGTGGGCCACCCGTCTGGTGCGCACCACCGGCCTGGTCGTCCAGGACGAGATCGACACCGTCGTGTCCTTCCTCGAGCGCGTCTTTCTCAAGGTCGCGCCGGAACAGCTGATCGACTGGCGCCGCCGCCTGAACGCGCCGGACCTAAAACCCTTCGTTCGCATCGGTGCCTGGGTCGGTGGTGACCGCGACGGCAATCCGAATGTCGACGCCGACGCGCTCCGCGCCGCCTTCGCCACGCCGGCCAAGGCGGCGATGCGCCACTATCTGGAGGCGGTGAACGCGCTGGGCGCCGAGCTCAGCCTGTCCGGATCGCTGGCCCGCGTCAGCCCGGCGCTGCAGGCCCTGTCCGATGCATCGGGCGACCTGTCGCCCCACCGCGCCGATGAGCCCTATCGCCGCGCGCTCAGCCAGATCTACGCCCGGCTCTCGGCCACTCACCTGCATCTGACGGGCCAGCCCGCACCCCGCCCCGCGCCATTCGAGGCCCCCGCCTACGCGGGCCCATCCGAGTTCCGGGCGGACCTGGGCATCCTCCACGACAGCCTGATCGCCAGCCACGGCGCCGTCTTCGCCGACGATGGCCTCGCCCGCCTGATCGCCACAGTCGACGTGTTCGGCTTCCACATGGCGACGCTGGACCTGCGCCAGAACTCCGACGTCCACGCTCGCGTCGTGACCGACCTGCTGCGCGTCGCCGGAGTCTGCCCCGACTACGCCGCGCTGGACGAAGAGGCGCGGCTGGCGCTGCTCGCCGCCGAACTGCGCACGCCCCGGCCCCTGTTCAGCCCCTACGCCGACTATGCGCCCGAGACGCTGAAGGAGCGCGCGATCCTTCAGGCGGCGGCCGAGGCGCTGGACCGCTTCGGCCCCGACGCCATCCGCACCCACATCGTCTCCAAGACCGACGCGGCCTCGGATCTGCTCGAGGTCTATCTCCTGCTCAAGGACGTCGGCCTGTATCGCCCCGAGGACCCCGCCGCCTGCCCCATCCAGGCCGCCCCCTTGTTCGAGACCATCGACGACCTGCGCGCCGCGCGGCCCACGCTGGAGCGCCTGCTGAAGGAGCCATCCGCCCTCGCCGTCGCCCGGGCGCGCGGCGTGCAGGAGGTCATGATCGGCTACTCCGACAGCAACAAGGACGGCTCCTACCTGACCTCGACGTGGGAACTGCACGAGGCGTCGCGCGCCCTGCTGGCCGCGGCGCAGGGGGTCGGCGTGCGGCTGCAGCTGTTTCACGGCCGGGGCGGCGCGGTCGGGCGCGGCGGCGGGTCCAGTTTCGCCGGCGTCCTGTCCCAGCCGACCGGAACGGTCGCGGGGCGAATCCGCATCACCGAACAGGGCGAGGTCATCGCCAATAAGTACGGCGAGCCCGACGTGGCGCGGCGCAACCTCGACGCCCTGACCGCCGGGACCCTGATCGCCTCGCTCGCCCCGCCGCCGGACGAGGAAATGACGGCGCGGCACGGCGTGACGGTCCAAGCCCTGTCGCGCGCGTCGATGGCCGCCTATCGGGCGCTGGTCTATGAGACGCCAGGGTTCGTCGACTACTTCCGGGCCGCCACCCCCATCAACGAGATCGCCGAGCTGAAGATCGGATCGCGGCCGACCAGCCGCACCGCCTCGACCCGCATCGAGGACCTGCGCGCCATCCCCTGGGTGCTCAGCTGGTCCCAGAGCCGCGTGATGCTGCCCGGCTGGTTCGGCTTCGGCTCGGCCTGTGACGGCGTGGACGTGGAGGAGCTGCGCGCCATGGCCGCCGACTGGCCCTTCTTCCGGACCCTGGTCCAGAACATGGAGATGATCATGGCCAAGGCCGACATGACCATCGCCCGCCGCTACGCCTCGCTGGTCCCGGATCAGACGCTGGCCGCCTCTGTGTTCGGCGCGCTGCAGGCCGAGTGGGACCGCACCCATGCCGCCGTGTTGGCCATCACGGGCCAGACGGTCCTGCTCGGCGGTCAGCCCGAGCTCGACCGCCTGATCCGTCTTCGCATGCCCTATGTCGAGCCGCTCAACCACGTGCAGATCGAACTGATCCGGCGACGCCGCGCGGGCGACGACGACCCACGCGTTCGCGAGGGCATACTGCTGGCCATCAACGGCGTCGCCGCGGGCCTCCGAAACAGCGGCTGAGGACACAGCGCACAGATCATGCGTCTGGTTGCGAGTTTGCGCACAGCTTAACGACCATGAACGAAATTTAGGGAAGGGTTCACCGGGCAGTCACGGAACTCGACCTTTGTTGTCACCGAACACCGTCATACGGCCCCGCGTCGCCTCCCCGCGACGACAGCCAAGGACCGTTCGCCATGAAGACCCTCGCCATCGCCTTCGCCGCGCTCGCCCTGTCGGCCGGCGCCGCCTCCGCCCAAGAGTATCGCATCGCCTTCGGCGACCTCGACCTCGGTTCGGTGTCGGGCGCCGATGCCTTTGACGCCCGTGTCAACGCCGTCGCCCGCCGCGCCTGCAGCACCGGCACGCCGCTTGCGGATCATCAGTGCCGCGCCCGCTTCCGCGCCGAGGCCATGCGCCTGCTTCCGGGTGCGCGCCGCGACGAGTACGCTCGCGCCCGCGGCGGCCGCATCCTCGCGGCCGTGCCGGTCATTTACGGCTAAGTAATCCGTAATACTCTGAATTCATTGCCTAAAGTTCACTTTATGGCTTCGAATTCACTGAGGGTCGCAGTTCGGCCGTCGTATGCTCATCGGGTGGCGACAGAGGGCGGATATCCCGGCCTCGTCGCCGCCAAGAGCGACATGAACTGCTCAGGATGCTCATCATGAAGTCCCTTATTGCCAGCACCGCTGCCGTCGTGACCCTGCTCACAGCCGGGGCGGCCTTCGCCCAGGATCGGGCCATTGCCTTCGGCGACCTAGACCTCGCCAGCCCGGAGGGCGCCGCCCGCTTCGATCGTCGTGTCGAACGCGCCGCCCGGGCCGCGTGCGGCGGTCGCTCTCCCCTGACGACGGCGGCGTGCATCTCGCGTTTCCGCGACGCAGCCGAGGAGCTTCTTCCCGCTGTCCGCAGAGACGAATACGCGCGAGGCCGGGCCAGCCGGGAGTTGGCCATGATCCCCGTCCATTACGGCTGAGCCTCTACACCGGATCGTTGCGCCGCTCCGGTCACTGTCACGTTGGGCGCGCCGTGGCGTGCCGGGCGTCGGCGGGCTACAGCGGGGCAGGCGGTCGGACCCGTGCCCGACCGCCTAGAAAATTCGTCTTAGCTCACCGGGAAACCCCGCACCCGCAGCAAGGCCGCCACGTCCGGGTTGCGGCCGCGGAACCGGCGATAGGCGTCGGCGCGATCTGACGAATTGCCCTCGGCCAGGATGATCGACTTGTAGCGGGCGGCGATGTCCGGATTGAACACGTCGCCCGACTCCTCGAAGTAGGCCCAGGTGTCGGCATCCATGACCTCGGACCACAGATAGCTGTAGTAGCCGGCCGAGTAGGCGTCGGACGTGAACAGGTGATTGAACTGCGGCAGGCGGTGCCGCATCACGATCTCGCGCGGCATGCCATAGCGGGCCAGGCTCTCGCGCTCGAAGGCGTCGATGTCGGTCGGCGGATTGGCCCGGGTGTGCAGGTCCATGTCGACCAGGGCCGACGACAGATAGCTGACCGTGGCATAGCCCTGGTTGAAGGTCGCAGCCGCCTCGACCTTGTCCACCAGCGCCTGCGGCATGGGCTCGCCGGTCTGATAGTGCTTCATGAAGCCGTCCAGGATCGGCCGGCTCAGCACCCAGTGCTCGTGCACCTGCGAGGGATACTCGACGTAGTCGCGCGGCGTCGTGCCCAGGCCCGGATAGCGGACCTGGTAGGACAGGTAGTGCAGGGCGTGGCCGAACTCGTGGAACAGGGTCTCGGCGTCGTCCAGCGAGATCAGGATCGGCTGGCCCGCCTCGGCCTTGGTGAAGTTGTTGTTGTTCGACACCAGCTTGTTGCCGCCGCCGTCATAGCCCCAGCCGATGCGATAGCTGGTCATCCAGGCCCCTGACCGCTTGCCCGCGCGGGCGAAGTCGTCGGAGTAGAACAGGCCGACGTGGGAGCCGTCGGACTTGTTCTTGACCTCGAACACCTCGACGTCCGGGTGGAAGCCAGGGACGCTGCCGGCCGGGACCGGGGTGAAGGTGAAGCCGTACAGACGCTCGGCCATGTAGAAGGCGCCGCGCTTGACCGCGTTCAGCTCGAAGTAGGGCTTCAGCTCGTTCTGATCGAGGTCGTACTTCGCCTTCCGGACATTCTCGGCATAGTAGAGATAGTCCCACGGCTCGATGTCGTGACCGGCGATCTCGCGCATGTCGGCGACTTCCTGGGTCACCCGGGCCTTGGCCGGTTCCCAGACCCGCATCATCAGTTCCATCGCGGCCGCGGGCGTGCGGGCCATGGTGTCCTGCATGCGCCACTCGGCGTGATTGGCGTAGCCCAGGAGGCGCGCCCGCTCGGCGCGCAGACGCACGATCTCGGCGATGATGGCGTTGGTGTCGTTGCGGTCGCCGTTGTCGCCCCGATTGACGAACTTGCGCCAGACCTGCTCGCGCAGGCCCCGGTCGTCGGCGAAGGTCAGGAAGGGATCGACGCTGGAGCGGGTGTTGACGATGGCCCAGCCCTGCAGGTTGCGCGAGCGCGCAGCAGCGGCCGCGGCGGCCTTGTTAGAGTCGGGTAGACCGGCGACGCCGGCCTCGTTCGGGATCAGGGTCCAGGTGTTCTCGTCGGCCACGACCTTTTGGCCGAAGCTGGTGAAGGCGTTGGCGAGCGCGGTGTTGATGCGGCCCAGCTCGGCCTTGCCGGCGGCGTCCAGAGCCGCGCCGTTCCTGATGAAGGCGTCGCGGCTGCGTTCGGCCAGGCGCGTCTGTTCGGGCGTCAGGCCGGCGGCGCGGGCGTTGTCCGCGACCGTCTTGATGCGCTGGAACAGGGGCTCGTTGAAGGTGATCTCGTCGCCCGCCGCCGACAGGAGAGGCGACACCTCGGTGTCGACGGCGTTGTAGTCGTCCGAGCCGATGTTGGAGGTCATGACGCCGAAGATGGAGCTGGCGCGATCCAGCGGCTGGCCGGCCAGCTGCATGGCCACCATCGTGTTGGCGAAGGTCGGCGGCTCGGGGTTGTTGGCGATGGCGGCGATCTCGGCGCGCTGCAACTCGATGCCTTCGAGGATGGCGGCGCGGATCTTGTCTGCGGTGACCGACGGCCACGGCGGCACGCCCTCGTAGGGCCCGGTCCAGGGCTGGAGCAGTTCGGCGCGCGGCGTCTGGGTCGGCAGCACGGCCCTGGCGATGGCCAGTTCATCGGCGCTGGCGGCGGTCCCGCCGCCCATGGCGCCCGCGCTGGCGCATCCGGAAAGGGCCATCAGGCTCGCGCCTCCGACGAGGAGTTGACGTCTGTGCATGGGAACATCCTGTTCATGGGTCTTCGACCGTTGGGGCACCCTAGGCCGGGTCCACCTGACCGTCACATGAACGACGTGTAATGCCGTTGGACGGCCGCGCAAGCTGCGGCTACACGCCGCCCTATGGCGATAGGCGTTTTCGACAGCGGCGTGGGCGGGCTGACGGTCCACCGCGAACTGACCCGGCGGTTTCCGGAGCGGGACTTCATCTACCTGGCCGACCAGGCCCATGCGCCTTATGGCGGACGCGGGGGCGAGGAGATCGTCGACCTGACCCGCGCGGGTTGCGAGCGACTGTTCGAGGCCGGGGCCAGCGTGATCGTCCTGGCCTGCAATACGGCATCCGCCATTGCGCTCCGTCGCCTGCAGCAGACCTGGGTGCCGGAGGCGCGGGCGCGGCATGGGCGGCCGGTCAATGTGCTGGGCATCATTGTGCCGACCATCGAGGCGGCGACCGGCCTGCCCTGGACCTATGAGGCCAAGCGGCGCGGCGACAAGATCGAGGCGCTGGAGATCACCGGCGTCTTCTGCACCGCCGCCACCGCCATGAGCCGGGTCTATGAGATCGAGATCGACAAGCGGCGCGAGGACCTGGCGGTCTTCTCCGAGCCGTGTCCGGGGCTGGCCGGCCTGATCGAACTGGGGGCACCGGCCGAGGAGCTGACCGTCGTGGTGCGGGACCATGTCGACGCGCTGAGGCGGCGCATCGGGCGGCATCCGGACAAGGCCATCCTGGGCTGCACCCACTATGAGATCGTGGCCGACATCTTCGCCGAGGCCCTGCCGCCCGGAACGCCCGTCATCAACCAGCCGAGCGCCGTGGCCGATGCTCTGGATCGCTACTTCCAGCGGCATCCTGAATACGGCCTGGGCGACAGCGGACGCCGCACCTTCCTGACGACGGGCAAGCCGGGGCCGCAGTCGGATCTGGTCAGCCAGTTCTGGGGCGCGCCGTTGAGCTTCGAAGCCGCCTGAACGGTCAGGGACCGCCGCCGAGGCGGGCCAGGCGACGCCGTTCGGCCCGGTTGGGCGGCGGGCGAACGCTCGAGGCAGTGGAATCCGGAAAAATAGTCTCCACTCTCTCCACCGTAGGCGGGGACGGCCTTGCGGGAGCCCCCTGCGATGTGGCGGCGGGCGCCGCGGCGGCTAGCGCCTTGAGCCCATCATGGATGCGCAGCCAGCGCAGGGCGTCGGCGGAGCGGCCCTGATCCAGCGCGTGGGTCAGGCGACGCCACGCCAGCTCCAGCATGACCGACGGATCGGCGACCGGGGCGTCGAGGTCCAGCGCCTCGGCCTCCGGCACGGCGCGGGGGCGGTGCAACCAGCCCTCGCGGCCGGCGCGCTTGTAGAAGGTCGAGGACGGGATGCCGAAGTCCTCGCGCAGGCTGGCGACCGTGGCACCGGCGAGGTAGGCGTCGCGGACCGCGTCCCACAGCGGATCCGGCTGGGGCGGAGAGCCCGCATCGCAGGTTTCAGGCGTGGCGGTCACGCAGGTCATGCCAGCGAGACTATCAGGTCGATACGTCAGAACCGGTCGCATCACGGGACGGACTTGACGCCGAACTGTCGAGAGCGCCCCCTGCCGTCGGGAGGATGAACCATGTTTCGACCAGCCTTCATCGGCCTCGGCCTGAGCCTGCTCGCCGTCCCCGCGGGTGCCGAAATCGTGTCTCGCAGCGAGACCGGCTTCAGCCTGTCGTTCGAACGATCGATCGCCGCCTCGCCCGAGGCCGTGCTCGAAGCCGTCGGCCATCCGGAACGGTGGTGGAGCAGCGCCCACACCTATTCGGGCGACGCGGCCAACATCAGCCTCGATCTGCGGCCCGGCGGCTGCTGGTGCGAGGCCCTGCCTGGCGGCGGGGTCAAGCATGGGGAGGCCGTGCTGGTCTGGCCGGACCGCAGCATGGCGCGCTTCGACGCCCCGTTCGGCCCACTGCAGGGCATCGGCGCCGATGCCGTTCTGACCATGACGTGGACCCTGGTCGAAGGACAGGCGGAGCGACGTCTGCGCTGGACCTTCGTGGTCAATGGACCTGGCTCGGGCGCCATGGCGGATCCCGTTCATGGGGTCATGGAGGAACAGTTCAGCCGCCTCGTGAACGCCCTCGAATCCGGCGACTGACAGCCCAGTCCGATAGGATGGACTTATTGATAAGCCAAGTTTAATCGATTTGTCTTGAGCGGCTGTCAGGACTAGCTTCCCGCATCACTCTGACCCCCGGGAGGCCCACGATGGACGGCGAACACTCACCCCTGTCTGATCCGAGCAAGAAGGCCGCCGCCAAGCGCGCCCTGCTCGGCCGCACCAACCGCGACTGGTGGCCCAATACGCTCGCAGTCGACATCCTGCATCAGCACGGCAAGACCGGCGACCCGATGGGCGACGGCTTCAGCTATGCCAAGGCCTTCGAGTCGATCGACTACGACGGCCTGAAGCGCGACCTGACGGCCCTGATGACCGACAGCCAGCCCTGGTGGCCGGCGGACTATGGCCACTATGGCCCCTTCTTCATCCGCATGGCCTGGCACGCGGCCGGCACCTATCGCACCGGCGACGGGCGCGGCGGCGCGAGCTCGGGTCAGCAGCGCTTCGCCCCGCTGAACTCCTGGCCGGACAACGGCAACCTGGACAAGGCGCGCCGCCTGCTGTGGCCGATCAAGCGGAAGTACGGCGCCAACATCAGCTGGGCCGACCTGTTCATCCTGGCCGGCAATGTCGCGATCGAGTCCATGGGCGGGCCAGTGTTCGGTTTCGGCGGCGGCCGCGCCGACGTCTGGGAGCCCGAGAAGGACGTCTACTGGGGCACCGAGGAAGAGTGGGTCGGTTCCGAAGGCGCGCCGACGCGCATCCAGCCCGACAAGGAGATGGCGCTGGAGGAGCCGCTGGCGGCCATCCAGATGGGCCTGATCTACGTCAACCCGGAAGGCCCGGGCGGTGTGCCCGAGGCGCTGCAGTCCGCCCGCGACATCCGCATCACCTTCGCCCGCATGGGCATGAACGACGTCGAGACGGCGGCCCTGACGGCCGGCGGCCACACCTTCGGCAAGGCGCACGGCGCGGGTGACGCCTCCAAGGTCGGCGTCGCTCCGGAAGGGGCCGACATCGCGCTGCAGGGCCTGGGCTGGCAGTCGGGCCACGAGAGCGGCATGGGCGATCACACCATCACCTCGGGCATCGAGGGCGCCTGGACGCCGACGCCGATCACCTGGGACACGTCTTACTTCGACATGCTGCTGGACCACGAATACGAGCTGGTCCGCTCGCCCGCCGGCGCCAAGCAGTGGCAGCCGGTCGGCAACCCGGAAGAGACCCTGGCCCCGGCCGCGCACACGCCGGGCAAGAAGGTCCCGACGATGATGACCACGGCCGACATGGCCTTCAAGGTCGACCCCGAGTACCGCAAGATCATGGAGAAGTTCCGGGCCGATCCGGCCTACTTCGCCGACCAGTTCGCGCGCGCCTGGTTCAAGCTGTGCCACCGCGACATGGGCCCCAAGATCCGCTACCTCGGGCCGGAAGTGCCGGCCGAAGACCTGATCTGGCAGGACCCGATCCCGGACCACACGGGACCAAAGCTGACTGACGCCGACATCAAGACGCTGAAGGACCACATCGCGGCGTCCGGCCTGTCGGTCGCCGACCTGGTCCGCACGGCCTGGGCCTCGGCCGCGACCTGGCGCGGGTCGGATCACCGCGGCGGCGCCAACGGCGCGCGTATCCGTCTGGAGCCGCAGCGCAGCTGGGACGTCAACGAGCCCGAGAAGCTGTCGAAGGTTCTGGCCGTCTATGAGGACATCAAGGCCAAGTCGGGCCTGAACGTCTCCATCGCGGACCTGATCGTGCTGGGCGGCTCGGTCGGCATCGAGCAGGCGGCCAAGGCCGCCGGCCACGACGTCACCGTGCCGTTCACCCCGGGTCGCACCGACGCCACGGCCGAGCAGACGGACGCCGAGAGCTTCAAGGTCCTGGAGCCCCGCGCCGACGGCTTCCGCAACTATCTTCAGGTCAAGTTCAACGTCCCGACCGAGGAACTGCTGATCGACCGGGCCCAGCTGCTGGGTCTGACGGCTCCGCAGATGACGGCCCTGGTCGGCGGCCTGCGGGTCCTGGGGATCAACCACAAGGACTCGAAAGATGGCGTCTTCACCGACCGTCCGGGCCAGCTGACGAACGACTTCTTCGTCAACCTGCTCGACATGTCGACGGCGTGGAAGCAGGTGGACGATACGTCCGACGAGCTGTTCGTCGGCACGGACCGCGCCACGGGCGAGAAGCGCTGGACCGCGACCCGCACCGACCTGGTGTTCGGCTCAAACTCCCAGCTGCGCGCCATCGCCGAGGTCTTCGCCGAGGGCCAGTCCCAGGAGGTCTTCCTGAAGACCTTCATCAAGGCCTGGGTCCAGGTGATGGAGAACGACCGCTACGACATCTCCAAGCGCGCGCTGCACGCCGAGAAGCTGGCTGCGTAAGCCCTACGGACTGACGATCTGACGCCCCCCCGTCCTCCACGCGAGGGCGGGGGTTTTCTTTTTGTCTCCTCATAAGTCAGCTCGATCGTCATGGCGCAGGACTGAGATCACGCCTATCTCGATCCCATGCTCCCCACCCTCAGGCAGCTGCAGTATCTCAAGCTCCTCGCCGAGCACGGCTCCTTCAGTCGAGCGGCCGTGGCCGCATCCGTCAGCCAGCCCGCGCTGTCGGCCGGCATCCAAGAGCTGGAGAAGGTGCTGGGCGCACCCGTCGTCGAACGCACGCGCGGCGCGGTGCAGCTGACCGCTGTGGGCGCCGAGGCCGTCAGCCGGGCCGAGGACGTGCTGGCCCGCACCGAGGACCTGGTCGAGGCGGCGCGCAACGCCGGCCGGCCGCTGTCGGGGCGGCTTCGGCTGGGCGTGATCCCGACTGTCGCGCCGTTCCTGCTGCCCGCGACCCTGCCGGGGCTGAAGGCGGCCTATCCGCAGCTGCGCCTGTTCATCCGCGAGGACCTGACCGGGCGGCTGATCGCGGGGCTGAAGGCGGGGCAGCTGGACTGCGCCGTCATCGCCCTGCCCTATGCCGCGACCGGCATCCAGCACGCCCGCATCGGCGACGACGAGATCCTGGCGGCCGCCCCGGTGGATCACCCCCTGGCGTCGGGCGGCGACATCCAGCCCGGCGCCCTGAAGGGCGAGGACCTGATCCTGCTGGAAGACGGCCACTGCCTGCGCGACCAGGCGCTGGCCGCCGTCGACATCGAGGCCCCGCGCGGCGAGGACGTCTTCGCCGCGACCAGCCTGCATACGCTTGTGCAGATGGTGTCCTCGGGGCTGGGCGTGTCCTTCCTGCCGGCCATGGCGGTCAAGGCCGGGCTGGCCGACGACAAGGGCGTGGTGGTGCGGTCCTTCGCGGCCGAAGCGCCGAGGCGCGAGATCGTCGTGGCCTGGCGCAGCGGATCGAGCCGCGCGGCGGAGGCGCGGCTGCTGGCCGAGGCGATGCGGGTTTGAGAGGCAGCCTCTCCCTCCCCTTCATGGGGAGGGACCGCGAGCCGCGGGCGAGCGCGGGTGGGGCCGAGCGGTTCGAACCCGCTTTTCGCACCCCACCCTGACCGCTGCGCGGTCGTCCCTCCCCATGAAGGGGAGGGAGATGATCGCGAACCTTACGCCGCCAGGTTCCGCAGGACGTACGGCATCACCCCGCCGGACTTGAAGTAGTCCAGCTCGGTCTGGTTATCGATGCGGCAGCGCACGGGGAACCGCGCCATCTTGCCGTCCGACGGGCGGAACAGCTCGACCCACAGGTCCTGACGCGGACGCAGCTTGCCGATGTTGGCGTCGGTCAGGCCGCGTATCGTCACGATCTCCTCGCCGGTCAGGCCCAGCTTGGTCCAGCCGTCGGCCTTGAACTGCAGGGGCACCACGCCCATCCCGACCAGGTTCGAGCGGTGGATGCGCTCATAGCTCTCGGCGATGACGGCGCGGACGCCCAGCAGGCGCGTGCCCTTGGCCGCCCAGTCGCGCGACGACCCCGTGCCGTATTCCTTGCCCGCGAACACGACCAGCGGCCGCCCCTCGGACTGGTAGCGCATGGCCGCGTCGTAGATCGACATCACTTCGCCGGACGGGAAGTGCTTGGTCATGCCGCCTTCGATCTCCGGCACGATGCGGTTGCGGATGCGGATGTTGGCGAAGGTGCCGCGCATCATCACCTCGTGGTGACCGCGCCGCGCGCCGTAGGAGTTGAAGTCCAAGGCGTCGACGCCGCGGTTGGTCAGATACTGGCCAGCGGGCGAGGTCTTCTTGATCGAACCGGCCGGAGAGATGTGGTCGGTCGTGATCGAGTCGCCGAAGATGGCCAGGACCCGGCCCTCGATGATGTCGGTGACCGGGGAAGGCTCCATCGACAGGCCCTCGAAGTAGGGCGGGTTGGCGACGTAGGTCGAGGCGTCATCCCAGGCGTAGGTCTGGCCACCGGCGACCTGGATCGCCTGCCAGTGGGCGTCGCCCTTGAACACGTCGGCATAGCGCTTGGCGAACATGGCCGAGGTCACGGCCTTCTTCTGGATGGCGGCGATCTCGGCGGTGGTCGGCCAGATGTCCTTCAGGAAGACGTCCTTGCCCTTCTTGTCCTGACCGATCGGGTCCTTGGTGATGTCGATCCGCATCGAACCAGCGATGGCGTAAGCCACGACCAGCGGCGGCGAGGCCAGGTAGTTGGCCTGGACGTCGGGGTTCACCCGGCCCTCGAAGTTGCGGTTGCCCGACAGCACGCTGGTGGCGACCAGGCCGTTGTCGTTGATCGTCTTCGAGATCGCCGGGTCCAGCGGCCCCGAGTTGCCGATGCAGGTGGTGCAGCCATAGCCGACCAGGTTGAAGCCGAGCGCGTCCAGCTCCTTCTGCAGGCCGGCGGCCGTCAGATAGTCGGTCACGACCTGCGACCCCGGCGCCAGCGAGGTCTTGACCCACGGCTTGGTCTTCAGACCCAGCTTGTTGGCCTTCTGCGCCACCAGACCGGCCGCGATGAGGACCGAGGGGTTGGAGGTGTTGGTGCACGAGGTGATGGCCGCGATGACCACGTCGCCGTCGCCGATGTCGAAGCTCTCGCCCTCGACCGCCGCGCGCGGGGCGTCGGCCGGCCGGTTGAACACCTCGCCCAGCGCCGTCTCGAACGACGGGGCCGCGACGGTCAGTTCGACGCGATCCTGAGGCCGCTTGGGACCCGCCAGAGACGGCACGACGGTCGACAGGTCCAGCTCCAGCACATCGGTGAAGATCGGGTCTTCGCTGGTCTCGTCGATCCACAGGCCTTGCACCTTCGCATAGGCCTCGACCAGGGCCACGCGCGCCTTGTCGCGGCCCGTGGCCGTCAGATAGCCGATGGTCGCCTGAGACACCGGGAAGAAGCCGCAGGTCGCGCCGTACTCGGGCGCCATGTTGGCGATGGTCGCCTGGTCCTCGATGGTCAGGTTGGCGACGGCCGGGCCGAAGAACTCGACAAACTTGCCGACGACGCCCTTCTTCCTCAGCATCTGGGTGACGGTCAGCACCAGGTCGGTGGCCGTCGTGCCCTCGGGCATGGCGCCGGTCAGCTTGAAGCCGATGACCTCGGGGATCAGCATGGGGATCGGCTGGCCCAGCATGGCGGCCTCGGCCTCGATGCCGCCGACGCCCCAGCCCAGCACAGCCAGGCCGTTGATCATGGTGGTGTGGCTGTCGGTGCCGACGACCGTGTCGGGATAGGCGACGGTGGCCTTGCCCTCGGCGGCGGTCCAGACGGTCTGGGCCAGGTTTTCAAGGTTCACCTGGTGGCAGATGCCGGTGCCGGGCGGCACGACCCGGAAGTTGTTGAAGGCCGAGGAGCCCCAACGCAGGAAGTTATAGCGCTCGATGTTGCGCTCGTATTCGCGCTCGACGTTCTGCTGGAAGGCGCCCGGGGTGCCGAAGTGGTCAACCATCACCGAGTGGTCGATGACGAGATCGACCGGCACCAGCGGATTGATCTTGGTGGCGTCGGCGCCCAGCGCGCTCATGGCGTCGCGCATGGCGGCCAGATCGACGACGGCGGGCACGCCGGTGAAGTCCTGCATCAGGACGCGAGCCGGACGGAAGGCGATCTCGTGCTCGACCGAGCCCTTGTTCTGGGTCCAGGCGGCGATGGCCTTCAGGTCGTCGGCGGTGACGGAGACGCCGTCCTCGTTGCGCAGCAGGTTCTCCAGCAGCACCTTCATGGAGCGCGGCAGGCGGCTGATGCCCTCAAGACCCGCTTCCTGAGCGGCGGGAAGGCTGTAATAGGCGTACTTCTTGCGCCCGACGGTCAGGTCCCGGCGGGTGGAAAGGCTGTCGACTGACGGCATGGGAGTGGTCCTCTGGTTCAGCCGCCCGGACATCCGGTTGCGCCGTCTCGCGGCGATCGCAGGGGCGCACAGGTCCCCGGCGCGCGCGGCGACAGCCTGCTGCGGCGTCGGCGGATATAGCCGTGGTCGGACAAGGCGTCCATGAGTCCCCGATGGATGCGGGGACATTGAGAACGGGTCGCAGCGGGCGCTCCTTCTCTCCTGGCGGGAGAAGGTGGCCCGCAGGGCCGGATGAGGGGTACGAAGATGCAGGCGCGCTCCTGGACCTGACCCTCACGGCTAGAACCGAGTCACACCCCTCATCCGACCTCGCTGCGCTCGGCCACCTTCTCCCGCAAGGGGAGAAGGAATGATCGCTCGCCTCTCCATCACCACCCTCACCCTTTCCCGTGGCGAGCGCACCCTTTTTCGCGACCTGTCCTTGACCTTGGCCGCCGGCGAGGCCGTGGCCCTGACCGGGGCCAACGGCGCGGGCAAGACGACGTTGCTGCGCGCCATCGCCGGCTTTGTCCGTCCGGAGGCGGGAGCGATCGCCTTCACCGCCGCCGACGGTGCAGAACTCGATCCGGCCGAGGCGCGCGGACGCGGCCTGCACATGCTTGGCCACCTCGAAGGGCTGAAGGGCGCGCGCACGGCCCGGGACGAGCTGGGCTTTCAGGCGCGCTGGCTCGGCGGCGAGGCCATCGACGAGGCCGTGTCCGTCATGGGCCTGAAGCCGCTGCTGGACCTGGAGGTCCGCAAGCTGTCGGCTGGTCAGAGGCGGCGTCTAGCGCTGGCCCGGCTGATCGCGGCGCCGCGTCCGCTGTGGCTGCTGGACGAGCCGCTCAGCCCGCTGGACATACGCTGGCGCGAGGCGGCAGGCGAGGTCATGCGGCGTCACCTCGAGGGCGGGGGCCTGATCCTGGCCGCCGTGCACGATCCCCTGCCGATCCCGACACGGTCGCTCGATCTGGGAGCCGGCCGATGAGCGCGGTCGGTGTCCTGTTCCGGCGCGAACTGGCCCTGGCCTGGGGCGGGGGTGGCGGGCCGCTTCTTGCCTGCGGGTTTTTCGCCTGTCTGACCACCATCGTGCCGCTGGCGGCGGGGGGCGATCTGGCAACGCTGAGGCCGGTCGCGGCGGGCATCGCCTGGCTGGCGCTCGCTTTGGCGTCGCTGCTGTCGCTGGAGCGGCTGTTCGAACGCGATCTGGAGGACGGCGCGCTGGACCTGCTGGCGCTCGGGCCGTTGCCGCTGGAGGCCGTCGTCGGGATTAAGGCTCTGGCTCAGTGGCTGGCGACCGGCCTGCCGCTGGCGCTGGCCGCGCCCGTCGCGGCCCTGGCCCTGGGTCAGGCGCCGGAGCTGGCGATGCTGACCGCGCTGGCGGCCCTGATCGGAGGATTGGGGTTCGCCTTCACCGGCGCGCTCGGCGCGGCGCTGGCGCTGGGGGCGAAGCGCGGCGGTTTGCTGATCGCAATCGTGGTGCTGCCGCTGTTCATCCCGCCCGTCGTGTTCGGCGCGGGTGCTTTGACGCGAGCGGCGGAGGGGCTCAGCCCCTGGCCGGCGATGGCGCTGCTGACGGCCTATGCGCTGTTCGCCGCCGTGATCGCGCCCCCGGCGGGCGCCGCGGCGATCCGCGGTGCCCAAGGGTAGTCACGACGTCAACGAACGGCGGCGTAGGACGTCAGGGTCGAGACGAGGCGAGCGTGCTCGCGCGCCGACATGCAGCGCGGCGCGGACCACGTCTCACCCGTCGCGCGGGCCTGAAGCGCCTGGTCGGCGGTCACGAAGACGGGTCGCGTGCCGAAGTCGCGACGGTAGGCGGCGCGGGTCGCGGCGTCCTGTTCGCAGATCATGACGACACGCTGCGCGCCGTCCGGGGCGCGGCCCGGCAGGGCGTGCTGATGCGCCAACGCGGGCAGGGCGGCGGACGCAGCCAGCGTCAGGACGGCGGCGGACAGGGTCAAACGGTTCATGGCGGGCTCCTCCTCAGGCCCGAAAAAGCTCAGGGTCCGGAGAAATACTGCGCCCATTTTCGGCAATGTAAAGAAAATAAGACAATCACATCGCAAACTGATGAAGTTTCGCCCGTTCGTCATGGACTTGCGGCTGCCGCCGAGGGCCGCGATGGCGTGTCGCAGAGCGGCAATTGAGCCGGATGGGCCTGTCATGCGTATCTGCGGCCATGACCCGAAGAGGCCTGATCGCACCCGCCCTCGGCGCGCTCGCCGCCGCCTGCAGCCCGCTGGGGTTGCTCAATGCCGTCGGACCGCGCGACCGGGGTGTCCGGCGAGTCGCCCGGTCGGTGGCCTATGGCGACCATCCCCGCCAGACGATGGACGTCTATGCGCCCGATGGGGCCTCGGGCCTGCCGACGATCGTCTTCTTCTATGGCGGCGGCTGGGACTCGGGCTCCAAGGATCTCTACGGCTGGGCGGCCCAGGCCCTGGCGGCGCAAGGCTTCGTCGTCGCCCTGCCCGACTATCGCGTTGTGCCAGAGGTGGTGTTCCCGACCTTCGTCGAGGACGCCGCGGCCGCGACCGCGCGCGCGGCGGAGCTGGCGCCGACCTGGGGCGGCGTTGCCGAGCGACTGGGCGTTGCGGGTCACTCGGCGGGGGCGCATCTGGCCATGATGGTCGCCTTGGATCCGCGCTACATGGCCCGCGCCGGTCGGCCGGATGCGATCCAGGCGGCGGCGGGGCTGGCCGGCCCGTATGAGTTCCTGCCGTTCAACGTGGCGGCCTCGATCAACGCCTTCGGGCACGTCGGGGACCCGCTGCAGACCCAGCCCCTGACCTTCGCCCGGGCCGATGCGCCGCCGGTCTGGCTGGGGCATGGCACGGCCGACGTGACGGTCCACGACGAAGATTCGATCCTGCTGGACGCCCGGCTGCGCGAGCTCGGAGCCCGCTCAGAGCTCAGGCTTTATTCGGACCTGACCCACGAGGACCTGATCGCGACCTTCTCACCGCTGTTCCGCAAGAAGGCGCCGGTGCTGGCGGACGTTTCTGACTTTTTCCATCGGACGCTCGACACCCTCTAGGCATCCTGCCTTGCGGACGGCACAGTCGGCGCACGCTGTTCGCCGGAGTGTCCCATGCGTCCGTTCGCCATACTCGCCCTGGTGATCTCGGTCCTGATCGCCCCGACCGCGAGGGCGCAGGACCCGGTAGAGGCGGCCTATCGCCAGGCGATGGAGGTCACGCCCACGCCGACGACCCTGCGGCTGGAGCACGAGGAATGGCGGGCGCAATGGATCGAGTACACCGACGAGCGGGCGGGTCTGGAGCAGTTCCGGGTGACAGAGCTGGAGCTTGCCACCCGTCGGCACAACGCCATCCGCGCGGCCCGACCCGCGCTGTCGGGCCTGGCCTCGACCTGTGTCGACACCGGACTGGCGGGCTGCACGGTCGAGCGAACGGGCAACCTTGTCCTGCCCGACGGGACCACGCTGTATTTCCAGGCCCAGTCGGGGTCTTCGGATGACGTCGGCGTGTCCGAGGCGATGATCGTGCTCGTGCCCGAGGGCGAGCGCCTGAGGCCGGTGGTCTGGCTGTTCGGGCCGCTCGGGGTGCTGGACCCCGAACTTTATCAGGCGCGGGACGACAACGGCGAACCCCTGGCCAACGGGACCTATGTCGCCCTGCCCGCCTATGGCCAGGGCACGGGGATGCAATGGGTCGGGACGCTGTTTCGCTGGAACGGGTCGTCGGCGGCTCCGACCGAGATTGACGCCCGCACCTGGCTGGCCGACCTCGCCGAGGACCTGCCGGCCGGGCTCGGCGTCTGGAAGGGTCCGGGGTTCCAGTGGGACTATCTGATGGCCGAGTCGAGCCTGTGGCAGGACGATGACGCCAACTGCTGCCCCACAGGGGGCCAGGTCGCGGTCGATCTGAAGGTCGAGGGGGACCGGCTGGTGATGGGCAATGTCTCGGTCATCGACGCGGTCCTGACGGTGGCGCGTTCGATCGATCCGGCGGTGCTGGAATGGGCCGCGCGTCAGCAGCAGTGCCAGCATTGGCTGGGCGAGGAAGGCTATGATCCGGATCGCACCGCCCAGATCCGGGACACTCTGTCCCGCCTGCGATGCGCGACGCTCGACGCCGACGAAGCCAGCTTGCGTGCGGCCTTCGCGGACAGGGCCAGCTTCATCGCGGTCATGGACCGGGCGAAGGCCGAGGCCCCCTGACGAGCTTTGCCGTCTCGCCAAGGTCATGATCCTCCGTTAGAGGAGGCCATGACAGAGCACATGACCGGGGCGCTGAGCGCGCCCGAGGCGCTGGATCGCCTCCAATCCCTCTACACCGACGCCGTCGCCAACCTGCGAGGCGCGGTCCGCACCTATCTCAAGACCGGACAGACACCCGACGCGGCGCTGAGGGCGAAGGGCCTCTTCTGCTATCCGCGCCTGCGCATGCGCTGGTTCGGCGACCGGCCCGAGAACCTGGCCCAGCGCGCATACGCTCGCATCTCGCGACCGGGGATCTATTCCACCACGGTGACGCGGCCGGACCTGTTCGGACCCTACATTCTGCAGCAGCTGCGCCTGCTGGAAGCCGACTATGGCGCGACCTTCGAGGTCGAACCGTCGGAGCAGGAAATCCCCTTCCCCTATGTGCTGGACGGCTCAGACGTCGTGCTGGACCGGTCGATGACGGCGGCCATTGCGCGGCATTTCCCGACCACCGACCTGTCGCACATCGGAGACGAGATCTCCGACGGACTGTTCGACCTGACCGAGGAGTTCCCGCTGTCGCAGTTCGACGGGCTGCGAACCGACTTCTCGCTGGCGCGGCTTAGGCACTACACGGGCACGCCCGTCGAGGACGTGCAGTCCTACATCCTGTTCACCAACTATCACCGCTACGTCGATGAGTTTGTCCGCTGGGCCTGCGCCCAGCTGGCCGATCCGACCTCGCCGTACGAAAGCCTGTCGTGCGCCGGCGGTGTGGTGATCGACCGAAGCAACCCCGATCCCGATCTCGCCATCGCCGACGCGGCCTGGCGCAAGCACCAGATGCCCGCCTACCACCTGAAGGCGCCGGGCTGGGAGGGCGTGACCCTGGTCAACATCGGGGTCGGGCCGTCGAACGCCAAGACCATCTGCGACCACCTGGCGGTCACGCGGCCGCACGCCTGGATGATGATCGGCCACTGCGGCGGCCTGAGACCCTCCCAGACCATCGGCGACTATGTGCTGGCGCACGCTTACCTCAGGGACGACCATGTGCTGGACGCCGTCCTGCCGCCGGACATCCCGATCCCCTCGATCGCCGAGGTCCAGCGCGCCCTCTATGACGCCGCCAAGATGGTCTCGGGCATGCCGGGCGAGGAAGTGAAGAAGCGGCTGCGCACCGGCACCGTGGTCACGACAGACGACCGGAACTGGGAGCTGCGCTACTCGAAGTCGGCCTTGCGGTTCAACCAGAGCCGCGCCGTGGCCATCGACATGGAATCCGCCACCATCGCCGCCCAGGGCTATCGCTTCCGCGTGCCCTACGGGACGCTGCTGTGCGTCTCGGACAAGCCGCTGCACGGCGAGATCAAGCTGCCGGGGCAGGCCAACCGCTTCTATGAGGGCTCGATCTCTGAGCACCTGCAGATCGGCATCCAGGCCGTGGACCTGCTGCGCAACGAGGGCGCGGGCCTGCACAGCCGCAAGCTCCGCGCATTCGACGAACCGCCCTTCCGGTAGGGCTCAGGACTGGGACCTGCGCTCCTGGCGTGGCGCAAGTTCACGGCGTTCGCCGCCCCTGGCACGGCCGGCCAGAAGGGCGGCGACGATGCGGCGATCTTCGGGTTCCAGCGTCTCCATCAGGGCCAGGGCGTCGCCTTCCAGACGCGCCCGGCCTCGCGCCTCTGCCGCGCGGGATTGTGTCAGCAGCGCTTCGACACGCGCCCGGTCGAAGGGATCGGCCCGGGCCGCCTCGACGGCTTCGGCCCTGGCCTGACGCGCCGCCTGGAAGTCCGGCCGGGCCGCCAGTCCGGCCTCGCGCAAACCCCGTCTGACGGTGCGGCGCACCTCCGGATCAAGGGAAGCAAGGAGTTCCCGGGTCGAGGGGCGGGGCTGGTCGGTCCGGCGCTGCTCCAGCTGACGTTCGATCTGCCTCTGGCCCGAAAGGGCGGTCACCGCCGCCGTGGCAGCGAACAGGTTGATCCCGACCGAGACGGCCAGCGCGATCCCGAGGACGATGGCGAGCAGGCGCGAACTCATCCCAGCACCGCCATATCGTCGAGGCCACCGATGGAGGCCTGATCCAGCACGAGGTCCAACTGGGCCTGGCGTTCCAGATCGCCGGTCAGGGTCAGGCCGAACATCACCCCGGCGCAGGCCGCCGCCGCCCAGCTGGCTCCGCCGATCCACAGCAGACGGCGCAGCCCGGGCCAGGCCGCACGCGCCTTCAGACCCGCTCCCTGAGCGGAGGCGATCACGCGATCACTCAGCGCGGTCGAAACCACAACGCGCGGCGCGGCATCGAGGGCGGCATCCAGCTGGCGCGCCTCGAACAGGGCGCGGTCAGCCGCCTCCGGTCGCGTGGCTGCAAAGTCTTCAGCCGCACTCCGCTCGGCCGCGGGCCAACGACGCAGGTCGCCGCCCCAGGCCTCGGCGAGTTCGCGCATACGGTCCGCGTTCATGATCGTCCTCCTACCGCTTCGGGGGCGTTCGGCGCCAGATCGGCCAGCGCCGCGCGGAGCGCGCGGCGGCCTCGGCCCAACAGGCTCTCCAACGCCTCGACACTGATGCCCATCAAGCCAGCCGCCTCGATGTTGCCGAGCTCCTGATAATGGCACAGCACGATGGCCTCGCGCTGACGCTCGGGCAGCGCCTTCAACGCCGTCTCGACCCGCACGCCCAGTTCCGCCGCCAGCAGGCCTCGATCCGGCGCCGGGCCGGGATCGGGACGATCCGGCGGGGCCTCGACCAGAACTTCCCGCCGACGCCGCAGCCGGTCGTAGCAGAGGTTCAGCGCCACCCGATGCAGCCAGGTGTCGAACTTCGCCTTGCCCGGCGTCCAGCGCGGCGCCTGTTTCCAGGCCTTCATCATGGCCTCCTGCGCCACGTCCTCAGCCTCGACCGCGTCACCAAGCATGCGCTGGGCGAGCGACAGCATGCGCGGCAACTTGCGCGCCACCAGGGCCTGGATGGCCGCGGGATCGCCCTGACCCACGCGGCGCACCAGATCCTCGTCGGGGTCGACAACGGCCGCCAATCGGTCCCTTTCCGCGCGAAAGGAGCGGCCGGGCGAACCCGGCCAGTCCCGTCACCGACCCTACTCCGAAGCGGGGGCCGGACGCGACGCCCCACGCTCGGCACGGCGCTCGGCGCGACGCTCACGCAGGGCCTCGCGCATGCGGGCCGGCGCCGCCTGACGCTCGATCTCGCTCAGATAGCCGTCGCGGTCGGCGTCGAGCGTGGCGAAGGCCTCCGTGGCGCGGGTCCGGGCCTGTTCGACCTGCACCGGGCCACGCGCGAAGGCCCGGCCGACGCGACGCTCCTGACGCTGCATGCGCGGTCCACCACGTCGGTCCGCCCTTTGTCCGGCACGTTCGGGGCGGCCAGCTTCGAATTCCGTCTGGCTGATCGAGCCGTTCCGGTCGGTGTCGAGGCGGGTGAACATCTGGCTACGGCGCTCGGCACGGTTGGCCTGCCAGGCGGCCTGGGCCTCCTCGCGGCTCACCTGTCCGTCGCGGTTGGCGTCGGCCTCCGTCAGGCGGGCCGTACGGGCAGTCACGAATTCGGCCTGGCTGACGCGGCCGTCGCCGTTGGTGTCGGCGCGACCGAGGCCGCGTTGCTGCTGGGCGCTGGCGGTTCCGGCCAGGGCCAGGGCTCCGACGGCGACCAGGGTCAGGGTCTTGATCTTCATCTCTCGTCTCTCCGAAGGGCGGCGGCGTGGCCCGCGCCCGTGCATCCCCACCGGAGATGAAACGAGGCTGTGCCGATTATCCGTCGCGGGCGGCCGGAAGCGCCCGTTCGAACGCCCCGCGCGCCAGTTCGCGGACTGACCCCAGACGCTGGATCAGAGCCGGGAAATCGCCCTCGCCCGCCGCCTTCGCGAGACGCAGGCGGAACGTCTCCGGCTCGGCCTCGACGTCGGCCTTGTGATCGAAGGCGCAGGCCAGAAGCTGGGCCAGACCCTGTTGCAGCATCCACGCGTCGCGCAGCGCGGGGTCGCCCGCCAGTTGCTCCACCGTCGACACAGTGAGCGGTCCGCCCGAGGCGGCCGCCTGCAGCTGCCGGAACTGGCCGACAAACTCTGCGTCCACGAGCCCGCCGGGCACGAGCTTCAGATCCCAGAAACCGTCCGGCCGCCGCTCGCGCGCCATCAGGTCGCGCATGGCCCGCACCTCGGCCGCGACGTCGATGTCGGGGCGCGGCCGTCGCAAGGCGGTCTCGATTGCCGCCGCCGCGCGCTCGGCGAACGCAACATCGCTGGCCCACACGACCCGGGCGCGGGTCAGGGCCATGAACTCCCACGTCGCGGCCTCGTCGCAATAGTAGGCGTCGAAGCCCGAGAGGCGGACAGAGACGGGCCCCTTTGATCCCGACGGCCTCAGCCGCATGTCGACCTCGTACAACCCGCCCTCACCCGTATGGGCCGACAGAGCCGAAATCAGCCGCTGGGTGAAGCGGACGTAGAAGACGTCGGCCGCCCACCCCTTCGTCGCCGAAACAGCCTCCGGCGGGGCGTCGTAGACGGTCATCAGGTCGAGGTCGGACCCGGCGGTCATCTCGCCCGATCCGGCCTTGCCCAGAGCGATCACGGCCACCGCGCCGGGCATGGCGCCGCCCAGCCGCTCGGTCTCGGCCAGCGCCGCCGCCGACAGGGTGCGCATCACCGCATCGGCCAGGTTGGTGAAACCCCGCCCGGCCGCCTGGGGACCGATACGACCCGACAGGGTCTGCATGCCGATCCGGAACACCTGCTCACGGTGCAGGCGGCGCACGGCGTTCATGGCGCCTTCGAAGTCGCCGGCTTCAGCCGCCTCGCGCTCCATCTGGTCGAACAGCCCGGTGTTGACGCCGAGCTCGGTCTCGAAGCGGGCGTCGAGCATTGAATCCAGGGCCGCCGGATAGCGACCCAGCGTCCGCGCCAGACGGGGCGCGAAGGCCATTACGCCGACGATGCGCTCGAACAGCTCGGGCTGGTTCAGGAACAGGGCCTGGACCTGAACCCCCGCCGACAGACCCGCGAAGAAGACCGAAAACCGGCGAAAGGCCGCGTCGGCTGAACCCGTTCTCGCCGCCGCTTCCAGAAGCCGGGGAGCCAAGCGCGTGAACAGCTCACGCCCGCGCGCCGACCGCGTCGCGGGGATGCGGCCGTGGTGCCAGGAGCGGATCGCGTCCGACACCGCGGTCGGGTCGGAGAAGCCCATCCGGGCCAGGGTCGCCAGCGTCTCGGGGTCGTTCTCCACGCCCGTGAACACCAGGCTTCCGAACACCGACGACAGCTGCTCCTCACCCTCGAACAGGTCGCCATAGCGGCGGTTGACCTCGACAAGCAGAGTCTCGACCTCGGCGTCGAAGGCGGTCAGGTCGGCGTGGCCGGACAGGGCGGCGACGGCGGCGCGGCGGACGGGGTCTTCAGGCAGGACGTGGGTCTGTTCGTCGTCCAGCATCTGCACGCGGTGCTCCAGCGCGCGCAGGCGTTCGTAGGACGCGGTCAGTTCGGCAGCGACATCGGCCGGGACATGGCCCTTCGCGGCCAGCGCCGCCAGGGCGTCCACCGTGCGGGGCGACCGCAGCGACGGGTCGCGACCGCCGAGAATCAGCTGTTGGGTCTGGGCGTAGAACTCGATCTCGCGGATGCCGCCGCGCCCGAGCTTGAGGTTGGCGCCGGCGGCCTCCAGTCCCTCGCCGGTCTTGTGGACGTGGATCTGTCGCTTGATCGACTGGATGTCGAGGATGGCCTGATAGTCCAGGCTGCGGCGCCAGACGAAGGGCGTCAGGGCATTCAGGAAGTCGGCGCCCTCGGTCAGGTCGCCGATGGCCGGGCGGGCCTTGATGAAGGCGGCGCGTTCCCAGTTCTGGCCGACGCCTTCGTAGTAGTCGAGCGCCATGGGCACGGCGACGACGGGCGGAGTCGAGGACGGGTCGGGGCGCAGGCGCAGGTCGACGCGGAAGACGTAGCCGTCGCCCGTCCGCTCCTGCATCAGCTGGGCGAAGGCCTGGGCGAGGCGGTCGAGGAACCGCTGGGGTTCGACGCCGTCGGCGAGCGCCGGGACCAGAGCGCCCGGCTCCCAGAACAGGCTGATGTCGATGTCGGAGGAGTAGTTGAGCTCGTTTGCCCCGTGCTTGCCCATGGCCAGGCCAAACAGGCCGGGGACCGGGCCGCGCGGGTCGTCCGGGGCGGAGATCAGCTTGCCGCGCTCGCGCTGGTCGTGGGCGACGGCCCGCAGGGCGGCGGCGGCGGAGGCGTCGGCGAAGCGGCTGAGGGCTGCGGTTACTTGGTCGAGGGTCCAGACACCGCCCAGATCGGCGAGCGCGGTCAGGAGATGGAGTTCGCCCTTCAGTCGGCGGAGCGAGGCCCGCATGTCTTCGACGCCACCCGCCAAGGCTCGCGTGCGACCAAGGATGTCCTCGAGCCTCGAGTGCGGCGTGTCGGCGAGGATGCCGACCAGATGCTCGGGCCATCGTCGCATCAGGCCTGCGAGATAAGGCGAGGCGGAAACGATCGGCTGAAGAGTAGAAGAAGCGCCCTCGATCAGCGCTCGCGCATCTATGCCGTCGACGGTGGACATGACCGCTTGCCAAGCCCGTTCCATGGCGGCCGCGTCCACGACCGGACCCGGCGGGACAAGCAGATGTTCGAGATTCAGCTCGGCGTTGAAATCGCGATCGCCAGCGCCGGTTCCACCGGCCCCGGTTGGACGAGACCTCACGCCGCGCTCGCGGGCGGCAGGATCAGGGCGACCCGCAGGCCGGGACCGAAGCCGCCATAGACGCCCGGTCCTTCATCCAGCTGGATGCGGCCCATATGGGCCTCCATGACCGCGCCGACCAGCGAGAGACCCAGGCCCGAGCCGGCCTCGGTGCGGCTGTTGTCCAGGCGGACGAAGCGCTGGATCACGCGCTCGCGGTCCTCCTCCGGGACGCCGGGGCCGGTGTCGGTGACGGAGTATTCGATCTCGCCGGAGGACCGCCGCCGCGCCCGCAGCTTCACCGCCCCGCCGGTCGGGGTGTATTTGATGGCGTTGTCGATGACGTTGGCGAGCGCCTGGGCCAGGAACGGCCGCGCCCCATGCACGTGAAGCCCCGTCTCGATCTCGGCGGAGAAGTCCAGCCCCTTGTCCTCGGCTGCGGGCTCATACAGCTCGGCCATGTCGGCGGCGAGGTCGGCGGCGTCGAACACCTCGGCGTCCGGCACACGGCCCGCCGCGGCCTGCAGCCGGGCGATGGCCAGCACTGTGTTGAAGGTCTTGAGCAGGGCGTCCGCCTCGTCCAGCGCGACCTGCAGGGCGTCGACGCCGTCGACCTTGCCGCTTTCGGCGTCGATCAGGGCGACCTCCAGCTTGGCCCGCATGCGGGTCAGCGGCGAGCGCAGATCGTGGGCGATCGCGTCGCCCGCGTGCCGGATCGAGGCCATCGAGGCCTGCAGCCGGTCCAGCATGCGGTTCAGCCCGACGCCGAGTTCGTCCAGTTCGTCACCGGAATTGCGCACCGGCACGCGGGCCTTCAAGTCGCCGTCCTGCACGGCCGTGACGACGGTGTTCAGGCGGCCCATGGCGCGCTCGACGTTTCGGCTGATCAGCAGGCCGCCGCCCGCGCCCAGCAACAAGACCATGCCCATCGCCATCCACAGCGCCTGGGTCAGGCGACTGAGATAGGCCTCGGTGTCACCCAGATCCTTGCCGACAAACAACATCTGGCCGTTCGAGAGGGTGGTCTGCAGCCCATAGACATCCTTTCGAACGACCCGGCCGTCCGCGTCGGTATCGGTGAAGCGGAACGTCGACCAGACATCGCCGCCCGTATAGTTCGGGATCGGCGAGGCGTTCAGGACCTCAGCGGAATCGCCGCCGTCCTCGTCGCGCGCGAAGACGCCCAGGGTGCCGGTGATGCGGGAGCTGTCCCGTTCCATGTAAAGATACAGGAAGTTGCCGCCCGACAGGATGCGGTCGATCAGGGCTTGGTTCAGGGCGTCCGGTCCGCGTTCGCGGAAGATGGCGCTGAGGGTGCCGTGCTCCTGCTCGACGGCCTTTCTCGCCTGGGCCTGAGCTTCGGTCGCCGAGGCCACATAGACATAGGCCAGGATGGCGCTGGCCGCCGCCGCGAACAGCGCCAGGAACAGCAGCGTCAGCCGGAAGGGCGTCCTGCGGAAGAGGGAGGGGAGACGCATCAGAGGCTATTCTCCCTCCCCTTCATGGGGAGGGACGGCGGAGCGCAGCGGAGCCAGGGTGGGGCTGTGCACAAGCGTCTGGTGCACGAACGCAACCACATCGCCGAGATGGTCGCGGATCATCGCGTTGTCGAACCGCAAGGTCCTGAAACCTTCCCGCGCGAAGATCGCATCTCGAGTTCGATCCTTTCGCGCCTGCTCTTCAGTCTCATGAGACGCTCCGTCTACCTCAATGATGAGCCGGTGCTTGAAGCATACGAAGTCGAGAAAGTAGCCTCGCACAGGGGCTTGTCTCCGAAAGTGGTAGCCCTCGTTTCGGAGCGCCTTGAGGCCTAGCCACAGCCTCGCCTCCGGTGGCGTCATCGCCTTGCGCATCGCCCTGGCTCTGGCCGTCGTTTCCATGCCGCCGTGGACTTCCCCACCCTGTCGGCTTCGCCGCCTGTCCCTCCCCATGAAGGGGAGGGAGAAGTTACGCCTCCAGCCTGTATCCGGCCCCTCTGACCGTCTGGAGCATCGCCCGGTCGAAGCCCTTGTCGATCTTGGAGCGCAGGCGGCTGATGTGGACGTCGATGACGTTGGTCTGGGGGTCGAAGTGGTACTCCCACACCTTCTCCAGCAGCATGGTGCGGGTCACCGACTGGCCGGCGTGGCGCATCAGGAACTCCAGTAGCTGGAACTCGCGCGGCTGCAGGTCGATCTCGGTCGTGCCGCGATGCACCGTGCGGGCGATCAGGTTCATCTCCAGGTCGCCGACCTTCAGCACCGTCTGGACGCCGCCGGTCTCGCGCCGGCGCGACAGGGCCTCGACCCGGGCGATCAACTCGGCGAAGGCATAGGGCTTGACCAGATAGTCGTCGCCGCCGGCTTTGAGCCCTGTGATCCGATCCTCGACCTCGCC
The DNA here is from genome assembly GCF_000701445.1 of Brevundimonas bacteroides DSM 4726. Lineage (GTDB taxonomy): Bacteria > Pseudomonadota > Alphaproteobacteria > Caulobacterales > Caulobacteraceae > Brevundimonas > Brevundimonas bacteroides. Next base: position 331,447 of record NZ_JNIX01000008.1, read on the forward strand.
CATGGCCGACAGGAACAGGACCGGCGTCTGGTCGCCGTTCTTGCGCAAGGTCTCGACCATGCCGATGCCGTCCAGCCGGGGCATCATGCGGTCGACGACATAAACGTCCCAGTCGCCCTTCTGCGCCTCCAGCAGGCCATAGGCGCCGTCGATGGCGTGGGAGACCACATGCCCGGCCTCGGTCAGGCCGCGCACCATGGCCTGGGCGGCTTCGGCGTCGTCCTCGACCACCAGAATCTTCATGGCGAGCCCCTCCCGGAATCAAATCGCCGCCGACGGTAGCCCATCGGCGGCGACTTAGGGAGTTAAGCCTTGTTCAGGGTCGGGACGGTTAGTTGTCCGAGAGTTCGAGGACGAAGGGGCGGTTGCCCTGAGGTGTGCGGAAAAGCACGAGGATGCTTTCGCGATTGTCCGCGCGAGCGGCCGCGACCTGAGCGCGGAACTCGGCCACCGTAGAGACTGGGCGGCTATTCACCTGAAGGATCACCGTACCGACAGGGATCTGAGCCCGGCCAGCGCGCGAGGTTTCTGTCACAGCCGTGATCACCAGCCCCCGCACTGTGCTCGGAATGGAGTAACGTTCGCGCAACGTATCTGTCAGGGGCGAGACGGTCATGCCTTCGACCACCTCGCCAGCCGGAGCCTGCGGGCGATTCGGCTGAGCGCTATCGCCACCTTCCGAGAGATTATTCAGCGCGGCGTTGACGTCGGAGGGACGCGTGCCCGACCGGACGTTGATGGATTGGCGGCGACCTTCGCGAATGACCTCGAGCCGCAAGTTGTCTCCGGGAGATGCCTGCCCCACCCTGCGGGTGAGCTCGGTGGAACTGGTGATCGGCCGTCCATTTAGAGCGACGACGATGTCGCCCTCGCGCAAGCCCGCTTGAGCCGCAGGACCGCCCGGCGTGACCTCGGCCACATAAGCCCCCTCCTGATCGGCAGGCAGCCCCAAAGGTCCGCGATACTCCTCGGGGAGATTCTGGATTTGAACGCCCAGATAGCCCCGTTGGATCGTCTCCCCGCGCATCAGGCGCTCGGTCACCGGCTTGGCGATTGAGGACGGGATGGCAAAGCCGATGCCGACCGAGCCACCGGTCGGCGAGAAGATCGCCGAGTTCACGCCGATGACGCGGCCGTAGATGTCGAAGGTCGGGCCGCCCGAGTTGCCCCGGTTGATGGCAGCGTCGATCTGTAGATAGTCGGTATAGGGCGTGCGGCTGTCGGAGATGTCGCGGGCGCGCGCCGAGACGATCCCGGCCGTGGCGGTGCCGCCCAGACCAAAGGGGTTGCCCACGGCGATGACCCAGTCGCCGACGCGCGGATCGGCGTCTTCCTCGAAGCTGACGAACGGAAAGCTGGAGCCCTCGACCTTCAGCACCGCCAGATCGGTGTCGGCGTCGCGGCCGACCAGACGCGCCTCGAGCTCGCGCTCGTCGGCCAGTCTCACCGTGATCTTCGTGGCGTTCTCGACGACGTGGTTGTTGGTGACGATGAAGCCGTCGGCCGAGATGAAGAAGCCCGAGCCCGCGCCCTGGGCGGTCGGGGCGTCCTCGTCCTCCTCGGCGCCCGGAGGCGTCTGGCCTTCCGGCAGGCGAAAACCGAAGCCGGGCGGGAAGCCGGGGATCTGGACCAGACCCGTGGGCCGCTCGACGCGCGTCTCGACGTCGATCTGAACCACCGCCGGGGACACCTGATCGAAGATGTCGGCGAAGCTGAGCGGCGCGCCCTGCGGCGGGGCGAACGCCAGACCGGCAGCGCCGGCCGAAGGGAGCAGCCGACCCGCGGCCGGCCGTTCCTGGGCGTTGGCGCCCGGCCAGTCGATCACGCCCCCGGCCGTGGCGGCGGCGGCGAAGGTCAGGCCGACGGCGGCCCCCAGGATGAATTCCTTGCGCTTCATCATCGTCTTTCGTGCGATCCCGTCTGGGTCAGGCGACCCGGTTTCGTCTTTTGATATAGGCAGCTGGCCCGATTGGCCAACCGCCGCTTGGTGACGCTTGACCGCCCTCAACGCCCGTCGTGAGGCGGGGATGCGTCAGGATCGGGGCGAACCGTTTCCGATTGGAGAAGATCGGCCAGCCGACGTTCCTCATCGGGCGAAAGCGGCGCGGTCGCGGCCGGGCAGCGACGCAGGAAGGCGATCAGAGCGGCCCCTCCAGCCAGCACCAGCAGGGCCGGTCCGAACCACAGCAGCCACGTGCCGGTGCGCATCGGCGGGGTGAACAGGACGTAGTCGCCATAGCGTCGCACCAGGTCGTCCTTGATGGCCTGATCGGTCGCTCCGCCCGCGATCTCCTCGCGGATCAGTCGGCGCATGTCGCCGGCGATGCCCGCCGGGCTGTCGGCGACGGACTCATGCTGGCAGACGACGCAGCGCACGACCTCGAACAGGCCTTGGGCGCGGGCCTCCTGGGCGGCGTCGGGCAGGGGTCGATCCGGCGGCGCGGCGGGTTCCTGGGCCATCACCGGGACGGCCAGCAGGGACAGCGCCACAAGGAAGGCCGCCGGTCTCATGCCGCCGCCTGTTTCCGACGCCCCGGCATGGCCAGGCGCAGCCGCCGGTCCATCAGCGACAGCACCCCGCCCAGCGCCATGATGGCGGGGCCGAGGAAGATCAGCCGGGCCCACGGGTTGTGATAGATTCGGACGGTCCAGGCGCGCTCACCCTCCGGCGTCGCCCGCCGCTCGCCCATGACGACATAGACATCGTCCAGGCCCCGGAAATCGAGACCGACCTCGGTCGTCGTCTGGCCGCCCGCCGGGAAGAAGCGACGCTCGGAGGTCACCGTGCGCGGCGTCGCCCGGCCATCGACGGAGGTGACGGTCACCACGCCCCGCTCGGCCAGATAGTTCGGTCCCTCGACGATCTCGACGTCGGTCAGGGTCGCCTTCCACGGCCCGGCGATGACGCTGCCCCCGATCGGCAGGGCCTCGGCGGATTCCAGCTTGAAGCTGGTCTCGGCCACGGCGCCCAGCACGAAGACGCCCAGCCCGGCGTGCGCCAGCGTCATGCCCCAGGCCCCCAGCGGCAGGCCGCGCGCGCGGCGCAGGGCCTCGGCCATGGGCGCGCGGAACAGACGGATGCGCTCCACCACCTCGGCCAGGGCTCCGGCGATCAGCCAGGCCCCGATGGCGATCCCTGCGGCGGTCAGGGCCTTCTTCGGCTCGAACGCCAGCCAGGCTGCGAAGCCACAGGCGATGGCGATCCCGCCTGCGACCGCCAGCCTCTGCATCGCGCCCACCGCATCCCCGCGCTTCCACGCCAGCAGCGGCCCGGCGGGCAGGATGATGAAGGCGACCAGCATCAGCGGCGTGAAGGTCAGGGCGAAATAGGGCGGCCCAACCGAGATGGTCTCTCCGGTCGCCGCCTCCAGGATCAGGGGATAGAGGGTGCCCAGCAGAACCGTCGCCGCCGCCACCGTCAGGAACAGGTTGTTCAGCACCAGCGCGCCCTCACGGCTGACCGGGGCGAACAGGCCGCCGCCTTTCAGCTGGGGCGCGCGCCAGGCGAACAGGGCGAAGGCCGAACCGGCCGCGACCGCGAGGATACCGAGCAGCATCAGGCCGCGCTCCGGATCGACGGCGAAGGCGTGGACGCTGGTCAGGACGCCGGACCGCACCAGGAAGGCGCCCAGCATGGAGAAACTGAAGGCGAGCAGGGCCAGAAACACCGTCCAGCCCGCGAGCGCGCCGCGCCGTTCCGTCACCACCGCGCTGTGCAGCAGAGCCGTGCCCGCAAGCCACGGCATGAAGGAGGCGTTCTCCACCGGATCCCAGAACCACCAGCCGCCCCAGCCGAGTTCGTAATAGGCCCAGAACGACCCGAGCGTGATGCCGAGCGTCAGGAACATCCAGCTCGCCAGCGCCCACGGCCGCACCCACCGCCCCCACGCGGGCCAGAAGCCCGAGAAGGCCCGTCCCTCGATCAGCGCCGCGACGGCGAGGGAGAAGGTCACCGAAAACCCGACGTAGCCGAAGTAAAGCAGCGGCGGATGGAGCGCGAGCGCGGGATCCTGAAGCAGGGGATTGAGCGAGTTGCCCTGAACCGGCGCGTCCTCGATCCGGACGAAGGGGTTGGAGGTGAAGACGGCGAACGCGAGGAACAGGGCCGTCAAGGCCCCCTGGGTCGCCACGGCGGAGGTCTTCAGCCCGAACGGCAGGCCACGGGCGCGGGCCAGCAGGGCCCCGAACACCGCCATGACCCCGCACCACAGGACGAGCGACCCCTCGTGGCTGCCCCAGGCGGCCGAGACCTTGTAGAGCATCGGCTTGTCGGTGTGGCTGTTCCTGGCGACGTTCTCGACCGAGAAGTCTGACACGACGAAGGCGAAGATCAGGGCCGCGAACGCCAGCATCAGGGCGAACGCGGTGGCGATGGCCGCCCCATCGGCGCCCCCCGCCAGCAGCGGGCTCCTGCGCACGCGCCCAGCCGTCGCCAGCCCCGTCTGCAGGACCGACAAGACGAGCGCCAGGATGAGGGCGAAGGCCCCGAACTCGACGATCATGTGGCGCTGGCGGCCCGGGCGGCGGCGCTGGCGGGCGGGCCTTCTTCCGGTCGCCACTCGCCCTTAGCCTTCAGGCTCTCGGCGACCTCGCGCGGCATGTAAGTCTCGTCGTGCTTGGCCAGCACGGTGGAGGCGCGGAACACCCGGTCGGGACCGAACTCGCCCTCGGCCACGATCCCCTGCCCCTCGCGGAACAGGTCGGGCAGGTCGCCTTCATAGATCACGCGGCTGGTCGCGGCGTTGTCGGTGACGGCGAAGGTCACGGTCGCGCCCCGCTGGACGACGCTGCCGGCCTCGACGAGACCGCCGAGCCGGATCTTGCGCCCCGCCGGCGCGGCCTGCTCTGTCGCCTCCGACGGCGAGAAGAAGAAGGTGACGTTGTCCTGCATGGCCCACAGCGACAGGCCGACGGCGAGCGCCAGCACCGGGGCGGCGGCGGCCACGACCCACAGACGACGCCGGGCCTTGGGCGATTTGGGAAGCCAGCTCATGGGGTGGCTATATCTCCGCCGCGTTCGGGGTCCAACGGGTCATCCCGCCGCGTCCAGACGCGCCGCGAGTTCGGCCCGGCGCGGATCGGCGGGATCGAGCGCCTCGATCAGCGGCGTCCAGAGCTCGCGTGCCCGCTCCGCTTCGCCCCGGGTGATGGCCAGGTCGCCCAGGAAGAACCGCGCGCCCAGCTGACTGGGATCGAGCTCCAGCGCCCGGTTAAAGGCGGCCTCGGCATCGGGCTGTATCTCCCCTTCGGCCGCGCGGACCAGGCTCTCGCCCAGCCGCGCCCAGCTGGTGGCGTCGTTCGGCTGGAGCGTCAGGGCGCGTCGGAAGGCCGTCGCCGCCCCGATCGGGTCGCCCGCCTCGAACCGCGCCGCGCCCAGCATGGTCAGGGCCGTGACGTTCTCCGGCTCGCGCTTGACCGCCCGGCTGAGGACCGCCGCGATCCGCTGCGCGTCCAGCGTCTCGGCCTGGCTGGCCCATTCGTCGATCCGCCGCTCGTAAGGCTGATCCTCGAAGCCGGGGCTGCCCATGGCGAAGTAGAGCCCGAGGGCGCCCGCCGCCGTGGCCACAAGGGCCCCCAGGGTGAGGGCGCGGTCGCGTGATCCAACCGTCAACGGCGCTTGAGGAGCGGGCTCGGACAGCAGGCGACGCCCGGCCTCGGCCCGCGCGGCGGACCAGGCGTCCTCGTCCAGCAGGCCGCGTGCCTTCAGACGATCCAGCTCCGCCAGCTCGGCGGCCGCTGTGGGCGCGGCGATATCGCTTGCGCTCGCGCCCCGGCGCGCGCCGGTCAGTACCATCAGTCCCGCCAGAGCAGCGGCGAGACCGGTCAGGGTCCAGAAAACGATCATGGGCCACAGGCTTAGACCAAGCGTGGCCCGCCCGCGAGAGGCCGCGACGCCGTGTCTTGATCAGCCCGTCCGGGCCAGCGTTCCCGCAGCAGCGGCACGGCGACGAACTGTGCGCGCGGGCTCGGTTGCGTCGATCAGCAGAAGCAGTCCGGCCAGGGTCTCGACATGGGCCAGGGCGCGGTCCTCGGTCTCGACCTCGGCCTCGCCTGCGTTGACGGCTTCGATGGTCAAGTCAACGAAGGTGGTGATGCGATCGATCGCCGACTGCACCAGCTGCGACCTCTGGCTTTCGATGCCGAAGATTTGCGCCGCCGTGCGCATGGCCCCGACCAGCGTCAGGAGCGCGACGGCCGTCTGGACCGCCTCGGGCGGGACGGGGTGTTCCAGATCGGCCGCCTCGCGCGTCATGCGCCCGGCGGTCTTGACCCGCTTCAGCGGCAGCACCCTGTCGAGCGCCTTGTCCGTCGACTTCAGGGTGTTGGACAGACCCCGGTTGATGCGGACCCGGGCATCGCGGGCTGCTGTGCCCCACTCGCCACTAGGATCGAGCTGCAGCGTCATGTCCAGTTCCGCCAGGGTCTCGGCGCACCAGGTGATGTCGGCCTTGATCTGGGGACCCGGATCGACACCGGCGGTGGGCTTGAAGGCACCGACCCGGGCGACCCGCGCCTCGACCTCAGCCAGAAGGCGGTTGACGAAAACGGCCATCTCCGACCCGGACAGGACGCCTTCGTTGCTGGCCGACCGCGAAGAATGGACGACCAGACGCAGCACCAGGCTCGCGTCCGCCAGATGGGCGAACAGGATTTCGAGCATGCGCGGCCCGCCGTCGGGCGTGATCTCGCCCGCGTCGCGGATCAGCAGCCTGAGTTCCGCGAGCTGATCGGGCGTGGGCCTCAGGATCCAGTGCGGCAGGGACTTCAAGGCGCGACGCGCCAGGACCGCGAGATCGAAACATTGGACCAGGCTGGCAAGCCCGGCGTCCCTTTCATCTTCCTGACCCAGCGTCGGCGGCCAGATAACGTCGGCCTTGTCCCGGATCACGCCCGACGCGGCGATGCAGTAGCGGTCAGCGACAGCCACCACTTTGGGATCGTCTTCGCGCAGCCGGATGTCGTCGAGCGTGGTCAGCAGCGCTGGCGCCGTGGCCGACGCCGCCTTCCAGAGACGCGGCAGGACAGCGGACGGGAAGGTCAGGCCCTCCACGCCATCCCGGCGCGGGGCGAACAGAGGCATCATGGGCGCGAAGGCGACGGCACGGCGTTTGCGGTCCACCCCTTCCTCGGCCAGCATTTGCGACAATATGCGAGCCTTCTCGCCCGGCATCTGGGCGACGGCCAGGGACAGGGTCTTCAGCGTCCTGTCGGGCAGGCGCTCGACCATCTGCGCGAGCACCGCGCGCTGGGCGACCGAAAGTTCGGCCATGCCGTTCTCCGAAAGCCGGACACACCCGGCCATCTCTGATGGTGAACGGCCGAGGTTAAGAAATCCGGAAACGGCGCGTGGCGTCAGCGTCGGATATCGAAACCGTCAGCCGCCATGGCGGCGCGCACCTGGCGCTCATCGAACAGATTGAAGTCGCCGTGGACGGAGTGTTTCAGCCCCGCAGCCGCGAGACCAAAGGCCAGCGCCTCGTCGTCCGCCCAGCCCTTGGCCACGCCATGCAGCACCCCGGCGGCGAAGGCGTCGCCGCCGCCGACCCGATCCACGACACCCGACAGAGCGATGGGCGCGGCATGGTGCTCGCCATCGCGGGTGATCATGACCGCAGACAGGGTCTGGTCGGCGACACTGTCGTTGATCCGCAGGGTGCAGCAGATGCGCTGAAGCCGGGGCCAGGTGTCGAAGGCCGCGGCGGCGGCGGCGCGCCGCCTCTGGGCCGGGTCGGGATCGCTGAACGACCGGCCCAGGATCAGGGCGAAATCCCGGTCGTCGGCGAACGCGAGGTCGGCGCCCTCCATGATGGGGCGAAGCACCGAGGGGGGATCGCCATCCCACTCCGACCACATCTTGCCGCGGAAGTTGCCGTCGAAGCTGACCTTGACCCCGGCCGACGCGGCCGCGCGGACGGCCGCCAGCGCCGCCGCCGATCCTCCCGACCCCGTCGCCGGGGTGACGCCGGACAGATGTAGCCACTCCACACCCTGCAACAGGGAGGGCCAGTCGAAAGCCTCCTCGACATGGCGGACGAACGCCGAGCCCGCGCGATCGTAGAGCACTTCGGACGGCCGTCGGACGGCGCCGGGCGTCAGGAAGTAGAGCCCCATCCGGCCCGGCTGGAAGCGGACACGGGAGGTGTCGACCCCGTGCTTCCTGGCTTCGTCACGCGCGGCGTGGCCCAGGTCATTGTCAGGCAGAACGGTGGCGATGGCGGCGTCGGCTCCGAACCGCGCCAGCGAAACAGCCACATTCGTCTCCGCCCCGCCCGGGCGGATGATCAGGTCGGGCGATTGCATGAGGCGTTCACCGGGGGCGGGCGTGAGACGCAGAAGCATCTCGCCGAAGCAGAGAATGGTCATGGCGGCGAGGCTAGACCGGGATCACCGCGCGAGCCAACCGCCATCCACCGGCAGGGTGATCCCCTGGACATAGTCCGAAGCCGCCGAGGCCAGGAATACCGCCGCGCCCCCGATATCCTCGGGCTGGCCCCAGCGCCCGGCGGGGATGCGACCGAGGATTTCCCTGGACCGGACCGGGTCGTCCTGCAACGCCTGGGTATTGTCGGTGGCGAAGTAGCCCGGCGCGATGGCGTTGGCGTTTATGCCGTGTTTCGCCCACTCATTGGCCATCAGCTTGGTCAGGCCGGCGATGCCCGATTTCGAGGCCGTGTAGGACGGCACCCGGATGCCGCCCTGGAAGCTGAGCATGGAGGCCGTGTTGATGATCTTGCCGCCCCGGCTCCCGGCGATCCAGCGCCGCGCAACGGCCTGACTGAGGAAGAAGACGGACTTCAGATTGACGTCCATCACCGCGTCCCAGTCGGCCTCGGTGAAGTCGACCGCGTCGGCGCGGCGGATGATGCCGGCGTTGTTGACCAGGATGTCGATGGGACCGAGGCCCGCAGTCGCCTCCTCGACGATGCGGGCCACAGGCTCGGTCGAACCCAGGTCGGCCTGGATGGAGATGGCGCGCACGCCCCTGGCGAGGCACTGACCGACGGTGTCGTCGGAGGGTCGACGCGCCACCGAGGCGATGGCGGCCCCAGCCGAGGCCAGGGCCAGGGCGATGCCCTGACCAATTCCGGTGTTGCCACCGGTCACGACGGCGACCTTGCCGGTCAGGTCGAAAGGATGGGCGGACATGGGTCGAGCTCTGTGTCAGACGGTGGTCCGAGCCTTAGCGCACGGCTTCGGTTGCGACCATCGGTAACCGGTGTCATATGCCAATGCAAACGGAGAGACGCCATGAAGATCGCCCTCATCACCGAGAACAGCCAAGCCGCCAAGAACGGGACGATCCACGCCGCCCTCAGCGCCGTAGCCGAGCCGCTCGGCCACGAGGTCTTTAACTACGGCATGTACTCCGCGGAGGACAAAGCGTCCCTGACCTACGTCATGAACGGGCTGCTGACGGGCATTCTGCTGAACTCCGGCGCAGCGGACTTCGTCGTGACCGGCTGCGGCACCGGCATGGGGTCGATGCTGGCTTGCAACGCCATGCCCGGCGTATTCTGCGGCCTGGTGATCGACCCGACCGACGCCTTCCTGTTCGCCCAGATCAATGACGGCAACGCCATCTCCATGCCCTATGCCAAGGGCTTCGGCTGGGCCGCCGAGCTGAACCTGCAGGACGTCTATCGCAAGCTGTTCGACGGAGAGCGCGGCCTCGGCTATCCCAAAGAACGCGCCGAGATCATGGCGCGCAATCGCGGCATCCTGAAATCGCTCAAAGCCGCGACCTGCCATGACATGCTGACGGTACTGAAGACCGTGGATCAGGACCTGCTGAAGGCCGCCGTCGCCGGCGAGCGGTTCCAGGACTACTTCTTCGCCAACGCCAAGGATCAGGCGATCGCGGACTACATCCGCACGGTCGTCTAGGCCGTCAGCGCGGTCGCGGAATCCCGGACCACCAGCGACGGCCGCACCTCGGGCTGATCCAGCTTGGCAGGATCGAGCCCCCGCATCGAGGCCAGCAGCTTCTCCGCCGCCATGCGCCCCATGTCGCGGATGGGCAGGCGCACCGACGTCAGGTTCGGCCACACCCGCGACGCCATCGGCAGGTCGTCGTAGCCGACGACGGACAGGTCGCGGGGGATCTCCAACCCCATATCGCGCGCGACCTTGAAGACGCCGAGCGCCATCTCGTCGTTGCCGGTGAAGATCGCCGTCGGCCGGGGGTCCAGCGCCAGCAGGGACCTGGCCGCCTCGACCCCGCTCTCGAAGGTATAGGCGCCCTGGGCGACATAGCGCTCGTCCAGCGCAACGCCCTTCTCGGCCAGCGCGCCACGCAGTCCCCCGCCCCTCTGGGCGCTCGAGCGGAACAGCGCCGGGCCCGAGATGAAGCCGATCCGCCGGTGGCCCAGGTCCGCCAGATGTCGCCCGGCTTCCGCCGCGCCGAGATGGTCGTTGGTCACCAGCATCCGCCCCGGCTCGTCCAGCGACACCGAGGCGATCCGAACGTAGGGGCAGTCCAGCTCACGCAGCACGGCGATGACGGCCTCATCCTCGGAGACCGAGGGCGGCAGGATCACGCCGAACAGCTTCTGGCGTTCGACGAAGGCGCGGATTTCGGCGACCAGGTTGGGATTGGCCCGGTCGCAGGGGTGGACGACCAGCTCCAGCCCCGACCCCCGCAGGGCGTCCAGCACGCCCTGCTGCATGTTGACGACATAGTTCGGGCTGGGATTGTCGTAGATCAAGCCGACCAGGAAGGAGCGACGGAAGGCAAGGCCGCGCGCCTGGACGTCCGGGGTGAAGCCCAGTTCGTCGATGACGGCGCTGACCTTGACCCGCGTTTCTTCCCGCACGAAGGGCGACTGGTTGATGACGCGCGAGACGGTCTTCTTCGACACCCCGGCGATGCGGGCCACGTCGTTGATCGTCGGGCGTTTTCCAGGCTTCAGCCCGCCGCGCGCGGTGGCGATGTCGTCGTCGGTCAAGCTCGACCTCGTTGTCTCTCCAGCCCAGCCATACAGCCGTCGCAGCGCCCGCGCCAACGAAACCGCACGCTTGACCAAGAGCGAAGCTCGCCGTTGACACCGGTTTCCTAACGCTTCAATCATCGCTCGACCGGCGGCAAGACCGGCGGGGAAACGCGGCGACGGAACTCAGAGTGACGGGCATCTCTCTCATCTCGGCAGGCGCAGAATGACCGTCGCCCAGACAGCGTCCGTCCAGACCGCGACCGGAAGCGTGGCGGCCCGCTTCGTCGAGGCGCGCCTGGCCGGTCGTGCCCTGCCCGACTATCCCGGCCCGGTGCCCACCGACATGGCGACCGCTTATGCCATCCAGGACGCGGCGATCGCCGCCTGGCCCGATGACGTCGCGGGCTGGAAGCTGGGCCGCATTCCGCCGCCGATGGACGCCCGCTTTGGCGCGGGTCGACTGGCGGGGCCAATCTTTCGCCGGAATGTCTGGGCGGCCGGATCGGAGCCGACGGCCTTCGAGGCGATTCCCGACGGGTTCACGGCGGTCGAGGCCGAGTATGTGCTGAAGATCGGGGACGCCCCGATCGCAGGCCCGCGCGATGGTCTGTGGGACGCAGTCTCCGTCGCTCCCCATGTCGAAGCGGTCCACATCGGCGTGGAGATCGCGGGCAGTCCGTTTCCCGGCATCAACGACCACGGCCCGGCCGTGACGGCGTCGGATTTCGGCAACAACGCCGGTCTGATCCTCGGTCCCGCCGTGGCCGACTGGCGCGAGCGGCTGGGCGACCTGACGTGCCGCATGGAGATCGATGGCGTGGAGGTCGGGACGGGCGGCGCGCGGTCGATCCCCGGCGGACCGCTGGACTCTCTGGCCTTTCTTCTGAACCTTCTGGAGAAACAGGGGCGCTGGATCGAGGCCGGGCAATTGATCTCCACCGGGGCCGCGACGGGGGTCCACCGCATCAGGGTCGGCCAGTCCGCCATCGCCGATTTTGGACGTGACGGTCGGATCGCTTGCGTCGCCGTGCCCGCCCAGGGAGCCGGCGCATGAGCCTGAGCCGCCGCGCGTTCGCCCTGACCGGTCTCGCGGGTCTGGCCGCCTGCTCCCGGCCCGCAGCGGAAAACGCGCCCCTGAAGGCCGCCGATGTTCATCCGTCCGACTATCCGACGGTCACGGCCGTCGGCTGGATCGGCGAGGAGCTGAACCGCCTGACCGATGGGCGGGTCCGCATCGCCCAGTATCCGTCCGGCCAGCTGGGGTCTGAGGACGATTCCATCGGCCTGACCCGGTTCGAGGCCATCGACATCTGCCGCGTGTCGGTGGCGGCGCTGAACAACGCCTTTGCCGAGACCATCCTGCTGTCCCTGCCCTATGTGTACCGCTCGACCGACCACATGCGGGGCGTCATCGATGGCCCCATCGGCCGGGAGTTGCTGAACGTGTTCGAGGGCCGGGGCCTCGTGGGCCTCGCTTATTACGATGCGGCCCCGCGCAATCTCTACAACGTGCGCGCGCCGGTGACCGAGCCGGGCCAGCTGCGCGGGCTCAAGATCCGTGCACCGCAGTCCGATGTCTTCCTCGATACGCTCAGGGCCATGGGCGCCAATCCGACGCCGCTCAGCTTCGGCGCGGTGTTCTCGTCCCTGCAGACCCATCTGATCGACGGCGCCGAGAACAACTGGCCCAGCTATCAGTCCAGCCGGCAGTTCGAGGTCGCGCCCTATCTGAGCATCACCGAGCATTCTTACCTGCCCGACGCCCTTCTGATGTCGCGGGCCAGTCTGGATCGTCTCCAGCCGCGCGACCGGGAACTCGTGCGCGAGGTGGCCCAGCGGTCTTTGCCGATCATGCGCGCGGCCTGGGAAACCCGTCAGGCCGAGGCCCGCCAGGCGGTGCTCGCGGCAGGCACCCAGGCCGTCGAGGTCGATCGGGAGGCCTTCGCGACAGCGACGCGGCCGGTCCTGAACAAGTACCTGGGGTCACCCGGGCTGCGCGCGCTTTACGAACGGATTTCCGCGACGGCCTGAACGGTCGCGCCAACGCCTAAGGGAGGGCGTCGATGTCTGAACCTCGCTCGGCAGGCGGCCGCTGGCTCGATCCCCTCGCCAGTGCCTGCATGATCCTGGCCGCCGTGGCGCTGGTCGTCATGACGCTGGTGCAGGCGTGGCAGGTCTTCGCCCGCTATGTGCTGAACGACAGCCCTGGCTGGACCGAGCCGGTCGCCCTGCTGTTCATGAGCCTGGCGGTCATGCTGGGTTCGGCGGTCGCGGTGCGACGTGAGAGCCATTTCGCCTTCCTGACGCTGCGGGACGCCATGCCCAAGCCGCTGAACATGTTGAGCCGCGTGCTGGCGCGCCTGATCGCGGCGGCGTCCGGAGCCACGCTGATGGTTCTGGGCGGACAGCTGATGCTCGATGACTGGGCCGTGCCTCTGGCCGGGGCCCAGTTGCCGTCCGGCCTGAAGTTCGTCGGCCTGTGCGTGGGGGGCGCCCTTATCCTGGTCTTCGCCGTCGAGCGCCTGCTGACCGGCGACTACGTTCCCAAGCAGGAGGGCTGAACATGGAATTCGTCATCCTGTTCGGCGTCTTCGCCCTGCTGCTGCTGATCGGCGTTCCGGTCGCCTTCTCCATGCTGGCGGCGACCGTGGCCACGGTGCTGTATCTGGCGCTGCCGCCCATCGTGGTGATCCAGCAGATGGGATCGGACATCACCTCAGTCGCGCTGTTGGCCATTCCCCTGTTCGTATTCACCGGCGAGCTGATGCTGAAGGGCGGGTTGTCGGATCGGATGATCGCGCTCGCCGCCTCGCTGGTCGGACACATGCGCGGAGGCCTGGGCCAGGTGTCCGTCGTCGGCTCCACCCTGTTCGGCGGCGTGTCGGGCAGCGCGCTCGCCGACGTCTCGGCCATCGGCGGCACCATGATCCCGCAGATGAAGAAGCGCGGCTATGACGTCGACTATGCCGTCAACGTCACCATCACCGCGGCGCTGGTGGCGCTGCTGGTGCCGCCCTCGCACAACCTGATCCTCTACTCGGCCGCCGCCGGCGGCGGGGTGTCGATCTCCGACCTTTTCGCCGCCGGGATCGTACCGGCCGCCATGCTGGCGGTCGCGGTCATGACCACGGCCTATCTGGTGGCGCGCAAGCGCGGATACGCCGCCGATCCCTTCCCGGGCTTTGGCACGGTGCTGGTTCGCCTGATCGCCGCCATTCCGGGGCTGCTGCTGGTCGGCATCATCTTCTTCGGCATCAAGGCCGGCGTCTTCACGGCCGTGGAGAGCGCCTCCATCGCGGTGGTCTATGCAACGGTGATCACGGGCCTCGTTTATCGCCAGATGTCGTTCAAGGCGTTCAGCGAGGCTTGCCTCGGCGCCGCGCGCACCGCTGGGGCCGTGCTGTTCATCATTGGAGCGGCCGGCGCGTTCGGCTGGCTGATGGCCTATCTCCAGGTGCCGTCGATGATGGTCGAGACGCTCCAGAGCGTCACCGACAACCGCATCCTGATCCTGCTGATGATCATCGGCGTGCTGCTGATCCTCGGCACCTTCATGGACCTGGCTCCGCTGATCATCATCGGCACGCCGATCTTCCTGCCGGTGGCACGCGCCTTTGACGTCGATCCGGTGCATTTCGGGGTGATCATGATCCTGAACTGCGGCATCGGCCTGATCACCCCGCCGGTGGGCTCGGTGCTGTTCGTTGGATCGGCCATCGGCGGCATCCCCATGACCGATGCGCTGAAGTCGATCTGGCCCTTCTACCTGGCGTGTTTCGGGGTGCTGATCCTGGTGGTGTTCATCCCCGAGCTGTCGCTGTGGCTACCGTCACTGCTGAAGTGACGACGCAGCGCCAGTCCGATCAGCCGGTTCGCTGGGAGTCTCGATGCCAAACGCCGCCTCGGTTTGGCTGATCCAGTCGCGGATCGCCGGATAGGGCGCGAGGTCGAAGCCGCCCTCGTGCGCGACGCGGGTGTAGGCGACCAGGGCCAGGTCGGCGAGCGTCGCCGCCTGCCCTCCCGCCAGCCAGGCATTGGCCGAGAGTGCCTGCTCCATGCGGTCCAGCGCCACACGGCCGCGCTCCATCAGGCGGGGCTCGATGTCCTCGGCCGTCTTGCCGGCGAAGGCGCGCTGAAATCGGGCGACAGCGATGTAGGGCTCGTGGCTGTATTGCTCCCAGAACAGCCACTCGAGCATCCGCGCCCGCTCATAGGCACCGGCCGGGATGTGGTGCGTCCCCTCGGCCAGATGGACAAGGATGGCGTTCGACTGCGCCAGCGTCCGTCCGTCCGGCAGCACCAGCAAGGGAACCTGGCCGAAGGGATTGAGCGCCAGGAAGGCCGCCGTACGGGTCGCGCCCGTCATGACGTCGATGTCGATCCACTGATAATCGCGCCTGAGCACGTCCAGCAGCCACTTGACCTTCAAGCAGTTGCCCGAGCGAATATCGCCGTGAACAGTAAGCATCGCGTCCCAGCATAGAATTGATGTGCCAGAACGACTGCTATCGCAACTGCCGCCGTTGCCCAACCCCCGTTCCGCTTATCTCAGGCAACGGTTGACTGATCCATACGCGATCGGGGACAGACCGTCACGACCGGACCGCCCGCCCCATTTCCGACACAGGTTCTGATCAAACGCGGGCGCGCCGGCATGGTCTGGGGCCGGTGTCACCATGAGTTTCGCCTGTGTTGAGCACCGTCGCGGCGTTCGCCCTGCTCTGGTCCGCGGCCTTTCCGGCCGTCGACCCCATCTCCTACGAAGCGGCCGTTGCGGCCGATCCCGTGGTGAGTGAAGGCGTCGAAACGTCCGACGGTCCCACAGACATCCCGGCCAATCTGACGGAAGACCAGGCCGCCCTGATGGCCGAAGAGCCCGACTGGAGCGCGCGGGCCAGCCTGTATCACGCAGGCGGCGGCGGAGCGACGGGCAACGATTCCCTGGGCTGCCGTCCGATCGCCATGCGCACGATCGCCACCGATCCCCGTGTCATTCCGCGCCGAACCCGCGTCTTCATCCGCGAGACGGTCGGCATCCGCCTGCCCGACGGCACGGTTCACGACGGCTACTGGTATGCGTCCGACACCGGCGGCGCCATCCAGGGCCAGCGGGTCGATCTCTACACCGGCCACGGCCGTCGCTCGATGGACCCGGTGATGCGTTTCAACCAGCGCCGCTTGACCATCACCGAGGCCGGGCGCTTCGAAGGCTGTCCGCCCGCGTGGGAGACGGCCTCGAACTGAGGCTGCGACTCCTCGTCAAACATCGGATGGTCTAGGCTCCCGGCGTTGTTCGGGAGTTCGCCATGCGTTTTGTCGCCCTCGCCATCACCACCCTGATCGCAGCCGCTCCTGTAGTCGTCTCGGCCCAGGACGCGGCCGTTCCCATGCAGGACCGGACCGAGCGGATCGGCCTTTCCGGTCGTCGCGGCCCGAGCCTGTTCCGGCCGGGCTTCGCGGTCGGCGAATACACCGGCTGGGCGTCACTGCGGGACAATGAGGTCCGCCTGCCGTGGCAATCGCGCGACTTCACCTCGGCCGAGCTGTCGATCGTGACGCCCGGCGGGGAAGTCACCGCCAACTGCGGGGGCGGTCAGGGGCACCGGAACATCCTCGGCATCACCTTCGACCGCGAGCCGATCAGCTACGACTGCGACTACGCCGGGGCCGCGCCCACCGATGCCGCGATGGGCCTCGCGCTCTCGCGTGGCTCCTTCCTGGCGCGCCTGCAGCAGCCCCAACGCGCCGGCTTTCTGATGTGGAACGGCGTCGAGTATCGAACGGAGACACGACGCATCGGGGGCCTGCCGTTCGGCAACGGCGTGCTGGGTTATGTGATCAGCCGGGACGGCGTGGAGGTCGGCGGCGTCGAGCTGAATGGCCTGCGTCCGACCTTCTACCTGCCCCCGCAGGGATCACCCGACCGGGATGCGGTCGCCGTCTTCGCCCTTAGCCTCTGGGCTTTCCGCGACCCGGCGAACCGCTGAGACGCGCTTCGTGGGGGACGTCGAGCTCTACTTCGGCTGGCGGACCGCGCTGCTCGGCCTCGCGGTCGTGCAGATGCTCGTACTTGCCATCGCCGTCGCCGGTCGACCCGAGAACCGCATCGCCAACCGCCTGCTCGCCGCCTTCCTCGTGGCGCTGGGCGGGTTCGTCACGCCCTATGCCATAGGCTTCGCGGGCGCCTATGACGCCTGGCGGTGGCTGACCTTCGCGCCGTTCTCGATCACCCTGTCGCTCCCGCCGCTGCTCTTCGCCTACACCCAGGCGCTGGTCTCGGGTCGGGCACCCCCGCGCTTCGCCCTGCACATGATCGCGCCGGGATTGCAGCTCGCCTATTTCCTGATCGCCTTCGCCCTGCCGCTGGAGGCGAAGTGGGCGTGGTACACGGGCCCTCACGGCACAGTCATCGGGCCGATCTTCCAGGTGGCCTTCATGGCGTCCCTGGCCGCCTATGCGGTGGCGTCGGTGCGCCTGCTGAGGCGCTATCGCGCGGGCCTCGCCGAGCAGCGCAGTGACGACGACCGCTTCGCGGCCGTTTGGCTGACGCGCGTCATCATCGCCCTGGCCGCCGTGCTCGCCCTCTATTCCGGTTTCGCCCTGTGGGACCTCATCAGCGGCGGCATCGACTTCTTTCAGGAGACGGGGCTCTATCTCGCTGTCTCGGCGATCGGGCTCTATCTTGGCGTGGAAGGCTGGCGCCACGCCGGGCTGCGCTTCCCGACGCTCCAGCCTGCCGCCATGCCGGAGACCCGCGCCGAGCCGGACTGGGCTGCGCTAGCCGCCGACTATGACGCGCGCCTGCGGGACGGCGGCTGGGCCCGCGAACCCGACCTCAGCCTGCCGGTCGTCGCTCGCCGTCTCGCCACCAACACCGGCCGTCTGTCCCGCGCGATCAATCAGGGTCTGGGCGTGAACTTCTCCGCCTGGATCAATGGCGTCCGCGCCGAGACCGTCGCCGCAGCCCTCGACGCCGGTTCGACGGAGGACTTGCTGACCCTCGCCCTCGACGCGGGCTTCAGCTCCAAGGCCAGCTTCAACCGCGCCTTCCAGGCCCGCTATGGTGTCGCGCCGTCCCGCTATCGACGCGGCGTCTCACATCCTGATTTTTCATCGGTTGCACCGGAAATGAGGCGCGCCGCCGGGTGAGGCCGGGCAGGATCGGGCCGTTCATCGCCGGAGCCTCCCATGTCTCTCCTCCACCGCCGTCGCCTGCTCCAGTTGTCAGGGGCCATGGCCGTCACCGCCGCCTCGCCAGCCTTCGGACGTCAGGTCGGCGAGCCGGGCTGGAGCAGCGATGTCGAGATCCTGCGTCAGGCATGGGAGACGCTTCATCCGGGTCTTCATCGCTATGCGACGCCCGACCAGATCACCGAAAGACTGAACGGCCTATCGGCGGCCTGGGCGACACCCGCGACCTTCCGCGAACGCTTCCTGGCGCTCACGAGGGTCACCGCCTCCGTCCGCTGCGGACACACCTATCCCAGCCCCTACAATGGCGGCGAGCCGGTCCGGTCACGGCTCTACCCCGATCGCGCATTGGTGCCGTTCCGCTTCGTCTGGATCGACGGCGCCATGGTGGTGACCCACGACGATTCGGCTGAGCGCGCCTTCCCGCGTGGATCGATCGTGACGGCGATCAACGATGTGGCGACCGTCGATCTGCTCGCCACCCTCGTCACCCTGGCCAGGGCCGATGGGGCCAGCGACGCCAAGCGCGTCAGCCTGATGGAGGTGCGCGGCGACGACCGCTTCGAGACCTTCGACATCCACCTGCCGCTGATCCTGCCGCTGCGGGATCGGGCGCGCTTCACTCTGGCGGACGGACGATCGGTCGATGCTGGACTACTGACCCTGGCGGATCGTCAGGCCAATGCGCCCGCGGCCGTCCAGCCCAGCGGCGACGCCAACCCCTGGACCCTGGAAAAGGGCGAAGACGGCATTCATCGCCTGACCATGCCGGGCTGGGCGCTCTACAACTCGACCTTCGACTGGCGCCGGTGGCTAGCCGGGGTCATGGACGACCTGACGGGAGACGGCGCGCGCGGGCTGATCGTCGACCTGCGCGGTAATGAGGGCGGCAACGACTGCGGCGACGTCATCCTGACCCGTCTCACCGACCGCGACATTCCCCGGTCGCGCAACCAGCGTTATGTCCGCTATCGCCGGGCCCCGGACGAGCTTCGTCCCCATCTGAACACCTGGGACAGCAGCTTCTACGACTGGGGGATGGTGGCCCAGCCCGATCCCGAGCGCGACGGCTTCTATCGGCTGAACCGGCTGGGCGGGGTCGATGATGGGACGCCGATCCGTCCCGCCGGGCGTCGGTTCTCCGGCAAGGTTGTGGTGCTGTGCGACGCCTCCAACTCCTCGGCCACCTTCGGCTTCGCCGAGACGGTGAAGGACCGCAGCCTGGCCACCCTGGTGGGCACACCGACAGGCGGCAATCGCAGGGGCATCAATGGCGGGGCCTTCTTCTTTCTGAAGCTGCCCGCATCCGAGATCGTGGTCGACCTGCCTCTGATCGCCAGTTTTCCCGCCACGCCGCAGCCGGACGCCGCCATCGAGCCGGACGTGAGGGTCACGACCACCGCCGAGGACATTCGCTCTGGCCGCGACCCGCAGATGGATGCCGCGACCCGCTTAATCTTGAACACTTGAGGAGATCGCCGATGTGCGTGAAATCAATGCTCTGCGCCTTGGCGCTCTCTCTGGCGACGCCCGCCTTGGCCATCGCACAGCAGACGCCCGCCCCCACCGACCTGAGACTGGGCCTGGTTGGACGATGGACCGGTGCGTTGGGGTATCGGGACTATCAGACCGATCGCCTGTTCGAGATCCCGGTTCAGACGACGATCTCGACGCCAGGGGACGGAGCAACCCTCATTCGCCAGAGCCTCTTCGACGACGGGCCTGAAAACCCCGTCTGGATCACCACCGTCAGTCTGGACGATCCCGCCGCGAGTACTGTCATGGAGGCCAGTTATCGGGCTGGCCGACAGCCCGAACTGTCGACGGACCGTGTGACGGTTTCAGCCTACAACGGCCCGACGTCGTGGACCTTGGTCTACAGCCAGACCGGCGAAGACAATGACGAACCGGCCGACATTCGCGTCACCGAGACAAGATCAGGCGGTGACCTGATGTCGATCAAGGAGGTCCGCCCGGTCGGGGCTGGCGAAGACGCCTGGCGGTTCCGCAACCAGACCCGCCTGAGGCGGGTGGGCGACTAGAACTTCCGCTGGCCGCCGACGGTCTCGAAGAACATCCGCCAGTCGCCCATCAGGCTCCACAGGGGATACTTGAACGTCGCCGGGCGGTTCTTCTCGAAGAAGAAATGCCCGACCCAGGCGAAACCGTAGCCGACGAACGGCATGGCCAGGAACCACCAGGCGTTGACGAACAGTCCCAGCAGCGCCGCCACGATCACCAGGGCCGAACCCACGACATGGATCCTGCGGCACGTCCGGTTGGAGTGCTCGTGGATGTAATAGGGATAGAAGGCGCTGAACGACTGGAAGCGTTCGCCGGAAGCGGGTTGGGGGCTCATGAGCGAAAGATGACTCCGAACCCGGCGGCCTGACAAGTCAGGCTCCGACCCTGGCCCAGAGCAGCACCAGCCCCAGCGAGCCCACAGCGATCCGCCACCAGGCGAACGGCGCAAAGCCGTGCCGACTGACGAAATCCAGAAGGAACCGAACGACGAACAGGGCGGTGACGAAGGCGGTGATGAAGCCGACGGCGATCAGGCCGATATCATTGAAATCCAGATCGTTGCGGCTCTTGAACAGATCGTAGGCCACCGCCCCGCCCATGGTCGGCAGGGCAAGGAAGAAGGTGAACTCCGCCGCTGACCGCTTGTCGGTCCCGAGCAGCAGCCCGCCAGCGACCGTGGCTCCGGACCGCGACACGCCGGGCAGCAGCGCCAGGCATTGAAACAGACCGATCAAGGCGTAGACCCGGAAGGGATAGGTGTTCACGTCCAGATATCTGGGAGGCCGCTTCATCCGGTCGAGCAGCAGCAACAGCACGCCTCCGACGATCAGGGCGACGCAGATGATCAGAGGGGTCTCGAACAACACCTCCTTGATGACCGGATAGAGGGCCACCCCGGCAAAGGCGGCAGGCAGGAAGGCGATCAGCACGCCGATGATGAAATGCCGGGCCTGGGCGTCATGCGGCCAGCGCGTGGCCAGCGCCCAGAGACGCCGGAAGTAGACGCTGATGATCGCCAGAATGGCACCCAGCTGGATCACGATCTCGAAGGTCTTGCCCTCGCTCTCGAAGCCCATGAAATGACCGAGCAGCAGGAGATGGCCGGTCGAGGAGACGGGGATGAACTCCGTCAGCCCCTCGACGATGCCGAGAATGATCGCCGCCAACCAGTCAGACATGAAAACTCCAGAAGGCCGCGAGACGCCCGTCGGCGGGTCATGCCTGATCGGCGATCAGACAGCGGATTTCAAGGCGCGATGTCCGACGGCCTGGGCCCGACATAGCGCAGCCGCGCCCGGATCGGCCCACCCTCCATGATCTGGTCCAGCGCATGGGCCATCAGCCCGACGAGGCGACCGGTCAGGAGAATATCCAGTGCGGCATCGCGGGGCAGGTCCAGCCGACGCGCCAGCACGGCCAGCGCGCCCGCAAAGGAGATCCTCTGGCCGGACGACGCCTCGCCTTCGCGCACGACCGACTGAAGATCGCGGGGCAGTTCTGCCAGGGCCAGAAGGGCCTCCGCGCGGGGGTCGCCGTGGGGGAAACTGTGGGAGCCGAAACCGGGGATGCCGCCTTCCGACGCCAGCCGCCGTTCCGCCGCACCGACCGGGTCGCGCCGCGCCTCGATGACATAGGCGATGGTCCGCTTCAGCGTCCGGATCATCGGCGACCCCGACAGCGCGGCCAGCCCGGCCATCGTCGCTGCCGCGGGCGAGGCTCCGCCCGAGGCGGCCGCCCGCGTCGCCAGAACCGAAGGGTTCATGTCGTGCTCGGCCGCCAGCACCAGGGCGCGACGCAGGTGGACGCTGTCGCGTTCCAGCATCTTGTATCCCCGGGCCAGCCTCTGATGGAAAAACAGGCGGGGTCCCGGCCCTGCGACGGCATCCACGACCTCGTTCAGCACGCCGGCGGCCTCGACCCGGAGCGTTCGGGCGTCCCTGCCGGTCGCCGGCGTGTCTTCCTCGGCGCGGCGCGACAAGGCGGCGAACAGTCGGGCGCGGTGCGAGGCCCCACCCGCAAGGTCCACCCGTACGCCCAGTCCGGCGAAGGGATTGAAGTTTTCGCATCCCCAGAGCAGGCGCGCCGTTTCTTCCAGGGTCGCCGTCTGCGCCCATTCCGCCGCGTCACGGCCGCGATAATAGATGCGCCCGTCCGCGACTAGGCTTACGGAGGAGGCGATCCGCGCCTCGCCCTTCACCTCGGGTTCGAAAGGGACGACGGTCGTTGGACCCTCGACGGGCGATCCGCCCTTGAGACGGATCACATCGGCGAGAGCATAGAGGCTGCGTCTAGGGTTTTCCGGATCGGGCCGGGCGGCTATGCGGCCTCGGCTGACGTAGGCGTATAGCGTCTGGGTCTTGACCCCCAGCAGCGACAGAACTTCGCCTCGCGGCGCCCAGCGGTCCGCGGCGTCGGTTCCGACCTGGTTCAGGTCTGACGTCATCCTCGCTCCCGCCGTCGCAGCCATTTGTTTAGGATGTTGAGGCGCTTTCGTGGCGGAAAGACTAACGCCGGTCTGCGACGGTGCGATCCTTGGCAACCCTCGGGTGATCCGCCACAAGGACGGCGATGACCGACATCGCCTCGCCCGATCCCAAGGTTCCGCCCAAGGCGCTTGACGCACGCCAGGTGACGACCCTGTCGGTGGGCGTCGCCGTCGCCCTGATCGCGCTGAAGACTTTCGCTCTGGGCGCTTCGGGATCGGTGTCGATCCTGGCGTCCCTGGCCGATTCCGCCCTCGATCTCGCTGCGTCCCTGACCACTTTCTACGCCGTCCGCTGGGCGGCACGGCCGAGCGACCACACCCATCGACACGGCCACGGCAAGGCTGAAGCCATGGCCGCGCTCGTCCAGGCCGGCCTAATTCTCGCCTCCTCGGTCTTCATCGGCTGGGAGGCGCTGGCGCGCATGTTCGACCCCCGGCCCGTGACGGGCGGCATATGGGCCATCGGCGTGGTCGTCATATCGATGCTGTTGACCGCAACTCTGGTCTGGCTCCAAACCCGTTCGCTGAAGGCTCAGGGCTCCATGGCGGTGCAGGCTGACCGCGCCCACTACGCCGCCGACCTCGCCGCCAACGCCGTAGTGCTGATCGGGGTCGTGTCCGGCGCCTTCCTCGGCGCGCCGGGCCTGGACGCTGCCGCCGGTCTCGTCGTCGCCGTCTGGCTGGCCTGGGGGGCCTTCGGCCTGATCAAGGACTCAGGAGGCCAGTTGCTGGACCGCGAGGCCTCAGACGCCGACCGTGTCGCCCTGACCAACGCCGTCCTTGCCGATCCGCGTGTCGGAGGCGTTCACCAGCTCCGTACCCGCATGTCCGGCACGCGCCTGATCGCCCAGATGCACATCGACCTGGACCGCAGCCTGCCGTTCGAGGACGCCCACGCCATCGTCGTCGAGGCCGAGCGGCGGATCGGGGCGGCCTTTCCCGACGCCGACGTCCTGATCCACGCAGACCCGCGCGGACCGTGGAGTTCGGCGGTCCCCGCCACGCCCGCGACATCACCGTAAACGCGGATTTAACGGGCCTCGGCGCAGGAGCGGAGCATGTCGCCTGGCGTCCTGTTCCACTTCCCCTTCGATCCGGGCTCGCGCGCGGCGCGCCTGGCGCTCGGCGAGGCTCGCATCGAATGGACCGAAGTGCTGGTCCGGCCGTGGGAAGCCGACTGCCCCCTGCACGACCTGAACCCCTCGGGCATGCCGCCGGTGCTGCAGGTCGAGGGCCCGCCGCCCCTGACGCTGTGTGAGGTTGCCGCCGTCCTCGGCTGGATCGAGGATCAGCAGACGACGCCGCTGCTGATACCCTCGGACGCCGTCGAGCGCGCCGAGGTCCGCCGCCTGACCGCCTGGTTCGACCGCCGCTTCACCGACGAGGTCAACGCCGTCCTACTGCATGAGCGGATGGAAAAACCCCTGCTGCGCCTCGGCCCGCCGGAAGCCCGCATGCTGCGCGAAGGCCGCGATGCGCTAAAACACCACCTCGCCGTTTTCGACGCCTTGCTGTCCGGCCGGGACTGGCTGGCCGGGCGTCGTCTGAGCCAGGCCGACGTTGTCGCCGCTGCCCACCTTTCGATCCTGGACTATTTCGGCGAGATCCCCTGGGCGTCGTGGCCGGCACTCAAGACCTGGTACATGAAGATCAAGTCGCGACCCTGCTTTCGTCCCCTGCTGGCCGACCGCTTTCAGGGTATCGCGCCCGCCGCGTGCTACGCCGATCTGGACTTCTGACCTAGCCGCCCAGAACCCGCTCCACGATCGCCTCGGCCGCCTCGACCGCGCTCATGGCGGTGGTGTCGATGACGATGTCGGCCTGCTCCGGCGGTTCATAGGGGCTGTCGATGCCGGTGAAGTTCTTCAGCAGGCCCGCCCGCGCCTTGGCGTAGAGCCCCTTCACGTCGCGCGCTTCAGCGACCTCCAGCGGCGCATCGACGAAGACCTCGATGAACTCCCCCTCGCCCATCAGCTCGCGGGCCATCCGCCGTTCGGCACGGAAGGGCGAGATGAAGGCGGTGATGACGATCAGCCCGGCATCGGCCATCAGCCGGGCTACCTCGGCCACGCGGCGGA
The DNA here is from genome assembly GCF_000701445.1 of Brevundimonas bacteroides DSM 4726. Taxonomy (GTDB): domain Bacteria; phylum Pseudomonadota; class Alphaproteobacteria; order Caulobacterales; family Caulobacteraceae; genus Brevundimonas; species Brevundimonas bacteroides. Next base: position 356,157 of record NZ_JNIX01000008.1, read on the forward strand.
TGTTCTCGACGCGATCTTCCTCGGTGAAGCCCAGATCGCGGTTGAGGCCGTGGCGGACATTGTCGCCGTCCAGCAGATAGGTGTGGCGGCCGAGCGCATGTAGCCGCCGGTCGACCAAGTTAGCGATGGTCGACTTCCCGGCGCCGGACAGGCCGGTCAGCCAGATCACGCGGCCCCTTTGGCCCTTCATCTGCGCCCGCGCCTCGCGGGTCACGTCGATGGCCTGCCAGTGGATGTTGTCGGCGCGACGAAGGGCAAAGCGGATCATGCCGGCGCCGACCGTGCGGTTCGTGATCCGGTCGATCAGGATGAAGCCGCCCATGTCCCGGTTCGTCTCATAGGGCTCGAACGCGATGGGTCGATCCAGCGAGATGTTGCAGACCGAGATGTCGTTCAGCTCGAGCCGCCGCGCCGCCAGCTTTTCGAGGGTGTTGACGTTGACCTTGTGCTTGAGCGCCGTGACCTGCGCGGTCACCGTGCGTGCGCCGATCTTCAGCAGATAGGACCGTCCCGGCGAAAGGGCGTCCTCATCCATCCAGACGACAGTCGCCTCGAACTGGTCGGCGACCTGCGGCGGGGCGTCGGCCGCGGCGATCACAGCGCCGCGTGACACATCGATCTCGTCGGCCAGGGTCAGGGTCACCGCCTGTCCGGTCTGCGCCTCGCCCAGGTCATCGGGCATGGCGACGATGCGGGCGATGCGGCTCTCGCGGCCCGATGGCAGGACGCGGACACGATCACCAGGCCGGACGCTGCCGGAGACGATCAGTCCCGCATAACCCCGAAAGTCCGGGTCCGGACGATTGACCCACTGCACCGGCATGCGAAAGGACGATGCGGCCTCGGTATCCACCGTCTCGACCGCTTCCAGCCAGGACAGCAACGTCTGGTCCGACAGCGGGGACGCGGACGCCACGCCCTCGCCGGTCAGGCCGGACAGGGCAATGGGGGTGACGTCGGTCAGGCCGATGCTTTCGGCGAAGGCGCGGTACTCCTGGGCGATCGCCGCGAACGCCGCGCGGTCCCAGCCGATCAGGTCCATCTTGTTGACGGCCAGAACCACCTTCCGGATCCCCAGCAGGGCACAGAGAAAGCTATGCCGTCGCGTCTGGACCAGCACGCCCTTCCTCGCATCGACCAGGATCACGGCGGCGTCGGCGGTCGAGGCCCCGGTGACCATGTTGCGCGTGTACTGCTCATGTCCCGGCGTGTCGGCGGCGATGAACTTGCGCGTCTCGGTGGCGAAGAAGCGGTAAGCCACATCGATGGTGATGCCCTGCTCGCGCTCGGCCGACAGGCCGTCGACCAAGAGGGCGAAGTCGATACTCGACCCCTGCGTTCCGACCGCCTTCGAATCTCGCTCCAGCGCCGCCATCTGGTCGTCGGGCACGGCGCGGGTATCGAACAGCAGGCGCCCGATCAGGGTCGACTTGCCGTCGTCGACCGACCCGCAGGTCAGGAACCGAAGCAGGGACTTAGGCGCGGCGACGACCATCAGAAATAGCCCTCCGCCTTCTTCTTCTCCATCGAGGCCGCCTGGTCGTGGTCGATCATCCGGCCCTGACGCTCCGACGTGGTCGAGGCTTTCATCTCGGCGATGATGTCGGCGACGGATGCCGCCGTGCTCACGATCGCGCCCGACAGGGGATAGCAGCCGAGGGTCCTGAACCGCACAGACCGCATCTGCGGGACCTCGCCGGGGTCCAGCCGCATGCGATCGTCATCGACCATCAGCCAGGCGCCTGCCCGTTCGACCACCGGACGCTCGGCCGAGAAGTAGAGGGGCACGACCTCGATGCCTTCCTGCTCGATGTATTGCCACACATCCAGCTCGGTCCAGTTCGACAGCGGAAACACCCGGATGCTCTCCCCCGCCGCGATGCGGGTGTTATAGAGTCGCCAGAGCTCCGGCCTCTGGGTCTTGGGGTCCCAGCGGTGACCCGCCGCCCGGAAGGAAAAGACCCGTTCCTTGGCGCGCGACTTCTCCTCGTCGCGGCGCGCGCCGCCGAACGCCGCCTGGAAGCCATAGTGATCCAGGGCCTGCTTCAGCCCCTCGGTCTTCCACAGGTCAGTGTGCAGACTGCCGTGGTCGAAGGGGTTGATGCCGCGCGCGCGGGCGTCCTCGTTGATCCAGACCTTGAGGTCGATGGCCGGATCGGCGGCGATCCTGTCGCGCAGGGCATACATGTCCCGGAACTTCCAGGTCGTGTCGACGTGCAGCAGCGGGAACGGAAGCGGCCCCGGCCAGAAAGCCTTCTTCGCCAGATGCAGCATGGCCGCCGAGTCCTTGCCGATCGAATAGAGCATGACCGGCCGTTCGACCTCGGAGGCCACCTCGCGCAGGATGTGGATGGCCTCGGCCTCCAGCGACTGGAGGTGGGTCAGGCGGGTCGGGGCGTGCGGCATTCCGGCGTCGCTAGCACCCAAACTTGCGCCCGTCATCCGCCGAGCCTCGCCAGACGGCCGGGCTCCGGCTAGCGTCGTGTGCGATGCAACACGCCGCTCGATACGTTTCCACCCGGGGCGCCGCCCCGGTCGCCGACTTCGCCGAGGCCCTGCTGCGCGGCATGGCACCGGACGGCGGCCTCTACATGCCGGTCGACTGGCCCACCCTGACGCCGGACGCCTGGGCTCCCGACCGCGCCTACGCCGAGATGGCCCAAACCACCATGACGCCCTTCATCGGCGCGGCCCTTCCCAAGGGCGCGCTGGACCGGGGGCTGGATCGCTTGATCGCCGGCTTCGTCCCGCCTGAGGTCACCCCGCTGCGCCAGCTCGAAGACGGCCTTTATCTGCTTGAGCTGTTCCACGGCCCGACCGCCGCCTTCAAGGACCTGGCCATGCAGCTGGCCGCCGCCCTGTCGGCTGAGGCCCTGGCGGCGTCGGGCGAGCGGCTGACGCTGGTCACGGCCACCAGCGGCGACACGGGCGCCGCCGCCGTCGCCGCCTTCGCCAACCAGCCGCGCATCCGCCTGATCGTGCTCCATCCCCACGAGCGGGTCTCGCCGGTCCAGCGTCGGCAGATGACGACGGTCGACGCGGACAACGTTCTGAACCTCGCCGTCCGGGGCGATTTTGACGATTGCCAGCGTCTGGTGAAGGGCCTGCTCGCCGACGAGTCCTTGCGCGCCCACGGCCGCTTCAGCAGCGTCAACTCGATCAACTGGTCACGGCTGGCGGGGCAGATCCCCTATTACCTGTCGGCGGTTTCGCAGCTGGCCGCTCAGGGCGAGACGCGCCCGCCCGTCTTCGTCGTGCCCACCGGCAACTTCGGCGACGCCTTCGCCGGGATCGCGGCGTCGAAGATGGGCTTGCCGACGCGCGGCTTGGTCGCCGCCGTCAACGGCAACGACGCCTTGGCCCGCGCCATCAACGAGGGCGTCTACGCTCGTCGCGCGGCGGTCGAGACGTCCTCGGTCAGCATGGATGTCCAGGCGCCGTCCAACTTCGAGCGTCTGGTCTATGAGGCGTCCGGCCGCGACGCCGACCTGACGCGCGGCCTGTTCTCCGACTTCGCCCGCGACGGAAGGGTGACCTTGCCCGACGAACTTCTGGCCGCGCTGCGCCGCGAAGTCTCCGCCGTCTCCGTCGACGAGGCGACGACCCGCGCCCAGATCGCCCAGGCCCACGCCGCCTGGGGCCAGGTCGTCTGCCCCCACACCGCCGTCGCCCTGTCGGTCGCGCGCGGCGTCGACCGATCGGCGGGGCCGGTCGTAGCGCTGGCCACTGCCCACCCCGCAAAGTTCGGCAAGGACGTCGCCCCAGTCGTCGGCTTCAACCCTGACCCGCCGGAGGTCATCCGCGCCATCGGCGACCGCGCCGAACGGTTTGAGGTGATCGGGGCCGATGCAGTTGAGGCACTGGCCGCCGTGCGCGATTTCGCAGCCTAGGTCTGGATCGCCCACCAGGCCGCGCGCCGGAGAAACGCGTCGGGGTCCTTGGGCGTCACCAGCTTGGTCGGGTCGTGGAAGACCCGGTCGTGCAGCCGGGTCAGGGTGAAGCGAAGCGCCGCCGCCTGGCCCAGTCGCGGCAGGGCGGCGGCCTCGGCGGGGGTCAGGGGACGGACCGCCTCGTAGCCGCGCCGAAAGGCCTCGACCGCTCCGGGGATCAGCGCGCCGGACCCGTCGAATCCCCAGGCGCTCAGAGCGATGGCCAGGTCATAAGCCAGCGGCCCGGTGCAACCGAAGTAGAAGTCGATCACGCCCGAGACCCGGCCATCCTCGACCAGCACATTGTCCGGGAAATAGTCGGCGTGGATCGGTCCGGCCGGCAGGTCTTCCGCAAACGGATCGGCCAGGTCGGTCAGGAGCGCCTCGGCTTCATCGAGGATCGCTCGATCCGCGCCGGTCGCGGCCGTGGCGCTGCGAACGGCGAGACGACACCAAGCCTCAGGACCGACCGGGTTGTCCCGCCTCAACGGAAAGTCGGCAGCCGTCAAATGCAGCCGGGCGAGCATTGCCCCCGCCGCTTCCAGGTCGGCGGGCGATGGGTCGCGGAGCCAGGCCCCCTCCAGCCACTCGATCACCGCCGCCGGTCGGCCGTTCAGCGTCCCGACCCAGCCGCCATCATGGCGTCGCACCGGACGCGGCGCAGGATAGCCGCGCGCCGCCAGATGATCGGTCAGGCTCAGGCAGAACGGCAGCGACGCCGCGTCTGTCCGCGCCTCGAACAGCGTTAGGACGTGGCGGGTGCCGAGGGTCTCCAGCCGATAGTTGGTGTTCTCCACCCCCTCGGCGATCGGGTGTAGCGCGACCAGATCGCCGAGGTCATAGTCCCTCAGGAACGCGCGCGCCTGGTCGTCCGAGACCGGAGTGAAGACCGCCACGCCCTAGTGGTGTCCCAGAGATGCATGCCGCGCGCGCACGATGTCGTTCAGGTCGGCCAGCACACTCTCGGTCGTCGGCCAGCGGCCCGCGCCGCGTCCGCCGCACGACCACACCCGCCCATCCTCGCCAAAGACCTTCACGCCGTTTCTCTCCCCGTTCAGGGCGAGGAAGAACGGGTCGTCGAGGCCGACGTCAAGCGAAACCGAGGCCTTGAGCGCATCGCCCTCGCGGAAACAGGCCCCGATCTGGCGGACCGGTCCGGCGGGCAGGAACTCTTCCGACAGCACGGCGCAGGGCACCTCCGCGGCCGGGCGACCGAAGGCCTCAAAGGCCAGCAGCCGGACCTTGGCGGCGGAATCCCGGCCCTCCAGGTCCGACGACGGATCCTCTTCCGCGAAGCCGGCCACCCGAGCGTCGGCGAGCGCGTCGGCGAAGTCGGCGCCGGCCTGAATGCGGCTGAGCATGAAGTTGACCGTGCCGTTCAGGATGGCCTCGAACCCCCGGATCGGCCCGGCGGCGCGCGCGGCGCGCACCGTCTCGATCATCGGCGCGCCACCGCCGACCGCGGCCGAATAGGCCAGTCGCGCGCCCTTGGCCCGCGAAAGATCGGCCAGCCCTTGCGGGTCGCGGCTGATCGCCTGCTTGTTGGCGCTGGCGACATCGATGCCCTGCTCCAGCGCGGCGCGGATCAGGTCGTGGCCGGCCCCGCCTTCCGACAGGGCCTCCAGCAGGATGTCGGGCTGGAGCGCCACCAACGCCTCGCGGTCGGCGGTGAACAGATGCGCAGGCGCGTCGACGTCGCGCGGCTTCTTCGGATCGCGCACGAGGACGCCGACCACCTCGAAACGATTGTCGGCCTGAAGACGTTGCAGCAGACCTCCGCCCACCACGCCGCAGCCGGCGATGGCGACCTTCAGCGGCGCGTCCGGCACGGACGGTCCCGGAGGCGCCGACGCCTCGCCCACGACGGTGCAGTCGGATCGGCCGATGGCGGCGACCTCGATCTCGACCGACCGTTCCTGGCCCAGATCGATGGCGTCGTGCTGGACCAGAGCGCCGCCGTGGCGACGCGCGTCGTCCCAGCTGGCGCGACGGAACCGCAGCGGCTTGCCCGACGCCGAGGCCGGGTCGCGGTCGTAGAGGCCGTCGACGTCCTTCACCAGACGCGCGCGCTTCAGCCCCAGCTCGGCGGCCAGGAACACCGCCGTCAGGTCCGAGCCGCCACGGCCCAGCAAGACGACGCGGCCGCTCGGTCCGACGGCGCCGAAGCCCGGTACGATCACCACCTGATGCGCGGCGATGGCGCGGTTTAGCGCCTCGGCGTGCAGGGCGACGGGATGGGCGTGCTCGACCGGTCCCTCGGCCACGATGCCGAGCTCGCGCACCGACAGGGCGCAGGCGTCCAGCCCGATGCGGTCGCACGCGATCGCGACCAGGGCCGCCGCCTGCTCCTCGCCCTGGGCGACGTAGGCGGGCAGCAGGTCGTTCTCGTGGTCGAGACCGAGCGCACGGGCGTCGGCCAGCAGCCGATCGGTATGGCCGCCGAGCGCCGAGACCACGGCCACGACCTTCCGTCCGGCACGGACATGCCCATAGACCTCCGACGCCACGACGGGGGCGCAGGCCTGGTCCTTCAGGATCGAGGAGCCGAACTTGAGGACGACGACCTCCGGGGCGGGCGCGGCCTCCGGCAGCGGTTTCTGAACGACGGCGAGGTGGGCTTTGGCGTGGGGCATTGGAGTGGTCCGTTTCGAAGAGGAAGGTGGGTTTCGGGCGAAAGAAAACCCGCCGGGCCGGGGCCGGGCGGGTGGGGTTTGCTGGGGCTGTCTTATCGACCGCGCGCGCTAACCTGTCCCCGCCCGCGAGGGGCCGGTGGTGGTCATACCGGTGGTGGTCGAAATCTGGGTCGCAGGCGTCATCGACAGTGCCGCGAGAGCGGGCGTCGAAAGCGAAACGGCGATGCGGCCGAGACGGGACAGGGGGCGGACCTCAGGAATATCGTGGGTATGAGGGTGTCGGGCACGACCGCCGCCGTCAACCCGTTTTGCGCATTTTTCTTTCATCCCGACACCAAGCTGAGGTTTTTGCGCCACGCATTCTGCGATCGAGCTTCGACTGGAGGTAGATTTTTTCTCTTGACCCGCGCTCTTCGCACTCGCAACGTAACGTCACTCATCAAGACCGGCTGAGGGATAGGCCCTTTGACGCCGGGGCAACCATCGGGTTCCGCCCGAACGGTGCCAACTCCTGCGGGGAGGGTCTCGACCTTCCGCGAGAGATGAGTGGAGCGTCGATCAGGCGACGTCTCCACGGTCTGTCACCGCGTCCGGAGTCTTGCTGAGCAGGACGATGCGGACGACGACATGGCTTTCGACACCCAGACCATCTCAGACCCTCTCTGTCGCGACATTGCTCGCGTGCCCCGGATCGCGCGTGGCAATGTCGCCGTCGACCTTCCGGTCGAGATTCCCGCCGACTTCCGGCTCCAGTCCGGCGAGCGGCTGGCCCAGCGCCGGATCGTCGGCCGTCTGCACGGCCGCGAGGGTGCCCCGCTGGTGGTGGTCGCAGGCGGCATCTGGGCGGGGCGGTTCGTGCATCGCACGGAAACGAACGGCCTCGGCTGGTGGTCGGGCGCGGTGTCGATCCGAGGCCCGATCGACCTGAACCGCTTCCAGGTCCTGGCTTTCGATTACGCGCCGGAAACCGCGCCGGCAGCCAGGCCGGTCACCATCACCACCCACGACCAGGCGCGGCTGCTGGCCGTCATCCTCGATGCGCTTGGCGACCCCATCGTCTCGGCCTTCGTTGGCTGCTCCTACGGCGGGATGATCGGTCTGGCCTTCGCCGAGCTGTTCCCCGAGCGGGTCGGGCAGCTGGTCGTAGTCTCCGCCGCCCACCGGGCCCATCCCCAGGCGACGGCTTGGCGCGGCATCCAGCGCCGCATCCTGCAGCTGGCCGAAGCCGCCGGCCGGCCCGAGGACGGCGTGGCGCTCGCCCGCGAACTGGCCATGACGACCTATCGCACCGCCGAGGAGTTCGGCGAGCGGTTCGAGACCGAGGCCCCCGCGCGCGTCGGCGGTGCCTATCCGGTCTGCGACTATCTGACGGCGCGGGGCCGGGCCTATCGCAATCACACGACGCCGGCGCGCTGGCTGTCGCTGTCGGACTCCATCGACCGCCACACCGTGACGCCCGAGGCCATCGTCACGCCCACGACCCTGGTCGGCTTCACCTCCGACCGGCTCGTGCCGATCGAGGATGTGCGCGAGCTCGCCGCCCGCCTTCCCACCCTGTTCCGCTTCGTCGAGGCGTCGTCGCTGTATGGCCACGACGCCTTCCTCAAGGAGGACGAGGTCGTCGGGGCCATCCTCCGCGCCGCCCTGAAGGAGATCGCCCAGTGAGCCTGTCCAGCAAGAAGGGGCGGCACGCCCACACCACCTGCGCCCGCTCCGGCGTCGATCAGGACACGGCCCACGGCGCTGTCATGCCACCGCTCTATCTATCCTCGAACTATTCCTTCGCTGGCTTCGAGCAGAAGCGGACCTACGACTATAGCCGGTCCGGCAATCCCACCCGCGACGTGCTCGCCGAGACCCTGGCGGAGCTGGAAGGCGGGGCGGGCTGCGTCGTCACCGCGACCGGCATGGCGGCGGTCGACCTGCCGCTGTCCTTGCTGGAGCCAGGCGATCTGCTGATCGCCCCGCACGACTGCTATGGCGGCACCCACCGCCTGCTAACCGCGCGGGCGAAAAAGGGTCATTTCGAGGTTCTGTGGGTCGATCAGGGCGACCCGGCCGCGCTGGAGTCCGCGCTGCGACTGAACCCGAAGCTGGTGCTGGTCGAGACGCCGTCCAACCCCCTGCTGCGCGTCGTCGACATCGCCGACATCTGTACCCGCGCGCGTCGTGTCGGGGCCAAGGTGGTGGCCGACAACACCTTCCTGTCGCCCGCGCTCCAGACGCCGATCGCGCTGGGCGCCGACATCGTGATCCACTCCACGACCAAGTACATCAACGGCCATTCCGACGTGGTCGGGGGCGCTGTGATCTGCGCCGATCCGGCGGATCATGCGGAGCTGGCCTGGTGGGCCAACTGTCTGGGCGTGACGGGATCGCCATTCGACGCCTATCTGACGCTCCGGGGCGTGCGGACCCTGTTCGCGCGGATCGAGCGGCAACAGGCCACGGCGGGCAAGGTCGCGGCCCTGCTGGAAGCCCATCCGGCCGTGTCTGCGGTGCACTATCCGGGGCTGAAGACCCATCCCAGCCATGCGCTGGCGGCGCGCCAGCAGAAGGGCTTCGGCGCCATGCTGAGCTTCAAGATGGCAGGCGGGGTCGAGGCAGTACGATGTCTGGTCGAGACCCTGGACGCCTTCACTCTGGCCGAGAGCCTGGGCGGCGTTGAAAGCCTGATCGCCCATCCGGCCTCCATGACCCACGCCGCCATGACGCCAGAGGCCCGCAGGGTCGCCGGCATCACCGATGGACTGCTGCGGCTCTCGGTCGGACTGGAGCATGAGGACGACCTGATCGCCGACCTTGTTCAGGCACTGGACGCGCTCACACCGGTGCGGGCAGAGGCTGAGGCCGCGTGACCTGTCTCCTCCCCGTCGGCCGCTTGGCGAATGGGGAGGAGACCGTCAGGCTGGCCGAGCCTGGGTTTGCATGGCCCCGGTCATGGGAATGAAGAAGACGCCCACGTCGCGGCGGCTGCGAACGCGGCCATCGGCGTCCTTGGTATAGACGTAGAGGACCTGGCCCCGGCGGAACGGTTGGCCGATCGGGATGATCAGCTTGCCGCCCGGCTTGAGTTGCCGGAACAGCTCGGGCGGGGCGTACTGGGCCACGCAGGTCAGCATGATGGTGTCGAAGCCTTCGGTCACCTCGGGCCAGCCGAAATAGCCGTCGCCGACCCGCGAGTGCACGTTGTCGTAGCCGAGAGGATCGAAGATCTTTCCCACCGCCTGGCCGATCGGCTGGATGATCTCGATGGTGTAGCTGTCGCGCACGATGCGGCTGAGCAGCGAAGACTGGAAGCCAGAACCCGTGCCGATCTCCAGCGTCACGTCGGTGGGCTTGGGAGCCGCCAACTGGGTCATGTAGGCCTGGCCCAGATAGTCTGACAGCACGCTGCCATGGCCGATGGCCCAAGGCTTGGGATCGGCCTCATAGGCCTGATAGGCGGTCGATTCGTCGGACGCATAGGCGTAGTGGTAGAAGTCTCGCGGCACGCTCTCGAAGGCCCGAACCACGTTGGGATCGTGCGCGCCGAAGCGGCTGTCGAGATAGACGCGGATGCGCTCGATGGCGGCGGGTTTGCGCGTCTGAACCTCATTGAACTGGGCTTCCGAAAGAGTGTGGGGACGCTCTGAAGCCTCCATGGCCGTGTTGAAGCGGGCATAGGTCCACGGCTCGCTCGGCATGCGGACGGTCTCGGACACGGCCGAGGTCGCGCCCGCTTCGGCCACCGCGTTGCCAGCGGGCGCAGCGGCTCCCGCCCCTGCTCCACCGGTCGCCTGGGTCGGATTGAGGCGCGCCTGGACGGTCTTCAGGGTCTGCTCGTCGCAGGCGGCGAGGCCCGACAGCGCGGTGGCTCCGGCGGCGGTCAGAAGGGCGCGACGGTTAATCGGGCTCATGCGGGGCTCGTCTGGTTGTGGCGGGTGTCCGCAGGGAAGGGATCGAGAGAGGCCGCCGCCGGTTCGGGCAGGTCGGCGAAGGGATCGGCGGGTGGCGCGGGCTCGAAGATCGGGGCGGACTTCGGCCGGGGTGCCGCGACGGGCAGGACGAGGAAGGCCACAGCATAGAGCCCCGCCCCGACGATCAGCAGGGAGGAGAAGCCGATGTCGCGGCTCATGAGATTGGCCAGCGGCGTGGCCACGACCGAGAAGGCGCCGTTTAACCCCCAGGCCCAGGGCAGGGCCCGGCCGTCGCCGACCTGGATCAGACCGAGCGGGAACGGCAGCCCGAGCGCCAGTGAAACCGGCGCGGCGGCGAGGACGACCATCGCGCCCTTGATCGCCCAGGGCTGATCCAGCGTGCGCATCATGAAATCCTCGGCCCCCACCCACATGGCCGCGATCCAGCCGAGGATGACGATCAGGCCGATCAGCGACGCGGCCTTGGGCAGGGCGGCGCAGCGTCCCGCGATCATGCTGCCCAGACCGGAGAAGATCAGCATCGACGTCAGGACCAGGGCGAAGGCGGACGAATAGTCGTTGAGCCAGAAGGCCGCCTTGTCGATCAGCCAGATCTCGATGAGGAGAAAGCCGAGGCCGAGCGCGGGAAAATAGAGCGCGGGCCAGGCGCGCGGCTTGTCCGTCGCGCCACTGGTCCGGCGGCGAAACTGCAGGGGCGCTGCGAGGACGAGCAGCGCGATGACGATGGCCTGACCGAGCACCGCGATGTTCACCAGAGCGCCGATCTCGGCCTGGGGCAGGACTTCGAGCCGCCGGATCAGGGTGGGCAGGTCCTCCAGCCGCAGAGAGGCGTAGAAGGCGGGTCTGTCCAGTGTCGCGGGCCGGATGTGGAAGGCCTGGGCAGAAGGCGACGGCCGCCCGGCCAGCACGGCCTCGACCTCATTGGCGATGGCGTCATTGGGGCCGGTCGAGACGATCTGGCCGCTGGCGAAGGAGACGCTGGGCAGGTCGTTGAACAGGCTGGAGCGGGCCGCTGCCACATCCAGACCAGGTCGCCAGGAGACGTCGAACGACCGCTCGGCCGCCCAGGCCTGAAGCGCGGCCACGTCGGCCGCCGACCAGGGGGTGGAGCTGATCAGGATCCGCGCGTTCCAGGCCGAGCGGTAGACCATGACGTGGGCGGACGGATCGGCGACCCCCATGCCGGCCAGGGCCTGTCGCGCGGTCGCCAGCACCCGCAGCGCATAGACGGGAAAGTCGCGGATCGAGACCGAGACCGACACCATGCCCCCCGGCTTCAGCGCGGCAAGATAGGCGTGCATCGCCTCGGCCGTGACGCCGGCCACGTTGGCGGGAGCCGCGTCCACGAAGTCGGCGGACAGGTCGATGACGTCATAGGCGTTCGGCCCGGCTCGCCAGGCCGCCGCGATCGGCCCGCCCTCCAGAAGGGTGAAGCGGGGATCGGGTGCCAGCGCCGGCGAGGGGCCGAGGCCATTGATCAGGGCGGCGCGCAGAACCGGTTCGCCCTCCACCCCCTCGATGCGCGCAGCTCCCAGCCGGAGCGCCTCGGCCGGGCGGTATCCGCCGGACAGTCCAACCAGCAGCGCCTCGGCACCGGGCCGGAGCGCATAGGGGGCGGCGGAAAGGGCGCTCGGGGCGTAGGCGGCCTCCAGCGCCCCGGCCTTGGGCAGGGCCGCGATGCGGTTGCCGTCGCGGTACAGGCCATAGGTCGACGGCGGACCGGACACCCCCATCATGCCGGCGTTGTTCAAGACGTCCGCGTCCACGCGCTCCGTGAAGTTCTCCAGAAGCAGATAGTGCCCGCGCGGCTGGCGGACCTCGGCGACCACGGCGGCGCCCGGCGTATTCAGCGGCGCATAGATGGCCTTGAACTCGGAGAAAGCCGGGGCCGTGCCCGTGAACAGAATGGCCTGGGCTCCGACGAAGGCGGCAGCGGACAGACCGATCCCCGCCCATCGGCCTTTACCGGGCTGAAACACCGGAGCGAGCGCCAGCGGGATCATCAGCACCGGGGCCAGCAGGAAGGGGTGGATCACGAACATCAGGCCCAACGCCAGCGCCGCGCCCAGGCCCGCCCCGATCAGGTCGTAGCCATAGACCCGGCCGATCTCGCGATGGTTCAGGATGAAGATCAGGCTGATGTAGAGCCCGGCCAGGAAGAAGAAGGGCAGCAGGACCGCGTAGTAGAGCCCGATGTTGCGGACCTGATCCGGCCAGGTGGTCGGGTTCTGAAGTTGCAGCGGATTGAAGGGGTTGGCCGTCACGGCCTGGTATCCCAGCGCTGCCGCCAGGACCATCGCAGCCGGCAGGATGGTTCGGAGAAGGACACCGTGCCGGGCCACCGCGTCGCGGAACAGCGCGACCACCACGCCGGACAACGCGAACCCGGCCATGACGATCGAAATGATCCAGTATCCGTACTCGGACCATTTCGCGACGGCGAAGTACCGCGTCAGCGCGTTCTCGATCCCGACCACGCCCATGGCGATCAGGAACAGCGGGATCAGGGCGGCCCGGGCCTTGTCGGAGGTGGTGCTCACCGGACCGCGCTCCGCTGCGTGACGCGGCGCTCAAGGAAGTCGATCAGCAGGCTGTTGAACCGATCGGCTTCGTCCACAAACAGGGCATGACCCGCGCTCTCGAAAACGACCATCTCGGCATCTGGGTGCGTGCGCACCAGATTGTCGCCTTGCTCGCGCCAGCGCGGCCGTACCGCGTACAGGACGGGCACGGACATCGAATGAAGCGCCGACCGCCAGTACGCGCGCGGAACGTCGTAAGCCAGCAACCGTCGCTCGTCCTCTGGCGTCATCCTCAAGGCCTCATCGGTGAGGCGAGCGCGATACTCGGCACCTGGATCATGGGCGAACATACCCGCCACGAAGGCGGCGCGGCGCGCGCGGCGTTCGTCAGGCGGCAAGTCCGGTGGCATAGCAGCGCGCTGCGGACTGGCGCTGGGGCGAGGCGCAGGCTCCTCGCCGATGGAGTTATCGATGAGAACCAGCCCTGCGATGCGGGTGTCGGCGGCCTGTGCCACCCAGGCAAGACTGTCCAGCACGCCCAGGGACCAACCGACTAGCACCACCGGTCCAGTCGCAGCATGATCGATCAGCTCGCCGACATCGCGACCGCGTCGCTCATGGGTGTAGCCGAACCGGGTGACCTCACTCTGGCCCTGCCCCCGCGGGTCGAGCGCGAGGACATGAAACCGGTCGGACAAGGCCTCGATCTGCCTCTCAAAGATCCAGCCCGGCATGGTCCATCCAGGAACGAACAGGACCGTCTGTGCCCCAGCGGGGCCCGCCTCCAGAAAGTGAAGACGGGCCCCGTCCGAGGTGATGAAGCTGCGGCTCTCCGCCGCCTCGACCACGCCCCCCGACGCGGCCGTCGCCGTTGCGAGAACGATCCCCCCCATCACGCCGACCATGGCCGCCCGTGTCCATGCCGGCAGGGTTGACGAACCGTTGGGCTTCATCGCCGTGGATAGGAAACCGGGCGCAATCTCGTGTCGAGAGCCTTCGCCGGGCGCGGGAGCGATAGGCTTAACGGCGTGGCGCCGATGCACCGCCCCTTGGATTGGTCAGTAACCGCCGGCGCGAGCAAGTCGGTCGGCATGAAAGCCCGCGTCGCCCAGGAGTTCGTTCAGCACACGGACACGCTTCATGAAGAGACCAACGTCGTATTCGTCGGTCATGCCGACGCCGCCGTGCATCTGCACCGCCTCCTGCACGGCCAGCTCGGCGACGCGGCCCGCCTTGGCCTTGGCGACCGAGACGGCGAGGTCGGCCTTGTCGGCGCCCGCGTCGAGGCGCTGAAGCGCGGCGAGCGTCGCGGCCTTGGCGATCTCCAACTCGGTGAACAGGTGGGCGGCGCGGTGCTGGAGCGCCTGGAACTCGCCGATGGCGCGGCCGAACTGCTTACGGGTGCGCAGGTATTCGACCGTGACGCGGAAGGCCTCGTCGCCGGCGCCGGTCAGGCAGGCGGCGGCGCAGGCCCGGCCGAGGTCGAGCGCGGCGTTGAGTGCGCCCTCCCCGCCGTCGACCGCGCCGATCACGGCATCGGCGTCGACCTGGACGTCCTTCAGCGTGATCCGGGCGGCGTTGTGGGCGTCGACCATGACGGTGCGCTCGATCTCGATCCCGGCGGTCTTCGGATCGACCAGGAACAGGGTCGTGCCCGTTTCGGTCTTCGCCGCGACGATCAGGGCGTCGGCGATGTGGCCGTCGAGCACGAAACCCTTGGCCCCGTTCAGCTTGAAGCCGTTGCCGCTGCGCTCCGCCGTCGTCGCGATGCGCGAGGGCTGGTGCTTGGGGCCCTCGTCGACGGCGAGCGACAGGATGGCCTCGCCCGCCGCGATCTTGGGCAGCCAGGCCGCCTGCTGCTCGGCCGAGGCCGCGTCGATCAGGATGCGGGCGGCCAGCACGCTGGATCCGAAGAAGGGGCTGGGGGTCAGGGTGCGGCCCAGCGCCTCGGCCACCACGCCGGCCTCCACCGCGCCCAGGCCGGACCCGCCATGCTCTTCGGGGATGATGACGCCCGCGAAGCCCATCTCCCCGAACGCCCGCCACAGCTCACGCGAGACGCCCTCCGCGTCGCGGCTGTCGCGGAGCTGGCGCAGATGGGTGATGGGCGCGTGCTCGGCCAGGAAGCCGTCGGCGGCCTCCTTCAGCATGGTCTGTTCTTCGGTGAGGATCAGGGGCATGTCGTCGTTTCCACTCCGTCATCCTCGGACTTGATCCGAGGATCGGATGTTATGCGGTCTGTGCGTCGGTTCGGTCGCACGAGCGGCAGATCGTCCGGCCCTCGGATCAAGTCCGAGGGCAGCGAAATGTGGGTCCTTACACCCCCGGCAACTGCAGCAGGTGTTTGGCGATGATGTTCAGCTGGACTTCGCTGGTGCCGCCCTCGATGGAGTTGGCCTTGGTCCGCAGCCATTCGCGGGCCGGGGTGCCGCCCTTGGACCGCTCGCTCTCCCACTCCAGGGCGTCCGACCCGCCCGCCGCCATCGCCAGTTCGTGGCGGCGCTTGTTCAGCTCCGAGCCGTAGTACTTCAGCATCGACGCGATGGCGGGTGACACCTGCCTGGCCTTCACCTGATCGCCGACCCGCTCCATCGACAGGCGGAAGGCGGCGACGTCGATCTCCAGCTCGGCGATCTTGGTCCGCAGCATGGGCTCGTCCAGCCGGCCGCTGTCGTCCAGGCCGAGCGAGTCCACCGCCACCTGACCCATCGGCCGGCCCATGTCGCCCATGGCGCCGATCATGGTCCGCTCGTGCGCCAGGAGCGCCTTGGCGACGTCCCAGCCCCGGTTCAGGGTCCCGACCAGGTTCTCCTTCTCGACACGGACGTTGTCGAAGAAGGTCTCGCAGAAGGGCGACTTGCCGCTGATCAGGGTGATCGGCCGGGTCGTCACGCCGGGCGTGGCCATGTCGAACAGGACGAAGCTGATGCCCAGGTGCTTGGGCGCGTCCGGGTCGGTGCGGACCAGGCAGAAGATCCAGTCGGCCTTGTCGGCGTAGGAGGTCCAGACCTTCTGGCCGTTGACGATCCAGTGGTCGCCGCGATCCTCGGCGCGGGTCTGCAGCCCCGCCAGGTCCGAGCCGGCGCCGGGTTCGGAATAGCCCTGGCACCAGCGGATCTCGCCGCGGACGATTTCAGGCAGGAAGCGCTTCTTCTGTTCCTCGGTGCCGAACTGGAGCAGGGCCGGACCCAGCATCCAGATGCCGAAGGACGACAGCGGCGACTGGGCGTCGATGCGGCGCATCTCGCTGGCCAGCACTTTGGCCTCTTCGCGGGAGAGGCCGCCGCCGCCGTATTCCCTGGGCCACTCGGGCGCGGTCCAGCCGCGCTCGCCCATGACCTCCATCCAGCGCTTGTGCGCGGGCGTCTTGAAGACGGCGTTCCTGCCGCCCCAGACGCGGTCCTCGTCGTTCTCGGCCGGTCCGCGGCACTCGGCCGGGCAGTTCGCCTCCAGCCAGGCCCGCGTCTCGGCGCGGAAGGTCTCCAGGTCGGTCATGCGTGTTCCCCGCGTTTCCTCTGACGGGGGATTTAGCAGGGTTTCACGCCTGACGTTGCGTCACTTCGTCGGGAGAAACGGCGAGAAGGTGATGACGGTGAAGGTGTCGCGGATGTGGGGCCGGGTCTGGACCGACTTCGTCACGAAGGTGCCGATGTCCATCTCCTTGGGCAGCTGGAACTTGGCCAGCAGGTCGTATTGGCCCGAGGTGGAATAGACCTCCGAGACGTTCTCGACGTTGTCCACGATGTCGGCGGCGACGTCGTTGGCGTGGCCCAGCTCGCATTTGATGAAGACGAAGATGGCGGTCATCATGGCCCAGGCTCCCGGCGGTTCCCGGGCTTGGTAGCGGATGCGCGCGTGACGGATAAGCCCCTCTCGGACGACGAGCTGGAAGCGGCATACAATAACCGCGCCGCCGTGCCCGAACATCCGGCCCTGATGGCGGCATGGAAAGCTGAAGCCCAAGCCGCCCGCGCGGCTCATCCGCCGACGCTGATCCGTTATGGCCCCGGCGAGCGCGAGGTGATGGACCTGTTCGAGGCCGGGCCGGACGCGCCGGTCGCCCTGTTCATCCACGGCGGCTACTGGCAGGCGCTGGACAAGGACTGGTTCAGCGGGATCGCGCCGGCGCTGGTAGCGAACGGGGTGTCGCTAGCGGTCGCGTCCTACGACCTGTGCCCGAGCGTCCGGCTGGCGCGCATCGTCGGCCAGATGCGCGAGGCCGCCGCCCTGCTCCGCGAGCGAACCGGAAAGCGGCCGATAGTGTTCGGCCATTCGGCCGGCGGGCATCTGGCGGCGTGCCTGCTGAGCGAGGGCCGCGCCTCGGCGGCGGTGGCCATCTCGGGCGTGTTCGATCTGGAACCGCTGGTCCCGACCTCGATCAATGCGGCGCTGGGACTCGATCGGCTGGAAGCCCGCGCCCTGTCGCCGATCCACTGGCCGGCCCCGAACGGCGGGGCACCCGGCGGCACGGTGCTGGACTGCGTGGTCGGGGCCGACGAGACCGTCGAGTTCGTCCGCCAGTCCCGCGACATGGCCGCCGCATGGGGCGCGAAGGGCGCCGAGACGCGGTTCGAGACGCTGCCCGGCCTCAACCACTTCACCGTGCTGTCGCCCCTGACCGATCCCGACAGTTCGCTGGTTCGCCGCATCGTCGATCTGGCGAAATCCTGATCCGCTCTCGCAATCGTAAAGGCCAAGCGCCACTATAGGTCGAGCGGCGCGGAGGACGGACATGGCGGAACCGACGGGAATGGGGCTGGGGCACGCCGTGGGCCTGCTGGCCGTCGCGGTCGTCGCGGTTCCCTTGTTCAAGCGGTTCGGCCTGGGCGCCGTGCTCGGCTACCTCGCCGCCGGCCTGATCATCGGCCCCTTCGGCATCGGCATGGTTCAGGACGCCGAGGCCGTGCTGCACGTCGCCGAGCTCGGCGTCGTCATGTTCCTGTTCATCATCGGTCTGGAGATGCGGCCCCAGCGATTGTGGAGTCTGAGGAACGACATCTTCGGCGTCGGCGCGGCCCAGGTGATCGTCTGCGCCACCCTGTTGACCGGCGCCGTCCTCGCCTTCGGCCTGCCCTGGTACGTCGCCCTGATCATCGGCTCGGGCTTCGCCCTGTCGTCCACCGCCATCGTCATGCAGATTCTCGAGGAGCGGAACGAGAACAACGAGACCGACGGTCAGAGGGTCATCTCCATCCTGCTGTTCGAGGATCTGGCCATCGTGCCGCTGCTGGCCATGGTCGCGGTGCTCGCGGGGGTCTATGGCACGACCATCGAGAACCCCCAGCCGATCTGGATGACCGTCGGCCTGGCCCTGGCGGCCGTCGCCGCCGTCTATGTGATCGGCAAGTGGGCCCTGAACCCGGCGTTCCGCATCCTGGCGCGGTACGGCGGGCGTGAGGTGATGACGGCGGGCGCCCTGCTGGTCGTGCTGGGCTCCGCCTGGGCGATGGACATGGGCGGCCTGTCCATGGCGATGGGGGCGTTTCTGGCGGGCGTGCTGCTGTCGGAATCCAGCTTCCGCAACCAGCTCGAGGCCGACGTGGAGCCTTTCCGGGGCATCCTGCTGGGGCTGTTCTTCCTCAGCGTCGGCATGTCGCTGGACCTGGGCGTCGTGATCCAGGACTGGCGCATCGTGCTGGCTGCGGTGGTGGCGTCGATGGCCGCCAAGATGATCGGCGTCTACGGCGTCGCCCGGATCATGAAGGCGCCCCACGACGAGGCGCTGAAGCGGGCCGCCCTGATGGGCGAGGGGGGCGAGTTCGGCTTCGTCCTTTACGGCGCGGCCCTGGCCGCCGGTCTGTTCGACCCGCGCACCGCCGCCATCGCTTCGGCCGTGATCATTGTGTCCATGGCCGTGACGCCGTTCCGGGTGATGATCGCGGACCGGCTGAAGTCGCGCCAGGCGCCGTCGCTGGAGGGCGTCGAGGAGGCCCGGAATCTGCGCGAGCGGGTGCTGATCATCGGCTTTGGCCGCTTCGCCCAGGTGGTGTCTCAGCCGTTGCTGGCGCGCGACGTCGATGTCTCGATCATCGACCACGACGTGGAGATGATCCAGGCGGCCGGGAACTTCGGGTTCAAGGTGTATTTCGGCGACGGCTCCCGGCTGGACGTGCTGCGGGCCTCCGGAGCGGCGGACGCCGAGACCATCCTGGTCTGCGTCGACAAGCCCGAGACCGCCGACCGCATCGTCGAGCTGGTGAAAGCCGAGTTCCCCCTGACCAAGCTGTTCGTTCGCGCCTATGACCGGGGCCACTCGCTGCGGCTGATCCAGGCCGGCGTCGAATATCAGATCCGCGAGACCTTCGAATCCGCGCTGAAGTTCGGCGAGCAGGTCCTGGTCGACCTGGGCTTCAACGCCGAGGACGCGGCCGAGACCATCGAGGACGTGCGCCGCAGGGACGCCGAGCGGCTGACCCTGCAGATGACCGGCGGCATCACCGCCGGTCGCGGCCTGATGCGCGGCAACGCCGTGGCGGTGACGCCGACGCCGGAACCCTACGTCAAGCCTAAGCGCGAAAGCCGCGCGCTGAACGAGGAGACGGCGGAGATGATGGGTCAGGACGAAGGCGAGGAGCGGGTCCAGGAACAGGCCTGACCTCGCGCGCTCCGCCACCGACACCCCTGTCACGTGAAGGTCACACCACAGCGACGTTTGAGCGCCGACCGTCGATCCCACGGGAACGCAAGCGGCGCCGCAGCTCTTGAACCGCCCGAAAGGGGTTCCTGCGATGGCGCCGAAGAAGCCGAACAAGCCGGATCTGCGTTTGGTCGCGGAGTCCGAAGTCTATGACCTGATGAGGCCGCCGGCCACGACGGCCGAGCGGGTGAAGCGCCTGCAGGCCGAGGCTCGCGCCCTGGCGCTTGAGGAAGTCGAAGCGCTGGAGCGGCTGCTGGTGGAAGCGGCGGCGAAGGCGCGCGAGATCGCGGCGGGCGGCGACGCCTATCCGGTCGGCGCCCGCGAGATCGCCTCGCGTCTGGCCGAGGACCTGCCGATGAAGGCCGAGACCATCAAGGCGATCGTGTCACGCCAGCCCTGAAGGCGTCCTCGCGCGCGTCCATGCGTGCGCGCACGCGCCGGGCCAGTCGGAGCACCGCGATCGCCAGCACGATCATCAGGATCGGCACGAGGACGGGGGCCAGAAAGGCCAGCACGACCATCAGGAAGCTCAGCACGTCCTCGATGAAGGACAGGACCGGATTGCCGATCCCGCCGGTCGTCGCCGTCGAGGTCAGCCGCGCCCCGCCCTGGGCGGCGTTGAAGGCGAAGGCGGTCGGAGCCCCCACGATCAGGCCAGCGATGGCCGCCGTCATCGGATCGACGCCGGCGAAGACGCTGCCGGCCGCCACGGCCCCGGCGATGGGCCGGGTGAAGGCGCCAAGCACATTCAGGCCGTGATCCACGACCGGCACCTTGTCGCCGGTGAACTCGATGACAGAGGCGACGGCGAGGGTGCTGATCGCCGGCCAGTCCGCCAGCCAGGCCATGCGGTCGTTCAGGTCGATCCCGAACAGTCCGAACTTGGCCGCCAGCGCCAGCATAAGCAGCGGCAGGAAGGTCCGAAGACCCGTCGCCGAGGCCAGGCCGAGTCCCAGAAGGGCGGGCAGGACCCAGGTCTGGAGCGGCCCCGCCGCCTCGGCCACCCCGCTCAGATCGAATGAAGCCATCGTCGCCTCCGCCGACCGCCGATCGGTCATCCGGACCATAATGCCCCGGAACCGCGTCCGGGTCCGCCGTCTTCTTGGTGGAGCCCCTCAAGGAGACAGACCATGGACGACCGCAGCTCCCGCTTCGAACCCGACGCCGAAGCCATCGCGGACCACGAACGCGACATTCAGTCCGGCATCGACGCCAAGGCCAGCGAAGGCGACGACGAGCAGAAGGACAAGGCCGTCCAGGCCGGGGCCCGTCCTTATCCGGCGCTGCCCTTCCCGGAGCAGCATCAGAGGAAGCCCGGCGACGAGGCCGCGCTGGATCCCGCGCCGCTCTATGACGCGCCGTTCTGGAAGGGTTCGGGCAAGCTGGAGGGCTTCGCCGCCATCGTCACCGGCGGAGATTCCGGCATCGGGCGCGGCGTCGCCGTGCTGTTCGCGCGCGAGGGCTGCGACGTCGCCATCTGCCATCTGGACGAGGACGCCGACGCCGAGGAGACCCGCCGCGCGGTCGAGGCGGAGGGCCGCCGGGCCATCGTGCTGAAGGGCGACGTGTCCGACCCGGTCTTCTCGGAGATGGCGGTCGCCGAGACGATCAAGGCCTTCGGGCGTCTGGACGTGGTGGTGCCCAATGCCGCCTTCCAGCAGCACGTCGAGGCGTTCGAGGATCTGACGTTCGAGCAGTTCGACCGGACGATGAAGACCAACCTCTACGGCTACTTCAACCTGGTGAAGGCGGCCGTGCCGCACATGACGTCGGGCGGGGCGATCGTCATGACCGGCTCGGTCACCGGCATCATCGGCAATGAGAACCTGCTCGACTATTCCCTGACCAAGGGCGGCATCCATGCCTTCGCCCGGTCGCTGGGGACGCACCTGGCGGCGCGAGGCATCCGGGTGAACGTGGTCGCGCCGGGGCCGGTTTGGACCCCGCTGAACCCCGCCGACCAGCAGGCCGACAAGGTGGCCCAGTTCGGCGGCAAGACCGTGATGAAGCGCCCGGCCCAGCCGGAGGAGATCGCGCCCGCCTACGTCTTCCTGGCGTCGCCGCAGATGTCGAGCTTCATCACCGGCGAGGTTCTGCCGATCATCGGCGGCTACAACGGGGGTTAGGCCAGAACGTCCGCCTGGTCCGGGTGACGCCGGAACCAGGCCACGGCGTATCCGCAGATGGGGATCAGCCTGGTCTGTTCGCGCCGGGCGTGGCCGGCCAGGCTTTGCATGAAGCGGCCCGACGCGCCCGTGCCGCGCAGCTCGCGCTCGGCCTCGACGTGCAGGATGGCGCGGGCGCCGCCGCGATCGGCATAGTCCGCCCACACGCAGCGGATGGTCCCGCGCGCATCGGCGAAGCCCTGTTCGTAGCGCCGCCTGTCGGTGACGTCGCGAAGATCGCTCATGGCCTGCTCCCTGGAATGAGCCGCCGGAATGCTTGCGTGCCGCGCCTGTTCCGAACGGCGACGGTTCGTCAGGCCGGCTTGTCCTGAAGCAGCTGCAGCAGGCCGAGGATGCTCTTCACCGTGAACCAGACGCTGATCAGGAACCAGACCGCCAGGAACAGCAGCAGGAAGGGGATGCCGATCAGGACCAGCGAGGCCACGGCGCTGACGGCGATCAGCACCCAGGTCGCGATGGTCCACCAGAACACGGACCAGAACAGCCGGATCTGGGCGTCGATGTGCTGGCGCGGCAGGCCGGTGGCCGATCCGCGCGCCGCATAGGCGACCACCAGGCCGACGATGACGAGCAGGTTCGCCGAGGGGATCGACAGGATGTAGAGCGCCCAGGCGATCAGGGCGGCGGGCTTGCCTTCGCCCTCATGGCCGGGCTGGAAGCGGGGCTGGTGGGCGTCGGTCATCCTCAGGTCCCTGTCAGATCAGCCAGCCGCGCGGATTGGGCATGGCGCGGCCGGCCTTGAGCTTGAGAACGCCCGCGGCGCCCCGAACGATCAGCCAGACCGCCAGAAGGAACAGCACGAAGACGCCCAGACCGACGACGATCAGGATGGCCCCCGCCAGCGCCACGACCGCCCCGGCCCACAGCGTCCGCTGCTGGAAGACGAAGTGGCTGGCGGCGACGTCGCCGGACGGGCCGGGCCGCCCGGTCACCGCCAGAAGCGCGATCAGGGCCGAGACGCCCAGCGTCGGCACGGCGAACAGGATGAGTGCATAGACGGTGTAGAGGCCGCTCGCGCCCTCCAGCTCCGCGGGGATCTCGCGGCGCGCGCCGAAGCCTCCATAGGTCTGGGCCGCAGGCGTCTCGCGGGCCCAGGCGGGGGTCGCAGAGACTGGGGACGGCGTCGGCGCGGTAGGAGGCGCGACGGGTTCCGGCTGGGGCTGCGGCTCCGGGGGCGCCGTCGGCTCGGGGGCGTCGAACAGCGAGGGCTCCGCGACCGGCTGGGGCGCCGTCGGCGGTTCCGGCGCGGGCTCGGGCGCGCGCGGACGCCCGGCGAGCGAGGCGGGCGAGGCGAAGCCGACCGCGTCGTCCAGATCGTGATCGCCGGGCGCGTGGGGCGCTTTCGGATCGCCGGGTTCGGCCATCGGGGCTCCTCGAAGGTCAGGCTGCGACAATGGCGGTCCGGCCGGGATCAGGCAAGCCGCGCTCAGGCCAGTTTGTCGTTGGCGGTCAGGTCGTTGATCGACAGATCGGGCCGGTCCATCCAGCTGCCGGTCATCCAGGCGCGCTCCGCCGCGCTGAGCGTCTTGCCGACGACGATGGTGTTGGTGGGCGTCTCCTCCAGCGCCAGTTCGATGCAGCGATAGGCCGAGCCCTCGGCCGACAGGATCGCCTCGATCTTGCGCCGCAGGGCGATGGCGAAGGCCTCGGTGGTCGGATCGCCGTCGAAGACCATGATCTGGTTCAGCCGGTGCGGTTCGTGCGCCTTGAACCAGTCCAGCAGGGGATCCTTCGACCCGACCTGAAAGGCGTGGTCGACCGCGCCGTCGATGAAGCCGTGCCAGCGCTTCTTCAGGCTCTCGAAGGAGGCGACATAGTTGGACCGGCCGAATTCCATCTCCCGGTCCGTCGCCAGGGTCACTGTGACGAATTCGTTGTGGCCGTGGGGCACGGCGCAGCGCGACGCCCCATCCGCCAGAAGACGGTGGGCCATGGAGAAGCGGCGGGTGAAACGGACCTGGGGCATTGAGCGGCGCTATGTCGTCCCTTCGGGCCGCGATGGCAAGGTCAGTGGAAGTCGCGCGACCCCGGCAGGACCCGCACATCCCTCGGATGACGCCCCAGCGCGGGCGCGTGCGCCGAACCCGGCTGCGTCTGCGCCGACAGCTCGCCCAGCATCGGCGTCCAGTCGATCAGGTCCTCGACCACCAGGTGGGTGACGTTGTCGGCGCGCTGCACCCGACCCCTCGCCAGCACCATGCGGGCGCCCATCGCCACGGGCCGAAGCCGCTCGAACACATCGGGCCACAGCACCAGATTGGCGACGCCGGTCTCGTCCTCCAGCGTCAGGAACACCACCCCCTTGGCCGAGCCCGGCCTCTGGCGGACCAGCACGACCCCGCCGACGGCGACGCGGCGGTTATCCTTCGCGGCCTGATAGGCCTCGGCGGTCACGGCCCCGGCCTTGGTCAGTTTTTCCCGCAGGAAGGCGACCGGATGGCCCTTCAACGACAGGCGGATGGACTGATAGTCGCCGACCACCTCCTCGCCCGCCGTCAGCCGGGGCAGGGCCGCGGGCGGGGCGCCGTCCGCCTCGTCCAGACCCATGGCCTCGAACAGGGGGGCGCTGGCGGCCGGGGGCGCGCCCCGCGCCGCCCACATCCCCTGACGTCGGCTTAGATCGAGCGAGCCGTAGGCGTCCGCCTCCGCCAGCCGGTCCAGCGCCGACGGCGGCAAGGAGGCTCGCACTCGCAGGTCCTCCAGATCGCGGAACGGGGTGGCCTCGCGCGCGGCGACGATGGCCTCGGCCCAGGCCTCGCGGAAGCCGTCAATGGAGCGGAAGCCCAGCCGCAGGGCGTGCTGATCCTGCCCTGGGCGCGCCTCCAGCGAGGCGTCCCAGCCGCTGGCGTTGACGTCGGGGTGGCGCACCTCGACCCCGTGCTCGACGGCGTCGCGGACCAGCTGGGCGGGGGCATAGAAGCCCATCGGCTGGCTGTTGAGCAGGCTGGCGGTGAAGACGTCCGGATAGAAGCACTTCACCCAGGACGAGACATAGACCAGGTGGGCGAAGGCGCAGGCGTGGCTTTCGGGAAAGCCGTACTCGCCGAACCCTTTGATCTGGGCGAAGCACCGCTCGGCGAAGTCGGGGTCGTAGCCGCGCGCCTTCATCCGCCCGACCATCATCTCCTCGTACTGGCCGATCGTGCCCATGTGGCGGAAGGTGGCCATGGCGCGGCGCAGCCCATTGGCCTCCTTGGGCGAGAACCGCGCCGCCTCCATGGCGATCCGCATGGCCTGTTCCTGAAACAGCGGCACGCCCAGCGTCTTGTCCAGCACGCGGCGCAGCTCGTCCTTGTCGCCGTGTTCGGGCGCGGGGTGGGGATAGTCGATGCGGAAGGGCACGCCGGCCTCTTCCGCCGCCCGGCGCTCGGCCCGCCGCTTCAGATAGGGATGGACCATGTCGCCCTGGATGGGGCCCGGCCGCACGATCGCCACCTCCACCACCAGGTCGTAGAACTCGCGCGGTCGAAGACGCGGCAGCATGGCCATCTGCGCCCGGCTCTCGACCTGGAAGACGCCGAGGGAGTCGCCCTTGCACAGCATGTCATAGACCGCCGGAACCTCCCTCGGCACGGTGTGCAGCTCCAGCTTGCGGCCATAGCTCGCCTCGATCATGCGGAACGCCCGCTTCATCGCCGTCAGCATGCCGAGCGCCAGCACATCGACCTTCATCAGCTTCAGATGATCGATGTCGTCCTTGTCCCATTCGATGAAGGTCCGATCCGGCATCGCCGCGTTGCCGATCGGCACGATCTCGCACAGCGGCGTCTGGCTCAGCACATAGCCGCCGACGTGCTGGCTGAGGTGTCGCGGGAACTGGATCAGCTCTGCGGTCAGATCCAGCGTCAGCTTCATGCGCGGGTCGTCGCGGCGGACGCCCGCGCGATCGACGTGCTCGTCCTTCACCTCCGCGCCGTAGGAGCCCCAGACGGTGTCGGCCAGACGCGCCGTCACATCCTCGGTCAGGCCCAGCGCCTTGCCCACGTCGCGGATGGCCGAGCGCGGGCGATAGTGGATGATCGTCGCCACGATGCCCGCCCGGTCGCGACCATAGCGGCGATAGACGTACTGCATCACCTCTTCCCGCCGCTCGTGCTCGAAATCGACGTCGATGTCGGGCGGCTCGGAGCGGTCGGCCGAGATGAAGCGCTCGATCAGCACGTCCTGGCTGGTCGGATCGACATTGGTGATGCCGAGGCAGAAGCAGACCACCGAGTTCGCCGCCGAGCCCCGCCCCTGGCACAGGATCTCGCGCGGCTTCCCCCGCGCCCAGGCGACGATGTCGTGCACGGTCAGGAAGTAGTGGGCGTAGTTCAGCTGCCGGATCAGGCGGATTTCCTTGACGATGGTGCGGACCACCTTGTCCGGCACGCCGTCGGGCCATCGGTCGCGCGCGCCCCTGAATGTCAGGCGGATCAACCACCGCCCCGCCGACCAGCCGTTCGGCACGGGTTCGTCCGGGTACTGATAGCTGAGCTCGCGCAGGGAAAAGGTACAGGCGCGCGCCACCACCATCGTCCGCTCCAGCGCCGCCTCATGGCCCCGGAACAGGCGCGCCATCTGGCGCGGAGGCTTCAGGTAGCGTTCGGCATTGGCTTGGAGCCGAAGACCCGCCGCGTCGATGGTGGTCTTCTCGCGGATGCAGGTCAGCACGTCCTGCAAGGGGCGGCGTTCGGGGTGGTGATAGAGGACGGCGTTGGTGGCGATCAGGGGTGCCCCCGTCCGCTCGGCCATCGCCGCCAGCCGGTTCAGCCGCGCCCGGTCCCCGCCGCGCCACAGCGGCTGGGCGGCGAGATAGAGGTCGTCGGGCCACGCCCGTCGCCAGGCCAATAGCCGAGCCTCGAAGGCGGCATCAGGGACCTCGGGAGCTGGGACGAGGGCGATCATGTCGACACCGAAGGCGACCGCCTGCTCGAACGTCAGCCGCGTCTCGGCCTTGGGGATGCGGTCGGGTTCGGGGGATGAGACGGGCGTCTCCTCCCCGTCGCCCGCTTGGGCGATGGGGTGGAGGAAGGATCGCATCCGATCCGACGACGGGACCGCCGGCCCCTTGGCCGGGGGTGGAGGGGGCGACTCTGTCGAAGGGACAAGGGACGCATCTCGTCGGCGGCGATAAGCCCCCAGGTCCACCACCGCCTCACCCCCCTCCTCACGGCGCGAAGACGCGCCGTGACACTCCCCCATCGCCGGAGGCGACGGGGGAGAGACATCGATCTCGCTCTTGCCCGTCGTCAGCAGACGGCACAGGCGGCCGTAGGCGGCACGGTCGCGGGGAAAGACGATCAGCTCGGTCCCGTCGAGGAACTCCAGACGACACCCAACGACGAGGCGGATGTCGTTGTCCTCCGCCCCGATCAGGGCACGGACCATGCCGGCCATCGCATTGCGGTCGGCCACCCCCACGGCGGACAGACCCAAAGCCCTGGCCTGCATCATCAGCTCGCCGGGATGGGACGCCCCCTCCAGAAAGCTGAAGTTGGTCATGGCGCCCAGCTCGGCGTATTCGCCGGACCAGTCGGGATGGGGCCACCCCGTCATGGGAACATCCCGTGCATCCACCACGACGGCGCTCGCTCGTCCGGCCCGCCCATATATTCAGGCCCGTACAGCCCCTCGCGGAACAGCCAGTAGCGCAGGCCCTGGTCGTCCTCGATGCGGTAGTAGTCGCGCGTGCGGACCTGACGTCCGTCGGCGCGGGGCCGCCACCATTCCGGCGACAGGCGTTCCGGCCCGTCGGCGCGGGCGACCCGCCGACAGACGCGCCGCCAGGTGAAGCGGGCGGGCGCCCCGTCGGGCAGTTCGGCGATGGCCTCCACCGGCTCGGGCGGATCCAGCAGCATCAGCGGTCGGGCGCGCTCGTGCGTCGCCGGTCCCTCGACCAGGACAGGCGCACTGGCCAGCGCCGGTCGCCAGCGCTCGGCCCGTTCGGGCAGCCACGAACCGGCGGGGGATGCGACCCGCACGGCGTCTTCGCCCAGCCGCGCCGACAACCGGTCGATCAGGGCGGCCAACCCTTCAGCCTGACGCGCCGCCGCCTCCTGACCCATCTCGACCTGATGCGCGGCCAGCGGCTCGGCCACATCGGCCGACAGCATCAGGGCGTCGACGCCGAAGCCCGGGTCGATGCGCTCGAACCCGGTTTCGCGAAACAGCCTCAGCCAGACCTTCACCTCGCGGGACGCCCGACCCATGTGGACCGAGATTTCGCTGGTCCGCCCGTCGACGCGAAAGGCGGTCAGCGTCAGGACCCGCGCCCCCTGTCCGTCCCGCTCCAGCGCACGCGACAGACTCTCGGCCAGACCCGGCGCGCGCGCCTCGATGCCGGCGGTGTCGGTCAGGGGTTCGGCATAGGCCTCCCAGCCGCGATATTTCGCGGGCGCGCGCACGGGGATCAGGGCCTCGGCGGTCAAGCCCAGGGCCTGGTCCAGCCGCCGGACCAGACCGGCGCCGTCGACGTCGCGGAACCGGCGGGCCAGGCCCGCGCGCGGCATGGGATAGAGGTCGCCGATGGTCTTCAGCCCAAACCGCCTGGCCTGACGCATCGTCGCCGCATCGATCCGCAGGGCCTCGACCGGCAGAGGCGCCAGCAAGTCGCGCGCATCGTCGGCGGCGATGCGTCGAGCCATTCCCCAGCGGGCAAGCGCCCAGGCCGCGCCGGGCGTCGGGGCGATGGCGGCGCGGGAGCGAGCTCCGGCGTCGGCCAGACGCCGCTCGATCTGGGTGATCAGGGCCGCCTCGCCGCCGAACAGATGGGCCGCGCCGGTGACGTCGAGGAACAGCCCCTCCAGCCCGCCGTCCGAGGCGTCCACGCTGACCGACGGCGACCACCGCTCGGCCCAGACGGCCAGAGCTCGCAGCGCCCTGGCATCGGCTTCCGGATCGGCGGGGCGACAGTCCAGGTGGGGGATCATGGCCAGCGCATCGGCCTGGGTCTGGCCCCGACTGAGGCCCACGGCGCGCGCGGCCGGGTTCAGGGCGTGGATCACCGCGCCTCGCGCCGTCTTCAGGATGAGCGCCAGCGGCCCCGCGGCCTGCGCGAAGGGATCAGGCGGCGCGAGCGGTCCGGCCGACCGGGCCATGACCGTGACCGGCCAGTCGATCAGCCAGACGGAGACGATGCGTCTCATCCTCCATCTCCAGCATCCAGACGCCGGGCCGTTCGCCCCGGCTGCGGGTCAGTTCGGCCATCAGGCGCATCGGCCCCGGCGCGCGGACGTCGTCGGGGTCGCCCCCGCTGGCCTCGGCCGCGATGCGCCAGCGCCGACGCGCGGCCGACAGATCGCCCGTCCGCGTCCGCAGCAGCACCCCCGCCGACGCCCCGTCGCGGGCGGCGAAGTCCAGACGCCGCGTCTGGGTCAGGTCCGCGCCCTCGATGCCCCCGAGCATCAGCGACAGACCGCCGGACCGCAGCCCCTGCTCCATCGCCCACAGCGCCTCGACCTCGGTCCGGCACACGACCAGAAGCACGCCCTCGTCTCGCCCGAACCGCGCCAGACCTGGACCATAGGGACGGCCATGCTCGTTCAGCCAGGCCCGCGTCAGGGCCAGGCCCACCCCGCGTCGATCCTGCGCCGTCACCCGCGCCAGGGCGAAGGCCAAGGTCGCGGCCATGTCGCGTGGCGCAGTCGCGCACGCCTCCTCCAGACCGGCCGGAAGGTCGGTCAGGGGCGGCGGAACGGCGGCGTCGAGCTCAAGCGAAAGGGGTGGCATGGCGATCACGGAACCTGAATGTTCATTATTTGTTCCAGTCTGGTTCCGAGTCAAACCGAATCGCAAAGCTTCAGCGACGCAGGGTGTGGCCCCTTAGGATCAGGCCGCGCGAGCCTGAGGCTGGGCGGCCTCGACCGGCCGCCGCACAGGGATGTCGAAGCTGACCGTCGTGCCCTCGCCGGGCTCGCTTTCCATCAGCATCTGCCCGCCGTGCAGCTCGATCAGCGACTTGGTCAGGGCCAGACCCAAGCCCGTGCCCTGGGTCGTCTTGGAATGCTGGCCCTCGACCTGTTCGAACGGCTGGGCCAGGCGCGCCAGATCCTCGGCCGCGATACCGATGCCGGTGTCGGTTACCGCGATCCGGACGCGATGGCCCGCCATCGGCTGGACCGAAACCGTGATCGACCCGCCCTCCGGCGTGAACTTCACGGCGTTGGAGATCAGGTTCAGCATGACCTGCTTGAGGCCACGATAGTCCGCCTCGACTTCCGGCAGGTCGCCGGCTTCCAGCATCAGTGCCAGTCCCGCCTCCTGCGCCTTGCCGCGCATCAGGCGCGTCGCGTCCTCACAGACCTCGACCAGATCCACCGCCTCATAGTGCAGGGTCATCTTGCCCGCCTCGATCTTGGCCATGTCGAGGATATCATTGATCAGGCTGAGCAGATGCTGGCCCGATTTCAGGATGTCGGCGGCATAGCCCTTGTAGCGGGCGTCGCCCAGCGGTCCGAACATCTCGCCCGCCATGATCTCGGAGAAGCCGTTGATGGCGTTCAGCGGCGTGCGCAGCTCATGGGACATGTTGGCCAGGAACTCGGACTTGGCCTGGTTGGCGGCCTCGGCCCGGGTCATGGCGATCTCGTACTTGCGGGCGAGAAGGCTGAGTTTCTCCTGGCTGGCCTCCAGCTGGTCGACGGTGGCGCGCAGGGAATCCGCCGCCTTCTGACGTTCCAGCTCCTGGCGCCGGATGAAGGTCACGTCGGCGGCGGTGACCACGGTGCCGCCGTCACCGGTGAACCGCTCGTTCAACTGCAGTACGCGGCCATCGTGCAGCTCGACTTCGCGGGCTCCGGCGCGGCCCTCGGCGGACGGGCGTTCGGCCTTGATGGCGAGCGCCGCGATGCGGGTCAGCTCGTCCTTGAGCGCGCCCTTCCTCAGCGCCTCGTCGGTGAAGCCGAAAGCGTCCTTGAAGGCGACGTTGCACAGGATCAGCCGACCGTTGCGATCGAACAGGGCAAACGCATCCGACACGCTCTCGATGCCGTCCCTCAGCCGGTTCTCGGCTGCCTGCGCCTGGGCCTTGGCGCGGCGGGCCTCGGTGATGTCCAGCGCCACGCCCATGATCATGGAAAAGCCGTGCTCCCCCCTCGCGCCCCGCGCCTGACCCCGCGCGTCGATCCAGCGGGCGCCGCGCCCCTCGACGGGTACCGGAAAGGTGACCTCGAAGGACCCGAACGTCGATGCCTGCAGCAGGGCGTGCTGGACAAGGTCGCGATAGCGGGGATGAATTCGTTCCATCACGGCTTCGGCCGTCACCGAACCTCCCTCAGGGAGGCCCAGCAGTTCGGCCATGTAATCCGAAACGATGACCTCATCGGCCTCTGTGTCCCACTCCCAGACGCCGCACCGGGCAGCCTCGACGGCGACGCGGAAGCGGTGCTCGGTTTCTGCGAAGACCTTGGCGGCGCGGCTCTGACGCCAGCGCTGCATCAAGGCCAGACCCAGCACGAGCAGACCCAGTCCAAGCGGCGCGATCAGCAACCAGAGATCGCTGATGACCGCGGCCGCGCCCGCGCTCTCCGGCCGCCAGGCCACAGCGTGGAGTCCGGTCGACCCGACGGGGGCGGCGACCGCCTCGATGGCGCGTTCCGAGGACAGCTCGATCTTGGTCGGTGCTCCCGCTTCGATCAGCGGCTGAAGGCCCACACCGATTCGACGCTTGAGGTCCGCTTCGCCCGACGCGATCACGCCGACCTGGGGCATGACGATCAGCAGCCGACCGCGCGGGTCGCTCGGCACCGGCGTGCGCGCGACAATGCGACCGCCGGGCCCGTCGGACGTCGTCAGCAATGCACTTCGGTCCGAAGCGGGCAAGAGCTCGCCCCGTCTCGAGGAACCAAAGCCGCCGGGCTCGGCGCCCTGGACCGCGCGGGGCGCACCGGCCTCGTCCAGAACCGCAAAAGCGTTGGTGGGAGCCACCGCGCGAGCCGCCTCTATGGCATCAAGCGGCCGAGCCGGATTTCTGGCCAGTGCTGCCCGCGCCGCTGCAAGTCCCAGACGCGCCGAGGCAAGATCGGCTTCCAGACGCGCGGCACCGAAGGCCACGTCACGTGACAGCGCCTGTTCGCGAAGCACCGCCGCCTCGCGAGCGGGCCGCGTGCTCTCGCGAGCGAAGAGAACGACGTAGAGGGCGAGGCCCAGAGTCAACGCCAGCACGGTGATCCGCGCCCAGGCGGGAAGCGCCGGGGTGGTGTCCGATGCCCTTCGGCCCGGATTCTGAGTGCGGCGCTCGCTGCCCCGCAAGGCGCTCTCCCGGACAGTTCGCGGCGTCGCGGCCGGGACGGCCGGGGCGAGCGCTTGGCGATTCGACGACGCTCCGGAATCTAAGCTGCGTCGCGGAATCCTGTCGAGGCTTGGTTAACGAAACCTTCCCCGGATCACGCGGCGACCCGAGCGACAGGCCCCGGTGCGGCCAAGGCGGCGGGCATCTCGGCAGTCGGGGCCATGATCTGGGTCACGGACTTCAGGATATCGCGGGCCTCGCGCGCCAGGGCCAGACTCTCGGGCGGGGCGTCGTCGGGGTTTTCGGCTACCGCGTCGACCAGCCGCTGGGCCAGTGCCATCAGGCGGGGCGCGGCGGTGATCAGGCGGGCCTGGAACTCGATCCGGTTCGGGTCGCGGTCGTACTCGGCGCCGGGCACCCGCCAACCGCCCCAGTCGGCGGAGTCGGTGACCACCACCGGATAGGTGCCGGGATAGGGATGATGCGGCGTGTCCTCCGCCGACTGCCACTTGTTGCGCGCCCGCAGCAGCCGCCAGCCCGCCATGTCCGGCGTCTCGTCCTCGGACGGCAGCAGCAGTTCGGACGCCTGAAACTCGCGGCCCAGGCCCACGTCGTAGGTGACGCGCACGGGCTCGTCGAAGCCCTTGGCCCAGACGGGCTGGACCTTTTCGACGTGCGCCCAGGCGCCGACGCATTCGACCCAGACCTTCTGACCCTTCTGGAACTGCGCGCGCGCCATCGCCACCCTCGTGATTGGACGGCCACCCTGCCCCCTCGCGCGTTGACACAGGGTTCAGAGACAGGGTGAAGGCGCGGTGAAGATCAGTGGGGCCGGGAGATGGATTCCAGCGTCTCGCCGGCCGATTTCTCCTTCACGCGGGTGGACAGGTCGCCCAGCGACACCACGCCGACCAGACGATCATGCTTGTCGAGCACCGGCAGTCGGCGGATGCGGCCGTCGGCCATCAGGTCGAGCGCCACGCGCAGATCGTCGCTGTCCAGCACCGTGGTCGCCCCGCGCGACATCACCTCGGCCACGGCGGCCTGCGGCGGGCGGCCCTCGCCGACGCCGCGGATAGCGATGTCGCGGTCCGTCACCGTGCCGACCAGCCGGTCGCCCTCCACGACGGGCGCGAAGCCGAAGTCGCCAGCCTTCATGCGCGCCGCGACGGCCTCCAGGGTGTCGGTTGGCTGGGCGATATGGATGTCTCTGGACATGACGTCTCGGATTCTCACGACGGAAATCTCCTGCGGTTGGCGTTGAACCATTCGAACCCGTCGCCTTGCGCGCGGTTCCGAAGCGTGGCCGTTCATCTGGCTGAACGCCAGACAACGTTCGCCTCAGAGGCGTGTCAGCTTCGCCGTGGTTTCCTTCACCCGTCGGCCCGATCCCCGGACCGCTTTGAAGGAAGACCTCGATGACGACCGCCCTGACGAAGAAAGCGCTGCTTTCGCTCCTGGCTGCGTCGGCGGTCGCGATCGCGACCCCGACGCTGGCTCAATCCTATGGTGGCCACGGCGGTGGCTATGGCGGCGGCTACGACCGCGATCATGACCGTCACGGCGGCGGCTACAACGGCGGCTGGAACGGTGGTGGCAATGGCGGCCTGAACGGCGAACAGGCCCGTCTGGCCCAGCGCGTCGACCGCGCCGCCTATCGCGGGACCATCAGCCGCCGCGAGGCCCAGAACCTGCGCTGGCAGCTCGACGAGGTCCAGCGCCTGAGCTGGCGCTATGGCCGCGACGGCTACAGCCGCTGGGAACGCAACGATCTGGAGCAGCGGCTGGATCGCATCCGCTATCAGCTGCGCGAAGATCGCCGCGACGGCGGACGTCACGACCGGTGGTAAGCGCCTGATCGCCTGATTGAGGGGCCGTCGTCCGAAAGGGAGGCGGCCCTTTCGTTCATCCGGAGCCGAGGCTAAGCGGTGCGAGCAAGGAGCCCGCCATGACCGCCGCCGACGACGCCCGCGCCATCCTCTCCCGCCTTGGCGTTCCCGCGGGGGTCTTTACCCCGACAGGCCTCCCAATCCGCTCGCCGGTCGACGGGTCGACCGGTGGCGCCGTGCGGACCGCCAAGCCGGACGACGTAGACCGCGCCATCGCTGGAGCTACAATGGCCTTCGACGCCTGGCGTCGCGTCCCAGCCCCCCGGCGCGGCGAACTGGTTCGCCTCCTCGGCGTGGAGCTCCGCGCCGCCAAGGCCGACCTCGCCGCCCTGGTCACGCTCGAGGCCGGCAAGATCGCCTCAGAGGGCCTGGGTGAGGTCCAAGAGATGATCGACATCTGCGACTTCGCCGTCGGCCTGTCGCGCCAGCTCTACGGCCTGACGCTCCCCAGCGAACGCCCCGGCCACCACATGCGCGAGACCTGGCAGCCGCTCGGCCCGGTCGCGGTCATCTCGGCCTTCAACTTTCCGGTCGCCGTGTGGGCCTGGAACGCGGCGCTCGCCCTGGTCTGCGGCGATCCGGTGATCTGGAAGCCGTCAGAGAAAACGCCGCTGACGGCGCTCGCGACCCACGCGGTGGTCGAGCGCGCGCTCGCCCGCTTCGGCGACGCGCCGGACGGCCTGCTTCAGGTCGTGATCGGCGGGCGCGAGGTCGGAGAGGCCCTGGCCGCCGATCCGCGCGTGCCGCTGGTATCCGCCACCGGCTCCACCCGCATGGGCCGTGCGGTGGCCCAGAGCGTGGCGGCGCGGCTGGGCCGGTCGCTACTGGAGCTCGGCGGCAACAACGCCATGATCGTCACCCCGAGCGCCGACCTCGACATGGCGGTGGGCGCCATCGCCTTCTCCGCCGTCGGCACCTGCGGCCAGCGCTGCACCACCCTGCGTCGCCTGCTGGTGCACGAGGATATCGCGGAGACCCTGATCGCCCGCCTGGCCGAGGCCTATGACAGCCTGCCTATCGGCGACCCGAGGGACGACGGCGTCCTGGTCGGACCCCTGATCGACGACGCCGCGACACACGCTTTCGACGCGGCCCTGGCCCGAGCCGTAGAAGAGGGCGGGACCATCGTGACCGGCGGCGGACGGGTCGAGCGCGCGGGTGCCTACGTCCGCCCCGCCATCGTTCGTATGTCGGCCCAGAGCCCAGTCGTCATGCACGAGACCTTCGCGCCGATCCTCTATGTCCTGACCTGGCGCGACTTCAACGAAGCCGTGGAGTTGCAGAACGCCGTGCCGCAAGGCCTGAGCTCGTGTGTCTTCACCGACAGTGTCCGCGAGGCCGAGCAGTTCCTGTCCGCCTGGGGCTCGGACTGCGGCATCGCCAACGTCAACATCGGCCCCTCGGGCGCCGAGATTGGCGGGGCCTTCGGCGGCGAGAAGGATACTGGCGGCGGCCGCGAGTCGGGCTCCGACGCCTGGAAAGCCTATATGCGCCGCCAGACCCAGACGGTGAACTTCTCCTCCGCCCTGCCGTTGGCGCAGGGGGTGCGGTTCGAGGTCTGAGCCCCGCAGCGATCCGCCGCCTCGACACCGCCGCACGGGCTCCCCACTGTCTGAGGCATGAACCGCCGCGACCTTCTGATTAGAGCCGGCCTGCTCGCCGGCGGCCTGGGGGGCGCGTGGTGGCTGAGGGAGAACGTCCTGTGGCGTGATCCCAGCGTGACATTTCCCGCCGACGGCTCAAGCGGCTGGCTGCCCTACGACGAGCCCCGCGCCTCGGTGCCGACCGTGCTGGTGACCGTGGCGGGCCAGACCATCCGCGCCCTGGTGGACTCGGGCGCGCAGTATTCGGTCATCGACCGCGGGCTGTTCGACCTCCTGGGTCTGGACCGCGCCATCGACCTGCCGCTGGTGGCATATGGCGTCGGCGGCGGGGCGCAGATGGGGCGGGGCACGACGCTGAGCCTGAGCGTCGGCGCGATGAGGATCGAGAAACTGCGAACCGCCATCCTGGCGCTGGGTCCGCTGGCCATGCGCGACGGCCTGTCGGCCCCGCTGATTTTGGGCCAGGACTTGCTCGGCGAGACGGTGCTGGAGCTCGACACCGTCGGCCATCGCCTGCGCTTCCTGAGGCCCGAGGACCACGTCCTGCCGACCGACGCCCAGTCGATCGCGGTCACCCGCAAGGGGACTGCCCTGTCGACACAGGTCACCGTCGAGGGCGCGACCATCCAGGCCGTGGTCGACACCGGGGCTTCGGCGCTGCTGGCGCTCGGCCGCGACGCGGCGGTAGGCGCGGGCCTGCTCGATGGCCGCCCGACACGACGGACCTCCAGCATCGTGCTGGGCGGCGCCATCGCGGCGGAGGTGGCGCTCGCGCGCACCGTCACGGTGGGCGACCGGCTGTATCGTGACGCGGAAGTGCCGATCTACGCCGACGTCTCCCTGCCCGGATTCCCGGACGCCCTGCTCGGTATGGAGGCTTTCGAGGGGCGCACGCTGGTGATGGATCTCGGACGGGGCCAGCTGTACCTCGCGGAGGGGCGGTCCCTCACCGTCGGCTAGGGCCGCGTCTGCCCCGTTCCCCGCACCACATACTTGTAGCTGGTCAGCTGCTCGGCCCCCACCGGCCCCCGGGCATGAAGGCGAGAGGTGGAGATGCCGATCTCGCCGCCGAAGCCGAACTCGCCGCCGTCGGCGAACTGGGTCGAGGCGTTCCACAGTACGATGGAGGCGTCCACCACAGCCTGGAATGCGGCCGCCGCGAAAGCGTCCTCGGCCACGATGGCCTCGGTATGGCCCGAGCCGTAGCGGTTGATGTGCTCAACCGCCTCGTCCAGCCCGTCGACAACCCTCACCGACAGGATCGGCGCCAGATACTCGGTCGACCAGTCCTCCTCCTCCGCCATGCCCATGCCGGCCACCAGCGCCCGGGCCGCCGCGTCGCCGCGCAACTCGCAGCCCGCCGCCGACAAGGCCTCGGCCACCGGCGGCAGGAGGCGATCCGCCGCCTCTCGGTCGACCAGCAGGGTCTCGGTCGCGCCGCAGACCGAGACCCGCCGCATCTTCGCGTTCAACACGACCTCGACCGCCATGCCGACGTGGGCCGAGCCGTGCAGATAGGTGTGGTTGATCCCTTCCAGATGACCCAACACCGGCACCCGCGCCTCGGCCTGAACGCGCTCGACCAGACTGCGCCCGCCACGCGGCACCAGCAGATCGATGGTCCCCTCGAGCCCGGTCAGAAGCGCCCCAACCGCCGCCCGGTCGGGCGTGTCGACCAACTGCACGGCCTCGCCCGGCAGGCCTGCCGCCGTCAGCCCTTCGGCCACCGCCGCGTGGATGGCGAGCGCGCTCTCCAGACAGTCCGACCCGGAGCGAAGGATCGCCGCATTGCCCGAGCGGATGCAAAGGGCCGCGGCATCGGCCGTCACGTTCGGCCGGCTTTCGTAGATGATGACGAGCACCCCCAGCGGCGTCCGCACCCTGCTGAACTCCAGCCCATTCGGACGGGTCCAGCGCGCGGTCGTCGCGCCCAGCGGATCGGGAAAGGCCGCGACCTCCTCGACCGCGCCCGCCATGGCGGCGATGCGTGCAGGCGTCAGCGACAGCCGGTCGATCAGGGCCTCCGACATGCCCCTGGCCCTCGCCCGCTCAACGTCCGCCGCATTGGCCGACAGGATGGCGTCGGAGCGATCCCGTAGCGCCCCCGCCATCGCCGACAGCGCCGCCGACCGCGTCTGCGCCGTCGCGGTGCGCAGTGCATCGGCCCCGCCCCGCGCCCGGCGGCCCATCTCCAGCATCGTCGCGTCCAGGCTCATGAGG
This sequence comes from Brevundimonas bacteroides DSM 4726, assembly GCF_000701445.1. Taxonomy (GTDB): domain Bacteria; phylum Pseudomonadota; class Alphaproteobacteria; order Caulobacterales; family Caulobacteraceae; genus Brevundimonas; species Brevundimonas bacteroides. The sequence goes on from NZ_JNIX01000008.1 coordinate 393,907, forward strand.
TCAGCACCAGGTCGTCTCTATGAATGGCCACGCCCGGCCCCTTGTAGCCGACGATGGCCTCGATCTCTCCGGAATGGCGACCCCGGATGCGCTCCATCTCCTCGGCGGGGTAGGCGGCCAAGCCCACGCCCAGGGTCCGACCGTCCTCGCCCGTCACCCGCACGCTGTCGCCCCGATCGAAGCGGCCCTCGACCCGGCGCACGCCCGACGCCAGCAGGCTGCGACCCGACCCCAGCGCCTCGACCGCGCCACCGTCCACGGTCAACGCCCCCGCCGGCTCCAGACTTCCCGCGATCCAGGACTTGTAGGCCTGCATGGGCGTTGCCGGCGCGGTGATCAGGGTCGCCTTCGCCCCCGCCGTCACCGCCGCCAGCGGCCGCGTCGCCAGCCCCGAGACGATCAACGTGGCGCACCCGGCCGAGCGCGCGATCCGCGCCGCCTCCAGCTTGGTCGCCATGCCGCCGGTGCCGACATCGGCCTCGGCGTTGGCGCCTCCCGCCATGGCCAGCACCTCGGGCGTCAGGGCTTCGACGACCGGCAGATGCTCCGCCGACGAATTTCGTCTCGGATCATCCGTGTAAAGACCATCCACATCCGACAGCAGGATCAGCAGGTCCGCGCGCGCCAGTTGGGCCGCCCGCGCCGCCAGCCGGTCGTTGTCGCCATAGCGGATCTCCTCGGTCGCCACCGTGTCGTTTTCGTTGACCACCGGCACGGCCGACAGCTTCAGCAGGGCCTCGATCGTCGCGCGCGCATTCAGCCAGCGCCGCCGCCGCTCGGTGTCGTCGCGGGTCAGCAGCACCTGCGCCGGGGTCATCCCGCGCGGGCTCAGCGCCTGTTCCCAGGCCTGCATCAGCAGCGACTGACCGACGGCGGCCGCAGCCTGCTTCTCGTCCAGCCGCGCGTTCTTCTCCAGCCCCAGCCGCCCACGCCCCAGCGCCACCGCGCCCGAGGACACCAGGATCACCTGCCGCCCGCTGGATCTCAGCGCCGCGATGTCCTCGGCAAGCAACGCCATCCAGCCGAGCGCTGGTCCCCGGCTGTCGGCTTCGACGACCAGCGACGAGCCGACCTTCACCACCACGCGGCGGGCGGACTTCAAGGCTTCAGCAGCGGAGAGAGCGGCGGTCACTCGCCGACTGTGGCGCGTCTTTCGCGGTGCAACAAGCGGCCTAGAGGCCGGCGAAGGTATCGCACGCCGCCGGGTCGCCGGACTGATAGCCGCGCTGCAGCCACTGCATCCGCTGTTCCGACGAGCCGTGGGTGAAGCTCTCCGGGTTCACGCCGCGTCCCGAATTCCTCTGCAGGGCGTCATCGCCGATGGCCGAGGCCGTGCGCAGCCCCTCTTCCAGATCGCCGGGCTCCAGCGCCACCTCGCCGCCGGACACCGCTGAAGCGTTGGCCGCCCACACTCCGGCGTAGCAGTCGGCCTGAAGCTCCAGCGCCACGGAGTAGCGGTTCGCCTCGCCCTCCGACCGCGCCGCCTGCTGGGCGCGCTGCACCTGCTCGGATGCGCCTGTCAGCGTCTGGACATGGTGGCCGATCTCGTGGGCGAGGACATAGGCCTTGGCGAAATCGGCGCCCGACGCGCCCATCCGCTCCATCTCCTGCCAGAAGCCGAGGTCCAGATAGACCTGCCGGTCGGCGGGGCAATAGAAGGGTCCGAACGCCGCCTGGCCATAGCCGCAGCCCGTCGGCGTGCCGCCCTCGTAGAGCACGATGTTGGCGGGCGGCTGATAACCGTCGAGTTTCTGGGCCCAGACCTCGTTGATGTTGCGGCCGACCACATCGACGAACAGGCCCGCCTGGTCCTCCGGTGTGCCCTCGCGGCCCTCCTGCGACGCGCCCGCCGCGCCGAACTGGCTGGCGACCTGGGTCGTGGTCGAGGGGTCGATGCCGAAGACGAAATAGCCGATCAGGGCCAGCACGGCGACGCCGATGCCACCTCCGGCGACCGCGCCTCCGCCCATGCCGCGCCGGTCCTCGATCCCGCCGCCCCTGCGTCCGCCCTGCCAGCGCATGTCGCTCTCCCTCGCCCTTGACCCCAAGCTATGCCGGAACGCCGGTCGAGGGGAAGGGATGCAGGCCGATCAGCGCGGATCCCGGTCCAGCCAGGCGTCGATCTGGCGCACGCCAGAGGAGACCGCCTCGCGCCGCGCCGTCGAACCGGCGACCGACGAGGTCGCCGTCCCGCGCGAGGACGGCAGGGGCTCGACCAGAGGGACATAGGGCTGAGGCTGTCGCGCCGCCTCGACCTCGAGCCGCGTCAGCCGGGTGCTGAGGCCCTGCTGTCGGGCGAAGGCTGCCTGCTCCGCCGACTGGAGCCGCTGCTGCTCAAGGCGATAGCGGTGGACGTCCGCCTGGCTCGTGGGTGGAGAACCCGGCCAGACCTGGGCGGCGGCGGGCAAAGCCACGGTGCTGGCTGCGAGCAATACAGGGACAAACCACGGGTGCATGCAGCAAAAGTGGTTGCATCGACCCTGAACGCCAAGCGTGGCCTTTCTCACACCTCTGAGATCATGGCAGGGCCCAGACGGAGGTGCGCTTGATCTCGAAGTCCTCGAGCTCCCGGGTCGTCGGCACGCGGTACTCGGAGAGGAACTCCAGTCCCTCGCGCGGAAAATAGGTCCGGTGCGGATCACCGATCAGGACGCGGGTCCCTTTCGCGCGCGCCGAGGCCAACCAGTCGAGGACTCGCCCGGCCATCGGCTGTTCGTAGCAGACGTCACCGGCGCAGATGACGTCGACATCGGGTGGGGGCGCATCGAGCAGGTCCGCATCGGTGAAGTCGACCCGCACGCCGTTTGCTTCGGCGTTCAAGGCGACGGCGGCCCCGCAGAACGGGTCGATGTCGGCGCACAGCACATGCGCCGCCCCCGCCTTCATCGCCGCGATCCCGACCAGCCCCGACCCAGCCGCGAAATCCAGAACCCGCTTTCCCGCCACCTCCTCGGGATGATCCAGCAGCCAGCGCGCCAGCGCCTGTCCCCCCGCCCAGGCGAAGGCCCAGAAGGGCGGCGGCAGGCCGAGCTCGCCGAGTTCTTCTTCAGTGAGCCGCCAGATGGGCGTGACCTCGTCGGCGAGCCACAGGGTGATCTCCGGCGCGTGCGGCACGGTCTGCAACCGGGTGTTGGCGCGGATGAAGGCGGTCGGATCGACGATGGGCACGGCCGGTCTGTGCGCGATACGGCCCGCGATGGCTAGAGCCAGGGCGCCAGCAGGCGGCGTACCTCGACGCGCGACTTCAACCGGCTGGCCAGCAGATAGACGCCACCCAGCTTCCTCTGCACAAACAGGGTGTCGACCGGCGGCACATGCCAGACGGCTCGGTCCTGCGCGAAAGTCATGCCCCGATCGCGCAGCCGGGCGGCCACCGCGGTGTCGCCGAAGTCGAACGGCCCCTCGCCCCGGAACGGCGCCAGGGCCAGATCGAACATGGCCTCCAAGCCCTCGGCGTCGCGGGCGCGTGCGCGATGGTCGAAGAAGCCGATCGTCTCCGCTGCCTGAATGGCCGCATGGCGGTCGTCGTTCATTGCCGCGCGCATCAGGGCGCGGTAGCCCTCGGCCAGGGCAGGCGGAATGGCGCGTGTCGCACCGAAGTCGAGCAGGACCAGCCGCCCGGCCGCATCGACGCGATAGTTGGCGAAGTTGGGATCGGTCTGCATCAAGCCGAAGTCGAACAGCTCGCGCAGCAAGAGCCGGATCATGACGGTGGCGATCCGGTCCCGTTCGGCCTGCGACGCGCCGGTCATGGCCTCGACCGGCCCGCCGTCGACGTAGTCCATGGCCAGCACGTCGGGCCGCGTCAGCTCGGCGCACAGGCCTGGTACCACATGGTCGGGATCGTCCGCCAACAGGGCGCCGAAACGGGCCAGATGGTCGGCCTCGCGGGCGTAGTCGGCCTCCTCATGCAGCTGGCGCTTGGCCTCGGCCAGCAGGGGGGCGAGGTCGATCTCGCGCGGCAGGACGCCGGAGACCTTCAGCAGGGTGGCGACGTTGTCGACGTCCGAGTCGATGCTGCGCCGGACGCCCGGGTACTGGACCTTGATCGCGAGATCGCGGCCATCGCGGGTCAAGGCGCGGTGGACCTGGCCGATGGAGGCGGCGGCTACCGGGGTCATGTCGAAGCGGTGGAAGCGATCCTCCCAGCCCCGGCCCCAGCGGCGGTTGAGCGCGGCCGTCAGCTGGACCGGCGGCATAGGACGGGCGTCGGCGCGGAGACGGGCCAGGATGTCCGACAGTTCCGGCGGCAGGAGGTCGCCCGCGTCCATCGACATCAGCTGGCCGATCTTCATCGCCGCCCCGCGCAGCTGGGCCAGTTGTTCGGTGACGCGGATGGCGTTGGCGGGCGTCAGCAGCAGGTCGCCCATGGTCGGGCGCCGCCCCTTGGCCAGTTGCACGGCGCCTTCGGCCAGGGCGTTTCCGGCGATGCCGGTCGCCAGGCCGCCGAACCGCGCCAGCCGCGACAGGCGACCGGTCGGCACGGGCAGGCCTCGACTGGAGGGCGCGTGGGACATGGCCCCTGTGTCCGCCCCGTCCTCCTTCGCTGCAATGCGGCATGGCGTAGCCGCGACAATGGAGCTGATCGGGACGACCCTACGGGGTCTTTGTGTCAGGCCGGACGCGACGCGGCCTGTCTCAGCACCTCGACGTATCCGTTCGCCACCTCCATCCGCTGGCCCGGCTCGGTGGCGCGGACGGCACGATGGAGCCGGGGCAGGTTCCAGCACGGCACATGCATGAACAGGTGATGCTCGGCATGGAAGTTGACCCAGTAGGGGGCGATGAAGGCCCGCTCGCACCAGCGGGCGCGGGTCGTGCGGGCGGCGCGGAAGGGGTCGTCGGCCGAACCCTCGACACAGGCGTGCTCGGCGATGTTCCGGAGCCGCGTCACCAGCGGAAACCAGGTCGCCATCGGCAGAAGCCACAGGGCGAAGAAGGCCCACCAGACGCCCAGCAGGCTTAGAACCACCAGCAGGCCCGCGTTCCAGATCAGAAAGGCGGCGACCGACCGACCGGTCACGATGGCGTCGTACGCATGGGCGTCTTCGTTGGCACCCGAGCGACCCCGCAACGCCGCCAGCGGAAGGAGCACCCTCTGCTTGAAGAAGGTCTGGGCGGTCAGATCGCGGATCATTTTGCGCCGAAGGGACGCCCGGCTGACCGGGAATGGGGCCGCGAGCATCAGGTCCGGGTCCTCCGGCTGCTGGGCGAAGCGGTGATGGGCCAGGTGATAGGGCCGATAGGCGGTCAGTGACGCCCCGATAGGCACGGCACACAGCCACTGCCCGAGGAAATCGTTGAGCTTCAGGTTGGGGACCAGGGCGCCGTGGGCCGCCTCGTGCATCAGGATGGCGAGGCCCAACTGTCGCGCGCCGATGACCATGACACACAGCGGTATCAAGATCGGCTGCCAGACGCCGATGGCGACCGCTGCGGCGATCACGCCCCAGCAGTGGAGCACCAGCAGCGGCCCCTTCCACCAGGAGCGAGCCTGAAACGGCGCCCAGGCATCGGGCGTGAACACGGCGGACGGCGAAACACGAGGCGCGGCGGGCATGAGCCCCAACCTAGCAAAGGACCGCGGATGAATCGACCGTACGGCATAGATGTCAGGTTGACATGACATTCCATTGGTGTCAGGTATGCATGACTTCCACGGAGTTCACGCCATGTCCAGTCTCGTCGCACCGGAAGGCGCCAACAGACGCTATGTGGTCCGCACGTTGGCATTCATGACCGGCTACGTCGCCGTCAACGTGGCCGCCATCCTCGGGGCTTTCGACGAGATCATCGGCACGCCTGCCGGGATGCTTCTCGGCCTCGCGGTGGCAGCGCCGATCGCCGGCCAGATCTGGGCCACCGTGGCCTTCATGAACGAGGCCGACGAGTTCATGCGGACGCTGATGGCCAAACGCTTCATCGTCGCGGCCGGGCTGGCTTTCGCCCTGTTCTCGGGATGGGGATTCATGGAAAGCTATGGCGACGCGCCCCATGCGCCGGGCTGGATCGTCTACGCCCTGTTCTGGGGCCTGTACGGGCTCGTCACTCCGTTCATCCGGACCAGCCGGTGAAGAACCGCATGAAGGAACTCCGCTCGCAACGCGGCTGGACCCAGGAGCAGCTGGGCCGCGCCATCGGGGTCTCGCGCCAGGCGGTCAACGCGCTCGAGACCGAGAAGCACGACCCCTCGCTGGACCTCGCCTACCGCATCTCCGCCGTCTTCGGGGAGCCGGTGGAGGCCATCTTCACCAACCCTCACGCGCCTGACACCCTGTCAGGCTAACCTGACCAAAACGACACGCCATGCCGAACACCGCCCAACCCGGGCGCGAAATCCTGCGCGCCCTGTGCCTGGCCGCCGCCATGGCCGCCGCGCCGCTCTCACTCGCCGCCCTGCCGGGCGTCGCAGTCGCCCAGAGCGCGCCGGCCTTCGCCTCCAGTCGGCTGTCGGTCGAGGTCGTCGGATCGGGCCCCGACGTCATCCTGATCCCCGGCCTGGCGTCATCGCGCGAGGTCTGGCGGCCCCTTGCCGATCGGCTGAAGGCAACTCACCGCGTGCACATGGTCCAGCTGGCCGGCTTCGCGGGCGAGCCCTGGATTCACGGCCACGGCCCCTTCGTCGAGCCCGAGGTCGCGGAAGTGGCGCGCTACATCCGGGTCGCGGGCCTGGAGCGCCCGGCCATCATCGGCCACTCCATGGGTGGCCTGACGGGTCTCCTGCTCGCACAGCGCCACCCGGATCGCATCGGCCGCGTCATGATCGTCGACGCCCTGCCTTTCTACTCGGCCCTGTTCGGCCCCGGGATCACGTCAGACAACGCCCGGCCCTTCGCTGACCAGGCGCGGGCGGGCGTCCTCGCCGCCTCGGACGACGCATTCCGCCAGCAGCAGGTGCAATCCGCCGTGGGCCTGGCCCGAGACCCGGCGATCCGCGAGCGGATGGTGGAGTGGTCGATGGCCAGCGACCGGCGCGCCTTCGCCGCCGCCTTCCACGACGTCATGACCACCGATGCGCGTCCGGGTCTCGCGGCCATGACCACGCCCGTTACAGTCCTCTACGCCACCGACGCCGACGGCGGTCCGCCGCCCGCCATGGCCGAGGCGCTCTGGACGCGGGAGTATGCGACCCTGCCGGGCGTGAAGCTCGTCCGCATCGACGGGGCGAGGCACTTCATCATGGCCGATCAGCCGGCGCTGTTCGACGCGGCGGTGGACGAATTCCTGCGCTGAGGCGTCAGGCGGCGGGCTTCAACCCGCCGCCGAACTCACCCGCATAGGCCGGGGCGATCAGGGCGCGGAAGGCCGAGAGCGGCACGCTGACCTCATAGGACCCGGCCGCGTAGGGTCCCACGATGTAGGGGCCCACGAGGAAGGTCAGGCCGCCCGCCTTGCCGGGCTCGGTCGAGGCCGCCAGCACGAACGGCGTCTCCATCGCGCGCGGGCATTTCCAAGTGCCGTCGCCGGTCAGGGTGACGGTCTCGGCCGACGGGTCGCGGCGGCGCTTTTCGGCGTTGATGGCGGCGCACAGGGCCTGGTCCAGAGCGGTGAAGTCGGCGGGTTTGACGAACAGATCCGCCGCCGCGATCTCGCGCTTGAGAGCCTTGTCCCACAGCACCGCGCCATACTGGGCGTTCGGGTGGGCGCCGCCTGTGAACTCCGAAACCGTCCGCATCAGGCTGAACAGCTTGGCGGTCTCGGCGCCCGGCGTGAATTCGATGGTCTTGTCGTAGGGCGGCAGGCCCTCGTCGCCCCCGGCCTCGGTGCGGTCGGCCTGGGCGCCCTCCGCGAAGGTGCGCAGGTCGCGCACATTGGCGGCGTAGAGACGGGCGTGCAGGTCCGGCTGGCTGCGCAGCGCGATCGGCAGGGTCAGGCTGACCTCGGCGTAGGGCGTCTTGGATTCGAACGCCATCGGCGCGGCGGCTTCGGCCGGGGTCACCACCGCCGCTTCGCCGGAGGCGGGCGTCGCATTGGCCGCTTTCTCCGGACGATCACGGTTGCACGCGCCGAGCGCGGCGAGCGCGATCAACGAAACGGCCAGCAGGCGGGGACGGGCGAACATGGTCAGGTCTCTCCGGTCAGAGCGATACCGATAGCGCACCGGCGCCGATCGCCGCCAGCAGGATCAGGCCCGCGTCACGGTTCGACTTGAACAGCCGAAGGGCCAAGGGGCCGTCCTCGGGCCGCAGCCGCCAGACCTGCCAGGCGAGGTGGGCAGCGTAGACGGCGAGGCCAACGAAGAAGAGCGGCCACAGCCCCGCCGCCACGCCTGCCAGTCCCGCGCAAAGGGTTGCTCCGACGTAGAAGACCGCGACACCGGTGCGAACACCTGACCCGAGCCTTCGGGCGGTAGACTTCACACCGACCAGAGCGTCGTCCTCGATGTCCTGAAGCGCATAGACGGTGTCATAGCCGAGCGTCCAGAACACACCGCCGATCCAGAGCAGGACCGAGGTGGCCGTGACCTGCCCCGTCACGGCTGCGAACCCCATCAGCGCGCCCCAGTTGAAGGTGATCCCCAGCCACGCCTGCGGCCACCAGGTGATGCGCTTCATGAAGGGATAGGCCGCGACGAGCGCCAGCGAACCAAGGCCCAGCAGGATCGCCGTCCCGCCCAGTGTCAGCAGGATCAGGAAGGCGACCAGGCTACAGGCGACGATGAAGGCCCACGCCTGCTTGACGCTGATCTGGCCGGACGCGACCGGCCGTCCCGCCGTGCGCGCGACCTGCCGGTCGATGTCGCGGTCGACGATATCATTGAAGGCGCAGCCCGCCGCCCGCATCAGGCAGGCCCCGATGCCGAAGCCGAGGAACAGCCAGGCGTCGTAGGGACCGGGTGCGCGGCCCGCGGCCGCGAGCGCCAGGGCGATCCCCTGCCAGCCCGGCAGCAGCAGCAGCCAGACGCCCACCGGACGGTCAAACCGGCCCAGCTTCAGCCAGGGCTTCCAGGCCTCGGGCGCGCGGGCGTCGACCCAGTTTCGACCGGCGTCGGGGAGAGGAGCGGACATGGGCGGGGGATAGCACCCCCGAGCGGCCTCGTCAGGTCAGGGCGCGATGCGCTTCTGCGCGTCAAACAGCAGGAACAGGCAAATGGCCAGAAGCCCGATGTCCTTGGCCAGGAACTGACCCGTCGAACCCAGGGCGGGGAAGGCATAGCCCTCGGCCACGATGCCCGGTGCGGTGAAGAAGAAGCTGAGTGTCACCAGAAAGGTCGCCACGCCCATCAGGGCCCCGACCAGACCAGCGAAGGGGAAGCGTCCACCCAGCGCGATCAGCACCCCGGCCGCAATCTCTAGAACGCCGATGACATTGGACGCGCCCTGAACTCCGACCAGGGGATAGAGCCAACCGAACAGCCAGTAGGTCTCTGCGATGCCCTTCACGCCCTCGGCCTCGTACGGCAGGAACTTCATGTAGCCGAACCAAAGGAAGATCACGACGATCCCGGCCCGGAGGAAGGCACGGGCGTCGAGGCGTGAGGGAGCGGCGTCGGCGAAGGTCATGAGCGGGCCCGAACGGTTGCGGTCGGCCGCCATTCGCCGCCCCGCCCGGAACGGTTACGCTTGAAACCTACCCCCGACGTACCAGCACTACCCCGGCGATCACCAAGGCGACGCCCGCCACCCGCGTCAGACTGATCGGCGCGCGCGGCACCCCCAGGGCGCCGAAATGATCCAGCACCAGGCTGATCAACAGCTGCCCCGCCACCATCAGGGTGATAGTCGTCGCCACACCCAGCCGCGGCACCGCCCAGGCCGCCGCCACCACGAAGACCGCGCCGTACAGGCCGCCGATCCAGGCATAGGGCGGCAGGCCCCTGACCGCCGTCATGTCGGGCCTCGCGTGCAGAAACGCCGCGACGATCCCCAACGCCGCAGTGCCGACGGCGAAGGATACGAAGGCGGCGTTGACCGGCCCGGCCACCGCCCCCGCCAGCTTGGCGTTCGTCGGCGCCTGTAAGGCGGTGGCGCCGCCCGCCAGCACGACGGCGATCATGGCGATCCAGGGTCCGAGATTCATGGCTTCCCCCTACCAGAGCGGATCGACGGGCGCGCCGCCGAAGATTTCCGCCAACCGCGCCCGCGTCGAACGATGGGCGTCGGCCGGCAGGGCGTTCGGGTCGAACCACCGGGCCTCGGCGATCTCTCCCCGATGAGTCATCTCGCCGACCTCGAAGGCGTCGAAGCGGTAGACGAGCACATGGTCGCCGCGAAAAAACCGCTCGTTGGAATGGACCGAGAGCAGGCGGCCGGGCGCGATCGCCTTCAGCCCCGTCTCCTCGAACAGTTCGCGCGCGGCCGCGTCGCCGATCGTCTCGCCGCGATCCACCCCCCCGCCCGGCAGCCACCAGCCTTCCAGATAGGTGTGGCGCACCAGCATGACGCGGCCTTCTTCGTCGACCGCGACCGCGCGCACGCCAAGCGTCATGCCCCGGCTGGCCCGCGACACCGCGAAGAACAGGGGCCGGGTCAAGGGTTCGATTCGAACGCGCCAATTCATTGCACCACGCATGCCAGACTTCGCCTTCGCGCCCAACTTTGCGACAGGCATTAGTTCGATTATGCTGGAAATATGGAATCAACTCACGCCCTGCTGGCGCTCGCCGCCCTGGCCCAGCCGACGCGGCTGGATGTGGTGCGAAGCCTGGTCCGCGTCGCCCCGGACGGCCTGGCCGCCGGCGTCCTGGCCGAGAGGCTGGTGGTCCCCGCCAATACCCTGTCAGCCCATCTCAACGTCCTCTCCCACGCCGGACTGGTCGTATCCGAGCGGTCCAGCCGGTCGATCGTCTATCGGGTGTCGCTGGACCGGCTGCGCGGCCTGATCCTGTTCCTGCTCGAGGACTGCTGCGCAGGTCGCGCGGAGCTGTGCGAACCCCTTCTGGCCGATCTGGCCGTCTGCCGCGCGTGAGGTCCCATGGACGTCGTCATCTATCACAACCCCGCCTGCGGAACGTCGCGCAACACCCTGGCCCTGATCCGGCATGTCGGGATCGAGCCGCATGTCGTCGAGTATCTGAAGAGCCCGCCCAGCCGCGCCCTGATCGCCCAGATGGCGGCCCGCGCCGGCGAGCCGTTGCGGGCGTTGCTGCGCGAGAAGGGCACGCCCTTCGCTGAGCTGGGGCTGGACGATCCCGGCCTGACCGACGACCAGCTGTTGGACGCCATAGAGACGCATCCGATCCTGCTGAACCGGCCCATCGTGGTGACGCCGCGCGGCGTGAGACTGTGCCGCCCATCCGAGGGCGTGCTGGACCTCCTGCCCGAAGACGGTCTCCAGCCCTTCATCAAGGAAGACGGCGAGGTCGTGATCGACGAGGACGGACTCAGGGTCCGGTGATGGTCGATACCCCGATCATCAACGCCGACACGCCCCGACGCCTGTCCTTCCTCGAGCGCTGGCTGACGCTGTGGATCTTCGCGGCGATGGGACTGGGCGTGTTGCTCGGCACGGTGGTCCCCGGCCTGCCCGCCTGGCTCGACGGCCTGTCGGTCGGATCGACCAACATTGCGATCGCCATCGGCCTGATCCTGATGATGTATCCGCCCCTGGCCAAGGTGAAGTATGAGGAACTGCCCCGCGTTTTCGCCGACAAGCGGGTTCTGGCCCTGTCGCTGTTCCAGAACTGGGTGCTGGGCCCGGTCCTGATGTTCGCGCTGGCGGTGATCTTCCTGCGCGATCAGCCGGAGTACATGACCGGCGTCATCCTGATCGGCCTGGCGCGCTGCATCGCCATGGTGCTGGTCTGGAACCAGCTGGCGCGGGGCGACAACCAGTATGTGGCCGGTCTGGTGGCCTTCAACTCGATCTTCCAGATCCTGTTCTTCAGCGCCTATGCCTGGTTCTTCCTCGCCTTCCTGCCGCCGCTGCTGGGGCTGGAGGGCAGCGTGGTGGACATCAGCGTCTGGACCATCGCCGGGGCTGTTATGGTCTATCTGGGTCTGCCCTTCCTCGCCGGCTTCATGACGCGCCGCGTCCTGATCGCCCGCAAGGGAGCCGACTGGTACAAGACGCGCTTCCTGCCGCGGATCGGCCCGATCACCCTGATCGCGCTGCTGTTCACCATCGTGGCCATGTTCAGTCTCAAGGGGGGCGACGTCGTCGCCCTGCCGCTGGATGCCCTGCGCATCGCCATTCCGCTGACGATCTATTTCCTGGTCATGTTCGTGGTCAGCTTCCTGATGGGGCGGCTGATCGAGGCAGATTATCCGCGCACGACGGCGCTGGCCTTCACCGCCGCCTCCAACAACTTCGAACTGGCCATCGCCGTGGCCATCGCCGCCTTCGGGCTGGCCAGCCCGGTAGCCTTCGCCGCCGTGATCGGTCCTCTGGTCGAGGTGCCGGTGCTGATCCTGCTGGTCTCGGTCGCCCTGTGGCTGGGGCGACGCTACTTTCCGGCCACGGCTCCGGCCGGGGACGCCCGCTGATGGACCGGCTGCGCGATCTGCCCGATCCGGACCACCTGCCCGCGCTGGATCCCGCCTATCTGTCGACGCGGCCTGCGGCGGGGCTGGGGCCGCACGATCCCCCGCCGCGCATCCTGCTGCTTTACGGCTCGTTGCGAGAGCGATCCTATTCGCGCCTGTGCGTGGAGGAGGCGGCGCGGTTGCTGCGCCTCATGGGCTGCGAGACGCGCATCTTCGATCCCTCGGACCTGCCCTTGCCCGGCGCGCCCGGCGAGGACGACCACCCGGCCGTCCAGGAACTGCGCGCCCACGCCCTGTGGTCCGACGGCATGGTCTGGTCCAGCCCCGAACGCCACGGCCAGGTCTCGGGCCTGATGAAGCTCCAGATCGACCATCTGCCGCTCAGCATAGGCGGGGTCCGCCCCACGCAGGGCCGCACTTTGGCGGTCATGCAGGTGTCGGGAGGGTCGCAGAGCTTCAACGCCGTCAACACCCTGCGTCTGCTCGGCCGCTGGATGCGGATGATCACCATTCCCAACCAGTCCAGCGTCGCCAAGGCTTATCAGGAGTTCGACGAGGCCGGACGCATGAAGCCCTCGGCCTACTACGATCGCATCGTCGACGTGATGGAGGAACTGGTCCGCTTCACCGTGCTGACGCGGCCTCACGCCGCAGGGCTGGTCGACCGCTATTCCGAGCGAAAGGCCGCCGGTGTCGGCGTTTCCGGGGCCGCCGAACTGTCCAGGCGCGACCTCGCCACCGCCGACCACGGAGCCTGAAAGCCTTTCGGACGCTTGATGCGCGGGTCGCCGCATTCTATGGCGTCCAGCGAACAGGAGCATCCCATGCTGGCTCTCGGCATCACCATCGGTTTCGTCGTCCTTCTGGCCGCTATCAACGCGCTCGAGTTCGGCCGGGTTGACTGAACCCGGTTCGGGCGCCGCGCTCGTCACGGGTGCCTCGCGTCGGATCGGGCGCGCCATCGCGCTGGCGCTGGCCCGGCGCGGCCATGACATCGCCATCCACCACCGGTCCTCGCCCGAGGACGCCGAGGCTCTGGCCGCCGAAGTGCGGTCGCTCGGCCCACGGGCGACGATCGTCTGCGCCGACCTGGCGAAGGAACATGAGGTCCGTCGGCTCGTCCCCGAGGCCGCGAAGGCGCTGGGCCCCCTCTCCGTCCTCGTGAACAACGCCTCGGTATTCGAGGACGACCGCGTCGGGTCTCTGTTGCGCGAGACCTGGGACCGGCATCTAGAGACCAATCTGCGCGCGCCGCTGGTCCTGATGGAGGCCTTCGCCGCCCAGGCCCCCGAGGGCTCGGCCGTGGTCAACCTCCTGGACCAGAGGGTGCTAAAGCCGGACCCGCGCTTCGTCTCCTATGCCCTGTCGAGGAACGGCCTGTGGTGGGCCACCCGCACGATGGCGCAGGCTCTGGCCCCCCGCATCCGGGTAAACGGCGTCGGCCCCGGCCCGACCCTGAAGTCGATCCACCAGACAGACGAAGACTTCGCCGCCGAGGCCGCCTCGGTCCCCCTCGGCCACGGAGCCACGCCCGAGGACATCGCTACGGCCGTGCTCTATCTCGTTGACGCCCGCTCGGTGACGGGACAGATGATCGCCGTCGACGGCGGCCAGCACCTGGCGTGGCAGACGCCCGACATTCCCGCCGATGACTGAGCGCCGGAGCCCTGACGTGACCCTCGCCGCCGTGCCCGCGCCCCAGCCGACCGCTCGCCTCGAAGGCCTAACCGTCTTCGTTCGGGGGCTGGAGGTCCAGGCCGGCATCGGCGTCTATGACCACGAACATGGACGGCTGCAGCCTCTGGTGATCGACGTCACCCTCGACCTCGGCCCGGTCGAGGTGCACGGTCTGTCGGACACCATCAACTACGAGACCGTCGCCACGGCCTGCCAGCGGATCGTGTCTGAGGGCCATGTGGGCCTGGTCGAGACCTTCGCCGAACGGCTGGCGCTCGATTGCCTGCTCGATCCTCGCGTGCGCGCCGTGACCGTGCGAATCGAAAAGCCCGGCGCCTTGGCGGCGGCTGCCGCCGCAGGCTGCGAAGTCACCTATCGCCGCTGAGACTCAGGCCTTCTTCGGCGGCCAAGGGATGAAGGCGCTGGTGCGTCGCACGTAGTCGGCATAGCCCGGCCGGGTCGTGTGGATGGCCCTCTCCGTGATGCCGATGCCGGACCACTTCGTCAGGGTATAGGTCAGGAAGATCGGCCCGACGATCGAGGCGACGCCGATCCAGCCCGTCTCCGCCGCGATCAGCCACAGCCCCCACCAGACGCAGGCGTCGCCGAAGTAGTTCGGATGCCGGGTGTAGCGCCACAGGCCCGTGTCCAGCACCTTGCCCCGGTTCGCCGAATCCTTGCGGAACGCCGCCAGCTGGGCGTCGCCGATGCTCTCGAAGGCGATGCCGATCACGACGATCGCTGCGCCGGTCCACCCGATCCAGCCGATCGGCGGGCTGTAGGCGACCTGCCCCAGCTGCGCCGGCAGGCTGTTCAGCCAGGCCAGTGCCCCCTGCGGCAGGAAGACGAACAGGAAGGCGGTCCGGCGAAAGCTCCAGCCCTTCTTCGCCTGATCGTCCAGAATGGCGGTGTAGCGGCGGTCCGCGCCGTGCTCGCGCCACCGCTTCAGCAGGTGCCAGCCCAGCCGGATCGCCCAGATGGCGACCAGCCACAGGATCAGCCCCTTGCGGACCGGGTCGCCCTCGGTGCGCGGAAAGGTGACCAGCGCCAGCATCAGCATGCCCAGCGGCCAGACGCCGTCGATGAAGCTGACGTCGCCCCACCGAACCGCCAGCCGGGTCAGCAGGGTCATCACGACCGTGATCAGCAGAAGGTTCAGCCCCAGCAGCAGGGCGATCTCGGACAGGCTCATGTCGCAGAAACGCGGAGCTGGCTCATTCGGACGCGCGGATCAGTCGACGCACAGCGTCGGCAGCGCCCGTCCATCCTCGATGCGGGTGTTGCAACCGAACGGCAGGTCGTTGGGCGCGCACACGCCGGTGACCGTGGTTCCCTCGCGCGCGCCCGCTTCCGGAGCACGGCAGTCGCCCATGCAATCGTCGCCATCGCGGCAGGGCTTGTTGGCGTCGGCGAAGGGCACCACGCATCGCTCGGTCTGAAGTCGTCCGACCCTCCAGATCGCTCCGCCGCGCGCGGCGCAGGCCTCCGCTGCCGTCTGGGTCGGCGCTGTGGCGTCCGGCGCCGCCATCGGCGAACAGGCGGCGATCAGGAAGGCGGCGAGCGTAGCGATCGGCAGACGCATGGTCTTGTCCCTCTCAGCGGCCGACGTCGCCCTTTGCGAAACCGGTCCAGACGTCATCGTAGTCCAGCTGCATGGTCGGGGTGGTTTGGGCCCATTGCGTGGTGCGGATCGGCCACCGGGTCTCGAACATGAAGGCCAGCGTATTCTCGAGCTTAACCGGTTTCAGCTCAGCCGCCACCGCCTTGTCGTAGCTTGCCTGGTCCGGCCCGTGGCCGCTCATGCAGTTGTGCAGCGACGCGCCGCCGGGGGCGAAGCCGCCCTCCTTGGCGTCGTAGGCGCCGGTCACCAGCCCCATGAACTCGCTCATGACGTTGCGGTGGAACCACGGCGGGCGGAAAGTGTCCTCGGCCACCATCCAGCGCGGCGGGAAGATGACGAAGTCCACGTTGGCCGTGCCCGGCGTGTCCGACGGGCTGGTCAGGACGGTGAAGATCGACGGATCCGGATGGTCGAAGCTGACCGTGCCGATGGTGTTGAACCGGGCCGTGTCATAGCGATACGGCGCGTTGTTGCCGTGCCAGGCGACGACATCCAGCGGGCTGTGATCAAAGGTCGTGACCCAAAGCCGGCCGGCGAACTTCTGCACGCACTCAGTCGGGCGATCCACGTCCTCGAAGGCGGCGACGGGCGTCTCGAAATCGCGCGGATTGGCCAGGCCGTTGGACCCGATCGGCCCCAGGTCCGGCAGGCGGAAGGCCGCGCCGTAGTTCTCGCAGACATAGCCCCGGATCGGACCGTCGCACTCGACGCGGAAGCGCACGCCGCGGGGGATGCCGACGATGTGCCCGGCCGAGGCCTCGATGCGTCCGAACTCGGTGACGAAGACGTGGTCCCCGAGCTGCGGCACGATCAGCAGCTCGCCATCGGCGCAATAGAACACGCGGTCGGTCATCGATCGGTTGGCGGCGTACAGGTGGATGCCCGCCCCGCCCTGCGTCTCCGGATCGCCGTTGCCGCCATAGGTGACCAGCCCCTCGACCCAGTCGGTCGAGGCGTCCGGCAGGGGCAGCGGGTCCCAGCGCATGCGGTTGGGGCTGGGCGGAGCGTCGGTGAAGGGGCCGGACCGAACCCGGCCCTGATCGAAGGGCTTATACGCCGGATGCTGGGCGCTGGGCCGCAGGCGGTAGAGCCAGCTCCTGCGGTTCTCGCTCCTCGGCGCGGTGAAGGCGGTGCCCGACAGCTGCTCGGCGTAGAGGCCCATCGGCGTCTTCTGCGGCGAGTTGCGGCCCACCGGCAGGGCGCCTTCGACGGCCTCCGTGGCGAAATGGCTCCCGAAGCCGGTCAGATAGCGTGCGCTGTTTCGCGTCATCATGCGTCTCCCGTGGCGGGCGGTTTAGCGGTCGTGGAGCCGGCCGTCACCAGCGCAGCGACAGACCCGCGCGCACCACGCGCGGCGGGCCATAGCCCTCCACCCCGTCGCCGGTCTCCGACACCTCGACCTTTGCGTCGAACAGGTTGTCGGCGGCGACAAAGGCCACGACGCCGTCGCGCACCATCCACTCCGCGCGGGCATCGAGCGTCACGGCTTCGTCGAGCGTCCGGCTGTTCAGATCGTCCTCAAAACGGTCGCCCTCGTAGCGCGCCCGGCCGACCAGGGTCAGGCGATCCGTGGCCCGCCAGACCGCGCCGGCGGAGGCGCTGATCTCCGACGCCTGGGCGGGCCGCAGGCCCGTCAGTTGGGGCGCCGCCGTCCCGCCGTCGACCTCGGCCTCGGTCAGGGACACGGCGGCGTCCAGGCTCAGGCGATCGTCGATCTCGTGGGTGATGGACGCCTCGATGCCGGTCGCCTCGATGGTCCCGGCGTTCTGGCGCTGGCGCAGCACCCAGCCCGCCGGGACGAAACCCGCGCGCGGGAAGGTCGCGGGGCCTGCGCCGATGGTGACGTTGACGATGGCGTCGTCCAGGCGGCTCCAGAACACCGACGCCTGAGCCTCGGTCGCCTCGCCGCTCCACGACAGGCCCACCTCGACGCCCTGCAGCGTCTCGGGCTCCAGCGCCGCATTGGCTTCGGTCAGGTCGTTGCCGACGCGGAACGGCCGGTGCAGCTCGTTTAGCGTCGCGGGCCGGAAGCCGGAGTAGGCCGCCGCGCGCCCGGCCCAGCCGCCGCCCAGCTCGCGTCGCGCCGCCAGACGGGCCGACACCACCTCGCCCGAGCGGTCCGGGTCGATCTCGTTCAGCGTGGGCAGGCCGGTCGCCCGGTCGCGCTCGATGCGTCGCCCCGCCGCGTTCTCCCAGCCGTCGATCCGCAGACCGCCCGCGACCAGCCACGGCCCGGCCGTCCACGACGCCTCGCCATAGGCCCCGATGACGGACGTCTCGCCGCCCGCGATCCGGTCTCGCGTGAAGGCCCCACCCATGAAGCGGAACAGCTCACGCGTCTCGCCCTCGCTGAAGCGGGCGTCCGCTCCGACCTCCCACTCCAACCGTCCGCCGCCCAGCGGAACCGCCGTCCGCCGCACGGCGAGGTTCCACCCCCAGCCCTCGGCGGGCGTTGCGAACTGGTCGTTGGCGGGTGTCGTCGAACCCCGTTCGGCCGCCACGGCGACCGAGGTGTTGGCGAAGTCGCTGGTCCGGCGCCAGACCTGCGCCCGCCACCCCAACCGCTCCGCGTTCGGTGCCCGCGAGACGGTGGCCGAATAGCTCTCGCCGCTCGCGCTCGAACGGGCGCCGAGCAGGCCCGAGCCGCGCTCTTCGTCGTAGGCCGACGCCCTGAGCGACAGGGCCAGGTCTCCGGGCAGCGCCGCGTCCAGTCGGAGCGCGCTCGACAATGTTTCCAGGTCGAGCGGCGTATCGACCGCGCCCGCCGCCGGACCGCGCACCGGGACATAGCCGTCGCTGATCTCGCGCTGGAGCGCGCCGGTCAGGCTGAAGCGACCGGCAGAGAGCGTGGTCGCCGCGCCGAGCCTCTGTCCGCCCAACTCGCCGCCGGAGAGTTCGAGCGCGCCGCCCGCCCCGTCGCGTTCGCGCAGCGCGATGACGCCGGTCAGGGCGCCCGCGCCATAGGGTCCGGCCCCGGCCCCGCGCACCACGTCCAGACCCGACAGGCTCTCGGGCGGCACCTGGCTCCAGATCACCCAGCCGCCGAACGGATCGTTCACCGGCACCCCGTCCAGCGTCACCAGCGTCCGCCCCGCGCCCGACGGCGCGATGGCTCGCAGTGAAATTCCCTGAGTCGTCGGATTGGCCCCGAGGCTCGACGTTCGCCGGAACAGGCTGACGGCTGGCACGGACCTCAGAGCCTCGTCCAGCCGCGTCTCGCGCGACAGCCGTTCCTCGCCGATACGGACGACGCTGAAAGCCGCCTCGCTGGCGGCGGGCGGAAGGCGGGCGGCGGTGACGACGATGTCGGGGAGTTCGGCCGGGGCGTCCTGGATCATGCGGGGGCTTTAGCGCCCAGACGCGCAACAAGCTCCTGCGCGAACTGCGACAGGGTGTCGTCCCTTGCGCCCATGACGATGACCCGGTCGCCGGGCCTGGCCATCTCCACGATCCGGTCGCCGCACGTCGCTCGGTCCGCCAGCGCCTCGGCCTGACGCCTCGCCGCGCGCACACCCGCAGCGATATCCTCCGACCCCACGCTACGGTCCGTCGTGCCGCCGTAGTAGACGGGCTGGGGCATCAGCAGGACGTCGTCGGGCTGCATCAGGCCCACGAAGGTGTCGATGAACTCGGTCTTCATCAGCTTCAGCGGGCCAAAGCCGTGGGGCTGAAACAGGATCAGGAGCCGCCCCTCGAACGCATGAAGCGTCTTCAGCGTGGCGGAGATCTTGTCGGGGTTGTGGGCGAAGTCGTCGATGACGGTGACGCCGTTCGCCGTGCCGACCACCTCCATCCGCCGCCGAATGCCGGCGAAGGTTTCCAGCGCCGCGACGGCTGTCTCGAGCGGAACGTAAGCAGACACTGCCGCCAACGCGGCCAAGGCATTGCTGACGTTGTGAACTCCGGGAACTCTCAGCGAAACTCTTTGACCGAGATGCCACGGAATGCTCAGATCGAAGGCAGCGCCCCAGGGTAGAGGCTGGATGTTGTGTGCAGAGTAGTCTGCATCGCGATTGCCCACTGAGAAGGTGTGAGCCCAGGAGGGATCCAATCCCCCGTTCAACGCCATGGCGAGTGCAGCGGTCTCGGGATTGTCCAAATTCATCACAGCGAGGCTCGACCTATGGATGAAGCCGTCGAATAGATGGCGCAACTCCTCCATCGACTTGTGGTCCAGCGAGATGTTGGACACCACCGCCACCGTCGGATCGTAGCGGGCGATGGAACCGTCGCTCTCGTCCACCTCGGCCACGAACAGGTCCGGGCCGCCGATCAGGGCGCTGGCGAAGGGGTGGTCGGCGTCGGCGAAGTTTCGCATGACCGCCCCGTTCATCACGGTCGGCGCGCGGCCCGCCTGATGCAGGATCCAGGCGATCATGCCGGTGATGGTCGACTTGCCGCTGGTGCCCGCCACGCCGATCGAGGTCGGGGCGGCGTTGAAGATCCGGCTCAACAGCTCGGGCCGGGTGACGATGGGCGCGCCGACCCGACGCGCCGCGCCGATGTCGGGCACCGTGTCCTCGACCGCGCCGGTGGCGACCACGGTGTGCTCGGCCCGCACGCCCGATCCGTCCTGGGGATGCAGGGCCACGCCGTGGGCCCGCAGCCAGTCGAACTTTTCCGGCGTCCGGCCCTGGTCCAGCGACCGGTCCGAGCCCTCGATTAAGGCGCCCCGCGACTGGACGATCATGGCCAGCGGCAGCATGCCGGACCCGCCGATGCCGCAGAAGAAATAGGAAGGTTTGTCAGGCGTCATCTTGATCTTGGCGGCGGAATGCGGAGTGTCGGGCGGGTCTCGCGTGACTAGCACGCGGCGCGGGGAAGGCCACGAATGATCGGACGGCAGGCATGAAGATCGGCATCGTCGCCGTCTCCTCCCGCTTCGCCCGCGAGCGGGCCGAGGCCATCCACGCCTGGTTCGAGCGCCAGTTCCCAACCGGCGAGGTGACCTGCGCCATCCACCCGAACAGCTTCGGCAAGTCCGGCCATTTCGCCGGCACGGACCAGGAGCGGGCCGACGCCTTCGTGGAGTTCGCCAACGATCCGCGTATCGATCACATCTGGTTTGCGCGCGGCGGCTACGGCTCCTGCCGCATCGCCGAAGCCGTCATGCCGCGCCTGACCGAGGCGGCGCGGAAGAAGCGTTACCTGGGCTACTCCGACGTCGGGTCGATGCTCGCGATCCTCTACAAGGCCGGCTTCAGCGTGGCTCACGGACCGATGGCGTCCGACGGCGTGCGCAACGACCCGACCGGTTTCCGCTCGCTGAACTGGCTGCGCAAGGGCGTGAGCGAAGGCCTCGAGCCGTCGCTCGCGACCGACCCTCGCCCCGCCGTCGCATTCAATCTGACCGTTCTGGACCAGCTGCTCGGCACGTCGCTGGAGCCCGACCTGACCGGCCATATCCTGATGCTGGAGGACGTGTCCGAGGCCGCCTATCGCATCGACCGGATGATGTTCCACCTGACCAGCCAGCCGTCGATCCGGCGGGTGGCGGGCATCCGCGCGGGCCGCTTCACCGACGTGACGCCCAACGAGCCCGACTTCGGGATGACGGCGGAAGAGATCGTCCAGCACTGGTGCGAGCGATCGGGCATCCCCTACCTCGGCCCCGCCGACATCGCCCACGACCGCAACAACAAGGTCGTGCCTTTCGGCCCGCGCTGAACCTCAGCCCACCGCCGCGATGGTCGGCCGCGACGGCTCCATCCAGGGCGGCGCGGGCATGTTGCGATGCGCCTGAGCCAGGGCCTCGGACCACCGCTTGCCGAGATCCTTGAAATAGGGGTCATCCGCCTCGATCCGCCGCTGTTCGCCGCGCAGACCGTCGCGGGGGACCACGATCATGTCGAAGGGCGGCCCGACCGCGATGTTGGAGCGGATCGTGGAATCGAAGCTGATCAGCCCCAGCTTGACCGCCTCCGACATCGGCGTGTCGGGGCGAAGCGCGCGGTCCAGGATCGGCTTGCCGTACTTCAGCTCCCCGATCTGCAGATACGGCGTATCGGCCCCGCACTCGATGAAGTTGCCCTGGGCATAGATGAGGTACAGCCCCATCTTGCCGCCCTTCACCTGCCCGCCCAGCAGCATGGAGGCGGTGATCTTGAGCGAGTCGGCCTCCACCGTCGGCAGCAGGTCCTGCCGCACGGCATTCAGGCAATATCCCACCAACTGGGCGGCCCGGAACAGGGTCGGCGCGGTCTCCAGCGTCTCGGGCACGTCGTGGCCGGGCATGCGCACGCCCTCGGCCAGCATGGCCAGCGCCGTCTGGGTGACCGACAGATTGCCCGCCGTAGCGATGGCGATGACCCGGTCGCCGGGCACCTCGGTGACGTGCAGCTTCTTGTAGGAGGAGATGTTGTCCACGCCGGCGTTCGTGCGGGTGTCGGCGATCATCGCCAGACCCTCGTTCACCAGCATGCCGACGCAGTAGGTCATCAGAAACGACCGGGCCGAAACCCGGTATCCCGCGCAGTTGAGGGGACGACGCTAGCAGATTCGCATGAACGGACACCCCCTGGCGTGTTCATGACCAACCCTGCCGCTGCTGTTGCTGTTGTGTCTGTTGCATGTGGCGCACACGCAGCGCGACCGTCATCCGCTCTCCGGCGCCGCCATAGCTGGTTCCCCGGATCGGCGTGGCCCCCAGCGCATCCAGCCCGCAGGCGACCCGGACATAGTGCTCGGTCGGACAGACGCCGTTGGCCGGATCGAACCCGACCCAGCCCAGGTTTTCGACATGGGCCTCGGCCCAGGCGTGGGCCGCGTCCTGCTCGACGATGCCGTCGCGGCGATGCAGGTGGCCCGAGACATAACGCGCGGGGATGCCCAGCCGCCGGGCGCAGGCGATGAAGATCTGGGCGTGGTCCTGACAGACGCCCTGCTTCTGGGCCCAGGCGTCGGCGGCGGTGTGATCGGGCGTCGTGGCCCCGACCATGAACGTCACCTCGCCGTGGATCAGGCTCATCAGGCGGTGCAGGCGTGACAGGGGATCGCCATCCCCCACCCGCCCCGCCAGTTCGCGCAGGGCCGGATCGGCGTGAGTCAGGGGCGTGTCGCGCAGGAAGACCAGCGGCGACAGCCGTTCGGGAAAGCCCTTCAGCACGCCGCCGGTGTCGACCGTGGCCACCTCGCCGGTGACCCGCACCGTCAGGCTGTCGGTCGGCCGCTCCGTGTAGAGGGAATGGACGATGTTGCCGAAGGCGTCCTCGGAGCGGCGGATGCGGGCGTCCACGTCGGTCTCGATACGCCAGTCGCGCACCTGCTGGCCCTCGGTCGAGCGGGGCGTCAGCCTCAGGGTCTGGACGATGAACCGCGCCGGCCTAGCGTAGGCATAGCGGGTCTCATGATCGATCCGGATGCGCATGGCCCGCCTTACACCAGGTACTGGTCGTGGATGGCGTTCGCCAACGCATTGTTTTCACCCAGGAAGGCCAGGATGTATTCGTGCAGGCCCGACTGGAAGATGTCCTCGATCCTGGCCTCGTTGAACTGCGTCAGGCGCGCCGAGGCCAGCCGCTGGGCCGGACCGCGCCGCCCATAGTCGGCGGCCAGCCGCTCCAGATAGCTTACGATCATGGCCTGGCAACTGGCCAGCGACCGCGGCATCTGCCGGTTCAGCACCAGCAGATCCGCCACCAGCCACGGCCGCACGCTCTCGCGATAGACCCAGCGATAGGCGGTCAGGGCCGAGACCTCGCGCAGCAGCGTCGTCCACTGAAAGTAGTCCAGCTGCCCGCCCACCCGCTCTCCTGCCGGCAGCAGCAGGTGGTACTTCACGTCCAGCAGGCGGGCGGTGTTGTCGGCGCGCTCGATCGCGCCGCCCAACCGCAGGAACCAATAGGCGTCGTTCCTCAGCATGGTCCGGGACGACGCGCCCTCGACGGCCAGGGACACCCCCTTCACCCACTCCAGGAAGCGCACGAAGTCGTCGCGCTTGGTCGGTTCGCCGAAGTCGTTCAGCCCGTTCCACGCGCCGTTGATCGATTCCCACAGCTCAATGGTCAGGGCCGTGCGCACCGACCGGGCGTTGGTGCGCGCGGCGTTGATGCAGGCGCGGATCGAACTGGGGTTGTCGGGCGCGAAAGCCAGATACTCGCGCACCGACTTCTCCGAAGGGGTCCGCGCCGAGGCGGCGAACGCACGGCTCACACCGGCCGAAGCGATGGCGCTGGCCCAGGCGGTCGCAGCCGCACCGTCCCGTGCGGGAAGCGCCGCCAGCCGCACGGCGGCTTCCAGGATGCGCGCGAGGAAGTCGGCCCGCTCCATGTAGCGGCCGGTCCAGTAGAGGCTCTCTGCGGTGCGGCTCAGCATCAGTCGTCCAGCACCCAGGTGTCCTTGGTCCCGCCGCCCTGACTGGAGTTGACCACCAGCGA
Source organism: Brevundimonas bacteroides DSM 4726 (assembly GCF_000701445.1). GTDB lineage: Bacteria > Pseudomonadota > Alphaproteobacteria > Caulobacterales > Caulobacteraceae > Brevundimonas > Brevundimonas bacteroides. The sequence goes on from NZ_JNIX01000008.1 coordinate 418,005, forward strand.
CCCGGCCTTCAGCGCCACCCGCGTCAGCCCGCCCGGCGCGACCCGCACGCCCGCTGGGCTCGACAGCACGAACGGCCGCAGGTCCACATGCCGCGACTGCAGCTCGGTTCCGCACAGCGTCGGGGCGGTCGACAGCGACAGCGTCGGCTGGGCGATGAAGTCGTCCGGGTCCGCTTCCAGCTTCTTCCTGAAATCCTCGATCTCGGCCTTGGTCGCGGCCGGGCCGACCAACATGCCGTAGCCGCCCGATCCCCCGACCTCCTTCACGACCAGCTCGGGCAACCGGTCCAGCACCTCCTTCAGCGCATCGGGCTCGCGGCATCGCCAGGTTGGCACGTTCCCCAGGATCGGATCCCCGCCCGAGAAGAAGCGGATGATCTCGGGCATGTAGGTGTAGACCGCCTTGTCGTCGGCCACGCCGGTTCCGACCGCATTGGTCAGGGTGACATTCCCCGCCGCATAGGCCGCCATGATGCCCGGCACGCCAACGGTCGAGTCCGGCCGGAACGTCAGCGGGTCCAGCCAGTCGTCGTCGACGCGCCGATAGACGACATCGACCTGCTTGGGCCCCTCGGTCGTGCGCATGAAGACTATGTCGTCGTTGACGAACAGGTCGCGCCCCTCGACCAGTTCCACCCCCAGCTTGTCGGCCAGAAAGCTATGCTCGTAGTAGGCCGAATTGTATGGCCCGGGGGTCAGCACCACGATCGTCGGGTCCGCCCCGGCATGCTCAGGCGCCGAGGCCCGGAGCGAGGCCAGCAGCATGTCGGTATAGGTCTCGACAGGTCGGATGCGGTGCTCGGCGAACAGGTCCGGGAACAGCCGCATCATCATCTCGCGGTTCTCCAGCATGTAGGAGACGCCCGAGGGGGTCCGGCAGTTGTCCTCCAGCACCAGGAAGCCGTCCTCGCCGGTGCGGACCAGGTCGACGCCGCAGATGTGGGTCCAGATGTCTCCCGGCGGCCGCCGACCCTGCATCTCGGGCCGATAGTGCGGATTGGTCAGGATCAGGTCGGCGGGGACGATGCCGGCCTTGATGCAATCCTGCGGGCCGTAGATGTCCTTGAGAAACGCATTGAGCGCCGAGACGCGCTGCTTCAGCCCCTTCTCCAGGTGCTCCCACTCGGCCGCGCCGATGATGCGGGGCACGACGTCGAAGGGGATCAGCCGCTCGTTGGACTCCACGTCGCCATAGACGGCGAACGTCACCCCCATGCGGCGGAAGAACAGCTCGGCCTGACGTGACCGCGCCTGCAAAAGGTCAGGCGGCGCCGTCTCCAGCCATCGGGCCAGCGTCCGATAGCTCTTGCGGACCGTCGCCGATCCGGGCGTGCCTGACATCTCGTCGAACGTGACGGTCGCTCCTGTCGCTGAGAGCCTTCAGCGTGGACCGGAGCACGGACGATGCGCAACCGTTTTGTTGCGGTGCGGGATCAGCGGGTGACGACGTCGCGCCGCATGGGCGCAAGCTTGGCCAACAGGCGGTTCTGGGCTCGGAAGGGCACGCCGTGCTCGCTCATGGCGATCTGCAGGTTCTCGACCAGCGCCCCCATGTCGGCGGACTGGATGCCGAGGTCGGCGTGGCTGGAGCGCATGTCGCGACCGGAATAGGCGACCGGTCCCCCCAGGATATAGCCGAACTGCTCCTTCAGCGTGCGACGCAGCCGCACCTGATCCTGGGCCATGAAGATCTCGGCGATGCGCGGATCGGCGACGATCCGCTCGACGAAGGTCTCGACGATGGCGGACACGCCTTCGGCGCCGCCGAAGGTCTCCCACATCTCCGTCCCCTCGAAGGGGGTGGCGCCCGCATTGGCGTTGCTGCGCTGGTAGGGCTCGACCTCGACCTCGCCCGGAAACTCCGTCGACATGACAATGGGCGGGAGCGACAGGTCATCCTCGGCCTCCTGGGCCAGGAGCGGCGCGGGCGCGGCGATGAAAACAGCGGCGATCAGAAGGGCGCGCATGGATCAGAACCCGACTTGCAGCGACAGATACAGGCCGCGCTGGTCCTCAAAGGTCGCGATCGACCCCAGGTCCACATAGGCGGCCGTCACGGAAAAGTGCCGGTTGGGGGCCCAAGCGGCGAAAACATCGAACCAGTCGTCCTCGCCCGCGAAACCCAGATTGTCCGGCTTGGTGCGGTACTCGGCCCCGATCGCCAGATTGCGGTTCAGCAGATAGCCGACCGAGCCCTCGAACTGCGGCTCCAGGTCGTCGTTCAGGTCACCGCCGAAGCCCAGCAGGCCGGTCTGATTGGCGTCGGTGAAGCGCACCGCCCCGGACACCAGCAGCGACTCGGCCAGGAACAGCTTGGTCGCCGCCACATAGTACTCCGTGCCTTCGTCGTCGCGCCCCCCGACGGCGGCGATGATCGCGCCCTGGTCGTTGGCCTTGTGCTGCACCCCGACCGCGACCTGCGGCATCCAGGTGTCCTGATCGTAGACCGCGTCGCCGATCAGCTTGACCTTCACGCCCACGATGTCCTGGGTGAAGGTGAAGCCCGCGCCCAGCCCCAGCGCCGCCCCGGTCTCGCCGGTGTCGAACTCCTGACGCGCCACCGACACCTCGACCCGGTCCCAGAACGACGTCGACGCGCCCCAGGAGCGCAGCTCGTAATCCGGCAGGTTCACATAAGTGGCGTGGACATTGCCGCCGATGCCGTCGCGTTCCCCATAGCCGCTGGTGACCGCCCAGGTCGCCAGACCACCGCCGCCCGAGCCCTCGAGGGTCGAGACGCCACCGGTCAGGATGAGTTTGCCGCCTGTCCGGCTTTCCGGAATCCAGTCTGCGATCTGGGCGGCGACCGGAGTGGCGACGGCGCAAGCGAGCAGGCCGACAGCGGCCGCCGCTTCTGCAATGTGAGGCATGGCAGAAACCCTGAGTTCCGGAGCAGAGAACCGCAACAGAGTTAATGGCCGATAAATCTCGACTCGTCGCCTCAAGACATTCTCGCAAGAAGAAGCATTGTTGTGTAACGCGATACAACAACTTCAGATTGAATGATGATTTACTGTGACTTCACCTGTTCTGATTAAGGCGTGAGGCATGCGTATTGTACTTGTGTTGATCTTGGTTTTTCTGACGCTGACCGGCGTCGCCCACGCGGGCGACCTGACGGTCTCTGTTCGCGACACGGCGGGGCGGCCCGTTCGCGACGCCGTCGTGACTGTGCGCCCGGACGCCGGCGTGCCGCGCGGGCCGATCCGGTTTTCCTGGCCTCTGAGGATCGCCCAGCGGGATGTGCAGTTCCAGCCCTACGTCCTGATCGCCCCGGTCGGCGCAACCGTCAGCTTTCCCAACCTCGATCGGGTCCGCCACCACGTCTATTCCTTCTCGCGCGGCAACCGCTTCGAGATCGAGCTGTTCGGCCAGGATCAGACCCGCACTCACGCCTTCGCCTCCGTGGGCACCGCCGCGCTCGGCTGCAACATCCACGATCAGATGCTGGCCTATGTGCGCGTGGTCGACACGCACTGGGCGGCCAAGACCGACGCGACCGGCGACGTCACCATCGCCGGTATCCCCGCGGGCCCGGCCCGCCTCGTCGTCTGGCATCCGCGCCTGAACGTTCGCGGCAACGAGAGCGCCTATACCCTGACGATCGGAACCGGCCCGGGCCGCCAGACCATGACCGGCGACTTCTCCGCCCGCGCGGCGGTGCGTTGAGATGATCCGCTTCCGCCATCTGCGCACCCGGCTGACGGTGCTCTATGCGGGCCTGTTCGGGATCGCGCTGTTGTTCGTGGCGCTGGCCGTCTTCACGGCCATCACGGCCAGCGCGCGCAGCGTGGTTCGTGGCGAACTGACGGCGACGGGCGCCGTCTATGACCAGCTCTGGGAATCCCGCTCGGCCCAGCTTGAGCAGGGAGCCGCCGTGCTCGCACAGGACTTCGGCTTTCGGGAAGCGGTGGCCACCAACGATGAACCCACCGTCAGCTCCGCGCTCGAGAACCTCAGCGCCCGCCAGGGCGTCGACGGCGCCCTGCTGCTCGGCTCGGACGGCTACGCGATCACGGCCGGGCCCTCGCTCGACGAGGCGACCCTCAACACCCTCTGGACCGGACTGAACGACGGCGAGCTTTCGTCCGGCGTGCTCGACCTGAACGGCCAGCCGCATCAGGCGGTCGCCGCCCCGGTCATGGCGCCGGTGCTGATCGGCTGGGTGGTATTCATCGACCGGCTGGACCAGACCCAGATGACCCGGCTGGAAGAGCTCTCGGCCATCCCGCTCAACGCCTCCGTCCTGACCCGCGCGGCCGACGGCTGGCGCGGCATGTCCGGCCCCGAGAGCGCGCTGGCGGGGCTCATGGATCGCGCCGTCGCCGAGGACGGCGCCGCCGTCGGCGGACGCACCGCCCAGGGCGAGGCCATGGTGCTCGCGCGTCCCCTGCCCAGCTTCGACGCCGACGCCCCCGCCGTTCTGGCGCTCAGCTATCCAATGGCCGAGGCGCTGAAACCCTATGAGCCCATGTTCTGGGCGCTCGGCGGGATCAGCCTTGTGGGCCTTGCCTTGCTGGTCGCCGGGACCTGGTTCCTGTCGCGCGGCCTGACCCGGCCGATCACCGCGCTCGACGAGGCCGTTCACCGGCTGCAGGCAGGCGAAGACGCGCAGGTTGAGATCACATCCACCGACGAGATCGGCCGCCTGGCCGAGAGCTTCAACGCCATGGCGGGCGACATCCGCGACCGCCAGGCGCGCCTGACCCACATGGCGCTGCACGACATGGAGACCGGCCTGCCCAATCGCCTGTGGCTGGAACGCCAGGCGGCCTCCAGCGCGTCGGCCCACGTCGTCCTGTTCGGCGTCGACCGCTTCGAGGTCGTGAGAAACGCCATCGGCTTCGAGGCCATGGGCCAACTCGTCGCCGCGCTCGGCGCCCGCCTGTCCACCGCCACCGGCGCGCCCGTCGCCCGCGTCGGCGCGGGCGTCATGGGCTTGATGCTTGAGATCGAGGGCGACGACGCCGACGCCATCGCAGCAGCCGCCCGCCTTTGCGCCGTAGCGAACGAACCGCTGAAGCTGATCGGCGCCCGGATCGACGCGAGCCTGACCGCCGGCCTCGCCCGGGCGGTCCAGCCGACCGGCGGGCTCGACGCCGTTGTCGATCGCGCGGGCGTCGCCATCGACCAGGCGCGCGCCGCCGGCTCCAAGGCCGCCCTGTTCGACGCCGCCGCCTACGGCGACCCCGGCGCCAATCTCAGCCTGATGTCCGACCTGATCTGCGCGCTCGAGAGCGACCATGTCTGGATGGCCTATCAGCCCAAGTTCGATCTGCGCCAGAACGCCATCACCGGCGTCGAGGGCCTGATGCGCTGGAACCATCCCAAGCGCGACTTCATCGCTCCGGACCTTTTCATCGGCATGGCCGAGGAGACCGGCCAGATCCGCGCCTTGACCGAATGGGGCGTCAGGCGCGCCATCGCCGACCAAAAGGCGCTCGCCAAGGCCGGCCACCGGCTGAAGGTCTCGATCAACGTCTCGGGTCGCCTGCTGTCGGACGAGAGCTTCGCCCGCTTCGCCCTCAACGCCGTGTCGCGCGCCAAGGCCGATCTGTGCTTCGAGATCACCGAGACGGCGGTCATCGACAATCCGGAGGCCGCGCTTGGCATCATCGACCGCTTCGCCGCGGCCGGCATCAAGGTCTCCATCGACGACTATGGCTCCGGCCTGTCGTCGCTTGCTTATCTGAAGCGCATCGCGGCCGACGAGCTCAAGATCGACAAGGCCTTCGTCATGTCGCTGGACGAGAGCGCCAAGGACGCGCTTCTGGTCAAATCCACCATCGATCTGGCCCACAGCCTAGGCATGACCGTCACCGCCGAGGGCGTCGAGACCCAGACGGCGATGGCGCTGCTTCGCGGCATGGGCTGCGACACGGCCCAGGGCTATCTGATCGCACGGCCGCTCGCCCTGACCGCCTTGATCGAACGGCTGGAGAAACCGGCGCTGGAGGCGGCGGCCTGACGCAAGCGGGAGCCTCTTGACCGTTCCACTGTTACAGCATAGTGGAACGCCGCGATGTCCGATACCCTTTCCCCGTCCGCCCCGAGCCGCGCCGCGAGCGATCGCGCCGCCCTGCTCGACGCCTTCCTGGCGTTGAAGACGCGCGACGAGGTCGAGGCCTTCCTGACCGACCTGTGCACCCCGGCCGAGGTCCGCGCGTTTGCCGAACGCTGGGCCGTCGCCCGGCTGCTCGATCAGGGCGGTCGGTCGTACCGCGAGATCGCCTGCGAGGCGGGGGCCAGCCCCACGACCGTCGTGCGCGTCGCCCGCTTCCTGAAGGAGATGCCGCATCAGGGCTACCGCCTGGTGCTGGACCGTCTGAACCCCAAACACTGAGCCCCAAGTCATGAGTACCGTAGAGGGGCGACTTCGCATCGCCGTGCAGAAATCCGGCCGTCTGGCCGACCGCAGCCTGGACCTGGTCCGGGACGCGGGCCTGCGCGTGGTCAAGGGCGCCAACGACCTGCTCTACAAGGTCGAGAACTATCCGATCGACCTGCTGCGGGTGCGCGACGACGACATCCCGACCTTCGTCGCAGACGGCGTCTGCGACCTCGGCATCGTCGGCGAGAATGTTCTGGAAGAAGGCAAGAACGGCGGCGCCAACGCGTCTGTCGTCATGCCGCTGGGCTTCGGCAAGTGCACGCTGAAGCTGGCTGCCCCGCCGACGCTGGCCTGGGAAGGCCCGGCCACGCTGGAAGGTCGCCGCATCGCCACCTCCTACCCGAAGATCCTGCGTCGCTATCTGGACGGCCAGGGCATCAAGGCCGACATCGTCACCATGCGCGGCGCAGTCGAGGTGGCCCCGCGGCTCAAGCTCGCCGCCGCCATCTGCGACCTCGTCTCGACCGGCGCCACGCTGGAGGCCAACGGGCTGGTCGCCCGCGAGACCGTGTTCGAAAGCCAGGCCGTCCTGATCCAGTCGCCCGTCGCGCCCGAGCCGCAACTCGCTCACCTGCTGGACTCGATCATCGAGCGGATGGCCGGCGTCGTGTCCTCGCAGGGCGCCAAATACGTCATGCTGAACGCACCCCGCTCGGCGCTCGATCAGATCACCGCCATCCTGCCGGGCGCGGGTTCGCCCACGGTCATGCCCCTGTCCGGCCGCGACGACGCCGTGGCTGTCCACGCCGTGTGCCAGGAGGCCGTGTTCTGGGAGACGCTGGAGAAGCTCAAGGCCGCCGGGGCCTCGGCCATCCTGGTCCTCCCCATCGAGAAGATGATGTGATGACGACGCTCGACGTGAAACGCATCGACTGGGCGTCGCTGGACGCCGCCGGGAAGCAGGCCGCCCTGGCCCGCCCATCGCGCCGCTCGGAGACCCAGGTCACCGACGTCGTCCGCGCCATTTTCGACGACGTCAAGGCGCGCGGGGGTCAGGCCGTGATCGACTGGGCGATCAAGCTCGACGGCCATGCCCCGCGCCGCATCGCCATCACGGAAGCCGTGGTCGCCGAGGCGCGCCAGGCCCTGCCGCCCGCCGACGTCCGCGCCATCCGCGTCGCCGCTGACAACGTCCGCGTCTTTCACGAGGCGACGATCCCGGAAGACTCGGCCCTGGTCGAGACCACGCCCGGCGTCACCTCGCGCCTCGTCTGGCGGCCCATCGGCGCGGCGGGCCTGTATGTGCCCGGCGGCACGGCGCCGCTGTTCTCGTCGCTGCTGATGCTGGCCATCCCGGCCGCCGTCGCGGGCGTGTCCGAGCGCGTCGCCGTCACCCCGCCCGCCAAGGACGGCTCCGTCCACCCCGCCATGATTTTGGCGGCGGCCGAGGCTGGCCTCGACGCCCTCTGGCTGGTCGGCGGCGCCCAGGCCATCGCCGCCCTGGCCTACGGCGTCTCCCTGCCCGACGGCGACATACCTCGTTGCGACAAGCTGTTCGGCCCCGGCAACGCCTATGTCGCCGAGGCCAAGCGCTATGCCTCGTCCCTTCCCGGCGGTCCCTCCGCCGACATGCCCGCCGGCCCGTCCGAACTGATGGTCGTCGTCGACCGCGACGCCGCGCCCGAAATCGCCGCCGCCGACCTGCTCAGCCAGGCCGAGCACGACGCCGACGCCCAGGTCATCCTGGTCTCCACCAGCCGCGCCAACCTCGACTACATCCTGACCGAGGTCGAACGTCAGGTCGCGACCCTGCCGCGCGAAGCCATCGCTCGCGCCAGCCTGAACGAGGCCCGCGCCATCCTGGTCCGCGACGAGGAGACGGCCTGCGACGTCATCAACCTCTATGGCCCCGAGCACCTGGCGCTCCAGGTCGAGGAGCCCGAGGCGATGCTGCCGGCCATCCGCGCGGCGGGCGCCATCTTCGTCGGCCGTTTCGCCGCCGAAACGCTCGGCGACTACGCCGCCGGCCCCAGCCACGTCCTGCCCACCGACGGCGGCGCGCGCACGCTGGGCGGCATCACCACCGCCAGCTTCATGACCTCGATGTCGGTCCAGACGGTCACCCGCGGGGGCGCCGCCCAGCTCGGTCCGATCGCGGCGCGGCTGGCGCGGCTGGAGGGGCTGGAGGCCCACGCGCGGGCGGCCGATCTGAGGAGCGGCGAATGACCCTCCCCGCCCCCTTCCCGCCGCTGGTCGCCGGAGCCGACGGCCTCGACCGCTACCCCGGCGACACCGCCGCGCTTGCCGCCCGCATGGCCCAGATCTACGGCGTCGCCGCCGACCACGTCTTGCCCGTGCGTGGCCTGACCCATGGCCTGGAGCTGGTCTGGCGCCTCGCCGCCCGCGACGCCGGCTCGGTCGAAGCCCCCGACGCCGAACCCTATGCGGGCCTGTCGCGCATCTATCGGGCCAGCACCGGCGAGACCGTCGCCACCATCGTGCGCGCCCTCGGCTCGGCGGAGGCCGTGGCGGAGATGGCCGCCCGCGTGTCGCCCGGCCTGCTGGTGGTGGACGAAGGCCTGGTCGAGTTCGCCGACGCTCCCTCCGCCGCCGCCCTGATCGGCGACCACGCCAACCTGGTGTGCTTGCGCAGCCTGTCGCTCGCCTATGGCCTGGCGGGCGCCCGCGTCGGCGCGGCGCTCGCCCAGCCCCAGACCCTGGCCCGCCTGTCCGAGGTCGTCGAACTCTACGCCCTGCCAGAGCCGCTCGTGCGCCTCGCCATGCAGGCGCTCGACCCGTCGCGCATGATCGAGACGGCCGAACGCATCGCCGGCGTCCGCCGCGAACGCGAGCGCCTCGTCCGCGAGATCGGCCGCCTCATGGTCGTCGAGCCCGGCGTCGGCCCGATCATCATGGCCCGCCCCTCCGACATCGAGACGACGCTCGCCGACCTCGCCCGCTTCGGCGTCGCCGCCGACCGCTCCGGCGACCGTCTGCGCCTGCCGGTGTCGCTCAAGCCCGAGGTCAACGATCGCCTGCTGGCCGCGCTCGGCCTCGCCGTCGGCAAGACCCCCGCCCACCGCACCGGCCAGGCCGTCCGCGACACCAAGGAGACCCGCATCGTCTGCGCCGTCGACCTCGACGCCACCGCCCCCATCAGGATCGAGACCGGCGTCGGCTTCTTCGACCACATGCTGGAACAGGTCGCGGCCCACGGCGGCTTCTCGCTCCGCCTCCAATGCGAGGGCGACCTCCACACCGACCCGCACCACACCATCGAGGACTCAGCCATCGCTCTGGGCCAGGCGCTCAAACAGGCGCTCGGCGAACGACGCGGCATCGCCCGCTACGGCTTCGTGCTCGCCATGGACGAGGCCCAGGCCAATGTCACCATCGACCTGTCCGGCCGTCCCTACCCAGTGTTCGAGGGCGAGTTCTCCACGCCCTACATCGGCGAGTACCGCACCGACCTGACCGCCCACGTGTTCCGTTCTCTGGCCGAGCACCTGGGCGCCGCCGTCCACATCTCGGTCAAGGGCTCCGACGACCACCACAAGACCGAGGCCGTCTACAAGGGCTTCGGCCGCGCCCTGCGCCAGGCCATCCGGATCGAGGGCGACGCCGTGCCGTCGACCAAGGGGGTGTTGTGACCACCGCCATCGTTCTCCTCGGGGCGGGCAACACCGCGTCCGTCCAGTTCGCCCTAGAGCGGCTGGGCGCCAATGTGCGCGTCACCTCCGACGCGACACAGATCGCCGAGGCCGAACGTCTGATCCTGCCCGGCGTCGGCGCTGCAGGCTACGCCATGAGCCGCATGGCAGAACTGGGCCTGACCGACATCATCAAGGGCTTTCCCCGCCCCCTGCTCGGCCTGTGCCTGGGACAACAGCTGCTGTTCGCCGAGAGCGAGGAAAACGGCGGCGCGACGATGCTCGGCTTCATCCCCGGCCGCGTCACCCGCATGCCCGTGCGCGACGATCTGCCGGTGCCGCACATGGGCTGGTCCAAGCTGCACACCCTGTCCGACGACCCGATCCTGGAGGGCGTGAAGGCGGGCGACTACGCCTACTTCGTCCACTCCTACGTCTGCCCTGACACGCCTACGACCATCGCCTGCGCCGACTATGGCGCCTCCGTCCCCGCCATGGTCCGCAGCGGCAACCGCTGGGGCTGCCAGTTCCACCCCGAACGCTCGGCCGAAGCGGGCGCGCGCATCCTGAAGAACTTCCTCGAGCTGCCCGCATGATCGTCTATCCCGCCATCGACCTGCGCGGCGGCAAGTGCGTGCGGCTGATGCACGGCCGCTTCGACCAGGTCACGGAGTACGACCCCGACCCCGCCGCCCGCCTGACCGCCTTCGCCGACGAGGGTGCCCAGTGGGTCCATGTCGTGGATCTGGACGGCGCCGAGGCCGGCCGCGCGGTCCAGCACGATCTCATCGGCCGATTGGCTTCGACCCATCTCGCCCACATCCAGTCCGGAGGCGGCGTCCGCTCGGTCGAGGATGTCGAACGCCTGCTGACGGCCGGTGTCTCGCGCGTCGTCGTCGGATCTCTGGCCGTGACCCAGCCCGACGCCGTGGCCAAATGGCTCGCCCGTTTCGGACCCAATCGCCTCACCCTGGCCTTCGACGTCCGCGTCGGCGAGGACGGCGTGCCGACGCCCGCGCTCAAGGGCTGGACCGAAGCCGCGGGCTTCGACCTCTGGACCGCGCTCGACCGCTATCCGGCCGGAACCCTGTCCCATGTCCTCGTCACCGACGTCGGCCGCGACGGGGCCCTGACCGGACCCAACCTCGACCTTCTGGCCGAGATCGTGCGACGCCGCCCCGAGCTGAAGGTCCAGGCGTCGGGCGGCGTCGCCACGCTGGACGACCTGCAAGCCTGCGCCGGCATCGGCTGCGACGGCGCGATCACCGGCCGCGCCATCTACGAGGGCCGTTTCACGGTCAGCCAGGCCATCGAGGCGGTGTCGTGACGGCCCGTCGCATCATCCCCTGCCTGGACGTCAAGGACGGCCGCGTGGTCAAGGGCGTGCGCTTCGAGGGCCACGTCGACATGGGCGATGCCGCCGAACTGGCCGCCCGCTACCGCGACCAGGGCGCCGACGAACTGGTCTTCTACGACATCACCGCCAGTCCGGAGGGTCGGACGCTGGATTACGGCTGGGTGCGCGACATCGCCCGGCTGCTCGACATCCCCTTCTGCGTCGCGGGCGGCATCCGCACCGTCGATCAGGCCGCCGCCTGCCTCGATAACGGCGCCGATAAGGTCTCGATCAACTCGCCCGCCCTGGAGCGCCCCGAACTGATCACCGAGATGGCCGAGCGGCTAGGCAGCCAGTGCGTCGTCGTCGGCGTCGACAGCCGCCGCGAGGACGGCGACTATGTCGTGCACAAGTACACCGGCGACCCGAACGCCCGGCGGCTGGCGGGGCGCAGGACCATGGAGTGGATCGTGGAGGCGCAGGAGCGGGGCGCGGGCGAGATCGTGCTCAACTGCATCGACCAGGACGGCGTGCGCCGCGGCTACGACACCGCCCAGCTGTCGGACGCCCGCAGCCGCCTGACCATCCCGCTGGTGGCCTCAGGTGGAGCAGGGTCGCCGTCGCACTTCCTCGACGTTTTCGACCGGGCCAATGTGTCGGGCGCGCTGGCCGCCAGCGTCTTCCATTCGGGCCAGATCGCCCTGCCGGACCTGAAGGCCTATCTGGCCGGCGCAGGCGTGGAGGTGCGGACATGATCGATCCGGCAACGCTAGACTTCGACAAGGGCGGCGGCCTGATCCCGGCGATCGTTCAGGACGCCGACACGCTTCAGGTGCTGACGCTGGCCTACATGGACCGCGCCGCGCTGGAGGAGACGATCGCCTCCGGCGAGGCGACCTTCTTCTCGCGCAGCCGGGGCGGCCGGTGGAGGAAGGGCGAGACCAGCGGCAACCGGCTGAACGTCGTCTCCATCACGCCCGACTGCGACGGCGACGCCCTGGTGCTCGCCGTGCGACCCATGGGTCCGGCCTGCCACCTGGGGACCACCAGCTGCTTCGGCGACGCCGATGCGCCGGGGCTCGGCCGCATCGCCCGGCTGGAGCGCACCATCGCCGAGCGCGCCTCCGCCGATCCGGCCTCCAGCTGGACCGCCAAGCTCTTGGCCCAGGGCCCCAAGCGCGCCGCCCAGAAGGTCGGCGAGGAGGGCGTCGAGACCGCGCTGGCGGGCGCCGCCGGGCCCGACGAGGAACTCGCGTCCGAGGCGGCGGACCTGATCTATCACTTGCTCGTTCTGTTACGGTCGCGTCACTTGTCGTTTCAGGCGGTGCTGGACGTGTTGGCCTCGCGCGAGCGACCGGCCAAACAGCCGAGCGAATAGCGGAGGTTCGCCTCCGGTCGAAGGAGACGGGCGGGCATGACGGCACTGGTGCTGTTCGGCGGCGGCGGCGATCTGGCGATGCGGATGCTCCTGCCGTCGCTCTATTTCCTCGAGCACGACGGCCTTCTGCCCGACGGCCTGAAGATCATCGGCGCGGCGCGCTCCGAAGAGACCCGCGAGGAATACGTGGCCAAGGTCCGCGCCGCCGTCGAGGGCAAGGCGAAAGCCGACGACGCCTGGTCCGCCGACGCCTGGGCGAAACTGGAAGCCCGTCTCGACTACCTCGCCGTCGACGCCACCTCGGCGGAAAGCCTCAAGCCCCTGCGCGACAAGGTCGGCTCGGGCTCGGTGACCTCCTTCCTCGCCGTTTCGCCGTCGCTCTATGCCCGCATCGTCACCGCCATGCGCGCGGCGGGCCTGGCCGAGCCCGAGGACCGCGTCGTTCTGGAAAAGCCCGTCGGCCGCGACCTGGAGAGCTTCCGCGCCATCGACGATGCGGTCGCCGACGCCTTCGGCGAGCATCAGGTGTTCCGCATCGACCACTACCTCGGCAAGGAGACGGTCCAGAACCTGATCGCCCTGCGGTTCGGCAACACCATCTTCGAGCCGCTCTGGAACAACCTGTCGATCGACCACGTCCAGATCACGGTGGGCGAGACCGTCGGCGTCGGCGACCGCTGGCCCTACTACGACGAGTACGGCGCCCTGCGCGACATGCTCCAGAACCACATGCTGCAGCTGCTGTGCCTCGTCGCCATGGAGCCGCCCTCGGACCTCGACCCGGACTCCGTCCGCAACGAGAAGGTCAAGGTGCTGCGGTCGCTCCGCCCCGTCACGACAGACGAGGTCGACCGTGTCACCGTGCGCGGCCAGTACGTCTCGGGCTCCGTCGAGGGCCAGCGGGTCAAGGGCTATGACGAGGAGCGCGGGGCCGACAGCGACACCGAGACCTTCGTCGCCATCCGCGCCGACATCGACAACTGGCGCTGGGCCGGCGTGCCCTTCTTCATGCGCACCGGCAAGCGCCTGCCCGAGAAGCGCACCGAGATCGTCATCCAGTTCAAGCCGGTGCCGCATTCCATCTTCGACCGCGACAGTCGCGGCGAGGTCCGCGCCAACCGCATGGTGATCGAGCTCCAGCCCGAGGAGGACATCTCCCTCACCGTGATGAACAAGCGGCCGGGTCTGGATCAGAAGATGCAGCTCCAGCGCATCGACATGTCCCTGTCCTGGGGCGTGAACCAGAAGGGCGCCAAGCCGCCGCGCCGCCGCATCGCCTATGAGCGCCTGCTGCTGGACGCCATGGCGGGCGACTCCACCCTGTTCGTCCGTCGGGACGAGGCGGAAAAGGCTTGGGAGTGGGTCGACGGCGTCTCCGAGGCCTGGGCCGAAGGCAAGGTCAAGCCCATGCCCTATCGCGCGGGGACCTGGGGCCCGAACGCCGCCGACCTGCTGCTGGCGCGGACGGGCCGGGAGTGGAAGACCAATGCAGGTTGAGACCTTCTCCGACACCTCCACCTGGGCCGCCGCCATCGCTGCGCGGCTGGAGGAAACCCTCGCCGCCGCCGTCCTCGCCAACGGCCGCGCCGTCTTCGCCGGTCCCGGCGGCACCACGCCGTCGCCGATCTACGCCCGTCTCGCCCAGGCCGACATCGGCTGGGATCGCATCGCGGTCACCCTAGTGGACGAGCGCCACGTCCCGGAAACCTCGCCCGAGTCCAACGCCCGCCTGATCCGCGACGTCCTGCTGCAAGGCCCGGCCGCCGCCGCCCGCTTCATCCCGCTCTATTCCCCCGCCGTCACCGTCGACCGCGCCGCCGCTCTGGCCGCCCACGCCCTGGTCCAGGCCGGCGACCGCTTCGACGCCGTCCTTCTCGGCATGGGCGAGGATGGCCATATCTGCTCCATGTTCCCCGACAGCCCGACGCTGAAGACCCTGCTGACGCCGACGCTGAAGCCCACTGTGCTCGGCGTCCCGCCCGGCCGCGACGGCGCCGCCCCGCCGCAAGAGCGGCTGTCGATCAACCTGCCCTGGCTGATGTCGGCCGGTCGCGTCATCCTGGGCCTGAAGGGCTCGGTGAAGCGTTCCGTCTTTGAACGCGAGGCCCAGGGCGATCCCGCCATCCAGCCCATCGCCGCCTTGATCGCGGCCAAGGTCCCGCTCGAAGTCGTCTGGACGGAAGGCTAAGCCATGTCCCTGCACCCCGTCGTCAAGGAAGTCACCGACCGCATCGTCGCCCGCTCGCGCGAGACCCGTGCCGACTACCTCCGCCGCATGGACGCCGCGCGCGACAGCGGCGTCGGCCGCGCCAAGCTGTCCTGCGCCAACTGGGCCCACGCCTTCGCCGGCCAGACCATCGCCGACAAGCTGACGGCCATGACGGGCAAGACGCCCAACGTCGGGATCGTCACCGCCTACAACGACATGCTCTCGGCGCATCAGCCGTTCGAGCGGTTCCCCGACGTGGTCCGCAAGGCCGTGCGCGAAGTCGGCGCCACGGCCCAGGTCGCGGGCGGAACCCCCGCCATGTGCGACGGCGTCACCCAGGG
Source organism: Brevundimonas bacteroides DSM 4726 (assembly GCF_000701445.1). Taxonomy (GTDB): domain Bacteria; phylum Pseudomonadota; class Alphaproteobacteria; order Caulobacterales; family Caulobacteraceae; genus Brevundimonas; species Brevundimonas bacteroides. The sequence goes on from NZ_JNIX01000008.1 coordinate 433,250, forward strand.
CCGCCCGGGCATGGAGCTGTCGCTGTTCAGCCGCGACGTCATCGCCATGTCGGTCGGCGTGGCCCTGACGCACGACGCCTTCGACGCCGCCCTGTGCCTGGGTGTCTGCGACAAGATCGTGCCTGGGCTGTTCATGGGTTCGCTGGCGTTCGGCCATCTGCCGGTCGTCTTCGCCCCGGCCGGACCCATGCCCAGCGGCATCCCAAACGCCGAAAAGGCCCGCGTCCGCGCCGAATACGCGCAAGGGAAAGTCGATCGCCAGACCCTGCTGGAAAGCGAGATCGGCTCCTATCACTCGCCTGGCACCTGCACCTTCTACGGCACGGCCAACTCCAATCAGATGATGATGGAGATCTGCGGCCTGCACATGCCCTCCACCGCCTTCGTCCACCCGGAGACGGGCTTGCGTGACGCCCTGACCGCCGCCGCCGCCAAGCAGGCGGTGAAGCTGGCCGAGAACGGGACCGGCCGCATGGCCGACGTCGTCGACGAGAAGTCCGTCGTCAACATGATCGTGGCCCTGCTCGCCACCGGCGGCTCGACCAACCACGCCATCCACCTCGTGGCCATGGCGCGGGCGGCGGGCGTCCTGATCGACTGGACCGACATGGACCAGCTGTCCTCGGTCACGCCGCTGCTGGCGCGGGTGTATCCCAACGGCTCGGCCGACGTGAACGCCTTCCAGGCTGCCGGAGGCGTCGCCTTCGTCACGCGCGAGCTGGCGCAGGCCGGCCACGTCCATTCGGATGTCCAGACCGTGATGGGCCCTGGCATCCACCACTACTTCCAGGAGCCGTCGATGGTGGACGGCGAACTGGTCTGGCGCGACGGCGTGGCCCAGAGCCTCGACACAGAGATCCTCCGCCCCGTGTCCGACCCGTTCGACAAGGAAGGGGGCTTGCGCCTCGTTCACGGCAATCTTGGTCGCGCCGTCATCAAGATCTCGGCGGTCAAGCCCCAGCACCGCATTGTCGAGGCCCCCGCCCACGTCTTCGACAGCCAGGAAGACGTGCTCGCCGCCTTCAAGGCCGGAGCGCTGGATCAGGGCGGCGTCATCGTCCTGCGCTTCCAGGGACCCAAGGCCAACGGCATGCCCGAGCTGCATTCCTTGTCGCCGCTCATGAGCGTGCTTCAGGACCGGGGCGTGCCCATCGCCCTCGTCACCGACGGCCGCATGTCGGGCGCGTCCGGCAAGACCCCCGCCGCCATCCACGTCACGCCCGAGGCGCTGGAAGGCGGCCCGCTCGCCTTCATCCAGAGCGGCGACATCGTCCGCCTCGACTCCGAGGCCGGGGTGCTCACCACCACCGCCGACCTGTCGTCCCGCCCTGCTGCGACCGCCGAGGACGTCCAGTCCTGGGGCTATGGCCGCGAGCTGTTCGGCGCGTTCCGGTCCGCCGTGTCCTCGGCCGAGGAAGGCGCCTCCGTCTGCTTTCAGACCAGGCCGACGCCGCGCCAGCCGGAACTGCGCGAGGTCGCCGACCCCAACATTCAGAACCGGGCCATCGACGCATGAGTGAAGCGAAGAGGTTCATCACGGAGAGCACCAAGGGTTCACAGAGGACACGGAGAGACCGAGCGGACGGTCACCGCGTCGACCGCTCACCTCTGAGGTCGGAATCCTCTGGAAGGGCGGCTTCGCCGCCGAAGACCCGCATCGACGCGAAGCGTCCATCCTCTTCGTGGCATGCTGTTCGGGTTGACCGGTCGACCCCTCCCACCCTGCTCGGTCTCTCCGTGTCCCTTGTGAATCCTCCGTGCTCTCCGTGATGAACCGCCACCCTCAGCCCCAGACCTGGTCAAGGCCATGAGCGAACCCCGCACCCTCCTCGTCGGCGACGTCGGCGGCACCAACGCCCGTTTCGCCATCGCCACCTGGCAGGACGGCCTGCCCGTTCTCGAGCACCACGAGAGCTTCCCGGCCGAGCAGTATCCGACCTTCCTGAAAGGCGTCGCGGCCTTCATTGACGGCTGCGAGGTCAAGCCGTCGGGCGGCGTCATCGCCGTGGCCGGGCCGGTCGAGGACGGCGCCATCGACCTGACCAACTCGCCCTGGGCGGTGTCGGAGGCCGAACTGGCGACGCTGGGGCTCAATCCCGTCAAGCTCATCAACGACTTCGAGGCGCTCGCCTGGGGCGCGCCGATCGTGCCCGCGTCCGACCTCGTCCACCTGGGCGGCCCCGAGGCCGGCGACCCGCACGCGACGCTGGCGGTCCTCGGGCCGGGCACGGGCTTCGGCGTCTCGGCACTGATCCGCAACGCCCACGGCCAGGAGATGGCCATGCCGTCTGAGGGTGGCCACGCCTGCTTCCCGCCCGGCGACCCCATCGAGGACGAGATCCTGCGCATCCTGCGCGAACGCTACGACCGCGTCTCGATCGAGCGCCTGATCTGCGGCCCTGGCCTGCTCAACATGCACCGCGCGCTCGCCCGCATCGAGGGCCGCGAGACCCATATCGATGATCCCGCCGAGATCACACGAGAGGCGCTGGAGGACTGGGACAGCCCCTGCGGCGCGACGCTCGCCCGCTTCTGCGCCATCCTCGGCGCCGTCGCCGGCGACATCGCCCTGACCACCGGGGCGCGGGGCGGCGTCTACATCGCCGGCGGCATCGCGCCGCGTATCCTGGACTTCCTGCAGGCCAGCCCCTTCCGCCGCCGGTTCGAGCGCAAGGGTCGATTTAAGGACTACATGGCAGACATCCCCACGTGGGTGATCACCCACAGGCACGCTGCGCTTCTGGGCGCCGCGCGGGTGGCCTTCGCCGAGGCCGGCTAACCTATGTTGTGAATTCCTTCACGGGAGCGTGAACCGAACGTGATCGACGGCGTTCGACAGGCTCCACTGTTGGAAGGATATCCCATGCGTAAGCTGACCATCACCGCCATCGCCGTCGCCGCCATGGCCGGCCTCGCCGCCTGCCAGTCGCCCGCCGACGAGGCCGCCGAAGAACAGGCCGACGCCCTGGAAGAACAGGCCGCCGCCGCCCCGACCGAAGCCCAGGAGCAGGCCCTGAACGCCGAGGCCGATCGCATCGAGCAGCAAGCCGGCAACGCCGACGGCGGCATGACGACCGAGAACTCGCCGAACACCTCGCCGTCCGACCCGAACGGCGCCATGGCCCCGGCGATCCCGCCGGCCAACTAAGGAAACCCGGCGGGCCTCATGACCCCGCCGATCCTTCGGAAGACCGCCCCCGTCGCGTCCGCGGCGGGGGCGTTTCGCTGTCAGGTCAAACTCGGTTCTGCCCGCTCTGGATGGCCTCGAAGCCCTCCGCCGTCAGCTTCTGATAGCCAGCCTTCCCGCCGCGCAGATACACGGGCGACGCCCTCGCGGGATCGAACCCGTCGGCGACCAGATCGACCTTGCGGTACTTGAACGTCCCTGTCGTCTCCAGCGTCTTGGCGATGCGGACGAACACCGGCCGGGCATAGTGCGGCAGCTGGGCGTCGGCGTATTCGGCAAAGGCCTTGGGCGCGAATTTGCCTTCGACCACCAACGTCACCATCCCCGCCTTGCCCTCCGCGCCGGGCACCGGCACGCCGTAAGCGATGACTTCCTTGACGCCGGGCGCGTCCGTCAGCCGCTGCTCGACCTCGGCGGTCGAGACGTTCTCGCCCTTCCAGCGGAACGTGTCGCCGATCCGGTCGATGAAGTAGAAATAGCCCTCACTGTCCTGCCGCATCAGGTCACCGGTGCGGAACCAGCGATCCCCCCGCTGGAACACGTCGGTCAGGATCTTCTTCTCCGACGCCGCCTTGTCGGCATAGCCCGAGAAGTCGTGGCGGATGTCGTTGCCGATCAGTCCGATGGCCTCGCCGATCTCCCCGGGCTTCGCCTCGATGCAGAAGCCGTTCGCCGTGCGCTCAGGCATCTCGGAGTCGATGTCGAACTTCACCAGCCGGATGTTGATCTGCTTCTTCAGGAACTTGGGCACCCGGCCGATCGACCCCGGCTTGCCGTCGAAGTTGAAGACCGAGACGTTGCCCTCGGTCGAGCCATAGAACTCCAGTATGTTCGGAATGGCGAACCGCTCCTGGAACTCGGGCCAGACGTCGGGCCGCAAGCCGTTGCCGAAGGCCAGCCGCAGCTTGTGCCCCCGCTCGCCCTCCTGCTCGGGGCAGTTCACCAGGTAGCGGCACAGCTCGCCAATGTAGACGAAGACCGTCGCGCCGGTGGCGTTCACATCCTTCCAGAAGCTGGAGGCCGAGAACTTGCGCCGCAGGATCAGCCGGCCGCCGTTCAGGAACGCCGGCCCCAGCCCGACCAGACCGCCCGTCGAGTGATAGAGCGGCAGGACGTTGAACACCCGGTCCTGTTCGGTCGTCGCCGTGGCCCCAGCGAACGCTCGCATATAGGTCCGCGCCCGGGCATGATGGATGCGGGCGGCCTTAGGCATCCCCGTCGTGCCGGAGGTGTAGATGTAGAGCGCCGTGTCGCGGTTGGTCAGGCCGTCGCGCACCGACTTCGGCGGCCGCACCGACGAACCGCTGCGCACCGCGTTGTCCAGGCTCCGGCGCTCGGACGTCTCGTCGTCGCCGCGCAGGCCCAGCACCCACAGCATCATGGTCCGAGTGACGAAGGGCCGGGCCTCCTCGCACTTCTTCCAGGTCTCCTCGTCGGCCACGACCTGGGACACGCCCGCGATGTTCAGGCAATGCGCCAGGGCCTGCCCGGTCAGGTTGGTGTTGATCAGGGCCGTCGCGATGCCGACCTTGGAAAAGCCCATCCAGGCGGCGATGAACTCGGGTCGGTTGGTCATGACCAGGCCGATCACGTCGGACCGGCGCAGGTTGCGTCCCCGCGCCCAGTGGGCATAGCGGTTGGACATGCCGTCCAGGTCGCGATAGGTCAGCGACCGGGTCTCGTCCTCCAGCGCGATGCTATCGCCGAACTTGTCGACGGCCTCTTCGAAGTCGTCGCAGACCAGGACCTCGCTATCCAGGCTGATCGGCTTGATGCGCTTCAACAGACGGCGCAGGCCGGCGGCGAACTTGAGGTCGCGTCGGATATTGGCCGCCAGACCCATGGTCTCGGTCACTCCGTGTGAGGCGCAAAGGACAGGCTTCCGTGATGGACAACGGGCGGCGTCGGGTCAACCGGCGGGAGAATCCGTCACAAACCAGATTGAACGTTTCCGCCGGGGCGTGGCGCCGCCGACCCGGTTGACGCAAGGTCAATGCAGGCGACCTCGATCTTTCACCGAGCACCGTTTTCGCCGCAATCGCCAGAGACGCGGTGCAGCTTTGTGGCGAGGATGGTGTTTCTTCGTGGTCACCCTTTTCTTTCCGGAACCTCGCTCGACGATGCTGGTTATTCACGCCTCACCGAGGAGGACCACAGATGACTGTGACCTATACCGACGATAATCTGCGCAACGAACCTGTCCGTGACGAGGTCTTTGTTCCCCGCTACGCCCGCACGGGTCGGGCTCGCAAGAAGGGCGGCGTTCGCGCCTGGATGATCCTCGCCCCTGTCGGCGCGCTGGCCCTCATCGGCGGCGCGGCGGCCGTGATGATGTCCGGCGAGACAGGCGAAGGGTCGCTGGTCGCGACCGAAGAGCCTGCGCCGATGGCGCAGACCGCTCCGCTGGAAAGCTCGACCGCCCCGAATGCGCTGGCGACCGGTCTGCCGTCGAACGTGACGATCACCGAGGCCGCTCCCGCCCCCGCGCCGATCGTCCGTGAAGCGCCGCCCGCCCCGCCCCCGGCGGTCCAGCGTCGCCAGCCGGTCGAGCGCCGCGCCGCGCCGGTAGAACCGGCTCCGGTCGTTGAACCGGCTCCGGTGGAGCCGACCGGCCCCCAGCCCTATACGGCGACGCTGAACAGCCAGCCCGCGTCGGCCGAGAGCCCAGCCCCGGCCATCACCCCGGCACCGCTGAACTGATCGAGACGCCTTGAGAACGACGAAGCCCCCGGATCGCTCCGGGGGTTTTTTCGCATCCTCAGCGGGCCGCCGGCGCGACCCGCCAGATCACATTGCCAACGTCGTCGGCCACCAGCACCGCGCCTCGCGCATCGGTGATCACCCCAACTGGCCTGCCCAACGCCTCGCCCTCCGCGTTCAGGAAGCCGGTCAGGAAGTCCTGCGGCGGCCCGGCCGGTCGACCGCTCGCAAAGGGCACGAACACGACCTTGTAGCCGCTCTTGGGCTCGCGGTTCCACGAGCCGTGCTGGCCCACGAACGCCCCGCCGCGATAGGCCGCCGGCAACAACGACCCGTCGTAGAAGTGCAGCCCCAGCGAGGCTGTGTGCGCGCCCAGCGCATAGTCCGGCCGCAGGGCGCGGGCGACGGCCTCCGGATTCTCCGGCTTCACCCGCCTATCCACCGTCTGGCCATAGTAGCTCCACGGCCAGCCATAGAAGCCGCCGTCCCGCACCGAGGTCATGTAGTCGGGCACGAGATCGTTGCCGAGCTCGTCGCGCTCGTTCACCGCCGTCCACAGCTGACCCGTCACCGGCTCCCACGCCAGGCCGACGGGATTGCGCAGACCGGAAGCAAACACTCGGGTCGCCCCGGTCGCGATGGTAATTTCCAGGATCGCTGCGCGGTTCAGCTCCTCGTCAATGCCGTGCTCGGCGATGTTGGAGTTGGAACCGACCCCGACATAGAGCTTGGTCCCATCGGCCGAGGCGACAAGCGACTTGGTCCAGTGGTGGTTCCGCCCGGCCGGAAGGTCGGCGATCTTCGTCGGCGCGGCGTCGATCCGCGTCTGACCGGTCTGATAGGGGAAGGCCACGACGGCGTCGGCATTGGCGACGAACAGCCGGTCGCCCACCAGCGCCATGCCGAACGGCGACATGAGGTTCTCGAGGAACGCTGTCTTGGTCTCCGCCACGCCGTCCCCGTCGCCGTCGCGCAGCAGGGTAATGCGGTCGGCGCTCGGCACCGCCGCGCCCGCCCTGCCCATGACGAGCCCCATGACCCATCCGCGAATGCCGCCCTGCTTGTCCTCAGGCTTGGGCGGCGCGTTGGTCTCGGCGACCAGCACGTCACCGTTCGGCAGGCGATACAGCCAACGCGGATGATCCAGCCCCGAAGCGAAAGCCTGGACGACATAGCCCTGCGGCGCGGTCGGCGTCTGGCCCTCGGGCCACCCCACCGCCGGAGCGATGTTCACCAGCGGCAGCGGCCGGCTGTTGGGCTGCACCAGCGTCGGGTTCGGCCCATACGTCGCGCCGTCGGGCGCCAGCGGCCCACCTCCGCAAGCGGCCAGTGTAAGCGCGCCGAGCGAGACGGCGAGGAACTTCAGACGCATCAGGCGGCTCCGTTCAGGGGGCGGTTTCGGGGAACTCGAGGCGGCTCACATCATAGCCCAGCGCGCGGGCCCGCTCGACCAGGGCGGCGAGCTCCGTCGGCGACGGTGAGGTGCGGGTATAGATCCACAGCTTCTCGAAGCGCGGATCGGCCGAGATGAACCAGCTGTAGTCGTCGGCCCGGTCCAGCACCCAGTACTCCCAAGTCACGAACCCGCCGAAATAGGGAGCCCTCAGCTTGGCGTTGAAGCCAGGGTCCAGAATGATCCCGGCCGCGCCCACGGCCCGCTCGCGGCCATCGATCCCGCCCTGACGGCAGGCGTCGCGCAGGTCAACGCGCGTCGGCGAGACGATGACGTAGTCGGTGGTCGCCGCCACACAGCCGTCCGTAAGCCGCATCGGCAACCGCGCCACCTCCAGCCAGCGGCCGGCGTAGAACCGCTGCAGATCGACGGGCTTGGTCGGCTGCGGGGCCCGCACCTGATCGGCGGGGATCGAAGTCGCGCACGCGCCCAGCCCGAGGGCGACGCTCATCGCCAAGGCGGCGGTCAGTCTGGAGAAGGTCACGGCGGCTCCGGTCTTGTGCTGGAAGACCGAAGATACGGCTCAGGTTCCCGATCCGGACGCGGCGAAAGCGCGCGGCACCGTGTTCACCCCGGCGTCAGGTCGCGCGGTGGCCGGATCCGGCGAAACCGCGCTTCCACGAAGGCGAACAGTCCGAACGCGATCAGCCCCAGCGCGGTCGGCCCCAGCACCCAGCTCCCGCCCGGCTGGCGCTCCAGGGCGTCCAGCGCCGCGCCGAACCCCGTCACCTCCTCGGCGCTGGCGCGCCATCCGCCCAGCGACACGAAGACGCCCAGCGGCAGATAGGCGAGGCCACGCGCGATGTAGCCCGCCCGCGCGATGGGCGAGACCTTGCGGCACAGGTCGGGCGAGCAGGCCAGCGCCTCGCCGAAGTCCGCCTTCCAGCCCTTGATGACGTTGCCGACCCCGACGCCCAGGATGACCAGACCGACCCCGATCAGCAGCCAGTCGCCGTACGGCAGGGCCAGAACCTCGGCCGCCTTCTGCTGGTTCTCGGCGACGTCGTCGGCGCCCGTCGACCGCTCGTACTCGTCCAGGAACTCGAACACCGTCGAGGCCAGCAGGCCGTAGAAGACCGCGCTCGCCGCCTGCCCCGCCCGCAGCACCAGCGCCTTCTTCGACGTGCCTTCCCGGTCCGCGTCGAACACCGATTGCAGCACGCGCCATGATACGAAGGCCCAGAGCCCAAGGCCCAGCAGGATCAGCCAGACCCGTCCGAACGGCTGGTCCGCGATCATGGCGACCGCGCCGCTGGAGCCCACCGCGTCACCCGTCATGTCGAGCGCCGCCATCAGGCAGATCACCCCGATCGAGACATAGACGAAGCCCCGGGCCCCGTACCCGATCCGCGCCGCCCACTCGAGCAGCACCTGGAGCGGCGGCACGCGCCTCAGGATGGCGAACCGCCCACGCCCCGCCTCGCCCAGCGCCGCCAGGCGGGCGCGCACATCCTGAATGGGGGCGAAGACGTCGGCCATCGAGGCTCCTTTGGAAAGCGACGCCGTGAAACGCGGCGTGACCGCAAATGGCTCCGCCCGCCCCTTGAGCCGCATCCGATGCACGCCATATTCCGGCCACGGCACTGCGGCCGGGTTCAGGGGCTCGCCATGCCGCCGGTCATCGACATCCAGGGCGTCACCAAGACCTACAAGGGCGGCCATCAGGCGCTGAAGACGGTCGATCTCCAGATCGGCAAGGGCGAGATCTTCGCCCTGCTTGGCCCCAACGGCGCGGGCAAGACCACGCTGATCTCCATCATCTGCGGCATCGTCACGCCCTCGACGGGCACGGTCATCGCCGACGGCCACGACATACTAAAGGACTACCGTCAGGCCCGCATGAAGATAGGCCTGGTGCCCCAGGAACTGACCACCGACGCCTTCGAGACGGTCATGGCGACCGTCACCTTCAGCCGGGGCCTGTTCGGCCGCCCGCCCAACCCCGGCTTCGTCGAGAAGGTCCTGAAGGACCTTTCCCTGTGGGAGAAGCGCAATGACAAGATCATGACCCTGTCGGGCGGAATGAAGCGCCGCGTCATGATCGCCAAGGCACTCAGCCACGAGCCCGACATCCTGTTCCTCGACGAACCCACCGCCGGCGTCGATGTCGAGCTGCGCCGCGACATGTGGGAGCTGGTCCGCCAGCTTCGGGAGCGCGGCGTCACCATCATCCTGACCACTCACTACATCGAGGAGGCCGAGGAGATGGCTGACCGCGTCGGCGTCATCCTCAAGGGCGAGCTGATCCTGGTCGAGGAGAAGACCGCCCTGATGACGAAGCTCGGCAAGAAGACCCTCACGCTGAACCTGCAGGACCCGCTGACGGCCCTGCCGCCCGAGCTGTCGGACTGGGACCTGACGCTGAAGGCTGACGGCCACGAGCTGGAGTACGTCTTCGATTCCAACGCCGAGCGCACCGGCGTGCCGTCCCTGCTGCGCCGCCTGTCCGATCTCGGCATCGCCTTCAAGGACCTCAACACCCGCCAGAGCTCGCTGGAGGATATCTTCGTCAGCCTGGTCCACCGCGACACGCCCCCCGCCAGCGCCGGAGCCGTCCAATGACCTTCAACGGCTGGGGCGTCTGGGCCCTCTACCGCTTCGAAATGGCCCGCTTCGGCCGCACCGTCTTCGGCAGCCTGGTGACGCCGGTCATCACGACAGCGCTCTATTTCGTCGTGTTCGGCTCGGCCATCGGCGGCCGCATGGAAGAGGTCGGCGGCGTGCCCTACGGCGCTTTCATCGTGCCGGGCCTGGTCATGCTGTCGGTCTTCACCCAGTCGATCTTCAACGGCAGCTTCGGCATCTACTTTCCCAAGTTCACGGGCACGATCTACGAGATCCTGTCTGCGCCCCTTTCGCCGCTGGAGACGGTCACCGCCTACGTCGGCGCCGCCGCGACCAAGTCCCTCATCGTCGGCCTGATGACTCTGGCCACCGCCACTCTGTTCGTGCCGCTCCAGGTCCAGCACCCGCTCGCCATGATCGGCTTTCTGGTGCTGATCTCGGTGACCTTCAGCCTGTTCGGCTTCATCATCGGCCTGGTGTCCAACAGCTTCGAGCAGCTGCAGTTCATCCCCATGCTGGTGGTCACGCCCCTGACCTTCCTGGGCGGCGCCTTCTATTCGATCGACATGCTGCCGCCCGCCTGGCGCACGGTCACCCTTTTCAACCCGGTGGTCTATCTGATCGACGGCTTCCGCTGGGCCTTCTATGGGCTCTCGGACGTGGGCGTGGGCGTCAGCGCGGGCGCCATGATCGCCTTCTTTCTGATCTGCCTGTCCATCGTCGGCTGGATGTTCAAGACCGGCTACCGCCTCAAGAACTGAACGGAGCGACCCTCATGCCCAAGGCCCTCTGGAACGGCGCCGTCATCGCCGACAGCGACGACACGGTGGTGGTGGAAGGCAACCACTACTTCCCGCGCGACGCCGTCGATCCGGCCGTGTTGCGCCCCTCGTCCACGACCACGGTCTGCCCTTGGAAGGGCACGGCGTCCTACCACTCCATCGTCGTCGACGGGAAAGAGAACAAGGACGCCGCCTGGTTCTATCCGGAGCCCAAGTCGGCCGCCGCCGAGATCGCGGACCGGATCGCCTTCTGGAAGGGCGTCGAGGTCCGCTAGCCCTTCGCCATTGGACCGCCACGTCTCTCCAGTTTAAGACGTCGCCATGTCCGACACGCCGCCGAACGATCCCAAGACGCCGTCGCCCGGCCCGTCTCAGGGGGCCTCGCCCGAGCCCTTCGTGCGCGGCCGCATCGTCTGGGGTCGCCCGCCCGAGACCGTGTTCCGCGCCGGCCCCCTGCCCCGCCCGCCGCAGAGCTGGACCCAGCCCATGCGGCCACAGCCGCCGCGCCCGGCCGCCCCGCCGCGTCCCACCGGCGACATCTTCAGCGGCTCCATGATCCCGCGCGCCGCCCCGGAAGCCGCGTTCGACATCCCGCCGGTCGTCGAGCCCGAACCCGTCGAGACCCCGCCCGAACCCGCCGCCAAGCCTCGGCAAACCCGCAAGGCGGCTGAGGCGAAGGGTGCCCCGTTGGCCGAGCCCGCTGCCGAGACACCGCCCGTCAGCCCGCCCGCCCAACCGGAACCGCCCGTGGTGGAGGACTACGCCGAGCCCAAACCCGAGCCGGAAGCCCCCGCCGAACCGATCCTCGAGACCATCGTCGAGCCGGAACCCGTCCGCCCGGCCGCCCGACCCGCGCCCGCCGTCGAGATCATCGTCGAGCCCGAGGCCCCCGAGCAGATCGACACCATGCCCCCGCCGCTCTCGACGACCCAGAACCAGACCGCCGATCCGCGCGCCATCCCCTCGGTTGTCGTCACCCCGACCCTCTACGCCCAGGTCGGTGCCGTCATCGAGAAGGTGAAGACCAACGACACCTGGCGCATCGCCGCCGTGGTCGGGGCCGTGGTGGTCGTCGCCGGTTTCGTCTGGGTCGCGACCTTGCCCGCGGGCGACGCCCCTGCGCTCGACATGGACGCCCCGCCTCCTGCCGCACCGGGCGCCGAGGTAACTCCGACGATCGAGGCTGCCCCCGCTCTGGTGGCCGAACCCGTCCCGACGGTCACGGCGGAGGCGCCCGAGCCTGCCGTCGTCGAACGAGCGACCCCGGTTGTCGCGGCCACCCGGCCCGCGCGCCCGGCCCCTGCGACCAGCGCGACGACCTCGCAGCCCGCGCCCCGCGTCGTCACGCCCCCGGTCGCCGAGCCCGTCACACCGCCCGTGATCGACACCGCCCCCCTCGCGGTCGAACCGCCCACGGCCGCGACCCCCGCGCCGACCGACCCCGACGCCCCGATCGCGACCCGGCCTCAGCCGCTCAAATGAGCGGGGCCAGGTCGAACGCCAGCAGCAGGGTCTTCTGCACAGGATTGTCGTTGTCGTCGCTGAGCAGATACAGCCGCGTCCCAGACGCGCTCGCCACGGCGGCGACGCCTTCGAAGTTGTCCACGGACGCGGGCGGGCGCAGTTCGATCAGCGGCTCGGACAGCACGCCCTCGGCCGACAACCGACGCACCCGCGCCCGCATGTCCAGCGGGGGGCTGTAGAATCGTTCGACCACGAACCAGCCCTTGCCCGACGGGTCGGCGTCCGCACCGGTAAAGCGATAGCCGTCGGCGGGGGCGAGGTCGCCGAACGGTGCGCAGGTTGGGGCGCAGAGCCAACCTCCGCCCTCCTCGCCCAGAACCAGCCACCCGCCTTCGGCGGGCGCCAAGCCCTCGAAACCGGCATTCTCGGGCAGGTCGACATCAGGCGCGGCGACGATCGTCGGGCGCTCCTCGCCGCCGGCTCCATAGGACCAGATGCGATGGTCCCGCTCGAAAGCGACCAGGACGCGCCCGTCCGGCAGAATGGCCAGCCCCTCCGCGTCTGCACCCGCCTTGTCTTCGAGAACGGTCCCGTCGAGGCCGGTCAGCGACCGGGCCGCTGCCGCTTCGGCCCCAACCAGTCGACCCGCGTCGTCGTGCACCAGTGTAAAGCGGATCATGTTGCCGAAATCCGACACGACCCAGGCGCGATCTGCGACGACCTTCAGATCCGACAGGCCATGCAGCGCCTCGCCCCTCAGCGTCAGCCCGCCCGCATAGCGCACGCCGGGTGCCAGCTCTGCGCCGCCGAGGCCCAGCGGCGTGCGGTTCGCCTCGATCCGCACAGGTCGGTCGCCGCCCGTCGTCGGCGCCGTCGTCGTCGCCACCCCCGCGCAGGCCGCCGCGCCGAGCAGCGCCGCGACCCCCAGAGCCCGCAGCGCCACCCGCCTCACGCCGCCCGCTTCAGGCCGCGCCGTGCGCCGCCGCGTCCACCGCTCTCCTTCGGGGCCGTCTCGAACAGCTCGGCCAGCTTCTCGATCATGACGCCCGCCAGCTGTTCCACGTCGACGATCGTCACCGCCCGGCGATACCAGCGCGTGACGTCGTGGCCGATGCCGATGGCGATCAGTTCGACGGGCGACTGCGTCTCGATCCGCTCGATCACCTGCCGCAGATGCTTGTCCAGATACAGCGCCGCATTGGCCGACTGGGTCGAGTCGTCGACCGGCGAGCCGTCGGAAATCACCATCAGGATGCGCCGCTGCTCGGGCCGCGCGATCAGCCGCTCGTGCGCCCAGGTCAAGGCCTCGCCGTCGATGTTTTCCTTCAGCAGGCCCTCGCGCATCATCAGGCCGAGGTTCTTCTTGGCCCGCCGCCACGGCGCGTCCGCGGCCTTGTAGATGATGTGGCGCAGGTCGTTCAGACGGCCCGGCATGGCCGGCTTGCCCGCCGTGATCCAGGCCTCGCGGCTCTGCCCGCCCTTCCACGCCCGGGTGGTGAAGCCCAGAATCTCGACCTTGACCCCGCACCGCTCCAGCGTCCGCGCCAGGATGTCGGCGCACACCGCCGCCACCATGATCGGCCGCCCGCGCATGGAGCCAGAGTTGTCGAGCAACAGGGTCACCACCGTGTCCCGGAAGGGGCTCTCGCTCTCGGCCTTGAAGCTGAGCGGGCTGGTCGGATCGATGATGATCCGGGTCAGGCGCGCGGTGTCCAGCACGCCCTCTTCCAGGTCGAAGGCCCAGGACCGGTTCTGCTGCGCCATCAGCCGCCGCTGAAGCTTGTTGGCCAGCCGCGCCACCACCGAGGACAGCACCGTCAGTTGCTGGTCCAGCAGGCTCCGCAGCCGCTCCAGCTCCATCGGATCACACAGATCAGCGGCGTCGATCACCTCGTCATAGGCCGTCGTGAACACCCGATAGGCGTCGATGGCCCGCCCGTCGTCGGCGTTCTCCTGACGGTTCGGCAGGGCGCCCTCGGCCACGTCAGGACCGTCATCGGCCTGGTCGCCGTCGCGCTCGGCCGGTTGGCCGGACTGCTGGGCCTCGCGGTCCTGTTCGGAGGTCTGGTCCTCGGAGCGGCCGTCCATCGACTGGCCACCCTCGCCCCCGCCGTCGTCCTCCTCGTCCTGTTGATCGTCCTCGGACGGGTCGGGGGCCTGGGGCTCGGGCTCCTCCTCGCCGGCGTCATCGGACGCATCGTCGCCACGCCCGTCGCCGGGATCCAGATCCAGCGCCCGCAGCACGTCCTTCATCGCCGCCCCGAACGCCGCCTGGTCGCCCGCCGTCGCCGCCAGCGCGTCCAGTTCTGCGCCCGCCTTGCCCTCCAGCGCCTCGCGCACGAGGTCCAGCATCGCGCCCGCCCCGTCCGGACTGCGCCGCCCCGTCACCCGCTCGCGCAGCAGAAGGGCCACGGCCTCCGGCACCGGCACCCGCTCGGCGTCCGTGACCCGCAGCGCCCCCAGCTTCTCCAGCCGGGTCAGCAGCGCCGCGTCCATATTGGCGCGCACGCCGGCCAGGGACTGCGACCCATGCGCCTCCACCCGTGCCTGCTCGACCGCGTCGAACACCTCGGCGGCCCGACTGTCGGATGGACGGCCCCGCGCATGAACGCCGGCGTCGTGGTTCGCCAGCCTCAACGCCAACCGGTCCGCCTGCCCCCTCAGCGTCGCACTCTCGGCCTCGGACGCCGTCCGGGGCGGATGCGGCAAGGTCAGCACGCCCTCCACGAGCCGAGGCCCCTCGGACCCGAACACCACCTCCAGCTCCGGCTGCTCGGCCAGAGCCCGCGCGGCATGGGCGAGCGCGCGCTTGAAGACGTCCTGCGGGCTGTCGGCGGGAGGCATGGCCAGACACCTAGTCGGTCGGAAGCGACGGGGCCAGAGCGTCGAGGCCGCATCGACATGGCGAATGCGGCGCTGACCATGTTTCTTCACCGCGCGTCAGGGAACGGGGCTCATCCTTCCTTGTCACGCCTCGGAGTTGCGTCATGAGGGAACTGCCCGTCCGTCTGCCGCCCAGCCTTCAGATCCGGCCTCGCCACCAGCTTTGGCGCGACGCCTTCTTCTTCTGCGCCTCGTTCACCGCGACCTTCTATGCGTCCGTACTCATGCTGGAGCACGCCGCAGCCGTGATCGCCTGACGCCTCAGCCGACGTGGGCGTCGTAGAGCGCCAGAACGGCCTCGAACACCCGATCCACGGTCAGGGCCTCGATCGGGGCGAACTCGCCACGCACCGGATTGGACGCCGCGATCGCCGTCCTCGGCCCGCGCGGTCCATAGAGCCACCACTCCGTCGGCCCGAACAGCCCCAGCGTCGGCTTCCCCAGCGCCGCCGACACATGCATCAGGCCGGAGTCGTTGCCCACGAACAGGGTCGCCCGGTCGATCGCCGCCGCCGAGGCCAGGATGTCGCCCTTGCCGACGAAGTCGATGCCCCGGTTCCCCGCCGTCTCCAGCGCTGGACCCGCCGGTGCGTGGTCGCCCGGTCCGCCTACGGCCATGAAGCGCCAGCCGGCGAAGCGGGGCTCCTCCATGAGCCGCCCCACCAGTTCGCCCCAGCGATCGGCCGGCCAGCTTTTACCCGGCTGATGCGCAATGGGTGCGACCGCCAGGATTGGCCCGGGACCCGGCCGCCCGGCCAGACGCGGATCGATCACGGCGGCGGCGTCCGCGCGCGCCGTCTCGTCCAGGAAAATCTCGGGCTCCAGCGGCTCGGCGGCCCCCACCAGCCGGGTGACCATCTCGACCTTGGGCAGGCCGGTCTCCCACCTGCGCGAATAGACGATCCGCCGGTCCGCCCGCAGCAGCCACGCCAGCGCCGAGCCCCGGATGTCGATCACCATCGCCCAGTGCGTGCCGACCACCTGCTTCCACAGGTCGACCCAGTGTCCGGCCGCCTTCTTCTTGTCGAGCACGATGACCCGCTCCACCCCCGGCCCCGAGCGAAAGAATGGCGCGGGGGGCCGCCCGCATGCCACGGTGATCTCCGCCCCCGGCGCCTGGCGCGCGATTTCGCGGATCACGCCCGAGGAGATGACGCAGTCGCCGATGCGGTTGGAGGTGACGAACAGGACCTTGGTGCTCATGCGGCGCTCATAGCGGCTCTCCATCCTTTCGTCATTCCGGGCGCAGCGCAGCGGAGACCCGGAACAAGGCGGCGCGCGAAAGCGCGAACCTGTCGCGGATGCAACTCGCTGAAGCATTTCGCCTTCGCTACGCTTCGGCGCCGCCCTGTTCCGGGTCTCCGGCGCTTGCGCGCCTCCGCCCGGAATGACGAAAGTGGGGCATGACCGACTTCGACACCCTCCCCCGCCCCGACGGCGAGACCCTGGCCTTCAAACGAGTCGACGGCACCGGCCCCAGCGTCCTCTGGATCGGCGGCTTCCGCTCCGACATGGAGGGAACCAAGGCACTGGCGCTTGACGCGGCCGCCCGAGAGCGCGGCTGGTCCTTTGTCCGCTACGACCACTTCGCCCACGGCCAGTCGTCGGGCGACTGGCGTCAGGCCACGATCGGCCGCTGGCGCGAGGACGCCATCGCCCTGATCGACCACCTGGATGGCCCCGTCATACCCGTAGGCTCCTCGATGGGGGGCTGGGTCGCCTTGCTCGCCGCGCTCGCCCGGCCAGACCGCATGGCGGGCCTCGTCCTCATCAACCCGGCTCAGGACTTCACCGATCACCTCATGTGGCCCTCGCTTCCCGACCACACCCGCCAGGCCATCCTGCGCGACGGCGAGGCGACGATCGTCGAGCAGGGTCTGGGCGAGTACGTCCTGACCCGACGCATGTTCGAGGAAGCGCGAGACTGGTTGCTGCTGGATGGCCCGATCCAGATCTCGGCGCCCATCCACGTCCTTCAGGGCCGAGCCGACGACACCGTCCCCTGGACGCACGCCATCGCCCTGACCGAGCGCCTGACCGGCGGCGACGTACGACTGGACCTGATCGAGAGCGGCGATCATCGCCTGTCGGCGCCGCGCGATCTGGCGCGGCTGGTCGAGGCGGTGGAAGCGATCCGAAGAGGCTGAGCGTCGTTCTCGAAATCGTGCGGCGTGGGCTGTTGGAGTTTCATCACAACGAACACAACGGGTTCACAAAGGACACGGCGAGACCGAACAGGCGGTCAGGTCGCCGACCAGTCACCGGAAAGGTCGAGAGACGAAAGGGCGGCTCCGCCGCCGGTCGATCTATCGACGCGAAGCGTCCCAACACACAAAAACACGGACCTCGACGTGACGGATCGACGCCCTCGACCGCGCACTCGGTCCCGCCGTGTCCTTCGTGAACCCGTTGAGCTCGTTGTGATGAAACCGCCGCCGGTTCCGCAACCCGACAAGCGGGCGCGAGGCTCGATTACGACCGCGTCGCGGCCGGAGCCGCCGGTCGCAGGCCGGGGGCCGAGGCGCGCATCACGACCGGGCGGCGCTGGCCGCCGGCGGCGATGATGCGGTCGATCCGGGCCTTCTCGGCGCGGAAGCCGGCCAGATCGGCCCCGGTCAGCTCGGTGCCGACATCGACGCGGATGCTGGTCGGATTGATCCGCTGGCCGTTGCGCCAGATCTCGTAGTGCAGGTGCGGACCGGTCGATGCGCCGGTCGAACCCACATAGGCCACGACCTGACCCTGGGTCACGCGCTGCCCGGCGCGGATGCCCGAGCCGTAACGCGACAGGTGGCCGTAGCCGCTTTCCAGTCCGTTGGCGTGGCGGATGCGCAGCCAGTTACCGTAACCGCCCCAGCGACGCGCCTCGACCACCACGCCATCGGCGGGCGCCACGATCGGCGTGCCGGTCCCGGCGGCGAAGTCGATACCCTGGTGCATGCGGCGGAACCCCGAGATCGGGTGGGTCCGCACGCCGAACGACGACGAGACACGGAAACCGCGCAACAGCGGAGTGCGCATCATGGACGAGCGGATGTTCTTGCCCGAGGCGTCGAAGTACTGGGCCTCGCGCGCGCCGGCGGGCGTATAGCGATAGAACGCCACGCCCTTCAGCTCGGCATAGATCAGGTCGCCGGTGTCGACCGTACGGCCGTTCTCGGTGACCATGCGGTCGTACACCAGGGTGAACTCGTCGGACGCCCGGATGTCGCGTTCCAGGTCGAAGCGGTGACCGAAGATGCGGGTGGCAGCGCGGCGGATGGCGGCGTCTGCGCCCATGCGCTGGGCCGTGGCCGACAGCGAGCCGCGGACTTCCGACGTCAGGACAACAGTCTCTTCGGTGACCCGCTCTTCCAGCTCGCGCAGACGAAGGGCGCCGTCGAAGCTGCGCGACACCGTCAGCTGGCTGGCCGGGCCGGTGCGCATGGTGAGGCCGATCAGGCGGGCGTCGCCCCGGCCGCCGCGCGGGCGGGCGATGGCGGTCTCGAAGCGCAGGCCGGCCTGCATCTGGGAGACGTCATAGGCGTTGGAAACGGTGGCGGCGACGGCCTGGGCCTCGGCGTCGCTGATGCCCGTGCGCTGGACGGCCTCTTCGAAGGTCTCGCCACGGCGGATCTGTACAGGAATGGCTTCGGGGGCGGTGAGGCCGGCGGGCGCGCCGGCGGCGGCGAAGGCCTGAGCCTCGAGGGCGGCGATCTGCTGTATGGTCAGTTCCGGAACCGGCTCGGCCTGAGCGGGTTGATAAACCCGGCCCGCAAGCGTGGCCACGGTCAGGGCAGCAGCGGCGGTCAGGAGATGCGGCGCAAAACGCATCGGCTGACGGCGCGGATCGAACTGAGCCATCGGTCCCCGGCGAACAACGACGCCAGACGGCGCCAAACCCACTCAAAGCAAGGATCGCGCCCAAGTCCCCCCGGGCCGCGAGGCAAGCCCTATAGCCCGCCGACGCCATCTTGGGAAGCAGGGTCGTTACAAATGATTAACCGCTGTGAGGCGCTCGGGTAGAGCGGAGGCGTTTTGGGTATTCCGACAGCATTCGCGACAGTCTATCGCCAAGCTATGCGCGCCGATGCTGCCCTCGCTGAATCACGCCGAACCGGGGCGAAACGTCGCTGCACTCAAAGTGGCCTCGATGTCACTCAATGTGGCGGCCCGGCCACGGCTGTTTCAGCCCCTTACATCTCGACTGATCTGTGCGCGCCTGGCGTCCCGCATTTGGACAGGGTCGCCCAGTGACTGAGCCGGTGACCGAACCCGCGACCGCTCCCATCGGGCGCCGACGTCCCGTCTGGCCGCGTCTCGTCCTGATCGGACTTCTGGTCTTCATCCTGATCGCCGCCCTGCTGACCGCCCTGACCTGGATCAACCGCCGCGCCGCCGCCCGCGAGGTTCTGGTCGGCTGGCTGGATGACCGCGGCATTCCTTCTGAGGTCGAGGTGGAGCGGATCGAGCTGGACGGCTTCGTCGGCCGCGTCCGCATCGGCGACCCGGCCAATCCGGACGTGACCATTGAGCGGGTCGAGGTCGATTACGCGCTCGCCATGCCTTGGGCCGTCGGCGGCATGAGCGTGACCCCGTCGCGCATCCGCCTGGTGCGCCCCGTCATGCGGGCCCGCTGGCGCGACGGCGAACTGTCATTGGGCTCACTCGATCCCCTGATCGAGGAGTTCTCCGACCGACCGCCCCGCCCGGAGACGCGCGGTCCCGTGGTGATCGTCGAGACCGGCCGTCTTCGGCTCGACACCGAGTACGGCCCGGTGTCGCTGCTGGCCGACGCCCGGATCGACGACGGCAGGCTGATGCGGCTCGCCGCCCGCATGCCCAGGGCCAGCCTGCGCAGCGGCGATATCGACGCCCGCGGCGTGGGCGGGACGCTGGACCTGACGACGACCGGCGATCGCGTCGCCCTTCGACTGGACCTCCAAGCCGGATCCCTCGAGGCCACGGGCGCCCAGGGGCGAAATCTGGACCTCGCGCTGACCGGCGCCCTCGCCTACCCGGACATGGAGGCCCGACGCGGCGACGGCCGGGCCGAGATCGATCTGCGGCTGACCGGCGACCGCCTGGCGCTCGGTGGGACCGTCGCCGAGGACGCCGTCCTCACCGTGGCGAGCCGGGGAGGCGTCATCGGCTGGATCGACACGCTCGGCTTCGAGGGCGCGGCCACGGCGCGGCTCGTCGCCGGCCGTCTCATCACCCCTGCCGCCACCGCGACGAGCGCCGATGTCACCCTGGCCGAGGGTCGCGTCGCTGCGACCAGGGTCGACGGCGGGCGTCTCTCCGTCTCCGGCCCCGTGCGAAGCCGCATGGCCCGCGTCACCTCGGGCGACCTCGTGCTATCGGGCGTGACCGGCCGCCAGACCCTCGTCTACGCCTCGAACGACGCCACGCCCCTGACCCTGACCGGCTCCGTCGCCGCCGCCCAAGGCGCCTGGCCGCTGTTCGGCGCCGTCGCCCGCGACGACGCGCCGGAGCTCGCCGAGCTCAAGCGCGCGCTCGGCGCCTTTTCCCTGTCCGCGCCCTCGTCGCGCCTGACCTCGAACAATCAGGGCGTCCGCGTCGCCCTGATCCAGCCCGCCCGCATCATCCCCGCCAACGGCGGCGTCCTGACCCTGTCGCCCGCCGGCCGCCCGATCTTCGAGGCCCGCCCGGGACAGTCCGGCGGCGGAGCATTGACCCTCACCGCCACGCGCGGTCGTGGCCTGCCCGAGGCCGCCTTCGCCATCCCCGACTGGCGCCTGACGCCCGGCGGCTTCCAGGCCCGGATCGACGGCCGGGCGGGCCTCGACTTCACCCCTGCCCGCGGCGTCGCTATCCGCACGGCCGGCCTCCTGGCCAGCGACGACGGCCGCGTCACCTACGTCCCCTCCGACTGCCTGGGCGTCACCGTCGACCGCCTTGACCTCGACGAGAACGACGTCACCGACATCTCTGGCCGCCTCTGCCCGACGGCCCAGCCGTTGCTGGTCGCCCAGAACGGCGGCTGGCGCGTGACCGGTGCGCTTCGCGACGTGACCGCCCAGGCCCCCTTCCTCGCGCTCGCCTTCACCGACGCCTCCGGAACCCTCACCGCGACCGGCTCCTGCGCCGGTCTCGGCCTCGATGCCCGCATCCAGACTGCGACCATCAACGACACCACCACGCCCCGTCGCTTCAACACCCTGACCGCCCAGGGCCGCGCCGGTCTGGCCAGCGAGCAGTGGTCCGGCGCCTTCGACCTCGCCCGCTCGGGCAACACGCTGGGCCGCCTCACCCTCGCTCACGACGGAACCACCGGTCGCGGCGGCGTCGCCATCGACGCGCCTGCCCTGACCTTCGCCGAAGGCAGCCTCCAGCCCGCCGACCTCAGCCCGCTCGCCGCCGATTTCGTCCAGTCCCCCGCCACCGGTTCGGCGGCCTTCACGGGCCGCATCGACTGGAGCCCCGACCTGCCCGAGGGCGGCTCCAGCTCCGGCCGCCTGATCATCCCCAGTATCGACTTCGCCAGTCCCGCTGGTCCGGTGAAGGGCCTGACCGGGACCATCGATTTCATCAATCTCGCGCCGCTCACCACCGCCCCCGGCCAGACCCTGCGCGTCGCCACGCTGGAGTCGATCGCCCCCTTCACGGAACTGGATCTGACCTTCGCGCTCGACAAGG
The DNA here is from genome assembly GCF_000701445.1 of Brevundimonas bacteroides DSM 4726. Classification (GTDB taxonomy): domain Bacteria; phylum Pseudomonadota; class Alphaproteobacteria; order Caulobacterales; family Caulobacteraceae; genus Brevundimonas; species Brevundimonas bacteroides. The sequence continues at coordinate 454,923 of NZ_JNIX01000008.1, forward strand.
CGGCCATCACCGTCGACGGCGGGGCCATCCAGGCGGCGGGCGGGACGGTCCGGATCGAACCCTTCAGCGTCCCCCTGGACCGCCGCCCCTTCTCCGGCGTCCTCGTGCTGGAGCGGGTTCAGCTGGGCGAGCTGATCGCCGGATCGGGCTTCGGCGACAAGGTGGCGCTGGACGCCATCGTCTCCGGCCGTCTGCCCTTCACCTATGATCCCGACATGGGCGTACGCATCACCGGCGGCCGCCTCGCCGCCGACCAGCCCGGCCGCCTCTCCATCCAGCGCGAAGCGCTGACAGGGCTCGAGGCCGGAGGCGGCGGCGCCGTCCCGCCCGGCACGGTCGAGGACCTGGCCTATCAGGCCATGGAGAACCTGGCCTTCGACGTCCTGTCGGCTGACGTGAACAGTCTCGATAAAGGCCGCATCGGCGTCCTGTTCCGCATCGTCGGCCGCCACGATCCGCCCCAGCGCCAGGAAATTCGCCTGTCTCTGGCCGAGCTCATCAGCCGCGAGTTCCTGAACCGTCCCCTGCCCCTGCCGTCCAACACCGGCATCGACCTGACGCTCGACACCACGCTCAACGTCAATCAGCTCGTCTCGGACCTGCTGGAGGTCAACCGGGCCCGAAACGGGGACCAGCCCTGACCGTTCACAACCCATTCACTCGCCGACAGGCATCCACCGTGGCAGTGAAAGCGTTCCTTCGCCGGAGACCTTGACGATGACGCCGCCCAAGACCGTGATCCGCACCGTTCTTCTCGCCGTCGGCGCGGCCGTGGTCCTGTCCGGCTGCACCCCCACGATCCGACTTCAGGTCGACCCGATCCAGATCTACGCCCGCCTCGACGCCGACGTCCGCGTCCGGCTGGATCAGGAACTGCGCGACCTGCTGGCCGAAAACCCGAACCTGTTCTGATGGAAACCCGTCGCATGACCCTCAACAAGCTCTTCGTGCTCGGCGCCGCCGTGGCCGCGCTGGGCGTCGCCGCAGGCGCGGCCTTCGGTCAGACCACTGAGCAAAAGGCCCTGATCGATGACGCCAAGGCTCGAGGCGTCGTCGGCGAACAGGCCGACGGCTACCTCGGCTTCCGCACGCCCTCGACCGGCGCGCCCCTGACCCAGGCCGTGACCGTCACGAACGACGCCCGCCGCGACGCCTACGGCGAACGCGCCCGCGCCGCCGGCACCACGACCGAGGTGGCCGCGGCCCGAATGTTCGAGAGCCAGCTCCTGCCCCGCATCCCGGCCGGTCAGTGGTACCGCAACGCCCAGGGCCAGTGGGTCCAGCGCTAGGCGCGCAACGTGTCGCGGGCGACAAGGCCGCGGTTGTGCTAAGTCGCGCGTCCATGGGTCACCCCGTCGTCCGCCACGTCCTGACCACCCTCTTCGCGCTCGGTCTCTCGGCCCTGGCGACAGCGGCGCTGGGCTGGTTCTGGGTCGTCATCGGCGGCGGCCCCATGCCCATCCACGGCTGGATCGCCATGGGCTTGGGCGTGCTCGGCACCGTCGGCCTGGCCTGGCTTCTGATGGGCCTGGCCTTCAAGTCCCACCGCGAAGGCTGGGACGACCAGGTCGACAACACGCTAGACCCCGGCCGCAGCGACCGGCGGGAGGGCTAGGCAGCTACGCGCTCCCCCAGCGAGGCGGGCAGCAGCAACCCTTCCGACAAAGCCCGCACCACCGGCACGGCCACCGCATCGCCCATCAGCTTCAGCCCCGCGCTCTCAGACGCCGGCAGCCGATAGTCCTCCGACAGCCCCATCAGCCGCGCCGCCTCCCGGGCCGTCAGCCGCCGCGCCCACACCCGGCCGTTCTCGGCCACGATCACATACTGCCGCGATGACCCGCCGGCGGGCGTCCGCAGGCACCCCGCCAGCCCGTCGAACCGCAGCTCCAGCCGCTGAACCTTACGCCCCGCCTCGACCCGAACCCGCCGATAGGCGGCCGCCACCCGCCGTTCTCCGGAGGCGGCCGCAGCCTCCAATCTCTGACGATGCAGAGGTGACGCCAGCGCCACCAGGTCGCGCGTCTGCTCCGCGCTGAACCAGCCGACCGCGTCGTCGGCGTCCAGCAGGTCGGCAAGATGCACGTTCCGGCGGGCTGGCGCGGCGAGGGACCACCACGCCCAGGCCGCCCGTGTCGCCTCATCCAGCTGCGACTGCGCTGCACGGATCCTCGCGCAATGAAACGGATCCACTGGCCCGACCGCCGTCGCCCCCGTCACACCCCGCATGGCCACGATGAACAGCCGGGGCCGCGACTGGGGCAGCCACAACGCCGCATCCATCTCCAGCGCCCCGACGCGATACCCGGCCTCCGCCATCGCCCGGCAGACTGTGGCGAAGTCTTCCCCACCGCCGGACGTCAGCAGCCCCACGACATTCTCGATCACCACGATCGGCGGTGCCCGGCCTTCGGCATCCAGCGCCTGCATCAGCCGCCAGAAGCCCCAGAACGCCCCCGACCGCCGCGCACCCAGCCCCGCCCGCGCGCCCGCCAGGCTCACGTCCTGACAGGGCGAAGACGCCCAGGCCAGCGTCGGCCGTCCCGGCACATCCGCCGCTGTAAGGTCCCAGACATCGCCCTCGTGCAACCGGCCGAGGTGATTGGCCCGCCACGCGGCCGCCTTCATCGCATCGATGTCGTTGGCGAAGGTGACGTCGAAACCGGACAGCCCCAGCCCCGCCAGGCCTCCGCCCGCGAAGAACTCCAGCGCCTCGGGGGCGGGCCGGGACCGAATCGTCATGTTTGGAGAATAGGCGCCCGCGACGGCCCCGGCGACAAGGCTTGACCGAACATCGCTCGGCCTGTCTCCTGCCAGCTTCACTATAACCGGACGCTTCCATGAACCGCCTGATCCCGCTCCTCGCCCTCGCCAGCCTCGCGGCCTGCTCGCCCGGCCCGGAGGCGGAGCCCGCCGACGCTCCGGCCGAGGCCGCGACCGCCGCCGCGCCGACCGAACTGGGTGGCGTCGACCTGACCCAGCCGATCATGGCCATGGGGGCGGAGCCGTTCTGGTCGGTCGACATCGTCGATGGCGTGGCCACCTTCAGGGACATCGGGAGCTACACCCCCGATGAGGGCGGCGACGTCGCGCCGGCGAAGACAGGCCCGGCCGTCCCGACCGCCACCGCCGACGGCGTGGCCTATGCCATCACCCTGGCGGACGGGACCGCCCTGACCCTCACCCTGACCGCCGGGCCCTGCCCCGATCTCGGGGAACAGACCCGGGCGCTGAACGCGACGCTGGCATGGAGCGGCTCGACCATGACGGGTTGCGCGGACAGGCAGAGCGCCTACGATGCGCCGGAAGCCGCCGGCTGACCGGCGCGGTTTCCGGAGGCCTTCCATGCGCATCGCCCTCGTCGCGGCCGTCGGACTTGCCCTGACGGCCACCGCCTGCTCCGAAGCCACGGTCGAAACGCCAGCGCCCGAGGTGCCCGCCGCGCCCGCCATGCTCGCCGGCGTCAATCTGAACGGATCGCTGCGTGCGCTGGGAACCGAGCCCTTCTGGGGCGTGGACATCAACCCCGACGGTCTCGTCTACACCGCCGTCGATAGTCCGGAGATCCGGGCCGCCAACCCCGGTCCCACGGTTCAGGGCACGACCGCCGTCTATGCCTCGGCGACCGAGGACGGCACGGCCCTGGTCGTCACCCTGATTGCCACGGAATGCTCCGACGGCATGAGCGACCGCACCTATCCCCTGACCGCCCGCGTCGAATTGGGCGGTCAGACGCTCAACGGCTGCGCCGCCGACTACGCCTTCCTGACCCGCGACCTCTAGGTCGACACGCACCTTAACGGTTCCGGCGCCCATCCTGCGTAGGGTGGGTGGCCATGACCCAGATCGAGACCCCCCAGGATCTGCGCGCCCTGACGGCGCTGCGCTTCTTCGCGGCCGCCTGGGTCGCGCTGTACGCCTTCTGGCCCAACCTCGACATCGCCTTCGCGCCGAACCTGATCGCCAAGGGCTATCTGGGCGTCGAACTGTTCTTTGTGCTGTCCGGCTTCATCCTCAGCCACGTCTATCTGAAGGCGTTCGGCGAAGGAGGATTCCGCTATGGCGGGTTCCTCTGGGCCCGGGTCGCGCGGGTCTATCCGCTGCATCTGGCGACCCTGATCGGCGTCGGCGTGCTGGGGCTTGGCGCGCTCGCCGCCGGCATGGCCATCGACGGCAATGTGCTCAGCTGGGAATCGCTGCCCGCCCACATCTTCATGCTGCACGCCTGGGGGCTGGCCCCCGAGGCCGGGTGGAACCACTCCTCCTGGTCGATTTCGGCGGAGTGGTTCGCCTATCTGACCTTCCCCGCCTTCGCCTTCGTCGCCTGGCGGCTGCGCGACCGACCCCTCGCCGCCGTCGCCGGAGCCTTGGCCCTGATGGGCCTGCTGTACGCCGGTTTCCAGGCGCTGGCGGGCTTCTCTCTCACGGAAGCCACCTTCCGCTGGGGCGCGCTACGGATCGTCCCCTGCTTCGCCTACGGCTGCGCGCTGTATCTGGTGCACCGTCGCGGCGACCTGAAGCACCCCGGCTGGCTGGCTCTGGCCTCGCTCGCAGGCATGGCCATCGCCGCCTCGCTCCAGGCCCCCGACGGCATCGTCGTGGTCTTCGCTGGCGGCCTGATCCTGGCGCTCGGGACCCTCCCCAACGCCTCGGCCGGATGGCTGGCCTCCCGCCCCGCCGTCTACCTCGGAGAGATCTCCTACGCCGTCTACATGGTGCTGGTGCCGTGGCAGCTGCTGGCCGTGAACGCCGCCGCGCGCCTGACCGGGGCCGAGGACAAGCAGCTTCAACTCTTCGTGTGGCTGGCGGTCGTGCTCGCCCTGCCCCTCGTCGCCGCCCTCGCCTATCAACTGGTCGAACACCCGGCCCGCAAGGCGCTGCGGGGTCTCGCCGACCGTCGCGCCGCCCGCGCGGCGCTGCGACGCTCCGACCCCCAGGTCGCCTGAAAGGGGACTTCAACCTTTCTCCGCTATCGTCTAGGGAGAGGGCGGGCGTAACAGTCGGAAACAATCGAACATGACGAAACGGCTCACCGCCGCTGCCCTGGCAGCGACCCTTGGCCTCTTCGCCCTGTCTCCCTCTTCCGTCCGCGCGGACGAGCCCTACTGGCAGTGCGTGACCTTCGCGCGGATGTTCTCGGGCATAAACATCTTCGGCGACGCCTGGACCTGGTGGAACCAGGCGGTGGATCGCTTCCGCACCGGCCGCGCGCCCGAGACCGGCTCGGTCCTGGTGTTCCGCCCCGAGGGCCGCATGACCCGCGGCCACGTCGCCGTCGTCTCCGAAATCCTGACCGACCGCGTCATCCGCGTGACCCACGCCAACTGGGGCGGCAGCCGCGGCCGCGTCGAGGAGAACGTCACCGTCGTCGACGTCTCCGGCGCCAACGACTGGAGCGCGGTCAAGGTCTGGTACAACCCGATCAACGACCTGGGCACCACCGTCTATCCGACCTACGGCTTCATCTACAATTCGGCCCGCGAGGGCATGGAAGCCGGCCGCCAGATGGCCCGGGCCGCCGCCAGCGGCGCCGGCCAGCCCTGACGCCAGCCCCGAAGACCCGGCCCGGATGATCCGCATCTATCGTTCGGGCTGCGCCGCCTGCGAGGGCGTGGAGATGGTCGGCGCCGACTGGACCCTGCCTGCCGACACCCTCTGGATCGATCTGATCGAGCCGACGCGCGAAGAAGACGTCGCCATCGAACAGGCGCTCGGCCTGTCCATCCCGACCCGCGAGGAGATGAACGAGCTGGAGGCATCCAGCCGCCTCTACCGCGAGAACGGCGCCACCTACGTCACCGCCGACATCATCCACAACTCCGAGATGGAGTTGCCGACCGTCGATCCGGTCACCTTCATCCTGACCCACGGGCCGCTGGTGACGATCCGCTATTTCGACCCGCGCCCCTTCACCATGTTCACCGACAAGCTGGAGCGCGAACCCTCGCTCTGCGAATCCGGCGCCGACATGTTCCTGAACCTGATGGAGGCCATCATCGACCGCGCATCGGAAGTGCTGTCGCGCACGGCGCACAAGGTCGAGGGCGTCGCCAGCCACGTCTTCTCGAGCGCCGACACGGCCGTCGGCTACCGCCACCTGATCACCAAGCTCGGCCGGGCCCAGATCGCCAACAGCCGCATCGAGCAGAGCCTCGCCGGCCTGTCGCGCGTCTTCGCCTTCGTGGCGCTGGACGAACGTCTGGAGATGAACGCCGACAAGCGCGAGCACCTGAAGTCGCTGGGCCGCGACGCCTCCAGCCTTCTCGCCCACAATCAGGCCGTCGCCGCCGGCATCAACTTCCAGCTCTCGGCGACGCTGGGCCTCATCAACATCCAGCAGTCCTCGATCTTCAAGGTCTTCTCGCTGGTCACCGTGGCGCTGATGCCGCCCACCCTGATCGGCGCCATCTACGGCATGAACTTCGAGCACATGCCCGAGCTGACCTGGTGGTGGGGCTATCCGCTCGCGCTGGGCCTGATGGTCCTGTCGTCGGCCATCCCGCTCCTGTGGTTCAAGCGCAAGGGGTGGTTCTGAGGTCATGATTGGTGACTGGTGACTGGTTTGGCTCCCGGATAGGGGACTTCGCCAATCACCAATCACGAACCACCAGTCACCCCTACTCGGGCTTGATCGACAGCTGGAATGCCACCAGCCCCTCGGACACGTCGCGGTCGAAACCCTCGCCGCCGCGCAGGCCCTCAGCCTCGACTTCGCGATAGACCAGGCCGAACGAGCCTTGCATATGCCCGCGCCTCAGGGCCACGCCGATCGAGGCGTCGCCGAGGAACGAGCCCGAGTCCCGGCTCACGCCGGATCGGGCATAATCCCCGTCGCGGTTGCGAGCGAAGTTGTAGCCGACCGCCGTGCCGGACCCGGCCGCGTAAAGATACCACCGCGCCCGATCCCCGAACGCTTCGGACCCTTCCGGCACCATGCCGTCGATGTCGCCGCCGATGGTCAGGGTCGCGCCCGCCTCGGCCCGGCCACCGCGGTCGCCCACGCCGACGCCCGCATGCGGCGTCAGGGTGACTTCGAGGCCCGACGCCGTATAGCCGCGCGCCGCCTGCCAACCGCGAGTGTAGGTCACATCATAGCCATCCGCCTCGAACGCCGCCTGATCCAGCGGCGTCAGCGGCAGGGGCGACCCATCGGCCCTGCGTAGCTCGCCCCGCTGGCGGAGACGCAGGCGCTCGGAATAGCCTTCGCCCTCGCGCCAGACGTCGCGCGTCGTGGTCGCCGCGAACGGGCTACCGGCCGCGATCGGTTGATAATCCGTGGCGAACTCCAGCGCCGGTCCAAAAGCGCGACCGGCCGCGACATTGAATCCGGCCTGCCGATTCAACTGGGCGGTGATGGAGGCGGTCTGGCGCCGTTCCTGCTCGGACCATCCGGCGTCGCTGAACGCAGCGACCGGCTGGGCCGCCATGATCGGCGCTTGAGCGACGGGAGCTGGAGCAACCGGAGCCGGGGCGACCGGCGTGATCGCCATTTCGACCGCCGGGCTCGACGGAGGCGACACCGTGACCGGCGGCGCGACGTATCCCGCCGGTTGACGATTCAGGCTGGCGGTCAGGGCTATGGCCGCCGCGCGGTCGGGATCATAGGGAACGGGGCCGGACGACGCCGGGTCCATCGACGACTGCGCCATCGCCGGGGCCGCGAGGGCCGCCAGCGCCATGACGCTCGTTACGCATCCTCCCAGACGCACCAACGGTCCCCTCACCGCCGTCAACTCCTTAACACTCTGACTCGAAACCCGGTCGGTTCCAACCACGATTTCGCGACACCTTGCTGACACGATCCGCAAACGTCGCCAGCGTCCAGCCGGTTCCCCTCCCGCGGGACCGGCCGCAAAGGGCCTATTGCCCGATGGTGTCGAGGTCGCGCCCCTTGGTCTCGGGCATCAGGAAGAAGGTCACGACCACGGCGATGGCGGTGAACACCACCGCGTACCACAGACCGAAGTAGATGTTCCCCGACGCCGCCACGAGGGCGAAGCTGGTCGCGGGAAGCAATCCCCCCACCCAGCCGGTGCCGACGTGATAAGGCAGGCTCATGGCCGTATAGCGCACCCGCGTTGGGAACAGCTCGACTAGGGACGCCGCCTGCGGGCCATACAGCGCCGTGGCCGCCACGATGAAGATCAGCAGGATGACGAACACCATCGGCACGTCGACCCGCTCCGGATCGGCCCGCTCGGGATAGCCCGCCGCCGTCAGCGCCGCCTTGATACGTCCTTCGACATCGGCCTTGGCCGCCGTCAGCTCGGCAGCCGCCAGCCCCTCGCCCTCGACCGAGGCCACCTCGACCTCCCCGATCCGCACGCGCGCCAACGAGCCCGGCTCGGCGGCGACGTTGGAATAGCTGACGCCCGCATTGGACAGCACCGTCTTGGCCAGGTCGCAGGAGCTGGCGAACGCCGTCTTGCCGACCGGATCGAACTGCAGGGCGCAGGTCGCGGGATCAGCGATCACCGTCACGGGCGCCGAGGCCTGGGCCTCCGCCAGCGCCGGATTGGCCGCCCGCGTCAGGGCCTGAAAGCCAGGGAAGAAGGCCAACAGCGCCAGGACCATGCCGAACAGCATCACGGGCTTTCGGCCCACCTTGTCCGACAACCACCCGAAGAAGACGTACAGGAACGCCGACACCACCGTCAGCGCCAGCATGATCATGTCGACGGTCGATACCTCGACCTTCAGGATCCGCTCCATGAAGAAGCGGGAATAGAAATAGCCGCAGTACCAGACCGCCCCTTGCGCGATCATGGTCCCGAACAGGGCCAGCAGCACGAACTTCAGGTTCTTCCACTGGGCGAAAGATTCCCGGAAGGGGGCCCGCCGGGCCCCGCCCTCGGCCTCCATCTTCTTGAAGGCCGGGCTCTCGTTCAGCTTCAGCCGGATCCACAAGGAGATGACCAGCAGGAAGAACGACAAGAGGAAGGGGATGCGCCATCCCCACTCGTTGAACGCCTCTTCGCCCACGATCGCCCGCGTCGCCAGGATGACGCTCAGCGCCCCGATCAGCCCCAGCGCCGCCGTCGTCTGGATCCATCCGGTCAGATAGCCGCGACGCGGCGCAGGCGAATGCTCGGCCACATAGATCACCGCTCCGCCGTATTCGCCGCCCAGGGCGAACCCCTGAAGGATGCGCAGGATGATCAGCAGAATCGGCGCGGCGATGCCGATGGCGTCATAGTCGGGCAGCAGGCCGATCCCTACCGTCGCCGCCCCCATCAGTGTGATGGTCACCAGAAACGTCTTCTTGCGCCCCGTCTGGTCCCCGAACCAGCCGAACACGAGCGCGCCCAGCGGCCGCACGACGAACCCGACGCCAAAGGTCAGCAGCGCCAGGATGTAGGAAGCGGCTTCGCCCACGTCGGCATAGAAGTGCCGCGCAATCACGGCCGTCAGCGAGCCGAAGATAAAGAAGTCGTACCACTCGAATGCGGTCCCTGCGGCGGACGCCCCCACCACGGTCTTCAGGCCGGGTTCCTTCTCGGTTTCGGACGGCGTGGCGGCGTGGTCGGTCATTCAGGCTTCCCCCGGGCGTCGTCTCGCGGACGCTCCTTCGGATACCTAGCCAAGCGGCGGGAAGCCGGACAAGAGAAAACCCCGCCGGCCGGGCCGACGGGGTTTTCCGCGTCATGAGCGTGGTGGGTCACTGACGCCGCGATTGAGCCCGGATCAGTTCTTGGCTTCTTCGGCGGCTTCGGTCACGGCCGAGCCGGCAGCGGCGGTGTCGCGGCCCACGCCTGCGACGGTGTTGCAGGCGGCGGTGGTCAGGGCGGCGGCGGCGGCGAAGAGAACGAAAACCTTGCGCATGAGAAACTCCTGAAACGGGGCGGTCGGGGAGGTCCCGCCGTACCAGCGATCAACGCGACCGCCGCGACAGGGTTCCGGGCTTCACCACGGCGTCGACGCGCTCCAGATCGCGCGGATCCGTCGGCTTCACCAGCTCGGGCGTGGCGAACACCATCCGCGCGATCGTGCCTCGCGGGCCAGCGGGCAGGATCTCCACCTCCCCCCTCAGTTGCTTGGCGAAGGCGCCCATGAGGGTGCGCCCCACGCCGGCTTGGATCGCCTGGCTCGACGGCCAGGGCCCGTCATCCTCGACTTCCAGCACGCTGGTCTCGCCCTCGACCCTGAACCGCACCTTCAGCGTCCCGCCCCGCCCGGCGAAGGCGTGCTTCTGGGCGTTGGTCACCGCCTCCACCAGCCACAGCGCCAGGGGTGCCAGCTTGTCCGGGTCGACCACCAGACTGTCCGCCTCGACCGTGCTGGCCACCAGCGGCCCGCGTCCGCTTTCATGCGCCACCAGCTGGCCAACCAGCTCGGTCAGGAACTCGCGTGCATCGGCGTGGCGGATGTCCTCGGACTGGTAGAGGGTGCGATAGATCAGGGCCAAGGCCGATATCCTCTGGCGCGTGTCGCCCAGCGCCGCCTTGGCTGGCTCGTCCTTCAGCGCCCGCTGCTGCATCGACAGCAGCGACGAGATGATCTGCAGGTTGTTCTTCACCCGGTGATGGATTTCCCGAAGCAGGGCGTCCTTCTCCGCCAGGCTCTCGGTCAGAGACCGGTCCCGGGTGTCGATGGCTTCGGCGAGCGCATCCATCGTCCCCGCCAGACGGCGAACCTCGGATGGCGCATGCGTCGCCTGCACCGGCCGCACCGAGTATCGCCCCCGCGCATACAGCGCCGCGATCCGCTCCAGATAGTCGAGCCAGCGCACGACGATGCGCTCGGTCACCCACATCACCGTGGCGAAGGCGACGATCCAGGCCACGACGGGCGCGAGGAAGTTTCCCAGCGGCGTCAGGTCGGCCCAGGCCAAGATCGCGGGCAGGACCAGGATCGGCAGCAGCGCGATCGCCAGCGCAGCCCCCAGCCGGAAGCGGATGCCCTCGAACCGCGCCAGACCCTTGGACCGACCCAAAAACCGGGACACCGTCCGACGCGAGACGCGCCGCCGCTTGGGGCCTTGGTCTGATCCGGCAGGCGACATGGGCTCAGCCCTGACGTGCCGCGCTCAGACGGTCCGCGTCGGCCAGGATCGAGCGCATGGCGTCGCCCGCCGCGCGACCGTCGCGGGCGTATCCGCCCCGCTCCAGCGTCGCCTGAAGGGCTTTCCTCGCCCGGCTGACCCGGCTTTTCACCGTGCCCACCGCGCACTGACAAATCTCGGCGGCCTCCTCATAGGCGAAGCCGCCCGCCCCCACGAGGATCAGCGCCTCGCGCTGTTCTTCCGGCAGGGTGTTCAGCGCCTGGCGCAGCTCGTCCAGCGCCACGGGCGCCTCCGGATCGTCCACGGCGACCAGCGTCCGTTCCGCCGCTTCCTGGTCCAGCTGCGACTGGCGCCATGACCGGCGCTTCTCGGAATAGAATTGGTTTCTCAGGATCATGAAGGTCCAGGCCTTCATATTGGTGCCCATCTGATAGCTGGCGCGCGCGTCCCAGGCCTTCATCATGGCGTCCTGCGCCAGGTCATCAGCCGCCGTCGCATCGCCTGTCAGCGTGCGCGCGAAGGCGCGCAGGTGCGGGATCAGGGTCACCAGCTCGCGCTTGAAGCCTTCATCATCCGCCGACGGCGGCTTGGGCGCGGTGTTGCGGACCGCGCTCACGCCCCCCCTCCTTGCGAACTGTCTCCGCCCGACTTCCGCTCATCAGCCCGGCGCAGGATCTCCAGAAACTCGTCCGGCACCGGCTCGTTGACGACCTCGTCGAACAGGTGGCGCAGCTTCACGCCGATCGCCTGCTGGCGCAGACGCGCCTCTTCGAGGTCCGCGCCGTCGGACTTGGACGCAGCGCCCTTGCGGCGCGGGTCGGGGGTGTCGATCATGATGTGCTGGGCCGCCAAGGTTGGTCTCATTCACGCAGGGACATGGGCCGGGTCGTCGCCCGGCCTCTGATTGTCGAACCCGGTGAACGTGATCACCGGAAGCGGGTTCCGTCGTTCATCAACTTTATTGCCAAGCTCGTGAACCACGCCGTGGAACCGTGTGGGCGATGATACGTTTGGTCGCGGATACGCGTCCGAGGAACGGACGCCGCAACGACCTGTCGGGGACCAAGATACAATGAGCCTTCTGGCCAGACTCGCGCCGCACCTGCCCTACGTCCGCCGCTACGCCCGCGCCCTCACAGGCGACCAGTCGACCGGCGACAACTACGTCCGCGTCGCGCTCGAAGCCCTGGCCGCCGGCGAGCGCCAGCTGTCTCCGGACATGACCCCTCGCGTCGCCCTCTATCATGTCTTCCACGCCATCTGGTCCTCGACCGGCGCGCAGTTGGAAGGCCATGCCGCCGTCCTGGGTCATGAGGATCCGACGAACCGCCTGATGCGCATCGCGCCGCGCTCGCGCCAGGCCTTCCTGCTGACCGCGCTCGAGGGTTTCACGCCCTCGGAAGCCTCCCAGATTCTCGGCTCCGACGTCCCGTCGGTCGAACGCCTGATCGCCGAGGCCCAGGCCGAGATCGACGCCGAACTGGCCACCGACGTCCTGATCATCGAGGACGAGGCCATCATCTCCGCCGACATCGAGAGCCTGGTGAAGGAACTCGGCCACCGCGTCACCGCGACCGCCACCACCCATGACGAGGCCGTCGACGCCGTCGCCCGTCACCGTCCGGGCCTGGTGCTGGCCGACATCCAGCTGGCCGACGGTTCGTCGGGCATCGACGCGGTCAAGGACATCCTCAAGCGCTTCGACGTGCCGGTGATCTTCATCACCGCCTTCCCCGAGCGCCTTCTGACCGGCGAGCGGCCCGAGCCGACCTTCCTGATCACCAAACCCTTCCAGCCGGAAACGGTGAAGGCGGCGATCAGCCAAGCGCTGTTCTTCCATCCCGCCAGCCAGAAGCAGGCGGCCTGACGGTCGTTCTATCCCTGCCATGAGAAGGGCCCCGCTGGTGATCCGGCGGGGCCTTTTTCTTTCGGCTCCCCCTTTGCCGGGCCCTACTGACCCGAGGGCGCGGCCTGCACGGTCGGGGCGTTGACGTTCGGCGCCTCGCCGGTGGGCGGGCTGGTCGGTTCGCCGGTCACCGTCGTCGGGGCGTCCGCTGCGGGCGGCGTCACAGTCCCATCCTGAAAGGCGGCGGCGTCCACGGCTTGCTGCCCCGTATTGGCGTCCTCGGCCGAAAAGCCCGGCGCGAACACCAGATACAGGACCACGAAGCCGATCAGCGTCAGGGCGATGCCGCCGACCATGACCAGGGTGATGCGCCGACCACCCCGGCCCTGCTTGACGAACTGTTCCTCCACCGGCCGACCCTCGTGCACGGCGTCGGCGGCGCGGGAATGGGGATCGTTGTGGGTCATGGCGGCCTTCCGGGCGATTGAGGAAACTCAAGCCGGTCAACGCCTTCGCCAGCGTGGCCGTTCCGCCTCTCCCGCCACGCGAAAAATCTTCGCGGCGCATGGAACGCCAATCGGTCTGCGCCGTTATCGGTCTGCGGAGGCGGCGACGCCCCCCGACTTGGACCCGCCACAGCAGGTCCTGCCGCCTCCGCGCCTCATTCTCGATGATGCCACTTCAAGGCGATCCGCAAGGGTCGCCTTTTTTCTTCGCGTGCAAACGAAAAGGCCGCCCGGTCGCCCGGACGGCCCTTGTCATTTCGTTGCTCGCTCGGCCGATCAGGCCAGGGCGGCGCGCACCTTGTCGGCGATGGCCTTGAAGCCGGTCGCGTCGGCGGCGATGGCGGCCATCACCTTGCGGTCCAGCTCGATGCCGGCCTTGCTGAGGCCGTGGATGAACTGCGAATAGGTGAAGCCTTCCTGGCGGGCGGCGGCGTTGATGCGCTGGATCCACAGGGCGCGGAACGAACGCTTCTTGTTGCGGCGGTCGCGATAGGCGTACTGCCCGGCGCGGTCCACGGCGGCCTTGGCCGTGCGGATGGTGTTCTTGCGGCGGCCGGAGAAGCCCTTGGCCTGCTCCAGAACCTTCTTGTGCTTGGCGTGGGACGTAACGCCCCGTTTCACGCGTGCCATTTTTGTTTTCCTTCGGAAGGGTCCCTACCGTTCGCGCCGCGGGCGCTCACTGCTTGAGGGACGCTGTTCAATCTCGTTGCTGCGAAATCCGTGTGCCCCGCCGATCAGGCGTAGGGCATGTAGGACTTGATCTTCTTGGCGTCGGCATCGGCCATGACCGAGGTGCCGCGGTTCTGGCGGATGTATTTGGAGTTGTGGCTGATCAAGCGGTGACGCTTGCCCGCAACCCCGGCCTTCACCTTGCCGGTCGCAGTGAGTTTGAAGCGCTTCTTGGCGCCCGACTTCGTCTTCAGTTTCGGCATTTTCGACTCTCATTCTGATGGGCGCAGGGCCCGTCGAACCTCAAAGGGTCCTTTTCGTCCCGCCCAGGCATGCCTGTTCGCCCGGCGGTCCGCACGCGAAGGCGCGGCTTCTAGGCGAAGTGGGGCCGGATGGCAAGCGCGGTCGCTACTCCGCCGCCTCCGCCGCCAGCCGGGCCGGCTGGCTCGCCGCCCGCCCCGCGTTGATGGCCATGATCGCCGCCGGAACCATCAGGGCCGCGCCCACCGCCAGCGGCCAGTCGTGTCCCAGCCCCGAGAACATCGCGCCCGCCACGATCGGCCCCACGATCCGCCCCGACGAACTCGCCGCCATGTTCAGCCCCAGCATGGCGCCCTGCCGGTCCGGCGGGGCCGCGCGCGAGATCATGGCCGAGATGTTGGGCATGGTCATCGCCATGCCGAAGCCGCCGATGATCATGGCGATGGGCACGAACCAGGCCCCCGGCGAAAACATCTGCCCCAGCAGTCCGACCCCGAACAGCAGGCACCCGCCCGCCAGCACCCGGCTTTCGCCGAAACGCCGAGCCAGCCGCCCGGTCAGCAGCGACTGGCAGATCACCGAGACGACGCCCACCGCCATGAAGGAGAAGGCCACCTCGCGCGCGCCCCAGTCGTAGCGCGCCCCGGTCCACAGGCCGAATGTCGACTCCATGCCTGAGAACCCGGCCATGTAGATCAGCGTCACCACGATCACCCGCGAGATCACGGGATTGGCCGCCGCATGGCTCACGCCCGACAGGAACGGCTCGCGCGCCGGGGCCGGCCCTTCTCGCCGAACCAGGCTCTCCTTCAGCACGAACAGGGCTCCCAGCGCCGCCAGCGTCGCCAGCCCGCAGGCCGCGAAGATCGGCAGCTGGTAACCCAGCCGCCCCATGTCCTCCTGCACCAGGATGCCCGACAGCCCAGGCCCGGCGATGAAGCCCGCCCCGAACGCCGCCCCGATCAGCCCCATCCTCCCCGCCCGCTTCTCCGGCGGCGTGACGTCGGCGACATAGCCCTGCACGGTCGAGACGTTGCCCGCCCCCAACCCGGTGAACAGCCGCACCGCGATGGCCAGCCAGATGTTGGGCACAAACGCCAGCATCAGATAGCCGACCGCATTGGCGCAGACGGTGATCAGCAAAACGGGCTTCCTGCCGATCCGGTCCGACAGCCGCCCCCAGAAGGGCTCGGCGAAAAACTGGCCGATCGAATAGGCCGAGAACATCAGGGCCACCTGCCATGGCTCGGCGTTCAGGCTGTCGCCGAAGAATGGCAAAAGCGGCACCACCAGGCCGAACCCGACCAGGTTGATGAAGACGATGGCGAACAGCACGATCAGGGCCTGCCGGTCGGCATGATCGGCGGCGGGCGAAACGGTCGGACGATCGGGCATCACCGCCTTCTAGCCCACCCCGGCCGATCCGGCGAGCGGCCCGGGGTCGCGCCCCGATATTGCTCCGCTTGCGGAGCTATCGCGATGAAATCGCTGTAAAAGTTTCAAGAACGGCAAAGTCTGCATTAAGGGGCCGGTGCTAGTCCTGATGTCCGAGCAGGAGGCCCGATGGCGCGGATCGGCGATTTCATTGACGCGGTCGCGCCGGTGTCTCCGGACACCCTGGGCGCGGTCGTCTTCGACCGGTTCGAGGCCGAGCCCAACACCCTGGCCATCGCCGTGGTGGACGCAGAGCGCCGCCCCGTCGGCCTGATCGAGCGGAACGCCTTCACCCTCAGGATGGCCGCCGAGTTCGGCCGCGCCCTCTATGCTCGTCGACCGGTCGCGACGCTCATGGACCCGAACCCGCCGACCGCTGACGCCGACGCCTCCGCCGAGACCTTCTTCGCGGGCGTGGACGCCGCCGAGCTCAACATGCTGCTGCGCGGCTTCATCGTGGTGAAGGACGGTCTGTATCTCGGCGTCGGTGCCGGCGTGCAGATCCTTCAGGCCGGATCGGCCCTCTATCGCGCCAGGGCCGAGGAGATGACCACGCTTGCCCGCGACCTGGCTGCCGCCGAAGCCGAGGCCCAGGCGTCCAGCCGCGCCAAGTCCGAGTTTCTGGCCGTCATGAGCCACGAGATCCGTACGCCGCTGAACGGCGTCCTGGGTGTCGCGGGTCTGCTGGATCGCAAGCTCCAGCAGGAGGAGCTGCGCCCCTACGTCCAGACCATCCTCGATTCCGGCCAGAGCCTGCTGCGGCTGCTGACGGACGCACTCGACATGTCGCGCGCCTCGGCCGGCGTCCTGAACCTCGAACCCGCTCCCCTGCACATCGACGCCGTGGCCCGGGACCTCGCCGCACTCTGGCGGCCCCGCGCCGAAGAAAAGGGCCTGACCCTGACCGTCGCCTGCGAAACGACCGACCACGACTGGGTCATGGGCGATGGGGTCCGCATCAAGCAGCTGCTCAACAACCTGATCGGCAACGCGCTGAAGTTCACCCAGATCGGCGGGGTGGTCGTCTCGCTCGCCACGCGCTGGGAGGATGGCGCGGTGCGTCTCGACGCGGTCGTCGACGACACGGGCCCGGGCATCCCCGACCACGCCGCCGCGACCATCTTTGAGCCCTTCAACACGGGTGAGGCGGGGCGCGAGGGTGCCGGCGCGGGTCTGGGCCTGGCCATCTGCCGCCAGATCGTGGAGCGCATGGGCGGCTCCATTGGCTTGGCCCGCTCGCCCCAGGGCGGCGCGCATTTTCAGTTCACCCTCCACCTGCCCTGCTGCGGGCCGGAGATGCGTGCGGCAGCCGACGTCATGGCCGAACCGACTCCGCATGAGACGCTTCACGTCCTCGTCGCCGACGACAACCCGACCAATCGCTTCGTCGCCGCCCGCCTGCTGGAAATGTTCGGCTGCACCCACGAGGCCGTCGCCGACGGCGCCGAGGCGGTCGAGGCCGCACGTCTTCGCCCCTTCGATCTCATCCTGATGGACATCAAGATGCCGATCATGAACGGGGTCGCCGCCACCCGCGCGATCCGTGCCCTGGGCGGTCCCGCCGCCACAACGCCGATCCTGGCCCTCACCGCCAACGCCGACCCACGCGACGCGGCCGACTATCTGGCGGCCGGAATGACCGGCGTCGTCGCCAAGCCCATCCAGCCCGACGCCCTTCTCAACGCGATCCGACTCGCTCTGGGCTCCAACGCGATGGAGGCGGCGGCTTAGCACGGGGCTTCCTGTCCAGCGAAAAGGTGAAGCTCGCGCTGCTTTTTCTCAATCATCCAACGACGCCCGGATTCTTCCAATGAATCCAGCGCTGGTCGCGTTCGAGACGCCGCGAACGCGCCCTCATTGAAACCTGCCTTACAATCACCCCCGGTTCCGTCGCCTGGGAAGGGCGCAAGGCCTTGCGAGCTTGTCGCGGCGGAAGCGGTTGGAGCGGGGGCTCCCGAGGTCCAACGACCGGAGGCCGTGAAGAGCGGTC
>NZ_JNIX01000009.1 GCF_000701445.1 Brevundimonas bacteroides DSM 4726
AGCGGTCATTCGGCGTCCGGATCAAGGGGGTGGCGTGGGTTCACTGTCAGGAGCGAGGGTCTCGGGCTCAAGTAGCCTGGAACCGCGTTCCAGGCGGTAGCCCACCAAAAAGGCGGCGAGCAGAAGACTCGCCGCGTTCAGGGGATCGGCTTTCGCAAGCACGCCGACCTTCCCGCCGGAGGCGTCAGTAGCGGCAAGGCTCTAACAGGGCCGTTGGTCCCCGGGCAGTCGCGCGGGAACGACGCGGGGCCGTCCGCTTCCGATCAGACCAATCGCGCGGAGCAGTCGTCTTTCGCCGAAACAACATTCCATACGGTCTCCGGGCGAAGGCCCGGCTGCTCCGCCCGCCCTTCCCACCCGTTCACAGCGGAAGAGCGTCTGCGCGTGTCCGATCACACCAGCTCGGCCAGAGCCTCCTCGGCGTCCAGCCAGGCGGCCTCCGCCGCGTCCAGATCGGCCTGGGCCTTCGCCCGCGCCCGCGTCAGCCCCTCCAGCGCTTTCGGATTCGACACCGCCGCATTCGCCAGGTCGTCGTCCAGCCGGGCGATCTCGGCGGTCAGGGCCGTGACGCGCTCCTCCGCCTTCTTCGCCGCATGACGCAGCGTCGACGGCGACGGACCGGATTTCTTGTTGGCCCTATCGTTCGCGCCGCGGGCGCTCTCTGCTTGAGGGCCGGTTTCGCTGGCCGCTGCCGGTGTTTCGTTCTTCACCTGGCTCGGCCGCACCGCCGCCGCCTTGGCCCGGTCCAGGACGAACCTGGCATAGTCGTCCATGTCGCCCTCGAACGGCTGCACCGTCCCGTCCGCCGCCAGCCACAGCCGGTCCGCCACCAGCTCCATCAGCGACCGGTCGTGAGTGATCAGGATCACTGCGCCCGTATACTCGTTCAGCGCGTCCAGCAGGGCTCGGCGGCTGTCGATGTCCAGGTGATTGGTCGGCTCGTCCAGGATCAGGACGTGCGGCGCATCCATCGCCACCATGTTCAGCAGCAGCCGCGCCCGCTCGCCGCCCGACAGAGCCTCGACCTTGGTCTCCTGCTTCTCGAACGGCAGGCCGAACTGGGCCAGGCGGCTGCGGCTGCTCGACTCCGACGCATCCGGCATGGCTCGGCGGATGATCTCCAGCGGCGTGTCGGTCGGGTCCATCGCCTCGATCTGATGCTGGTGGAACCAGCCGACCTTCATCTTGCGATCCCGGTGCAGCTCGCCCGCCTGAACGTTCAGCGCCCCGGCGATCATCTTGGCGAAGGTCGACTTGCCCGCGCCGTTGACGCCCAAGAGGCCGATCCGGTCGTCCAGGTCCATGCGCAGGTTCAGCCGCCGCAGGATCGGCTTGCCCTCCTCATAGCCGACATTGGCCTGCTCGAGCCGGATAAGGGGCGGGGCCAGCGGCCGGGGCGGGGAGGGCAGGACGAAGGGCGCGACCCGCTCGTCCGGCGGCAGCTCGATCCGCTCCATCTTCTCCAGCTTCTTGACGCGCGACTGGGCCTGGGTGGCCTTGGACGCCTTGGCCTTGAAGCGGTCGATGAACTTCTGCAGGTGCGCCCGCTCGGCCTCCTGCTTGGCCTGTGTCGCCGCCATCAGGCGCAGCTTCTCGGCGCGGGTCTTTTCGAAGGTGTCGTAGTTGCCCGTGTAGAGTGTCAGCTTGCGGTTCGAGAGGTGCAGGATGTGGGTGCAGACCTCGTTCAGCATCTCCCGGTCGTGGGAGATGATCAGCGCCGTCGCCGGATACTTCTTCAGCCGCGCTTCCAGCCACAGCGCCCCTTCCAGGTCGAGGTAGTTGGTCGGCTCGTCCAGCAGCAGCATGTCCGGCTGGGCGAACAGGGCCGCCGCCAAGGCCACGCGCATCCGCCAGCCGCCCGAGAAGTGCGACATCGGCCGCTGCTGATCGTCATGGCTGAAACCGAGGCCCGCCAGGATCTCGGCCGCGCGGCTGGGCGCGCCGTCGGCGTCGATCTCGATCAGCCGGCCCCAGATCTCGCCCATCTCCTCCGGCTCGGCGGTCTCCAGCCGGGTCAGCAGGGCGTGACGTTCGACGTCGGCCTCCAGGATCGTCTCGATGACGCTGACGGGCGTGGCCGGATGCTCCTGATCGACCGAGCCGATGCGGGCGGTCTTGGGCAGGCTGACCTCGTCGCCGTTCCCGGCCAGTTCGCCCAGGATGAGCTTGAACAGCGTCGACTTGCCGATGCCGTTTCGCCCAACCAGCCCGACCTTGGCTCCCGGCGGCAGGCTGACGGAGGCGTCGTCCAGGAACTGGCGGCCCCAGGCGTTGAACGTCAGGTTGGTGATCTGGAGCATGGCGGCAGGAAACTCGGGTCGTCCCTCAAGCAGCGAGCGACCGCGTCGCGAGCGTTAGGGACACTAGGAGAAGGGAGGCTTGGAACGCGGGAGGGCCGCGTCTATAAGCCCGCGACCCTCAAACTCCCAAACAAGAAGACGACCTCCCATGGCCGAACGCACCTTTTCGATCATCAAGCCCGACGCGACCCGCCGCAACCTGACCGGCGCGATCAACGCCGTCATCGAAGGCGCGGGCCTGCGCATCGTCGCCCAACGCCGCGTCAAGCTGACGACCGAGCAGGCGCAGAAGTTCTACGCGGTGCATTCCGAGCGCCCCTTCTACGGCGAGCTGGTCGAGCAGATGACCGCCGAACCGGTCGTCGTCCAGGTGCTGGAAGGCGACAACGCCGTGGCCCGCTACCGCGAAGTCATGGGCGCCACCAACCCGGAACAGGCCGCCGAGGGCACCATCCGCAAGCAATTCGCCCTCTCGATCGGCGAGAATTCGGTCCACGGCTCGGACTCGCTGGACAACGCCAAGATCGAGATCGAGCAGTTCTTCACCGAGGACCAGATCGTCGGCTAAGCCGCGCTGAAGCCGCCCGGCTCCGCGAGCCGAGCGTTAGCGCAAACAAAGAAGGGCCCCGGATCGATCCGGGGCCCTTCCTCGTCCAACGGCCGTCCGCCTCACCAGATGCGGGCGCGGGCCTCCGGCGCGATGTACTGCTCGTCGCCCGGCTGCACGCCAAACGCGGCATACCAGGCGTCGATATTGCGGGGCGTCACGCCCGCCCGATACTGCTCCGGGGCGTGCGGATCGACCGTCACCTGATTGCGCAGGTACTCGTCGCGCGCATTCGAGCGCCACACCTGCGCCCAGCCCAGGAACACCCGCTGCTCGCCCGTGAAGCCGTTCAGCACCGGGGCCGGTTGCCCGTTCAGCGACATTCGGTAAGCGTCCAACGCCAGGAGGAGCCCGCCCAGATCGGCGATGTTCTCGCCCATCGTCAGGTCGCCATTCACGGTCGCGCCCTCGATCGGGCTCAGCGCCGCATACTGCGCCCCCAGCACCGCCGCCCGCTCGGTGAACCGCGCTGCGTCCTCGGCCGTCCACCAGTCGCGCAGCACGCCGTCACCGTCTGTCTTGCGCCCCTGATCGTCGAAGCCGTGCGTGATCTCGTGGCCGATCACCGCGCCGATGCCGCCGTAGTTCACCGCCGGGTCCGCGCGCGGATCGAAGAACGGCGCCTGCAGGATCGCCGCCGGGAAGACGATCTCGTTTCGCGGCGGGTTGTAATAGGCGTTCACCGTCTGGGGCGTCATGTTCCACTCCAGCGGGTTCACCGGGCGGTCCAGCTTGGCGACGTTGTAGGCCCACTCGAAGGCGGTCGAGCGCTCGACGTTGCCGTAGAGATCGCCCGGGACCATCTCCAGCCCGTCATAGCTGCGCCACTCGTCCGGATAGCCGATCTTCACCCCGAACCGGCTCATCTTGTAGAGCGCCTGCTGCTTGGTCTCGTCGCTCATCCAGTCGAGCGCCTCGATCCGCCGGGTCATGGCGGCCCGCAGATTGGCGACCAGCTCCTCCATCTGGGCCTTGGACTCGGCCGGAAAATGCCGCGCGACGTACTCGCGGCCCAAAGCCTCGCCCAGCGACCCGTCGACCAGGGCCACGCCGCGCTTCCAGCGGGGCCGCTGCTCCTCCTGCCCGCTCAAGGCGCGGCCGACGAACTCGAAACGGGCGTCGACAAAGGCGTCCGAAAGATAGGGCGCGGCCTGATGGATCGTGTGGAAGGCCTGCCAGGCCTGCAGCGTCTCGATCGGCGTGTCGGCATAGACCCGCGCCATGCCGGGAAGCGCCGTGTTGTTCATGGCGACGAAGGTCTCGACGTCGCCGACCGACGCGCCCTCGGCCCACCCCGCCCAGTCGAAGCCGGGCGCGTCCGTGGTCAGCTGAGCGACCGTCATCGGATTGTAGATCTTGTCGAGCTGGCGGCTCTCGACCTGGGTCCAGTGCTCCTGGGCGATGCGCGTCTCGAAGGCCAGGATGGCGTCGGCCGACGCGGCGGGATCGTCCCAGCCGCCCAGGGTCAGGGCGCGCTCGATGTACGTCCGGTACGCAGCTTTCTGCGGCGCGAAGCTGTCCTGCAGATAGTAGTCCCGGTTCGGCATGCCCAGCCCGCCCTGGGCGACATAGGCCGACATCTGGCTGGGCGTGCGCAGGTCCTCGAAGATGTTCACGCCAAACAGGCTGACGCCCAAGCCGGCGTGAGTCCGGCCCATCAAGGCGGCCATCTTCTCATGCGTATCGGCGGCGCGAACTTCGGCCAGATCGGCGTCCAGAGGCGAGGCGCCCAGGCGTTCGACGCCCGCCTCGTCCATGAAACTGGCATAGAAGGCGCCGATGCGCGCGGCCTCGGGGCTACGGCTCGGATTGGCGGCGCTCTCCTCAATGATGGCGCGCAGATTGGCCTCGGACCGATCGGCCAGAACGTGGAACTGGCCATAGGAGGCCCGGTCGGCCGGGATCGGCGTATTGGCCAGCCACGTCCCATTGGCGTATCGGTTGAAGTCGGCGCCCGGGCGGACCGTCGTGTCCATGCCGTTCAGATCGAAGCCGAAGACGCCGATCTCGGCCTGATCCTCGGACGGGATCTCGACCGCGAGCGGCTGGGTCTGGGCCAACGCAGGTTGGGCGATGAGGAGCGCGGCTCCGGCGGCGCAGGCGAGAAGGCGAAGTCTGGTCATGGCGAACCCCCGAGTAGATCGGGCGGCACACTGACTCCGGCCTCGACCGATGTCGCTCGGAATTCGGCTGGATTACAAACTTCTAATGCGGGCGCAGAAGGCGTCGAGCGCCTTGGGATAGAGGCCGTGCTCGGCGGCCAGGACCCTCTGCGCGAGCGACGCCGGCGTGTCGTCGGGCAGGATGGGGACGCGGGCCTGGTCGAGGATGGGACCTTCGTCCACGCCTTCGGTGACGAGATGGACCGTACACCCCGCCTCGGCGTCGCCCGCCGCGATGGCGCGCGAATGGGTGTCCAGACCCGGATAGAGCGGCAGCAGGCTGGGGTGGATGTTCAGCATCCGGCCCTCCCAGCGACTGACCAGCCACGGCGTCAGCAGCCGCATGTAGCCGGCCAGAGCCACCACCTCGACCCGGCGCCGCTCCAGCTCGACCTGGACCGCCGCCTCGTGCGCCGTCCGGTCCTTCCCGAACGGCCGATGATCGATGGCGATCGTCTCCACGCCCTGGGCGGCAGCCAGGGCGAGGCCCCCGGCGTCGGGATTGTTCGAGACCACGAGCGCCACGGAGTACGCGCTCTCCGGCCGACGTGCGGCCTCGATCAGCGCGGTCATGTTCGAGCCGGCTCCAGAGATCAGGATGGCCGCGCGCACGCGACCGTCGGCGTCGGACATGGATCAGTTCGCGGCGGGAGCCGGATCTCCGACAGACACGAAGGCGCCCGCCGGACCAGGGAAGACGACCGGGCTCTCGTAGCCGTCCTCGGAAATCGCCGACACGCCGAAAAAGTAGTCGTCGATCGGGATGCCCTCCAGGACCAGGCTGGTCGCAGCGCCGGCCGACCGGCTGTAGGTCCACTGTGGCGACGTGGTCGATCGCCACCAGACCCGATACCCGGCCGCACCGGGGACCGCGGACCAGCGCAGGGTCGTGTCCGGCCGCACGGCGCCCTCGATGGCCACGTCGGCCGGAACCATCGGGGCGTTGCCCAAGGACGCCATAGTCGCGATGTTCAGTCGCGCCACTTGGGTCAGGTAGTCGAAGTCAATCCCCTCGATGGTGTCGCCGTAAGCGCGGCCGTTCTCGGTGCGCAGGTCCTGGTGCTGGCGGTCATAGTGCTCGGCCCCTTCCGAGATGCGGACGGCCGGGAAACCGGCGCGCAGCATCTCGACCTGGTCGCCGCCTCGGCCGAACCGGTCGGTGCGATAGATCATGTCGACGTCGAAGTTGGCCAGATAGCGATCGGCGATCCCGTCGATGTAGCGCGCCAGGTTGCGCGACGAACTGTCGACCTCGCCGCCGTTGTAGCGTCGCCGGGCTTCCTGCTCCTCGGTCTCCACCGTCTTGGTGCCTTCGGAGAAGACGCGGACGCGGGTGGTGTCGCGCACACCCGAAGATCCCTCGGAGTTGCCGACGATGTCGTTGTTCAGATTGGCCTCGACCACCCAGCCCTGGGCGCGGGCGTAGTCCGCCAGGATGCGGCCGCCGAACAGACCCTGCTCCTCTCCCGACAGGACGGCGTAGACCAGAGTGGCGTCGAACCGGTGTTTCGACAGGACACGCGCCGCCTCCAGCACGGCCGCGACACCCGAGGCGTCGTCGTTGGCGCCGGGCGCGTCGTCGGTGAAGTTCATCACGTCGCTGACGCGGCTGTCGATGTGGCCGGAGATGACGACGACCCGGTTCGGATCCGTCGTTCCACGCTGGATAGCGACGACATTGACGATCTCGGTCGGTGTCGGGATGCGCGGCCCCGTCACGGTGTCGGCAGGCAGGGCGATTTCCAGGCAGCCGCCGCACTCGGCCGAGATCCGGCGGAACTCGCGCTCCGTCCAGCGCCGGGCTGCACCGATGCCGCGTGTCTCGGACTGGGTTTCCGACATGGTGTGGCGCGTGCCGAAGCCGACGAGGGCGGTGATGTCGGCGCGCATCCGGTCGGCCTCGACCTGGTCCACCACCTCATGCAGCAGCGGTTGTTCCACCGACGCCGTCTGCGCGGCGGCGACTGCGGGAAGCGTGGCCAAAAGGGCGGCGAGGGCGATCGAACGCATGTGGAACTCCATCCTGAACGCGGCGGACTTTACGGCCGCGTCCCGTCACCGCAAGTGCGCTCGCTCAGCGATACAGTCGCGGGACGCGGGCCGTCACAGACGTCAGCAGCTCGTAGCCGATCGTGCCGGCCGTAGCCGCCGCGTCGTCGAGCAGGCGGTTGGCGCCGAACAGCTCCACAGTGTCGCCGACCGCGATGTCGGCTCCGGTCACATCGACGGCGATGACGTCCATCGAGACCCTGCCCAGCACGGGTCGAAGGGCTCCGGCCGCCCAGACCTGGCCGACCTGGCTCTGACTGCGCAGCACGCCGTCCGCATAGCCCGCCCCGCAGGTGGCGATGTGGCTCGGCGTTTCGGCGACGAAACCGCGCGAATAGCCGACGCTCTCGCCCGCCGGGACATCGCGGATCTGCAGCACCTGAGCCGCGAAGGTGGCGACGGGCCGCAGGCGTTCGTCCGGCCGTCCCTCCGGACCGCCGCCATAGAGGCAGTTGCCGGGCCGCGCCGCGTCGAAGCCGTAGTCCCGGCCTAGGAAGCAGCCTCCCGAGTTCGCAAAGGACCGGGTGACGCCGGGATAGCGCGCAGCGATCGCGGCGAAGGCGTCCCGCTGGCGCGCGTTCATGGCGCTGGCCGGATCGTCCGCGCAGGCCAGGTGGCTCATGACCAACTCGAGGCCGTCGAAGGCCGTGGGCGCGTCCTCTGGACGAAAGCCCAGCCGGTTCATGCCGGTGTCGATCTGCAGCCCACAGGCGCCACCGCCGGAGGATCTCCAGGCGACCAGCTGATCGCCATGGTTCAGCACCGGTCGGAGGTCGGCATCCCGCAGAGCCGACGCGCTGTCGCCAGCGCATCCGTCCAGGACGTAGATGACGGGCGCGACTCCGAGCGCCTGCCGCAGCTTCAAGCCCTCGGCCAGCCGCGCGACGAAGAAGGTCCGCGCGCCCTCGGCCATCAGACGCTGCGCGACGCGGGTCGCGCCCAGGCCATAGGCGTCCGCCTTCACGACCGGGTGGACCGGCACGCCGATGGCGGCCTCGAGCGCATGGAAGTTGTGCGCGAGGGCGTCGAGGTCGATCGTCAGGCTGGCGGTGGCGGTCATCGCCGCCTTATGCCGCAAGATCCTTGCGTTGGAAGCCGAAAAGCAGAGGCGACGCGCGAGAGGCTGCGGCTTGACTTGAGGGGGCGGGGAGACGACCTACGCGCCTCGCTGTCCAAGGTCGCGCCTCCCCATGTCCGTCAAGGTCCGTTTCGCCCCGTCTCCCACCGGCAAGCTCCACGTCGGCAACGTTCGCACGGCGCTGGTCAACTGGCTGTTCGCCAAGGGGCAGGGCGGGCAGTTCGTGCTGCGCATCGACGACACTGACTTGGCCCGTTCCACGCCGGAGTACGAGCGCGGGATCGAGGAGGACCTGACCTGGCTCGGCCTGATTTGGGACGAACGGCACAATCAATCGAAGCGCTTCGACCGCTATCATGCCGCCGCAGAGCGGCTGAAGGCGGCGGGGCGGCTCTACCCGGCCTACGAAACCGCCGAGGAACTGGACCGTCGTCGCAAGGTGCAGCTGTCGCGCGGCCTGCCGCCGATCTATGACCGCGCCGCTCTGGCCCTGACCGATGCCGACCGCGCCGCGCTGGAGGCCGAAGGCCGCAAGCCGCACTGGCGCTTCAAGCTGGACGGCCAGCGTGTGGCCTGGGAGGATCTGGCCAAGGGTCATGTGGAAGTCGACACGGCCTCCATGTCCGACCCGGTCCTGATCCGCGAGGACGGCCTTTACCTCTATACGCTGCCGTCGGTGGTCGACGATCTGGACATGGGCATCACCCACGTCATCCGGGGCGAGGACCACACCACCAACACCGGCGCCCAGATCGAGATCTTCGAGGCGCTGATCGCCGCCGGTCTGGGTTCGGCCACGCCGCGGTTCGCCCACATGCCCTTGTTGGTCGGCGCGGACGGGGCGGCGCTGTCCAAGCGCCTGGGTTCGCTGTCGGTCGCGGAGATGCGCGACCAGGGCTATGAGCCGCTGGCCATCACCAGCCACCTGGGCAAGATCGGAACGTCGGACGCGCTGGAGGTCGCCAAGAGCCTTGAGGCCCTCGGCGCGGGCTTCAGCTTCGACAAGATGGGCCGCTCGCCCGCCCGCTACGACACCGACGACCTGGACAGGCTGAACGCCCAGGCGCTGCACGCCATGCCCTACGCCGTGGCCCGACCCCGGCTGGCGGCGCTCGGATGCGATTTGGGCGAGGCCGTTTGGGATGCCCTGCGGCCGAATCTCAACCGCTTCGGCGACATCGTGGGTCTCAGCCGTATGGTCACCGGGCCGGTGACGCCGATCGTGGAGGATGCGGGCTTCGCGGCGGCCGCGCTGGACGTTCTGCCCGAGACGATCGACGCCGGTGTCTGGGCCGCGTGGACCGAGGCGGTCAAGGCGCACACGGGCGCCAAGGGCAAGGCCCTGTTCATGCCGCTGCGCCACATCCTGACAGGGCAGGAGCGCGGACCGGACATGGCGACGCTTGTTCCCCTGATCGGGCATGAGCGGATCGTGCGCCGTCTCAAGGGCGAGACGGCCTGAGGAGGGCGGACGCGCCGCCCTCCAGAAAATCAGATCAGGCGTTGCAGGCGGCCAGTTGTTCCGCCGTCAGGGCCGTTCCGCGCCAGGTGAACTCGCTGACGGCGCCGAGGCGCGCGACCACGCGGCGGCAGGCGCGAGGCGCGGGCTGGTTGGCGCCGCCCGAGGCCGTGCAGGTCGCGCCTTCACAACGCCAGCTGGCGCCGTCGACGATCACGGAGCGGGTCGGGGCATTGGCCGCGTCGGTCAGCGTCAGGCGCGTGCCGGTCGGCGTCTGGGCGAGAGCCGGAGCGGCGAGGGCGAGGCAGAGGGCGGCGATGGAAAGGACAGAGCGCATGGGGAGACTCCGAAGAGGATGATGGCCAGGTCGGCCGAACGACATAGTGCGTCGCGTTTGAAAACTGTCAAGGCGCGTAGTCAAAAAAGACGGACTAAACCACGCCGTGATGAACGACGATCACTTATCGCTGATCATATTGCAAGGCGGCCGTGCCCGCGCTCACACCCAAGGCTTCGATCGCGCCATCCACCGTGTCGCTGACGACCCAGGCGTTGAGGAAGGCGGCGGGCGTGAAGCCGGTCTCGACGCTGTGCTGCATCAGGGCGAAGAAGGTGTCCCAAAAGCCGCCGATGTTCAGGAAGACGATGGGCTTGCCGTGGAGGTCCAGGCGCTTCCAGCTCAGCAACTCGACCACCTCTTCCAGGGTGCCGATGCCGCCCGGGGCGACGACGAAGGCGTCGGACTGGTCGTACATGATCTGCTTGCGCTCATGCATGGTCTGCACGACCAGGGTCTCGACCTCGTCGAACAGCCGTTCCCGGCTGCGCAGGAACTCGGGCATGACGCCCAGCACGCGCCCGCCGGCCTCATGCGCCGCCCGGGCTGAAGCCCCCATCAGCCCCACGCCACCGCCGCCATAAACCAGCCGCCAACCCGCCTGAGCGGCCGCTCGTCCGAAGTCCCGTGCGGCCCGGGTGTAGATCGGATCAGCGGCGTCCGACGACCCGCAGAACAGACAGACCGACGGGCCGTCGAACGGTTGGATGGAGGGATGGGCGGGCGACATGAAACCTCGGTGCGAAACAGGGGACAGGCGACCGCTGTCGCGCTATCCGGAAGCGGGTCATACAGAGATGGCGCGAGCGATGAAACGATGGATCGGCGCGGTGGTCGCCTTCGGGCTGGCGGCGGCGGCCTGCGGCGAGCACCCCTCGTCGCAACAAGCCGAGGGCTCGATCGAAACCGCCTGGGTCACGCCGCCCGTCATCCAGACGGCCAGCGTGGCGTCTGGATCGCTGACGCTGTCCGGAACGGCGTCTCCGGGAGGTCGCGTCGTCGTCAGCGATCCGAACGGTCAGCAGTTCGCCGTGGCCGCCGATGACCGAGGCGGGTTCCGCCTTGTCATGCCCGACCCGGACCGGCCGACGCTTTATCAGCTTGAGGTTCAAGCGGGACAAGCACGATACCTCGCGCCCGGCCGATTGCTGGTGACGTCCAGCTCCGGCGGACCGATCGCCTTCGTCAGCGCGGGCGCTGCGACGCAGCGCTTCGACCCGGCCCCGCCGCTGGACGCCGTCGATGCCGACGGCCGTGCGATGATCCTGAGCGGACGCGCAGAGGCGGGCGCCTCGGTGCGGATCGAAGCCGGCGTCGCTCGGGACGTCACAGCCGACCGCAGCGGCCGCTGGACCGCAGCGCCCGCGGGATTGCCGGGATCCATCCGGGTCAACGGGCAGGGTTTCGATCCCGCATTATCCGCCGATGGGCCCGACGGCCTGAGCGTGGTGAATGGCGGCTGGCGGCTGGTCTGGACCGCGCCCGACGGCGCGCGTCAGGTCACCTGGTTTCCCGCGGCGGTCCTGGAGACGCCTGGTTAACCAATTCGCTCGACCAAGGGCGTGTTCTCTTCGAGGACACCCACCATCACCGACTTTCGGCCCGGCGTCCGCGCCGGGCTTTTCTTTTCGGCGGGGGGCGGGCTATTCGCCGCGCCATGAGCGAAGCCGAAGTCCTGACCCGCATCGAAGGCCGCGTCGGCCGCATCACCCTGAACCGGCCCAAGGCGCTCCATGCCCTGAACCTCGCCATGTGTCAGGCCATGACCGAGGCCTTGCTGGCCTGGCGCGATGATCCGGCGGTCGAGAGCGTGCTTCTGGACCACGCCGGCGAGCGCGGCTTCTGCGCTGGAGGCGATATCCGCATGATCGCCGAGAGCGGGGCAGGGGATGCCCGCGAAGCCAAGGCCTTCTTCCATGCCGAGTATCGGCTGAACCACCTCATGTTCGTCTATCCCAAGCCCATCACGGCCGTCGTGGACGGCATCGTCATGGGCGGCGGCGTCGGCATCTCGGAGCCGACTGATGTGCGTATCGCCACCGAGCGGACCACCTACGCCATGCCCGAGACCGGCATCGGGCTCTTCCCAGACGTTGGCGGCGGCTGGTTCCTCCCTCGCCTTCCCGGCGAGACGGGGACCTGGCTGGCCCTGACCGGAGCGCGACTGAAAGCGGCCGATACCGTAGCGCTCGGCATCCACACTCACTTCGTTCCGACCGAGCGGGTGGAAGCTCTGAAGGCCGCGGTCTTAGCCGGACAGACTGACGCAGCGAGTCGCCATGCTGGTGAAGCGGGTCCGCCCTCTCTTGCCGCGCACCGGGAGGCAATCGACCGGCTGTTCGCCCACAACTCGGTCGAAGCGATCTTCGACGCCCTCGAAACCGACGGATCGGACTGGGCTCTGCACCAGTTGACGACCCTTCGGACCAAGTCCCCCCAGTCGCTGAATGTCACGTTGCGCCAGCTTCGGGTCGGTCGGCGCATGACGGAGTTCGCCGAGGTCATGGCGATGGAGTACCGGCTGGGCGGGCGGATCGTTCGGACCCACGACTTTCAGGAGGGCGTCCGGGCCGTCATCGTCGACAAGGACAATGCGCCGCAGTGGTCGCCGGCCTCGTTGGAGGACGTGTCGGACGCCGCTGTAGACGCCCTGTTCGCGCCTCTGCCGCCCGATGAGGAATGGTCGCCGCTGATTTGAGGCTTGCGTCCCTGGACGATCGCGGGCGTAGCTGCCGCGTCCATACGGAGACTGCTCATGCTGAAACGAACCGGCCTGGTCGCGCTTGCCCTGGCGCTTATCACGACGGCCGCGGCCTCGACGGCGGTCGTCGCGCTTTCGACCCAGGACGCGGCGGCGCCCCACATCGCAACCGCCGTCGCCGACTCCCGGCGTCCGGCCGAGGATGTGGCCCGCGACGGCCTGCGCAAGCCCGCCGAGATGCTGGCCTTCGGAGAGGTCCAGCCGGGCCAGCGCATCGCCGACATCCGCCCAGAGGAAGGCTATTTCACGAGACTGTTCGCCCCCGCCATCGGCGAGACCGGCCGGGTCTACGCCTTCGTCCCGACGCGCACGGCGACGCGTGAAACCCCGCTGGCCGAAGCCCTCGCGGCCGCCTTCCCGAACGTGACGCCGCTGTCGGGCGCCCTGGACGCCATGACCTTCCCGGAGCCGCTCGACGCGGTCTTCATGGTCCAGGAGTATCACGACTTCCACATCCCCGGCTTCAACACCGACGTCGCCCGCATGAACCGGGCCGTGTTCGACGCGCTCAAGCCCGGCGGCGTCTATGTCGTCATCGACCACTCCGGTCGGGCGGGAACAGGCGCGACCGAGGTTCAGACGCTGCACCGCATCGACGGCGACTTCCTGAAGGCCGAGGTCGAGGCGGCAGGCTTCGTCTTCGAGGCCGAAAGCGACGCTCTGCGCAATCCGGATGACGACCGGACGATCAACGTCTTCGACGAGGCGATACGGGGGCGTACGGACCAATTCGTCTATCGCTTCAGGAAACCCGTCTAAAGCTCGACAGTGTCGAACATCAGCATCGACGCGCCGCCGCTGGCGAAGTTCGGAACGTCTGCGGCCGCCGCCTGACCTTCCGGGCTGGCGAAGGCGGCGGCGATGTCGCCCAGCGTGTCGAAATGCAGGGTGGCGATCATATGGACGTCCGAGGGACCCTCGGGCGTCAGCACTGGCCCGCGCGTCGTCTCGAACCGACGCAGGCCCGGGATCGCGCGTGCCAAGGGAACGTGGATTTCGCTGTAGTGGCGGTCGAACGCCGCCGGTTCGGACGGGACGCCATAGGTGACGACAAGCTGGGCCATTTGAAGCTCCGCTGGAAAGCGGAATGGGTATCATGAAATCGGCGACAGGTTGCTTCTGTTGCGATGACGACAGTGGCGCACGAGCGTAGGCTCGCTGTGCGCCGTGCGGGCGCGGTGGAGGATCCGATGCGTCTCGCGTTCAACCGTTCCCTCGTGGCCGCCGCGTCAGCGGCGGTGTTATTCAGCATGTCGGGCTTCGCCGAACCGGCGCAGGACGCCTCGGCCTATGCTCAGGTGCTGGCCAGCCCGGATCGCCTCGTCGCCGACCGAGCGCGCGACGAGGGCCGCAAGGCGGCGGAGACCTTGGCTTTCGCCCAGGTGGAGCCCGGCCAGAAGATCGCCGACATGATCATCGGCGGGGGCTATTTCACCCGCTTGTTCGCCGCTGCGGTGGGTGACGCCGGTTCTGTCGTCGCCTGGCAGCCGGCCGAATTCATCGCCTTCCAGGCCAGCTATGGCGAGAGCCTGACCACGGTCGACGAGGCGCACGAGAACGTCACCGCCATCCGCTCGCCGATCGGCGCGCCCGACTTCCCGCAAGGACTGGACCTGGTGTTCACGGCCCAGAACTACCACGACCTGCACCTCGCGCCGTTCCCCGACGACACGGCGGCCAAGGTCAATGCTGCGGTGTTCGCGGCGCTGAAGCCGGGCGGTCTCTACGTCATCGTCGACCACTCGGCGCAGCCTGGCGCGGGGCTGGGCGTGGCGGACAGCCTACACCGCATCGACATCGCCGACGTGCGACGCGAGGTCGAGGCGGCCGGCTTCGTGCTGGACGCCCAGAGCGACATCCTGGCGCGTCCCGCCGACCCCCGCACCGCCAACGTCTTCGACGCCGGCATCCGGGGCCAGACCGATCAGTTCATGCTGAGGTTCAGGAAACCCGCCTGACGGGGCTGGCGAGCGCGGAGCCGAGGGTCTAACCGGAGCGAAAATCAGAACACTTCGGGAGACGCCTCATGACCGCTCGCAAGATCGCCTTCATCGGCCTCGGCAACATGGGCGGCGGCATGGCCGCCAACCAGGCCAAGGCGGGTCATCAGGTCTCGGCCTTCGACCTGTCGGAGGCCGCTCTGGAGCGGGCGAGGGCGGCGGGCTGCACGCCGGTGGGCTCGGTGGCGGAAGCGGTCAAGGACGCTGAGGTTGTCATCACCATGCTGCCCGCCGGGCCGCATGTGCTGAAGGTCTATTCGGAGCAAGTGATCGGGGCGGCCCCGACGTCGGCCCTGCTGCTGGACTGCTCCACCATCGACGTGGACACGGCGAGGAAGGTCGCGGGGCTCGCGCGTGACGCGGGCTATGCCTTCGCCGACGCTCCGGTGTCGGGCGGAACGATGGCGGCAGACGCGGGCACCCTGGCCTTCATGGTGGGCTGCGACGAGGGCGATTTCCCGCGCATCCAGGCGGCGCTGGAGCCTATGAGCCGGGCGACCTTCCGGGCGGGCGACCACGGGGCGGGGCAGGCGGCCAAGATCTGCAACAACATGATCCTGGG
Source organism: Brevundimonas bacteroides DSM 4726 (assembly GCF_000701445.1). Taxonomy (GTDB): domain Bacteria; phylum Pseudomonadota; class Alphaproteobacteria; order Caulobacterales; family Caulobacteraceae; genus Brevundimonas; species Brevundimonas bacteroides. Next base: position 15,316 of record NZ_JNIX01000009.1, read on the forward strand.
CATCACCATGCTCGGCACCTGCGAGGCCATCGCTTTGGCGGAAAAGCTGGGGCTCGACCCGGTCAAGATGTTCGACATCGTGGCCAAGTCGTCGGGCCAGAGCTGGAGCGTCACGACCTACTACCCCTGGCCAGGCCCGGTGCCGACCGCGCCGTCGAATCGCGACTATGACGGCGGTTTCGCCACGGCCATGATGCTGAAGGATCTCAAGCTCGCGCAGGACGCGGCGGCCAAAGCCGGCGCCTCGACCCCGCTGGGGGCGCAGACCGAGGCGCTGTTCCAGCTATTCGACCGCCTCGGCTACGGCGGGCGGGACTTCTCGGGCATCCTTCAGATGCTGCGTGGACGCCTCGAAGACCTGCCCAAGGCGTAATGAGAACCGTTATCAATTAAGGTCTTGCGACGTTTTCGCCTTGCCCGGCGTGTGGACTTTCTGGCCTCATCGGCGCAGATACCGGCCACAGTCAGATAAGCAGAAGAAGCGCCGTTTTGTTCGACTATAAGGCCGCCTTTCAGAACGCCGTCGACCAGGTCAGGAACGAAGGCCGCTACCGCGTCTTCGCCGACCTGAAGCGCGTGCGCGGCCAGTTTCCGCGCGCGGTGCGTCGTCGTCCGGACGGGTCCGAGCAGGACGTCGTGATCTGGTGCTCCAACGACTACCTCGGCATGGGTCAGCACCCCGTCGTGGTCGAAGCCATGCAGGCCGAAGTGGCTGAGGCCGGTGCCGGCGCCGGCGGCACGCGCAACATCTCGGGCACGACGCGCTCGGCGGTGGACCTCGAGGCCGAACTGGCCGCCTGGCATCAGAAGGAAGCCAGCCTGTTGTTCACCTCGGGCTATGTGGCCAATGAGGCGACGCTGACGACGCTCCAGCGCATCCTGCCGGGCCTGATCATCTTCTCGGACAGCCTGAACCACGCCTCGATGATCGCCGGCATCCGCAACGGCGGCTGCGAGCGGCACGTCTTCCTGCACAACGACCTGGCGCACCTCGAATCGCTGCTGGCGGCCGCGCCGGCCGATGCGCCCAAGCTGATCGCCTTCGAGAGCGTCTATTCGATGGACGGCGACATCGCCGACCTGAAGGGCACGATCGCTCTGGCCCGCAAGTACGGGGCCATGACGTACCTCGACGAGGTCCACGCCGTGGGCCTGTACGGCGCGACCGGGGCGGGCGTGGCCGAGCGCGACGGCGTGCTGGCCGACATCGACATCATCGAATGCACTCTGGGCAAGGCCATCGGCGTGATGGGCGGCTACATCGCCGCCGACGCCGTGATCGTGGACGCGGTGCGCAGCTGGGCCGCGGGCTTCATCTTCACCACCAGCCTGCCGCCGGCCCTGACGGCCGGGGCCCTGGCGTCGGTGCGGCACCTGAAGGCTCATCCCGAGCTGCGCGAGGCGCATCAGGAGCGGGCGGCGACGCTGAAGCGCCGTTTCGCCGAGGCGGGCATCCCGGTCATGCCGTCCGAGAGCCACATCGTCCCGGTGTTCGTCGGCGATCCGGTCCACACCAAGATGATCTCGGACATGCTGCTGGAAGACCACGGCATCTACGTCCAGCCGATCAACTATCCGACCGTGCCCAAGGGCACCGAGCGCCTGCGCTTCACGCCCTCTCCCGACCACGACGACGGCATGATGGACGCGCTCGTCCAGGCGATGGACAAGCTCTGGACCCACTGCAACGTCGCCCGGATGCCGGCGGCGGCGTGACGGCGGACGACCTCGGCGAGGTCATCCTCGAGGCGACCCGCAACGGCGCCTTCCTCAAGGTCACGGCCATCCATTCGGCCACGGGTCTGGAGGCGTCTGCGGTCGGCCCCGTCCACGAGCCCAAAGCCGTCGAACGCCTCGCCATAGCCAAGCTTCGGCGTCTGGTCGCCGCATCCTGACACAAGATGTTGTGGCGGCGGGGCGTCGGGCCTAGATTGCGCGCCTCCCGCCAGTTCAGCCCGGACGCCGCCCGTGACAGCCCATTTCATCCACGATGCCTATTTTTCGCGCGGTCTGGATCAGGCCGATCCGGACATGGCCGCCGCCATCAAGGGGGAGCTGCACCGCCAGCAGGAGCAGATCGAGCTGATCGCGTCCGAGAACATCGTCTCGCGCGCGGTGCTGGAGGCGCAAGGGTCGGTCCTGACGAACAAATACGCCGAGGGCTATCCGGGCCGGCGCTATTACGGCGGCTGCGAATACGTGGACGTCACCGAGGACCTGGCGCGAGAGCGGGCGAAACAGCTGTTCGGCGCGGCCTTCGCCAATGTGCAACCGCACTCGGGCGCGCAGGCGAACCAGGCGGTGTTCTTCGCCCTGCTGCAGCCCGGCGACACCTTCCTGGGCATGGATCTGGCGGCGGGCGGGCACCTGACGCACGGCAGCCCGGCCAACCAGTCGGGCAAGTGGTTCCGGCCAGTGACCTACAAGGTGCGCGAGGACGATCACCTCATTGACTACGACCACGTCGCCGAGATGGCGCAACAAGAGAAACCCAAGCTGATCGTCGCGGGCGCATCCGCTTACAGTCGACACATCGACTTCAAGCGGTTCCGCGAGATCGCCGACAGCGTGGGCGCCTGGCTCATGGTCGACATGGCCCACTATGCCGGTCTTGTCGCCGGCGGCGTCTATCCGAACCCGGTGCCCCACGCCCACGTCGTGACGACGACGACGCACAAGACCCTGCGCGGTCCGCGCGGCGGGCTGATCCTGTCCAACGACCCGGAGCTGGGCAAGAAGATCAACTCGGCGGTCTTCCCCGGCCTGCAGGGCGGGCCGCTGGAGCACGTCATCGCCGCCAAGGCCGTGGCCTTCGGCGAGGCGCTGAAGCCCGAGTTCAAGGCCTATGCCGGGCAGGTTGTGAAGAACGCCCAGGCCCTGGCGGCCGTGCTGGTCGAGCGCGGGCTGGCCATCGTCTCGGGCGGCACCGACAGCCACCTGATGCTGGTCGACCTGCGGCCCAAGGGCGTGACCGGCAAGGCGACCGAGCTGCAGCTCGAGCACGCCCTGATGACCTGCAACAAGAACGGCGTGCCGTTCGACACCGCGCCCTTCACCGTGACGTCCGGCGTGCGCCTGGGAACGCCGGCGGGCACGACGCGGGGCTTCGGCGTGGCCGAGTTCCAGCAGGTCGGCCACTGGATCGCCGACGTCGTCTCCTCGATGAACGGCGGCGACGAAGCCGATCCGGCGGTGATCGCCGAGGTCGCGGGCAAGGTGCGCGAGCTGACGGCGCGCTTCCCGATCTACGGGTGACCGCTGAATGAAGTGCCCCTTCTGCGGCAACGCGGACAGTCAGGTGAAGGACAGCCGCCCGTCGGACGACGGCGCGGCCATTCGTCGTCGCCGGTCCTGTCCTAACTGCGGCGGGCGCTTCACGACCTTTGAGCGGGTGCAGCTGCGCGAGCTTGTGATCCTGAAGCGGAACGGTCGGCGCACGCCGTTCGACCGCGACAAGCTGGAGCGGTCGCTCGCCATCGCCCTGCGCAAGCGGCCCATTCAGCCCGAACAGGTCGAGCAGATGGTGTCGCGCATCGTGCGCCAGCTTGAGAGCCTGGGCGAGACGGAGATCCCGTCCAGCGTCGTCGGCGACTTCATCATGAAGGCGCTGAAGGGCGTCGATGAGGTGGCCTATGTCCGTTACGCCTCGGTCTACAAGGACTTCCGCGCCACCGGCGACTTCGCCCGCTTCCTTGGCGACGAGGGTTTGGACGACGATCCGGGGGCGTCGCGGGGCTGATGCGGATCACTTGGAAGGTCGCGACGTCGCTGGACGGCCGCATCGGCACGTCCACGGGCGAGAGCCAGTGGATCACGGGGCCGGAGTCACGGGCGCAGGGCCACCGGCTGCGCGCGGCGCACGACGCGGTTCTGGTCGGCGTCGAGACGGTGCTGGCCGACGATCCGCGTCTGACCGTCCGGTTGCCCGAGGAGCCCGAACTGGAGGCGAAGCAGCCGCTGCGGGTCGTGCTGGACAGCAAGCTGAGGACGCCGTCCTTCGCGCGGATCGCAGCGGTGGGGACCTTGATCTTGACCACCCGCGATCCGATGCAGATCGGCCCGGCGGAGGTCGTTCGCGTCTCGGGCGACCAGAACAAGCGGCCCAGCGTCGAAGCCGTGGTCGAGACGCTGGCGGGACGCGGCGTGAAGAGCCTGATGATCGAGGGAGGAGGTCGGGTCGCGGCCTGCTTCGTCTCGGCCGGTCTGGTCGACGCCATCGAGTGGTTCCGGGCGCCGATCCTGCTGGGCGGCGATGGTCGGCCGGGCGTGGCGGCGCTGAACCTCGCACGGCTGGCGCATGCGCCGCAGTATCGCAGACTTGCGGTCGAGGTTCTGGGTGACGACCTGTGGGAACGCTACGAAAGGCGATCCTGAGATGTTCACCGGCATCATCACCGACATCGGCCGCGTCCGCGCGGTCGCTCAGACGGCGCGCGATCGGCGCTATGAGATCGAGACGGCGTGGGATACGTCGGGCATCGAGCTGGGCGCCTCCGTCAGCCATTCCGGCGTCTGCCTGACCGTCGTGGAAAAGGAACCCGGCTGGTTCGCGGTCGAGGTGTCGGGCGAGACCCTGTCGAAGACCACGCTGGGCGCCTGGACGGCCGGGACGAAAGTCAACCTTGAGCGAGCGACGCGAGTTGGGGATGAACTGGGCGGCCACATCGTCTCCGGCCACGTCGACGGCCTGGGGCGGGTGGTCGAGATCACGCCGGAGGGCGGATCGCACCGCATCGTCATCGAGGCGCCCGAGCCGCTGCATCGCTTCATCGCCGCCAAGGGGTCGATCACGGTCGACGGCGTGTCCCTGACGGTCAACAGCGTCGAGGGCCGCCGCTTCGGCCTGAACATCATCCCGCACACCTGGGAGGCCACGACGCTGGGCCAGCTCCAGGTCGGCGACGCGGTCAATCTGGAGATCGACATGCTGGCCAGATACCTCGCCCGGTGGCAGGAGACCGCGTGATGCACCTCGTAGCCAGCCAGACCGACAGTCCGATCAGCCCGATCGAGGACATCCTGGAGGACGCCCGCAACGGTCGCCCCTACATCCTGGTCGACGCCGAGGACCGGGAGAACGAGGGCGACGTCATCATCCCGGCCCAGTTCGCCACGCCCGACCAGATCAACTTCATGGCCCGCCACGCGCGGGGCCTGATCTGCCTGGCCATTACGTCCGAGCGGGCCCGCTCGTTGCGCCTGCCGCCCATGGCCGCCGAGAACCGCACCAGCATGGGCACAGCCTTCACCGTCTCGATCGAGGCGAGGGAAGGGGTCACGACCGGCATCAGCGCGGCGGATCGCGCCCGCACCATCCAGGTCGCGGTCGATCCGATGAAGGGGGCCGACGACATCGTATCGCCGGGCCACGTCTTCCCGCTGGTCGCGCGCGACGGCGGCGTCCTGGTCCGCACCGGCCACACGGAGGCCGCGGTCGACATCAGCCGCATGGCCGGTCTGACGCCCGCCGGCGTGATCTGCGAGATCATGAACGACGACGGCACCATGGCGCGCCTGCCGGACCTGATCGCCTTCGCCCAGCTGCATGGCTTGAAGATCGGCACCATCGCCGATCTGATCGCCTATCGCCGCCGCACCGAGCGGTTCGTCGAGCGCGTGATGGATACCCCGTTCGAGAGCGTCCACGGCGGGCCGTTCCGCCTGATGCTCTATCGGAACACCATCGAGGGGGCCGAGCACGTCGCTCTGATCCACGGCAAGATCGAGCCGGGCAAGCCGACCCTGGTACGCATGCATCAGGTCGATTTCGCCGCCGACCTGCTGGGCCATGTCGAGGCGCGTCAAAGCTACATTCCCAACGCCCTGAAGACGATCACCGATCATGACGGAGCCGGCGTCGTCGTATTCCTGCGCGACCCGACCCTTCAGGGTCTGGCCGAGCGGCTCTCCGGCGCGGACAAGCCCGTGGCCATCGACCGATCCTTGCGAAACTACGGCGTCGGCGCGCAGATCCTTCTGGATCTCGGCGTGCGTGACATGATCGTGATGAGCTCCAGCCGACCCGAGCCTGCCGCGATCGAGGGATACGGCCTCAACATCGTCGGCTGGCGCACCATGGACGGAGAAGACCCATCCTGACCGAAGCTCCCCGCGTCCTCATCGTCGAGGCGCGCTTCTATGACGACCTGGCCGACGCCCTGCTGGAGGGCGCCAAGGACGCGCTGAAGGCGCGCGGGGCGACCTTCGACGTCGTCACCGTGCCGGGCGCGCTGGAGATCCCGCCGGCCATCGCGCTCGCCGAAGAGGCCGGCAAGTTCCCGACCGCGCCGCGCTACGACGGCTATGTCGCGCTGGGCGTCGTCATCCGCGGCGAGACCTATCACTTCGAGATCGTGTCGGATCAGTCGGCGGCCGGCATCATGACGCTGGGCACGCGCGGGCTGATCATCGGCAACGGCGTCCTGACCGTCGAGGACGAGGCCCAGGCCTGGGCTCGTGCGCGGCTTAGCGAGGGCGACAAGGGTGGCGGGGCGGCGCGCGCCTGCATGGACCTGATTGAACTCAAGCGCCGTTTGCGCCTAGGGCTGCACGGATGAGCGAGCCCGCGTCCCCCAACTCCATTGCGTCCGTCCTGGAGCAACTGGCCGAGGCCGAAGCCGCGCGCGCCGAGCCGCAACTGACCAGCCGCCAGCGCCGGGCCCGGACCGTAGCGCGCCTGGCGGCCGTGCAGGCGCTCTACCAGATGGAGCTGGCCGGGGAGGGGGTCGAGACCGTCATCTCAGAGTTCGAGAACCACCGCTTCGACGCCCAGATCGAGGGCGAGATGCTGGCCGAAGCCGACGAGGACTGGTTCGCCGAGATCGTGCGCGGCGTGGTCACCAGCCAGCGCGGCATTGACACTGCGGTGAAGGCGCGTCTGGCGTCGAACTGGCGGCTGGAGCGGCTGGACGCCACGTTGCGCGCGCTTCTGCGCTGCGGGGCCTGGGAGCTGATGGAGCGTCCGAAGGTGCCCAGGGAGATCGTAATCGACGAATACGTCGAGCTGGCAAAGGCCTTCTTCGACGAGGCCGAGGCCAAGTTCGTCAACGCCGCACTGGACGGCGTCGCCCGCGACGTTCGGCCGAAGGACTGACGCCGTGCCCGCCGTCGACGTCGCCGGCGAATTCGAGACCATCGAGCGGCTGCTGAGGCCGCTGGCCCATCCGGACTATGCGCGAAAACTCGCCGACGACGTGGCGGTGCTGCCGTCGCGTCCGGGGTTCGACCTTGTCCTGACCAAGGACGCGATCGTCGAAGGCGTCCATTTCCTGCCGGACGATCCGCTGGACACGGTGGCGCAGAAGCTGATGCGGACCAACCTGTCCGATCTGGCCGCCAAGGGCGCAGAGGCGTTCGGCTATCTGCTGGCGTGCCAATGGTCCGAGCGTTGTGGCTGGCCGGAGCGGGAGGCGTTCGCGGCAGGCTTGGCGGTCGATCAGAAGGCCTTCGGAGTACGCCTGCTGGGCGGCGACACGGCCGTGACGCCCGGCCCAGCGAGTTTTTCAGCGACTTTGCTGGGATGGGTTCCAAAAGGCGGGGCACCCGCGCGATCCGGCGCCCGGCCCGGCGACGCCGTCTATGTCACGGGCACGATCGGCGACGGCTGGCTGGGTCTGCAGGCGGCGCAAGGTCGGCTGTCGCTGGATCCTGAGCGTGTCGCGGCCCTGGCCGAACATTATCGCAGACCCGTTCCGCGCCTGGAGTTCGGCCAGGCGGTCCGGGGGCTGGTCGGAGCCATGATGGACGTGTCCGACGGCCTGGTCGCCGACGCCTGCCACATCGCGCGGGCCAGCGGCGTGGGACTGGAGCTCGATCTCGAGGTCACTCCGTTGTCGGCGGCGGCGCACGCCTGGTTCGACAACCGGATCGACGCCGAGGCGGCGATGGAGAAGCTGGTCACAGGCGGGGACGACTACGAACTGTTGCTGACCGCATCGGAGCGTGAGGAGGCGGCGCTGAGGCGGGAGGCGGACCGGCTGCGGCTGCGGCTGACCCGCATCGGGCGCGTCGTGTCCGGCGCGGGGGTGGAGGCGCGGTATCTGGGCAAGTCGCTGAGGATCGACCACGGCGGCTGGACCCACGGCGGGTAGCAACAGAATCTCAAACCCTCTCTGGCAGTGTGCCGACATGCGCCGCAGAGATCTCTTCGCCCTGGGAACCCTCGCCGTCGCCGCGACCGCGGCGGGCAGCGCCTCTGCGGGCGGCCCGACATCGTCGTCGGGAACAGTCGCGCCGTCGCTGAACATCGCCGGTGTGGGCGTGCCGATCATCGCGGGCGGACGCATCCGCAACTACGTCTTCGTCACCCTGCGCCTGACCCTTGGATCCGGTCAGACGCCGGAGATGATGAGGGCCAAGGAGCCCTACTACCGCGACGCCCTGGTCCGTCAGGCGCACCGGACGCCGTTCGTCCTCGCCGACGACTGGACCCGCGTCGATTCGGAGGCGATCAGCGCCTGGCTGATGCGCGCCGCTCCGGCGATCTCGGGAGCGGGCTCGATCGCCTCGGCCGAGGTCGCCTTGCAGACGCCGCGTCGGCGCACAGGCGTTCGCTCGACCTGACGGTCCCCGGCAAAAACCCCAGCCTGACAGCAAAAGCCCGGTTGCGCCCATCCGCCGCATGCGGCACGGTTTGGCCGCAATTCCCGCTGGGGCGCACTCAGGCGCCCTGACGCGCACGGGGGGACCGGAAGGCGGAAAGAGGCGAACAACGCCCGCCGCGCCAAGGGTCCGCGCGCCCAAATGCATTAGGTATGGAAACGCCAATGACGAACTACTTGTGGCTAGTGATAGCCGCGGGCGCCCTGGGGGTCCTGTACGGGCTCATCCAGACGGCCGCCCTGATGAAGGCCGACACCGGCAACGACAAGATGCGAGAAATCGCCGCCGCCATCCAGGAAGGGGCCTCGGCCTATCTGCGGCGGCAGTACACCACCATCGGCATGGTCGGCGTGGTCATCCTGATCGCGGCCTGGCTGCTGATCGGACCCTACGCCGCCATCGGCTTCGTGATCGGGGCCGTGCTGTCGGGTCTGGCCGGGTTCGCCGGCATGCTGATCTCGGTCCGCGCCAATGTCCGCACGGCGCACGCCGCCTCGATCAGCCTGTCCAAGGGTCTGGACCTGGCGTTCCGCTCGGGCGCCATCACCGGCATGTTCGTGGCGGGCGGCGCGCTCCTCGGCGTCGCGGGCTACTATGGCGTCCTGACCGAGGTGCTGGGGCTGGAATCGACGGGCCGCGAGGTCATCGACGGCCTGGTGGCCCTGGGCTTTGGCGCCTCCCTGATCTCCATCTTCGCGCGTCTGGGCGGCGGCATCTTCACCAAGGGCGCCGACGTGGGCGGCGACATGGTGGGCAAGGTCGAGGCCGGCATCCCCGAGGATGATCCCAGGAACGCCGCCACGATCGCCGACAACGTGGGCGACAACGTCGGCGACTGCGCCGGCATGGCGGCCGACCTGTTCGAGACCTATGCGGTGACGACGGTGGCCACCATGGTGCTGGCGGCCATCTTCTTCCGCGGCCAGCCCTATGTGGACGTGCTGATGCTGCTGCCGCTGGCCATCTGCGGCGTCTGCATCGTCACCTCGATCATCGGCGCCTTCTTCGTGCGCCTCGGCAAGAGCAACAACATCATGGGCGCCCTGTATCAGGGCCTGATCGTCACCGGCGTCCTGTCGGTCGGCGCGGTCTGGTGGGTCATCAATACGATGGTTACCGGTCCGGTCGTGACGACCAGCGGCCTGCAGATCGAGCCCATGGCGCTTTTCTGGTCCGGCCTCGTCGGTCTGATCGTGACCGCCGCCATCGTGGTGATCACCGAATACTACACCGGCTCGAACTTCCGGCCGGTGCGCTCTGTGGCCAACGCCTCGGTCTCGGGGCATGGCACCAACGTGATCCAGGGCCTGGCCGTGTCGCTGGAGGCCACCGCGCTTCCGGCGCTGGTGATCATCGTCGGCATCATCGTGAGCTTCCAGTTGGCCGGCCTGTTCGGCGTGGCCATCGCCACCACGACCATGCTGGGCGTGGCGGGGATGATCGTGGCGCTGGACGCCTTCGGACCCGTGACCGACAACGCCGGCGGCATCGCCGAGATGGCGGGCCTGCCGTCGGAGGTGCGTCATTCGACCGACGCTCTGGACGCCGTGGGCAACACGACCAAGGCTGTGACCAAGGGCTATGCGATCGGTTCGGCGGGTCTCGGCGCGCTGGTGCTGTTCGCGGCCTATACGTCGGACCTGCAGTACTTCGCCTCCAACCCGGCGGAGTATCCCTTCTTCGCCAACATGGGCGTGGTCGCCTTCGACCTGACCAACCCCTACGTCGTAGTCGGCCTGCTGTTCGGGGGGCTTCTGCCTTTCCTGTTCGGCGGCATGTCGATGATGGCCGTGGGCCGGGCGGCCGAATCGGTCGTCGCCGAGGTGCGGCGCCAGTTCCGCGAGAACCCCGGCATCATGACCTATGAGGTCAAACCGGAGTACGGCCGGGCGGTCGACATCCTGACCAGGGCGGCGATCCGCGAAATGATCGTGCCGTCGCTCCTGCCGGTGCTGTCGCCGATCGTGTTGTTCGTCGCGGTCCTGTTCATTTCGGACAAGGCCAACGCCTTCGCCGCGCTGGGCGCCATGCTGATGGGCGTCATCGTCACCGGCCTGTTCGTCGCGGTCTCCATGACCTCGGGCGGCGGCGCCTGGGACAACGCCAAGAAGGTCATCGAGGAAGGCTTCACCGACAAGAACGGCGTCCTCCACGGCAAGGGCTCCGAAGCCCACAAAGCCGCGGTGACGGGCGATACGGTCGGCGATCCCTACAAGGATACGTCCGGTCCGGCGGTGAACCCGATGATCAAGATCACCAACATCGTGGCGCTCCTGCTGCTGGCGGTGCTGGCGAGCGGGACCATCGGCTGACGTCACGGCCCGCCGGAACGAAAGACGCCCCGGAGAGCGATCTCCGGGGCGCTCTTCTTTTTGGATCGCTACCGGGATCAGTCCGGCCGGCGCTGGCCGGGGACATCCTCGTCCGTGCGGGGCAGCTGGCCGCGGCCGACGTTGCCCAGCAGCTGTTCGATGACGGTCAGCTCGCGGCCCCGCGTCGGGGTCTCGCGGCCGTTCATGGCGACCTGGTGGCCATCCTCGAGGCCCAGAGTGCGGACTTCGGCGACCTTGTCGTCGGCGGCGAAGGTGATGGCGGTCACGGAGCGCTGCGACACCTGAGGGCGGTTGTAGGTGTACCGCTCGGTCGTCTGGCTGATGTAGTACCAGATGTTCTCTTCGAAGGTGGACGTGGCCGAGGGCGAGCCCAGCTGGGCCAGAACGGTCGACTTGGTGTCCTCGCCGACCTTGATCTCGGCCGGGGCGACTTCGACGATCTGGAAGCCGTGGGTGCCGACCACGGGGGCGCAAGCCGAAGCGGCGGCGCCGAGGGCGGTCACGAGAGCCAGGGTGGCGGCGGCTTTGTTCATGGATCGGAGCGCCTGCGACAAAACAAGGTCTTTGACCTAGACGGACCCGCGTCCTAGTTCAACGGCGCGGCGGAAAAGGGGCCGCAATACCCATGCTCCAGAAACTGTTCCGCGTCCGGCCCAACGATCGCATCGGCCTAGACCTGTATGCCAAGACGGTCGAGCAGGCCCGCGATCCGGCGTTCTTCACCGATCTTGGGGTAGCCGATGAGATCGACGCGCGCTTCGAGCTCTATACGCTTCATATCCTGCTGCTGATCCTGCGTCTGCGCGACGAGGGCGAGGCCGGGGCCGAGATCGCCCAGGACCTGTTCGACGTCTACGTGTCGGCGCTCGACAACGCATTGCGCGAACTGGGCGTGCATGACGTCACGGTCGGCAAGAAGATGCGCAAGCTGGGCGAGGCGCTTTACGGACGGATGACCGCCTACGAGGGGCCGGTCCGGGCAGCGGACAAGGCGGCGCTCGCCGAAGCCCTGTCGCGCAACGTCTATTCCGGAGCCGCCGGCGAGACCGGCGAGCGGCTGGCCGACTACGCCCTGCGAGCGCGGGTGGGGCTGGCCGGCCAATCTCTGAAGCAGGTGCTGGCCCGACCGGCCTGGGCGGAGGTCGCGGCGTGAACCCGGATCATCGATTGCCCTTCAGCGAGATCCTGCGCGTCAACGAGATCGGCGCGGGCGTGACCCGGCGGCTGGTCCCGGACGAGGCGGTGCGGGGCCGGATCATCAAGGCGCTGGACCTGGCATCGCTCAAGAGCCTCGAAAGCGAAATCACGGTCACCCCGGCCCATATCGGCTGGACCCTGTCCGGCTGGGTCCGGGCGGAGGCTGAACAAGTCTGCGGAATCACGCTGGAGCCGCTTCCGGTCAGCGTCGACGAGCGATTCTCCGTCGATCTGGTCGAGGAAGCCGATGCGGCCTCCGAGGTCGAGGTCACGCTGGAAGACGATTCGCCCGACGTGATCGAGGAAGGTCGCATCGATCTGGGCCAATACGCGGTTGAGCAGTTCGCCCTGGCGCTCGATCCCTTCCCGAGGAAACCCGGCGCGGAGTTTGTCCAGCCGGAGGAGCCGGCGGAAATCTCGCCCTTCGCTGTGCTGAAGCAGCTTCGCGCGGCCCAAGACGGAAAAAGCTGACGCAACGTCGGCCCCGATTGCATCCGTCCGGCGGGGCGGTATCCTTGGCGACACAAGACCGCGCCCGTGAAGGCGCGCCGGAGCGTCCGACCCCCTTGCCAGCCCAGACCGCTATCTCGCTCGACGCCATGGGCGGCGACCATGGCCCGCCCGTCGTCGTGGCGGGCGTGCGCGACTACATCCGTCGGCACGGCGGCGAGGGCGTCCGGTTCCTGCTGCATGGCGACGAGGCGGCCATCGTCGCCGAGATGGCGCGGCACGATCTGACGGCCGAGGTCTGCGACATCCGCCACACCGACAAGGTCGTGGCCATGGACGAGAAGCCCGCCCAGGCCATGCGTCGCGGCAAGGGCTCCAGCCTGTGGAACGCCATCGATGCGGTGAAGGCGGGCGAGGCGGGCGCCTCGGTCTCGGCCGGCAATACCGGCGCCCTGATGGCTATTTCCAAGCTGATCCTGCGCATGTCGGCGCAGGGTCTGGAGCGGCCGGCGATCGTCGCCAGCTGGCCGACTCTGAGAGGCGTGACGGCGGTGCTGGACGTGGGCGCGAACGTCGAGAGCGACGCCGAGCAGCTGGTCGAGTTCGCCATCATGGGCGAGGCCTTCATGACAGCAGTGCATGGCATCTCCCGGCCGACCATCGGCGTCCTGAACGTCGGCTCCGAGGACATGAAGGGCCACGAGGCCGTGCGCGAGGCGTCGAGAATCCTGCGCGAGGGCGGGCTGGGGCTGAACTATCATGGCTTTGTCGAAGGCGACGACATCGCCAAGGGCACGGTCGACGTGGTCGTCACCGACGGCTTCACCGGCAACATCGCGCTCAAGACCGCCGAGGGCGTGGCGCGCTTCATCTCGGCGCTGCTGAGAGAGGCGCTGACGTCCAGCCTGCAGGCCAAGGCGGGCGCTTTCATCGCCATGCCCGCTCTCAAGGCGATGGGTCAGAAGATCGACCCCAGCGCCATCAATGGCGGGCCTCTGCTCGGCCTGAACGGCATCGTGGTGAAGAGCCACGGCGGGGCCGACGCCAAAGGTTTCGGCAACGCCATCCGCGTCGCCGTCGAACTGGCCCGCAGCGACTATCTGGCCACCGTGGGCGCCAACCTGAGTCGCCTGGACCGCATCATGCACGCGGACGTTCCCGCGACCGCCCCCCGAGAAGAGACCGTTTCGTGAGCGTCATCCGCAGCGCCGTCACCGGCGTGGGTTCCTATCTGCCCGAACAGATCGTCACCAATGACGACCTGTCGAAGATCGTCGACACGTCGGACGAATGGATCATCGAGCGCACCGGCATCCGCCAGCGCCACAAGGCCCGCGACGATCAGCCGACCAGCGACCTGGCGACCGAGGCCGCGCGCCGTGCGCTTGTCGACGCGGGCCGCGACCCGTCCGAGGTCGATCTGATCGTCGTGGCCACGACGACGCCCGACATGACGTTCCCCGCCACCGCCTCGATCGTGCAGCGCAAGCTCGGCGCCCCCACCTGCATCGCGTTCGACGTTCAGGCCGTGTGTTCGGGCTTCGTCTATGCGCTCAGCGTCGCCGACGGCTTCGTGGCGCGGGGGCACGCCAAATGCGCCCTGGTCATCGGCGCTGAGGAGATGACCCGGCTGATGGACTGGACCGACCGGACGACCTGCGTCCTGTTCGGCGATGGGGCCGGCGCCTTCGTGGTCGAGCCGCGCGAGGGGCAGGGGACGACGGCGGATCAGGGCGTGCTGGGCTTCGCCCTGCGTTCTGACGGGACCAAGACCGATCTGCTGTATGTCGACGGCGGTCCGTCCAGCACGGGGACGGTCGGCCATCTGCGCATGGCCGGCAATCAGGTCTTCCGCCACGCCGTGGTAAACATCGCCGAGGCCATCACGGCGGCCTGCGACAAGGCTGGGGTCAGCGTGCCCGAGGTCGACTGGTTCGTGCCGCATCAGGCCAACCAGCGCATCATCAAGGGCGTCGGCGACCGGCTGGGGCTGGATGAGGAGAAGGTTATCTCGACCGTTTCGATGCATGCGAATACCTCGGCCGCCTCGATCCCCCTGGCGATGGACGCGGCCATCCAGGACGGGCGCATCAAGCGCGGCGATCTGATCCTGCTGGAGGCCATGGGCGGCGGCCTGACCTGGGGCGCGTGCGCCTTCCGGTTCTGAAGCGGCGGGCTTTAAGCACGCCCACGCTTTGACTTGGCGGCGTTTTCCCCTTTTATGGGAAGGCTGGACCTTGGGGGACGATCCGTGGGCGAACTACAGACACTGACCCGAGCCGATCTCTGTGAGGCCGTCCACGAGGAGGTCGGCCTGTCGCGCCAGGAGTGCGCGAGTCTGGTCGAACGCACGCTGGACCTGATCGTCGAGGCCCTGGAGAAGGGCGAAACCGTCAAGCTGTCGGGGTTCGGCGTGTTCCAGGTGAGGGAGAAGCGGGCGCGGATGGGGCGCAATCCCAAGACCGGCGAACCGGCCGCGATCAATCCGCGCCGCGTCATCAGCTTCCGCGCCAGCCAGATCATGAAGGCCCGGGTCCACGGGGCCAACGGGGCCTGAGATGGCCAAGTCCGCCCAGGCCTTCCGCACCATCTCGGAAGCCGCCGAGGCGGTCGGCGCGCCGCAGCACGTGCTGCGGTTCTGGGAGACCAAGTTCGCCTTCGTGACGCCGGTGAAGCGGGCGGGTGGACGGCGGTTCTATCGGCCTCAGGACGTCGTCATCCTGAAGGCGATCAAGAAGCTGCTCCACGAGGACGGCCTGACCATCAAGGGCGTGCAGAAGCTGCACAAGGAACAGGGTCTGGCGGCGCTGGCGGCCCACGGGGGGGCCGATGCGACGATGAGCTTCGCGGGGCCGGACGTCTCCGCGACCGCACCCGGAGCGGCCGAATCGAGCCGGGCCGTGGCGGGCTCCTCCGCGGCGCGGCTGCGCGCCGTGCTCGCCGATCTGGAGGCG
Source organism: Brevundimonas bacteroides DSM 4726 (assembly GCF_000701445.1). Taxonomy (GTDB): domain Bacteria; phylum Pseudomonadota; class Alphaproteobacteria; order Caulobacterales; family Caulobacteraceae; genus Brevundimonas; species Brevundimonas bacteroides. The sequence continues at coordinate 30,851 of NZ_JNIX01000009.1, forward strand.
GCCAAGGCCCGCCTGGACGCGGTTCTGGCGGCCTGAGCGGCAATCGACGCCGTCGCCGCTTTTAGGGTTTGCGGCGGCGCGGCCCCGCCGCTATACGACCGGCCTCTCGGAGCGTGGCGCAGCCTGGTAGCGCACTTGACTGGGGGTCAAGGGGTCGCAGGTTCGAATCCTGTCGCTCCGACCATCTTCCCTTGACCCATGATGCTTGGCCCTAACGCTTGCCGCGCGACGGCTCGCTGCTTGAGGGCGGGCTTTTCTGCGCCCTAACGCTCGCGACGCGGTCGTTTCCTCCTTGACGGCTAGAACCCCTTCACCAGCTGGATGATCCAGCGCTGGTCATAGGGCTCGTCGTCGCTGATGGGGAACTCGACGCCAGTCAGAAGGAACAGGCTGTCGACCAGCCGGGTCCGGAGCGCGGGCGTCAGGCTGACGACGCCGTCGCCGTCGTCCGGCTCGAACCAGTTCAGCGCCATCGAATAGGTGAACTGGCCGAGCGGCGCGGCCTCAGCGGGCGTCACGGTCTGACCGAGCGCCAGGCTGAGCCCGAAGCCGTCGGCGCCGCCTTCGTCGCGGGCCGAATAGGCTAGGCGGCCCCGGAAGGACACGCCGGCCCCCAGATCGGTCCAGAGATTGACCTGGGGTGTCACGCCGAAGACCTCGCCCGCGCCGACCGAATCGTCGCCGGTGGGCAGTTCGAAGCCGACCCCCGCGTTCAACGACAGGTCCCGGGTCTCGGCCAGCATGACCTGACCGGTCACGCCGATGTCGCCGAAGCCTGAGCCCCCGCCGTCCAGCTCCTGATAGACCGGAACCTCGACGCCCACCCAGAAGCGGCGGGACAGGGGATAGTTGAAGCGGGTCGTGATCCGGTGGGCGTCACCCAGGTCGGTCTCGGTCCAGTCGTAGGCGAGGTGGACCTCGCGGGTGAAGAAGCCGTCCGGCGCGCCCAGCCAGCCCTGACGCGGGGCGCCGCTGGAGCCGTCGGGAACGGGAATCCAGCTCTGGGTCAACTCCTCAGCGAACCGCTCGCTCTCCAGCGGGGTCCAGGTCTGGGCGAGGGCCGATGAGGCGCCACAGGCAAGGACGGCGGTCGTCAGCAGGGCGGCGAGGCGGCGAACGGATGCGGACATGGTCGATCCTCGGGACGCGGAAAGTCGCGCCGTGCGAACAGCCCCCGGGCCGCCGCGGGGATCAGTAAGGCCCGGCCGACCGCGTCGATCTTTTCGGCGATTGGCTTTCGCTTGTGCGGGGTTGCCCTTAGCCGCCGCGCTTGCGCAGGAACGGCTTGCCTTCCGCCCAGCTGAGGAGCGGGAACAGCGGGACGCCCCACAGGGTGCCGACCAAAGCGTAGTAGGCGAGTTGGGCCAGCGGACTGGCGGGCACGCGCTCGCCGATCACCGTGGCGGCCCAGATGTAGAAGGCGAGAAAGGCGAGAATGCCGAAGGCCGCGATCAGGCGGCGGGTTCTGAGGCCCATCAGCGCGTGTTCCGGAACAGGTAGAAGGTGAAAAGGCTGAGGATCGAGCCCGCGCCCGTCCAGGCTGTCCAGCCCAACTCGTCCATCGTCGATGCGCCAAAGACGCGCACGGCCAGGAACCAGCCGCATACGGCGCCCGTGGCCGAGACCAGGCTGGCCCCGAACAGGCCCCGGCGGCCGGTCATCAGATCGGCGATCCAGGCCAGGGCCATGACGGCCCCGGCGGCGATGGCGATGTCGGCGTACTGCACCTTGAAGCGTCTCCCTGCGCGCCGCTGCGACCTCGCGTCCCGACGGCGACTTTGATCTTGCCGCGATCGGCGGGCATACCGCCTCTCGTCGCGTTTGGCGGCACTGTATCGGGCGGAGCGTCAGGCGTCGAATGAACCGTTTCGGAAAGGTCGAACAGTCGCGGGCGGTGGCGATCTGGCTGTTCTTCACCGCGGCCATGGTGTTCGCCATGGTGGTGATCGGCGGGATCACCCGCCTGACCGGATCGGGCCTGTCGATCACCGAGTGGCAGCCGATCATGGGGGCGCTGCCGCCCCTGAACGAGGCCGACTGGAACGAGGCCTTCGAGAAGTACAAGGCGATCCCGCAGTACGCCCTCGTCAACGCCGGTATGAGCCTGGACGAGTTCAAATACATCTTCTGGTGGGAGTGGTTCCATCGGCTGTTCGGGCGGCTGATCGGGGTGGTGTTCGCGGTTCCGTTCTTCGCCTTCCTGGCGTTCCGGTTGTTGCCGGAGCGGTCGTTCCTGGGGCGCTTCGCCCTGCCGGACCGGCTGGTGTGGCGGTGTGCCCTGCTGCTGGCGATGGGCGGGATGCAGGGCTTTATCGGCTGGTGGATGGTGTCCTCAGGCCTGTCGGAACGGGTGGATGTGGCGCCGGAACGGTTGACGGTTCACCTGGGGCTGGCATTCCTGATCTTCGCAGGCCTGATCTGGACCGGGCTTGAGGCCTGGAACGGGCCGGAGACGTCGCGGTCGCCGGAAGGGTGGAGCCGGGGCGCGGCGGTGCTTTGGGGCGCGGTCTTCTTTCAGTGCCTGCTGGGCGGCCTGGTGGCAGGGGCCAAGGCGGGGTTCATCTATACGGACTGGCCGCTGATGAATGGGGCGATCCTGGCTCCGGTCGATTGGGGGCAGGGGGCGCTGGCGTTCCTGCATGACCAGGCCCTGGTGCAGTTCAATCACCGGATCTGGGGCTATCTGCTGGTGATCGGGGCGACGGTGTATGCGGTTCAGGCGTGGCGGTGGAGACTGGCGGAAGGGCTGGGCTTTGCGGCGGTCGTGGTGGCGGCATCCCTGTGGTTGCAGGCGGCGCTGGGCGTCGTGACGCTGGTGAACGTCGTGCCGATCTGGCTGGGCGGGCTGCACCAGGCGGGCGCGGCGCTGGTGCTGGCCCTGGCGACGGGGAACCTGTGGCTGGTGCGACGGTCCCAGCCCCGGCTGTTTGTGTCAGCCCCGCGCCGCTGATCAGGCGCGGACGCTGTCCCAGGGGCCAGTGATGGCGACCGTGATGCCCGGAAACATGATGTTGACGAACAGGGTCGAGCCGTCCGGTGAGAAGACGGCCCCGGCCAGCTCGGCGTTCCCCCGGAACACGTTGCGGGCGATTGTGTAGACCTTGCCGTCGGGCGTGACGCCTTTGAGGTGGTTGCGCGTGGTGTCGGAGTAGTTGTCCTCGCACAGGATCAGGTGGCCGTTCGGCGCGATCGCCAGGTTGTCGGCCATGTTCAGTGTCTTCTCGTTCGTGCTCTCGACGAACAGCTGAAGGCGGCCTGGCTGAGCCGCCTCGCCGTCCGTGCCTTCGGCCTGAGAGGGGACGTAGCGCAGGACCTGGCCGCGCTGGATCGGACCGCCCGAAGTGGCCGTCATGTAGAGCTCGTTGTCACCCCAGAAAATGCCCTCGCCGCGCGCGACCAGAGCCGCGCCGGCCGCGTGTCCGCGCTGCCGCAGGTCGCTATTGGGGCTCTCGACGTCGGTCATGTCGATCCACTCGACCTCGACCCAGTCGCCGACGTTCCAGAAGCGATCAGTGTGGTTGGTGGTGGAGGCACCCGGCCGTCCCTTGATCGCCAGAGCCTGGAGGCGGCCGCCCTCGGCCAGCTTGCCGGGCGTGGTCGGGATGAAGCGGTAGAACAGGCCGTCGACCTTGTCCTCGGTCTCATAGACGATGCCGGTGCGGGGATCGACGCAGACGGCCTCGTGGTCGAAACGGCCCAGCGCCTTGAGCGGCACGGGGTCGACCAGGCCGGTCGCGTTGGCCGGGACCTCGAAGACGTAGCCATGGGCCTTTTCAACGTCGGCAGTGTCGGGCGTCTCTTCCGTCTCCTCGCAGGTCAGCCAGGAGCCCCAGGGGGTGTGGCCGCCGCAGCAGTTGGTGGAGGTGCCGGCCAGCGACAGGTGCTGGCTGACGACCTCGCCGGTCGCCATATCGTAGACGAGCGTCGTCGTCCCGCCGGGCAGGGGACGGCCGTCCTTGTAGGTGTCATAGGCCTTCTCGACCGGCAGGCGGCCGATCAGGGCCTGGTCCTGACCGCCGGGACCCCAGTTGCGGTGATTGGCGTTTCGGCCCTTGAGCTCGTGATTGCGGACCAGGGCGACGCGGGTACCCTCAAGCGCGAAACAGCCCATGCCGTCGAACTGGCCGGGGACGACGAGGCCGTCCGACATCGTCTCGCCGCTCTGGGACAGGATGCGGTAGGAGAAGCCCTGGGGCAGGTCGAGCATGCCGTTCGGGTCGGCGACCAGCGGGCCGTAGCCTTCGACCTCGTTGAGGTAGGTCTCGGACGCCTCCTGGGCGACGACGCTGCGGGCCAGCCCGCCGAAGGCGAGGGCAGCGGCACCGGTGGAAAAGAGACTGCGGCGGTCGAAGTGCATGGAGAGGCTCCGGAAGTCGATCGATGTTTATGACAGCCGGGGCGTTGGGGTCATCATGGTTCTGTGACGCGGGATGCCACGCAGTCATGCGTCATCGCTCTTCCGCTGTGAACGGGTGGGAAGGGCGGGCGGAGCGCTCGGGCCTTCGCCCGGTGACCGTATGGATATGTGTTTCGGCAAAGACTGAACGCTCCGCGCGGCTGGTCTGCTCGGAAGCGGACGGCCCCGCGTCGTTCCCGCGCGACTGACCGGGGACCAACGGCCCTGTTAGAGCCTTGCCGCTACTGACGCCTCCGGCGGGAAGGTCGGCGTGCTTGCGAAAGCCGATCCCCTGAACGCGGCGAGTCTTCTGCTCGCCGCCTTATCGGTGGGCTACCGCTCGACGCGCGGCGTCTCGCTGCTTGAGCCAGACGCTTTGCGTTTGGCGGGCTACCGCCTGGAACGCGGTTCCGGGCTGCTTGAGCCCGGGACCCTCATTCCGAACGGCAACGTTGCCCACGCCACCCCCTTGATCCGGACGCCGGACGACCGCTCTTCACGGCCTCCGGTCGTTGGACCTCGGGAGCCCCCGCTCCAACCGCTCCCGCCGCGACAAGCTCGCAAGGCCTTGCGCCCTTCCCAGGCGACGGAACCGGGGCTGATTGTAAGGCAGGTTTCAATGAGGGCGCGTTCGCGACGTCTCGAACGCGACGGGCGCTGGATTCATTGGAGGAATCCGGGCGTCGTTGGATGACTGAGAAAAACAGCGCGAGTGCTTCCCCCTCCCAGCGGGAGAGGCGTGAGCGCCCGAGAGCCCACCTGTCGATCGGACTTGCGCGACCCGAAGGGCGGCGCGAAGCAGCCAAAGGGTGAGGGGTTACGGTGCGAACCGGTGAGGTCTGATCCCCTCACCCTTTCAGCTGAACGCATCGCTTCGCTCTGCGAGCCTCAAGCCCTCTCCCTATGGGAGAGGGAGGCCGGGGCGCGAAACAGCAGCGACCCGTCGCCGTAGGAGTAGAAGCGGTACCCCGTCTCGATGGCGTGGGCGTAGGCGGTTTTCATGGTTTCCAGACCAGCGAAGGCGCTGACCAGCATGAAGAGGGTCGACTTCGGCAGGTGGAAGTTGGTCATCAGGACGTCGGCCGCACGGAAGGCGTAGCCGGGGGTGATGAAAATGGCCGTGTCGCCGTGAAAGGGCTGGATCATGCCCTCCGGGGTGGCGGCGGATTCCACCAGGCGCAGGGAGGTGGTGCCGACGCAGACGATGCGGCCGCCGGACGCGCGGACGGCGTTCAGGGCGGCGGCGGTGTCTTCCGACACGGTGCCCCATTCGCTGTGCATGCGGTGATCGGCGGTGTCCTCGGCCTTGACCGGCAGGAAGGTGCCGGCGCCGACGTGGAGCGTCACGGCGTGGGTGGAGACGCCGCGGGCGCGGAGCGCGTCCAGCAGGGCCGGGGTGAAGTGCAGGCCCGCCGTGGGGGCGGCGACGGAGCCGTCATGGGCGGCATAGACGGTCTGGTAGTCCGAGCGGTCGCGGTCGTCCTCGGCCCGCTTTGCGGCGATGTAGGGGGGAAGCGGCATGACGCCGATCGTGCGGATGGCGTCGTCCAGCGCCGGGCCGGAGCGGTCGAAGCGCAGGGTGACGAGGCCGTCCTCACCCTTGGCCTCGATGACGGCGGTCAGGTCGGAGAAGGCGATGCGGTCGCCGGGCTTCAGCCGCTTGCCGGGCTTCATGAAGGCCGACCAGACATCGGGCGCGTCGCGGTGATGCAGGGTGGCCTCGACGTCCACGGTCAGGGGATCGCCGTCGGGACCGGGTCGGGTGCGGACGCCCGACATGCGGGCGGGGATGACGCGGGTGTCGTTGAAGACGAGCGCATCGCCGGGCTGAAGCAGGTCGGGCAGGTCGCGGACGATGCGGTCGTCGAGCCCGCCGTTCCGGACGACCAGCAGGCGGGCGCAGTCGCGCGGCTCGACGGGACGGAGCGCGATGCGGTCCTCGGGCAGGTCGAAGTCGAAGTCGGCGGTCTTCATGGGCCAAGCGCCTAGACGTTGACGGTGCGGGCGCCAACCGCCAAACCCGCGCCCATGCTGACCGATCTCGTCCCCCTGGCCCGCGAGGCCAAGTCCTGGCCGTTCGAACAGGCACGCGCCCTGCTGAATCACGTCCTGAAGAAGCGGCTGTCTGACGCCGAGCGGGACTCGGCGAGGCTGCTGATCGATGCGGGCAAGGCCGACGAAGCCCTGGCGACCTTCGAGGCGCTGAACCGGCCGGTGCTGCTGGAGACCGGCTATGGGCCGTCGGGTCTGCCGCACATGGGCACCTTCGGCGAGGTGGCGCGCACGACGATGGTGAGGAACGCCTTTCGGGCGCTGACGGGGGACTGCTGGGCGACGCGGCTGGTGGCGTTCTCGGACGACATGGATGGGCTGCGGAAGGTTCCGGAGGGCGTGCCGAATCCGGAGATGCTGAAGGAGGATCTGCATCTGCCGCTGACGAAGGTGCGGGACCCCTTCGGGACGCACGACAGTTTCGGGGCGCACAACAACGCGCGTTTGCGGGCGTTCCTGGACAGCTTCGGCTTCGACTATGAGTTCATGAGCTCGACCGAGACCTATCGGTCCGGGCGGTTCGACGCGACGCTGCTGACGCTGCTGAAGCGGTTCGACGCCGTCATGGCGATCATGCTGCCGACGCTGGGCGAGGAGCGGCGGGCGACCTATTCGCCCTTCCTGCCGATCAGCCCGGTGACGGGGCATGTGCTGCAGGTGCCGACGCTGGAGCGGAATGTCGACAAGGGCACGATCGTGTTCGACGACCCGGCCGGCGGGCGCACCGAGGTTCCCGTCACCGGCGGCCATGTGAAGCTGCAGTGGAAGCCGGACTGGGCCATGCGCTGGACTGCGCTGGACGTCGATTACGAGATGAGTGGCAAGGACCTGATCGAGAGCGTGCGCGAGAGCGGCAAGATCTGTCGCGCGCTGGGCGGGGTGCCGCCGGAGGGGTTCAACTACGAGCTCTTCCTCGACATCGAGGGCAAGAAGATCTCCAAGTCCAAGGGCAACGGCCTGACGATGGAGCAGTGGCTGCGCTACGGCACGCCCGAGAGCCTGAGCTGGTACATGTTCCAGAGCCCGAAGTCGGCCAAGAGCCTGCACTTCAACGTCATTCCGCGCGCCATCGACGACTATCTGAGCTTCATCGAGCAGTACCGGACCCAGGAGCCGGCCAAGCGGATCGACAACGCCGTGTGGTCGATCCACGCGGGCGATCCGCCGGAGGTCGCCAGCCCGGTATCGTTCGCCCTGCTACTGAACCTGGTCGGCGTGGCCAATGCGTCGAACAAGGACCAGCTGTGGGCCTATATGGCGAAGTATCTGCCGGAGGCGACGCCGGCGAACGAGCCGGTGCTCGATCAACTGATGGACCGGGCGCTGAACTACTACGAGGACTTCGTGCGGCCGACGAAGGCGTATCGGGCCCCGACGGAGGGCGAGGCGACGGCCCTGCTGGATCTGGCGGGGCGGCTGAAGGCGCTGCCGGCGGACACGACGGACGGCGAGACGATCCAGAACGAGGTCTATGCGGTGGGCAAGGCGCACGCCTTCGAGCCGCTGAGGGCCTGGTTCCAGGCGCTGTACGAGGTGCTGCTGGGCGCGTCGCAGGGGCCGCGGTTCGGATCGTTCGCGGCGATCTATGGTCTACCGCAGACGATCGAACTGATCGAGGCGGGGGCCAGGGGCGAGCTGGCGCGCTAGACCAGCTGGCCGCATACGAAGGCGGTCTCGCCAGCTTCCAGCAGTGCGGCCAGCACGTCCTCGGCGTTCTCGGGCGCGACGATCAGGATGAAGCCGACGCCGCAGTTGAAGGTGCGGCGCATCTCGTGGTCGCTGATCCCGCCGGTCTCGGCCAGCCAGCGGAACACGGGCGGCATCGGCCAGGCGTCCCAGTCGAACGAGGCGGTCAGGTGATCGGCCAGGCAGCGGGGCGGGTTCTCGATCAGGCCGCCGCCGGTGATGTGGGCCGCGCCCTTGATCTTGCCGGCCTTCATCAGGGGCAGGACCGACTTCACATAGATGCGGGTCGGCTCCATCAGGGCCTGGGCCAGCGACCGGTCCGGCGCGAAAGGCGCGTCCGAGCCCCAGGACAGGCCCGAGCGCTGCACCACCTTGCGGATCAGGGAGTAGCCGTTGGAGTGCGGGCCGGACGAGGCCAGGCCTATGATCAGGTCGCCTGTGTTCTGCAGGTCGAGCCGGGGGAGCGCATGGCCGCGTTCCAGCGCGCCCAGCGAAAAGCCCGCAAGGTCGTAGTCGCCGCCGGAATACATGCCGGGCATCTCGGCCGTCTCGCCGCCGACCAGCGCGCAGCCGGCCTGGCGGCAGCCTTCGGCGATGCCGGAGACGACGCGGCGCGCGGCGTCGATCTCGAGCTTGCCGGTGGCATAGTAGTCGAGGAACAGCAGGGGCTCCGCGCCTTGCGCCAACAGGTCGTTGACGCACATGGCGACCAGATCGATTCCGACGCCGTCGTGGCGGCCGGTCTCGATGGCGATCTTCAGCTTCGTGCCGACGCCGTCGGTGGTGGTGACGATCAGGGGATCGATGAAGCCGGCCGCCTTCAGGTCGAACAGGGCCCCGAAACCGCCGAGCGAGGGCTCGGAACCGGGGCGGGCGGTGGATTTCGCCAAGGGCTTGATGTGCTCCACCAGCATGTCGCCGGCGTCGATGTCCACGCCCGCGTCGGCGTAGGTCAGGCCGTTCTGGATGGAATCAGAGATGTCGCTCATCGCTCACGGGCCTGAAAGGAGTGCGGAAAAAAGGCCGGGGCTCTTGCCACGACGCGGTCGCGGGGGGCTATAGCATTTCAATGACGCCGATCACCACCAATGACGCGCTGGCCCAGTTCTGTTCGGCGGTTCGCGACGCTCCCTTCATCGCGGTCGACACCGAGTTCATGCGGGAGACGACCTATTGGCCCAAGCTGTGCCTGATCCAGGCCGCGACGGCCGATCATGAGGCGATCATCGACCCGCAGGCCGACGGTCTGGACCTGGAGCCGTTCCTCGACATCCTGCGCGATCCGGCGATCGTGAAGGTCTTCCACGCCGCGCGTCAGGACACGGAAATCTTCGTCAAGCTGGGGGCCATGCCGGTGCCCATGTTCGACACCCAGGTGGCGGCGATGGCGGCGGGGTTCGGCGATCAGGTCGCCTATGATTCGCTGGTCCGGCAGATGCTGAAGATCGACCTGGACAAGGGCAGCCGCTTCACCGACTGGTCGCGGCGGCCGCTGTCGGACGCCCAGCTGCACTATGCGATGGGCGACGTGACCCATCTGGCGGCGCTGTATCCCAAGCTGCGCGACCGGCTGAAGAAGGACGGGCGGCTGGACTGGGTCATGTCGGAGATGGAGGATCTGGTCGATCCGGAGCTCTACGACACCGATCCGGAGAAGGCCTGGAAGCGGCTGAAGCCCAAGAAGTATTCGGCGAAATACCTCGCTGCGTTCAAGGCGACGGCGGTGTGGCGCGAGCGGGCGGCGCAGGAGCGCGACCAGCCGCGCGGCCGCATCCTGAAGGACGAGGCGATCGACGAGATCGCGACGCAGGCGCCGACGGATGTCGAGGCGTTCAACCGGTTGCGGTCCGTGCCCAAGGGCTTCGGCGGATCGCGGCTGGGGCTGGAACTGATCGAGGTGCTCAAGCGCGTGCTGGCCGACCCGGAGGCGCACGCGCCCAAGATGGACCGGCCTGCGCACAACCAGCCCGCGCCGCCCAGCGTGGTCGAACTGCTGAAGGTGCTACTGAAGGCCAAGAGCGACAATGCGGGCGTGGCGTCCAAGCTGATCGCCAATGTCGCGGATCTCGAGAAGATCGCCCTGTCGGACGGCGCCGATGTTGAGGCTCTGAAAGGCTGGCGGCGGCAGCTGTTCGGCGAGGATGCGCTGAAGCTGAAGAAGGGCGAGATCGCGCTGGTGCTGAACGGGCCGCGCGTCGAGGTGGTCGAGATCGAATAGGCCGTCTGCCTTCCCATGAAGGGGAGGGAGAGTGTCGATCAAATCTCCAGCCTCAGCCCCAGCGCCTCCGCCAGCGCCTTGGCCCGGCGTCTGGTCTGTTCGCCCAGCAGAACGTCGGCATAGCCGGGCGCTGCCGTCAGCCGGAGCACGCCCGAACGCGCGGTAATAGCGGCGTTGGCAAACAGTTGGGGCGAACGTCCCGACAGATCGCAGCCGAGGCGCAGAGCCAGTCCCATGGCGCGTGCGCCGGTGCGAGCCTCTTCGCTCAGCAGGCGCTCGACCGTTCCGGGTTCGGGCGTGCCGGAGCCACCGCCGTAGCGGGCGTTGAGCGCCGTGGCGAGCCAGACGCGTTCGGCGTGGGTCTGACCTGGAATCGGAGCGCGAAGGACCTGGTCGAAGACGAGCTCCACCCGGTGGTCGGGATGCAGCCTTGCTCCGAGGTCGGCGAGGCGGCAGGCGGCGGCCGCGAGCACAGGGTCGCGATCCGGCCCGAACGACTCTGGCAGGGCGGCGATGACCTCGGACAGCCAGGCGTGGAGGGCGGCGGGCAGGCCCGGCGATATGCCCTGGCGCGCGCCCAGCGCCGCGCAGCCCGCGATCAGAGGATCCACCGGATGTTCGTCCCGGTCCAATGTCTCGTAGAGCAGACCTTCGCGCACGCCCCAGGCGGAGAAGACCACGGTCTTGAGGTCCAGCGCCTCGATCAGGCCGTCCAGCACCAGGGCGGCGTAGGGCAGGGTCTCTGCGCGGCGCTTGGTGACGCCGGGCAGGCGATCGAGCGAGGCGCGCGACTGCTGGGCGGCGAAGCGGGCGACATCCCGCGCCTCGGTCGCTGACATGACGTACTGATGGACGATGCGCAGAGGGTAGCTGCTGATCTCCATGTGCAGCTGTGCCAGGGAGCGCCAGCCGCCGCCGACGGCGTGGAGTTCGTCCGAAGAGAAGCGGCCGACCACGGGCTTTAGGCGTTGGGCGATGATGGCGCGCAGCCGCTCAGCGTCAAATCCCTTGGGATCGGCCAGGCTGAACGGGCCGAGCGGCAGGGTGACGCCGGCCTCAGGGCGGTCGAGGCCGATGCGTATCAATTCCAGGCTCGATCCGCCCATGTCGGCGGCGAGGCCCCGCGCCCTGGGATCGCCGGCGGTGACGCCGAGCGCGGCGTAGCGGGCCTCTTCCTCGCCGGTCAGGACGCGGACCTTCAGCCCCGTCTCGGCCGCGACGCGGTCGCAGAAGGAGGGACCGTCCTTGGCCTCGCGCACGGCGGCGGTGGCGGCGACGAAGACATAGGCGGGCTTGACCCCGTCCAGCACGGCGGCGAACCGGCGAAGCGCCGTCATGGCGAGCGCCACGCCGGGCTCGGACAGGCGCCCGGTGGCGGGCAGGTCGCGGCCCAGCCCCGCCTGAACCTTCTCGTTGAACACAGTCCAGATGGCGCGGCCCTCGAGCCGGTAAAGCACCATGCGGACGGAGTTGGAGCCGATGTCGATGACCGCTGCCTCGCGCGGCGCGGCGTAGGGCTCGCTCACTTTTTCGGCCGGTCGTAGCGGAGGCGGCCGGGCAGGGTCTTCACGCCGCGGCCGCGCCCGGACAGGCTGGGGTTGGTCATGAAGTACTGGTGGGCCGAGAAGGGACGGGCGCCCTCGGCGCAGGCGACGCGGGTGTAGTCGCCGTCCGGGCCGAGCGTCCAGCTCTGGGCGTCGTCCTTCAGGTTGGCGACCATGATCTGGTCCAGGACCTGGTCGTGCACCGTGGCGTTGGTCACGGGCGTCATGACCTCGACGCGGCGGTTCAGGTTGCGCGTCATCCAGTCGGCCGAGGAAATATAGACCTTGGCCCGGTCGTGCGGCAGATCGCGGCCATTGGCGAAGCAGATGATGCGGCTGTGCTCCAGGAAACGGCCCACGATCGACTTGACACGGATGTTTTCAGACAGGCCGGGAACGCCCGGGCGCAGGCAACAGATGCCGCGCACGACCAGTTCGATGCGCACGCCCCACTGGCTGGCGCGATAAAGGGCGTCGATGACCTCCGGGTCGACCAGCGCGTTGAGCTTTACCCAGATCGCTGCGGGCTTGCCCTTGGCGGCGGCGGCCATCTCCTTGCCGATCAGGTCGATCAGCGTCGACTTCATGTTCAGCGGAGAGACGACCAGGGCCTCGAGCTCTTCCGGCTGGGCATAGCCGGTGATGTAGTTGAAGACGCGAGATGCATCGCGCGCCAGCACGGGATCGCAGCTGAACAGGCTGAGGTCGGTATAAACCCGGGCCGTGATCGGGTGATAGTTGCCGGTGCCGAAGTGGCAGTAGGTCTTGAGCCCGTCGCCCTCGCGCCGCACGACGACGCTGAGTTTGGCGTGGGTCTTGTATTCGACGAAGCCGAAGACGACGTGGACGCCCGCCCGCTCCATGGCGCGGGCCCAGCGCAGATTGGCTTCCTCGTCGAAGCGGGCCTTGATCTCGACGAGCGCGACGACGTTCTTGCCGTTCTCGGCCGCCTCGATCAGGGCGGCGACGATCGGGCTGTCCTTGGAGGTGCGGTACAGCGTCTGCTTTATCGCGATGACGTTGGGGTCTCGCGCAGCCTGGCGCAGGAACTGGACCACCACGTCGAAGCTCTCGAACGGGTGATGGATCAGGATGTCCTTCTCGCGCACCGCGGCGAAGACGTCGCCGCCCTGGTCGCGCACCCTTTCCGGATAACGAGGTTCGTAGCCGGGGAACTTCAGATCCGGATGGCCGGGCGGTATCAGCTCCGACAATTGGGCAAGTCCCAGCATGCCGTCGATCATGACGACATCCTGCGGCTCGGCCTCCAGTTCGCCGATGATGAAGTCGCGCAGGTCGTCGGGCATGGAGGCCTCAATCTTGACGCGCACGACCGAACCGAGGCGCCGCTGCTTCAGCGCCTCTTCGAACTCCAGGACCAGGTCCTCAGCCTCTTCTTCGATCTCGATGTCGCTGTCACGAATCAGGCGGAGCACGCCCTTCTCCAGCACCTCGTGGCCGGGGAAGAGGTGCTCGATGAAGAGGAGGAGCACCGTCTCCAGCGTGACGAACCGGCGGCGACCCTTCACCGAGCGGCCGTCGCCCGGCAGCTCCCAGAAGCGGCGCACCTGGGTCGGGACGGGCACGAGGGCGTAGAGGGTCTTGTTGTCCCGGTTCCGGCGCAGTTTCAGCGCCAGGGAGAAGCCGAGGTTCGGCAGGAAGGGGAAGGGGTGCGCCGGATCGATGGCGAGCGGCGTCAGCACGGCGAACAGCTGGCTGAGGAACTCCGGCTCCAGCCGGTCGCGGTCGGTCTTGGTGATCTTGGCGGAGCGGACCACCTCGATGCCGGCGGCGGTCAGCTCGTTGCGGAGTTGGCGCCAGCGCTTCTGCTGCTCGGCCATCAGCTCGCCAGCGGCGACGTTGACGCGCTCCAGCTGTTCGGCGGCGGTCAGGCCGTCGGCGGACAGGGTGCGCACCCGCTCGCGCACCTGACCCTTCAGGCCCGCGACCCGGGTCATGAAGAACTCATCCAGATTGTTGGCCGAGATGGACAGGAACCGCAGACGCTCCAGCAGCGGGTGGGCCGGGTTGGCGGCTTCCTCGAGCACGCGCGCGTTGAACTTCAGCCAGCTGATCTCGCGATTGAAGAAGCGCTCGGGCGAGGCCATCAGCGCCTCGTCCAGATGTAGCTGGGGTGCGCGGGAAGAGGGGACCTCTTCTCCGCTCGTGGTGTCGGCGATGGCGGCGTCGGACATGGGCCGGTTGTGGGGCCGCAATGTTACGGCTGCAACCCTTCCGGCGGCTCTTCGAACAGATCGGCGCTGGCGCCCAGCACCTGGCGGGCGAGCGAGCGGGTGACGGGCCGGTGTTCGGCGTCCAGGCGCTCGACAACGGCAGCGGCGGCTGCGGCCGAGCGATCGATGCGCAGCACCAGGTACTCGATGACGCCGTCGCCCGGCGTGATGCTTCGCTCGGCGAAGCGGGCGGCGAGGATGGCCGACAGGACCGCGTCGTCCGGGGCCTCCATGGCGGCCACGCGGACGGCGTCGAGGCGGCTGCGCAGGTCGGGCACCTCGACGTGCCAGCGCCGGGGGGAAGGGCGCGACACCATCAGAAGGGCTCCGCCGTCCTGCTGGGCCAGGTTGATGAGGTGGAACAGGGTCTCGTCGTCGGCGTCTTGGGCGATGTCGAGCAGGACCGGGCGGCCCTCCAGCTCCAGCGGGTCGGCCAACGCGGCCTCGGAGCCGTTCAGCGGGACCGCGCCGACGCGCTCGGCCCAGAGGGCGGCGAGGTGGCTCTTGCCGCAGCCGGCGGGGCCGCAGAGCGCCATCACGCGGCCGGTCTCGTTGGGCCAGGCGGCCAGCGCGTCATGGGCGAAGGCGTTCGACCCCGACCGCACGAAGGCGGCGGCGCTGGGGACCACGTCCCGGGTGAGCGGAAGGCGCAACTGGTCTGACGGAGATCGCCGGGCGGACATGGGGGCCAGCATAGCAGATCGGCGTGACTGTCCGGACACGGTTCCAATTGTCATGGTGGACAGACGATCAGGGCTGTGGACGGCGAATCCTTGACTTTCGCAGGCGTGGATGCGCCTTACGCCGCTTCCCATTCCGCTGTCTCACAGCCGTTTTCAGACGAACCCGACCATGCACGCCTATCGCTCCCACACCTGCGGCGCCCTTCGAGCTTCGGACGCCGGATCGAACGTGCGGCTGTCGGGGTGGGTGCACAGGAAGCGCGACCACGGCGGCCTGCTGTTCATCGACCTGCGCGACCACTACGGCCTGACGCAGCTGGTGCTGCACCCCGAGACGCCGGGTTTCGAGATCGTCGAGCGGGTGCGGGCCGAGAGCGTCATTCGCGTCGACGGCGAGGTCGTCCTGCGCGAGGCCGGCACCGTCAACGCCAACCTGCCGACTGGCGAGATCGAGGTGCGGGTCAAGGCGGTGGAAGTGCTGTCGGAAGCCGCCGAACTGCCGCTGCCCGTCTTTGGCGAGCCGGAGTATCCGGAGGAGATCCGGCTGAAGCACCGCTATCTCGATCTGCGCCGCGAGACGCTGCACCGGAACATTGTGTTGAGATCGAAGGTGATTTCCTCGATCCGTCGGCGGATGGTCGATCAGGGCTTCCTGGAGTACCAGACCCCGATCCTGACGGCGTCATCGCCGGAGGGCGCGCGAGACTTCCTGGTGCCCAGCCGTCTGCATCCCGGCAAGTTCTATGCGCTGCCGCAGGCCCCGCAGCAGTTCAAGCAGCTGCTGATGGTGTCGGGCTTCGACCGCTACTTCCAGATCGCGCCCTGCTTCCGCGACGAGGACCTGCGCGCTGACCGGTCGCTGGAGTTCTATCAGCTCGACGTCGAGATGAGCTTCGTCACGCAAGAGGATGTTTTCGCGGCGATTGAGCCCGTCATGCACGGTGTGTTCGAGGAGTTCGCCGACGGCAAGGCGGTCGACCTTTATCCCTTCGTGCGGATTCCCTATCGGGAGGCAATCGCCAAGTATGGCACCGACAAGCCGGACCTGCGCAACCCCATCGAGATGCAGGACGTGTCCGAGCACTTCCGCGACGGCGGGTTCGGCCTGTTCAACAAGATCCTGGCCGCTGACGCGAAGAATGCGGTCTGGGCCATTCCGGGGCCGAAGGGCGGCAGCCGCGCCTTCTGCGACCGGATGAACAGCTGGGCGCAGGGCGAGGGCCAGCCGGGACTGGGCTACATCTTCTGGTCCGACGACCAGGGCGGCTGGGGCGGGCCCATCGCCAAGAACCTGGGCGCGGAGGCGACCGACGCCCTGATGAAGGCCGTCGGCCTGGGCCAGGGCGACGCCTGCTTCTTCGCCGCGGGCGACCCGGCCGTGTTCCACAAGTTCGCGGGCAATGCCCGGACCAAGCTGGGCCAGGACCTGGGCCTGATCTCGGAGGACGTGTTCCGGTTCTGCTGGATCGTCGACTTCCCGATGTTCGAGTGGTCGGAAGAAGAGAAGAAGGTCGATTTCAGCCACAACCCCTTCTCCATGCCGCAAGGCGAGCTGGAGGCGCTGAACACCAAGGACCCGCTGGACGTCCTGGCCTATCAGTACGACATCGTCTGCAACGGCTATGAGCTGTGCTCGGGCGCGATCCGGAACCACAAGGCCGAGATCATGCTGAAGGCGTTCGAGATCGCGGGCTATGACGCCTCGGTGGTCGAGGAGCAGTTCGGCGGCATGCTGAACGCCTTCCGCTTTGGCGCGCCGCCGCACGGGGGGCTGGCGCCCGGCATCGACCGCATCGTCATGCTGCTGGCCGGCCAGACGGCGATCCGCGAGGTCATCGCCTTCCCGCTGAACCAGCAGGGCGAGGACCTGCTGATGAACGCGCCGACGGAGGCGCAGGAGCGTCAGCTGAAGGACGTCCACATCCGCACGGCCTTGCCGATCAAGGTCTGAGGTCGGCAGGTCCGGAAACGAAGAGGCCCGGGGCGGGGACGCTCCGGGCCTTTTGCTTGTCAGTTCGCGTCGGCGATGACGATATTGCGGCGCGGCTGAGGCGGAGCCGGGGGTGCCGGCGCGCGCGGTGCGCGGACGACGACGCGGGTGCAGGTCCGCGCCGTCAGGCTGCGGGGCAGGCGGGTGGTGGAGTCGCCGCACGCCGTCGAAATCTGCGCCTGGGTCAGGCCGGTGGCGCGCGACAGGTCGGCCCCGCGGATGTCAGCCCGGTTCAGCGAGGCGCCGGAGAAGTTGGCGCGGGCGAAGCTGGCGCCCGACAGGCGAGCCCCATCCAGCTCGGCGTTGGCGAAGCTGGCCGATCCGAAGTCGCCGTTGGCCATATTGGCGGCGTTCAGCTGGGCCTCGGCAAAGTTGGCGCTGCGGGCGTTGACGTTGGCGAGGGTGGTGCCGAAGAGCTCGGCGCCCGACAGGTTGGCCCGAACGAGGACGGCGCCGTTCATGTTGGCTCCCACCAGTTCGGCACCCGACAGATTGGCCCCGGTCAGGTCGGCGCGCGAGAAAACCGACCCTTGCGCCTCGGCTCCGTTCAGCACGGCACCGCTGAAGACGCCAGACGTGAAGTTCGAGCCGGTCAGTTCGGCCCCATGCAGGTCCGCGCGGCTGAAATCGGAGGAGGAGAAATTCGACCCGACCAGCTCGGCTCCGCGCAGATTGGTGCCGACAAGGGTCGCGGAGACGAAGGAGGCCCCGGTGAAGGTGGCGCCGGACAGGTTCCGGCCCGACAGTTCGCAGCGGTTGCAGGAGCCACCCAGCGAGACCATGCGGGCCACGTCGCGATCCTGCCATTGCAGCTGCATTTCGGCGGAAGCCGAACCGGCGGCGAGCAGGGCACCGATCGAAGCGGCGGTGGCGAAGAGGCGACGAAGCGTGGTCTGGGTCTGGGTCACGATGCCTAGATGACCCCGATCGCGCCGGAATCCCACTTAAATCGCGGTAAGGTCAGGGATTGTCAGCAGGACGGGATGGTCAGGCGGCCGGGCAGGGTGGTCGAGGCGTCGCCGCAGGCCATATTCAGCTGGCGCTGGGTCAGGCCCGTCGCGCGGTCCAGCTGGGCGCCGGAGAAGTTGGCGCCCGACAGCGTCGCGCCGGAGAAGCTGGAGCCCTCCAGGTAGGCGCCGACCCAGCTGGAGTTGGTCAGGTTGGCCCCTGAGAAGTTCGACGACGAGAAGACGCCGCCGTAGGCCTCGACGTCGCGCAGGTCGGCGTTGGTGAAACGCGTGCGGTTCATGGTGGCCAGGCTGAGGTCGGCCTGGCGTATGCGGGCTCCGGACAGGTTCAGCCCCCGCGCATCCACGCCCGACAGGTCGGCCTGGAACAGGTTGCAGCCGGGGCAGGAGGCACCGGCCCGGACGCGGGCGATCTGACTGGCGTCTTGGGCCTGGGCGGGCAGGGCGACGGCCAGGACGACGACGGCGAGCAGGGCAAGGGACTTCATGGGAGGCTCCGGACTTTCCGTTTGCCCAGCAAGATTCGGGCCGTTCAGCCCTGCATCGAAGGCGCGATGCCGCAGGCATCGCAGACCCATGAACCGCCACGTCGCTGGAGGCTGAAGTCGCCGCAGGCCGGGCAGGCGTCGGCGTCGTGGGTCAGGGCGGGGGGCGGCTCGGGCTCGGTCCGGCGGCCAAACGGCAGGACGACGAGATTGTCGGGCGCCGCGCCCCGGGCGAAGCCGCGCGAGATGAAATGAGAGGCCGGCACCAGTTCGTCGGCCTTGCCACCGCCCAGGCCGTCGGCGTCCAGCGGTTCGGCGTCGGCGTTGGCCAGCTCGTGGCGGCCCAGATAGGACACGCCCAGCTCGCGGAAGATGTAGTCGAGGATCGAGGTCGCCGAGCCGATGGAGTCGTTGCCCGTGACCCGTCCGGCGGGCTCGAACCGGGTGAAGACGAAGGCGTCCACGAACTCGTCCAGCGGCACGCCGTATTGCAGTCCGATCGAGATGGCGATCGCGAAGTTGTTCATCAGGCTGCGGAAGGCGGCGCCTTCCTTGTGCATGTCGATGAAGATCTCACCGAGCTCGCCGTCGTCATATTCGCCGGTGTGAATGTAGACCTTGTGACCGCCGACGGCGGCTTTCTGAATGTAGCCCTTGCGACGGTCCGGCAGCTTGCGGCGCGTGCGGTCGCGTTCGACCACGCGTTCGACAATGGTCTCGATCGTAGAGGCCGCCGGTTCGGGCGCGCGGCGGGCCTCGGGCTCATGCAGGACAAGCGAGGGTTGGGCAGGCGCAGGCGTCGGAACCAGGCGGATCGGCTGCGCTGCGGCGGCGGCTTCCCGGATGAGGGCTTCGACGGTGTTCAGGGTCGCGGTCCAGGGCAGGACATGCTCGGCAACGACGGGGAGGTCTCCGAACGCGGCCAACGATCGGTCGAGCGCCGCGCCAAAGGCGGCCGGATCAGCACAGAGATCGGCCAGGTCCTCGGGCGTGCCGGTCCAACCCGACAGGTCGTCGCGTCCGAAGACGTAGACCCGCGCGGCTGCCAGGGCGTCTGCGGGGGCCAGAGCGGCCAACAGCGCGACCGGCGTGGTCGCCTCCGGATCGAGCCCCAGCACGTCGCGGATGAAGCCCGCGTCCAGCACCGGCGGAGCGAAGGCGTCCTCCAGCGTCTCGATCGAGGCGAGGGCGCGCTCGACCGCCTCAAGCTCTGCATCCGTGAAGCCGAGGCTGCGCAGGTGATCGTGATCCAGCCCCGGCGCGCCGACGAGCGTGCGTCGGCCCAGCACCCAGCGTTCCGCCTCTTCTGGATCTCCGCCCGAGGCCGCGATGGCGGCGTGGAAGGCAGGGTGAAGGCGGCGCAGAGTCTCGCCCCAGTCGGTTTGCACCGTCTGGGCGGAGGTCAGGGCGCCCAAGCCGAGGCGCAGGGCGGTCTCCGGGTCGGGCGACGCCAGGGCGATCAGGGTGTTGCGGCGTCCCGAGGCGCGTAGTGCGGACAAGGCAGCGTCGAGAGTGGCCCTAGCCCGGGCCGACAGAGTGCCCTCGGCCAGACGGTCACGGCGAGCCGTCACCTCGGCCTCGACCCGCGAGGCGATCCCGGGCCAAGCGCTGGCGGGTGTCAGGGCGGCGGCCAGCTCGCTTGAGGTCAGGGAGGCTTGGGCGGAGACGAGAGCGGCCAGCGCGAACATGTCGGCCTGGGCGTTCGCGCCCCGACCGGCCAGCAGGAAGCCCTCCAGCACACCGTCCAGCCACAGTCTGATGGGGCGGTGGGCGTGGCGCAGATGGCTGGTGGCGCCGTCCTCGCAGAACCCGGCCGCCGTTTCGATCTCCAGCGCCGTGGTCCACAGCCGGACAAGCGCCTCCAGCGAGCCGAGGACGTCGCCGCCGAATGCGCAGAGGGCGGGCCAGGACAGGACGGCGGATGGAGCGTCGGCGGCGAGGGACAGACGGTCCGCTTCGTCCGGATTGAACGCGAGAGTGAGCGGGCCCGCGAGGGCCGCGCGGGCGGCGGCGGCGACCGCTTCATCCGAAGGTTCGCTCCACAGCAGCGCCAGTCTTTCTTGCGCGGCAGACGCAGGGTCGGGCGCGAGGAAGATCTCTCCGGCGATGGCGCGAAGGATGGCGGCGTCGTCGGCTCCGGCCTGTCTCGCGGCCCAGGCGGCGCGGGCGAGCGCCGGGTTGGCTGCCGGATCGGCGCAGTCGGCGGCGGGGCCTTCGCAGCGCGCGACCGCGTCGGCGACACCGTTCAGGGCGGCACAGACCCGGCCGAGCGAGATGGCGGCCATGGCTTCGCCCTGACGGCGGCGGGTCTCTGCATCGAAGGCGGTGCGCGCCGTCGCATCCTCGGGGCGCGCGACGGGCGGAGAGGCCGTCTCGCCCTGGGGGTCGTCGGCCACGGGGTGGACGCGCGCCCCGTCGAACCTGGACGCGCCCGGAGCCGCAAGCCCGAGGACCACCGAGGCGGCGAGGTCGTCGGCGAAAGCGCGGGCATCCTTATTCGAGGCGAACACCCCCAACGCGCGGCCCCAGGCCGCGAGCCGGCCGGCCCAGCGATCGATGGCTCCGCCGAGCACCGGAGACGGTGAGGCGGCGATGTCGCTGAGCCTCGGCCGGTCGGTCGGCAGGGCGTCGGCCCAGTCCAGCCAGGCCTCGACGCGTGCGTCGGTCCAGCCGGAGGGGGTCACGGCATCGACGACGCCGTTCGCCCGTTCCACCGCGCGTCGTTCCAGCCGCAGCTCTCGGGTCAGGGCGTGGAAGCGGGGCGTGAAGCGCATGGGCGGGGCCTTTGACGGCGGACACCACAATTCTAGGCCTCGCTATACGCCGCTCGCAATAGATATGGCGGGCGAGGACCCGGTTACCCCCAAGATGTTGAGTTTGGTGATTGTGTTGTCGTGCTGGACGCGACGCGGCGCGGTTTCTATGATCGTAGCCTGTTGGACCGGCCTCCCCGCCGGCGTGATTTCGGACTGGACCGCCCGTGCTCGGCAAGATTTTCGGTTGGACTTCGGGCGCGACGCTCGGGACCCTGTTCACCATCGCCAAGCGCGGCGAACTGGTCGGCACCGACGAGTTCGGCAACCGCTACTACCAGTCGAGGGACAACGTCAGCTATGACGGGCGTCGCCGCCGCTGGGTGGTCTACAACGGCTATGCCGAGGCCTCGAAGGTGACGCCGGACTGGCACGGTTGGCTGCACTACACCTTCGACGAGCCGCCGACGCAGGCGCCCCTGCCGCGTCGTCGGTGGGAACTGGATCACAGACCCAACCTGACCGGTACGCCGATGGCGTGGCGTCCGCCGGGCTCGCTGGCGGCCGAGGCGACCCGTCCGGCCGCCACGGGGGACTATGAGGCCTGGAAGCCCGAATGAACCGGATGCGTCTGCTCACCGTCGGCGCTGCGGCACTGACCCTGGCGGTCGGCGGTGGCGTGGTCGCGGGCGGAATGCAGGACGCGCCACCCCAGGACGCGACGCCCGCCGCCGATCCCGTTGCCGAGGAAATCCGTCGGCAGTTGAACCAGGAACAGGCGCCCGCCGCCGATCCCGCGCCCGCCAATCCGATCGCTATCGTCCCGCCTGCGCCCGCCGTCGAGACCGCTGCTCTCGAAGATGAGGCGGTTCCTTCCGACGAGGAGAAAGAGGCGACCGACGAGGACGAGGAAGAGGGCGAGACCGACGAGGAAAAGGCCGAGCGCCTGACTCCCGACACACCCACGCCGCGCCAGCGTCGCCGCGTCGCCATCGTCGAGGCGATCGACAAGATCACGGCCGAGAGCATGCGCTTCGAGGTCGAGGTCGGCGGGCGTCCCGTGCGCTTCAACCAGGCCCTGATCTTCACCGCCCGCGCCTGCGAGGTGTCCGCGGAGAACGAGCCCGTGGCGGATTCGATCGCCTATCTGGAGGTGACGCTTCAACCGCGCGGAACGGTGCGCAATGAGCCGCGCCAGATCTTCCGGGGCTGGATGTATGCCTCGACGCCCGCGCTCAGCGGGTTGCAGCACCCGATCTACGACGCCTGGGTGGTCGGCTGTAAGGAGTAGGCGATCGCTTCTACCCCGGTCAGGGGGCGGATCAGGACCGCCGCGTCGGGCTGGACTGTCAGAGCCCGCTCCAGCATCTCCAGATAAACGAACTGCGGCGTCTCGATCAGGCCGAACTGGTCCAGGTGCGGCGTGCGGAACTGGGCGTCGAGCAGTCGCCAGCCGCCGCGTTTCAGCCGGGCCACGAGGTGAACGAGCGCGACCTTGGAGGCGTCGGTCGCGCGGCTGAACATGCTCTCGCCGAAGAAGGCGCCGCCGAGCGTCACGCCATAGAGGCCGCCGACGAGGGCTTCGTCCCGCCAGCACTCGATGGAATGGGCCCGGCCGAGCGCGTGGAGCTCCAGATAGAGCCGCCGGATGGGCGCATTGATCCAGGTGTCCTCGCGGCCGGGGGCCGAAGCGGCGCAAGCGTCGATGACCGCGCCGAAGGCGGTGTCGCCGCGGACCTCGAACGGCTCGGAGCGGACGGTGCGGCGCAGGCGGGTCGGGATGTGGAAGCCGTCCAGCGGAATGACGCCGCGCATCTCCGGTTCGACGAGGAAAACGCGCGGGTCGTCTCGCGCCTCGCCCATCGGGAAGACGCCGCGCGCGTAGCAGCGGAGCAGGTCCTGGGCGGTGAAGGTATCCACCCGTTACCGCCGCGCCGAGCCTATTGCGCCCGCTTCTTGGCCCACTGTTCCAGCCAGTGGATGTCGTAGTCGCCGCTGAGGATGTCCGGCTCCTGCAGCAGGCGCTGGAACAGGGGAATGGTGGTGTCGATGCCGCCGACGACCATCTCGTTCAGGCTGCGCTTCAGGCGGGCGACGCACTCGGCGCGGTCGCGGCCGTGGACGATCAGCTTGCCGATCAGGCTGTCGTAGTAGGGCGGGATCGAATAGCCGGCGTAGATGGCGCTGTCCAAACGCACGCCCAGGCCGCCCGGGGCGTGGAAGTCGGTGACCATGCCCGGCGACGGCGCGAAGGTCTCGGAGTTCTCGGCGTTGATTCGCACCTCGATGGCGTGGCCCTCGAAGTGGATGTCCTCCTGGGTGAAGGACAGGGGCAGGCCGGCGGCGATGCGGATCTGTTCGCGCACCAGGTCGACGCCGGTGATGGCCTCGGTGACCGGGTGCTCGACCTGCAGGCGAGTGTTCATCTCGATGAAGAAGAACTCGCCGTCCTCCCACAGGAACTCGATGGTGCCGACGCCGAGGTAGCCGATCTTGCCGATGGCCTTGTTGACCGTCTCGCCGATCTTGACCCGTTCGGCGGCTGTCAGGGCAGGCGAGGGGGCCTCTTCCAGCACCTTCTGGTGACGGCGCTGGAGCGAGCAGTCGCGTTCGCCCAGGTGGACGACGTTGCCGTGGCTGTCGGCTACGACCTGGATCTCGATGTGGCGAGGCTTCTGGAGGTATCGCTCCATGTAGACCGCGCCGTTGCCAAAGGCGGCCTTGGCCTCGGTCTGGGCGGTCTGGACGGCCTCGACGAGGTCGTTCTCCGTCAGGGCCACCTTCATGCCGCGCCCGCCGCCGCCGGCCGCCGCCTTGACGATCAGGGGAAAGCCGATGGTCTTGGAAGCCTCGATCGCGGCCTCGACCGTCTCCACCTCGCCGGGCGAGCCGGGCACGCAGGGTATCCCTGCCTCGAGCGCGGTCTGTTTGGCCGTGATCTTGTCGCCCATGATCCGGATGTGTTCGGGGCGCGGGCCGATGAAGGTCATGCCGTGGGCTTCGACGATCTCGGCGAAGCGGGCGTTCTCGGACAGGAAGCCATAGCCGGGGTGGATGGCCTGGGCCCCGGTGATCTCGGCCGCGGCGATGATCGAGGGGATGTTCAGATAGGATTTGGCGGCCGGAGCCGGGCCGATGCAGACGCTTTCGTCGGCCAGCCGCACCCACATGGCGCCGCGGTCGGCCTCGGAGTGAACGGCGACGGTGGAGATACCCATCTCCTTGCACGCCCGGTGGACGCGCAACGCGATCTCGCCGCGGTTGGCGATCAGGACTTTTGTGAACACCGGCTCAGGCCTCGAGCAGGACGAGGGGTTCGCCGAACTCGACGGGCTGGGCGTCGCCGACCAGCACCTCGGCGACGACGCCGTCGCGGGGCGCCGTAATCGGGTTCATGGTCTTCATGGCCTCGACGATCAGCAGGGTCTGGCCCTTCTTCACCTTGTCGCCCGGCTGGACGAAGGGATCGGCCTCGGGCGAGGGCTGGAGGTAGACGGTGCCGACCATGGGCGACTTCACCTCTTCGCCGGCATTGGCGACGATGGTCGCCGGGTCCGACGGCATGGCGGCCGGAGCAGCGGCGGGAGCGGCGGGCGGCGCAGACGCAGCATGGGCGGCGGGCGCGGCCGCATAGTGCATGATCGGGGCGGCGGTGATTTCGCGCGCGACGCGGATGCGCAGTTCGCCCCGCTCGACCTCGATCTCGGTCAGGGAGGTGTCGTTCAGGATGTCAGCCAACTGGCGCACCAGGGCCGCGTCGATGACCTCGGACGGTTCGTTGTCGAGCTTCTTGTCGGTCGCCATGGAGAGCGTCGCCTTGTGATCGGGGTTCAACGAGAGGGCTGGGACGCGCGTTCCCGCGCCAGCCGGAGGGCGGCCTTGACCGCCAGTTCATAGGATTGGGCGCCGAAGCCGGCGATGACGCCGGTCGCCGCGAGCGAAACATAGCTGTGCCGCCGGAATTCCTCGCGCGCGGCCGGGTTGGACAGGTGGCACTCGACCACCGGAATGGTCAGGGCCTTCAGCGCGTCCAGCAGGGCGATGGAGGTGTGGCCATAGCCCGCCGGGTTGATGACCAGGGCCGAGGCTTCGGTGCGGGCCTCCTGCACCCAGTCGATCAGCTCGCCCTCGCGATTCGACTGGCGGAAAACGACGGTCGCGCCATCGGCCGCCCGCTCGCAGAGCGCCTGCACGTCGGCCAGGGTCTCGCGCCCATAGATGTGCGGCTCGCGCACCCCCAGGAGGTTGAGGTTGGGCCCGTTCAGGACGTAGAGGACGGGGGTTTCGGGCATTCGCTCCGGACGGGCGGTTGGCGCGGTGAAGCGGCGCCTTTTAGCGGAACCGGGCGCGGCGTCAAAGCGGACGCATCCCCGGCGTGAAGAAAGATTGACGTAGCGGCATGCGTATCCAGGTCAACGGTGAGGATCGGCAGGTCACGGCGACCACGGTTCAGGGACTGGTTGAGGAACTGGGCTTCGACATCCGCAAGGTCGCAGTGGAGCGCAATCTGGCGATCGTGCCGAAGTCCCTGCATGCCGAGACGACGCTGGCGGAAGGTGACCGGATCGAGCTGGTCCAGTTCGTCGGCGGGGGCTGATCGGGTTTCATCGCCCGCACCGAGAGCCTAGATAGCTTCGCATGAACGCGCCCTTCGCTCCGCCCGCCATGACCGCCACTGCCGACACATGGACCGTCGCCGGGCGGACCTTCTCGTCCCGCCTGATCGTGGGGACAGGGAAGTACAAGGACTATGCCCAGAACGCGGCAGCCGCCGAGGCGGCAGGGGCGGAGATCGTCACGGTAGCCGTGCGGCGCGTGAACCTGACGGACCCGAACCAGCCCATGTTGGTGGACTATGTGAAGCCGGATCGCTTCACCTTCCTGCCCAATACGGCCGGGTGCTTCACCGGCGAGGACGCGGTGCGGACGCTTCGGCTGGCGCGCGAGGCCGGGGGGTGGGATCTGGTCAAGCTGGAGGTGCTGTCGAATACGGCGCACCTGTATCCCGACATGATCGAAACGCTGAGGGCGCTGGATCTGCTGATCAGGGACGGCTTCCAAGTCATGGTCTACTGCACCGACGACGTCGTCATGTGCCGCAGGCTGGAAGAGGCGGGGGCGGCGGCGATCATGCCGGCGGCGGCGCCGATCGGGTCAGGGCTTGGGCTGCAGAACCGGGTCAACATCCGGCTGATCGTCGAGCAGGCGACGGTTCCGGTGCTGGTCGACGCGGGCGTGGGCACGCCGTCGGACGCGACGCTGGCGATGGAGCTGGGCTGCGACGCCGTGCTGATGAACACCGCCATCGCGGAGGCCAAGGACCCGATCCTGATGGCCTCGGCCATGAAGCACGCGGTGATCGCGGGACGCGAGGGCTATCTGGCCGGGCGCATGGCGAAGCGGATGTACGCCGATCCGTCGTCGCCGCTGGCGGGCCTGATCTGAGGCGTCGCTTGGCGAACTCCGCCGTTTGCCGCAGGGTGGCGACGGGTGGGAGACGAGACATGCGATCCAGGTTCCTGGCGTTCACGGCGGCCCTGTGTCTGGCCGCTCCGGCGGCGGTGGCGGATGCCACCCAGGCTGCGGCCGATGCGGCGGCCAGCGCCGGCCTGATCCAGAACCCGCGCGGGTGCGGGACGGTGGGGTCGGTGCTGGATGCGGCCGATCCGGTGAACATGGTCATGGTCGACGGGTTCGGTGTAGCCAGTTTCGCCGTCGACACCGCCAACCCCGAGGCCCAGGCGTGGTTCGATCACGGCGTTCGCCTGCGTTGGGCATTCGAGCACAAGGAATCGGTTCGGGCGTTCCGCAAGGCCCGGGCGCTGGATCCCGAATGCGGCATGTGCGCTTGGGGCGAGGCCTGGGCGCTGGGGCCGAACCTGAACGGCGGCGGGACGGACGACGAATCGATGCGCGAGGGACGCCGGCTGGCCCAGATGGCGCGGCGCACGGCCCGCGACGCGACGCCGGTCCAGCGCCAGATGATCGACGCCATGATCCAGCGATACTCGGGCTTCAAGTCCAGCCGCGCCGTGCGTTTCGCTCGCGCAATGGACCGCATCGCCCGAGCCAACCCGGACAAGCCTCTGATCACGGCGGTCACCGCCGACGCCTGGATGCTGAAGGCCGAGGACTGGTGGGACGACGAGGGCCGGGCGCTGGATCCCGGCATCACCCGCGCGATGGAGATCCTGGAGGCTTCGCTGGAGAAGGCCCCGAACGATCCGGGGACCATCCACCTCTATATCCACCTGACCGAATGGTCGGACGATCCGCACAAGGCCATTCCGTATGGCGAGCGGCTGGCGATGCTGGCTCCATCCGCCAGCCATCTGGTGCACATGCCGTCGCACACCTTCTTTCGCGTGGGGCGGTATCGGGACGCGATGATGTCGAACGTCAACGCCGTCGCGCTGGACCAGCGGTACAATGAGCTGGCGGCGCCGCCCGGCGGCATTCCGGGCATGCCGCTGCATTCGCACAACATCCACTTCGGCATGGGTGGGGCTCTGATGGCGGGTGGAGGGGACGAGGGCCTGCTGCTGGCCCGGCGGTTCCTGACGACCTATGCCGACATTCCGGCCGCCAACGCCTGGCGGCAGATGCAGGCGCACAACGCCTATGCGATCTTCGGCCGCTTCGGATCGGCGGAAGAGGTCGCCGCCTTGCCGGAACCGCCGGAGGACCGGCCGCTGCTGCGGGCCAGCTGGCGCTATGCCCGGGGCGAGGCGGCGGCGAGGGCCGGCGACGCGCGAGCCGTCAGGGCTGAGGCCGAGGCCATCCGCGCCATCCGGGACACGGCGACGTTCGACGCTGCACGGGGGCGGGACATCAAGGACTTCGTCGAGGTGTTCCAGCGCGTGCTGGAAGGCCGTGCCGCGATGGTCGAGGGCAATCCGGCGGCGGCCGTGGTCGCCTATGGCCGGGCGGCCGAGATCCAGGGTTCGGGCGAGGAGGGCGGCGATCCGCCGGTGATCTGGTATCCGACGCGGCGCAGCCTGGCCGCCGCGATGCTGGCCAACGGTGACGCGGCCGGGGCGAAGGCCAAGATCGAGGAGCTGCTGACCGACTGGCCGAGCGATCCCTACAGCCTGTGGGTGCTGGCCGAGGCGGAGGCGGCGCTGGGGAACGCCGAGGCGGCCGAGGCGGCGCGCGTCCGGAGCCGGGTGGAGTGGGTCGGGGGCGCGATGACGCTGTCGGCGGCCTGAGCCGTTTCGTCGCGCCGGACGCTAGAGCCGGGCGAGCGGTTGGGCGTCGATGACGTTGGGCAGGCTGGGGGCCGCGCCGGTCGCGCCGTAGAGGCCTAGTGACGGTCGGAACAGGCCTTCCAGCGCCATGATGCCGAGCGTCAGGACGCCCGCGGCGAGCAGCACAAGCAGAGCGACGCGGCGCTCGTGCGCGGAAAAGAGATTGGGATTCTTACGCATGGCAGCCCCTCCCGGCTGAACCCATCAAACGCAAGCGTGGCGGGGACGTTCCGCTTGGGTTCCCTTAGCACGAACGGGGTGTGATTCGTGTGTCCGGCGAACAACAGTCGCGTGACGGGCGGGGTTAGCGCGCGTTCACCGTGTGCCGGCGATCAGGGCTCTCGCGCGCTGGAAGATCGCCTCGAACATCGCGGGCGTCAGGCGGCCGGTGTTCGTGTTCAGCCGGGAGCAGTGGTAGCTGTTGAGCAGGACGTAGGGACCGACCGGGGCCTCCACGCCGTGGCCGGCGGGGGCGGCGGAAGCCGGCAGGCCGAGCGCCTTCAGCACGTTCTTTCGCGAGATGTCGCCGAGGGTGACGATGACTTTCAGGCGGGGCAGGGCTGCCAGCCGGTCGATCAGGAAGGGCCGGCAGGTGGCTTCCTCGATCGGCAGGGGCTTGTTGAGCGGCGGGGCGCAGCGGACGGCGTTGGTGATCATGCAGTCGATCAACGTCAGGCCGTCGTCGGGGCGGGCTTCGTAGCGGCCGGTGGCGAAGCCGGTCTTGAGCAGGGTCTCGTAGAGGATTACGCCCGCGCCGTCGCCGGTGAAGGGACGACCCGTGCGGTTGGCCCCGGTGCGGCCGGGCGCGAGGCCGACGACAAGCACGCGGGCTTCGGGATCGCCGAAGGAGGGGGCGGGACCGTTCCACCACTCGGGATGCTGGGCCGCGTTCTCGGCGCGGTAGGCGACGAGGCGAGGGCAGAGCGGGCAGTCGCGGGGCGGTTCGGGGGTCACGCGCGCTCTCCGCGCGGGCGACCGTAGTCCATGAGCAGGTCGGCCAGCTCCACGAAGGCGTCGGCCTGGCGGCGCAGCTCGTCTGCGATCTGGGGCGGCTGGGATTTCATGGTTGAGACGACGGTGACGCGCACACCCTTGGCCTGGACCGCCTGGACCACCCGGCGGAAGTCGCCGTCGCCGGAGAACAGGATGGCGTGGTCGATGCGGGGCGCGAGCTCCAGCATGTCGACCGCGATCTCGATGTCCATATTGCCCTTCATCCGGCTGTGGCCCTGGGCGTCGGTGAAGCGCTTGACCGGCTTGGTCACGACCGAGAAGCCGTTGTAGCCCAGCCAGTCGACCAGGGGCCGGACGGCGGAGAACTCTTCGCCCTCGATCACCGCCGTGTAATAATGGGCGCGAACCAGGACGGCCTTCTCCCGGAACCCCTCGAGCATCCGCTTGAAGTCGAGGTCGGCGTTCAGGGCCTTGGTCGCCGAATGAAGATTGGCCCCGTCGATGAACAGGGCGAGGCGATCGGTCGGGTAAAGCGTCATGAGTATTCCGTCGGCTGAAATGGGCGCCCCGGTCTCCGTCGAAATGGACGAGGACCTCGATCTGGACGCCGCCGTCTTCGTCGCGCTGGGCTGCAATGACAAGGGGGTGTGGGCCGACTGCGTCGAGGCGCTGGAGGCGGGGCTGGCGCGGTTCCGGGCGGAAGGCGTCGACGTGACGGCCCGGTCGTCGTGGTGGCGGTCGAAGGCCTGGCCCGATCCGAACGATCCGCCGTTCCTGAACGGGGTGGCGCGGGTGCGGACGGCGCTGGACGCGCACGGGCTGATGGCGGCGCTGGGGCGGATCGAGGAGGCGATGGGGCGCCGGCGGGGACCGAGGAACGCGCCGCGGACGCTGGATCTGGATCTGATCGCCTATGGGCGGGCGACGGGAGACTGCGAGGGGCTGATCCTGCCGCACCCCCGGGCGGCGGAGCGGTTGTTTGTCATGGGGCCGTTGGCGGAGATCGCGCCGGGATGGCTGCATCCGGTGCTCGGCGAGACCGCGGAGGCGCTGGTTAGAAGGTGTTCGGTTGGTCTAGATGCTAGGGCTTCCGCATAGTGCTGCGGCTCGGGACAGCTTCGCATGCAGTTTCTCAGTCTGGTTTTTCTTGTTGGCGCGCTTGGCCAAGCCTCTTCCGGAGAGGCGACCCGGCCAATCATGCGTTGGGCTGAGCTTCCTCAAATCGATGCCCATTTCCAGATCCGACGTCTTGCTCCGCATACAAGCGTCCAGATTCGCTTGCAGTGCGAAGTCTTGCCGGACGGGCGGCTTGCAAGCTGCCAGGTAACTGAGGCTGACGAACACCCGTTGGCGGAAGAAATCGGGCGAGCGGCCGTCAGAGCGGGCGAGAGGGGGCGCTTGACTGTCGATGCCGGTGGCGTCTTCCAACCTACCGTCAGGTTCACGCTCACAGCCCGTCGCTTGGACTAGCCCGCCCCAAAACCGCCCATTCGCCGCGCCACAGTGGCGTTGCACAAACGCCTCCCTATCTGTATGCAGCGCGGTTCTCCCCGCCTCGAAGGACTCCCATGGCTCGCGTCACCGTCGAAGACTGCATCGAGAAGGTCCCGAACCGGTTCGGCCTGGTTCTGCTGGCCGGCAACCGCGCCCGCGCCATCGCCAACGGCGCTGTGCTGACGCTCGATCGCGACAACGACAAGAACCCCGTCGTGGCTCTGCGCGAGATCGCCGAAGAGACGATCAAGCCGGACGACCTGACCGAAACGGTCGTGGTGGCCCTGCAGCGCGTCGACGAGCGCACGGAAGCCGAAGACGAAGCCGAGATCGTGGGTCTGCTGGCCGAGCCCCAGCATATGAACATGGCCGAGGCCGAGCTGATCCGCGCGCTGCAGAGCGACCGCGACGGCGGACAGGAGGAGCGGTACTGACGGCAGAACCCGCCAACGGTATCACCATCCTCCCGGCGCGGGCCGGAAAGTCCCCGCCGCAAACGACCATTGCCAACGACATCGCGCCGACCGCGCCCGCGCCCTCCACGCCGGTGTCCGAGAAACGCGCCCCGGTCCTGCGCCAGTTCGAGCTGATCGAGGCGGTCAAGGCCTATGACCCCACCGCCGACGAGGCCCTGCTCAACCGGGCCTATGTCTATGCGATGAAGATGCATGGCTCGCAGCTGCGGGCCTCTGGCGATCCCTATTTCGCCCATCCGATCCAGGTCGCGGGCATCCTGACCGACTATCGGCTGGACACCGCCACCATCGTCACCGCCCTGCTGCACGACGTGGTCGAGGACACTTCGGCCACCCGCGACGACATCGCCCGCATGTTCGGGGAAGAGGTCGCCGTCCTGGTGGAGGGGGTGACCAAGCTGAGCCGGCTGGAGCTCCAGGCCGAGCACACGCGCCAGGCCGAGAACCTGAGAAAGTTCATCCTGGCCATCAGCCGGGACGTGCGGGTCCTGCTGGTCAAGCTGGCCGACCGGCTGCACAACATGCGCACGCTGCAGTACGTCAAGCCGGAGAAGCGCGAGCGCATCAGTCGAGAGACGCTGGAGGTTTATGCGCCGCTGGGCCGCTCCATCGGCATTCACAGGATCGCGTCGGAGCTGGAGGAGCTGGCCTTCGAGCATCTGAACCCCACGGCGCGCACCGCGATCGAGCGGCGGCTGGAGGCGCTCAAGCTCGAACACGGCAAGGCGACCGACAAGGTGGCCGCCGAGATCCAGCAGGTCCTGTCGGAAGCCGGCATCCGGGCCCGCGTCTATGGCCGGCAGAAGACGCCCTATTCGATCTGGAGGAAGCTGCAGCGCAAGTCGGTGGGGTTCTCGTCCCTGTCAGACATCTATGGATTCCGCGTGCTACTGGAGGCCGAGGACGACTGCTATCGCGCCTTGGGGGTTATCCACCGCGCCTGGCCGATGGTGCCCGAGCGGTTCAAGGACTTCATCTCCACGCCCAAGTCCAACAACTACCGCAGTCTGCATACGACGGTGGTGGGGCCGGGCGGCCTGCGCATCGAGATGCAGATCCGCACCGAGGCCATGGACCGGGTCGCCGAGGACGGGGTGGCGGCGCACTGGGCCTACAAGAACAAGTCGTACGGCTTCGATCAGGAGGCGATGGAGCGGGAAGGGGGCCGCGATCCCCTGCAGAACCTGCGTCACCTGGTGCAGGTCATCGAGCACGGCGAGGGTGGCGAGGACTGGGTCGAGCACGCCAAGCTCGAGATGTATCTGGACCAGGTCTTCGTCTTCACGCCCAAGGGGGCGCTGATCACCCTGCCGCAGGGGGGGATGCCGCTGGACTTCGCCTATGCCGTCCACACCGAGGTCGGCGATACGGCCGTGGGCGTGAAGATCAACGGCGAGCTGAAGCCGATGCGCACGCGGCTGCAGAACGGCGACGTCGTCGAGATCATCCGCGGCAAGAAGCGCGAGGCGCCGGCGGACTGGCGTTCGCTGACGGTGACGGGCCGGGCGCGCTCGGCGATCCGGCGTCACATCCGCCATGTGGAGAGGGACGAGTTCCTGAAGCTGGGGCGCACCACGCTGGAGGCGACCCTGACGCGGGCGGGTAAGGCCCTGTCGGACGTGACGCTGAAGCCCGCGCTGGAGACCCTGGCCCTGGGTTCGGAGGACGACCTGTTCGACGCCATCGGGCGGGGGCGCCTGCCAGTCAACAAGGTGGCCGAGACCCTGTTCCCGGCGCTGAAAGGCACACTGGTCAGTGGGGATGAGCGCAAGAAGATCGCCGACGACAAGGCCCGGCTGTTCGTGCGGGGCGGGGGGCTGACGCCGGGCGTCTCGATCCACTTCGGCGAGTGCTGCACCCCGGTGCCGGGCGATCGCATCGTCGGCATCCTGGAGCCCGAGAAGGGGCTGACGGTGCACGTCATCGACTGTCAGCGCCTGGCCGACTTCGCCGACGACGACAGCGTCTGGAACGACCTGCAATGGACGCCGGAGGCGGAGAAGGGGAGCGTCGGCATGGCCCGGTTCCGCGCCACCATCAAGAACGCGCCGGGCGTTCTGGGTCAGGTCGCCACGGTGATCGGCGAGGCTGGCGGCAACATCCTGAACCTGAAGATGGCCCACCGGCAGCAGGACTTCTTCGACGTCGACCTGGACGTGGAGGTGTCGGACGCCAAGCACGCGACGACGATCATGGCGGCGCTGCGGGCCAATCCCAGCGTGGATACGGTGGAGCGGTCGCGGGGGTAATTCTGTTGGGTTTCCACGACGGGACTGTTGACGAGAACAAATCCGCAACATAGAACATTCCCGGAACACGAAATCTGGGGATGAGGCGATGTCGAGGGTGGTTCGAGAGACGCTGTCGCTGGCGTCGTGCGGCGGCTTCGTCTGGATGGTATGGACGATCGCTCTGCTGGCGCGATGAGGCGCTGATTCAGGCGGGAGGCGGCAATGTCGGGTGTGGTGACGGCCCTGGCTCTGGCTCTGATGCAGGCGGCCGGGCCGGCCCAGGCGCAGGACGTCGGGGCGCAGGAACCCGTCGCGCAGCTGCCGGAAGTGGTGGTAGAGGGGCGGTCTGTGGAAGAGCAGGCGGACGTCTTCATCGATGAGGTCGCCGCGCCGCCCCGGGGGGCGACGGTGGCGAGGTGGAACGAGCGGGTCTGCGTCGGCGCGGTCGGGCTGCCCGAGACCACCGCCCGCTACCTGATCGACCGCGTTTCGGCCGTGGCCATGTCTGTGGAGCTGGAGCCCGGGGAGCCGGGCTGCGACCCGACGGTGATCATCGTCGCCACCCTGGACGGCGGGGCCGTGGCTCAGGGGCTGGTGGAACGGCGACGCAATGTCCTGGCCCCGGGCAATGCGATCCAGTCCCGGAGCCGGCGTGAGCTCGCCGAGTTCGCCACCGTGGATCGCCCTGTCCGGTGGTGGCACATCAGCACGGCGGTCGATCCAGATTCCGGTCGCAGCGTCGTGAGACGGCCTGCGGACGACACGACCAATGCATCGATCGAGCAGCTGATCCAGAGCGCCATCCGGGGCTCGAACTCACTGATCACCGCCAGCACCCGCCAGCATCTGCGTCGCGCGGTCATCATCATCGACTTCGACGAGATCGGCGACGACATCGACTTCGACCAGCTCGCCGACTACGTCGCCTTCGTGGCCCTGGCGCAGGTGGACCCGGAGGCGGACACTTCGGGCTTCTCCACCATCCTCAACCTGTTCGACGACCCGACGACGCCAGGCCTGACGGCATGGGACAGCGCCTACTTGTGGGGCCTCTACAACTCCGACGACACAGCGCGCGGCAATTCCGGCCGAGAAGCCGCGTTGCGCCGCGAGATGCTGCGCGCCCGGGAACGGACGGCCGAGCCGCCGGAGTGATGGCGGGCATGACGGATCGGTGACAACCCAAGGTCACACCGTCGTGATTGGCGAAGCTTGCGCAAGCGTAGCACCATCCCGCCTGAGGCATCCCGCCTGAGGCATCCCGCCTGAGGCATCCCGCCTGAGGCATCCCGCCTGAGGCATCCCGCCTGAGGCCGCAACCTGCCTCAAGGAAGGGAATGGACCATGCTCAAGAAATTCCTTCTCGGCTTCGCCATTGCAGGCGGGCTAATCGTCTCGGCACCGACGGCGTCGGCGGAACCTGATCCGCGGTGCCTGGCACACTATGGTTGTTTCTGGAATGGCGAAGAATGGGTGTGCAGTACGCCAGATATCTATCTGCTCTGCGATCTAGGCTAACGCATGCATCGACGGGTGGCATCCAAAGATGCCACCCAATGCTCATTCAGAGGATTGGTTATTGGTCAGATTGCTAGCTAACTCATTCTGTTTAGTCGGGCTCGCGGTGCTCCTCTCAAGCTCATATACTGTGCCAGCTTACGGAGCCGTGATCACAAGATCGGCAGGATCAACCCAAGACCTGGCGCAGCAGTTGCCCGATGTCGTCGTAGAAGGAATCCAGATTGAAGAGCGAGCTGGAGCGTTCATAAGTCAGATTGCTGCCCCATCGAGAGGGGAGTCTCTGGCTCGCTGGCGAGATTCAATCTGTGTTGGGACCGCTGGGTTTGACGAAGCGGGTGCAACATTCGTCGGCGAGCGCGTGGCTTCTATTGCTTCGGAGATAGGGTTGCAGTCTGAAGGAGAAGGATGCAGCGCCGACATCCTAGTTCTCGCGACGAGCGACGGGACGCGTACGGCTCAAGCAACAGTGGACCTGGAGAGAACCCGTTTTCTTCCAGGTGGCTCGGGCTACTCCCGCACACGGCGAGAGTTTCGACAGTTCATCGAAACGGACCGGGCGGTCCGTTGGTGGCACACGACCCTTCCCATAGACAACCGCATGGACCGCCGCGTTCGTCGCTTGCCGACGGACAACGCCTATGATGACTCGCTGGAAGCCATCAACCGCCTCGATAACGTCCCCCAGACCACCGTCCCCGCCACCCTGATTGCAGCCACCACTCGCCAGGACATGTGGGCCGCGACCATCATCGTCGACTTCACGCGCGTGGGCGAGGTCAATTACGACCAACTCGCCGACTACATCGCCTTCGTCGCTCTGGCCCAGGTCGATCCGGAGGCCGACACGTCCGGCTTTCCGACGGTGCTGAACGTGTTCGACGATCCGGCGTCGGCGCCCGGCCTGACCGACTGGGACCGCGCCTATCTGCGCGGACTTTATGAGTCCGATGAACGAACGGCGGGCGCCATTGGCCGCGAGGCCGAAATCCGCCGCGAGATGCTGCGCGCCCGCGCGGACGGTCAGGCCGAACCTCCCGTCGACTGACCGCCCGGCCTTGCGCCGGTCCGTCCCGGACGCGATATCAGGGGGTGAACGGACGCGGCCACGACGAGTCGCGCCGAACGGCATTCAGCGAGACCCTATGCGCGATCCCCTCGACCTCATCTCGAACAATCTCGTCCCCATGGTGGTGGAGCAGTCCAGCCGGGGGGAGCGGGCCTTCGATATCTTCTCGCGGCTGCTGCGTGAGCGGATCATCTTCCTGACCGGCCCGTTCGAGGACGGCATGGCCAGCCTGATCTGCGCCCAGCTGCTGTTCCTGGAATCGGAGAACCCCAAGAAGGAAATCTCCATGTACATCAACAGCCCCGGCGGCCAGGTGTCGTCGGCGCTCGCGATCTACGACACCATGCAGTACATCAAGTCGCCGGTCTCGACGGTCGTGATGGGCATGGCGGCCTCGGCCGGCTCCCTGATCCTGACGGCGGGCGAGGCGGGCCAGCGCATCGCACTTCCGAACGCGCGGGTGATGGTGCACCAGCCGTCCGGCGGCTTCCGCGGCCAGGCCTCGGACATCGAGCGCCACGCCGAGGACATCCGCTATACCAAGCGCCGCCTGAACGAGATCTACGTCAAGCACACCGGCCGGACCTATGAAGAGGTCGAATCCACCCTGGACCGCGACCACTTCATGAGCGCGGAAGAGGCCAAGGCCTGGGGCATCGTCGACCACGTCTACGACCGCCGCGAGCAGGCCGACGAAGACGGCGTGAAGACGGTCTGAGCCCGACCCGGCGGTGGCGCAGTCCACGCGAGATCAGTCCGGAACCCTCGAGGTCGGGGGCGAGACCTATGTGTGGGAATTGCGCCGCCAGCCCCGGCCGGTCGCCGGCGGCGGCTGGGAGGGCGTGGCCGTCAGCCTGCGTCACCAGCACTTCAAGCGCGAGGCCATCGTGCAGTTCCCGCCCCCGCTGCGTCCCAACGGGCGGCCGGACGTGGAGAAGCAGAAGGTCGACCTGGACGTGGTCCGCAATGCGGTGACGGCCGCCATCGAAGCGGGCTGGGACCCCGCCTCGCGCGGCAAGGCCGTGGTCTTCGACGTCGACGCCGAGGGGCGCTGATCCGGGCTAAGGGCGGCCCTTGAAGACGCGAAACCCCGCGTGATCAGCGATCTGCAGCATCTCAGTGTCGCCGGAGGTGTCGCCGTATGCCGCCGCCAGCCTCAGGTCAGCGCCATAGGCCGCGTAGAGGCGCCGAACCTTCTCTCCGCCCCGACAGTTGGGGCTCTCGAAGTGGCCGGTGAGTCGATCCTCGGCGTCGAACGTCAGTTCAGTCCCCAACAACCCGGCGGCGCCCAGTCTGCGCGCGAACGGCGCGACCGTCAGGGCGGGAGAGGCGGTCACGATCACCCGATGCGCGCCCTTTGCGCCCCAGTCCGCCCAGGTCTCCAGCGCATCCGGCCGCATCAATTTGCGCCACGCTCGGGCGGCATAGGCCTCGGCGTCGGCCTCCAGTTCGGCGCGGCTGACCCCTTGCAGGAACTCCTTAACCGCGGCCGCCTTGATCGCCCCACGGTCGCGGTCCTTGGCGTAGGCCGCTGTCGCGGGCGCCAGGCGCACGAGGCCGAGCGCCCAGCGCCTGCGCCCGGCCCGCTTCCTCAAGAATGTGGTGAAGCTGTCGCGGACCGTCAGGGTGCCGTCGAAATCGAAGGCGACCACGGGCTGACCCGGAGCGGGGGGCTGGCGAAAGCCGCCTGCGGCGCCCATCTCGCTCATGCGCCGCGATCTCCGCCCAGTCCGCCCAAGGTCGCCGCCGATCCATCCCCGACCAGACCCGACGCTGTCCCCAATACGGGGTTGTGGCGGCGCTCCGGATGGGGGATTGTCATTTTTTGAATATCTTCGCGTCCATAGTGGTGGAATCAACGCGAAGGAAGCGCGTTCCCTCCCCGGAACGTGAGAGTGAGAAGGGTCCATGACCAAAGCCGCTGGCACTGACGCCAAGTCAACGCTCTACTGCAGCTTCTGCGGAAAGAGCCAGCACGAGGTGCGCAAGCTCATTGCCGGTCCGACCGTGTTCATCTGCGATGAATGCGTCGAACTGTGCATGGATATCATCCGTGAAGAGCACAAGATCGGCTTCGTCAAGTCCAAGGACGGCGTCCCGACGCCCAAGGAAATCCGCGAGGTCCTGGACGACTACGTCATCGGCCAGGCGCACGCCAAGAAGGTGCTCTCAGTCGCGGTGCACAACCACTACAAGCGCCTGAACCACGCGACGAAGAACAACGACGTCGAGCTGGCCAAGTCCAACATCATGCTGATCGGGCCGACCGGCTCGGGCAAGACGCTGCTGGCCCAGACGCTGGCGCGGATCATCGACGTGCCCTTCACCATGGCTGACGCCACGACGCTGACCGAAGCGGGCTATGTCGGCGAGGACGTCGAGAACATCATCCTGAAGCTGCTCCAGGCGTCCGACTACAACGTCGAGCGGGCCCAGCGCGGCATCGTCTACATCGACGAGATCGACAAGATCAGCCGCAAGTCCGACAACCCGTCGATCACCCGCGACGTCTCGGGCGAGGGCGTGCAGCAGGCCCTGCTGAAGATCATGGAAGGCACCGTCGCCTCGGTGCCGCCGCAGGGTGGTCGCAAGCACCCGCAGCAGGAGTTCCTGCAGGTCGACACCGCCAATATCCTGTTCATCGTCGGCGGCGCCTTCGCCGGGCTGGAAAAGGTGATCTCGGCGCGCGGGCAGGGGGCCTCGATTGGCTTTGGAGCCAAGGTCAAGGAAGTCGACGAGCGCCGCACCGGCGACATCCTGAAGGGCGTCGAGCCCGACGACCTGATGCGCTTTGGCCTGATCCCCGAGTTCATCGGCCGCCTGCCGGTTCTGGCGACGCTGGAGGACCTGGACGAGACCGCCCTCGTCAAGATCCTGACCGAGCCCAAGAACGCCCTGATCAAGCAGTACAAGCGCCTGTTCGAGATGGAGAACGTCGGCCTGACCTTCACCGACGACGCCCTGTCGGCGGTGGCCAAGAAGGCGATCACGCGCAAGACCGGCGCGCGTGGCCTGCGCTCCATCCTGGAGGGCATTCTGCTCGAGACCATGTTCGAGCTGCCGACCTTCGACGGCGTCGAGGAAGTGGTCGTCAACGCCGAGGTGATTGAGGGCAAGGCCCAGCCCCTGCTGATCTACGCCGAAAAGAAGAAGGCCGCCGACGGCGCGGCCTGAGGCACGCTGCAACGCATGGACGAAGGCCTCCGGAGCGATCCGGGGGCCTTTTTCGTCTGCAGAGGGGCTGGAACGCGGGCCCAGTGATGCGGTATTTTGATACCGTAATGAGGAAAGTGTTTTGAATCAATTGATTACGCTATTTCTGCCGGAGAAGGCTGCATTGACGTGGCGTGCATCGCCCTCTAAGAGCGCGCCTTCGCTCGTTCCGGCCCGCCGGGGCGATCCCGTTTTCGTCTTCGTCCCAGGACACCTCAACCATGCTGAAGAGCACCACGGCTTCGCTGAAGCCGGCCGAGGTCGAGAAGAAGTGGATCCACATCGACGCCGAAGGCGCGGTGGTGGGCCGTCTCGCGACTTTCATCGCCATGCGCCTGCGCGGCAAGCACCTGCCGACCTACACCCCCCACGTGGATAGCGGCGACTATGTCGTCGTGACCAACGTCGACAAGGTTGTGTTCACCGGCAAGAAGAACACCGACAAGGTCTACTACCGCCACACCGGCCACCCGGGCGGCGTCAAGGAAACGACCCCGGCCAAGGTGCTGGGCGGCCGCTTCCCCGAGCGCGTGCTGGAAAAGGCCGTCGAGCGCATGCTGCCCAAGGAAAGCCCGCTGGCCCGCAAGCAGATGACGCACCTGCGCCTGTTCGCCGGACCGTCGCACAGCCACGAAGCCCAGCAGCCCGAGACGATCGACTTCGCCGGTCGCTCCAAGAAGAACACCCGGAGCCTGTAAGCCATGACCGACGTCACGCAAGAAACGGCCACCGGCTTCGACGCCCTGAAGGGCCTGGGCACCGCCGGTGCCGCTGAATCCGCTCCTGAATACGTCCAGAAGCTGGACGCCCAGGGCCGCGCCTATTCGACCGGCAAGCGCAAGAACGCCATCGCCCGCGTCTGGGTGAAGCCGGGCACCGGCAAGATCACCGTCAACGGCAAGGAGCTGAACGCCTATTTCGCGCGTCCGGTGCTGCAGATGATGGTGGCCCAGCCGCTGGAAGTCACCGACCGCACGACCCAGTTCGACGTGGTCTGCACGGTTGAGGGCTCGGGCCTCTCGGGCCAGGCCGGCGCCATCCGTCACGGCCTGTCGCACGCCCTGACACACTACGAGCCGGGCCTGCGTCCGGTGCTGAAGCCGCACGGCTTCCTGACCCGCGACGCCCGCGTGGTCGAGCGCAAGAAGTACGGCCGCGCCAAGG
This sequence comes from Brevundimonas bacteroides DSM 4726, assembly GCF_000701445.1. GTDB lineage: Bacteria > Pseudomonadota > Alphaproteobacteria > Caulobacterales > Caulobacteraceae > Brevundimonas > Brevundimonas bacteroides. The sequence continues at coordinate 71,226 of NZ_JNIX01000009.1, forward strand.
CCCGCCGCAGCTTCCAGTTCTCGAAGCGCTAAGTCGCGAACCCGCGACGGGGATTACAAGGGCGCTTCGGGGAGACCCGGAGCGCCCTTTTCTTTCTCCCTCTCCCAGCGGGAGAGGGCTTGAGCTTCCAAGAGCGAAGCGAAAGGGTGAGGGGTTAGGGTGCGAACCGGTGAGGGCAGAACCCCTCACCCTTTTGCACGAAGTCCGATCGCCCGTTGGGCTCTCGGGCGCTCAAGCCCTCTCCCTCAGGGAGAGGGATCGGAGTTTGGAATGGCGACAGTCTTCATCGACGGCGAGGCCGGGACCACGGGATTGGAGATCCGCGAGCGGCTGGAGCGGCGCGCCGATCTGGAACTGATCCTGCTGGGCGAGCGGCGGCGTGATCCCAAGGCGCGGGCCGAGGCGCTGAATGCGGCGGATGCCGTGATCCTGTGCCTGCCCGACGATGCGGCCAAGGAAGCCGTGGCCATGATCGAGAACCCGGACGTGCGGGTCATCGACGCCTCGACGGCCTATCGCACGGCGACCGGCTGGACCTATGGCTTTGCCGAGATGGACGCGGTCCAGCGGGGCGAGATCATCGGCTCGCACCGGGTCTCGAACCCCGGCTGCTATCCGACCGGCTTCATCGGCCTGATGCGACCATTGGTGAAGGCGGGGCTGGTGCCGGTGGACTGGCCGGTCACCGTCAACGCCGTCAGCGGCTATTCCGGCGGCGGCAAGGCGATGATCGCCGAGTTCGAAACTGGCGGCGCGCCGTCCTATCGCGCCTATGGGCTGACGCTGAAGCACAAGCATGTGCCGGAGATGACCAAGCACAGCGGCCTGCATGTGCCCGTGCTGTTTTCGCCGGCGGTGGCGGCCTACCGGCAGGGGATGCTGGTCGAGGTGCCGCTGCATCTGGCGGCCCTGCCCGAGACGCCGTCGATCGACCGGCTGCACGGCTGCCTGGTCGAGGCCTACGATGGCTGCCGCTTCGTCGAGGTGGCGGGACTGGACGAGACCGAGGCGATGACGGGTCTGGACCCCGAGGGGCTGAACGGCACCAACCGGATGCGGCTGCATGTGTTCGGCGACCGGGGCGGATCTCAGGCGCGGCTGGTCGCGCTGCTGGACAATCTCGGCAAGGGGGCGTCGGGGGCCGCGGTGCAGAATATGAACCTGATGCTAGGTCTGGACGAGGCGACCGGGCTGATCTGACGCCTTGAAACCTGGGCAGCGATGCCGACGTAGTTGGGGCCATGACCCAGCCCCTGAAATTCTCCCGCCGTGCCGTCCTGCTGTGCGGATCGGCCGCCGCGCTCGCGGCCTGCTCCTCGCCGGGTGAGGCGGATGCCTCGACGGCGCAGTACGCCAACTCGCCTTTCCGTCGCATCACCGACGCCCAGTGGCGCGAGCGCCTGCCTGGGCTGAGCTATCAGGTGCTGCGCCACGAGGCGACGGAGCGGCCCTATACCAGTCCGCTGAACGACGAGCGGCGGCGCGGGACCTATGTCTGTCGGGGGTGCGAGCTGCCGCTGTTTCGGTCGGAGACGAAGTTCGACTCAGGCACCGGTTGGCCGAGCTTCCATGACGTCATCGACGGGGCGATCGGGACCAAGACCGACTTCGCCATCGGCATTCCGCGCACGGAGTATCACTGCGCCCGCTGCCTGGGGCACCACGGGCATGTATTCAACGACGGGCCGCGGCCGACGGGGCTGCGCTACTGCAACAACGGCGTGTCCCTGATTTTCCGGCCTGCTTAGGTCCCGGCGCGCGGGGCCTTCATGGCCGAGCGGACGGTGTAGCCAAACAGCACCGAGGCGATGACGACCAGCAAGCCGTAGTCCCAGCCCCGGAAGAAGAAGGGGATGACTGCCAGCACCGTCACCACGCCAGGGAAGATGGCCGCCCAGATAGCGGAAGTGGGGGCCCGCATGTCGATCATGGGCGGGCGGTCGGGGTCCATCCGCATCAGCTTCGACAGAGGCCGGTGCAGAACCACGAACATCGCCGTGTAGAGCCCCGCCAGGAAGGGGTAGCGCCACAGGGGAGCAGGCTCGCCGTAGACGGCGGCGGTCAGCGTCAGAAGCAGCAGCGGCAGGCCGGTGGCGACGGCGAGGAGGAGGTTCGGCTCGATACGGCTCAAGACTTCACTTTCACATAGGACCCCGGCGCGGGCTCTAGCGGCGAAAGCGGGCCTTTGTGGGGATCGCGGGCTGCGACCCATTCGCCCGAGCGGGCGTGGAGCCACTCGGCCCAGTGCGGCCACCAGCTGCCGGGGTGTTCCTGGGCCTCCGCCTGCCATTCGGCGAGGGTCGCCGGCAGCTTCGGATTGACCCAGTGCTGGTACTTCTTGGCCGAGGGCGGATTGACCACGCCCGCGATGTGGCCCGAGCCCGCGAGCGTCAGCGTGACGTCGGCGTTCCGGAACGCCTTGGCCGAGCGATAGACGGAGTTCATCGGGGCGATGTGGTCTTCCCGGCTGGCCTGGAAATAGAGGGGGATGGTGACCTTCGACAAGTCGACGCGCTCGCCGCCGATCTCGAACTCGCCCTTGGTCAGCTTGTTGGCCCCGTACATGCTGCGCAGGTAGTTCATGTGCAGCGCCTTGGGCATGCGGGTCTGGTCGGCGTTCCAGAACAGCAGGTCGAAGGCGGCGGGCTCCTTGCCCATCAGGTAGTTGGAGACGAAGAACGACCAGATCAGGTCGTTGGCGCGCAGGGCGTTGAAGGTGTCGGCCATGGCGGCGCCGGGCAGGACGCCGCCGGCCATGTCCATCTGCTTCTCGATCTCGCCCAGCCAGTGCTCGTCGGTGAAGAGCAGCAGGTCGCCGGCCTCCTCGAAGTCGTGCTGGGCGGCGAAGAAGGTGGTGGCGTTGACTCTGCTGTCGCCACGGGCCGCCATGTGTGCGAGCGCGGCCCCCATCAGTGTGCCGCCGATGCAGTAGCCGACGGTGTTCAGCCGGTCCTGACCGGTCTGCTCCATCGCCTTTTGCGTAGCGCGGTAGATGCCCTTCTCCAGGTAGTCGTCGAAGTCGTAGGCCGCCATCGAGGCGTCCGGATTGACCCAGGAGCAGACGAAAACGGTGAAGCCCTGGCTCGAAAGCCAGCGGATCATGGAGTTCTCGGGCTGGAGGTCCAGGATGTAGAACTTGTTGATCCAGGGCGGGAAGATCAGCAGCGGGATGGCGCGCTGCTTCTCCGTGGCAGCGTCGAACTGGATCAGCTCGAACAGCTCGTCGCGCCAGACGACCTGGCCGGGGGCCGTGGCGACGTTCTCGCCGACGACGAAGCGGCCGTAGTCGGCCTGGCTGATCTTGAGCTTGCCCATGCCGCGTTCGAGGTCGACGGCGAAGTTCTGCATACCCTTGACGAGGGACTCGCCGTTGGTCTCGGCCATGGCCTTCAGCGCGGCGGGGTTGGAGGCCAGGAAGTTCGACGGCGAGAAGGCGTCGGTCAGGAGCTTGGTGAAGAACTCTGCGCGACGCTTGGTGCGGGGGTCGACGTCCTCGACGGAGGACACCAGGCCGTTCATCCAGTCGGCGGTGACCAGATAGGACTGGCGCATGACGTCGAACATGGGGTTCTCGCCCCAGGCGGGGTCCTTGAAACGCTTGTCCTTGGACGGCTGGGGCGGTTCCTCGCCGGAGACGCGGCGGGCGGTCGTGGCCCACAGGTCCATGTAGCGGTTGAACAGGTCGGCCTGGGCGGCGAACAGCTTGTCGGGGCGGGCGGCCAGGCTGGTCATGACGGAGTTCATCGCCGGGCCGACGTTGAAGGGATCGGGCGACAGGGCAGCCGGGCGATCTGCGTTAGCCAGCGCGGCCTCGGCGATGGCGGCCTGGGCGGTCATGGCGGCTTTCGCCAGGTTGACCGAGAGGGTCTCGATCATCTGGCGCTGCTCCTCGCCCGGAAAGGCGAAAGGGTTGGCGGACGCCGGTTCGGGCTGGGCTTCGGCCTGGGGGCCAGGAACGGGGTCAGGGGATGCAGTCTCAGTCTTGGCAGCTTCGGGAGCGACCGGCTGCGGCGCCGCGATCAGCGGCTCGGCAGCGGATTCGGCGGTCAGCGCGGCCTTCTTCGCGCGCGGGGCACGCGGCTTGGCTGAGGTGGTGCGGCCGGGCTTGCGCGGCTGAGAGGCCACGGCCAGGGGTTTGGGCGGGGTCTTGGGGGCCTTGGCCATGAAATCTCCGGGCGCTTCCTGCGGGGCGTCGGACGCATCGTTCGCCCTTTTGCCTGTCACGATCATGGCCTAAGACCGGCGCGAGATGAACGCGCAACGAGCGAAATTCCTGATCGGGCTGGCGCTGGTCGGCGGGGCGGCCTCGGGCTGCGCCGGGGCCTTCGAGGCGGAGACCGACGTGGGTTCGCCGATCGTCCCGCAAATTCAGGCGCTGGTTAACGCCAATCGCGAGTATCCGCGCTGGGCGGATTTCCCGAGGGCGGCCATGGACTCGCCCGGCGCGGTCGAGGTTGCGGCGCGCGTCCAGGGTCTGACCGGCGCGGGATCCTCGCTGCAGGCCGAGGCCGAGCGGATTGAATGGACTCTGGGCGATCCGGCGACTCTGGCCAGCGAGATCGGCGCACGGGTCGATTTGCAGCAGATATCGCCGGTGACCGCCGAAACTCAGGCCGAGGTCGAGGCTTTCGCCGAGCAGGTCCGTCGCCGTGCCGAGGCCCCGCCACCCATAGATCGGACGCCCGCCCCTTCTAGCAGCGGCCCGCGCTGACCCATACCCTATCGCCCGGTCGACAGAATCCGGGGATCATCCGCCCTCAGGAGCAAGCCCATGGCCGACACGGCCCCCTTCGCCTCGACGCTGGCTGCCGACGCAGCCATGGTCACCGAACTGGCCGCCATCGCCAGCTGGGCCCAGATCGGGCGCGGCGACGAGAAGCACGCCGACCAGCTGGCCGTCGACGCCATGCGTAACGCGCTGAACAGTCTGGATATCGACGGCAAGATCGTGATCGGCGAGGGCGAGCGCGACGAGGCGCCCATGCTCTACATCGGCGAGAAGGTCGGCACCGGCAAAGGCCCGGCCATCGACATCGCGCTGGATCCGCTTGAAGGCACGACGCTGACGGCCAAGGCCATGGCCAATGCGCTCACGGTGCTGGCCATGTCCGCGGGAGGCGGACTGCTGCACGCGCCCGACACCTACATGGACAAGATCGCCATCGGCCCGGGCTATGCTCCCGGCACGGTCGATCTGGACATGAGCCCGCAGGAGAATGTGCGCTCGCTCGCGGCGGCCAAGGGCGTGAAGCCGGAAGACATCACCGTCTGCTGCATGGACCGGCCTCGGCATGAGGCCCTGATCGCGGCGCTGCGCGAGGTGGGCGCGCGGGTGATGCTGATCACCGACGGAGACGTAGCGGGCGTGATCCACACGGCGGAGCCGGAGACGGGCATCGACCTGTATCTGGGCTCAGGCGGGGCGCCGGAGGGCGTGCTGGCGGCTTCGGCGCTGAAGTGCGTCGGCGGGCATTTCCAGGGCCGGCTGCTGTTCCGCAATGACGATGAGCGGGCGCGGGCCCAGCGCACCGGCGTGACCGATTTCGATCGAAAGTACGACCTTCACGACCTGGTGTCCAAGGACGCCGTCTTCGCCGCGACCGGCGTGACCAAGGGGGCGATGCTGGACGGTGTGGTGATGCGCAATGGCTTCGTCACGACGCACACCCTGGTGATGGACTCCTCGACGAGGACGGTGCGGCGCATCCGGACTACGCGACCGGTCTGATGGCGGATGGCGCGGCGACAGGTTTGACGCCTGGCTATCTCGACGTCGCGCGTTCGCTGTCTGGCCGGGCCTGGAGACAGAGACCGGCCGAGACCGCCACGATCCGCGCCCATATGCAGGCGCTAGGACTGTCTGAACCGTTGGCGCGGGCGCTGGCCGCGCGAGGCGTCCCGGCGGAGGAGGGGGCGGACTTCCTGTCGCCCACCCTCAAGCGCCTGTTTCCCGATCCCTCGTCCTTCATGGACATGGACAAGGCGGCGGAAGCCATCGTCTCGGCGGTGCAGGCGGGCGAGCGGGTGCATGTCTTCGCCGACTACGACGTTGACGGGGCCTCCAGCGCGGCGCTGCTGGTGCGCTGGTTCCGGGCGATGGGCACCGAGCTGCCGATCTATGTGCCCGACCGCCTGACCGAGGGCTACGGGCCGAGCCCGGCGGCCTTCGACCGGCTGAAGGCGCTGGGCGCGGATTTGGTCGTCACCGTGGACTGCGGGGCGGCGGCCAACGAAGCCATCGCCCATGCCTGCGCCATCGGGCTGAAGGTCGTGGTGATTGACCATCACATGATGCGCGAGGAGCCGCCGCAGTGTCTGGCGGTCGTCAATCCGAACCGGCCGGGCTGCGGCTCGGGGCAGGGGAACCTGGCGGCGGCGGGGGTGGTGTTCGTGCTGCTGGCGGCGCTGAACCGCGAAGCGCGGCGGCGGGCCGTGTTCGAGGGTCGGGCTGAGCCGGAGATCCGGCAATGGCTCGATCTGGCGGCGCTGGGGGCCATTTGCGATGTGACGCGGCTGTCGGGTTTCAACCGGGCGCTGGCGGGGCTGGGGCTCGGCGTCATGTCCGGCTGGAGCAATCCGGGTCTGAAGGCCCTGCTGGCCGTGGCCGGCAGCGAGCCGGGCCCGGCCAAGGTCAACCACGCGGGCTTCATTCTGGGGCCGCGCATCAACGCGGGCGGACGGATCGGCCGAGCGGACCTGGGGACGCGGCTGCTGTCGACCGACGATCCGGAGGAGGCGCGGGCTCTGGCCGAGGAGCTGGATGCGCTGAACGTGGCGCGGCGCGAGGTCGAGCGCGAGGTGACGGAGACCGCCGTGCGCCGCGTCGAGGCGGCGGGGCATCACGCGGATGGTTCGGCTGTCGTCGTGGTGGCGGGCGAGGACTGGCATCCGGGCGTGGTCGGCATTGTGGCCGGGCGGCTGAGGGAGCGGTGGAGGAAGCCCGTCATCGTCATCGGCGTGGATGCGGCGGCAGGCGTCGGCAAGGGTTCCGGGCGGTCGCAGCCGGGCATGAACTTGGGCCGGGCGGTGCAGGCGGCGTGGAACGCGGGCCTGCTGCTGGCGGGGGGCGGGCATGCCATGGCGGCGGGCCTGACGGTGAGGCCGGACGGGATCGACGCCTTGCGGGACTACCTCAACGCAGCGCTGGCCGGTGAGCAGGTCGAGGCGGAGGCGCAGGACTGGGTTGAGGTCGACGCCCTGATCGATCCCTCGGCGGCGACGCGGGTCCTGTTCGAGGATTTCGAGCGGCTTGCGCCCTTCGGGCCAGGGAATCCGGAGCCTCTGTTCGCACTCGGCGGCGTGCAAGCCCGCGAGCCGGTGCAGATGAACGGCGGACATGTGCGCTGCCGGCTGGTCGGGGCTGACGGCGCCTCGGTCCGGGCCATCGCCTGGCGTTGCGCGGACCTGCCGCTGGGCCGGGCCTTGCTGGCCGGGCAGGGCGGCCTGAGCGTAGTCGGGCGGCTGAAGGCGGACGACTGGAACGGGCGGCGCGGGGTCCAGTTCGAGATCGAGGACGCCGCCGACCCGCGCATGTCCATTTAGCGACAGCGGGTGCTTGCGCCCCTCGGAATCGCCCGCTATATCGCCGGCTCCCCGCGCAGCGGTCCCTTCGTCTATCGGTTAGGACGTCAGGTTTTCAACCTGAAAAGAGGGGTTCGATTCCCCTAGGGACTGCCACGCGGGGCCTCCCCTAAATCCTTGTGTACGCTGGCGACTTTTGCGTCGTGAGCCAAAACGGCCTAGCTGCGTTTCGTAGTGAAGGGGTCGTTACCGCAGGCCTCGTATCGAGGAGCCTGCCGCTTGACGTCCGACACGCCTGAAGTCCCGCCCGCGCGTAGCGTGGTCCCGACCGTAACGCACGAGGGGTTCGCCGGAACAGACGACATCTTCTTCGCCGCTGTCGAGATGACGCGGATGCCGATGATCGTCACCGATCCCAACCAGCCCGACAATCCGATCGTCTTCGCCAACAACGCCTTCGTCGACCTGACGGGCTATGCGGTCGAGGAACTGGTGGGTCGCAACTGTCGCTTTCTTCAGGGCGCCGGCAGCGATCCGGAGACCGTCAGCGTAGTGCGCCAGGCGATCGCAGCCCGGACGGACGTTTCCGTCGAGATCCTGAACTATCGCAAGGACGGGTCTGCGTTCTGGAACGCCCTGTTCATCAGTCCAGTGTTCGGACCCGACAACAAGCTGTTGTATTTCTTCGCCTCGCAGCTGGACGTATCGCGCCGGCGCGACGCCGAGGACGCGCTGCGTCAGGCGCAGAAGATGGAGGCGGTGGGCCAGCTGACCGGGGGCATCGCGCACGACTTCAACAATCTGCTGACCGTCATCATGGGCAACGTCGAATCCGCCATCGAGCGGATCGACGACGAGGCGGTGAAGCGTCGGCTGGAGCGGGCCATGGAAGGCGCCAAGCGGGCCGAGACCCTGACCGGGCAGCTGCTGGCATTCGCCCGCAAGCAGCGGCTGGACGGGCGACCGACCAATTTGAACCTGCTGGTGGAGGGTTTGCGTGACATGGTCGGGCGCACCCTGGGCAGCCAGATCACCATCCGCCCTCGGCTGGAACCGAACCTGAGGCTGGCCCAGGTGGATACCGTTCAGGCCGAGGTCGCCCTGCTGAACGTCCTGGTCAACGCGCGCGACGCCATGCCGGAAGGCGGCGAGGTCGGGATCAGCACCCAGACGGTCACGGTGGTGGAGCGTGGGGATCTGGGGGACGCCGAGCCGGGCGACTACGTCGTGGTCTCGGTCCGGGACATGGGAATGGGCATGCCGGCCAATGTGCTGGCGCGGGTCACCGAACCCTTCTTCACCACCAAGGATGTTGGCAAGGGCACGGGCATGGGCCTGGCCATGGTCTACGGCTTCATGCGCCAGAGCCGGGGCCATCTTGTGATCGAGTCCGAAGTCGGGGAGGGCACCACGGTCAAGTTGATCTTCCCCGCGATCAGCGGCGAGGCCAGCGAAGCCTTGCACCGCCCCTTGCGCGATGTTCAGGGCGGCTCGGAGACGATCCTGATGGTCGAGGACAATCCCGAGGTCATGGAGATGGGGCGCGGCATCCTGGAGGACCTCGGCTACAGCTTGCTGACCGCGACGACGGGAGGGCAGGCGCTGGAGGTGCTGGAAACGGCGCCCCACGTGGACCTGCTGTTCACAGACATCGTCATGCCCGGCGGGATGAACGGCGTGACCCTGGCCAACCAGGTGCGCCGGCTGAGGCCCCGGATCCAGGTGTTGCTGACCACCGGATGGGCGGACCGGGCGTTGGATCATGAGGATGATCGCAGCGGTTTCGAATTGATCGGCAAGCCATACCGCAGAGGCGACCTGGCGCGGAAGGTGCGGACCCTGCTGGACGGCCCCACCGGGGTAAGCTGAGCCGTTTCTGAAACAGACGTTTTTCGCTTTTCACGGGTTCACAGAACCGTGTTAAACATGAACCGTCCGCAATGCTCGCGGGCGGGGGGCTGAACGTGTCGGAATACGAGGGGCTGGATGCGCCGGACACCGTCCGGATCGTCGGGCGGGTAAAGTGGTTTGATCCGGGCAAGGGGTACGGCTTCATCGTTCCCGATGATCCGGACCAGACGGACCACAAGGACGTCTTGTTGCACATCTCAAGCCTGCGGGACGGGGGCTGGGAACAGGCGGGCGAGGGAGCCCAGATCGCGTGCGCCTGTGCCCGGCGGCCCAAGGGCTGGCAGGTGACGCAGGTCCATGACCTTGGAGAGCCCGAACCAGACACCGTCGCACCGCGCCGAGGCTATGAAGCCCTGAAGTCGGATCGCCGCAGCCTGTCGGCGACCCCGGAAGCGTCGGGCGATCTGGAGACGGCCACCGTCAAGTGGTTCAACCGCACCAAAGGCTACGGATTCGTGGTGCGTTCGGCCGATCCGGGCGATATCTTCGTGCACATCGAGACGCTGCGGCGCTGTGGCCTGGACGATCTGGTTCCGGGCGAGACGGTGTCGGTGCGGTTCGCCAGCGGGCCCAAGGGCCTGGTGGTGGCGGAAATCAGACCGGGCGGCTGAGACGTCGCCCCGAAAGGGTGACGATGATTTCAAAGCGGAATCTACTGGCAGCGGCGCTGGCGCTGGCCGTCGCCGCCTGCGCCCAGAGCAGCGGCCCCGTCGATGCGGCAGGCAATCCGCTGGAGCCCCTGACCATCGTCACGGCGTCCGGTGAGCACGAGTTCCTCGTTGAGATCGCCGACGACGACGCCGAGCGCGAGCGCGGGCTGATGTTCCGTCCGCCTCTGGAAGACGACCGGGGCATGCTGTTCCAGTTTCCGGATGTCGCCGAGCGCGGCTTCTGGATGAAGGACACGCCCAGTTCGCTGGATATCCTCTATGTCGCGCCGGACGGCCGGATCATTTCCATCGCCCGGCACACGACGCCCTATTCCCAGACGATCATCCCTTCGAACGGTGGCGCCAACGGTGTGCTGGAGCTTCGCGCCGGGCGATCCGAAGAGATTGGTGCGCAGCCGGGCGATCGGGTGCGCCATCCCTTTTTCGGCCAGTAGCTGCGACACTCTGTCCCGGAGCCGCCGGGCGGCTTGATCACAGACCGACGGTCGCCTAGCTGGACCTCCAGCGGACCGGGCCCCTCTGACGTCTGATGGCAGACGTGATGTCGGACCGCATCGAGCGAGCTCGGTGCGCGACGACCCTTCCCGGTCGATCCCCAAATGCGTGCGCCGTGGTCGCTCCCTAACGAAGGGGAGTCCTATGGACCTGATGACATTCTTCCTGGCCGACTGGCTGGGCAAGCCGGCCTGGATGTGGCTGGCTTTCATGGGCGTGGTCGTGGCGCTGCTGGTGCTGGACCTGGGCGTACTGCACAGGGACCAACATGAGATCGGCGTGCGCGAGAGCCTGCTGCTGTCCAGCATGTACATCGCCATCGCCCTGATCTTCGGCGGCTGGGTGTGGTGGGAGCTGGGCAGCCAGTCCGGCATAGAATACCTGACCGGCTTCGCGATCGAGAAGTCGCTGGCGATGGACAACGTCTTCGTGATCGCCATGATCTTCGGCTACTTCGCCATTCCGCGCGCGCTCCAGCACCGGGTGCTGTTCTGGGGCATCCTGGGCGTGATCGTGCTGAGGGCCCTGATGATCGGGGCGGGCGCGGCGCTGGTCAGTCAGTACGGCTGGGTGCTGTATATCTTTGCGGCCTTCCTGATCTTCACCGGGATCAAGATGTTCTTCGCCGGCGACGGCCACGCCGACGTGGGGGCCAATCCTCTGGTGAAGTGGATGCGCGGGCACCTGCGCATCACCGACCAGCTGCATGGCCAGAAGTTCTTCGTGAAGGAGCCCCATCCCAAGACCGGCAGAATGGTGCTGTGGGCCACGCCGATGTTCCTGGCGCTGGTGATGATCGAGATCGCGGACGTGATCTTCGCGGTGGACTCCGTGCCGGCGATCTTCGCCATCACGACCGATCCCTTCATCGTCTACACCTCGAACATCTTCGCCATCCTGGGCCTGCGGGCGCTCTATTTCGCCCTGGCCGCCATCATCCATCGCTTCGCCTATCTGAAGCAGGCTCTGGCGGTGCTGCTGGTGTTCATCGGCGGCAAGATCTTCGTCGCCGACCTGATGGGCTGGGAGAAGTTCCCCGCCGAGTGGTCGCTGGCGATCACCGCCCTGATCCTGACTGGCGGCGTGGTGTACTCGCTGTGGAAGACCAAGGGGCAGCGGCCGGCCGAGGCGGCGCACTAAGTCCGGAGGGGCCTGGCCGTCAGAAGCGGCGCGCCAGGCCCACGCCGAACTCGACATCGGGGCTGTCGTCGTTCAGGCCGAAGTTCAGCCCGAAATCCAGTTGGGCGTCCGGTAGGGACGGGGGGCTCCAGACGGCGATCAGGTCGAAGGTGGACTGGGTCGTGGAGCCGAGCGGGTCGTCGTCGTGGCTGATCCACACTTCGGCCCCCAGCGTCCAGTCGCCGAAGCCCCGGTCTGTCCCGATCACGAGGCTGTAGGCAGCATGAGAGCCTTCGCCGTCGGCGTCGCGGATGGCTTCGATGAAGGGAGAAACACCCAGGCTCCATTCCGAGCCCGTATCGAACGCCAGCGGCAGGGCGATGCCGCCTTCAATGCCGCTGGCGCGCACCTCATCCCCACCCGTCGGGACGGTGCCGAACACGGTCAGAGCCAGGCCGAAGGGTTCGCCATCCGGATTGATCAGGCTGTGGCGCATGGCGAGGAAAAGGTCGCTGACGCCCTCTGCGGTCTCGGTCAGACCGGTGGCGCGGTCCGTCGCCTCCTCACGCGTCGCGATCGACACACCTGCTTGCACTTCTGTGCGCGGGCCCACGCCGTAGCGGACGATGACGGAGCCGGCTGACCAGCCCTCGATCCGGGTCGTGTCGTCCTCCTGCTCGAAGCCATCGAACAGGCCGACCTCGATCTGCACCACACCCGAGTCGATGACGCAGGTTGAATCGCCCTTGCCGGGTCGATCCGGGCAGAAGGGTCGCAGTTCGCTATCCTGGGCGAAGGCGACGCCACCGACGGATGCGGTGAGCAGGCCGAGCGTTCCGACAAGAAGCCGCATTGAAACTCCCCCCAAGGTCCTTCGGCTGGTCTACGCTGACCGGCCTCGTCAGGATACGCCCCGCATCGACCTCAGGCGGGCTCGGCCTCGAGGCGCTTGTCCAGATAGGCCCCGACGCGGGTCTCGACCGCCGAGAGGTGGTCCTGCCAGAAGTGGCTGGCGCCCTCTTCCAGCTCATAGTCGATGACGATGCCCTTTTGGGTGCGCAGCTTGTTGACCACGCGCTCGACCTCGATCGGCGGGACGATGGTGTCGGCCGTGCCGTGCAGGAACAGGCCCGACGCCGGGCAGGGGGCCAGGAAGCTGAAGTCGTACATGTTCGACGGCGGCGACACCGAGATGAAGCCGTCTGTCTCGGGCCGGCGCATCAACAGCTGCATGCCGATGTAGGCCCCGAACTGGTAGCCGGCGACCCAGGTCTGGGTGGCGGCGGGGTTGTTGGACTGAAGCCAGTCGAGCGCGGTGGCGGCGTCCGCCAGCTCGCCGATGCCGCTATCGAACTCGCCCTGGGATTTGCCGACGCCGCGGCTGTTGTAGCGCAGGGTGGCGAAGCCGCGCTTGACGAACAGCTGGTACAGGGTGACCGCGACGGGATTGTTCATGTGCCCGCCCGCCTTGGGGTGGGGGTGCAGGATCAGGGCGATCGGGGCGTTCGGGCGCTTGCCCGGAGAATAGCGACCTTCGATGCGGCCGGAGGCGCCGGGCAGGATGACTTCAGGCATAGGGGCTCTGGAATCCGTTCAACTGTCGTTTCGCGGCCGCGCAATACTTGACCGCCACAGTCGGACTTTCTAAGTCCGATGGGGCGCGCAGGCCGCCTCGAGAAGCGGCGGGTCATAGCACAGGACCCCGAAAAGGCGCGCGATTTTTGCGAAGGCGACGATGCGACTGTCGACCAAGGGACGATACGCCGTCATGGCGATGGCCGACCTGGCCCGGCACGGCCGCGCCGAGGGCGGAAAGGCGAGGGCGGTCTCGCTCGCCGAGATCGCCACGCGGCAAGAGATTTCATTGAGTTATCTGGAACAGCTGTTCGCTCGCCTGAGGAAAAGCGGGCTGGTCCAGAGCGTTCGCGGGCCCGGCGGCGGCTATCGTCTGGCCAAGACGGCGGGCGAGACGGTGGTGTCAGAGATCGTGCTGGCGGTGGATGAGCCGATCCGGGCGACGCGCTGCGCGGCCCATTCCTCGCCCCGCGGCTGCATGATGGCCGGCGAACGGTGCATCACCCATAACCTTTGGGAAGACCTGGGCGACGAGATTCATCGCTACCTATCCAGCGTGTCGCTGGAGGATGTGATCCTGAACCGGACGCGGCGCGCGCCGGTGGCGGGCGAAGCCCAGACCGCAGTCGGGGTGGCGGCATGAGCCCCGTCTATCTGGATTATAACGCGTCGGCCCTGGTGCGGCCCGAGGTGCAGGCGGCGATGGCCGAGGCCCTGGCCGACAATGGCAATCCGTCCGCGGTGCACGCGGCCGGGCGGCGCGCGCGGGCGCGCGTCGAGACGGCGCGGGCCAAGGTGGCCGAGATGGTCGGGGCGGATGCGCAGTCCGTGGTCTTCTCCTCCGGGGGAACGGAGTCCAACGCCCAGGCCATCGCCAGCGCGATCGCGGCCGGATGCGAGAGGCTGATCGTCTGCGCGTCGGAACACCCCTGCGTCGCCGAGGCGGCGATGGCGTCGGGCAAGCCGGTCAAGGTGCTGCCGGTCGATGGGCGGGGCGTGGTCGATCTGGGCAAGCTGTCAGAGCTGCTGCGCGCGCCCGGCACGGCGGTGGTGGCGATCCACCATGCGAACAACGAGAGCGGCGTGATCCAGCCGATCCGCGAGGCCGCCACCCTGGTGCGCGAGGCGGGTGGCTGGCTGCACGTCGACGCCATCCAGTCGGCGGGCAAGATTCCCGTGTCGATGGCGGCGCTGAAGGCGAATACCCTGACGCTGTCGGCGCACAAGCTGGGCGGACCGCAGGGCGTGGGCGCGCTGGTTCTGGGCGAAGGCCGGTCGGCGGTGCAGATCGTTCGCGGCGCCGGGCAGGAGCGGGGCCTGAGGGCCGGGACCGAGAACGTGCCGGGCATCCACGGCTTCGGCGTCGCGGCCGACTGCGCGGTGCGCGACCTGCCGACGGCCGAGGCGCACGCCGCCTGGCGCGACGCGGCAGAGGCTGCGGTCGAGGCGGCCGGTGCCGTCATCATCGGCAAGGGCGCGCCGCGTCTGCCCAACACCCTGTTCCTGTCGGTGGCGGACTGGGAGAGCCCGCAGGCCCTGATCGTGCTGGATCTGGAAGGCGTCATGGTCTCGGCCGGCAGCGCCTGCTCGTCGGGCAAGACCAAGCCAAGCCGGACCATCGTGGCCATGGGGCGCATGGACCTGGCGACCGGGGGTGTCCGGGTCTCGGGCGGCTGGGGCACGACGAAAGACGATTGGTCGCGCTTCTCCGAAGCTTGGGCGCGCGCATATGGGAGACTGCGCGAGCGTCAGTCGGCCCGCATGAAGGAAACCGCCTAAGTCATGGCTGCTGTTCAGGAAACCATCGACGCCGTCGCCGCGCTGGAGAAGTACGAGCACGGCTTCACCTCGGACATCGAGACCGAATATGCCCCGCGCGGGCTGAACGCCGACATCGTCCGCTTCATCTCCGAGAAGAAGGGTGAGCCGGAGTGGATGCTGGAGTGGCGCCTCGCCGCCTATGAGCGCTGGCTGGCGATGGAGGAGCCGACCTGGGCCTCGGTCAAATACGAGCCGGTCGATTATCAGTCGCTGTTCTACTACGCCGCGCCCAAGAAGAAGGATGGGCCGAAGTCTCTGGACGAGGTCGATCCGGAAATCCTGGAGATCTACAAGAAGCTGGGCATCCCGCTGAAGGAGCAGGAGGTGCTGGCGGGCGTGGAGGGTGCGGCGCGCTATGCCGTCGACGCCGTGTTCGACTCGGTCAGCGTGGTCACAACCTTCAAGGCCGAGCTGGCCAAGGTCGGCGTGATTTTCATGCCGATTTCCGAGGCCTTGCGGGAATATCCTGACCTGGTGCGGCAGTATCTGGGATCGGTGGTGCCGGTCTCGGACAACTATTTCGCGGCGCTGAACAGCGCGGTCTTTTCGGACGGTTCGTTCGTCTACATCCCGCCGGGCGTGAAGTGCCCGATGGAGCTGTCGACCTATTTCCGCATCAATGCGAGCCAGACGGGCCAGTTCGAGCGGACCCTGATCATCGCCGACAAGGGCAGCTACGTCTCCTATCTGGAAGGCTGCACGGCGCCGATGCGGGACGAGAACCAGCTGCACGCTGCCGTGGTCGAACTGGTCGCCCTGGACGACGCTGAGATCAAATATTCGACGGTTCAGAACTGGTACCCCGGCGACGCCGAGGGCAAGGGCGGCATCTACAACTTCGTCACCAAGCGCGCCGACTGCCGGGGCGATCGGTCGAAGGTTTCGTGGACCCAGGTGGAGACCGGGTCGGCGGTGACGTGGAAATATCCGTCCTGCATCCTGAAGGGCGAGGAGAGCTCGGGCGAGTTCTATTCTATCGCCATCACCAACGGACATCAGCAGGCCGACACCGGCACCAAGATGATCCACCTGGGCAAGAACTCGAAGAGCCGGATCATCGCCAAGGCGGTGTCGGCGGGCAAGTCTGATTCGACCTATCGCGGCCTGGTTTCGGTGCACCCGAAGGCGACGGGTGTTCGCAACTTCACCCAGTGCGACAGCCTGCTGATCGGCGGCGACTGCGGGTCGCACACCGTGCCCTACATCGAGGCCCGCAACGGCTCCGCCCAGCTGGAGCACGAGGCGACGACGACGCGCCTGTCCGACGACCAGCTGTTCTATGCGCAGCAGCGCGGCCTGTCGCAGGAGGAGGCGGTGGCTCTTCTGGTCAACGGCTTCGTCCGCGACGTGATGCAGAAACTGCCGATGGAATTCGCCGTCGAGGCGCAGAAGCTGGTGGCGATCAGCCTTGAAGGCTCGGTCGGATAACAAGAAGAAACAATGCTCAAGATCAACAACCTCCACGTCTCCGTCGGTGACAAGCCGATCCTCAAGGGGCTGACGCTCGACGTTCCGGCGGGCGAGGTGCACGCCATCATGGGGCCGAACGGGGCGGGCAAGTCGACGCTGGGCTATGCCCTGTCGGGGCGGCCTGGCTATGAGGCGACCGAGGGTGCGGTGGACTGGCGGGGCGAGAGCCTGCTGGACCTGGAGCCTGCCGAGCGGGCGGCCAAGGGCGTGTTCCTGTCGTTCCAGTATCCGATCGAGATCCCCGGCGTCCCGGCCCTGACCTTCGTGCGCACGGCGCTGAACGCGCAGAAGCGGGCGCGGGGCGAGGAGGAGGTGTCGGCGCCGGCGTTTCTGAAACAGGTCAAGGCGGCGTCGGCGGCGTTGAAGATGGACTTCGACATGCTGAAGAGGCCGCTGAACGTCGGCTTCTCCGGCGGCGAGAAGAAGCGGATGGAGATCCTGCAGATGGCCCTGCTGGAGCCCAGCTTGCTCATCCTCGACGAGACCGATTCCGGCCTCGACATCGACGCCCTGCGGATCGTGTCGGAGGGGGTGAATGCGCTGCGGTCGCCGGATCGGGCGATGCTGGTGATCACCCACTATCAGCGACTGCTGGACTACATCAAACCCGACCGGGTGCATGTGCTGGCGGCCGGGCGGATCGTGGCGTCCGGTGGGCCGGAGCTGGCGCATCAGCTGGAGGCGGAAGGGTACGACAAATACCTGCCGCAGGCGGCGTGAGCACGGCCGTCGACCTGCGCGACCCCTCGACCTTCCCGTCGCGGCGGGTCGAGGCTTGGAAATACACCGACCTGGCCCGCGTGTTGCGCGAGACGCCGCCGCCGTCGCCGACGGTCGAGACCGCGCCGGGCGGGCCGTTTGCGGCGCTGGGCGGAGAGGAGATCGCCTTCGCCAACGGCCGGGCGGTCGGAGCCGATGCTTTCGTCGCCTCGGGCGAACAGACGCTGCGGCTACGGTTCGTGTCGGATGCCACGGGAACGGGGCACAGCGCCTCAGTCCGGATTGCGGTCAAGCCGGGCGCGAAACTGACGCTGCTGGAAAGCCATGAAGGTGCTGGCGCAGGATATGTCGCCAGCTATCGCATCGATCTCGACATCCCGGCCGGGGCAGAGGTCACCCGGGTCGTCCTGATCGACGAGCCGGCGGATGCCATTTCGGTGTCCGTGGCGCATGTGAAGACGGTGCCGGGCGCGGTCTATCGCCAAACAACGATCACGAGCGGCGCGAGGCTGCAGCGGCAGGAGACCCATCTGGCTCACGGCGGCGAAGGCACCGAAGTCACGCTGGACGGCCTGTATGCCTTGTCCGGCGAGCGTCACACGGATCTGACGAGCGTGGTTCGCCACGGCGGCCTGAACGGCGTCACCTCACAGCTGACCAAGGGCGTGGTGCGCGACACGGCGCGCGGCGTGTTCCAGGGCAAGATCGTGGTCGAGCGCGGGGCCGACGGCACCGATGCGCGGATGGGCCACCACGCGCTCATTCTCGGCGAGCGGGCCGAGGTGGATGCCAAGCCGGAGCTGGAGATCTATGCCGACGACGTTCAGTGCGCGCACGGCAACACGGTCGGCAATCTGGACGAAAGCGCCCTGTTCTACATGCAGCAGCGTGGCATCCCGGCGGACGAGGCGCGGGCGCTGCTGACGCAGGCCTTCCTGATCGAGGTCGTCGACCGTATCGCGCATGACGGCGAGAGAGAGGTGGTGAGGGAATGGCTGACGGCGCGCCTGTAACCCGCTTCGATCCCTATGCCGCCCGGGCGCAGTTTCCGATCCTGTCGCGGACGGTGAACGGCAAGCCGCTGGTCTATCTGGACTCGGCCGCCTCGGCGCAGAAGCCGCGAGCGGTGATCGACGCCCTGACGGCGGCGATGGAGGGCAGTTACGCCAACGTCCATCGCGGCCTGCACACCCTGGCCAATGAGACGACCGAGGCGTTCGAGCAGGCGCGCGAGACCGTCGCGCGGTTCCTGAACGCCGAGAGCCCCGACCAGATCGTCTGGACCAAGGGCGGGACCGAGGCCTTCAACCTGGTCGCGGCGGGTCTGAGCCAGAGCCTGAAGCCGGGCGACGAGATCATCACCACCCAGATGGAGCACCACGCCAACATCGTGCCGTGGGCCATGCTGAGGGACCGGTTCGGCGTCGTGCTGAAGTGGGCCCCGGTGTTGGACGATGGGGCGCTCGACATGGCGGCGCTGGCCGATCTGATCGGGCCGAAAACCAGGCTGGTCGCCGTGACCCAGATGTCGAATGTGCTGGGCACGGTGAACGATGTGAAGGCGGTCGCCGATCTGGCCCATGCGGCGGGCGCTCTGGTGCTGGTCGACGGGTGCCAGGGGGCGGTGCATTGCGCACCCGATGTCCAGGCGCTGAACTGCGACTTCTACGTCTTCACCGGCCACAAGCTGTATGGCCCGACCGGCATCGGCGGGATGTATGGCAAGCGCGCCGCGCTGGAGGCCCTGCCGCCGTATCAGGGCGGCGGCGAGATGATCGCGACGGTCACGCAGGACGCCGTGACCTATGCCGACATTCCGCACCGGTTTGAGGCGGGGACGCCGCCGATCCTGGAGGCGATCGGCCTGGGGGCCGCGCTGGAATGGTTCATGAGTTTCGATCGCCAGGCGATCGCGGCCCACGAGATGGCGGTCTATGACCACGCTGTGGCGCGACTGTCGGGCCTTAACTGGCTGCGGATCGTTGGTACGGCACCGGGCAAGGGGGCGATCCTGACCTTCACGGTCGAGGGAGCCCATGCCCATGACGTGGCCCAGGTCATGGACCGTTACGGTGTGGCGGTGAGGGCCGGACTGCACTGCGCCGAGCCTCTGTCGCGCCGTTTCGGACTGACTTCGAGCGCGCGGGCCAGCTTCGCCCTATATAACACAGTGGAAGATGCGGACGCCTTTGCGGACGCCCTCATCAAGGCCCGGGAATTCTTCGTGTGAGCGACGTGGACGAAACGATCACCAAGAGCGAGACCTTCGCCGAGACCTGGGCGGAGCCGCAGAAGGCCGCGCTGGATCAGGCCGAGATCGACCGGCTGACCGACGACCTGATCGCGGCGCTGAAGACGGTCTACGATCCGGAGATCCCGGTCGACGTCTATGAGCTGGGTCTGATCTACAAGGTCGATCTGTCCGACGACCGCGACGTGCTTATCGACATGACCCTGACGGCCCCGGGTTGCCCGGTGGCGGGCGAGATGCCCGGCTGGATCGAGGACGCGGTCAAGAAGGTCGAGGGCGTGCGCTCGGCCCGGGCCAATCTGGTGTTCGAGCCGCCGTGGGATCCGTCGAAGATGAGCGACGAGGCGAAGCTCGCCTTGAACATGTTCTGATGACCGATCTCCAGACAGCATCCCGGCCCCGACGCCCGCGCCCCAAGGTCGTCACCCTGAGCGAGGCCGCCGCCGCGCGCGTGCGCGAGATCATGGAGACGGCGGACAAGCCCTATGTCGCCCTGCGCGTCGGGGTGAAGAATGGCGGCTGCGCGGGCCAGGAGTACACTTTCGCCTATGCCGAGACGATCGAGCCGATGGACGAAGTGGTCGAGGACCAGGGCGTGACCATCCTGATCGAGCCCAAGGCCATCCTGTTCCTGATCGGGTCGGAGATCGACTTCGAGACGACGAAGCTGGCGTCCAAGTTCGTGTTCCGCAATCCGAACCAGACGGACGCGTGTGGCTGCGGCGAGAGCGTGACGATCATCCCCGCGGCGGCGCTGGACGCCGACTGACATGATCCGGCTGGAAGGGGTGACCAAGCGCTATCGCAGCGCGGCGGGAGAGCGCGTGGCGCTGGACGCCGTCGACCTGACGGTCGGGCAGGGGCAGGTATTCGGCGTGGTCGGGCGGTCGGGCGCAGGCAAGTCGACGCTGATCCGGACGATCAACCGGCTGGAGACGCCGAACGCGGGCCGCGTGTTCGTGGGCGATCAGGAGATCACGGCGCTGAAGCCCGC
This sequence comes from Brevundimonas bacteroides DSM 4726, assembly GCF_000701445.1. Lineage (GTDB taxonomy): Bacteria > Pseudomonadota > Alphaproteobacteria > Caulobacterales > Caulobacteraceae > Brevundimonas > Brevundimonas bacteroides. The sequence continues at coordinate 91,774 of NZ_JNIX01000009.1, forward strand.
CGAACTGCGCGCCGCGCGGCGGCGGATCGGCATGATCTTCCAGCACTTCAACCTTCTGAACGCCAAGACGATCGAAGAAAACGTCGCCTTTCCGCTGCGGCTGGAGGGCCGGCCGGACGCCGAGGTCCGGGCGCGGACGGCTGAGTTGCTGGCCCGGCTGGGGCTGGCGGAACACGCGAAGAAGCACCCGGCCCAGCTGTCGGGCGGGCAGAAGCAGAGGGTGGGCATCGCCCGCGCGCTGGCCTGCGGTCCCGAGGTCCTGTTGTGCGACGAGGCGACCAGCGCGCTCGATCCCGAGACCACGGATGAAATCCTGAGCCTGCTGGACGAGCTGAACCGCGAGCTCGGCCTCACCATCGTGCTGATCACCCACCAGATGGAGGTGGTGCGCCGCGTCTGCGACCGGGTGGCGGTGCTGAAGGACGGGCGGGTGGTGGAGGAGGGGGCGACGGCGGACGTCTTCCTGCACCCGAAATCGCCGGTGACGAAAGCCATGCTGGCGGAAGGCGAGGGGGGCGAGACATTCGATGCCTCCCTGGCTCCGGCCGGCGGACGGCTGGCGCGGCTGACATTCCGGGGTCCGGCGACCTACGAGCCCGAGCTGAGCCGCGTCGCGCGGTCGGTGGGTGTCGACTATTCCATCCTGTCGGGTCGCATCAGCCGCATCCGGGGCGAACCCTATGGCCAGATGGTGGTGGCCTTCACCGGCGGCGACGCCGAGGCCGCCGTGGCGCGGCTGTCGGAGCGCGGCGTGGTGGTGGAGGCGGTGTCGTGACCGAGTTCTTTGCCAACGTGGACTGGCCCGAGATCGTGCGCGCGACGCGCGACACCCTGCTGATGCTCGGCGGGTCGATGGCCCTGACCGTGCTGTTCGGCATTCCGCTGGGGGTGCTGCTGTATCTGTCGGGCAAGGGGCGGCTGGCGGCCAATCCGGTGCTGAACGGGCTGCTGTCGCTGATCGTCAACATCCTGAGGTCGGTGCCCTTCATCATCCTGCTGATCGTCATGCTGCCGGTGACGGTGATCCTGGTCGGCACTTCGCTGGGCGTCGCCGGGGCCATTCCGCCGCTGGTGGTGGGGGCCGCGCCCTTCTACGCCCGCCTGGTCGAGACGGCGTTGCGCGAGGTCGACAAGGGCGTGGTTGAGGCGACCCAGGCAATGGGCGGCTCGACCTTCCAGATCGTGACCCGCGCCCTGTTGCCCGAGGCCATGCCCGGGATCATCGCGGGCGCAACGGTCACGGCGATCGCTCTGGTCAGCTACACCGCCATGGCGGGTGTGGTCGGAGCGGGCGGTTTGGGCGACCTGGCCGTGCGTTTCGGCTATCAGCGGTTCCAGACCGACGTCATGGTCGTGACCGTCGTTTTGCTCTTGGTGCTCGTACAAATTCTGCAGATGTTCGGTGACGCCTTGGTCGCCCGCGTTTCCCACCGCTGATTTCCTCCGACGAAAGGCATCTCCCCATGCTTCGCCGCTCGCTTCTGATCGCCGCCGCTACTTTGGCGCTCGCCGCCTGCGGCCAGGGGGCCGACAAGGCCGACGATGGCACCGGGCCGCTGGTGGTGGGCGCGACCGCGGTGCCGCACGCCGAGATCCTCGAGTTCCTGGCACCGTCGCTGGCCGAGGCCGGGACGCCGATCGAGGTGCGGGTGTTCAACGACTACGTCCAGCCCAACACACAGCTGGTCGAGGGCGGACTGGACGCCAACTACTTTCAGACCAAGCCCTATCTGGACGAGTTCAACGCCGCGCGCGGCGCGACCCTGGTCACCGTCGCCGGCATCCATGTGGAGCCGCTGGGAGCCTATTCGCGGCGGTTCCAGACGCTGGCGGCCCTGCCGGACGGGGCCGATGTCGCCATCCCCAACGATGCGTCCTCGGTCGGGCGGTCGCTGATCCTGCTGCAGACAGCCGGGCTGATCCGCCTGGCCGACCCGACCAACCCGTCCCAGAGTCTGCGCGACATCACCGAGAACCCCAAGAATCTGCGCTTCCGCGAGCTGGAATCCGCGACCTTGCCGCGTGTGCTGGATCAGGTCGACATGGCGGTGATCAACACCAACTACGCCTTGGACGCGGGCCTGAACCCGCGCGAGGACGCCCTGACGATCGAGGGCGGCGACAGCCCCTACGTCAACTATCTGGTCACGCGTGCAGAGGACCAGAACGACCCGCGCGTCCAGGCCCTGGCCACTGCGCTGCGCAGTCAGGCGGTCAAGGACTTCATCGCCGAAAAGTACGACGGCGCGGTCATCCCGGCGGCCTGACGGTGGCCTACGATCCAGGCTTCGGCGAGTGGGTGCGCGAGCATTTCGCCGCCTTGGAGCCGCTTGAGATCAAGCGGATGTTCGGCGGGGCGGCGGTCTATTCCCAGGGCTTGATCTTCGCCCTGCTGGACGACGGCGTCGTCTGGCTGAAGGCCGACGAGGTCAATCAGCCGTTGCTGGAACAGGCGGGCGCCCGGCAGTTCACCTTTGCGGGAAAAGATGGGGAGCCGATGGCGATGGCCTACTGGTCTCTGCCGGAAAGCGCCCTGGACGATGCTGACGAAGCCGTCGATTGGGCTCGGCGGTCCATCGACGTCGCCCTCAGGAAGGCTGCGGCGAAGAAACCTCGGAAGGCCAAGCTCAAGCCATAGCGGCTTCGCGCTTCGCCGCCTTGGCCGCCTCGTCAGGCGCCAGCACCCGGACGTTCGGCGTGACAGGGCCGCCCCGCGCCTCGGCGATCAGCTCGGCGGTCTTGCCCTCCACGACCTCTTCCAGTCGCGCCAGGAACTCGTCCTTGCCGAGACCGGTTGGGATGGGGTCGAGAAACTCCAGCGTCGCCGTTCCGGGGTGCTTGCGGTACTCCTCCTGCGGCCAGAACAGGCCGAGGTTGGTGGCGAGCGGCACGACCGGCATGTCGAAGTCCCGGTACATGTGCCAGACGCCGGAGCGGTAGCGGAACTTCTCCCCGACCTTGGCGAGGTTGCCCTCGGGATAGATCAGGATGCGGCGGCCCTCGCGATGCGCCGTCGCGCCACTCTGCTTGAGCGAGTCCCGGGCTTCGCGGCCGCCGCAGTTGTTGACGACGATGGCCCCGAGTTTCCTCAGGACCGTGCCCAGCAGGGGGAACTTTTCCAGATGATCGCCGGTGACGAAGGCCAGATCGTCGAACTGGTCGTAGGTGGCGAAGCCGTCGCCCCAGCTCTGGTGCTTCGACGCGATGATGAAGGCGCCGGTGGGCACCCGCTCCTTGCCGCGCACCTTGATGCGGATGCCCGCCAGGATGCGCATGGCCTGGACCATACGGCGTACATAGGCGCGGATGACGGCGGCGGTCGCGTCGCGGCCGGGGATCAGGGCGGCGAAGGCGGCGGTCAGGCCATAGCCGATGGACAGGGCCCAGTAGGCGACGGCGAAGGCGAAACTGCGCATTGGACCAGACTAACAAACGGGAAGCGGGCGAAACCTAGGCGGCTTCCTGATACCGTTCGCCATTCGTCACTTGGTTACGTCCGTTGCGCTTGGAAGCGTAAAGGGCGGCGTCGGCGCGGTCCAGAAGCTCGGAGCCGGTTTCGCCTGTCCGGCGCTGCGCAAGGCCCGCCGAAATGGTGACGGCGCCCAGTTCGTCGTTGGTCGAGCGACGGCGAAGAGCGCGCGCGCCGATCTCCGTGCGGATGGCGTTCAGGGCGGCCTCGACCACCGAGGCGCTCTCGCCTGGGAAGATCACGGCGAACTCTTCTCCGCCGAAGCGGGCGGCGATACGCGGGGACTTGGAGGCCCGACCGATCACGCTGGCGACATAGCGCAGGACCTGGTCGCCGGTCTGGTGGCCCCAGGTGTCGTTGAACCGCTTGAAGTGGTCGATGTCGAGAACGGCCAGGGTCAGGGGCTGGCGCTTCTTGTCGGCCTCGTCGCAGGCGCGCAGCAGCTCTTCGTCGAAGGCCTTGCGGTTGGCGAGGTTGGTGAGCGCATCGGTCATGGCGTCGCGCCGGACCTGCTCAAGATGCTCGCGAAGACGCGCGACCTCCTTCGTCGACGTCTCCAGCCGCTTCTCCAGGGTGGCGTTCTCGGCCTGGACCTTGGTCGTCGCCTTGGTCAGCTTGGACACCACGCCGAGCAGGGCGGTCGGCTCCGAGGTCGCTTCAAGCTGGGTCGAGGCGCCGGCGAGGGTCTCGCCATAGGCGGTTTGAGACTGCTGGGCGCGGGCGATGACTTCGGAGACGGTCGAGAGTTCGCGGTTCAACACGGCTCCGGCGTCCCGGATTTCTTCCGACAGTCGGCCGCGCGGCAGATACTCGGCCGCCAGCATTTCGGACGTGCCTTCGGTGAAGGCGGTGCCGTCGGCCAGCAGCCGTTGCATCTCCTTGCCCAGCGGACCGTCCGGCTCGCCGAGGTAGTGCAGCCAGAGTTCGAAGTTGAGCGGGGTGGGCCAGACGCCGGCCGCTTCCATCTCCGCGACCGCGCGTTTGGCCAAGGCGAAGGCCTCGGGCGTGCGAAGCGTGGTCTGGACCTGGGCTGTCATTCTGCTCCCCCGGCGCCGGCCGACATATCGCCGCCGCTGTCGGAGAACAGCTCTAGTCGAGGTTCCGTAACACCGGGTTAAAGGCGCGCGCGAGTACAACCTATGGTGGTGTTCTAGACCTTCAGCGCCACCGAGCGGCGAAGGAAGGCGGGCACGTCCGCACCGAAGCCGAGTCCCTCGCGCGCCGGGGGGGCGTCGCGGTCGGTTCGTCCGCCGGCACGGCGGTCCGCCTGGCGCAAACGCGGCTCGTTGGCGGGGCGGGGCTCGGCAAGGACGGCAGCCGGGATTGCGACAACGGCCTGTTCAGCCGGAGCCGTAGCGGCGGTCACGGCTTCGGCGCGGCCCGGGCGACGGCTGCGCGAGCGACGCGGGGCAGCCTCCATCTGGGCGGTCGGATCGCCTTGCACGGCCGTCAGGGCCTTTTCGGCGGCCGGCTTGGCCGCCGGACCGCCGCGGCGGGCCCCGCCGAGGTCAGACCAGTCGATGTCGAGCGTCAGTTCCTGAGGCTCCATCTTGATGAGCTTCATGACCTTATCCAGCGACTTGTCGTCGGCGGGGGTGACGATCATGAAGGCTTGGCCCAGCTTGCCGGCTCGGCCCGTGCGGCCGATCCTGTGGACATAGTCGTCGGCGTGATGCGACACGTCGTAGTTGAAGACGTGGCTGACGTCGGGAATGTCCAGTCCGCGCGCGGCGACGTCGGACGCCACCAGCAGCTTGAGCTCGCCCGAGCGGAAGGCGGCCAGCGTCTTCATCCGCAGGGACTGGTCCAGGTCGCCGTGGATCGGCGCGGCGTCGAAGCCGTGGGTCTTCAGCGACTTCGCGACGACGTCCACTTCGGACTTGCGGTTGCAGAAGACGATGCCGTTCTTGACGTCCTCGCGGCCGACGAGGGCCCGCAGCGCCGCGCGCTTGGCCTTGGGGTCCGACGAAGGGATGCGGACCAGATACTGGGTGATGGTCTCGGCCGTCATGGCCGGGCGCGAGGCCTCGATCCGGGTCGGATCCTTGAGGAACTGGGTCGTCAGCCGGGTGATCTCCGGCGGCATGGTGGCCGAGAAGAACAGGGTCTGGCGCTTGGGCGGCGTCAGTTTGAAGATGCGCTCGATATCGGGGATGAAGCCCATGTCCAGCATGCGGTCGGCCTCGTCGACGACCATCATTTCCACGCCGGTCAGCAACATCTTGCCACGCTCGAACAGGTCCAGAAGACGGCCCGGCGTGGCGATGAGAACGTCGACACCTTTGTTCAGCGCCGCGACCTGGTCGCCCATGGAGACGCCGCCGATCAGCAGGACCCAGCTGAGCTTGGTGCCCTTCGCATACTTCTTGAACTGCTCGGCGACCTGATCGGCGAGCTCGCGGGTCGGGGCCAGAACCAGCGCGCGCGGCATGCGGGCGCGGGCGCGTCCGGTCGACAGGCGCTCGATCAGCGGCAGGGTGAAGGCGGCCGTCTTGCCGGTGCCGGTCTGGGCGATGCCCAGCACGTCGCGGCCGGCGAGCGCGACCGGAATGGCCTGGGCCTGGATCGGGGTGGCGGTGGTGTAGCCCGTGTCGATCACGGCCTGCAGGGTGGTGGGCGACAGGCCCAGCTGGGAAAATTCGGTCATGCGTCCTTGCGACGAAAGCCGAGGGCGCGATTAGCGCCTCGGCGGGAGAGGAAAGCCGACCCTCGATGATCGGCGGGGATATGCGCGGAACCGCCCGTGCCGCTGGGCGTGCGGGCGGCGCGAATCGCCAGTCCTGCTCCGTACAAGACCGCTATATGGAAATCCCCACACCAGAGTCAAGTATTCTCGCCGGGCTGCCGACTTGCATCGGAGTTACCAATCGTTAAGGAATAACGCCGGGAGAGGCTGCAAGGGTGGGGGCATGAAGGGCTCGCGTCGTTCGTTCGCGCTGATCGTCGCCATGGCGATCTCTGTCGGAACCGTACCGCAGGCGGCGAGAGCCGACATCGAGCAGGCCTTCGGCAATACGCTCGTATCTCACTATCCCGACGGGGGCTGGGTCCGGCACTGGTTCAATCCGGATGGCAGCTATTCCGCGCGGTTCTCGAGCGGGCGCACGATCACCGGTCGCTGGCGCATCGAGGGCGACCGGGTCTGCCTGAACAACATCACCCCCTCGATCATGATGATCTCGCGCTTCTGCTCGCCGATGATCTCCGCGAGCGTCGGAGAGCGGTGGGAATCGCGCGATCCCCTGGGTCGGCGCGTGACGAACGTGCTTCAACGAGGGCGCTAGCGCCGGCTCAAACGTCCAGGTCCGCCACCGCGAACCGGGCGTTGTCCTGGATGAAGCGGAAGCGGGCGTCGGCTTTCTTGCCCATCAGGCGTTCGACCAGGTCCTCGATGTCCTCCTCGGAGGAGGGCAGGGTGACCTTGGCCAGGGTGCGCTTCTTCGGGTCCATGGTGGTCTCCTTGAGCTGGGAGGCCATCATCTCGCCGAGACCCTTGAACCTGCCGACCTCGACCTTCTTGCCCTTGAACACCGTGGCCATCAGCTCCTCGCGGTGGGCCTCGTCTCGGGCGTATTCGCTGAGCGGCCCGGCCTGGAGCCGATAGAGCGGCGGCAGCGCCATGAACAGCCGGCCCTGGCGTATCACCTCCGGCATGGAGCGATAGAAGAAGGTGATCAGCAGCGCCGCGATATGGGCCCCGTCCACGTCGGCGTCGGTCATGATGACGATCCGCTCATAGCGCAGCGCGTCGATGTCGAAGCGCGGGCCTGGCGTGATGCCCAGCGCTAAGGTCAGGTCGTTGAGCTCGATGTTCTGGCGCAGCTTGTCAGCGGTGGCCGAGGCGACGTTCAGGATCTTGCCGCGCAGGGGCAGGATGGCCTGGGTCGCGCGGTCGCGGGCCTGCTTGGCCGAGCCGCCGGCCGAGTCGCCTTCGACGATGAACAGCTCGGTGCCCTCTGCGGACTGGCGCGTGCAGTCCGCCAGCTTGCCGGGCAGGCGCAGCTTCTTGGTCGCGGCGGCGCGCTGGACCTCCTTGTCCTTGCGGCGACGCAGCCGGTCCTCGGCGCGTTCGATGATGAAGCCGAGCAGGACATTGGCCTGTTTCGGGTTCTCGGTCAGCCAGTGATCGAGCGGGTCGCGGATCAGGGTCTCGACGATCTTCTGGCCGTCGGGCGAGGACAGGCGGTCCTTGGTCTGGCCCTGGAACTCGGGATTGCGGATGAAGACGCTGATCAGGGCGCCGGCGTTGGCGATGACGTCCTCGGCCGTGATCTGGGCGGCGCGTTTCTCGTTGGTCAGCTCGCCATAGGCTTTGAGCCCCTTGACCAGGGCTGCCCGGAAGCCGGCCTCGTGGGTGCCGCCGTCCGGCGTGGAAACGGTGTTGCAGTAGGACTGGACGAAGCTGTCGGCGTCGCCAAAGCCGATGGGCGACCAGGTCACGGCCCATTCAACGGCCCCGGCCTCGCCCTTGCGCTCCACGCGGCCGGAGAAGGTCGGGGTGACGGTCTCCATCTCGCCGATGCGTTCGGCCAGGGCGTCGGCCAGGCCGTTGGGGAAATGGAAGGTCGCCTCGGTCGGGGTGTGGTCGGTGATGCGCTCGGCCGAGCAGGTCCAGCGGATTTCGACGCCCCGGAAAAGATAGGCCTTGGACCGGGCCATGCGGAACAGGCGGGCGGGCTTGAAGGCCGCGCCGACGCCGAAGATCTCGGCGTCCGGGTGGAAGCGGATCAGGGTGCCGCGCTTCTTCGACGGGCCGACCTGCTGGATGGGCCCCAAAGGATGTCCCCGGCTGAAGGACTGCTTCCACTCGAACCCGTCGCGCCAGACGGTGACGTCCAGCTCGTCCGACAGGGCGTTGACGACCGAGACGCCCACGCCGTGCAGGCCGCCGGAGGTCTCATAGGCCTTGCCCGAGAACTTGCCGCCCGAGTGCAGCACGGTCATCACCACCTCGAGCGCCGACTTGCCGGGATGTTTGGGGTGGGGGTCGACGGGAATGCCCCGCCCGTCGTCGCGGACGGACAGCACGCCGTCGGCGTCGAGGTCGACGGTGATCAGCTTGGCGTGCTTGGCCACCGCCTCGTCCATGGCGTTGTCCAGGACTTCGGCGAACAGGTGATGCAGAGCCCGCTCGTCGGTGCCGCCGATGTACATGCCGGGCCGCTTGCGGACGGGCTCCAGCCCTTCCAGCACCTCGATGGAGGAGGCGGAGTAGCCGCCGGCGGGCGTGGCCGCGGCGTGAGCCGGGGCGGGGGCCGTCGCCTGGGGCTTCAGGGCCGGTTCGGGCGCAGGGGCGGGGGCCGCAGACTTGTGCGGCTCGGGCATGTCATCGAACAGGGACGGGGCGGAGGCGGAGGGCATAGCCTGAGTGTGCGGCGATTCGGGGAGCCGTCTGGTAGGCCCCTGACACCCGCCGGGCAAGGGGCGCGCGCACCGGCTCGGGCTCGGCGGCAAGGGCGCGGGCGAGGATGGCCAGCAGCAGGGTCCAGGGCAGGTTGGCGTGGCTGAGCAGCACGCTCTCGGACAGGCTGAGCAGCAGGAAGACGGCGAGGTAGCCGACGCCCCAGTAGCCTTCGCGCGCGCCCGCGCCGGGGATGCGGACGAGGGTGGCGAGGAATGCCAGCAGGACCACGCCGCCGGTCAGCACGGCGCCCGGCCAGCCCAACTGGATCAGCAGGTCGATCCAGCCGTTGTGCGCGGACGGTACGGGCCACTGGGTCTCCAGCCGGATGAACTCGGCGGGCACGGAATCGATGCCCCAGTAGGCGGAGTAGCCAAACCCAGTCCACGGCCGCTCGGCCACATCGCGCATGAGGGCGGCCCAGATGTCGGTCCGGCCGGTCAGCGACGGGTCCTTGCCCAGCGCGACCAGAACCGTCTCCGGGTCGGTGATGAAGACGTAGCCTCCGACCGCACTCAACACGACGCCGAACCACAGGGCCACAATGGAGAAGGCCGCGCCGCCCCTCCGCATGGCCCACAGCCCGCCGATGGCTCCGGTCCCCAGGATCAGGCAGAGCAGGGAGGTCTTGGACTGGGTCGCCAGGGTCAGCAGGGTCGCCACGACCAGGGTGATGGCGGGCAGCAGGCGGCGCGGATCGCCGGACGCCAGGCAGGCGGCGGCGGCCACCGCTCCGGCGGACATGACGAGGCCCATCTGGTTCTTCTCGTACCAGAGACCGCGCCACAGTCCGGCGTTCTCGGCCTGGTGGATGCCGATGGTCGGATTGACCGCGATCATCACCAGACTGCCCAGCCCCATGCCGAGCACGCACAGCATCAATAGACGTGGCAGATGCGGCCCCCGGAAGACGATGCCCAGGTAGATGGCGAAGGCCGATGAGATGGCCATGGCGACGACCCGCCTCTGGGTCACCTCCGGATCGATCGACCACCATTTGGAGGCGAAGGCGTGCAGCACCAGAACGCCGAGCATGATCCACACCGGCCAGGCCCGGATCAGGGCGGGCAGTCGATAGAGGATCAGTCCGGCGATGACGGCATAGACCGGAAGCCACACCAACCGCAGGATCGGCGTCTCCTCCTGCGTTGGCGCGAACAACGGCCCGATCAGCGCCTGGGTCAGCATGAAGACAACGAACCCCGCCAGCACCTGCTCCCAGGTGGGAGGTCCGGAATCGACGACCGAAGAGGCGGGCATGGCGGGGCGCACGTCCCACCATGCCTGCCAAATCCTTAACGAACGGCGACCCTAGTAACCGAGCGCCGCGACGGACTCGTTGACGCGAGCGAGGACCGCGTCGTTACCGGCGTAGGCTTGCCGGGTCGCGTTGGTTTCAGCCTGGAGGTACTGACAGCCCGCCTCACTCCAAAGGCCCTCAAGCCGAGTGTTTTGCTCCGCGTCGTCGCCCGCTTCGCCAGCAAAGCCCGCGCACTGCTCGGCCTTGGAGATGAAACGCGCAAGGCCCTCTTCTCCCATCTCCGGGGTAGCGGCTGCCGGAGGCGAGTTGGGGACAGCAGCGCCTTCGACGGGTGTCATCGCCCCGTCAATCGCCGCGATAGCCGCGCTGTCGTCGGCATGGGTCTGGCGCAGGGTCCCGGCGTCCGCCCCGAGGGTTTCACATGCATTCTCGGTCCACGCGGCCATGACCTCTTCGCGCGTGGCGTCCGCGTGCGGGCCACTGGCGCGAGCCTCGTCGGACCAGGACCGACATTCTCCGGCCCGCGCCACGAAGGCGGTGACATCGTCCGGTAGAGCGGCGTCGCCCTCGGCGTTGGAAGGCTCCGTGGAGCCGCCGCAAGCGGCGAGCGATCCGGCCATCAGGCCGACCGCGAGAATACGATACAGGTGACGTGACATGTTGCCTCCCCGGCGATCCGCTGCCCCCTGCAACGGATGGAACCCTAAGCTAGGCCATAAAGCCGAGGCGGCTCCAGTCGGAAATCGACGGTTTTCGGAAGCTCAGACGCGTTCGACGAAGGTATCGATCACCCGCTTCTCGCCCGCCTTCTCGAACTCGACCGTAAGCTTGTTGCCCTCGACCACGCGCACCGCGCCGTAGCCGAACTTCTGGTGAAACACCCGGTCGCCCTTGGACCAGCCGCTGCCTGCGCTCGGGTCGGCGGTGGCGATCAGGCGGCCGTCGCCTTCGATCAGGGTCTGGCGGGCGGGGCGGGCAGCGGGGGCTTTCGACGCCACGAACGACTGGGCGCGCTGCCAGCCGGGCGAAGTGTAGCCCGCGCCGAAGGACGGGGCCTCGTCCCAGCGGGACTTGGCCTCCTTCATGCCGGCGGAGGCCCCGTAGTAGCCGGTGTCTGACTCCGCCTCGACGTGGTCGATGGGCAGTTCGTCGACGAAGCGGCTGGGCAGCTGGCTGGTCCAGCGACCGTAGACGAGGCGGTTGGCGGCAAACGAGATGCGCGCGTCCTGTTTCGCCCGCGTGACGCCGACGTAGGCGAGGCGGCGTTCCTCCTCCAGGCCCTTTTCGCCCTTCTCGTCGATGCTGCGCTGGGACGGGAAGACGCCTTCCTCCCAGCCCGGCAGGAAGACGAGCGGGAACTCCAGCCCCTTGGCGCCGTGCAGCGTCATGATCTGAACGGCGTCGGAAGACGGCCCGCGATCCAGGTCCATGACGAGCGAGACATGCTCCAGATAGGCCCCCAGCGTCTCGAAGGACTGCATGGCCTGGGTCAGTTCCTTCAGGTTGTCGAGCCGCGCCGGGCCGGTCGCGCGGTCGGCCTTCTGCATGTCGACGTAGCCGCTCTCCTCCAGCACCGTCTCGGTCAGGAGCCAGTGGCGCGTGTCGGACGCCAGGGCGCGCCAGCGGTCGAGATCACGCACAAAGGTGGACAGCGACGTGCGGGTGCGGGCCTGAAGCTCGTCCGATGTGATCAGATCGCGCACGGCCGCCATGGCGGAGACTCCGCGATGCCTGGCGATCTGCAGAATCTTCTGCACCGAGGTGTCGCCGATCCCGCGCTTGGGCACGTTGACGATGCGCTCGAAGGCCAGATCGTCGTCCTCGGACTGGATCAGGCGCAGATAGGCGTGGGCGTCGCGGATCTCGGCGCGTTCGAAGAAGCGCGGCCCGCCGATGACGACATAGGGGATGGCGAGCAGCACGAACCGCTCTTCGAAGGCCCGCATCTGAAACGAGGCGCGGACCAGGACGGCCATGTCCTTGTAGGCCATGCCGGCGCGGCGCGCGGTCTCGATCTCGTCGGCGATCAGGCGGCTTTCGGCCTCGCCGTCCCAGACGCCGCGCACGCGGACCTTGTCGCCGGTCTGATCCTCGGTCCACAGCGTCTTGCCGAGCCGGTCGCGGTTGGCGGCGATCAAGCCGGAAGCCGCGCCCAGGATATGCCGTGTCGAGCGATAGTTGCGCTCCAGCCGGATGACTTTCGCGCCCGGAAAGTCGCGCTCGAACCGCAGGATGTTGTCCACCTCGGCGCCCCGCCAGCCATAGATCGACTGATCGTCGTCGCCGACGCAGCAGACGTTGCCGGTCGAGGAGGTCAGCAGCCTCAGCCACAGATACTGGGCGACGTTGGTGTCTTGATACTCGTCGACGAGGATGTAGCGGAACCTCCGACGATATTCCTCCGCCAGATCGGCGTGTTGCGACAGGATCGTCAGGTTGTGCAGCAAGAGATCGCCGAAGTCGCAGGCGTTCAGGGTGACCAGCCGCGCCTGGTAGGCGGCATATAGGCTCTGGCCCTTGCCGTTGGCGAAGTCCTCGCCGGGTGGGAGCTTCTCGGGCGTCCAGCCGCGGTTCTTCCAGTGGTCGATCAGCCCGGCCAGAGAGCGCGGCGTCCAGCGCTTGGTGTCGATGTTGGCGGCTTCCAGCAGCTGCTTCAGCAGCCGCTCCTGGTCGTCGGTGTCCAGGATGGTGAAGCTGGATTTCAGCCCGACCAGCTCGGCGTGGCGACGCAGAATCTGGGCGGCGACGGAGTGGAAGGTGCCGAGCCAGCGCAGGCCCTCGGCCGAGGGGCCGATCAGGTGGGTGATCCGCTCGCGCATCTCGCGCGCGGCCTTGTTGGTGAAGGTGACCACCAGCAGCTCCCACGGACGCGCCCGGCCGGTCGCCAGGATGTGCGCCAGCCGTGTGGTCAGGACGCGGGTCTTGCCGGTACCCGCGCCGGCCAGGACCAGAACCGGCCCCTCGGTCGCTTCCACGGCCGCGCGCTGCTCCGGATTGAGACCCGCCAGATAGTCCGGCGTCTCATGCGCCACGCCGCCGGGACCGCGCGAACGGGCCAGGTCGGAGATGCGCGGGGCGGGCATTGGGACGTCGGTCAAGCGGGCGGACTCTCGGGCGGCGGAATCGAGAACATAAGGGGCACGGCGACCAAAGTCAGGCGCCGAACAGCGACGCCTGTCGGAACCGCGAAGCGTGACCGGTGTTCTTGCCGCACAGGGAGCAATCCTGAGAGGGAGATACAGACATGGCCGAGAACACCAACTCCGGCGGCGGGAACACGGGCCTGGCCTTCATCGTCGGCGGCGTGGTCGTCGTGCTGGCGATCATCGCCTACTTCGTCTTCGCGCGCGGCGGCATGACGCCCGAGACCAAGGAGGTCAACGTCGACGTCGACCTGCCCGAAGTGGCGGCTCCGGCCGTATCGGGCGGGAACTGATCCATGACCGATCCGAACCTGCCCCCGACCGAGCGCGTGGTCGTCGAGCCGCGCCACACCACCGTCAACGTCCAGCCTGAGCGCCGTAGTGGCGGCGGAGGCGTGGTGGCCTTCCTGGTGATCGGCCTGCTGGTCGTCGTGGCGATCATCGCCTTCGCCCTGCTGAACGGGAACCAAAATCCGATCGAGAAGGCGGCGGACACCAACGTCGCCGTCGACGTCGAGCTTCCGGACGTGAACCTGCCCGAGCCGAAGATGCCGGAGCTTCCTCAGGTGGAGCCGCCCAGCGTGCCGGGACCCGCCCCGGCGGAATGATCCGACCGACCTGAATGACAAAGCCCGCCCGGCGCGAACCGGGCGGGCTTTTTCTTGGCCGTTGGCGAAGGCCTTAGCTCCGGTCGCCGAAGACGGACGCGGCCGTCGGCTCTGCGGTGCGGCGCTCGCGCTCCTCCGGCACGAATTCGGGCTCGGCGGGCTCTTCGACGATGGCTTCCAGGGCCGGGCCGCCCTTCTTGGCGTCGTCGCGGTTCTTCTTCTCGGCGGCCTTGGAGACCAGATCGTCCAGCGCCAGCTGGCCGACGAGGCCCAGCGTCACCGGATCGACCGGCTTGATGTTGGCGCTGTTCCAGTGGGTGCGGTTGCGCACGCTCTCGATCGTGGCCTTGGTGGTGCCCAGGAGCTTGGCGATCTGGGCGTCGGTGACCTCGGGGTGGTTCTTGACGAACCACATGATGGCGTCCGGGCGGTCCTGGCGGCGCGAGACCGGCGTGTACTTCGGCGCGGGCTTGGACGACTTCAACAGCTCGGCGTGACGGCTGACGATCGCCTTCATGCGGTAGTTCTCGTCGGCCTGAGCCTTGTCCAGTTCCTCGCGGGCCAGTTGGCCTCCGGTGATGGGATCGACGCCGCGGATGTCGCGCGCCACGTCGCCATCGGCGATGCCGCGCACCTCCAGCGGGTGCAGGCCGCAGAAGTCGGCGATCTGCTCGAACGTCAGAGAGGTGTTGTCCACCAGCCAGACGGCGGTCGCCTTGGGCATCAGGATGTCGGTCATGGGCTTGGGTCCCGGATGAGAGGCCCGGTCGAGCCCGGGCGCTGGATACGACGGCGCCCGACCTTTCGGCCGGGCGCTGATGATCCGGATATAGGCCCATTCGCCTGAAAAGAAAACTTCGTCGTTACCGGCGATACACAACCTTGGCGGCGGAACGGAAGCTGGGCATCATGGTGGCGGGCAGTTTCTCGAAGGGGTGGGTCATGCGTTGGGGTCTGGCGGACGTCGCGGCGGCTGTTCTGGTCGGAACCGCTGGCATGGGGGGACAGGCGGCGGCCCAGTCCGGATTTTCAAGCCCGTTCGACACGCCTCCGGGCAGCTGGAGCCGGTCGTGCATGGGCGGCATGGTCATGAGCGGCGAGCTGATCGCCAACTGCCAGGACAGCCGGGGCTTCTATCGGCAGGCCCGGATCAACGTGGCGTCATGCCGGGGCGCCGAGATCATCAATGATAACGGCAATCTGGTCTGCTACCCGCGCGAGGAGCGCAGGGGCGGCTGGGGGCGGCCGGGCTGGGGGGGCGGGCGTCATCGCATCACCGTCTACGAGCACACCAACTACCAAGGCATCGCGCGAACCTTCGAACAGGCGGTCCCGAACCTTGTTCCCCTGCGCTTCAACGACGTCATCAGCTCGATGCAGATGACCGGGGCTTGGGAGTTCTGCACCGACGTCGATTTTCGGGGTCGTTGCGAGATCTTTGACCGCGACGTGTCCAGCGTGGTTCCGCTGGGTCTGAATGACCTGATCTCCTCGTTCCGGCCGGTCCGATGAGCGCGGACAGGGGATCGCCTACAGGGTCGGTTCGCTTCGGGGGAGCGGGGCGCGTCTGGCGGGCTCTGGCCGCACTTGTGGTGACAGCCTGCGCAACCGGCCTCTTGTGGACGCAAGCGCGTGCTCAGGTCACCGATACGCCCGCCGGCACCTACGCCCAGACCTGTTCCTCGGCGTCGGTTCGCGAGGGGCGGCTTTACGCGACCTGCCGCACGATGAGCGGCCAGAGGCGCTTCACGTCTATTGAACTGGCTCCGTGCGTCGGAAGCGACATCGGCAATGACGATGGCTTGCTGGTCTGCCACGGGCTGCGAGGTCGGATCGAGCAGCCACCGCCGTATGTGCCCCCGCCGGTGCTCGACACAGAGGGCCGGGCGATCTTTGGGAACTACACCCTCCGTTCGCCGATCTATCCCGACCCCTACAGAATCCAAGTCTATCCGGGCGGCTATGTCGCCGCGTCGGATCAGGCGGAGGGGTGTGTCGGATACATGAACCGGGAGCCGGACGTCGAGGTCACCTACACCGCCGGACGTGCGCCCCTGATCTTCAGCGTGGCGAGCGACGACGATACAACCCTCGTCATCAACGGACCTGATGGGCGTTGGTACTGCGACGACGACGGTGGCCAGTACGGGTTGAACCCGTCATTGCGCTTCGTGCGACCCCAGTCGGGTGTCTATGATGTCTGGGTGGGAACCTACGAACAGGGGCGGCGTCCCACGGCCACGCTTCACGTCAGCGAGACGGGCTCGCAGTAGGCCGATGGTTTGGGAACCTGCGCGTGCAAAAACCTGCTGCGCCCATACAGCTCCGGTTCATGTGAGCCGGTGAACATTGTCATCCAGGCTGCGTTTGGCAGTTCAGAGCGTTCAGGAGGAATACTATGAAGACTTTGGCATTCATCGCCGCCAGCGCGACCCTGGCTGTTATCGGCGCGGCATCGGTGCCGCAATCGGCGGAGGCCCAGTCGCGGGGCGCGCCGCGCGGCAGCTATGCCCAGACCTGCAACGGTGCCTATGTGAACCAGGGTCGGCTCTATGCCGACTGTCGGGACACGCGCGGCAACTACCGGTCCAGTTCTATCGATCTGAACGCCTGTTCGTCGAGCGACATTGGCAACGATAACGGCCTGCTGGTCTGCCACAACGTGCGCGGCAGCTGGGAGAACAACGGCGGCGGCAACGGCGGCGGCTGGAACGGCGGAAACAACGGTGGCGGCTGGGGTGGCGGCAACAATGGTGGCGGCTGGGGCGGTGGAAACGGTGGCGGCCGCAACTCCATCACCGTCTACCAAGATGCCAATTTCCGCGGCTACTCCGAGACATTCCGCGGCGAGATCTACGACCTTGGCCGCTCGGGCTTCAACGACCGCATCAGCTCCATGCAGATGAACGGCAGCTGGGAAGCCTGCACTGATGCCAACTTCCGGGGTCAGTGCCAGGTGTTCTCCGGCAGCGTCCGCAATCTGGACAACTGGGCGATGAACGACCGCATCTCGTCGCTGCGCCCCGCGCGTGGCGGCGGTCGCTGGTAGGTTTCAGACCGTCAGAACGATCTTGCCGACGTGCTCGCCCGCTTCCAGCCGGAGGTGGGCGAGGGCGGCCTGATCCAGCGGGAAGGTCGCGTTGATTGGCGGGCGGACCGGTCCTGACGCCACCCACGGCCAAACGGTGCGCTCGACGGCTTCGGCCAGGCGCGCCTTTTCATCCGCCGACCGGCGTCTCAGGGTCGATCCGGTCAGCACGGCCTGCTTCATCATCAGCTTCAACAGATCGACCTCGGCAAGCGGTCCCGTCTGCGCACCAATGACGACCCAGCGTCCGCCGGGCTTCAGCGCGGCCTGATTGATCCCGGAATAGGCCGCGCCAACCATATCCAGAATGACGTCGGCACCGCCCGCCTGAGCAATCGCGCTCGACAGGTCGGTCGCCGAGGCGTCGAGGCTGATATCCGCGCCAATGGACAGGGCTGACTGGGCCTTGGCAGCGGACCGGGACGTGGCAATCACCCTGGCGCCGTGAGCCTTTGCCATCTGTATGGCGGTCACGCCGATGCCGGAGGTCGCGCCGTGGATGAGCAGTGTTTCGCCGGGGACGAGCCGACCGGCCTCGAACACATTGGCGAACACGGTGAAGACCGCTTCCGGCAGGGCGGCCGCGCCCACAAAGTCCATCGCCTCCGGGATCGGTAGCGCATGTCGAGCGTCAACGACGGCCAGTTCCGCATAGCCGCCGCCACCCAGGAGTGCGCAGACTCGGTCGCCGACGCGCCAGCGAACGACGCCTTCGCCGATCTGATTCACTTCTCCGGCCACTTCCAGGCCAAGGATGTCAGAGGCGCCCGGCGGGGGTGGATAGAGCCCCTGCCGTTGCAGCAGGTCCGGGCGGTTGACGCCGGCGGCGCGGACGCGGATGCGGATTTCTCCCGGACCGGCGATGGGATCGGGACGCGCGCCCATTCTGAGCGACTCGGCCGGACCCCGGCCGCCATCGATTTCGATTACGCGCATGGGTCACTCCAAAGTCTTGCAATCGTCCGTGTCCGGGCGCGTAACTAGGCCAGCGAAGGTTCCGGGCCAAGGAGGCGAGGATGACGTTCGAGGATCTGGAGCCCCGTCCGCAGCGGGGCGCGAACCTGAAGGCCCTCGCGCGCGAGGACCTGGAGCTCTACGCAGCAGAGGAACTGAACGAGCGGATCGACGCGCTCCAGGCCGAGATCGAACGGTCGAAATCCGCCATCGCCGCTAAGGCCGCCAAGAAGTCCGCTGCTGACGCTCTGTTTAACTTCAGGCGGTGACGGTTTCGCGTGTTCCGATTCCGTGGCATGGCCGTTGCAGGCGGTCGGGGCGCGGCGCCAATCCGGCCCGATCAGGCAGCGGGTCTTCCGTGTCGACATGTTGCGGTTTGAGTTGATGGCGAGCGACGACCTCGAAGCCCCCAAAGGGCCCCGCCCGGGCGAAATCCTGGACTTCGCGCGCTCCGAGCTGTTCGACCGAACCTTCCAGGAGGGCATGGAGCTGGTCGAGGAGACCGCCGCCTATCTGGACGGCGATGGACGGCGCGAATCCAAACTGTTGTCGCGTTCGGCGGCGCTCGCCTATGCAGGCGAGAGCATGAAGCTGACCACTCGGCTGATGCAGGTGGCCTCCTGGCTGCTGGTCCAGAGGGCGGTGCGCGAAGGCGACATGGCCCCCGAGGTTGCGGCCGACTCGCGCTACCGTCTGGCCGAGCGCAAAACGGCGTCGGAACCCTCGCACGCTGAGATTCCGATCGCCCTGGTCGAGTATCTGGTCCGGGCCGAGAAGCTGTACGACCGCGTGCTCTACCTGGACCGGCGCATGTATCTGGACGCCTCGGCCGAGGCCGAGGTCAATCCGGTCTTGAGCCAGATGGGTCTGCTGGAAGCCGCCTTCCGGGCTTGAACCCTACGGCCCGACGTCGTTGGCGTCTACGCGGCCGTCGGCAACGACTTCGGGAAGAGTCACGGCGATGCCCAGAGCCTCGGCAAGCGCCCGGTCCCGACGATAGACGTCTTCGCGGAAAGCCACGCGGCCCTGGCCGTCGACGAAGGCCGTCCAGTAGAGCAGGCGCACGCTGATCTCACGACCTGTCTGGATCCGCGTGGTCCGACGTGAGGCTTGGGCGGCGTCGAATTGGTCGAGAAGGGCCGGGTCAGGGGACAACAAGAGCCGCGCGAACTCGACCGCGTTCTGCACCCGGACGCAGCCGTGCGAGCGCTGACGCACCGACAGGTTGAAAGCGGCCTTGGACGGGGTGTCGTGCAGGAAGATGGCGTAGCTGTCGCGAAGCTCGAACTTCACATAGCCGAGAGCGGCATTCGGACCCGCGCGCTGGATCACCGTACCGTTCGAAATGTACATGTTCTGGCTGGCCAGATAGGCGGGGCCGCGCGGGAGAATCTCGCGGCGTGCGATGCCCGCCGGCACGTACCACGGTGGATTGGCCACCACCGAGGCGAATGGCTTCTCCAGACTGGGCGTCTGGGTCGCCGGCGCGCCGACGACGACCCGGTTGGAGTGAACCGGGCGGCCATCCTTCCAGTAGACCATGATGGCAGCGGCAGTGTTGACCTCGATCCGCTCGGGATTGAGGTCGCGCTTCAGCCAGCGCCGTCTTTCCAGATTGAGCGCGATCTGCCGGGCGCGGTCTTCGGCCGAGGCCCCCAGCGAAGCCTGGGTCGAGGGACCGATGCGGCCGTCGGCGGCAAGGCCGTGGCGGGCCTGGAAGCCCTGCACCGCCTGCTGCAACTCGGGGCTGTAAACGAGCCCTTCCGCCGTCAACCGGGACCCTGCCTCGGCCGTCAGGTCCCCCTCAGCCACAAGGCGGGCGATCAGAGCGGGAATGCGATTGTCGCTCGAGCCGGGCTCCAGCGTCCCGGCGCGGACGGGGAAGGCTGGCCAGCCCCCTTGGTTGATCATCCGCCGGTAGCGAACATAGCCCGCCGACAGATTGTTGTAGCCGATGTCGGTCGGGGCCAAACCTTCGAACCACTCCACCAGGCGGCCCTGGACCAGGGCGTCGTTGAGGCCGAGCGGAACGTCGACGACGTTCTTCTGCATTTCCCAAAGCTCTTCGACCGTCTCGGGCCGGACGGCACCGAAGGCGAGAACGCGGGCATACCTTAGGGCGGCGGCGGTGGTGCGCAGGTCGGCGCTGTCCGGGTCGGCGGCCAGCCCCACGAAGTCGAAGTAGTCGGCCTTCGACAGACCATGGCGTTCAGCCCGGTTTGCAGCCTCGTTCAGGCGGCGCACGCGGTCGGCATTCCAGACGGGTCGCCAGTTGTTCAGTTCGTAGAAGGCCCGCACGTCGGCCTGTTCGGTCGCGGGTAGCCGGGCGATCTGAGCGTCGAAAGCCGCGTAGTACGGGCTATCGCTGATCGTCGGAGGCGGGGCGAGAGGGGCGGCGTTCTGCGCCATCGCGGGCGCGGCCATGGCCGCCGCCGCGGCGCCGAAGGTCAATTCACGTCTGTTCATTCTCGCATCGCCTTGGCTCAACGCCTCGTGGAACCCGACGTCCACGCCCCGGGGGTCGAACGCAGCCATGTTATCCACGTTCAGGGCAAACAAAAAGCGCCGGTCACGCGACCGGCGCCTTTCGTGATGTCGCGGCTACAGTGGCCGTGCGGTCACTTCTTGATGAAGCCGCCGAACTTGTTGTTGAAGCGCGACACGCGGCCGCCGCGGTCCATCAGCTGCTGGTTGCCGCCGGTCCAGGCCGGGTGGGTCGAGGGATCAATGTCCAGGTTCAGCACATCGCCTTCCTTGCCGTAGGTCGAGCGGGTCTTGTAGCTCGAGCCGTCGGTCAGGGTGACGGTGATGAAGTGGTAGTCCGGGTGGGTGTCGGGCTTCATGATGGTGGCGTCCGGTCTCTGCGCGATGACGATGCCGACCGTCTGTGCGCGAAATTGAGAAATCCCGCCGGAAAGCCCGACGGGAGCGAGCGCGGCGTTTACACCGGGGCTCCATCCGGGGCAAGAGGCGCTGCCTATGACCAACGCTGCCGCGCCGATCCCTGTTTCCGCCTCCGCGCCTGGGCGGCCCGGCGCGGGCGCGGTGCTGGCCGATCAGATCGGCGAGGCCGGCGAGCGACGCGGACGCAGTCGAGACGTCCGGCCTCTGCTCAGGCTCTGGCCGTTCTTGGTCCGGCATCGGCTGGACGCCTTCATCGCCCTGTTCTGGCTGCTGGCGTCCACGGCGGCGTCGCTGGGCCTCACCGCGACCGCCCGGGGGGCGATCGACCACGGCTTCGAGAACGGCGGCCGCGACATCGATCGCTGGTTCCTGTTCCTCGGGGCCAACGCCGTAGTGCTGGGGATCGCCACGGCGGTCCGCTACTTCTACGTCACCAAGACCGGGGAGCGGGTGATCGCCGACCTGCGAAAGGCGCTGTTCGAGCGGGTCCTGACCCTGGATCCTGCATTCTTCGCGAGGATGCGCACCGGCGAGGTGCTGAGCCGCCTGACCACCGATATCGCCCTGGTCGAGACGCTGCTGACGACCTCCGTCTCCTTCGCACTCCGCAACCTACTGACGCTGATCGGCGGGATCGTGCTGCTCTTCATCGTCAGCCCGAAACTGACCGGGCTGGTCCTCCTGACAGCGCCGTTGTTGCTGGGTCCGGTGTTCATCTTCGGGCGACAGGTCCGCAAGCTGACCGTCAAGTCCCAGGACCGCTTCGCCAATGCCGTCGGTTTCGCGGGCGAGAGCGTGGACGCCATCGAGACCGTCCAGGCCTTTGGCCGGGTCACCAGCGCTGCGGGCCGCTTCGGCGCCGTGGTGGAGGAGGCGTTCGGCGTCTCCTTGACCCGCATCCGGGCGCGGGCCTGGATGACGGCGCTGGTGATCGTGGTGATCTTCGGCGGCATCACCTTCGTGCTGTGGCTTGGCGCCCAGGACGTGGCGGCGGGGACGATGACGCCCGGCGCCCTTTTGCAGTTCGTGCTGCTGTCGGTTTTCACCGCGGGGGCTGTAGGCGCGCTCGGCGAGAGCTGGGGCGACGTGCAGAAGGCCTCGGGAGCGATGGAACGCATCGACGAGCTGATGCGCGCGGTCCCGGAGATCGCCGCGCCGGAACGCCCACTGCCGCTGCCGTCGCCGCCCGAGGGTCGGGTCGCGATGGCGGGCGTGCGGTTCGCCTATCCGGGGCGGCCGGATCTGCCGGCGCTGAAGGGTTTCGATCTCACGGTGCGGCCCGGCGAGACCGTGGCTCTGGTCGGGCCATCGGGGGCGGGCAAGTCGACCGTTTTCCGTCTGCTGCTCCGTTTCTACGATCCCCAGGCGGGGTCGGTCAGCGTGGATGGCGTCGATGTGAAGGCCGCTGATCCGGCCGAGGTCCGCGCCCGCTTTGCCTGGGTCTCGCAGGAAGCGCCGCTGTTCTCGGGCTCGGCGCTGGAAAACATCCGGTTTGGCCGCGAGGCCGCCAGCGAAGATGAGGTGCGCCAGGCAGCGGAAGAGGCGCAGGCCTTGGGCTTCGTCGAAGCTCTGCCCGAAGGGTTCGCCACCCCGCTCGGCGAGCGCGGCAAGAGCCTGTCGGGCGGCCAGCGCCAGAGGCTGGCCATCGCTCGCGCCCTTGTCCGCGACGCGCCGATCCTGCTGCTGGACGAGGCCACGAGCGCGCTCGACGCCGAGAACGAGGCCCTGGTGCAGGCGGCGCTGGATCAGGCGATGGAGACCCGCACCACCTTGGTCATCGCCCACCGCCTGGCGACCGTGCTCCGCGCCGACCGCATCGTCGTGATGGAGGATGGCGTCGCGGTGGAGGAGGGCACCCACCACGAACTAGTGGCCAAGGGCGGGCTCTATTCTCGCCTGGCGGAGCTTCAGTTCCGGGAAGGATAGAGGCTCCCTCTTGTCCACCCTCAGGGTGAAGAGCAGGAAACGTCCACTGTATCAAACGGATACAGGTTGTACCTTCCCTCTCGTATCCGCAGTTCGACTCTTTGCACTCGGCACCCTTCGAGTCCAACACGGCTGCCGACGCTCTACTCCCGCAACCCGACCGCCACGCCCGGATGATCGGTGAAAACGCCGTCGACACCTAGCCCATAGAACCGATGAAGCCAGCCACTGAGGTCGCCGGCCCCGTGGTCCTCGCCGCGCCGGTGTTCGACCGGGAGGAAGACGTCCTCGGCCCGGAAGGTCCAGACCACGACCTTGAGCCCAGCGGCGTGGGCGGCGGTCACCAGCGAGGTCGCTGCGTGGGCGGCTCCTGTGGCGTCGCGCGGAAAGATTAGTCCAGTCTCGACTCCGATGGCGTCGGCATAGGTCGCGATCTGGGCCAGGCCCTCGGGCCGGGCCATCTCGGCGTAGGTCGTGCCGGGCCGGTCGAACGGGCCGCCCAGCGGCGACATCAACTGGAGCAAGGGCGCGTCCGTCGCCTGATCCAGCGAGCGCAGAACATCGATCTCGAACGACTGGATCAGCACGGGGCTGTCGGCGGCCATAAGCCCGTTGTCGGCCAGCGCGGCGATCAGCGGCGGCTCCATCGGTAGGCCGATCGATAGGAAATAGGTCGGGTGCTTAAGTTCCGGAGCGACGCCGATAGTCCGGCCGGTGCGCGACGAACCCGTGCGGGCGATATCAATGACCTGTTGAAAGGTCAGGATCAGCTCCTGTCCATCGAAGGCGGCGCTGGCGGGCCGGAGCGCGGGCAGGCGTTCGCGGGCGCGCAGGGTGCGCAGTTCGGCCAGGGTGAAGTCCTCGGTGAACCAGCCGGTGACGGGACGGCTCGATGGTCTTTGTCGTGCGGCGCTCGGCGAACTCGGGGCGCGCGGCGACGTCGGTGGTCTCGGAGATCTCGTTCTCGTGGCGAACGACCAGGTGGCCGTCTCTGGACATGACGAGGTCGGGCTCGATGAAATCCGCGCCCTGATCGATGGCGAGCTCATAGGCGGCGCGGGTGTGCTCGGGTCGCTCGCCCGACGCGCCGCGATGGGCGATCACGAGCGGATGCGGAGGCGTCTGGGCCACGACAGGACCGGCGAGCAGCATGGCGGCGAGGATGAACCGGATCATGCCGCGAGGGTAGGGCGGGCCTGCGACGGACAGATGAAGCGATGCGGCCTCAGGCGGCCTGCAAAACCTTGCGCAGCGCCGGGTGGACTTCTGCGTTGGCGGCGCAGATGGTCGCGCCGCTCTTCGGATCGCCGTGGTCCTCGATGGAGGTGACGATGCCGCCCGCCTCGGTGACGAACAGAGTGCCTGCCGCCACGTCCCAGGGCTTCAGGTTGCGCTCGAAATAGGCGTCGTAGCGACCGCAGGCGACCCAGGCGAAATCCAGCGCCGCCGAGCCCAACCTACGGATGCCCGCGACGCGCTGGCCGACCGCGTGGATGTCCTTGATGGCCTGGGCGTGGCCGGTCTTGCCGATGAACGGCAGGCCGGTGGCGATCAGGCTGTCGGCCAGGTCACGGCGGCCCGAGACGCGGATGCGCTGGTCGTTCAGGTAGCAGCCCTTGCCTTTCTCGGCCCAGAACAGCTCGTTCAGGATGGGGTTGTAGGTCACGCCCGCCACGATCTCGGACGAACCGTCCGGCGCGCGGCGCTCCAGCCCCACTGTGATGGCGAAGTGGGGCATGGCGTGCATGAAGTTGGTCGTGCCGTCGATCGGATCGACGATCCAGGTGTGGGACTTGTCGGTGCCCTCGATCAGGCCGCGCTCCTCGCCGAGGAAACCGTAGCCGGGGCGCGCCTTGGTCAGCAGCTCGAACAGCGTCTGCTCGGCCTTGAGGTCCGCGGCGGTGACGAAGTCGCCGGGTCCCTTGCGCGACACCTGCAGGTTCGAGACCTCGCCGAAGTCGCGCACCATGGGACGGGCGGTCTTCCTGACTGCGTCGGTCATGACCTGAAGCAGGGCGGAGGCGAGGGCCATTCGGGAATCTCCTGGTCCAGCGGTCCTGAAAAGGCGGGCGGCCCGGACCGGTGGAGAAGTTCAGTGCTCGCCCCGAAGGGCCGTTCGGCAGATCAGTCGGCGCGGCGGACGTACTCGCCCGTGGCTGTATCGACCACGATGCGCTCGCCCGCCGACATATAGGGCGGGATCATAATGCGCACGCCGTTGTCGGCGATGGCGGGCTTGTAGGACGACGAAGCAGTCTGGCCCTTCACGGTCGGCTCGGTCTCGACGACCGTCAGGGTGACCTGCTCGGGCAGGCTGAGGCCGATGGGGCGTTCCTCGTGCATCTCGATGACGACCTTCATCCCATCCTGGAGGTAGGGGATGGAGTCTTCGCCGACCCAGTCCTTCTGCAGTTCGATCTGCTCGTAGGTGGCGTCGTCCATGAACACGAGGGCGTCGCCCTGCTCGTACAGGAAGGAGAAGTCCTTCTGCTCCAGCGTGACGCGCTCGACCTTGTCCTCCGAGCGGAAGCGCTCGTTCAGCTTGTTGCCGGTCTCCAGGTTCTTGGCCTCGACGTTGGCGAAGGCCCCGCCCTTGCCGGGCTTCACGTGGCTGGCCTTGGTGACGACCCACAGGCCGCCGTTGTGCTGGAGCACCATGCCGGGCTTGATGGTGTTGCCGTTGATTTTCGCCATAAGGGGATCGCTGAAGCTGGGGCGCGGCCACGACGGCCGGCGCGAATTCGGGCGCGATCCCTAGAGGAAGCCGGACAGCAGGGCAAGGCGGGCCGGGCGGCGGCCCTAGTGGACGGTATGAGCCGCCTGCTCGGCCTTACGGTCGACGATGTTGGCAATGCGAACGCCGGCGCCGGTCGGCGAGGCCAGCTTGCCCGCCTTGGGATCGAGCTTGCGCGCCTCATGGGCGAAAGCGGCGGCGAGACCGGCCGAGGTCATGGCGGCGGCGATCTGCATGCCCCGGCTGGCGGGACGCAAGGCGATCCAGACGGCGTTGATCGCCTGGGCGCCCGCCCAGAGGATCATGGCCGAGGTGCGCTCGGGCCGAGCAGGGGCGTTCCAGACGCGCACGGCCGAAAGCGTGGTCGCCGAGAAAACCGCCGGCAGCACGAGGCTGAAGGCCCCGCGCGGACGCTCCGTCACCGGACCCGCCCCTTCGCGCCGCTGGGAGACGGTGCGATGACGAGGACCGATCGTCCCGCTCGCAAGCGCCGTGGCGAGCAGGGCGAAGCCTACCGTGACGGCGACCCCCAGGGCGACATGTCCGATGTCGCGCTCGTCTGCGTTCAGGAAGTCGGACGCGGCCTCCCGGATGTCGTCGAGACGGTCGTCGATGTCGCTCATTCGCCTGCTCCAGTGCTGGGAAGCGAAATGAGCGGCATGCTGAGCGGTTCCGGTCAGAGGCTATCGTCCCCAGGCAGCGTCAGGTCGGCCGGGTCATAGCCATAGTCCAGCAGGTCGCCCGGTCGACACCCCAGGGCGGCGCAAAGCCGAGCCAGGGTGGAAAACCGGATGCCCTTTACCTTGCCCGAACGGAACAGCGAAAGCTGCGTCTCGCTCAGGCCCACCTCGGCAGCCAGGTCGCGGGCCTTGATGCCTCTCGCGACGATCAGCGCGTCCAGCGTCACACGGACGGGCATCAGATCATCTCGTCCAGTTCGGCCTGCAAGCGGCCCGCATGATCGACCACCCGGCCCAGCAGAAACAGCGCACCGCCGATCATACCCAGCGTCATGCCCGCGACGTCGAAATACAGATAGCCCCCCTGCGCCTGGCCGATCATCCGCAGGATGTTGGTCACGCCGAAGACGCTCAGGAGGCCGCCGATGCCGAGCGCGAGACCCACCCTGTGGAGGGCGCCGGCGAGGGCGGGTTGGATCAGTCGTCCTCTAGCGACCTCGCCCAGCCCGTGGCCGATCGCCCAGACGCCATAGAGATAGCAGACAGTCGGCAGGGCGAAGACCGCCGCGCCGATCGCTCCGTCCCGAACCTGGCCGTCCCTGATCCACAGTGCGAGCGGGAAGGCGATGTGCATGAGGGCGAGAAGTGCGCCCACGCTGACGACCATGAAGATCGCCAGCCACCGGTACTGGGCGCAGAGGCGGCGGAAGGCGGCGGCTTCAGGCACTTGCATGAGGGGCTCCTTCTGACTTTTCTTTAATCTTGACTTAAAGAACGTCGCTGCGCAACTTTATCTCCGACTTAAAGATCGGGCCTACGAATGCATGCCATCGAAACCAGGGATTTGACCCGCCGCTTCGGTAGCCGCGTGGCCGTGGACACGGTGTCGATGACGGTCCCGCAAGGCGCGGTCTACGGGTTTCTCGGCCGCAATGGAGCCGGCAAGACGACGACGCTGAAGATGTTGCTGGGCTTGCTGAAGCCCACGGCAGGCGTCGCCTGTGTCGCGGGCGTGGATGTCGCCCGCGCCCGCCTTGCTGCGGCTCGGCAGACCGGCGCTCTGCTGGAGGCGCACGGGCTCTACGCCAACCTGACGGGCCGCGAGAATCTCGACCTGACCCGCTCGCTTCTCGGCTTGCCGCGCGCCGAGGTCGACCGCGTGCTGGAGGTCGTCGAGATGACCGCCGATGCGGCACGGCGGGTGGGCGGATACTCGCTGGGCATGCGCCAGCGGCTGGGGCTGGCCCGGGCCATGCTGGGCGCGCCGCCCGTGCTGATCCTCGACGAGCCGACCAACGGCCTCGATCCCGACGGCATCGCCGACATGCGACGGTTTCTGAAGACCCTGACGGAGCGGACGGGGGCGACGGTTCTGCTGTCCAGCCACCTGCTGGGCGAGATCGAGCAGACGGCGACCCACGTGGGGATTTTGAGTGAGGGACGGCTGGTGCTTGAAGGCGAGCTGTCGCGCCTGAAGGCCGATCTGGCCCCGGAGATCGGCCTGCGGATCGACGACGCCGGCCGGGCCCGCGCCGTTCTGGAGACCCACGACCTGACCTTCGCGGATCAGTCGGACGGCCTGACGCTGCGTCTTCGGCCGGGACAGGATCACGAGGCCGTCACGGCCCGCATCAATCGCGACCTGGTCCTGGCCGGTGTCGCGGTCTTCGCGCTCGCGCCGCGCGCCCGCTCGCTGGAGGGCATCTACCGCGCCGTCACCGCCGCACCCCAGGCCGAGTCCCAGGGGACCTCCTGATGCTGTCCGTCCTCTTCGTGGAAATCCGCAAGCTCAATCGCTCGCTGGCCTTGCTGCTGGCGCTCGCCGCGCCGTGCCTGATCGGCATCTTCGCCTTCTTCAACGTCGGTCGCTTCGACGAGGCTGGCCCCTGGGACCGTTGGCTGACGACGTCCGTGGGGCTCTGGGCCTTCTTCATGCTGCCAATGAGCGTGACGGCTCTGACGGCCCTCGTCGCGCAGATGGAGCATGCGCCGCGATCCTGGGATCATCTGCGCAGCCTTCCGGTGCCGCGCTGGCGCGTCTATGCGGCCAAGCTGGCCGGCGTGCTGGGTCTCGTGGTGCTCATGAGCGTGCTGAATCTCGCCGTGACCTATGCGGCCGTGGAACTCGCGGCCACGCTCAAGCCGGCGATCCGTCCCACGGGCCAGCCCGACGTCGCCGCGACGAGCCTGCTTCTCGCCAAGGTGCTGATCGCCGCCATGCTGATGATCGCAATTCAGTTCTGGGCGGCGATGCGGTTCGCCAGCTTCGTGCCCGCGCTCGCGCTCGGCATCGGCGGCACCTTCTTCGCGGTCGCGGCCACCAGCGCCAAGCAAGGGGTGTTCTTCCCCTGGCAGATGGCGGTCAATGTGATGGGCGAGGGGTGGCGACACGACACGGCCCTGGCGCTCGGCGGCGGTCTGGGCACGCTGGCCCTGATCGCCGCCGTCATCCACCTCAGCCGACGCGAGGTGCTCTGACCTCAGCCGCCGGTGGCGCTTTTGTCCGGCGAAATCTCGGTCATGGCGGACTGCAGGTAGTTTTGCTCGCCCAACTGTTCGATCAGCTTGAACTGGGCCTCAAGGAAGTCGATGTGCTCCTCGGTGTCCGACAGGATCTCCATTAGGATCTGACGGCTGACGAAGTCAGAGGCGGCTTCCGCCTGGGCGATGCCGGCCAGCAGGGTGTCACGGCCGCCCAGCTCCAGCGCCAGGTCCGCGCCCAGGCACTCGACCGCGCTCTCGCCGATCTTGAGCTTGTGCAGGTCCTGCATGTTGGGCAGGCCGTCGAGGAACAGCACGCGTTTGATCAGCTTGTCGGCGTGCCGCATCTCGCCGATCGATTCCTCGTAGATGATCTCGCCGAGGTGCTTCAGGCCCCAGCTCTCGAACATGCGGGCGTGCAGGAAATACTGGTTGACCGCCGTCAGCTCGTTGGTCAGCACCGCGTTGAGGGTGCGGATGATCGCGGGATCGCCCTTCATGGCTGTCGGCTCCTGAGTGAATCGGTAGGGGCGAGGATCGCCCGTGGACGCCTCATAACACAGGCGAAAGTGGTCGTGGGCTGTTGCGAGCCCTTATCACCACATTGATATTGCGAATGATTTTTGTCGCCAACTACTCGGCGGCGAGGGCGAAGGCCTGGCGGCTGTCGTCGATCATCTGGCGCATCTCGCAGACGCACTTGGCGCACTGAGCGGCGCAGCCGTTGCGGTCGAACACCTCACGGGGTCGACGGGCTCCCGCCTCGATGGCGAGGGCGACATCCCGTTGGCGAAGGCCGTTGCAGTTGCAGACGTACACGCGGTGTCTCGGACAACTAAGTTGCGACTGGTTCTCCATAGCATGACGGCGAGGGATTGCAACGCATTCTCATTCGCCAGGTTGACGGGAGGGCTGCGGCGTCGCACGAGCCGCCGATGCGCGCTTCAGAATGCCAGCTCTACCTCATCACGCCGCCTTCGATTGCCGATCTGGAGAGGTTCGCTTTCGCGCTGGAACAGGCGCTGGACGCCGGACCGGTCGCTGCGCTGCAGATCCGGCTGAAGCCGGCTGAGGACGCGTCAGTTACATCCGCCGTGCGGCGGCTCGCTCCGATCGCCCAGTCGCGGGGTGTTGCTGTGATCCTCAACGACCGGCCCGATCTGGCGGCGGCGCTGGGCTGCGACGGGGTTCATGTCGGACAGTCGGACGCCTCGGTCGCCTCGGCCCGCAGGATCATGGGCAAGAGCGCCATGATCGGCGCGACGTGCCACGACAGCCGCCACTTGGCCATGGAAGCGGCCGAGGCTGGTGCCGACTACGTCGCCTTCGGTGCCTTCTTCCCGACCTCGACGAAGGAGACGGTCCATCGGCCCGATCCGGAGATCCTGACTATCTGGCAGGAGGTGATGGAGGTTCCCTGCGTGGCCATCGGCGGGATCACGATCGAAAACGCCGCTGCGCTAGTCGAGGCAGGGGCTGACTTCTTGGCGGTCAGTCAGGGCGTCTGGGGCCATCCGATCGGCCCGGCCGCCGCGGTCGGACAGTTCACCAAGATCCTCACGCCGAGTCCGTAGCTTCAGAGGATGTTAGGAAGCGCGTGCTTAATCACGACTGTCGCGCTTCTGCCCCGAGTGTCCCCCGGATGCCCTACAGCCGTGTCCTGACCGCAGCGGACCTCGACCCCGTCGTCGGGGCCAATGACACGCGAGCGCAGAGGGTCACCACGGCGGCGACGCTATTCAGCGACCCGCTCGCGCCCATCGCAACCGTCGCGGGCGTCATGCTGCTGACTGTTTTGGCGATCTCGACCGCGCGGACGGCCGGCCTCGTGGCCGCTCTCTGGGCGGCGAATGCGCTTGCGGTGGCCGTCTGGCTTCGCAGTGGGCGCGGCTGGAGCTACGACCTGTCCTTCGGAGGGTTGATCGCCGTGGGCGTGCTGTCCGGCCAGTTCCTGGCGGGCAACCGACCCGAGCTGGCCGCCATGTTCACCGCCGCGAACATGCTCGAGATCGTCGCCGGCGTGCTTCTGGCCCGTCGGTTCGCCCCGACCCTGAACCTCGCCAGCGTCGAGGGGGCCTGCCGCTTCATCCTGGCCGTCGCCTTCGTCGCCCCGATCGGCGGCGGCCTGTTCGCCGCGACGGGGCTGACCCTGATCAACGGGGCTGATTTTCTGACCTCCTTCCAGACCTGGTGGTTCGGCCATGCGCTCGGCCTGGCCGTGGTGGCGCCTTTCGTGCTCGCTCTAGAGAAGCAGCCGCTGCGGGTTCTCTTGTCGCCGTGGCGGATCGCCGAGACTGTCCTCCTGTTCGGACTGCTGTTGGCGGTGTGCGTCGCGGTCTATTTCGTTCTGACGCGGCCGCTCGGCTTCGCCATGATCCCGGTCCTGATTCTGATCGCCGCGCGGCTGCGCGTGATCGGGGTGACGGCGGGGCTGGTCGTGATGTCGATCTGCGCCATCGCCGCCCTGATGACCGGAGCCGGCCCCTGGCGCTGGGTCGAGGGTGATCTGGCCGAGCGCGCCATGCTGATGCAGCTGACGCTCCTGTTCGGCTATGTGCCGATCGTCCTCGTGGCCTCGCTTCTGGAAGAGCGCGACCGTCTCTCGGAACGCGCCAAGGCCGGGCAGTTGCGGGCCGAACGGGCGTCGGCGGCCAAGTCGCGGCTGCTGGCCAATGTCGCCCACGAGATCAAGAGCCCGATCGGTGGCGTCATCGGCATCGGCGATCTGTGGTCTTCGGGCCAGCTGGGTCCTGTCACCGAGACCCAGAAGGAAATGGCGCAGATGCTGGTCAAGACTGCGCGGCAGGTTGAGGCCTTGTCGCACGACTTGCTGGACGTCGCCCGCGCCGAGTCCGGCGCCGTCAAGGTGGAGCTGCGTCCGACCGATGTGCCGGGGCTGCTGGACGACGTCTGCCGGGCGACCGCGCTGCGCCCCGAGGCGGCGCGGTTGAAGATGACGGTGGTGGCGGACGGCGACGGACTGGTTGCCCTGGCGGATTCGCAACGCCTGGCCCAGGTGATCGACAACTTGGCGACCAATGCGGTGAAGTACGCCGCCGCCGGTGGAACCCTGACCTTCCGCGCCAGCCGCATCTACGACGGCGTGCGTATCGAGGTCATCGACCAAGGCCCGGGTCTCTCGCCCGAGAAGCAGGCGCAACTGTTCGAACCCTTCAACCGCCTCGGCCTCGAGCGGACGGCGGTTGAAGGTCACGGCATCGGCCTGGCTTTGGCCAAGCGGCTGGTCGAACTGCAAGGCGGGACGATCGGCGTCCAGTCCGAGCTCGGAGCCGGATCGACCTTCTGGATCGAGCTCCCGGCGGCCTGAAAATCATTCTGCGGTGAATTCCTGCGACCCGACGCCGCGCGGCGGCGTTGGTCATGGACGCGGACGGTCCGGAGGCTCAGACCTCTGCGCGTCCAAGGCCCTTCGGGAACGCCCACGTGGATTTCGACGCCCTCCTGCTGTCGCGGATGCAGTTCGCCTTCACCGTGGCGTTCCACATCCTGTTTCCGGCCTTCACCATCGGGCTGGCGTCCTATCTCGCCGTGCTCGAGGGCCTGTGGCTCTGGACCAAGCGGGAGGCGTTCAAGACCCTCTATCTGTTCTGGGTGAAGATCTTCGCGCTCAGCTTCGGCATGGGCGTCGTGTCCGGCGTGGTGCTCAGCTACCAGTTCGGCACCAACTGGTCGGAGTTCATCCGGCTGACCGGCGGGGTGATCGGCCCACTGATGGCGTATGAGGTCCTGACGGCCTTCTTCCTGGAGGCGTCATTCTTGGGCGTCATGTTGTTCGGCTGGAAGAAGGTCGGACCCAAGCTGCACTTCCTGTCGACCTGTCTGGTGGCGGTCGGGACGATGATCTCGGCCTTCTGGATCCTGTCGGCCAACAGCTGGATGCAGACGCCGCAGGGGCATCAGGTGCTGGCCGATGGGACCTTCGTCGCCGTCGACTGGGTGAAGGTGATCTTCAATCCCAGCTTCCCGTCGCGGCTGACCCACATGCTGGTCGCCGCCTTCCTCACGACCGGGCTTGTCGTCGGAGCCGTATCGGCCTTTCACGTTCTGAAGGACCGGGCAAAGGGCGAGAACCCTGTTGGGTGGACCGAGAGCCGGATTTCCCTGGTCATGGCCATCGGCCTGATCGTCGTGCTAGCCCCGCTGCAGCTCGTGGTGGGCCACTGGTCGGGCGAGGTGACGCACAAGTATCAGCCGTCCAAGACCGCCGCGCTGGAAGGCTATTGGGAAAGCCGTGCCGATCAGCCGTTGCATCTGTTCGGCATTCCGGACCGCGAGGCCCAGAAGAACCATTTCCAAGTATCGATCCCCGGCCTCGGAAACGTCATCCAGAACGTGCCGCGTGACGAGGTCATTCAGGGCCTGGACGCCTGGCCCAAGGAAGATCAGCCGCCGCCGTTCATTCCCTTCTTCGGCTTCAGGATCATGGTGGGGCTCGGTCTGTTGATGATTGGGCTCGGCGCCTGGGGCGGCTGGCTGCTCTGGCGGCGCAGAGTGTTCGACAGTCCGTGGTTCCTGCGCTTCTGCGTCGTCATGGGCCCGTCGGGCTTCATCGCGGTGCTGGCAGGCTGGATGGTAACCGAGGTCGGGCGCCAGCCCTGGGTGGTCTATGGCGTGCTGAAGACCCGCGAGGCCGTCTCGCCGGTGATCGCCAGCCAAGTGGCGACGTCTCTGCTGGCCTATGTGACCGTCTATGCGATCGTCTTCACCGCCGGAGCGATCTTTATCTTAAGGTTGATGCGCGAGGGACCGATCGCCGCCCACGTCGAGCCTGCGCCCCGCCAGCAGCGCCCGCCCGGCACCCCGCTGGCCAAGGCGCCGGAGGACACGACGCCCGGGGACGACGATCCGCCCGACGGTCCGGACGGCCTGAGAGGACGCACGTCATGAGCCTGGATCTTCCGCTCCTCTGGGCCGGGCTGATCGCTCTGGCGGTGCTGCTCTATGTGCTGCTGGACGGGTTCGATCTCGGCATCGGCATCCTGTTTCCGTTCGCGCGCTCCAAGGAGGAGCGGGATGTGATGATGAACACGGTCGCCCCTGTCTGGGACGGCAACGAGACGTGGCTGGTGCTGGGGGGAGGGGGGCTGCTGGCGGCGTTTCCCCTGGCCTATTCGGTGGTGATGCCCGCCTTCTATCTGCCGATCCTGCTGATGCTGGCCGGGCTGATCCTGAGGGGCGTGGCGTTCGAGTTTCGGTTTCGGGCGAACGATCGCGGCCGACGTTTCTGGACTCAGATGTTCTCCGGCGGCTCGATTCTGACGACGGTGGCGCAGGGCTTCGTGCTCGGCGGCTTCATCCAGGGGGTGACCGTGCGGAACGATCGCTTCGCCGGAGGCCAGTTCGACTGGCTGACGCCCTATACGCTGCTGGTCTCGGCGGGGCTGCTCGCGGGCTATGCCCTGCTGGGCGGGGCTTGGCTCATGATGAAAACCAAGGACAATCTGCACGGCGACGCCAAGCGGTGGACCGGCTGGAGCGCGCTGGCTACCGCCGTGCTGCTGGCGGCCGTCAGCGTGGCGACGCTGCTGGTGCATCCGCGCGTGGCGGCCCGTTGGGGCTTCGATCTGGGCGACGGCTTCGGGCTGGATCTGGCGACGCTTCTGCCCTTGATACCCATTCCGCTGCTGGGGCTCGCCGGGCTCGCGCTGGTGGGCGTGATGTCGCGGAAGGGGTCGCACCGTTGGCCGTTCGTCGGGGCGGTGCTGGTCTTCCTGTCCGGCTATCTGGGGCTGGCGGTCGGGTTCGCGCCCTACATCGTGCCCTATGCGCTGGACTTCCGTCAGGCGGCCGCGCCGGACAATGCGCTGAGCCTCATGCTGGTCGGGACCTCGGTCATTTTGCCGATGATCCTGGCCTACACGGCCTGGGTCTACTGGGTGTTCCGGGGCAAGATCGACGAGGAGGCCGGCTATCATCATTAGACCCGTTCCCCCGCCGGAGCCGGGCGAGGAGACCGGTCCGCTCTGGAAGAAGCTGCTGTGGTTCGTCGGCCTCTGCGTAGCCGGGATCATCGTCGTCGCGGCGGTCGCCTATACGCTGCGGAGCTTGCCGTTCATGGGCTGAGGCGCGATGGTCGCGGACATGTCCAGCGTCCTGATCCTCTCCGCCCTCGCCGCGCTTCAGACGGCGTCTCAGCCGCAGCAAAGCACCGCGAGCGACCTGACCCGGATGCTGAACGGCGCTCCGCCTGCCGCCAGCCGTCCGGGCACCACGACCTCGCTCGCGCCCGTCACAGCTCCCCGACCGTCGCCCCCGTCCTCCGTACCCTCAACAGCGCCGATGACGCCGAGCGCCGCCGGTCCCGGCTCGACGAACCCCGCGTCGGTCGCACGGCCCTCGGCGACCCTCACACCGCCTGCGGGTGGGGCGCGGCCCGCCGCACCCCCAACGAGCAGCGCGACCCCTCTGTTGTCTGTCGTCCCCACGCTCACGCCGCCGCCCACGCCCTCGACACCGATCCGTCCCGCGGGTGCTGGGACCACCTCGACGGCCCCCGTCACAGCACCAATGGGGACGACCACGATCCCTCCCGCGACCGCCGCCCCCACGGCCGCGCCCTCGCCCACGGGCATGACCGGGCCTGCCCCAGTCACCCCCACGGCCTCAGGCGAAGCGACACCCGCGCCCGCCCCCGCGACAGAGTCCACTGAGCCGCCGCCGCCGCCGGTCACCGTGCTGACGCCTGCCGCCGTCGCCGCCCTGCCGTTCGTGCTCGATCTGCCGAGCGGCGTCACCGTGACCACGGGGCGGCCGGGCCCGAACTTCACCATCTGGACCGTGCGCCGGGGCGAGCAATCGCTGGTGATGATCTACGCCGGGCCGGCGTCGCAATTCCCGATCTACTCCGGCGAGATGGTCGAGGCGGGTGGGCGGACCTCGATCGTGGCGAACGAGGAGGGGCGGCGCGTCGCGCTGGAGCACCTGTTCACTCGCACCGGCGCGCCGCACGAAATCCACGCCTGGATCACGAGCGTCGAGGGCGCTGAACGCCTCCTCGCCGAGCGGATCGCCCAGAGCATTGACCCGCGTTAGGCGCGCCGCACGGGCGTATCGGTCGCGCCTAGCCGCAGGCCCCGCTTGCCGGCGAAGACCAGGACTTCCTGGCCGCCTGCGGCGGCCCAGCGGCGGAGCTGGGCCTCATAGGGCTCGCGGCGCCAGTCGTGGGGGCGGGCGGCGTCGCATTCGACGATCAGGCGGCGGCCGTTATGCTCAGTGTGCAGCACGAAGCCGGAGGTGGTCGGCTTCCAGGCGTCGTCCAGTGCCTCGGTGAGAAGCCAGAGACAGTTGAAGACGCGGCAATCGTCCGGCCGCTCAGAATAGATGGCGCAGCCCGTCGTCTTGCCGAAGTGCCGGCACCAGCGGCCGGCAGGCTTGTCCAGCGCCGTGACGCCCATGAGCTTGCAGCACAGGCCGCAGTCTCCGCAGGACTTCATGCGATTGTGATCCCGGCAGCGGTTGCGCCTTGAACCGCGCCAATCTGACAATGCGAGCGAGTCGCAAAACGGAGCGCCGCCGTGATCGTGCTAACCCTGGGAGCCGCAACGCTGGCGCGGCTGTTGTCTCGGCAAGACGAGCCGATCGACGAGGACGACACGCCGGTCACGCGCTGATCCAGCCGTTGCGGCGGCCGAAGGCCAGGACGAGCTCGGGCCAGACGGCGGCGGGCCTTCCCGCGATCAGGCGGATGCCGAAGCCGTGGCCGCCTTCCTGAAACAGATGCGCTTCCGTGGTGACGGCGGCGGCTCGAAGGCCGTTCAGCAGCATCAGGCTGTTTTCCGGCGGGACGCTGGCGTCATCCATCGCGTGGATCAGGACCACAGGCGCGACGCCCGACCAGTCCATTCGCTCCAAGGACCAGCGCGCGATCGTCTCAGGCGACGGGGAGGGACCCAGCAGATGGTCGCGCGATCCGGCGTGGGCGTGCGGGTCCGCCATTGTCACGACAGGGTAGAGCAGGATGTTGAGATCGGGTCGAAACGATACCGCGTCGGCGTCGTCCACCGTGGTATAGGTCGCGTCTG
This sequence comes from Brevundimonas bacteroides DSM 4726, assembly GCF_000701445.1. Lineage (GTDB taxonomy): Bacteria > Pseudomonadota > Alphaproteobacteria > Caulobacterales > Caulobacteraceae > Brevundimonas > Brevundimonas bacteroides. The sequence continues at coordinate 128,465 of NZ_JNIX01000009.1, forward strand.
GTCGAGCGGCGAGAAGGCCCGCGAGGTGCCCGCCCGCCGACGCGCCGAGGCTGGCGATGCGCGCCGGGTCGATGCTGAAATCAGGAGCGCGATAGCGGATCAGGCGAAGCGCCCGCTGGGCGTCTTGGAGCGGCGCGTCCGGCCCGGCCACCCAGCCGTCGGCGGGCAGGCGATAGCGGAGGACGAAACAGGTGACGCCCGCGGCGGCGAAGACGCGCGCGACGTCTAGGCCCTCCTTGTCCACCACGGCCCAGCGATAGCCGCCGCCGGGGATCAGCAACAGGGCCGCGCCATTCGGGCGCACTGGCCGGACGACGGACAGGATCGGGTCGGTCGTGTACTGGGCGTAGCGGTCATGAAACGACGGATCGGTCGAGCGTTCAGGCACGACCGGCGTGACCGTCACACCTTCACCGCCGGGCGCGCCGCCGGGCCACAGCCGGAAGGTCTCGGTCGGATCGGGCGGGGCGAGGGGCGAGGATTGGCGCGCGAGGGCGGGCGAGGCGGCGGCGAGCGCCCCGATCCCGATCAGGCTGCGCCGGTCCAGCGTCACGCCATCTCGACCGCGAGCGCCACGGCCTCTCCGCCGCCGATGCACAGGGACGCCACGCCCTTCTTGCCGCCGCGCGCCTGAAGCGCGGCCAGCAGCGTCGTCAGGACGCGAGCGCCGGATGCGCCGATGGGGTGGCCCAGAGCCGTCGCGCCGCCGTTCACGTTCAGCTTCGCATGGTCGATGCCGAGCTCCTGCATGGCGATCATGGCGACGACGGCGAAGGCCTCGTTGACCTCCCACAGGTCGACGTCCTCGACCGACCACCCGGCCTTCTTCAGCGCCTTCTGCATCGCCGGGACCGGCGCGGTGGTGAACAGGCCGGGCTCATGGGCGTGGGCGGCGTGGGAGACGACGCGCGCGACGATGGGCAGGTTGAGCGCCTTGGCCACGCTCTCACGCGTCATCACCAGGGCGGCGGCGCCGTCCGAGATCGAGCTGGCGTTGGCGGCGGTGATGGTCCCGTCCTTCGCGAAGGCGGGCTTCAGGGTGGGGATCTTGTCGGGGTTGGCCTTGGCCGGTTGCTCGTCCTCGCTGACCACGACCGTGCCCTTGCGGTCGGTGACCTCGACTGGGACGATCTCGGCCTTGAAGGCGCCGGATGCGATGGCGTTCCTCGCGCGGGTCAGGCTCTCGATGGCGTAGGCGTCCTGGGCCTCGCGCGTGAACTGATACTGGCCCGCCGCGTCCTCGGCGAAGGCCCCCATCAGCTTGCCGGGAGTGTAGGCGTCCTCCAGCCCGTCCAGATACATGCTGTCGACGATGACGTCGTGACCGATGCGGGCGCCGCCGCGGTGCTTGGTCATCAGGTAGGGGGCACCGGTCATCGACTCCATGCCGCCCGCGACGATGATGTCGGCCGAGCCGGCGGCGAGACTGTCCGAGGCCATCATGACGGCCTGCAGGCCCGAGCCGCACATCTTGTTGACCGTGGTTGCTTCGACGTGCTGGCCGAGACCCGCGCCGATGGCGGCCTGACGCGCCGGGGCCTGGCCAAGCCCGGCGGGCAGGACGCAGCCCATGACGATCTGCTCGACCTTGTCGGCGGGCACGCCCGCCCGCTCGACCGCCGCCTTGACCGCCGTCGCGCCGAGCTCGGTCGCCTTGACGCCGGACAGGGCCCCCTGGAATCCGCCCATGGGCGTGCGGGCGAAGGAGACGATGACGACAGGATCGGACATGGCTGGGCTCTCGCTGATGCGCTGGTGCCGGATTTAGCGATCCTCGTCCCGGAATGCGAGCGAGGGTCCCTGTCGCGGGTCATGAAGATGAACCGAAAACAACGAGCCGTTCAGCGGAGCCGTAAGCGGAGCAGCGCATTAATCGCTGCATCGACGAACCTCGATGACAGGAGAGAGACATGTCGAAGATCGTGAACACCTCGCTGGCCACGGCCGCCGCTCTGGCCGCCCTGGTCACCGCTGTTCCGACGGCCTCCATGGCCCAGGCGAACGGAATCACCAACTGTGACGCTCCGGGTGGCCGTCAGGCCGTCGGCGCGGCAATCGGCGCTGTGCTGGGTGGTGTCGTTGGCTCCAACCTGGCCCGGAACGAGCGCACGGCCGGCACCATCGTCGGCGCCGGCGCCGGCGCGGCCGCTGGATCCTACATCGGCTGCAACCAGCAGCGCGCCCGGGCCAACGCCCAGGTGAACAGCTCTGGCGCACAGTACCGGGCCTCGTCGAACCTGCGCATCCGCTCGGGTCCGGGCACCAACTATCGCCAGGCGGGCAGCCTGCGCGCGGGCCAGCCCTTCACGGCCATCGGCTCGCAGGGTGAATGGGTGCAGATCGCCGGTGGCGGTTGGGTGAATGCCCATTACGTCCAGCCCTATTGAACCTGGGTTTCAACCGGGGTCGCGCGGCCTCTCAAGGCCAGTCAGGAAGGCCGTCTCGAAAGAGGCGGCCTTTCGGCATTGCGCTATTGGCTGACCCAGAGAATGCGCGCCATCCAGGCGATGTTGGAGCGCGGCAGCTCGCGCGGCGGATAGGCGGGATTGATCGAGACGAGGGTTGCCTGGCGCGGGGTGAGCGTTCCGAGCTCCTTGGCCAGAGTCTCTCCCGTTAAGGTGCGGACCACAATCCTGTCCCCCCGCCGGACATCGGTGCGGCTCCTATCAACCAGAACGCGATCGCCCTCGCGATACAGCGGCGCCATGGAATCCCCTGCGATGCGCAGGCTGAACAGGCTGTCCGTCGGGGCGGGGAGATCGGTCTGATCCCAGCCCTCGCCCATCGGCAATCCCGCATCGTCGAAGAAACCGTCGTGGCCGGCTTGGGCCATGCCGATCAGGGGCGCTGTGGCGACCCGCGGGGCGGCGTCATCCGCGAGCGCCGCGAACTCGGCTAGAGTTGTGTCGGTGACCTCAAGAATGCGGTTCAGGCTCTCGGTGGAAGGCCAACGGGGCCGGGGCGGTCGGCCGCACCCGAAGCGCTTGGAGGGGTTGAAAGCGGTCGGGTCAAGCCCGGCCTTTCGCGCCAGGCCCGACGGAGACAAGCCTTCGCGGCGCGCGAGGCCGTCCAATGCGGACCAAAGACGGTGATGAGAGAGGGGCATGATGAGCCGAATCATCGGCGTTCGATCGCCGCTCCATCTCATTACCCAGGAATGAAATCCTAATTATGCACTTTGCATACCAAGGAAAGAATCCTATGTTCCCCGAGCGTGACAGGCCGGAAATCGAAATCACTGAGGAGATGATCGAAGCGGGTGAAGCGGCGCTTTCCGCTTACGAGGGCGTTATGCCCTACGCTGCTTCGTTCGGTCGCCAGATCGTGGTTTCGATCCTCTCAGCCTCCCTCGCTGGCCAAGTGCGTTCCAATGCGACCGCAGAGGTCGATTAATCTCCAGAGATAGTTGTTGAAGTGGCTGGCGTAGGCGTCGATCTGCGCCCCTGTGTAGGCATAGCCAGTCATGGCCCAAGCCGGATCCTCAAAGCGGTAGGATTTGGGGATCTGGTTTTTCCGGGTCGCATACATCGCTGGAATGAGGAAGTAGCCCTGGTGCTGGGTCTCGCCGCCATCGGTCCTTGAAAAGCCGGTAACCACTCCGTGAGCGATCTCGTTGCGGCGGCCGACCATCTTGCCGATTTCATCAAGGGTCTTTTCGACCTCCGCATAGAGCGGCCCGCCAGTTTCACCGCGCAAAACCACAAGCGCGGCGGCCTTGACCATCTCGAGGCGCGCGCTGTTCGCTACGACGGTGCCGAAAGCCATAAATCCAGCCCGCTTTCGGGATGCGATTAGAGCCTCGAACAGCGTAGCGACCTGATCGTCCATCACCTCCCATCTGGACAGGGCTTGCCCTACGGCGTGGTAGATGATGCTAGGGCTTTCGTCCCCTTGCTCCAGAAAGGGCGCGACCGCCCATGCAGGCGGTTCCTGGGGCGGGTTCTTCGTCTTCAAGGGGTTCCTCATGTCATCAGGCGACAAGGACACGGCAGAGCGCCGTGATGAAGTTGTGAAGCGGATGCTGGCGACGCCGCCCGCCCCGCGTGTGTCGAAGAAGGGGCGCGAGCCGAAGCCCGCGCCGGAGGTGAAGGAATGAGGCTTATTCGATCAAGGCTCGCACTCTGGTTCGCCTACCGAGTGTGCCGCGTTCCGGTCGATTTGCGGGCTAGCTGGTTCGCAAAGCCATAAGCGTCACGAAATCCCTGTCTTGCAGCTTGCCCTTTGTCGCGTGACCTCTGGTCGTCGAGATGTTGATAACCACGAGCATATCTTCGTCGTCGTCGAAGGATGGCGCGGCGGCCCAAATTGATGTCGCAAGATCGGCGGATGACTTGCTTGACTGGATTAGAAACATCGAGGTCGGCTCAGCCCAGTGCTTAGGGCCGCCTTCTGCCCGGATGGCATCGGTGAGTTCGTTGTAGCAGCGGCTATACCGTTCCTCGGTGTTATAGTGGATGCGGTAGGCAACGATGAAAAGCGCCATTGACGGCTCCTGTGAAGCCGTGGCGCTTGACCCATAGACCCGACTCTCTGATGGTCGGGCGTGAACCACGGGCTGCCGCGCACACGGCAGTTGGTGAAAGCGGGTGAAGGCGGTTGCAGCCGTCTTCCCCGCACAACCCCGCGCACGATTCCGCGACCCACAAAAGAGCGCGAACCGCGTTCGTCCACAGTTTCACTTCACGATTTGTTCTTCCGTCTCCATCGAGCGAGACGGAGCGCCTGAAACCTAAACGTAGGCTTCGTCAGTCCGCCGATAGGTCAGCCGCTTCCCGACCGTCCCGATGATCGCCAGATCGGTGCGCATCGTGTCGGTGATCCCGAGCTTGGCGCGGGTGTTGTGGCGGAAGCCGAACTCGGTGACGTAGCGGTTCAGGTGCTTCTCTGAGCAGTGCTGATAGACGCCCTTCATGCCCTTCTTGAAGACGCCGAAGAAGCCTTCCGCGCTGTTCGTGTTGACGTCGCCACGGGCGTATTCGCCAGCGGAATGCTTCACCGTCTCATGGGAGACGAACAGGGCGTCAGCGCCTTTGTAAAGGCGGCTTTCGTCGGTGTGCAGACGCGAGGCGGGATGCACGTTCTCGGCCACGATCTTCTGGACGGCTTCCTTGTCCGCGACGGCAACGTGAAAGACCTTGGCCTTGCCGCCGCGCTCCACCAGGGCGACGACGGGGCGGCTGTTGCGGCGCTTGGTCTTTTTGAAGTCTGAACCGTCGGTGCGCTTCATGGGCGAGACGGCGGGCTTGCCGTAGTAGGTTTCGTCGGCCTCAACGATCTTGCCCTCGCCGCCTAGCGGTTCGGTCGTGGTATCGATCATCGCCTCGCGGATGCGGTGCGCCATAAACCAAGCCGTGCGGTAGGAGCCGAGGGCAAGTTCACGCTGGAGCTGGAGGGCGCTGATACCCTTCTTGCTGGCGCACATCAGGTGCGTGGCGAGAAGCCACTGATGCAGGGGAACCTTGGAGTCCTCATAGACCGTGCCGATGGTGGCGGTGAACGGCTTGCCGCAGGGCTTGCACTTGTAGAGGCCGGGGCGGTGCGACTTGCCTTGAAGCAGGGTCGATTGATCGTCACCGACCACGCCGCAATGCGGGCAGACGCGGCCATCGGGCCAACGCAGCTTCTCGAAGTGAGCGCGGGCGGCGTCCTCGTCGTGGTAGATCAGGTCTGAAATCGTTGCCTTTGCCATGTCCGAACCCTAGAGAATCGGGGCCGGTATGTAAAGTGCATAATTAGGAATGAAATCCTACTCCAGACCCGCAGCGCGTCGGTCCTGCCAAGCCCAGAACGTACCGACCCCGATGGCGATGAGGATGCCGTACCCGGCAAGGTTTAGGACGGTGTAAAAGGCTTCCATCGATGCAGCCTTCGCCAGAGGAAAGGCGACGTGCGCCGTGAGGACGACAAGTTGGCAAGCCGCTGCCCACACGGGCCAAGACCGGCGATAGCGCCAGGCCAGCCCGACGAAGACCGCGAGCATCGCCAGGTCGAGCAGGAATAATGGCCACTGAAAGCCCACATAGAGATGGCCATCCGGCTGCAGCAGCATGGCCGCCATCCAACCCAGCACCCAGGCACCCATGGCGAAGCGCTCTGGCTCGCCGCCTTTCCAGAAGGCGAACACGCCGATGAGCACCGCCGGGAGGAGGCCGAGTTGCGAGTAGAGGGTGTCCAGCATGCAAAAGCCCCCGCGCCGGATCGGCGCGGGGGCATGATGCTTCAAGTCTTCCTTACGGACTACTGAAGTCTGTTTACGTTACCGCGAATTCAGGCTGCGCGCCGATCGGCAATGTTCGACACGCCTTCAGGCGGACGGCCAGCATCCCAGTCGCCCGTCTTGTCGAGGATGCCCACAGCGTAGGCACCGAGGCCAAGGCGGCGGTGATCCTTGGCAAGTTCATGGTGGCAAGCCACCAGAGCGGCTCGGGCTTCCGAGAGAGCGGCGATGGCTGTCATGGCTTTGGCCTGAGAGTCCGCGGCCACGGTTGGCGACAGTTTCAAAATTGTGCGCGCGCCAATCATCGACTGAATGAGGGTCGTGGCCTGAGTGATCGCGGCGTCTACCGCCGCTTCAGTAGCATGCAGCTCGTCTGCCACACCGTTCACGACTTCCTTGCGATCCATGGTACTCCCCTTTCGCACCGAAATGGTGGTGAAGAGAACGTTAACACGTCTAGAGCGAACCAGCTAGGACTTTGTTAACTTCTGGCGGGGCGAAGGCCTTCACACCACCGCCATGCGGGGGCTCGTCCTCCGGCTTGTCGAGGATCCCAACCGCGGCAGTATCCAAGCCCATTTTGCGAGCCAGTGCTGCCAGAGTGTTGTGGGTGTCGACCATACGTGATCGGGCCTCGGTGAGAGCAGCAATGGACGCCGCGGCACCGTCAAAGGCCTTCTGACCCGTGACCGCCGACAAATAGGCTTCAGCCCGTGCGCTGGGGAGCAGGGCTGCGAGCTGTGCCGCTTCCGCAAGGGCGGCATCAATGGCCGCTTCTGCCGAATGAAGGCGCGCAGCGACAGACTCGCTGATTGAGTTCCTGGTCATGGCTTTCTCTCCGTGGTCAAAATCGATCGGATGAAAACAACCATAACGAGTGTTTGAGCGCAACGTCTAGCTGCAATCCAGCGAAAAATGTGCCGTCACGCTGGCGATGGGCTGGGCCGGGTCGTCCTGCCATGCCTCGGCGAGGACGTGGGCGACGCGGCGGCCGGCGCGCGAGATGCGGGCGCGGGCGTGCACGTCCTGCGGGCGGCCGGACCTGAGGTAGGCGGTCGTGACGGTGATGGGGCGCGGTAGGCGCAGGCGCGGCCAGATCAGCGCCACCTGGGCGATGGCGGTCAGTTCCAGCATGGCCGCCGTCGAACCGCCGTGCAGGGCGGGCAGCAGGGGATTGCCGATCAGATGGTCGGCGAAGGGCATGGTGACGGTGAGGACGTCGCCGTCGCGCGCCGTCTTCAGGCCCAGGAAGCGGGCGTAGGGCAGGGTGTCGAGAAGGTCGCTCACGCCGCGCGCTCCGATTTCAGGTTGGCGCCGATGCCGCGCCCTCCGTCGGAATTGATGACGTACGTCGACTGGGCGGCGGCGACCGGGTCCTTCGGATCGTCCTCGAAGGCCCAGGCGCGGACGAAGCCGATGGTGCGCGTCAGGCGATAGCAGCGGGCCTCCGCCAGCAGGTCCACGCACGGCCGGGCGGCGCGCATATAGTCGACGCGCAGATCCAGCGTGGCGATGGGACGAAAGCCGCCAAGCGCGACCCAGACGGCCAGGCCGCCGACGTGATCCAGCATGGCGGTGACGAGGCCGCCGGCGAAGACCTCGGTCTCTGGATCGCCGACGAGATCGGGCCGCCAAGGGGTCCGCAGACGGACGCGGTCGCCCTCTACGCCCTCGTACTTGAAGCCCAAGGCATGAGTGTGGGCGGCGCCCGACGCCAGCTGCGGCAGGATCTCGGTCAGGAACGGATCGCTCATGAGACCGTCCTTATCGGGCGCGATTGGCGGCGCAAGCGGCAAGGCCCATATCGGAAGCGATGATCAAGCCGGAAGACCTGCTCAGGCCCACGCCGGCCGGGCTGTATTGCCCGCCGGGGGATTTCTACGTCGATCCCGTGAGACCTGTTCCGAGGGCCGTGGTGACGCACGGGCACTCGGATCACGCGCGGTCGGGGCACGGGGCGGTGCTGGCGACCCCCCAGACCCTGGCCATCATGGCGGAGCGGTATGGTGAGGATTTCACCCGGCTGCGCCAGCCGGTGGAGTACGGCGAGACGGCCTCGCACGACGGCGTGGACATCCGGCTGGTTCCTGCGGGGCATGTGCTGGGCTCGGCGCAGGCCGTGATTACCTGGCGGGGCCTGACCATGGTGGTGTCGGGCGACTACAAGCGCCGACGCGATCCGACCTGCGCGCCGTTCGAGCCCGTGCCGTGCCACGTGTTCATTTCGGAGGCGACCTTCGGCCTTCCGGTGTTCACCCATCCGCCGGACGGCGAGGAGATCGGTCGGGTCATCCAGTCGCTGAGGCAATTCCCGGAACGGGCGCACCTGATCGGGGCCTATGCGCTGGGCAAGGCGCAGAGGGTGATCCGGCTGCTGCGAGAAGCGGGATGGGAGCGACCGATCTATGTCCACGGCGCGCTGGAGCGGCTGAACCGGCTTTATGAGCGCGAGGGCGTCGAACTCGGGCCGATCCTGCCGGCGACGGGGCTGAAGAAGGACGCCTTGGGCGGAGAGGTGGCGATCGCGCCGCCGTCGGCCATTCAGGATCGCTGGGCGCGGCGGTTCGCCGATCCGGTGCCGGCGTTCGCCAGCGGCTGGATGCTGGTCAAGGCCCGGGCGCGGCAGCGGGGGGTGGAGCTGCCGCTCGTGATTTCCGACCACGCGGATTGGCCGGAACTGACGGCGACCTTCCTGGAGCTGAAGCCTGAGGAGGTGTGGATCACCCACGGACGCGAGGAAGGGCTGCTGCGCTGGCTGGAGCTGAACGGCATGAAGGGTCGGGCGCTGCGTCTTGTCGGCTACGACGAAGAGGACGACGCGGAGGCCGAGGCGGCCTGACTGTCAGGCGACCCGGGTCAGGCGGATGTCCACCTCCCGCTCGACATAGGTCCATTCCGGCGTGGCGTGCAGCCGCACGAGTAGGGCGTCGAAGGCGGCCTCGTGCTCGGGCGCGAACTCAAACCAGGTCAGGAAGTCGAAAGGCTCGCCGAGGTCCCGCGAGTGGTGCAGCCGTCGGGCGATCTGGGGCAGGTAGTCCATGCCGATGGCGGTGTGACGCGACTGTTCCTCGAGGATGTCGCGGCGCTCGTCCTGGGCCAGGGCCCACCAGGCGTCGGCCTTGCGGACGGGGATCAGGGCGGCCCGGGTGGCCTCGGGTCGATCGAGCCCCGCCTGGCGGGCGCGCAGGGCCGTCAGTTCGGCCCGGTTGGCGTAGCGCACGTTGCTGGTCGTGCCTGACAGGCTCCAGACGCATGCCGTCGCTGCCTCCGGCTCTTCGGCGACGGCCAGGCGGGCGGCCGGGGCCAATGTGTCGCCGATCACCGACTGAACGGTCGTGATTCGCCAACGCCCCTCGTTGCCTGCGGTGAAGCGGACGGTGACGGACGAGCTCATGCAGGGGTCTCCGAATGCGCTCGACCTACGTCGGACAAGGCTCCGAAGTTTCAGTCCGGATCGTTCAGCGGGGCGCCCAGTTCGAAGCGCCAGGCGTCGGAGGCGGCGCGCATGGGGGCGCGGGCCTTGGCCTCGGTCTCGGCGTATTCGGCGGCCGGGTCCGAGTCGGCGACGACGCCGGCGCCGGCCTGGACGAAGACCTTGCCGCCCGCGAACAGGGCGGTCCTGAGCACGATGCAGATATCGGCCTCGCCGCCCGCCGAGATGTAGCCGACGCCGCCGCCGTAGCCGACGCCGCGCTTTTCGGCCTCCAGCTCGTCGATGATCTCCATGGCCCGGACCTTCGGCGCGCCGGACAGGGTGCCGGCGGGAAGGGCGGCCAGCAGGGCGTCGACGGCGTCGAGGTCGGCGCGGGCCCGGCCCTCGACGTTGGAGACGATGTGCATGACCTGGCTGTAGCGTTCGACGACGAAGCTCTCGGTCACGCGGACGCTGCCCGGCGCGGCGACGCGGCCGACGTCGTTGCGGCCGAGGTCCAGCAGCATCAGGTGCTCGGCGCGTTCCTTGGGATCGGCCAGGAGTTCGGTCTCCAGCGCCTTGTCCGCTTCGGGGCTGGCGCCGCGCGGGCGGGTGCCGGCGAGCGGCCGGATGGTGACGCCGCCGTCCTTGAGCCGCACCAGGATCTCGGGGCTGGAGCCCGCCAGCTGGAATTCGCCGAAGTTCAGGAAATAGAGGTAGGGCGAGGGGTTCTGGCGGCGCAGCGAGCGGTAGAAGGCGAAGGGGTCGCCCGCGTAGGGCGCGCTGAAACGGTGGCTGAGCACCACCTGGAAGATATCGCCGGCGGCGATGTAGTCCTTGGCCCGGGCCACCATCTCGCCATAGCCCGCGCCGTCGACCGGCGAACGGAAGGCGGGGGCCTCGGCGGGCGGAGCGGGCGCGCGGTTCAGGAGCGGGCGGCGGAGGGCGGCCTCGAAGGCGTCCAGCCTCGCTTCGGCGGCGGCGAGGTCGTGGACGAGGTCGCCGCCCGGCCAGACCGGGGCCATGACGACGATCTCGTGCAGCACGGAATCGAAGACGGCGATGACCGAGGGGCGGGTCAGGACCGAATCGGGCAGGCCGACGGGGTCGGGGTTCGGCGCGCCGAGCGGCTCCAGCAGGCGAACCATGTCGTAGCCGAACACGCCGAACAGGCCGGCGGCCATGGGCGGCAGGCCGACGGGGATGTCGAAACGGGTCTCGGCGATCAGGGCGCGCAAGCTGTCCAGCGCTCCGCCGGGCTGCGCCGTGAATCGACCCGCCGCGATATCGGGGCCGCGCGCGATCTCGGCGGCGTCGCCGTGGCAACGCCAGACCACGTCGGGATCGAGCGTGATGATGGAGTAGCGGCCGTTCAGGGCGCCGCCTTCCACGGATTCGAGCAGGAAGGCGTGCGGGCGACCCCAGCCGACCTTCAGATAGGCCGAGACCGGGGTCTCCAGATCGTCGACGATCCGCCGGTGGACCAGCACCGGACGGCCCGCGTTCAGAGCGGCGAGATGGACCTCGCGGTCCGGGTCGGCGCCGTCGGCTGGGCTCATTGGGCCGGGGCGGCGGGCGTGGCGGCGCCCTCTTCAGCCGGGGCGTCGACGCCCAGCGCCTGAAGCGCCAGGGCCGGGTCATTCTCGGCCTTGGACCTGGTCGCGGCGGCGTTGACCAGGAGCTCGCCGATGCCGGCGACGAACTCATCGGCGATGCGCGGGCGGATCTGGTCGGCGAAGGGGGCGCTGGCCGTGGCGTTGGCGGCGCGAATGGCGTCCACGCGGCCCACGACGAAGCTGGTCTCGGACGCCGGGCCGGTGAAGATCTGGTTGCGGCCCTGGCCGAACAGGCCGCGCAGGACGCCTTCGCCGAGATCGCTCTGGGCTTCTGCGTTCTGCTGGACGTTGGTGCGGGTGTTCAACGTGGCGCCGGCCGAGGCAGCCACGGCGCCGATGTCTTCGCCACCTCGCACGCGGGCGGCGAGGCGATCGGCCAGCGCCGACAGGCGGCGGGCGTTCTCGCGCTGGGTCCAGCGTTCGGCCAGCGGCGCGCGCACGTCGGCCAGCGCGGGCAGGGCGGCGGGCGTGATCTCGTCCAGGCGGACGACGAAATACTGGCCTTCGCCGGCGTCCACGACCTCGCTCTCGGCCCCTTCGGCCAGTTCGTAGGCGTTCTGAAGGATCTGCGGCGGGGCGTTCAGCGGCTGGCCGTCGGGCAGGCGGCCGTCCTGGGTGAAGGGCGGCAGCTGGACGACGCGGGCGCCGACCTCGGCGATGGCCTGCTGCAGCGTCTTGCCCTCGCCGCGCGCCTTCTCATAGGCCTCGACGCGCTCGAACACGCGGGCGCGGGCATCCTCCAGCTGGAGCTCCTGCACCACGGCGTCGCGGACGCTGTCCAGCGTGGCTTCCTGGCCCGGGGTGACGCCGGTCAGCTTGGCGACGGTGAAGCCGACGCGGGCCTGGATGGGGGCGGAGACCGCGTCAGGCTGCAGGCCGAAGACGGCGGTGGCGACGGCCGGGTCGGTCACGGCGCTGCGCGGCTGGTCGGCGTAGGGCACGGCCTGGATGTTGTTGGCTTCGGCGACGGCCTGGGGCGACTGCCCGGCGCGGAGCGCGGCGGCGATGCGGTCGGCGGCGGCGCGGTCGGCGACCGTCAGGGTCACGAAGCTGCGGCGCTCGGGCGTCGACAGGGCCTCGCGGCGGAAGTTGAAGCGTTCGACGATCCGCTCCTCGGACACGGCCGGGCGCGGGGCGTTGGGCGCGTCGGAGAAGACGATGACCGAGGCGATGCGGAACTCCGGCCGGCGCAGCTGGGCGGCGTTCTCGCTCAGGAAGGCCTGGAGCTGGGCGTCGGTGGGCGGCGGGGACGTGCCGGCCATGGCTTGCGTGACCGTGAACCAGCGGCCGTCGCGGGTCTCGAAGGCGCGGGCGGCGACCAGGGCGCCGTAGACGCGCGGCGCGCGCAGGCCGGCGGCGACGGCGGCGGCGAAATGCTCGCTGACGGCGGTGTCGCGGAACTCGTCCTCCAGCTGGACCGGGGTGATGTTCTGCTCGGACAGCATGCGCTGGTAGGTGGCTTCGTCGAATCGGCCGGTGATCTGGTCGAAGAATGCGGGGATCTCGCGGATGCGATCCAGGACGAGCGATTCGTCGACCCGGATGCCGACCTGATGCGCCCAATTCAGGAAGCCGAGGCGGCGCGTCTGGCTCTCCAGGTACTGGACGTGGGCGCCCTCGTTGACGAGGTCCTCAAGGGTGACGGGGCGGCCCTGCTCCTGCTGGATGTTGCCGCGGATGCGGTCGAAGTCGGCGCGGAACTGGGCGGGCGTCAGCGAGCGGTCGCCGGCGTCGATGACGTTCCTGGGGCCGAGGTTACCGAAGATGTCGGTCTGGGTTCCGCCGACGATGGCGAAGCTGAGGATCAGCAGCGCGAACAGGGCGATCGCCCACGGAGACTTGGCGAAGTCGCGGAAGCCGGAAATCATCGAAGGAAGGCCCGAGAGACGAACGGCGAGGAGCGCCACCCGCGCCTATAGGGGAGGGGACGGCGGGGCCGCAAGCGCCGAGCGGGCGGCGGGCTTGGCAGGGCGGGCCGCGCTGCCTAGGAAGGCCGCATGAAACAATCCGTGAAGATGATCGTCGGCAACTGGAAGATGAACGGTCTGGCGGCCGATCTGGCCCAGGCGGAAGCCGTGAAGACGGCGCTGGCCGAGGCGCCGACCGCGAACCGGGTGGGGCTGTGCTTTCCGGCGACGCTGATCGCTCAGGCGGCGTGGCGGCTGAAGGGCGGGGCGGTCGAGGTCGGGGGGCAGGACTGCCATGCGGCGGCCTCGGGCGCGTTCACGGGCTCGGTGTCGGCGAAGATGCTGAAGGACGCGGGGGCGTCTCTGGTGATCGTGGGCCATTCGGAGCGGCGGGCGGGCTTCGGCGAGACCGACGCGGACGTGGCGGCCAAGGTCGAGGCGGCGCTCCGGGCCGGACTGGAGCCGATCGTCTGCGTGGGCGAGACGCTGGAGGAGCGCGACGCCGGGCGGGCGGTCGAGGTGGTCACGGGGCAGGTGGCGGGTTCGCTGCCGGAGGCCCTGCGGGGCCAGGCCTTCGCCGTGGCCTATGAGCCGGTCTGGGCGATTGGCACGGGACGGACGCCGACGGTCCATCAGGTTGCGGAGATGCACGCGGCGATTCGGAGGGCGCTGGTCGACAGGCTGGGAGCCGCGACGACGCCGATCCTCTACGGCGGCTCGGTCAATCCGAAGAACGCGGCGGAGCTTCTGGCGGTGGACGAGGTCGGCGGGGCGTTGGTGGGGGGCGCGTCTCTGAAGGCGGACGACTTCCTGGCGATCGTGCGGGCTGCCTGAGCCGCGTTGCTCCGCCCCCGCAACGGTGATAGACGCCGCCGCTTGATCGGCGGGGGCCTCCGCCACACATAAGCGTCGCCATGCTCCAGACCATTCTCCTCGTCGTCATGATCCTGATCTCGATCGCCTTGATCGCGGTCGTGCTGCTGCAGCGGTCCGAAGGCGGGGCGCTGGGCATGGGCGGCGGGCCGTCGGGCTTCATGACCGCGCGCGGGGCCGGCAATCTGCTGACCGTGACGACGTGGTGGCTCGGCGGGGCGTTCGGCGCCTGCGCCATCGCCCTGACCATCGTCGGCAACATCGAGCGGTCGAACCAGTCCGTCGTGGACTCCGATGCGCTCGGCTCCATCGCCGTGGGCTCCGCCGCTCCGACCGAGACCGCTCCGGCCCAGACGGCGCCCGCGCCTACCGCTCCGGCCCAGCCGGCGGCTCCGTCGCTCGACGATCTGGAAGCCAGCCTGCCGACGGTCGGACAGGCGCCGGCCCAGCCGGCGCCGGCGCAATAGGTGACGGCGGGGCTCGCTCCCGCCGCCTCTCCCGCCCTCAGTGCCTCCGCCGCCCGGCCGTCGGGCGGGGCGGAAACATGTTTTCAACAGACGAAACGCCGAACGCCCGCCGGGGCGCGACCGAATCGGCGGTAAGGTGATCCCCCGTGGCTAGATATGTGTTCATCACGGGCGGGGTGGTCTCCTCCCTGGGCAAGGGGCTGGCGTCAGCGGCCCTGGGGGCCCTGTTGCAGGCGCGCGGATACAAGGTCCGCCTGAGGAAGCTCGACCCCTATCTGAACGTCGATCCGGGGACGATGAGCCCCTATCAGCACGGCGAGGTCTTCGTGACCGACGACGGGGCCGAGACGGACCTCGACCTCGGCCACTATGAGCGGTTCACCGGCGTTTCGGCAGCGAAGTCGGACAACATCACGACCGGCCGCATCTATTCGACCATCCTGGAGAAGGAGCGGCGCGGGGACTACCTCGGCGCGACCGTGCAGGTCATTCCGCACGTCACCGACCAGATCAAATCCTTCTGCCTGACGCCCGCCCTGACCGACGACGGCGAGGATGTGGACTTCGTACTGGTCGAGATCGGCGGCACGGTCGGCGACATCGAGGGCCTGCCCTTCTTCGAGGCGATCCGCCAGCTGGGTCAGGACCTGCCGCGGGGCCAGAGCTGCTTCGTCCATCTGACGCTCTTGCCCTTCATCAAGACCGCCGGGGAGATGAAGACCAAGCCGACGCAGCACTCGGTCAAGGAACTGCGCTCGATCGGCATCCAGCCCGACATCCTGCTGTGCCGCTGCGAGCAGCCCATCCCCGAGGACGAGAAGCGCAAGATCGGCCTGTTCTGCAACGTCCGTCCGTCGGGCGTCATCCAGGCGATGGACTCCGCCGACATCTATGCGGTGCCGCTGGACTATCACCGCGAGGGTCTGGACCGCGAGGTGCTGGCCCATTTCGGCATGACCGATGCGCCCGAGCCGGACCTGTCCGGCTGGGAAGAGATCGTCGATCGCCGCCTGCGCCCGGACGGCGAGGTCACCGTGGCCGTGGTCGGCAAGTACACGGTGCTGAAGGACGCCTACAAATCCCTGATCGAGGCCCTGCACCACGGGGGCGTAGCGAACCGGGTGAAGGTGAACATCGACTGGGTCGAGGCCGAGACCTTCGAGGGCGACCACGAGGCCTGCAGCGCGCGTCTGCAGGGGGCGCACGCCATTCTGGTGCCCGGCGGCTTCGGCGAGCGCGGGGCCGAGGGCAAGATCGAGGCGGCCCGCTTCGCCCGGGAGCACAACATCCCCTATTTCGGCATCTGCTTCGGCATGCAGATGGCGGTGATCGAGGCGGCGCGGAACCAGGCAGGGTTTCCCAAGGCGTCATCCACCGAGTTCGGCCCGACATCGGAGCCGGTCGTGGGCCTCATGACCGAATGGACGCAGGGCAACCAGCGGGTGCTGCGCCAGCAGGGCGGGGACCTGGGCGGCACCATGCGGCTGGGGGCCTATGACTCGACCCTCGCGCCGGGGTCGAAGATCGCGGAGATCTATGGCTCCAACGCCATCAGCGAGCGGCATCGCCACCGCTATGAGGTCAATATCAACTACCGCGAGGCCATCGAGGCGCAGGGTCTGGTGTTCGCGGGCCTGTCGCCGGACGGCGTGCTGCCCGAGACGGTCGAGCGGACCGACCACCCCTGGTTCATCGGGGTGCAGTATCACCCGGAGCTGAAGAGCCGGCCGTTCAAGCCCCATCCGCTGTTCGCCAGCTTCATCGGCGCGGCCGTGGTGCAGAGCCGGCTGGTCTAGGGGTTCGGCGTCTCGCGCGGCAGGACCGGGTCGGCGACCGTGCCGTCCGGATTGGCCTGATCGTTCGTCTCGTTGGACGAGCCGGGGACGCCGCCGCCGGGCTCAGGCGGGGAGCCGACGCCGGGCTCGATGGGCGGCGCGCCTTCCGGGGCCGTCGCGGCGGTGTCCGGCGCGGTCTCGGCTTCCTCGGATGGGGAGCAGGCGGCGAGCGCCAGGACGGCGGCGGGCAGGGCGAGCAGGGCGAGGCGGCGCATGGGGTCTCTCCGGTTCGCAGACGACAATCCCGATAGCGCCGTTCGGGTTCCGGCGGCCGCTGCGGCGCGATGGCCGTTGCCACTAGGCGGTCGGTCGCCTAGGTGCGGCCCATGAGCCTCGAACCCGTTCCCGACACCGCCGCCCGCCCGGACGAGGCGCGCGCCTATCGCGATGCGCTGGGGGCGTTCGCGACCGGCGTCTGCGTGGTCACTGCCGACGGGCCGGACGGACCGGTCGGGATCACGATTAACTCCTTCACCTCGGTGTCGCTGTCGCCGCGTCTGGTGCTGTGGTGCCTGGATGAGCGGTCGGAGCGCCATCCCGCCTTCGCCGGGGCCGACCGGTTTGCCATCCATGTGCTGGGAGCCGAGGGGGAGGGGGTCGCGCGGCGCTTCGCCAAGGGTAACGGGCGGATGGCCGACGACGAGTTCACCCGCGTGGCTGGGCAGGCCCCCGTCCTTTCGGGCGCGTCGGCGCGGTTTGAGTGCCAAACGCATGACCGGGTCCGGATGGGCGACCACCTGATCCTGGTCGGCGAGGTCGAGGCCTATGAGGTCTCGGGCGGCGAGACCCTGACCTATCACCGGGGCCGCTATGGCCGGGCGGGAGCGTGACGGCATGAGGATCGGGTACGCGGGTCTGGGCGTCATGGGCGGGCCGATGGCCCGGCATCTGATCACGGCCGGACATGATGTGGCGGGCTACAATCGCTCTCCGGCCAAGGCGCAGGCGTGGGCCGAGGCCCACGGCGGGCGCTTCGCCGGGACGGCGGCGGAGGCTGCGTCGGGGGCGGAGCTGTTCGTCCTGTGCGTCGGCAACGACGATGATGTACGGCAGGTTGTGAGCGAGGCTCTGGCGGTGCTGGAGCCCGGCGCGGTCATCGTCGATCACACCACGACCTCGGCCAGGGTCGCGCGGGAGATGGCCCAGGCTTCGCAGGCGCAGGCCGTCTCCTTCATCGACGCGCCCGTCTCCGGCGGTCAGGCCGGCGCGGAGAACGGCCAGCTCAGCGTCATGGCGGGCGGCGACGCCGAGGCCCTGGATCGCGCGCGGCCGGTGCTCATGGCCTACTCCAAGGCGATCCAGCACATGGGGCCGCCGGGCGCGGGTCAGCTGACCAAGATGGTCAACCAGATCGCCATCGCGGGCGTGGTTCAGGGGCTGGCCGAGGCGGTGCATTTCGCGCAGGCCGCCGGGCTGGACACCGACCGGGTCTATGAGGCGATCTCCAAGGGCGCGGCCCAGTCCTGGCAGATGGACAACCGCTGGAAGACGGCGGCGAAGGGCGAGTTCGATTTCGGCTTCGCGGTCGACTGGATGAGGAAGGACCTCGGTCTGGTGCTGGACGAGGCGCAGGCGAATGGCGCGCGACTGGCTCTGACGGAGCTCGTGGACGGCTACTACGCCGAAGTTCAAGCGATGGGCGGTGGCCGTTGGGACACTTCCAGCCTCAAGGCGCGATTGCCCGCGCCCTGAGGCCCCGGGGGCGTCAGAACCGGAAGCTGGCCCGCAGCAGCAGGACGTAGCGGACGTAGTCCTCGATCATTTCGGCGTCGGCCGTGACCGACAGGCGACCCAGATCGTTGCCGACCGACAGGCTGAAGCCCGCGATCGGTCCGCCGCCCTCGATGGAGTCCGGCGACAGGGTGAAGGACGAGCCCCCCGAGGCGAAGCGCGCGATGGTCTCGCCCGGATCGACCGAGAAGTTCTGACGCCAACCGACCCGCACCTCAGGCCGGATCCAGCCGTTTTCGCCGAAGCCGTAGCCGATGTTGACCGCCGCGACGCCAGTGAACAGGTGGCCGTCGCGGTCTTCGATCTCGAGGTTGAAGCCGTCGTTCAGGCCTTCCTCGACGTGGCCATCCTCGCTCAGCGAGAAATACTCGACATAGGCCTCGGGCCGGATGTTGATGCGACCAAAGTTGCGCTCGTAGGAGGCCCCGCCGGCCAGGGCCAGGGTGAAGCCGTTCCAGCTGGACTGGTTGATGAGGTTGATGTCGGGGGTCACAAGCTGGCGGGTCGAATCGAAGGTGGCGTAGCCCCCCGCCGCGCGCGCCCAGGTCGACCAGGCCTGGCCCTGGGCCCGCCATGACAGACCCAGCTCGATCAGGCTCGCGGACAGGAGTTCCTGGGCCTCGGCCTCTGGATCCTCGATGTCCGAGGAGGTGAAAGCCACCGTGACACCGAACGCGCCCACGGACGAGCCACGCTCGATGCCGCCTGCGACGCCGAAGCCCTCGGAGCGGAAGCCGTAGCTGTCGGTCTTGTCCTTGTCGGCGTAGAAGTTGATCTCCTGCAGCCAGGCGCTGGTCTGGCCGGGCTCGACCGTGGCGTTGCGGCCCGACAGGGCTCGCGTGACGGCATCGACGCCGGAGGCCAGCGAAAGCAGTGGCCCACCTGAGTGATCCGGCAGGATCTGCTCGTACAGATCGATGAAGCCCTCACGCGTCGTCTGGGCGATGAACAGGTCGCGCAGCTGGCTGTCGCCGGACAGGGCGCCGTAGAACGCGTCGAAGGCCTGGGATTCGACCGAAATCAGACTGGCCTCGGCGGCGGTCCTGCGACGGGCATCGACGAAGATATCTCCCGCCGCCGCATTCGTGCCTGCCGAGACGACGAAGAGATAGGGCGAGTTGGCCTGCACGGCCGACTGGTCGAGGGTTCCGGCGTTCAACACATCGGCGTCGATGATGGTGAACCGCTGAGGATTGTTGATCAGGGAGTTGAAGCGCACGCCCAGACCCGCTCCGCTCGCGAGGGTGGCCGTGCCATTGACGCGGAAGCCTGCGTTGGTGCCGGTCGCCGGGTCCAATGTCACAATCAGATCGCCGTTCGCGCCGATGTTCAGACTGGTCGCCTGGGTCACGCCGGTCTGGCGTGCGTCGAGCACGCCATTGGAAACATCCACCGACAGGAGACCGTCGGTATCGGTGATCGCGCCGCGCAACAGGCCGCCGCCCGTGATCGTCAAACGGTCGGCCCCGGCGCCGAACGCCACGGCGCCGCGCACCTCGCCATTCTCCACGGCCATGACGTCCGCGCCCGAACCGAAGCGGATGTCTCCGACGATGATGGGCTCGTTGGCGTCGGTGACGCCGTCGCCGTCGGTGTCGGGATCCGTCGTGGTCGGCGTGCTCGTTACACCGAACTGACGGAAGTTCACCCCTGTCGTATTGGCGCTGAGGTCGATGGCCGTCGCCGTGCCGGTGATGGGATCGCCATCCTCGGCCACAACCGTCGTGACGATCGTTCCTGCGTTGGAGAAGGTCGTGACCGTGCCCGAGCTGTCGCGGACGCCGACGGCGTTCGCCAGCCCGCCGCCGCTGGTCGCCAGGATGTCGCCGGTGTTGCTGAACGTGGGCACGTTGGCGCCCGCCGCGATCAGCACCCCGTTGGCGCTGACCCCGCCGCCGACCGTGGAGGACACGCCGGCGGTGATTCCACTTGTGTTGTCGAACCGGGGTGTCGAAACGCCCGAGCCGATCACGACGCCGCTCGCCGAGGCGTCGCGTCCGACCGCCACGATAGCTCCGGAGTTGCGCACACCGCCGTCGATGCGGAGAGTCTGACCGCCCGCCACGCCGAGCTGGACCGCTGTCGCCGCTATGCCGTCATAGACCCCGTCGCCGGTGATGGTGCCCCTGTTGACCAGCCCATAGGCCAGGTCGCCAGTTCCGGCGACACCGAGCGTCACCGACCGCGTCGCCGAGCCGACCGCAAGCGCCGGCGCGCCGCCGTAGCTGGTCACGGCGGAGTTGCCTTCGAGCGCGTCCTGGATCCCGTCGTTGTCTTCGTCGGTCGAGGTAGTGGAGTTGTCCGCCGGGCGCGTGTCCAGCACGACGCCTCCGGCCACGTTGCCGGCGATGCGAACCGCCGACCCGCCTTGCAACAGGTCGTCAGCCTCCAGGCGCGCAATAGCAGCGTCGCTCGGCCGGCTTACGTAACGGTAGCCGGTCGCGTTCAGGTCGCCCTGGAGCGTCAGTCGGCCGCCGACGTCGCCTTCCACGTTCACAGCCGTTGCGCCTCCGCCAAGCGCGGAGACCGCGCCGTTTAGGCTGACCGCGCCGGACACCGCTCCGGTCTGGTTATAGGCGATAGCGTTGGTCCCGACCGTCCGGATCGTCCCATTGGTTGTTACCCCGCCGGTGATTGCCCGCTCGATCGAGACGCCTCGCGAGTCATTGCCCTCTACCAGGACGGTCGAGCCTGACTCCAAAAGGATATTGCCTGTAAGAGGCGTGCCCGCCGCGGCGACGCGCAGGCCGAAGCGGTTTGCGCCGTTGGCAAAGGGGCCATCCAGGTCGCCGTCGTTGTCGCTGTCAGGATAGGAATCGATGTTGTCGGTGACCGTTACGGACCCGCCGATGATGACGTTCGCCGTCGTAGCTGCCGGGCCGACGAGGATCGCCGTAGCGCCATCGGCGCTGTTCGCCAAGGTGATGTTCGATCCGGAGTCGGTATCGAGGGAATGGTTGCTGTCGACCGTGATGGCCACGCCCGAATTCACCAGCACCGCGCCGCCCGAGGCAATGCGGATGCTGTCGGCCCCGCTACCTGTCGCGTTGGACGTCTGGATCGGCGTGTTGCGCGTGTTCGAGATCACGAACTCGGCCTGGGCCCCGGAAGCCGCCATCAGAGGGGCAAGCGCCACCGCGGTCGCAAGCAGTCTACGCATTCGAGAAATCACCCCAGATGGATACGCGCAGGCGGGCGCCGGCGCCTTCTAACAGGGGCTGCGCGGCCTGTCCCAAGTTTCGCGAATTTGAGGCGAATGCAAGGCCGAAAGCGTGGCTTAGAGCCAACGCTGTTCGCTGCCGTATTGCCAAGGTCGAGATCAAAGTGATATCACTTTCATATTGATTGGGAGGCTGACGATGAACGACCTTAGAACCGTATCCACCGAGCGCCCGGCCTCGACGGCCAACGGTATACTGATGCTGCTGGTGGGGCTGGCGCTGACCATCCTTGGCCCGGTCTGGATCGTTCAGAATCCGGACTCGGTGCTGAACATAATCGGCGGCGTCACGACCATCACGGTCGGTCTGTTCCTGATGTGCGGCCTTTACTCGCTCCAGCCCAACGAGGGCGCCGCCATCCTGCTGTTTGGCGATTACCGCGGCACGGACCGGGCGACCGGCCTGCGCTGGGTGCTGCCCTGGTATACGCGGAAGAAGATTTCTCTGCGGGCCCGCAACGTCACCTCGGATACCCTGAAGGTGAACGACCGGCGCGGCAGCCCCGTCGAGATCGCCGCCAACGTCGTCTGGCGGGTCGAAGATTCGGCCCAGGCCCTGTTCGATGTCGACGACTATCAGGCCTTCGTGAACATCCAGATCGAGACGGGTCTGCGCGACATCGCCTCCCATTACGCCTATGACCACGGCGAGCAGGAGGAGGGGGCCGAGACCGAGCTGACGCTGCGCGCCGACGCCGAGGAAGTGGCCGAGAAGCTGCAGATCGAACTGGCGAACCGGGTCCGGGTGGCGGGCGTGGCGATCGACGAGGCGCGGCTGGCGCACCTGGCTTATGCGCCCGAGATCGCGGGAGCCATGCTGCGGCGTCAGCAGGCCGAGGCCATCCTGGCGGCGCGCCGCCTGATCGTGCGCGGCGCGGTCAGCATGGTGGAGAGCGCGCTCAGCGACCTGTCGGACCGCAAGGTCGTGGAGCTGGACGAGGAGCGGAAGGCCTCGATGGTCTCCAATCTGCTGGTGGTGCTGTGCGCCGATCGGGAGGCCCAGCCGGTCGTGAACACCGGCACTTTGTACGGGTGATCCGTGGCGGGACGGGCGACCAAACCCTTCCTGATGCGGGCCTCGCCCGGCGTGATGGCGGCCGTCGAACGTCTGGCGGCCGCCGAACTGCGCTCCGTCAACGCCCAGCTCGAGGTGCTGGTCCGCGAGGCTTTGGCTCGTCGTGGCGTGGCGATCGGGGGCAAGGACGACGACCACGATACCGCTTGAGCTTGGCGGTTGGCGGGCGTAGGGGCGCGACATGGTCCGACGCACATCGTCCGCACGCATCCAAAAACGACAGACGCGCGTTTCGCGCCGGTCGCTGAAGGATTACGACCCCATGACCATGGCCGATCTTGACGTCCAGGAAGGCGAGCTGCGGCTCATCCCCGGCTGGGACGAGGAGGTCGCCGACACGCTCCGGGCGCTGAAGGCTTCGACCGCTGACCCGCGTCCCCGGATGGTCGACACGACGATGCTGTATGCGCCGCGCTCCGGCGGGGTGAAGCGGTATCTTCTGTCCAAGAAGGCCTGGCTGGAAGCGAACCGGCCGGGCGTAGCCCACTCCCTGATCGTGCCGGGCGCGCATCACGAAGCGGGCGCGGACGGCATCATCAAGCTGCACGCGACCAAGCTGCCGTTCGGCGACGGCTATCGCTGGCCGACGTCGGTCAGGCGTTGGGGGGCGTGGGTCGCGTCCATGAAGCCCAGCCTGATCGAGGCGGGCGACCCCTATACGCCGGGGCAGGGGGCGCTGGAGGCCGGGCAGCGGGCGGGGTGCCCCGTCGTCGGCTTCTGTCACTCCGATCCGGCGGGTCTGGCAGCCTTGCACTTCGGCGAATGGGCTAAGAAACCGGTCGAGAAGCGCTGGGCCAAGCTGTTCGGACAGTTCGACCGGGTCGTGTCGCCGAGCCGCTTCATCGCGCGACGGCTGGAAGAAGCGGGCATCCAGGACATCGTCATCCGGCCGCTGGGCGTCGAGATCGACACCTTCCGGCCCGATCGCGGCGACCGGAACTGGTTGCTGAAGAAGCTGGGGCTGCCGGCGTCCGCGCGGCTGCTGTGCTTCGCCGGGCGGCCGGCGCGCGAGAAGAACATCGACACCCTGATCGAGGCCGTCCAGAAGCTGGGCGAGCCCTATCATCTGGTGCTGGTCGGGGCAGGCGCGGGTCTGCCCTATGAAGAGCGGGTGATCGCCTTGCCGTACGAGCGCGATCCGAAGCAGGTGGCGCGGATCATCGCGTCCTGCGACGCCTTCGTGCACGCCAACGACAAGGAGCCGTTCGGCCTGATCGTGCTGGAGGCCATGGCCTGCGGGCGGCCGGTGGTGGGGGTGAACGCGGGCGGCGTGGCCGAGACGGTCAACGAAAGCGTCGGACAGTTGGCCCGGAGCGCGGATCCGGACGACTACGCCCAGGCCATCGAGGCGCTGTTCGCGCGGGACATCGAGGCGCTGGGCGCGGCGGCCCGGGTGCACACCGTCGAGCGGTTCTCCTGGAACCGGGTCTTCGAAGACCTGTGCATGACCTATGGCGAGGTCAGCGGTCAGGCGGCGTTCGTTCAGCCGGTCGAGCAGGCGACGGCGCACTGAGTTCGTCCTCCACCGGCGTGAGGCCGTAGGGCGCGACCAGCGTCCAGACATGATTCGGTATCATGGACTTCATCCGGCGCGGCTCCTCGCGGCGCAGGTGGATGACGGTCTCGGCGGCCTTCATCTCCAGACGGGTGCGGGCGAACTCCAGACCGCGCGGGCCGGTGCGGGGCTGGAGCCAGCTGACGATGGGGCGGACCCAGTCGGGCATGCGCCGCAGCGGAAGGCCGCCGGCGGCGCGCTCGACGTTGGCGATGAAGCCCTGGACCGCCGCGCGGCGCTTGCCGAGGCTGCGGGGCTCCGACAGGCGGACCTCGTCGCCGAGCAAGTCCAGAAGGGCCTGTCCGCGTTCGTTCCTGACGATCAGCCACTGTTCCCCCACGCCGCCCATGTAGCCGACGGTGATGTCCGACAGGGCGTTGGTGTAGTCGACGCAGGTGCGGCAGGTGAGGGGGAAGAAGTCCGGAGCGAGTTGGGAGATCGGCAGGCTGAGGAAGGGGATTTCCCGCCTGCGGCCGTCGGCGAAGCGGAGCTCGACGTGATAGTCGGCGCGGAACTCCAGATAAGTGATGCTGTCTGGGTCGCCGGCCAGCAGGGCGAGGAAATGGTGAAAGTTCTCGGTCGTGGTGTTGTCCGAGCAGGGCGTGCCGATGACCGTGATGGATTCGAAGCCGAGCTCCGCTTCCAGGGCACGAAGGGCATAGACCTGACACGGGATGCTGATGACGGCGAGGCGGCGGTGGCCGGCGTCCCGGGCAGTCTCCAGCAGAGCCAGCAGAGGCGCATAGCCCATGCGCATGCCGCGAGCCTTTGCCATGTCTGAGGCGTCGGTGATCAGGACCGGGACGGGCCGCCAGCGATCGTCCGGATCGGCGGTCATGGTCAGGACGGCGTCGACGGCGTTCGTTTCCAGCAGACGCTCGCCGATGCGGGTCGTGATTCCCGTCCATTGGGCACCCTCGGCGGGCGGCGTCAGGGACGCGCGGACCATCCGTCGGAAGGGGCCGAAGAAGACTTCGTCGCCTGCCTCGGCGCGAGGGCGGCCGTGGATGCGGGTTTCGAGGCCCGGATAGTCCGGCTTGATGAACTGGCAGGCCCGACCGCAGAGGCTGGGATCTTCCATGCGCGACACGCCGCAGTCGGTGCAGAGATTGCGAGGAACGGGCGGGCGCATACGGCAAGGCTGCTCACGCGCCGGGCGCTTCGTCCAGCCCCATGCGCGCCAAACGCGCTCAAGCAGCGAGCAACCGCGTTGCGAGCGTTAGCGCACTGAGGAGAGGAGGGGGCGGCGCGCCACTTTCCGGTTCGATGGAAAGTGGCGCGAGTGACGGGGCTCGAACCCGCGACCTCCGGCGTGACAGGCCGGCACTCTAACCAACTGAGCTACACCCGCGTTTCCCGCTGCGACGGTGTCCGGCGCGGCGAGGGGCGTCGTTTAGGCGGGGGCGCCCGACAGTGTCAAGCGCCCCGGCTGTGGATATTTCCCTAGCGGGCGGCGACGGCCTCGGCGATCGTCGGCGAGGCGGTCGAAGCGGTCGGCGGCGGCGGCTCGTAGTGAACGCCGACGCCCGGTCCGAGCGGCAGATCCAGCGCCACCCACATGCCGACCATGGCCAGGCCCGCGATCAGGAAGACGCCCGCGTAGGGGAGCATGGTCGACATCAGCGAGCCCAGGCCGAACTTCGGGTCCCAGCGCTGGGCGAAGGTCAGGATCAGCGGGAAGTAGCTCATCAGGGGCGTGGCGATGTTTGTGACGGAATCGCCCATGCGATAGGCGGCGGTCGTCATCTCCGGGCTGATGCCCAGGAGCATGAACATCGGCACGACGATGGGCGCGAGCGCCGACCATTTTGCCGAGGCCGAGCCGATGAACAGGTCGAAGAAGCACGACACCAGCACGACCGCGACCAGCAGCATGGGGGCGGGCAGGGCGAGGGTCTTCAGATACTCGGCGCCGCTGACGGCGAGGATGGGACCCAGGCCCGACCAGTTGAACATGGCCACGAAGTGGGCGGCGAAGAAGGCGAGCACGACGTAGGGTGCCATCTGAGCGATGCCGTCGCGCATCATGACCACGAGGTCGCGGTGGCTCTTCACCGTGCCCGCGCCCACGCCATAGGCCGCGCCCGCCAGGAAGAAGAGAACCGCGAAGAAGGCGACCAGAGACTGGTAGAGCGGGTTCAGCCGGGTGTTGGGCTCCGCCTCCGGGTCGATGAAGGGCGTGCCGGGCATGAGGAAGATGGCGGTCCAGAGGGCGATCATGCCGAGCAGCGTCAGGCCCGCGAAGGCCAGGCCGCGCTTCTCCTCGCGCGTCAGGGGCGTCTTCTCGTCGGCCTTGGGGCCCTCGACCTCGAGCGGCGCGCGCTTCTTCAGCCGGGGCTCGATGACGACGTCGGTCAGGAACCAGATGATCGGGGTGAAGACCACCACCATGCCGATGGAGAAGAACCAGTTGCCGGCGATGGTCACGGTATAGTTCGGGTCAATCAGCTGGGCGGCCGGTTCGGTGATGCCCAGGATCAGGGCGTCGGATGCGCCGGGAAACAGATTGCCCGCGAACCCGCCCGACACGGCCGCGAAGCCCGCGGCCAGTCCGGCGAGCGGATGACGGCCTGCGGCGGCGAAGATCACCGCGGCCAATGGGATCACGACAACATAGGAGGCATCGGACGCATGATGGGAGACCATGCCGGTGACGGCGACCACGGGCGTCAGGATGAACCGAGGCGCGTTCAGCAGCATGCCCCGGAAGGCCGTGGTGAACAGGCCCGCGCGCTCAGCCACCGCGGCACCGTAGACGACGGTCAGTACGATCCCCAGCGGAGGAAAGTTCGCGAGCGTCTTGGGCATCTCGATGATCAGCTTCTCGAGGTTCGCCGGCGCCAGCAGGCTCTTGGCCTCGAGGACGTCGCCGGTGACCGGGTTCACGCTTTCCCACCCCAGGCCCGCGCCCACCATGCTGAGTACAATCAGGGCGAGGATGAACCAGAGGAACAGGAAGACCGGATCGGGCAGCTTGTTGCCGATCCGCTCGACCGCGTTGAGGATGCCGAAACCGGAGGCCATGAGGGGTCCATGCGTCGTTGAAGCGGAGCTGAACCGCTAACCTGTGACAGCCAAGATGAACAGGCGACAACAGGGGTATTTTTGCGAGCCGTTCTCAATGCGTTTCCAGCCTCCGCATGGGTTTGAACCGGCGAAAGGTTGGGTCTAGAAGACGCCGAATCCGCCGCCCCCTCCCAGTCGCGGCGTGGACCAGGACGCATGAACGACTTCCTTTTGCAGTACCTGCCGATCGTGATCTTCATCGGGATCGCGACGGTGCTCGGCCTCGGCTTTATGATCGCGGCCTGGGTGCTGGCCCCGTCGAACCCGGACAGCGAGAAGCTGTCGGCCTATGAGTGCGGTTTCAACGCCTTCGACGACGCGCGGATGAAGTTCGACGTGCGGTTCTACCTGGTGTCGATCTTGTTCATCATCTTCGACCTGGAAGTGGCCTTCCTGTTCCCGTGGGCGGTGTCGATGTTCGACCTGGCGCGGCCCGACATGATCTTTGCCTTCTGGTCGATGATGGTCTTCCTGGGCGTGCTGACCGTTGGCTTCATCTATGAATGGAAGAAGGGCGCGCTGGAATGGCAGTGATCTCTCCGCCGCTGTCCGGCCCGTCGTCGCCGCTGCCGACCGCCTATGGCCAGGGCGCGCGTTCGACCGTCGAGGGCTATGACCCCAAGCTGCATGACAAGTTCTTCGAGGCCGTCAACACCGAGGTCGCCGAGCACGGCTTCCTGACGGCGTCGCTGGACGACGTCATCAACTGGGCCCGCACCGGCTCGCTGATGTGGATGACGTTCGGCCTGGCCTGCTGCGCCGTGGAGATGATCCAGGCGTCGATGCCGCGCTATGACCTGGAGCGGTTCGGCATGGCCCCGCGCGCCAGCCCGCGTCAGTCCGACCTGATGATCGTGGCCGGCACCCTGACCAACAAGATGGCTCCGGCGCTGCGCAAGGTCTACGACCAGATGCCGGACCCGCGTTACGTCCTGTCGATGGGCAGCTGCGCCAACGGCGGCGGGTACTACCACTACAGCTACAGCGTGGTTCGCGGCTGCGACCGGATCGTGCCGGTTGACGCCTATGTGCCCGGCTGCCCGCCGACGGCGGAGGCGTTGGTCTATGGGCTGCTGCAGCTGCAGAAGAAGATCCGTCGCACCGGGACGATCGAGCGATGAGCGGCCTAGCTGTGCTTGAGGCCCAGGCGGCGGCGCTGACGCCGCTGGGTCAGGAGATGGTGGCCGAGCTGCAGGTCGACGCGGCCGTGGCCTATGGCGAGCTGACGCTGACGTGTCATCGCGACCGGATCGTCGAGGTGCTGACCGATCTGCGCGACCGTTTCGGGTTCCAGCAGCTCCTGGACGTCTGCGGCGCGGACTATCCTGATCGGGCCGAGCGGTTCGACGTCGTCTACCATCTGCTCAGCCTGACCCGGAACCTGCGGGTGCGGGTCAAGGTGACGACGGACGAGGTCGCGCCGGTGCCGAGCGTGATCTCGGTCTATCCGTCGGCCGGCTGGTTCGAGCGCGAGGCGTTCGACATGTACGGCATCCTATTCTCGGACCATCCGGACCTGCGTCGCCTGCTGACGGACTACGGCTTTTCCGGGCACCCGCTGCGGAAGGACTTCCCGATGACGGGCTATGTCGAGGTCCGTTACGACGAGGAGCAGAAGCGGGTGGTCTATGAGCCCGTCAAGCTGACGCAGGAGTTCCGCCAGTTCGACTTCCTGTCGCCGTGGGAAGGGGCGGAGTATCCGACCCCGCCGCTGCCGGGCGACGAGAAGGCGATCGGTTCGGCGGGTACGCCTTCGGGAGGGAAAGCCTGATGGCCGACGGAAACCCGCTGAAGACCGCCGACGCCGTGG
Source organism: Brevundimonas bacteroides DSM 4726 (assembly GCF_000701445.1). Classification (GTDB taxonomy): domain Bacteria; phylum Pseudomonadota; class Alphaproteobacteria; order Caulobacterales; family Caulobacteraceae; genus Brevundimonas; species Brevundimonas bacteroides. The sequence goes on from NZ_JNIX01000009.1 coordinate 157,249, forward strand.
ACGACCTGGGCCGGATCGCCTTCGACGCGCCGGACAACCGGACCGCTCACGCCCGCGAGATGGACGAGCGCAAGTTCACCATCAACTTCGGCCCCCAGCACCCGGCCGCGCATGGCGTGCTGCGCCTGGTGCTGGAGCTGGACGGGGAGGTGGTCGAGCGCGTCGATCCGCATATCGGCCTGCTGCACCGCGGCACCGAGAAGCTGATGGAGGCGCGCACCTACCTCCAGAACGTGCCCTATCTGGACCGGCTGGACTACGTCTCGCCGATGAACCAGGAGCATGCCTTCTGCCTGGCCATCGAGCGGCTGCTGGGCATCGAGGTGCCGTACCGCGCCCAGCTGATCCGCGTGCTGTACTGCGAGATCGGCCGCATCCTGTCGCACATGCTGAACGTCACGACCCAGGCGCTGGACGTCGGGGCGCTGACGCCGCCGCTGTGGGGCTTCGAGGAACGCGAAAAGCTCATGGTCTTCTATGAGCGGGCGTGCGGGGCGCGGCTGCACTCCAACTACTTCCGGCCGGGTGGCGTGCATCAGGACTTGCCGAGCGACCTGATCGACGACATCGGCCGTTGGTGCGCCGAGTTCCCGCGCGCGCTCAAGGACATCGAGTCCCTCGTCACCGAGAACCGCATCTTCAAGCAGCGCAACGTCGACATCGGCGTAGTGTCGAAGGAAGAGGCCCTGGCCTGGGGCTTCTCGGGCGTCATGCTGCGCGGCTCCGACATCGCCTGGGATCTGCGGAAGTCACAGCCCTATGAGTGCTATGCCGAGCTCGATTTCGACGTCGTCGTCGGCAAGAACGGCGACTGCTGGGACCGCTATCTCGTCCGCGTCGAGGAGATGAAGCAGTCCGTCCGCATCATGGAGCAGTGCATCCACAAGCTGCGGAACTGCCCCGGCGAACCGGTCATGGTCGAGGACAACAAGATCGTCCCGCCGCGCCGGGGCGAGATGAAGCGGTCGATGGAAGCCCTGATCCATCACTTCAAGCTCTATACCGAAGGCTTCAAGACCCCTCCGGGCGAGGTCTATGCGGCGGTCGAGGCGCCCAAGGGCGAGTTCGGCGTCTATCTGGTCAGTGACGGCACCAACAAGCCGTATCGGGTCAAGATCTCGGCCCCCGGCTTCCGTCACCTGCAGGCCATGGACTGGATGAACCGGGGCCACATGCTGGCCGACGTCTCGGCCATCCTGGGGTCGCTCGACATTGTGTTCGGGGAGGTGGACCGGTGACGGCTCTGCTGGCCGACGTTTTGTTCTGGGCAGTCGTGGTCATCGTCGTGGCCGCGTTCGTCGGATTTCTTATGCTCGCGGCGATCACGGGTCCAAAGGCTCGGCGCCACCCCGAGGGTTGGAGAGGTGCTGTCCGGGACGATCTGATCGTCCTCGGCCCTGTCGCGCCGTTCCTGATCGCCGTCGCGGCCGGCGCCTTCGAGCCGCTTCTGAGAGATCAGGCGTGGTGGACGCCGACTCTGTTCGCCATCGCCGGCGCTGGGCTGCTGGCCCAATGGCTGCCGGTCGTCCGTCGCGCCCGCGCACGGACCGCCGCCCTCCAGAGGTACCCGTCGCAATGAGCGTCCGTCGTCTCGCCAAGGTCCAACCGGCCAGCTTCGCCTTCTCGAAAGAGACTAGGGCCAAGGCCGACTGGTGGATCGCCAAGTATCCCGCCGGCCGCCAGCAGTCGGCGGTGATCCCGATCCTGTGGCTGGTGCAGAAGCAGGAGGGCTGGGTCTCCGAGCCCGCCATCCGCGCGATCGCCGACCTGCTGGACATGCCCTACATCCGGGTGCTGGAGGTCGCGACCTTCTACACCATGTTCATGCTGGAGCCGGTCGGCTCGGCCGCCCTTATCCAGGTGTGCGGCACCACGCCCTGCATGCTGCGCGGCGCTGGCGATCTCATGAAGGTCTGCAAGGACCGGATCGGGCCCAAGCAGACCCTGTCGCCCGACGGCAAGTTCTACTGGGAAGAGGTCGAGTGCCTAGGCGCCTGCGTGAACGCGCCGATGGCCATGATCAACGACTACTATTTCGAGGACCTGACGGCCTCGGACATGAACCAGATCATCGACGACTTCGCCGCCGGCAAGACGCCAGAGCGCGGACCGCGCGTGGACCGGATCAACTCGGCGCCCGAGGGCGGGCCGCTGACCCTGACCGATCCGAAGCTTTATGACGGCTCGGCCGCCAAGCCGATCAAGAAGCTGCCGAACACGGAGCCCGTGACGGCGTGACCGTTCCTGACCCCCAAGCCGACGACAAGGTCGCCGCCTATCGCGCGGAGATCCGCGCCGTGGGCCGCACCCAGCGGCTGGCGGGGTTCGGGCTCGTGCTGCTGGGCGCCGTGCTGGTGTGGGCGGCGACGCGCGCCGGCGGTCTGGCCGAGGTCGTGCAGATGGCGGGCTATGCGTCGCTGGCGGCCGGATGGGCCCTGATGCTGACGGCCATCTTCCTGCGCACGCGGTATCACCGCCGCCGCATGGCCGAGCTGGACGGAGGCGCGCGATGAGCCGCCACGGCCAGAAGCCGCCCACGATGGATCCCAAGCTGTTCGTCCAATTGGGCATCGGCGACATCGTGCTGGGTCTCGGCCTGGCCGCCGCTGCGCTGCTCGGACTGCTGGGCGATGTGGACCGCACGCTGGTGGCCGGCATCGGTGGCGTGATCGCCGTCATCGGCGTGGGCATCGTGATCTGGGCGCGGTCCAGGATGGACGGAGGCGCGCGATGAGAGCGTCGCAGCCCTGTCAGGTCCGTGGCGCACAGTCGCTGATCTCAAGACGTTCGGGGGACCGTCGTGACATCGTCAAAGCCCGGTCGCGGCAAGTCCGCCGGCCTGTTCCTGGCCAATCTGATGGGGGCGGGGGCCCTGCCGCTCGGCGGCGCGGTTGCGCCGCAACCTCAGCCTCCGACACCCGCGCCCACAGCGCCGTCTTCTCCGTCCGGTACCCCGAATGCGCCTGAGCCTCCGTCATCCCAATCCCAGCGCCCGCCGCCGCGCGAGGAGCGCGAAACCGGCGATCGTCGCAGCGAGCTGTCGCGCCCGCGCGGCCGGGGCGTCGGCGGCGGCGGCCGGGGAGGGAGCCCGCTGATGGCCGGTCTGCTCGCCGACAAGGATCGCATCTTCACCAACCTGTATGGCCTGCACGACTGGGGCCTGGAGGGCGCCAAGTCGCGCGGGTGCTGGAACGCGACCAAGGACATGCTGGACATGGGCCGCGACTGGCTCATCACCAACGTGAAGAATTCCGGCCTGCGCGGACGCGGCGGGGCGGGTTTCTCCACGGGTCTGAAGTGGTCCTTCATGCCCAAGGAGGTGAAGGACCGGCCGCATTATCTGGTCGTCAACGCCGACGAGTCCGAGCCCGGCACCTGCAAGGACCGGGAGATCATGCGCCATGATCCCCACCTGCTGATCGAAGGCTGCCTGATCGCCAGCTTCGCCATGCAGGCCCATGCCTGCTACATCTATCTGCGCGGCGAATATGTGCTGGAACGCGAGCGCATGGAGGCGGCGGTCAAGCAGGCCTATGAGGCCAGGCTGATCGGCAAGAACAACGTCCATGGCTGGGACTTCGACGTCTACATCCACCACGGCGCGGGGGCCTACATCTGCGGCGAAGAGACGGCGCTGCTGGAAAGCCTGGAGGGCAAGAAGGGCCAGCCTCGCCTGAAGCCGCCGTTCCCGGCGGGCGCGGGCCTGTATGGGTGCCCGACCACGGTGAACAACGTCGAGTCGATCGCGGTGGTGGGCACCATCCTGCGGCGCGGGGCGGACTGGTTCGCGGGCTTCGGCCGGCCGAACAACACCGGCACCAAGCTGATGAGCATCAGCGGCCATGTGAACCGGCCGTGCAATGTCGAAGAGGCCATGTCGATCCCGCTGCGCCAGCTGCTGGAAGAGCATTGCGGCGGGGTTCGCGGCGGCTGGGGCAATCTGAAGGCCGTGATCCCGGGCGGGGTGTCGGTGCCGCTGATCACGCGGGAGATGTCCGAGGTCGCCCTGATGGACTTCGACAGTCTGCGCGAGATGAAGTCGGGCCTCGGCACGGCGGCGGTCATCGTCATGGACAACGACACCGACCTGGTGAAGGCGATCGCCAGGATCAGCTATTTCTACAAGCACGAGAGCTGCGGCCAGTGCACCCCGTGCCGCGAGGGCACCGGCTGGATGTGGCGCGTGCTGGAGCGGATGGCCGTGGGCGAGGCCGATCCGTCGGAGATCGACCTGCTGCTGGACGTCGCGGGCCAGGTCGAGGGCCACACCATCTGCGCGCTCGGCGACGCGGCCGCCTGGCCGGTCCAGGGTCTGATCCGGCATTTCCGCCACGAGATCGAGGACCGCATCTCCGACTACCGCAGCCGCCGCGCGAACTTCGCCGGCCACGCGATCGCGGCGGAGTAGGGGATGGTCGAGGAACCCATCCTGAACCGCATTGCCTTCGGCGTGGGCATGGGGGCGGTGATCTTTTGGCCAGCCTGGCTGATGTCTGCCGTGACAGGGGCATTATGCCTCGTTCGCAGGGAGCCTCGTGTCGCCAGTTTGTTGCTCGGTCTGGCGGCAACGCCACTCGCCGTGCTGGGCCTGTTCACTGTCCTCATCAACCGAGGCGCTGAGATCGAAACCGCAGGGAGCATTCAGGCGATCGGCCTTGACGGTGCGGCGTGGGTGTTCTTGATCAGCAGTGTCCTTTGCATTGCGGTCTCGGCTGGCGTCTGGGTCCGATGGACGCTCCACCGGCTCGGCCGAAGGGAGCCCGCGCTCCGTGCTTAAGCGAGTATCAGCAACTATTGCCCTCGTTGGCCTTGCAGCTTGCGGCCAGGCAGGTGACACCGTTGAGCCGACGCCGGTCGAGCAGGCGGCGGCGCAAGCGCCCGTGTCCGACGCCGTGGCGGAGACGCCGGCCGTGTTGACCGCTGTCGATTTGCGCCGCGTGTGCCGCGCGGGGCTGGCGGCGATCCACGGCCAGACGCTGGACGCCATGCAGATCACGGGCGCGGAGGGCGAGGTGCTGAATGCCCAGTGGCGCGCGCCCGTCGATGGCGGCTGGATGAAGGCCCAATGCCGCGCCGGAGGCGGTCTGGTGGTGTGGAAACCGCTGGAGTTGCCCGACCCGACGCAGGTCCGCTGGATGAACGAGGCGGGCGATCCGGTCGTGCGCTATGCCATCCGGGGCGAAGAGATCGAGATCGTCCAGGCCCTGCCGGACGGCACGACGCAGCAGGCGATGATGGCCGTGCGTCCTGAGGAAGAGGTAAGCTGATGCCCGTCGCCAAGGTCAACGGCGTCGAAGTCGAGTTCGAGCCCGGCATGACCGTGCTGCAGGTCGCCGAGCGCGCCGGGCACGAGATTCCGCGCTTCTGCTATCACGAGCGGCTGTCGATCGCCGGCAACTGCCGCATGTGCCTGGTCGAGGTGAAGCCCGGACCGCCCAAGCCGCAGGCGTCGTGCGCCCTGCCGGCCGCCGAGAACCAGGAGATCTTCACCGACACGCCGATGGTCAAGAAGGCCCGGGAAGGGGTGATGGAGTTCCTGCTCATCAACCATCCGCTGGACTGCCCCATCTGCGACCAGGGCGGCGAATGCGACCTGCAGGACCAGGCCATGGGCTATGGCCGCGACGGCTCGCGCTATGCCGAGAACAAGCGGGCGGTCGAAGAAAAGAACATGGGCCCGACCATTAAGACCTTCATGACGCGCTGCATCCAGTGCACGCGCTGCGTGAGGTTCATCACGGAAGTGGCTGGTGTTCCTGACATCGGCATGATTTCGCGCGGCGAGGACGCCGAGATCACGACCTATCTGGAGAAGTCGGTCGACAGCGAGCTGTCGGGCAACGTCAACGACCTGTGCCCCGTCGGCGCCCTGACCCACCGGCCCTGGTCGTTCCAGTACCGGCCGTGGGAGCTGAAACGGACCGAGAGCATCGACGTCATGGACGCGCTGGGGTCCAACATCTCGATCCAGTCGCGCGGGCCGGAGGTCATCCGCATCCTGCCGCGCGTGCACGAGGGCATCAACGAGGAGTGGCTGGCCGACCGCAGCCGCTATGTGACCGACGGCCTGCAGGCGCGTCGCCTGGACCGGCCCTATGTGCGCGAGGACGGCAAGCTGCGCCCCGCCTCGTGGGACGAGGCGCTGAACGCGGTGGCCGCGAAGCTGAAGGCCGCCAAGCCCGAGAAGATCGGCGTCATCGCCGGCGACCTGCAGGACGCGGAGTCGATGAAGGCGGCGCTGGACCTGTTCCGCGCGCTGGGGTCGGCCAACACGGATTGCCGTCAGGACGGCTCGGCCGCTGGCGTCGGCGCGCGCGAGGGCTGGCTGTTCAACAGCGGGCTGCAAGGCATCGAGCAGGCGGACTCCATCCTGCTGGTCGGGACCAATCCGCGCGCCGAGGCGCCGCTGCTGAACGCACGCATCAGGAAGGCCTGGCTGGCGGGCAAGACCCGCGTCGGCCTGATCGGCGAGCAGCTGGACCTGACCTACGACTATGACCTGATCGGTCGCGGCACGAAGACCCTGGCCAAGCTGCCCAAGGCGGCCGTGGACGCCCTGTCGAACGCCGAGCGGCCCGCCATCGTGGTCGGGGCAGGGGCCCTGACCGGCCCGAACGGGGCCGCCGTGCTGAACGCGCTCGGCAAGCTCGCGGCGAAAGTGGGCGTCGTAAGAGACGGCTGGAACGGCTTCAATGTCCTGCATTCGGCGGCCTCGCGGGTCGGCGGTCTGGACATGGGCTTCGTTCCCGCCGCCGGCGGCCTGTCGGCGCACGAGATGGTGCAGAAGGGCGCGCTGGACGTGCTGTTCCTGCTGGGCGCCGACGAGATCGAGACCGGCGCGAGCAAGGCCTTCAAGGTCTATCTGGGCAGCCATGGCGACCGGGGCGCGCACGGCGCCGACGTCATCCTGCCGGGCGCGGCCTGGACGGAGAAGCCGGGTCTCTATGTCAACACCGAGGGTCGGGTGCAGATGGCCGAACGGGCCGTCTTCCCCAAGGGCGAGGCCAAGGAAGACTGGGCCATCCTGCGCGCCCTGTCCGAGCGTGTTGGGGCGACCCTGCCGTACGACACTCTGGACCAGCTGCGGGCCCGGCTGATGGCCGATCACCCGACGTTTGGCCGCATCGACTACCTGGCCCCGGCGGGGTCGTTCGACGTCGCGAGCCTGGGCGCCAAGGGCGAGCTGGGCGACACGGCGCTGCGCTCGTCTGTGGTCGACCCCTATCTGATGAACCCGATCGCGCGGGCCAGCGCGACCATGGCCGAGCTGAGCGAGCAACGCGTCGCTCCGGCCCTGATGGCGGCGGAGTAGGCCGATGCAGGAGATGTGGAGCACCCCGGGCGGCTGGGCCCTGCTGACGACGCTGGGCATCCTGATCGTGACGGTCGGGATCCTGCTGTCGCTGGCCTTCCTGCTGCTGCTGGACCGAAAGATCTGGGCGGGCGTGCAGATGCGAAAGGGCCCCAACGTCGTGGGCCCGTTCGGCCTGCTTCAGTCCTTCGCCGACTTCTTCAAGTTCGTTCTCAAGGAGATCGTCGTTCCGGCCGGGGCCGACAAGACGGTCTTCATCCTGGCCCCCCTGATCACCTTCGTCCTGGCCTTCATCGCCTGGGCCGCGATCCCGTTCGCGCCGGGTTGGGTCATCTCCGACCTGAACGTCGGCATCCTCTACATCTTCGCGATCAGTTCGCTGGGCGTGTATGGCATCATCATGGGCGGATGGGCTTCGAACTCGAAGTATCCGTTCCTGGGCTCGCTGCGGTCGGCGGCGCAGATGGTGTCCTATGAGGTCTCCATCGGCCTGATCATCATCAATGTCATCCTGCTGGCCGGGACCATGAACCTGACGTCGATCGTGACGGCGCAGGAGGGCTGGTTCTGGAACTGGTTCGGCTTCGGCGGCGGGCTGGACAGCTGGCCGCTGGTGGCGGTGATGTTTCCAATGGCGATCATGTTCTTCGTCTCGGCCCTGGCCGAAACCAACCGCCCGCCGTTCGACCTGCCCGAGGCCGAGTCCGAGCTCGTGGCCGGGTATCAGGTGGAGTATTCCTCGACCCCGTACCTGCTGTTCATGATCGGCGAGTACGCCAACATCGTCTTTATGTGCGCCATGATCAGCCTGCTGTTCTTCGGCGGCTGGAACCCGGGTTTTCCCATCGACTTCGCCGCCGAGTGGCCGCCGTTCCTGGTGAACCTGCTGCTGTTCCTCGTGTTCGCGGCCAAGATCGTCTTCTGGTTCTTCATGATCTCAATCGTGAAGGCCTTCGTGCCCCGTTATCGTTACGACCAGCTGATGCGGCTGGGCTGGAAGATCTTCCTGCCGACGTCGCTGGTGGCCGTGGTCATCGTGGCGGCTTGGCGCGTCTTCGTGGTGGGCGGATGATGCGGGCCGTGATCCTGAGCCTCACGGCGCTGGCGACCGCCGCCTGCACCTTTCCCGCGCCCTACGAGCCGGATCCCACTTCGGTCTATCAGTGGGAGCGGCGTCAGGAGGAGATCACGCGCCGCGAGGCCGAGCGCCGCCGCCTGTGCGCCATTCGTAACGAGGACAGCGAGGGCTACGACCGCGACTGCCGCCGTTCGGGAGACCCCCAGTCATGATCACGCGCATCGTCCAGGCCGCGAAGGGGGCCATGCTGATCGATCTGATCGGCGCGGTCGGCCTGTCGCTGAAGTACATGGCGCGGCCCAAGGCCACCGTGAACTATCCGTTCGAGCGCAACCCGAAGTCGCCACGCTTCCGGGGCGAGCATGCGCTGCGCCGCTATCCGAACGGCGAGGAACGCTGCATCGCCTGCAAGCTGTGCGAGGCCATCTGCCCGGCGCAGGCCATCACGATCGAATCCGAGCCCCGCGCCGACGGCAGCCGCCGGACGACCCGCTACGACATCGACATGGTCAAGTGCATCTACTGCGGCCTGTGCCAGGAGGCCTGCCCGGTTGACGCCATCGTCGAGGGTCCGAACATGGATTTCACCGTCGAGACCCGCGAGGAGCTGCTCTACGACAAGCAGCGACTGCTGGATAACGGCGACCGCTGGGAGCGGGTCATCGCCAGGAACCTGGAGCTCGACGCGCCCTATCGGTGACGTCGGCTTCGACTCGTCTTTCGACGGGTGATTTGGCCGCTTCCGTTGGGGGCAGTCGCTGTCTAAGAGGTGCGGCGTTTTCGCCGCGCTGAATCGGAAAGGGGCACGCGCCTCCCATGCTGCAAGGCATAGCCTTCTATGTGATGTCGGCGGTCGCCGTGGTCGCCGGCCTGCTGGTCGTGACGGCGCGGAACCCCGTGCACTCCGTCCTGTGGCTGATCCTGGCCTTCTTTTCCTCGGCCGGGCTGTTCGTGCTGCTGGGCGCCGAGTTCCTGGCGATGCTGCTGGTGGTCGTCTACGTCGGCGCGGTCGCGGTGCTGTTCCTGTTCGTCGTCATGATGCTGGACGTGGACTTCGTGCGCCTGAGGGAAGGCTTCGCCTCCTACCTGCCGCTGGCGGCCATCGTGGCGGGCATCCTGCTGGCCGAGATGGTGATGATCTCGATCCTGGTGGCCCAGGGCGGGGCGGCGGCCGATGCGGCCGCGCCGGTCGTCTATGGCGCCGACCGAACCAACGTCGAGGCGATCGGGCGGGTGCTCTACACGGAGTACGTCTACCTGTTCCAGGCGGCCGGCATCGTGCTGCTGATCGCCATGATCGGGGCCATCGTCCTGACGCTGCGCAAGAAGCCGTCGGTCCGCCGTCAGGACCCGGGCGCCCAGACCAACCGCGACCGCCGCACCTCGGTCGAGATCAAGGGCGTGACGACCGGCGTGGGCGTCACCTCAGAGGAGCTGCGCTGATGGAGGTCACGCTCCAGCACTATCTGGCGGTCGCCGCCATGCTGTTCACCATCGGGGTGTTCGGCATCTTCGTGAACCGCAAGAACGTCATCATCATCCTGATGTCGGTCGAGCTGATCCTGCTCGCGGTGAACATCAACTTCGTCGCCTTCTCGGCCTATCTGAACGACGTCCATGGGCAGATCATGGCCATGTTCGTCCTGACGGTGGCGGCCGCCGAGGCGGCGGTGGGCCTGGCCATCCTGGTGACCTTCTTCCGCAACCGCGGCGACATCGCGGTTGATGACGCCAGCGTGATGAAGGGCTGATCGTGTCTCTCGAACTGCTCGTTACCCTCGGCGTCTTCGCCCCTCTGCTCGGCGCGGCCGTGGCCGGGTTCTTCGGCCGCCGCATCGGCGACATCCCCTCTCAGGCGGTCACGACCGGCCTGCTGTTCTTCTCCTGCGCCGTGGCCTGGACGGTCTTCAGCCAGTGGACCTGGGGCCATCTGGAGCCGTTCACGGTCCAGGTCGCGCCCTTCATCAATGTCGGCGATTTCCAGTCGAACTGGGCGATCCGCATCGATGCGCTGAGCGCGGTGATGCTGGTGGTGGTCACGACCGTGTCGTCGCTGGTTCACCTGTATTCCTGGGGCTACATGGCCGAGGACGACAGCCGTCCGCGGTTCTTCGCCTATCTGTCGCTGTTCACCTTCGCCATGCTGGCGCTGGTGACGGCCGCCGACTTCATGCAGCTGTTCTTTGGCTGGGAAGGGGTGGGTCTGGCGTCCTATCTGCTGATCGGTTTCTGGTTCAAGAAGCCCACGGCCAGCGCCGCCGCCATCAAGGCCTTCGTGGTCAACCGTGTCGGCGACTTCGGCTTCGCTCTGGGCATCATCACCGTCTTCTGGATGTTCGGCACGATCCAGTTCGCCGAGCTGTTCCCGATGATCGCGGAGCGGGCGGGCACCGGTTGGTCGTTCCTGGGCTATGAGTGGTCGGCACTCGATCTGGCCGGCGTGCTGCTGTTCATCGGCGCCATGGGCAAGTCGGCCCAGTTCTTCCTGCACACCTGGCTGCCCGACGCAATGGAGGGCCCGACGCCGGTCTCGGCCCTGATCCACGCCGCCACCATGGTGACGGCGGGCGTCTACATGGTCTGCCTGCTCAGCCCGATCTACGAATATGCGCCGACGGCGGCCATGCTGATCGCCATCACCGGCGGGATCACGGCCCTGTTCGCCGCGACGGTCGGCCTGGCCCAGAACGACATCAAGCGGGTCATCGCCTATTCGACCTGTTCGCAGCTGGGCTACATGTTCTTCGCGGCGGGCGTCGGGGCCTATCAGGCCGCCATGTTCCACCTGTTCACCCACGCCTTCTTCAAGGCCCTGCTGTTCCTGGGCGCCGGCTCGGTGATCCACGGCATGCACCACGAGCAGGACATGCGGAAGATGGGCGGGCTGTGGAAGCTGCTGCCCGTCACCTATGCGGTGATGATGATCGGCACGATCGCCATCACCGGTATCGGCATCCCCGGCCACGAGTTCAAGTTCGGCTTCGCGGGCTTCTATTCCAAGGACTCCATCCTGGAGAGCGCCTTCGCCGCCGCCGACTACAGCCCCGTCGGCCTGTTCGTTTTCTTCATCGGCCTCTTCGCCGCAGGCCTGACGGCCTACTATTCGTGGCGGCTGGTGTTCATGACCTTCCACAACAAGCCGGCGTGGAAGGAGGAGCATGCGCACGACCACGCCCATGACGACCATGCGCAGCCGCACGCGCAGATCGAGACCCATTCGGAGCCGCTGCACGATGACGGCCACGGTCACGACGATCACGGCCACCATGGCCCGCTGAAGCCGCACGAGAGCCCGTGGGTGATGCTGGTGCCGCTGCTGCTGCTGTCGGTCGGGGCGATCGCCTCGGGCTTCGCCTTCTACGAGTTCTTCGTCGGCCACCACGAGCACGAGTTCTGGCGCGGGGCGATCTTCACAGGCCCTGAGAACCACGTCATCCACGACAGCCACGAGGTCCCGACCTGGGTGCTGTGGGCGCCGCTGGTCGTGTCGTCGATCGGCACCTTCGCCGCCGTCTACTTCTATGTCCTGCGAGAGGGCCTGGCCCGGCGCATGGCCGAGCGGGGCGGGCCGCTGAACAGCTTCCTGTCCAACAAGTGGTACTTCGACGAGATCTACGACTTCCTGTTCGTGAAGGGGGCCAAGGCGCTCGGCGACCTGTTCTGGAAGGTCGGGGACGTGCGGATCATCGACGGCCTGGGGCCGAACGGCGCCGCCTGGGCCTCGCTGAAGTCCGCCGCGCGGCTGGCCAAGATCCAGTCCGGCTATGTCTATCACTATGCGTTCGTGATGCTGCTCGGCGTGGCCGGCCTGCTCGCCTTCGCCATCTACGCCTGGGGTGCCTGAGTTATGGGTGCGATCCCCAATATCCTGAGCGTCGTCACCTTCCTGCCTCTGGTGGGCGCGCTGCTGATCCTGATCGGTCGGCTGACGACCAAGAACGCCGACGGCCTGGCCCGCTGGGTCGCGCTGGGCACGACGCTGGTCACGCTGGCAGTGTCCTGCGTGCTGGTGGCGCAGTTCGATCCGTCAAGCGCCGCCTATCAGTTCGTGGAACGCTACGCCTGGTTCGCCGGGGCCGAATACCACCTGGGCGTGGACGGGGTGTCGATCCTGTTCGTGCTGCTGACCGCCTTCCTGCTGCCGATCTGCATCGCGGCCAGCTGGACCACCATCAAGGACCGCGTCGTCGACTACATGATCGCGTTTCTGGTGCTGGAGACGCTGGTGATCGGCGTCTTCACAGCGCTGGACCTCTTCCTGTTCTACATCTTCTTCGAGGGCACCCTCGTTCCGATGTTCATCATCATCGGGGTGTGGGGTGGCGCGAACCGCATCTACGCGGCCTACAAATTCTTCCTCTACACCCTGCTGGGCTCGGTCCTGATGCTGCTGGCCATGCTTTGGATGGCCAATGAGGCGGGCACGACCAGCATTCCGGAACTGAAAGACTACGTCTTCGGCGGCTGGGCCCAGTCGATCCTGTGGCTCGCCTTCTTCGCGTCGTTCGCGGTGAAGATGCCGATGTGGCCGGTGCACACCTGGCTGCCGGACGCCCACGTGCAGGCCCCGACAGCGGGGTCCGTCATCCTGGCCGGCATCTTGCTGAAGCTCGGCGGTTACGGCTTCATCCTGTTCAATGTGCCGATGTTCCCGGATGCGTCCGTGCTGTACCGGCCCCTGGTCTTCACCCTGTCGGTGATCGCCATCGCCTACACCTCGCTGGTCGCCTTCCGTCAGACCGACATCAAGAAGCTGATCGCCTACTCGTCGGTCGCGCACATGGGCTTCGTGACCATGGGCATCTTTGCCGGCAACGAACAGGGAATGCAGGGCGCCATCTTCCAGATGCTGAGCCACGGCCTGATCTCGGGCGCGCTCTTCCTGTGCGTCGGCGTGGTCTATGATCGGATGCACACCCGCGAGATCGCCTTCTACGGCGGGCTGACCAGCCGGATGCCGTGGTACGCGGCCATCTTCCTGATGTTCACCATGGCCAACGTCGGCCTGCCGGGCACCAGTGGCTTCATCGGCGAGATCCTGACCATGACGGGGGTCTATGAGGCCTCGACCTGGGCGGCGTTCGTGGCGGCGACGGGCGTGATCCTGTCGGCGGTCTATGCCCTGACGCTGTATCGCAACGTCATGTTCGGCGAGATCACCAATCCGGCGCTGGCGACCATCAAGGACATCGACCTGCGCGAGCTGGCGATCTTCGTTCCGCTTATCATCGGCACCATCTGGCTAGGCGTGCAGCCTGGCCTGGTGCTGGACTACACCGCCGCCTCCGTCGACGCCGTCGTCGGCGGCTGGCGCCTCGCGACCGGCGGGTGAGAGACGAATGACCCCTGACCTGCTCAAGGACCTGAACATCGCGGCCTCGGAGGGCGTGCTGGCGCTCGGCGGCCTCGTGCTGCTCATGGTCGGTGCCTTCGTCGGCGAGAAGTCCGCACGACTGGTGTCGGTCCTGTCCGTGGCCCTTTTGGTCGCCGCCTCGGCCGTCGCGGCCACCGGCCCGCTGGGCGTCGCCTTCAACGGCGCCTACGTCGCCGATCCCCTGGCCATCTACGGCAAGGTTGCAATCTACATCGCCTCGGCCGTGGCCGTGGTGCTGGGCGGCGGATGGATGCAGCGCGAGCGGATCGCGCGGTTCGAATACCCGGTCCTGATCGTGCTGGCCGCCGTCGGCATGGGCATGATGGTGTCGTCGGGCGACCTGATCTCGCTCTACGTCGGCGTCGAGCTGCACTCGCTGGCGCTGTATGTGCTGGCCGCCTATCACCGCGACGACCTGAAGGCGTCGGAGGCCGGGCTCAAGTATTTCGTGCTGGGGGCGCTGTCGTCGGGCCTGCTGCTGTATGGGGCCAGCCTGATCTACGGCTTCACCGGCTCGATGCGGTTCGACGAGATCGCGGCCTATGCCACGGCCAACCCGGGCGTGGGCCTTGTGTTCGGCCTGGTGTTCCTGATCTGCGGCCTGGCGTTCAAGGTCTCGGCCGCGCCGTTCCACATGTGGACGCCGGACGTCTACGAAGGCGCGCCGACGCCGGTCGTGGCCTTCTTCACCACCGCGCCCAAGCTTGCAGCGATGATTTTGTTCGCCCGGGCCCTGTCGGAAGGGTTCATGGAGGCGCATGCCCAGTGGGCGCAGGTGCTGATCCTGATCTCGCTGGCCAGCTTCGTCGTCGGGGCCTGGGGCGGTCTGGCGCAGAAGGACATCCAGCGTCTGCTGGCCTATTCGTCGATCGCCAACATCGGCTACGCCATCCTCGGCATCGCGGCGGGCACCGAGGCCGGGCTGCAGGCCATGATCGTCTTCATGACGCTGTACATGATCGACACCATGGGCTTCTTCGCCATCCTGCTGTCGCTGAGCCGGAACGGGCGTCCGATCCGGACCATCGCCGATCTGGCGGGGCTGAAGAACGACCGGCCGGTGACGGCCATCGCCATCACCGTGCTGTCGCTGTCGGTCTTGGGCATGCCGCCGCTGTCGGGCTTCTGGGGCAAGTACTACGTCTTCGGTGCCGCGGCCTCGGCCGGCTACTGGATGGTGGCGGCGGCGGGTCTGGTGGCCTCGGTCGTGGCGGCCTTCTACTATCTGCGGATCATCAAGCTGATGTGGTTCGACGCGGCGCCAGACGGCGTGGCCAGGACCGACAAGGCCCCGGTCGAGAGCCAGTGGATCGGCTGGGCCTGCGCCGCCTTCGCCTTCCCGCTGGTCATCGTCGGCCTGACCTGGCTGGAGCCCGCGACCCGGATCGCCGCCTCGGGTTTCGGGGCGGGGTAGGGCGGTGATCCCGCCCGTCCAGGTTTTCGACGAACTCGATTCCACCAACGCCGAGGCGCGCCGCAGGGCCGAGGCCGGAGAGGTCGCCTCCGCCTGGATCGTCGCGCGTCGTCAGACGGCTGGTCGCGGACGGCGAGGGCGAAGCTGGGAGAGCGAAACGGGAAATCTGTTCGCTACGCTGGCTCACATCACCCACAAATCACCCGCCGAGGCGGCGCAGGTGACGTTCGTGGCGGCGCTGGCGGTCGCCGAGCTGCTGGAGGCCTTCGCCGCGCCGGGCACGGTCAGCATCAAATGGCCCAACGACGTCCTGCTGGCGGGCGAGAAGGCGGCGGGCATCCTGGTCGAGTCCGGCGCCCATCCGGCGGGCGGCCTTTGGCTGGCAGTCGGGATGGGGGTCAACCTGGCCCATGCGCCGGAAGGGACCGAGCGACCGGCGAGCAGTCTGGTGCACCACCTGAGGAGCGATGTCGCCTATCCGCCGAGCGTCGAGGCGGCGGCCGGCGTGCTGGCGGAAGCCTTTGAGGCTTGGCGGGGGCGGTGGGAGACGCTGGGCTTCCAGCCGGTGCTCGACGCCTGGACGGCGCGGACCAAAGGGCTGGACGGTCCGTGTGTGGCGCGGCTGGGCCATGAAACGGTCAGCGGCGTGGCCGAGGGCGTCGCGCCGGATGGGTCGCTGCGGCTAAGGACGGCCGACGGCTCGTTGCGGCTGATCTCGGCGGGCGATGTCTTCTTTGGAGAGGCGGCCTGATGCTGCTGGCGATCGAACAGGGCAACACCAACACGCTGTTTGCGGTCCATGACGGCCAGAGCTGGATCGCCCAGTGGCGCACGGCGACCGAGGCCAGCCGAACGGCCGACGAATATGCGGTCTGGCTGACGCAGCTGCTGGCCATGCGGTCGATTGCGCTGACCAGCCTGACGGGCTGCATCATCTCCAGCGTGGTTCCGCAGTCGATCTTCAACCTGCGGAACCTGGCGCGGCGCTATCTGTCGGTCGAGCCGCTGGTGATCGGGGACAATGTCGAGCTCGGTATTCCCGTCCGCATCGCCAAGCCGAGCGAGGCGGGCGCGGACCGGCTGGTCAACGCCATCGGGGCGCATCTGGCCTATCCGGGGGACCTGATCGTGATCGACAGCGGCACCGCGACGACGTTTGACATCGTGGCGGCGGACGGGGCGTTCGAGGGCGGGGCGATCGCGCCCGGCATCAACCTCAGCCTCCAGGCCCTGCATGAGGCGGCGGCCATGCTGCCCCGCATCGCCATCCAGCGGCCCGAGCGCGTGATCGGCAAGGACACCGTGTCCAACATGCAGTCCGGCGTGTTCTGGGGCTACATCGGTCTGATCGAGGGCATGGTCGAGCGCATCAAGGCCGAGTGGGGACGACCGATGACGGTCGTGGGCACCGGCGGCGTGGCCAGCCTGTTCGAGGGGGCCACTGACAGCATCGACCGGTTCGATCCGGACCTGACCATCCGCGGCCTGCTCGAAATCTGGCGGCGGAACACCCATCTCAAGGACGCATGACAAAGACAAAAGCGAACGACGAACTCGTCTTCCTGCCGCTGGGCGGCTCGGGCGAGGTCGGGATGAACCTGAACTGCTACGGCTATGGTCCCGAGAGCGACCGGCAGTGGATGCTGGTCGACGTCGGCGTGACGTTCGGCGATTCCACCACGCCCGGCGTGGACATCATCGTCCCGGACCCCAGCTTCCTGGCCGGGGAGACGATCAAGGGCATCGTCTTGACCCACGCGCACGAGGACCACATCGGGGCCCTGCCGTGGCTGTGGGACCGGCTGAAGGCGCCGATGTACGCCACGCCGTTCACCGCCTTCCTGATTCGCGAGAAGCTGCGCGATCGCGGCCTGCAGGACGTGAAGATCCACGAGGTGCCGATGGGCGGCCACGTTGATCTGGGGCCGTTCTCGGTCGACTTCATCACCATGACCCATTCGATCGCCGAGCCAAACGGGCTGAAGATCACGACGCCGCTGGGCACAGTCTTCCACACCGGCGACTGGAAGCTGGATCCCAACCCCGTCATCGGCAAGCCGACCGACATCGCCGCCATCCAGAAGATGGGCGACGAGGGCCTTCTGGCCATGGTGTGCGACTCGACCAACGTCTTCGTCGAGGGCGAGGCCGGGTCGGAGACGGAGGCCCAGGCGGGCCTGATCGAACTGATCGGCAGCCTCAAGACCGGGCGGATCGCGGTCGGCTGCTTCGCATCCAACGTGGCCCGCATGGTCAGCGTGATGAAGGCTGCGGAGAAGGCCGGGCGGCGCGTGGCGCTGGCGGGTCGCTCGATGCACCGGATCACGGCGGCGGCCAAGCACGTCGGCCTGTTCAACGAATCGAAGGCGATCCTGTCGGAGGATGAGGCACGGCACTGGCCCGCCGACGAGATCCTGTATCTGTGCACCGGCAGCCAAGGCGAAGACCGGGCGGCCCTGTCGCGGATCGCCAATGGGACGCACCCCTTCATCAAGCTGGGGCTGGGCGACCACTGCATCTTCTCGTCGCGGGTCATTCCCGGCAATGAGCTGGCCATCGCCGACCTCCAGGATCGGCTCGCCGACCGGGGCGTGCGGCTCTACACCGAGAAGGATCACCCGGGCATCCACGTCTCGGGTCACCCGTGCCGGGACGAGATGCGCCAGATGTACGCCTGGGCCCGGCCGCGCATCTCGGTGCCGACCCACGGCATGCGCCGCCATTTGATGGAACACGCCGCTCTGGCCCGCGAACTGGGCACGCCGGAGACGGTGACGCCCCGGAACGGCGATCTGGTGCGTCTGGCCCCCGGACCCGCCGCCATCATCGACGAGGTGCCGAGCGGGCGTCTGTACGTCGACGGCGGCATGGTCGTGACCGAGGCCGGCGAGGCCCTGCGCGAACGTCGGCACGCCTCGACGAACGGGGTGCTGGTCGTCAGCTTCGCCATGGACAAGCGTGGCAAGATCGTCTCGGACATCGACGTGCGCGGCATCGGCCTGCCGGGCGACGAGGTTACGCCGCTGGGCGAGGCCCTGGACGAACTGGCCGAACGCGCCGAGCAGGCGGTGCTGGCGCTGAAGGGCGAGGCGCTGGAGGACGAGGCGGTCATCGAACAGGCCGTGGCCCGCGCCCTGAAGAAGACCAGCCAGCGCATCTGGGACCGCCGACCCATCGTCGAGACGGTGATCCTGAGGCTGTGAGGTGACGCCGGACTGGGCGCGTTCGGTTCCGGATAGGCTCCGCGCGCGGACGGGGCGGGTGCTGGAGCGCATCCGGCATGCGCGGCATCCGTGGACCGGCTGGCGCAAGTGGGCGGTCATCGTTGGCGAGGGGACGGTTGGCTTCGTCCTGCTATTCGCCCTGGCCAATCTGACGCTCAGCCTGTCGACCTTTCGGGGCGAGGACCCGCTGAGGCGCACGGCGCATGAGCTGGGCGTGTTGTGGTACTCGACGCCCGACGGCCAGCCGACGTCGGAGGAAGCCTTCGACGCCATCCACGGCCGCGACCTGGGCGACGATCCGAGCGCGGCCGAGATCAAGGCGCATTTCCTGGCGGCGGCGCGGGGCGGAACCTTTCTGCTCGACCAGATCATGGTCGATCGCATGGAGGCGGTGAACGGGCGGGTCGATGCCGCCGTCCTGCCCGCCGGAGTCTATGTCGGGGCCCATGCCCTGGGGCCGGACAAGCCGCCGCTGGTCTGGGTGACCAAGTGGCTGGCGCACTACGTCCTGTTCCCGCGCCACGCCTACATCCTGGTGGTGCCCGAAACCGGCCCGGCCTGGGCCTTTTCCGCCAGTCAGGAGGGCAAGTTTCCGGGTGACACCGACAGCCCCAACCGCCTGTCGGCGCGGGTCACGCCCTACAATGATGCCGCCTACGATTTCCCGAGCTCGGGCGAGGCGTTGCACGAGATGACCATCGTCAGCGACGATCCGGCGGTCGTTGCCGGGGCGCTGTCGCGGCTGACTGAAGCGCGGGATCGGCTGGAGGCGCTGGACCAGCCCTATGGCCTGCTGGCCCCTAACTCCAATACCGTCGTCGGTTGCATCCTGGAGGAGGCGGGGCTGATCAGCCGGGAGACGCGACGATCCGCCCTGCTGGCGCTGAGGGCTCCGGGGATGGGCGCGGCTTGCCCCGGCGCGGACGAGACGCCATAGCCTCCCGCATGATCGGTCGCTTGAACCACGTCGGCGTCGCCACGCCCTCCATCGCTGACAGCGTACGGCTGTACGCCGAGCTGCTGGGCGCGACCGCGGCGCATGAGCCGTTCGATCTGCCGGCGCAGGGCGTGCGGGTCTGCTTCATCGACCTGCCCAACAGCCAGATCGAGCTGATCGAGCCGCTGGGCGAGGACAGCCCCATCCGCGGCTTTCTGGCCAACAACCCCAAGGGCGGCCAGCATCACGTCTGCTTCGAGGTCGAGGACATCCTCGCCGCGCGCGATGCCCTGCGCGCCAATGGTGCCACGATCCTGGGGACGGGCGAGCCTCGCATAGGGGCGCACGGGACGCCCATCCTGTTCCTGCATCCGAAGGACATGGGCGGGGTGCTGATCGAGCTGATGGAAGCCCCGCAGGAGGCGCACTGACATGCCCATCGGTCCCGTGACCATGCTGGCGATCTACATCGTCGTCTGGTGGGTGGTGCTGTTCGCCGTCCTGCCGCTCGGCACATCGTCCGAAACTCACGAACCGCCGACCGACGGCCGCCAGTGGGGCGCGCCCGAGACTCCGAACCTGAAGAAGAAGTTCATCACCACGACGTGGGTAGCCCTGATCGTGTGGGCGTTCGTGATGTTTCTGGTCTTCATTGGCTGGATGCCCCTGCCGGACCTCGCCCCGCCAGTTCCGTAGCCCAGATTGCTCCTGCGCGGTTGTTTCGCATACCGTCACTACGGGAAGGTGCGATGTTTTGCACCGAGAGGGAGCGGTCGAGATGAAACTTGGTGCGCGGAACGTGGGGTGCGCCCTGGCGCTGCTGATAGCGGCCTGCAATTCGGCTTCGGACGAGGCCGATCCAACGGTGAAGGCCGAGAACGCCCCGGCCACCGCCCCCGCCGTCGCCGAGGTGCCTGCGGCCTTCGTCGGGACCTGGACCAGCGACGGCTGCAACGAACCGTCAGTCCGGATCGGCGTCAGGGATATCCGGCACTTCTATGCGGAGGTCGCTGCGCCCCTGACGGCGGTGACGGTCTCCGACGACGGTCGACTTGTCGTCACGTTCAGTGATGAGGGCGCTACGGTGACCGATACCTTCCAGTTGACCAACGGCCAGTTGGATCAGATCAGCAGCGTGTCGGCCGACAGCAATGATCAGTTCGAGACTGAACCCATGACTAAGTGTTCCGGCCCCTCGCCGCTGGACTGATCGACTTCAGGCCGGAGTCAGTAGGCGCCTGCGACGCGACAGCGTCCGTGCAATCTCGACCGCGTTCCAAGCCAAGAGCAGGATCAGGAACACCAGCATGACCGCGCCGTGGGCCTGGCCTAGCAGCTGCGGACCCTGTTCGTTCAGGATGTCGCGCATGGCGTGGATGCGCAGGAAGACCTCGTTCACCCCGCCGCCGATCAGCAGATAGTAGCTGGTGATCATGGCCGAGAGGTGGATGTGCTTCCACAAGGGGCGGGGCCAGTGGGTGCGCGCCGTCGCCCAGCCGATGGCGATGACGATGAGCGTCACGATCGCCAGGAGATGCGGAAAGAAGAACACGCCCAGTCTGTAGACGCCAAGCGCCGACAGGTTCAGGGCGATCATGGACACCATGTAGACGCGGCCGGTCGGGATGTGGCGCGCCGAGCCCTTGCTCGTGGTGAAGCCATAGGCGCCGGCGGCGAGCGCGATCAGGCAGGCGACGCTGTGAAACCAGCCCAGCGGGACGAGATCGAGGTTCATGATCGGAGGCTCCGTCTCAGCGGCCGAGGGTGACGCGGATGACGCCGCCGCTCGCGCCGACGCGCATCACCGCGTCCTCAAAGCGAGGCGGGCCCATGACGCCGCGCGCACCCCGGCTGTAGCCCCAGGGCTCGACGGGGGCGCCCATCATGCCGCCGAAGGTCAGGCGTCCGTCGCGGTTGACGTCCTGATAGGCCGAGACGGCGTAGCGGCCCGGCGGAACGCCTGTGAAGCGCGCCACCGCTGTGCCGTCCGCGTTCGGCGTGATGCTGGCCTGGAAGCGGGAGGCGCGCATGAACTCGCCTTCGGTGCTGAGCTGGACCAGCACAGGTCCGCCGGGTCGGGCTCCGGTGAACCGCACCTCGACCGCGCCGGACTGGGCCGAGGCGGTGGGGGGAACAATGATGGTGGCGGCGAGGGCAAGAAGGACGAGGCGCATGGATCGTCTCCGAGAAAGCACTTTACCAAACAAAGCACACTGTCGATTGCTGGTCAATCGCGTCGCCTTCGCGTTGCCAAGGTTGAAGGCCACGGGCTAGACGGAAGGCCCCCGAACAAGGACCGACCGATGCGCCTGTCGCGCTACTTCCTGCCGACCCTGAAAGAGGCGCCGTCCGACGCCCAGATCGTGTCTCATCAGCTGATGCTCCGCGCCGGACTGATCCGGCAGGAGGCGGCCGGGATCTACGCCTGGCTGCCGCTGGGTCTGCGGGTGCTGAAGCGGATCGAGCAGATCGTGCGCGAGGAGCAGGAGCGGGCGGGGGCGGTCGAGCTGCTGATGCCGACGCTGCAGCTGGCCGACCTGTGGCGGGAATCGGGACGCTACGACGCCTATGGGCCGGAGATGCTGCGCATCACCGACCGGCACGAGCGTGAGCTGCTGTATGGCCCCACCAACGAGGAGATGATCACCGACATCTTCCGGGCCTATGTGAAGAGCTACAAGGCGCTGCCGCTGAACCTCTTCCACATCCAGTGGAAGTTTCGCGACGAGCGCCGGCCGCGCTTCGGCGTCATGCGCGGGCGCGAGTTCCTGATGAAGGACGCCTATTCCTTCGATCTGGATGAGGCGTCGGCGCGGCGCGCCTATAACCGCATGTTCGTGGCCTATCTGAACACCTTCGCCCGCATGGGGCTGAAGGCCGTGCCGATGCGGGCCGACACCGGACCGATCGGTGGCGACCTGAGCCATGAGTTCATCGTCCTGGCCGACACCGGCGAGAGCCAGGTGTTCTGCGATCGCAAGCTTGTCGAGATGCCGGCGCCGGGCGGCGACGTGGACTGGAACGATCTGCAGCCGATCGTCGATGGTCGGACATCGCTGTATGCCGCGACCGAGGAGATGCACGATGCCGCCGCCTTCGAAGCGCAGACGGCGGAAGCTGACCGCCTGACCGCGCGGGGCATCGAGGTGGGGCACATCTTCTATTTCGGGACCAAGTACTCGGCCCCGATGAAGGCGCGCGTGGCCGGGCCGGACGGGCAGGACACCGACGTCCACATGGGCAGCTATGGCGTCGGCGTGTCGCGGTTGCTGGGGGCCATCATCGAGGCCAGCCATGACGAGGCGGGCATCATCTGGCCTGACGCGGTCGCCCCTTTCGACGTCGTCGTCATCAACCTGCGCGCCAACGACCCCGACGTCTGCCAGGCCTGCGAGGCGGCGGTCGAGGCCCTGGAGACGACCGGCAAGATGGTCCTCTACGATGACGCCGATGAGCGACCGGGCGGCAAGTTCGCCACCGCCGATCTGATCGGCGTGCCGTGGCAGCTGACGATCGGGCCCAAGGGTGTGGCCGAGGGCGTGGTCGAGCTTAAGCGCCGGGCAACTGGCGAGAAGATCACCCTGCCGCTCGATCAGGCGATGGAGCGCATCGGTTGACCGCGACCCCCGTCGGCGCGCCGGTGAAGCCCGCCGGTCCGTTCTCCGCCTGGGAGATCGGGCTGGCGCTCCGCTACCTGCGCGCCAAGCGAAAGGAAGGCGGGGTGGCGACCATCGCCATCATCAGCTTCGTCGGCATCATGCTGGCGGTCGCGGTGCTGATCAGCGTCATGAGCATCATGGCCGGTTTCCGCTCCGAACTGTTGGGCCGGATGCTGAGCTTCAACGGCCATATGTACGTCCAGGGGCAGGTGCTGCAGGCGCCGGATCGCGACGCGGTGCTGGAGCGGATCGCGGCGGTGCCGGGCGTCGAGAGCGTCAGCCCGCTGACCGAGAACCAGGCGCTGGTGCGGGCGGCGGGGCAGACGACCGGAGCCTTCGTGCGGGGCCTGCGTCCGCAGGATCTGGACTCGATGCAGTATGTCTCGTCCAGTCTGTCGGATCAGGCGCGCGCCAGCTTCGGCCGGGGCGCCTATGGCGGCGAGAACGTGCTGATCGGCCAGGCTCTGGCCGATGCGCTGGGTGTGCGGGTCGGTGATCCGATCACCCTGTATTCGCCGACCGGGGCGGACAGCGCCTTCGGCAACCTCGGCGGGCTGGAAAAGACCTATGTCATCGGCGGGACCTATTCGTCGGGCACGGCGGACTACGACCGGGCCTTCATCTTCATGCCGCTGGAGCAGGCCCAGCTGTTCTTCGGCAAGGAGGGCGTCTGGGACGTCATCGAGCTGAAGGTCGCCGATCCGGATCGGGTGGCCGACTATCTGGAGCCCGTGTCGACCGCCGCCGGGCCGGGGGCCTTCGTGCAGGACTGGCGCGATCGCCTCGCCGCCTTCTGGGGCGCGCTGAAGGTCGAGCGGGTGGCCATGTCGATCATCCTGGGCCTGGTCGTCGCCATCGCGGCGATGAACATCATCTCCGGCATCGTCATGCTGGTGAAGAACAAGGGCCGCGACATCGCCATCCTGCGCACCATCGGGGCTAGCCCGTCGTCGATCCTGCGGGTCTTCTTCATGGCCGGGGCGACGATCGGGGTCGCCGGAACGCTGGCGGGCCTGACGCTCGGCCTGCTGTTCTGCCTGAACATCGGCCCGATCCAGCATTTCCTGGAGGCGATCACGGGCGTTCAGCTGTTCAACGCCGACGTCTACATGCTCGACGCGATCCCGGCCCTGGTCGATCCGGTCGATGTGTTCTGGGTGGCGGTGTGGTCGCTCTTGATGAGCTGCGTGGCCAGCCTGCCGCCCTCGTGGAACGCGAGCCGCATCGATCCGGTGGAGGCCCTGCGCTTTGAGTGATCCGGTTCTTTCTCTGCGGGGCGTGACCCGCACCTATCAGACGGCCCAAGGGGGGCTGACGGTGCTGAAGGGCGTCGATCTGGACATCTTTCCGGGGGAGCTGGTCGGGCTGATCGGGCCGTCGGGCTCGGGCAAGTCGTCGCTGCTGCATGCAGCCGGTCTGCTCGAGCGGCCGACGTCGGGCGAGGTTCGCATCGACGGCGAGGACGTGGGCGCGCTGGACGAGCGGGCCCGCACCCGCATCCGGCTGAGCCGCGTGGGATTCGTCTACCAGTTCCACCACCTGCTGCCGGAGTTCGACGCGCGCGATAACGTCGCCCTGCCGATGCGCATCGCGGGCTGGCCGCTCGATCAGGCCCAGGCGCGGGCGGAGGCGGCGCTGGCTTCGCTGGGTCTGGCCGAACGCACACGCCACCAGCCAGCGCAGATGTCCGGCGGGGAACAGCAACGCGTCGCCCTGGCGCGCTCCCTGGCCAATGGCCCGCGCCTGCTGCTGGCCGACGAACCGACCGGCAACCTCGATCCCGCCACCAGCCAGTCGGTGTTCGAGACCCTGCAGACCCTGGTCAAGGAGACCGGCGTCGCCGCCCTGATCGCCACCCACAACATGGAGCTGGCCGGTCACATGGACCGCGTCTTCGCCCTGAAGGACGGCCATCTGGAAGAGCGGCAGGCAGAAAGTCGCGAATACTGACCGAGCGAAGGACACGGCATGGACGACCTGCAACGTGCCTATGACCTGCGCCACGCCTCGGACCGCGCCCGCCTGGAGGGGCGCACCGTCCAGGCGCTGGCCGACGCGACCGAGGCTGTCGCGATCTATGCGAACCTGCCGGATCGCGGCCTCGACCTCGCCAATGCCTTGAGGCTCAAGGCTCTGGCGCTGGACGACCTCGAGCGTTCGGGGGAGGCGGTGCTGGACTGGACGGAGGCGCGGCGGCTCTATGCCGATCTCGGGATCGCCGAGGGTGTGACGGAATGCGACGGTCGCCTGTCACGCTGACGCTTCACCCGTCGACCGGTTGGTCCTAAGACCACGCTCATGACCTCCGACGATGTGCTCGACGAATTCCGCTCCGCCGGGGCCCTCCGCGAGGGGCATTTCGTGCTGTCCTCGGGCCTGCACAGCCCGGTCTTCCTGCAGAAGAACCTGGTCTTCATGGACGCGGCCCGCTGCGAGCGGCTGTGCAAGGCGCTGGCGGAGAAGATCACGGCCGCGGTCGGGTCGGTGGATGTGGCCATTTCCCCCGCCGTGGGCGGCATCATCCCCGGCTACGAGACCGCCCGGCATCTGGGCGTGCCGTCCATGTACGTCGAGCGCGAGGGCGGGGCCTTCAAGCTGCGCCGCGGCTTCCATGTCGAGCCCGGACAGCGGGTCGTCATGGTCGAGGACATCGTAACGACGGGTCTGTCCAGCCGCGAGTGCATCGCGGCGATCCAGGCGGCGGGCGGCGAGGTCGTCGCGGCGGCGTGCATCGTCGATCGCTCGGGCGGCCGGGCCGACGTGGGCGTGCCGTTGGTGGCGCTGGCGACGCTGGACGTGCCGGCTTATCCGGCCGACGCCCTGCCGCCGGAACTGGCGGCCCTGCCGGTCGAGGATCCGGGCAGCCGGAGGCTGGCGAAGTGACCCCGACCCGCGTCCGCCTGGGAGTCAATATCGACCATGTCGCCACGGTGCGGAACGCGCGAGGCGGGGCGGCCCCGGACCCCGTCCGGGCCGCGCGCGAGGCCCTGGCCGCACGGGCCGACGGCATCACGGCGCACCTGCGCGAGGATCGTCGGCACATCTCGGACGCCGACATCGACCACCTGTCGGCCGTGCTGCGCGAGCAGGCGCGACCGCTGAACCTGGAGATGGCCGTGACGCATGAGATGTTGGCCATCGCCCTGCACTACCGGCCCCACGCCGTCTGCCTGGTGCCCGAGAAGCGCGAGGAGCGGACGACCGAGGGCGGGCTGGACGTGGTCGGGGGGCACAACTGGATCACCCCCTTC
This sequence comes from Brevundimonas bacteroides DSM 4726, assembly GCF_000701445.1. GTDB lineage: Bacteria > Pseudomonadota > Alphaproteobacteria > Caulobacterales > Caulobacteraceae > Brevundimonas > Brevundimonas bacteroides. The sequence continues at coordinate 183,498 of NZ_JNIX01000009.1, forward strand.
GTCGGCAAGCTGAACGAGGCGGGCGCGCGGGTGTCGCTCTTCATCGGGGCCGATCCGGCCCAGATCGAGGCGGCGCACCGGACCGGCGCGGCGGTCGTCGAACTGCACACCGGGGCCTACTGCGACGCCGTCCGCGAGGGGCGTGACGACGATGCCGCCACCGAACTGGCCGCCCTGTCCGCCGGGGCGGCCCATGCCCACGCCCTTGGTCTGGAAGTCCACGCGGGGCACGGCATCGACTACGACACCGTCGCCGCCGTCGCTGCGATCCCCCAGATCATGGAGCTGAACATCGGCCATTTCCTAATCGGGGAGGCCATCTTCGTGGGACTGGGTCCGGCGATCGGGCGGATGCGCGAGCTGATGGACGAGGCGCGCGGGCTGGAGACCGCCGCGTGATCATCGGCGTCGGCGCCGATCTGACGGACATCCGGCGCATCCAGGCGTCGCTCGATCGGTTCGGCGACCGCTTCAAGCGCCGTTGCTTCACCGAGCTGGAACAGCGTCGGTCCGACCGCAAGCCTGACGCCGCTTGGAGCTACGCCAAGCGATTCGCGGCCAAGGAGGCCTGCGCCAAGGCGCTGGGCACCGGCATGCGGCGCGATGTCTACTGGAAGGACATGGGTGTGGTGAACCTGCCTAGCGGGCAGCCGACGCTGGCTTTGACCGGCCCGGCGGTGGCGCATCTGGCCCGGCTGACGCCTCCGGGGCATGAGGCGCGCATTCACCTGACGCTGTCGGACGAGCACCCCTACGCACTCGCCTTCGTGGTGATCGAAGCCTTGCCGATGGCGTAATCGCGCTATACCCGTGCCGACGACGATCAGACCGCGTTCGGCGGGCGGGGACAGGCGATTTCATGGACGAAGAGCACAAGCGCGACGTGACGGACGGCTCCGAGCCGACGCCGGTCGAGACCTCGGACGCGCCCGCCGCCGCCGAACCGGCGGTCGACACCGGCGCGGGTGAAGTCGACGCCGCCGAAGCGGCCTTCGCCGCCTCCGAGAGCGGCCTGCCCGTACAGCCGGAAGCGCCCGCTGAGCCTGCCACCGCCGAAGTCGAGCCCGCCGCTGTCGTGACCGAACCTGAGCCGGTCGCCACCGTGTCCGAGCCTGATCCCGTTCAGCCTGCCGCGCCAGAGCCGGTGCTGGCTGCCGCTGCCGCCGGGACCGTTGCTGCCGCGGCCTCGCGCCCGATCTGGAGCGATCAGGGCGATGCGCCGTTCGACGACGGCGGCAAGACGGAGAAGGTGCCGCCCGCCGCCCGCGTGAAGGACGATGAGGACGACGGCGGCCGCTCCGCCGGCTCCGAGACGCTGGAGATTGTCAAGACGATCGTGGTGGCGCTGGCCATCGCCTTCGTGCTGCGGGTGCTGCTGTTCCAGCCCTTCACCATTCCGTCGGCCTCGATGGAGCCGAACCTCTATGAGGGCGACTACATCGTCGTGTCCAAGTGGACCTATGGCTATTCGAAGTATTCCTCGGGCCTGCCGATCAACCTGCCGCTGGGCGAGGGTCGGGTGTTCGGCCGAGCGCCGGAGCGGGGCGACATCGTCGTGTTCAAGCTGCCGCGCGACGACCGCACGGACTACATCAAGCGCGTCATCGGCCTGCCGGGCGACCGCATCCAGATGATCGGCAATGTGCTGCACATCAACGGCCAGCCGGTGAACGACGTGGTCGTCAGCCGCGGCGAGGTCGAGGACGTCTTCGGCCCCCGCTCGATGATCCAGGCGCGCGAGACCCTGCCGAACGGCCGCTCCTTCCTGATCCAGGACTTCGGGCCCGGCGGCGATCTGGACGACACCCCGGTCTATGAGGTGCCGGCCGGCCACTACTTCATGATGGGCGACAACCGCGACAACTCCATCGACAGCCGCGTGCAGGAGAGCGCCGGCGTGGGTCTGGTCCCGGAGGAGAACCTGGTCGGCAAGGCCGAGATCATCGCCTTCTCGTGGTCGCCGGGGGCGTCGCTGTTCAACCCGGTCAGCTGGTTCGCCAACGTCCGGCCCAGCCGCTTCTTCCGCGTTCTGGACTGATGGTAAATGCCCGCGCCGAGGCGGTGGCCGCTCTGGTCGACCGGCTCGGCCACCGGTTTGCCGATCCCGCCCTGCTGGAGCGGGCCCTGACCCATTCCAGCGTGGGGGAGGGGGCCGACAAGGCCGCCGGCAAGCCCGCGCGCCACAACGAGCGGCTGGAGTTCCTGGGAGACCGGGTGCTGGGTCTGTTGGTCGCGGACCGGCTTCATTCGGAGTTTCCCGAGGCCGACGAGGGCGAGCTGTCGTCGCGGCTGCATGCGCTGGTCGACAAGCACGCCTGCGGGCGGGTCGGGGCACGACTGGGCGTCGGGCCTGCCATGCGCCTGTCGCCCGGCGAGACCAAGACCGGCGGCCGTCGCAAGGAGGGCGTCGTCGCCGACGCGGTCGAGGCGATCCTGGCGGCCGTCTGGCTGGACGGCGGCATCGACGCCGCGCGGCGGGTGTTCGAACGCGCCTGGGCCGAGGAACTGGCCGCGCCCGCGCCGCGCGCGCTGAACAATCCCAAGTCGGCGCTGCAGGAGTGGTCGCAAGGGGCGGGGCGTCCGCTGCCGGCCTACCGCGTGGTGGGTCAGACCGGCTCGGATCATGCGCCGACCTTCACCGTCGAGGTATCGATCCCGGGCGTGGAGCCCTTGACCGCGCAGGGACGTTCGCGTCAGGACGCGGAGAAAGCGGCGGCGACCGCCCTGCTGAAACGTGAAGGCGTGATTTGACCGAGACCCAACAGACCCGCGCGGGCTTCGCCGCCATCATCGGCGCGCCGAACGCGGGCAAGTCCACGCTCGTCAACCGCCTGACCGGATCCAAGGTGTCGATTGTCACCCAGAAGGTACAGACGACGCGCTTCCCCGTGCGGGGCATCGCCATGCACGGAACCGCCCAGATCGTGCTGGTCGACACGCCCGGAGTCTTCACCCCGCGCCGTCGGCTGGATCGGGCCATGGTGGCTTCGGCCTGGGCGGGCGCGCAGGACGCCGACGCTGTGGTGCATCTGGTCGACGCGGCGTCGCACATCGCGTCGGACGGCAAGGAGGGCTCGGCGGCGGACCGCAAATCGGCCGAGGACACCGAGACCATCATCGCCAACTTGAGAGCGACCGACACCAAGGTCATCCTGGCGCTCAACAAAATCGACGGCATGCGCAGGGACACCCTGCTGGCGCTGTCGCAGGCGCTGTTCGACACGGGCGTCTATTCCGAGGTCTTCATGATCTCGGCCCTGTCCGGCGATGGCGTGGATGACCTGAAGACGCGGCTGGCGCTGGCGATGCCGGAAGGGCCGTGGCTGTATCCAGAGGACCAGTCGGCGGACGTGCCGCTGCGGGTGCTGGCGGCCGAGATCACGCGCGAGAAGGTCTATCTGCGCGTCCATGAGGAGCTGCCCTATTCGGCGGCGGTGGAGACCACGGCCTTCGACGAGAAGGCCGACGGATCGGCCCGGATCGAGCAGACCATCTACGTCGAGCGCGAAAGCCAGCGGCCCATCGTCCTGGGCAAGGGCGGCCAGACGCTGAAATGGATCGGCCAGAAGTCGCGCGAGGAGCTGACCGAGCTGCTGGACCGGCCGGTGCACCTGTTCCTGACCGTCAAGGTCGATCCGAAATGGCAGGACAGCCGGGCGCTCTATGCGCAGTTCGGGCTGGAGTTCGACGTCTAGGGTGTTCCAGGTTCCGCGTAACGCCGGGAACCACCCCCGGCTCTTCCTCGCCCTCGTCGCCCTGATCGGGCTGCTGCTGGTCGGCGCCGTCGCGGCGATCGCGGTGACCGTCAGCGCGCCCGAACGGCTGGCCGAAAGCGTCGCGCCCGCGCCGCCGCCGCGTCCGCCGGTCGTGGTCGTCGAGGCCCTGCCGCAGCTGTCGGCCCGTCTGCGCCGCGAGGCGGACGCGGGCCGCTTCATGGGCGGATTGCTGGTGGCGCGCGGCGACGAGGTGGTGTTCCGTCAGGTCTACGGCGTCGTCGACGCGGACACCGGCCAGCCGCTGACCCTGTCGTCGAAGTTCCGATTGGCCAGCATTTCCAAGCAGTTCACGGCCGTTGCGATCCTGAAGCTGCAGGACGACGGCCAGCTGTCCGTGGACGATCCGGTGTGCCGCTGGATCCAGCCCTGTCCGGTGGCGTGGGTGCCGCTGCGGATCCATCACCTGATCTCGCACACCTCGGGCATCCCCGACCTGATGCAGCGTCCGGGCTGGGGCGTGCGCCGGACGACGCCCGCGACCATGGCCGAACTGACGGCGGACTCGGCGACCTATCGCCTGTCCTTCGTTCCGGGCGAGGAGCTTCGCTACAACAACGCGGGGTTCAATCTGGCGGCTGATATCGTCGAGCGTGCTTCAGGCCAGGCGTTCGGCGACTACCTCCAGACGACCTTCTTCGAGCCGCTGGGCATGGTCGACACCGGTCTCGGCGACGCGCCCGATCTCGTCGCGGGCCACGCCAACTTCCCCGAGGGCCTGACCCCGCAGCGCCAGCCGAACGTCTCCATCATCCCCGGCGCCGGCGCGCTCTACTCGACGCTGGACGACATGCTGGTCTGGAGCCGGGCGCTGCACGGCGGGCGGCTTCTGTCGGCCGAGAGCTACGCCGCCATGGTCGCGGACCATGCGCCGGCCGATCAGGGGCCGGAGCGGGGACGGGTGCGGCGCATCTGGGGCTATGGCGTCATGGCCAACCGGCTCGGACGACGGGTCAGCCCCGGCTTCGACGACATCCAGGTCTACCACACCGGCAGCTGGTCAGGGTTCCGCAACCTGATGAGCTGGCAGCCGGGCGGCCAGGTGACGGTCGTGGTGCTAACCAACAACTACCACCAGCAGGAGCAGGTGTTCCTGACCACCCAGCAGGCCATGGCCGAGGCGCTGGGGCGGGCGTTCCCGACCGCCATGGTCCGCTAGCCCTCGCGGCGCATCCGCTCCTGCCGCGCCGCCTCGCGGTCGTTCTGCACCTGCGGAGCGATGGCGGCGGTCTCGACAGAACCGGCACGACTATAGCGGCTGCAGATCACGCCCGAGGGAGAGGGGCGCGTCTCCGTCATCCGCCAGGCGGTGGCGGCGATCCCGTCGCGGAACAGCCGCTTCCCCTGACCGAGCAGGATCGGAAAGACCATCAGGGTGATCTCGTCGATCACGTCGGCCGCCAGCAGCGCCTGCACCAGCTGGCCGCTGCCCTGGATCAACAGGTCGCGGTCGCCGGAGCTCTTCAGCCGCCGCACCGCCTCGCCGGGCTCGTCGTCCAGCCGGTGGCTGTTGACCCAGGTCAGGGGCGTGTCCGGACCCGCGACGACGAACTTGTCGATGGCGTTGAAGGTGCGGCCGATCTCGTCGTCCTGCTCGGGCCAGTGGGCGGCGAAGATTTCATAGGTCTTGCGGCCGAGCAGCAGGTCGTAGTCGCGGCCGATCCAGCTCTCCATCATCTCGCCGACCGTCTCGTCGAAATGCGGGGCCAGCCAGCCGCCGTAGGGGAAGCCGCCGGTCCAGTCCTCGGTCGGACCGCCGGGGGCCTGCATGACCCCGTCCATCGTCAGGAAGGTCGACAGTCGAACCTTGCGCATGGGGCGTCTCCTCAGGCCTTGGCGGCCTTGGTCGGGTCGCCGAGTTCGGCGTTCAGGGCGACGCCGGCGCGACCAGGGCGGTCGCCACGGCGGGGTCCAGGGTCTCGGCTTCGGCCAGGCTGATGGAGGCCATCTCATACTGGCCGCCGGGCTTGAGGCGCGGCTCCGTCTCCCGCAGCCTCTGGCCGCGCCACAGGCCGAACAACACCCGCTTGCCCTCGGCGCGGATCAGGGCGACCGGCCCGTTCGACAGATAGACGAGGTGGCCCCACTTGATGACCTCGTCCACGCCCTCCACCGCCAAGGCGGCCGCGCGCAGGCGGCGGAGTTCCTCGCCGCGCCAGTCGTCGAACGAGGCCGCGTAGACGTCGGGCGTGAGGCCGGGCTTCACCTTTTTCCATTTCATTGCTCCGCCCGTTGGGCATCGGCGTGCGCGAAGAAGGCGAGTTGGTCGGCGTGCGCCTTCTGGAAAGCAGGCCGAGCCGTGATCCGCGCGACATAGGCTTCCGTCGCCGGTCGATCGCCAAAGCCTCGCACGGCCGGAATACGCAGCACATCGGCCGTCAGCAGATCGGCCACGGTGAACCGATCCGCCGCCAGCCACTCGCGCTCGCCGAAGACGCGCTCCATGTGGTCGAGGCGGCCCTTCAGCCAACCGGTCAAGCCGTTGTCGGTCGCGCCCGACAGGCCGAGGAACCACCAGGGCACGGTGACCATCTCCAGCGAGTTGAGGGCGGCGATCACCCATTGAAGGGTCGAGGCCTCTCCTGCGGGGTCGCGCGGCATCAGAGCCTCGCTTCTGCGGGCCAGATGAAGCAGGCCGGCCCCGCTTTCGAACAACTCCACACCCTCGTCCTCAAGGAAAGGAATCTGACCGAACGGCTGGTGCGCAAGGTGCTCCGGGCCTCGGTCAGCGAAGGGTACGGTGCGGATCTGATAGGCCAACCCGGCTTCCTCGCACGCCCAACGGAGGCGCATGTCTCGGACGAACCCGCGCGGCGGCTCTGGCACCCAGTCGTAGGTCCAGATCGTCGGCGTGCTCATTGACCCGGCGTCCAGCCTTCGGCCGGGATGGTGTTGACCATCCAGGGGATGCCGAACTTATCGGTCAAGCTGCCGTAGCCCGGCGACCAGAAGGTTTCGCCGAACGCCATGCCGACCTTGCCGCCCTCGGCCAGGGCGTCGAACACGCGACGGTTCCGGTCGATGTCGTCGGAATGGAAGGTCACATCGAAGCCGTTCTTGGGCTTGTCGATGTTGGGCGCGAACTCGGGCGGCAGATCCGCGCCCATGATCGCCTGGTCTCCCACGTCGAGCCAGCAATGCATCAGCCAGTCCTTGTATTGCGGCGGGATCGGCATGTCGGGCGGACCGTCGCCGAACGGCATGGCTGCGGTCACCTTGCCGCCCAGCACCTGGGCGTAGAACTCGAACGGTTCTCGGCAATTTCCCTGAAAGCTCAGGCTCGTCACGATCTTCATGGTCGTCTCTCCCTTGTGTTGTCTTCAGTCGGGGTTGGCCACCAGCCAGGCCTCGAGCCGGTCCAGCGTGGAGTTCCAGCCGTATTCGTGGCCGGTCAGGCTGCGTTCGGACTTCAGGCCCTCGTGGGTGAAGTCCATGCGGGTGCGGCCGTCGTCGGTCTCGTGCAGCAGAACGGTGACCAGGGTGTCGGCCGGCGGGCCGTCCTCGTGGCTCTCGTCCCAGCGGAAGGTGAAGACGAGGCGCTCAGGCTCCACGATCTCGCGGTAGTGGCCGCCCTGCCAGAGGTCTTCGCCCGTCTCGACCGAGCGCAGGCAGGCTCGCCACTGCCCGCCGACGCGAAGGTCGTTGAAGCCCTCGACCATCGGCCATTCGATCGGGCCCAGCCAGTTCACCCGCATCTCCGGTCGCGTCCAGGCCATCCAGACCAAGGCGCGCGGCGCATCGAACGTTCGCGTCAGGTCCAGCCGATGCGGCAGGAGGGTCGGCAGTTCAGGCAGGGCGACGGCGCTCATATCACAGGCTCGGCAGGAGGTCGTTCAGCTGATCGGCGACCGTGCCCCAGCCCTCGTGGAAGCCCATGGCCTCGTGCTGCTTCATCGTTTCCTCCGACCAGTGCCGGGCGGTGGCGACGTAGCGGGTCTTGCCGTCGGGCAGGGGGGTCAACTCGATCTCGGCGGCCATGAAGGGCATGCCGGCGGGACGCCAGCCCTTCACGAAGGCGTCGGTCGTGATCCAGCGACGGTGCGGCTCGACCAGAAGGAAGACGCCGTCATTGGGCATCACCTCGCCGTCCGGCCCATGCATGGTGAAGGCGAAGCGGCCGCCGACCTCGGGTTCGATCACCGCGTCGGAGATGCTCCAGGGCTTGGGGCAGAACCACTGCGCCAATATCTCCGGCGTCATGAACGCCTTCCAGATCTTCTCAGGCGTGCCGTTCAGGACGCGGTCCAGCACCAGGGCGTGTTCGTGCGCGCCGGTGGCGACGCAGGGATCAATTTCTTGGGCCACGGGGGTCTCCCTTTTGGATTTTGTTGAGGTAGGCGTCTAGGCGGTCGAAGCTGGAGTCCCAGTATCGCCGATAGTGTTCCAGCCACTCGGCCATGCCCTTCAGGCCCATCGGCTCCAGCCGGGCGGGGCGCCACTGGGCTTCCTTGCCGCGCGTGATCAAGCCGGCGTTCTCGAGCACTTTCAGATGCTTGGAGACAGCGGCCAAACTCATGTCGAAAGGCTGGGCCAGATCGTTGACGCTGGCCTCGCCCTCGGTCAGCCGCGCTAGGATGGCCCGACGGGTCGGGTCGGCCAGGGCGGCGAACTTGGCGGAGAGGTCGTCGGTCAGCATGGCAGGGCTTCGTGTTGAACTGAGTGGTTGAATGACCTCCGCGCCGGTCGCTGTCAACCGGTTGGTTGAATAAAGTCGTCGGAACGTCGGCTCTCCAACGCCGTTCGGGCAGGACCCCATTCGGAGACCCCCATGCGCGCCGTCGTCCTCAACTGCACCTTGAAGCCCTCGCCCGAGACCTCGAGCACAGAGGCGCTGGCGCGCGTCGTCATCGCCGAACTGGAGAAGGGCGGGGCGACCGTCGACCTGGTCCGCCTGGTCGATCTGAACATCAAGCCGGGCGTCGAGAGCGACATGGGCGAGGGCGACGACTGGCCGGGCGTGCGCGAGAAAATCCTGGCCGCGAACATCCTGATCGTCGCCACGCCGACCTGGCTGGGCCAGCAGTCCAGCGTGTGCATGCGGGCGCTGGAGCGGATGGACGCCCTGATCGGCGAGACCGACGACAGCGGGCGTCCGGTGGCCTTCGGCAAGGTCGCGGGCGTGGTGATCACCGGCAACGAGGACGGCGCCCACCACATCGTCGGCACGGTCAGCCAGGCTTTGATCGACATCGGCTTCACCGTGCCGGGCCACAGCTGGACCTACTGGCACCTGGGGCCGGGCGTCGGGCCCGACTACGTCGAGACGGACAAGGGTCACGACTATTCCGACCGGGTGGGGCGGAACGCGGCGCGCAACCTGCTGGCGGTGGCGCGTGTGCTGACGCCCGAGACCTTCCCGGTTCCCGAAAGCGGCGACTAGGCGTAAGCCGGACCTCCAGCCACGGAGCGTCCCATGTTTGCCGCCCTCGCCGCCGCCCTCGCGATCCAGTCCTCGCCGGAAGCCGACGTCGCCGCCGTCCTGGATCGTCTGAACGCCGCGTCCACCGCCGCCGACGGCGAGGCCTACTTCGCCCTGTTCATGCCCGACGCCCGCTTCATCGGAACCGACGCGACGGAGCACTGGACCCTGTCGGAGTTTCGCGCCTACGCGGCCCCGGTGTTCGCTCGCGGCCGGGGGTGGTCCTATCCGGCGACCGAGCGGACGATCACCATCGCCCCGATCGACTGCCGCTGCATCGCCTGGTTCGAGGAGAAGCTGATCAACGACAGCTATGGCGTGACCCGCGGCTCGGGCGTGCTGCGCCTGACCGACGACGGCTGGAAGATCGAGCAGTACGTCCTGTCGTTCGCCGTGCCGAACGATCGCGCCGACGCCGTCGTCGAGGCCATCAAGGGCGAGTGATGGAGTTCCACGAAGAGGCCTTCGTCCTCTCCGCGCGCGGCCATGGCGACACGGGCGCCGTCGTTGACCTGCTGACGGAAACGCACGGGCGGCACGCGGCCTATGTCGCGGGCGGGGCGTCGCGCAAGATGAAGCCGCACCTCCAGGCCGGGGCGCGCGTCATCGTAGACTACCGCGCCCGAACCTCGGATCATCTGGGTTCGGCGCGGCTGGAGCCGGTGGGAGAGGGGCCGAGCGCCTTGTTCGACGACTCCCTCGCCCTGACGGGCCTTTCCGCCGCCGCGGCCGTCGCGCAAGGCGCGCTTCCTGAGCGGGAGGCGCATCCGGGCGCATTCCTGGCCTTCGAGGCTTTGATGGGCGCTTTCGCGATCCCGGAGGTCTGGCCTGCCATCTTCGTGCGCTTCGAGCTCGGCTTGCTGGAAGACCTCGGGTTCGGGCTGGATCTGTCGTCGTGCGCGGTCACCGGAACGGCGGACGATCTCGTATGGGTCAGCCCCCGTACGGGTCGTGCGGTGAGTTCAGACGCCGGACGACCCTATGCCGACAAGCTGCTCAGATTGCCCCCCTTTCTTCTCGGGGCTCAGGCCGGTCTGCGTGACGGCGACGTTCGCGCGGGGCTCGACCTGACCGGCCACTTCCTGGAGCAGTTCGTCTTCCATCCGCACAACCGGCCCCTTCCGCCGGCGCGGGTCTGGATGATGGACAAGCTGGCCGAAGTCGGGCGTCTCTGACCGCTAGGATATCCTTCATCGAATTTCGTTAGTGAGAGGCTGTCAGGTTGGTGTTGGATCGATGAGTTGTGAGGCGGTGACGGAGCGGGGTGCGTGGACGGCGCTCACGGCCGGATCGGCGGACGAGGTCGCCGACCTGAACACCTTCTTCGATGTGTCGCTCGACCTGCTGATCATCCGTGATCTGGACGGCCGGGTGGTCAAGGCCAGCCGGTCCTGGCTGACTACCCTCGGTCACGATCCACAAGACATGCAGGGCAAGCCGCTGCTGCGACTGGTGCACCCGGACGATATGCCTGCCACACTGAACAGCGTCGTCGAGGTCGAGGGGCGCCGGCCCGGCGATCCGATCCTCGGGTTTCGCAACCGCTACCGGCACCGCGACGGCGACTACCGTATCTTGGAGTGGCGGGCGCAGCGGCATCAGGATCGCATCTACGCCGTCGCCCGGGACGTCACCGAACAGGTCGCGGCCGAGAAGGCCCTCGTCGAGGCCAAGGCCGCGGCCGAGGCGGCCAGTCAGGCCAAGTCGGACTTCCTGGCCAACATGAGCCATGAGATCCGGACACCGCTGAACGGCGTGATTGGCATCGTCGACGCCCTGTCGAGGACCCCGCTCAGCCCCGAGCAGGCAGAGATGGTCGGGCTGATCCGCGAGTCCGGCGTGACGCTGGAGCGACTGGTGTCCGACGTGCTGGACGTTTCCAAGATCGAGGCGGGCCAGATGACCCTCGAAGAGCGGCCCTTCGAGCTGGACGAGGCCTTCGCTTCTGCCGCCGAGGTGGCGCGGCAGCGGTGCTGGGACAAGGGGCTGCTGTTTCGCCTGCGGCGCGCGCCGGAGGCGACCGGAACCTTCGTTGGAGACAGCACGCGCGTCCGGCAAGTGGTGTCGAACCTGCTGTCGAACGCGGTCAAGTTCACTGCGGATGGGTCGATCACCCTGTCAGTTGGGCTGGAGCCGGACGGCCCCGACGAGGCGCGGCTCTCTCTCGTGGTCGAAGACACCGGCGTTGGGTTCAGCTCCGAGCACGCGACCCGGCTCTTCGAGCGCTTCAGCCAGGCGGACACCAGCATCACGCGGCGCTTCGGCGGCACGGGGCTGGGCCTGTCGATCTGTCAGTCCCTGGTCGAGATGATGGGCGGGGATATCTCCGCGCTTTCGACGCCGGGGCGGGGAAGCCGGTTCGAGGTCGTCATCCCCCTTCGCCGCGCCGACGCCGTTGTCGATACGGCGGCTCCGATAACCGAAGCGCCGGCGACCGTCCGCGAACGGCCGATGCGCATCCTGCTGGCCGAGGACCACCCGACCAACCGGCGTGTCGTGCAGCTGATCCTGCAGCCGCATGACGTCGAACTGGTGATGGTCGAGGACGGAGCCCAGGCGGTCGCTGCCTTTGCCGAGGACCGCTTCGACCTGGTGCTGATGGACATGCAGATGCCGGTTATGGACGGGCTGTCGGCGACCGAAGCCATCCGGGCGCTGGAGACCACGAGCCGCACGCCGATCATCATGCTCAGCGCCAACGCCATGGCCGAGCATCGCGATCAGGCTCGGGCCGCCGGAGCGGACCTGCACGTGCCCAAGCCCATCACGGCCGAAAGCCTGCTGGCCGGAATCGAGACTGCGCTCGCGGGCTGACAAGGGCCGAAGCGCGGCCTAGCTTGGTGCGGGAGGACGCGATGAGCGACGAAGAACCATCGCCAGGGCAGACCCTGCGCACCGCGATCCTGGACCGTGCGCGCCTGGAGTACTGGGCGTTGGTGTCGCAACTGGTCAGCGCGGTGGCGGTTGTGATCTCCCTCATTTTCGTCGGCATTCAGCTGGGCGACGCCAATCAGGTGGCGGCACGCGACGAGGCCAACGCCACCCAGACCCAATGGGGCGCCTTCAACGCCTCGATCTATGGCGATGCAGAGACCGCCGCGATCGTTCAGGCGGCCCTGTCGGGCGACAGGCCACTCGATCCTGTCGAACAGGTCCGTCTCGCCTTCCTTCTGCGGGAGCAGAGCTGGCTAACCTATCAAGGATGGGAGCGGGTGCGTGCCGGGCTCAGGCCGCGCGAGAGCTTCTACCAAGGTGCCGGCGTCGATCTGGTCGTGGTCCTGTGCTCGCCGGGCGGTCGGCTGGTCTGGCCTGGCATCCGGCGCGAGTTCCCGCCGAACTATGTCGCTGATCTGGACATTCTTGCCGCCGAATATGCGCGAGCCAGCGGTGCCGCCTGTCCGTCCACAGCGCCTGCCTCCTGACCGTCGACCCCGGCCGCGCAGCCTCTAGACTTCCGGGCCAAACCGGACGATTCGCAGGCGCATGACCATCCACACACCGCCGCCGGAAGGCGGTCGCATCGTCGAGGAGCCGATGGGCGAGGCGCTGTCGCGCCGCTATCTCGCCTATGCGCTGTCGACCATCACCAACCGGGCCCTGCCGGATGTGCGCGACGGCTTCAAGCCGGTGCACCGGCGCATCTTGTATGCCATGCACCAGATGCGGCTGAATCCGCAGGCGGCGGCGCGGAAGTGCGCCAAGGTCGTGGGCGAGGTCATGGGTGGCTATCACCCGCACGGCGACGCCTCGATCTACGATGCGCTCGTTCGCCTCGCCCAAGACTTCGCCCAGCGCTATCCACTGGTCGACGGCCAGGGCAACTTCGGCAACATCGACGGCGATAACCCCGCCGCCATGCGCTACACCGAGTGCAAGCTGACGCCTGCGGCCATGCTGATGATGGACGGAATCGATCAGGATTCCGTGGACTTTCGCCCAACCTATGACGACCAGGATGAAGAGCCGGTCGTCCTGCCCGCCGGCTTCCCCAACCTGCTCGCCAACGGCTCCTCCGGCATTGCCGTGGGCATGGCGACGTCCATTCCGCCCCATAACGTCGGAGAGCTCATCGACGCCTGTCTGTTGCTGCTGGAGCGGCCGGACGCGACGACGGCGGAGCTGGCCGAGATCGTGCCGGGTCCCGACTTCCCGACCGGCGGCGTCGCGGTCGAGGGCCATGCCTCGATCCTGGAGGCCTATGAGACCGGCCGGGGTGGCATCCGCCTGCGTGCCCGCTGGGAGAAAGAGCCGCTGGAGCGCGGTGGCTGGCAGGTGGTCGTCACCGAAATCCCCTATCAGGTCGGCAAGACCAAGCTGATCGAGGCGATGGCTGAACTGCTGGAGCAGAAGAAGCTGCCGCTGGTCGACACCTTCGACGACCAGTCCGCCGAGGACATCCGCCTGGTCATCGAGCCCAAGAGCAGGAACGTCGATCCCGACGCCATGATGGAGAGCCTGTTCCGGCTTTCCGACCTCGAGGTCCGCTTCCCGGTCAATATGAATGTGCTCGACGCCACGGGCACGCCGGGCGTGATGGGGCTGAAGGGATGTCTTCAGGCCTTCCTCGATCACCGGCGCGAGGTGCTGAACCGCCGCTCCCAGTGGCGAATCGAGAAGGTCGAGAAGCGGCTGCACCTGCTGGAAGGCCTGCGGATCGTCTTCCTGAACCTGGACGAGGTCATCCGCATCGTGCGCGAGGAGGAGCAGCCCAAGGCCGTCCTGATCGCCCGCTTCGGCCTGTCGGAGACCCAGGCCGACTTCATCCTCGACACCCGTCTGCGCCAGCTGGCGCGGATCGAGGAAATGACGATCGAGAATGAGTTCAAGGCCTTGTCCGAAGAACTGGCGGCCCTGCGTGCGCTGTCGGCGTCGCCGGCCAAGCAGTGGAAGGCAATTGGCAAGGAACTGGAGGCGACGCGCAAGGCGCTCGTCTCGCCGCGGCGAACGACCATCGCGGAAGCCGTGGACACATCGGCCTTGGTCGCGCCGGAGGCCTTCATCCCCCGCGAGGCGATCACCGTCATCCTGTCCGAGCGCGGCTGGATTCGGGCGGTGAAGGGCAAGGTCGATGATCCGTCGGAGCTGAAGTTCAAGGAGGGCGACGGCCTAGGCTTCCTCGTTCCGGCTTTCACCACCGACAAGATCCTGGTCGCGGCGACGGATGGTCGGGTGTTCACGGTCGGAGCCGACAAGCTGGCGTCTGGACGCGGGCACGGCGAGCCGCTGCGTCTGATGATCGAGCTGGAGGACTCCGCCGGCATCGTCGGCATGTTCGCCCATCAGTCGGGCGCGAAGATGCTTATGGCGTCGAAGGCGGGTTACGGGTTCGTCGCGCCGGAGGACGAACTGCTGGCCACCAAGCGCGGCGGCAAGCAGGTGCTGAACGGCGACCTCCTGGCGGCGCTGCGACTCGGTCCAGCGGACCACGTCGTGACTATCGGGGAGAACCTGAAGACCCTGATCTTCCGCGTGGATGAGCTGCCAGAGATGCCGCGCGGCAAGGGGGTGAAGCTGCAGTCCTTCAAGCAGGGCGGCCTGTCCGACATCGCGGTCTTCGCCGCCGAGGCCGGGCCGGAGTGGGTCGATGGCGGCGGACGTCGTCGCAACTGGCCGGACTGGAAGGACTGGCTCGGCAAACGCGCCGGGGCAGGGCGCATGGGGCCGCGCGGGCTGCGCAAGTTCCGGTAGACCCAGGCCGACGCGCCATCCGACCACGAAAAAGGCCGCCCCGAGGGGCGGCCTTTGATCTTTCGATCTGATCCGACGATCAGGCGCGGGGCGCGCGGGGCTTGGGAGCCGGCAGCAGGCCTTCGCGCTGGGCGCGCTTGCGGGCCAGCTTGCGGGCGCGACGGACGGCCTCGGCCTTCTGACGGGCGCGCTTCTCCGAGGGCTTCTCGTAGTGCACGTGGCGCTTCATCTCGCGGAAGCTGCCTTCGCGCTGCATCTTCTTCTTCAGGGCCTTGAGCGCCTGATCGACATTGTTGTCGCGAACGAAAATCTGAACCAGGTTCAACTCTCCTTTGGCTGCCCGCCGCGTCCTGTGAGAGGCGGGCAGACAAATAAAATCCGATCCCGCGGGCGACAGCCCGGCGAGCGAAGCCGGGTCGATACACCAAGCCCCCCGGAGTGTCCAGCCGATCCGCCGCCATTCGTCGCGGTCTGCATCCCCGTCTCGCGCGTTCAGTCGGGCGACGCTAAGGATAGCCCATGACCGACGTCCCACCCCTGTCGAACGCCGAGCCGGACTGGGCCGACAACAAGGAACAGGCGGTGCTGGACGCCGCCATCCGTTTGGCCCCGACGCTGGGCTGGAACGCGCGGATGGTGCGCGAGGCCTGCGCCGCCGAGGGTCTGTCGGCGGGTGATCAGGAGCTGCTGCTTCCGAATGGCGCGCGCGACCTCGCCGCCCTGCTGTCGCGGCGGCATGATTCGCGGGCGCTGGAGGCGCTCGGGTCCGCCGAGGGGCTGAAGATCCGCGAGCGCATCGCCCAGGCGGTGTCTGCGCGGATGGAAGCGGGGGCCGATGATCTGGAGGCCACCCGCAAGTGCTCGGGCTTTCTGGCGCTCCCGACCAACGCCGATCTCGGTCTGTCGCTCGCCTGGGAGACGGCCGATCATCTTTGGCGCTGGGCCGGAGACACGGCGACCGACTGGAACCACTATTCCAAGCGCACGATCCTTTCCGGCATCCTCATCCCTGCGCTGACGATGCGCTGGTTCGAGGGCCGAGACGCGGCCGAGGCCTTCGTCGCGCGCCGGATCGACAACGTCATGGCCTTCGAGAAATGGAAGGCGGGCAAGGATTTCGACGCTCCGGTGCGCAAGGCGACGGAGTTTTTGACCCGGCTCCGCTACGGCGCGACCTGATCCGGTGTGCGCCTCCTATCAGGCCAAGCTGAACGTCACCCAGCTGGTGGACTGGTTCGCGCGCGCCAGAGCGCCGCTCGACCTGCCCGGCGGACTGCCCAATCTGGAGCCGCAGGACGAGGTGCGGCCGACCGACAGCGCGCCGGTCGTGCTGGGGACCGGCGGCGTGGCAAGTCTGGCGACGCAGCGGTTCGGCTTTCCGCCGCCCAAGCCCAAGGCCGGGCCGATCATCAACATGAGGGCCGAGGGCCGGACCTTCCTGAACCGCGAGCGGACCGGCCGCTGCCTCGTGCCGGTCAGCGGCTTCTATGAGTTCACAGGATCATCCTATCCCAAGACGCGCTGGATGTTCCGCGATGCGGAGGCGCCGTTTCTGGCGCTGGCGGCCGTCTGGCGGGCGGGGGAGGGCGACGCCTTCTCGCTGCTGACCACTGAGCCCGGTCTGGACGTCGCGCCCTATCACACGCGCGGCGTGATCCCGGTGCCGGTGGAGCGCTGGGCCGACTGGCTGTTCGCGGAAGAGTTTCCCACGGACGTCATCGCGCCGCCGCCCGCAGGGCGTCTGCTGGTCCAGGCGGCGCCGAGGCCGGCGAAGCCTACAGCGGCCTGACCTTGTTCACATGCGCCATCTTGCGGCCGGGGCGGGCTTCCGCCTTGCCGTAGAGGTGCAGCCGGGCGTCGGCCTTGCCGGCCAGCTTCTTCCACTGCTCGACCTCCTTGCCCAGCAGGTTGTGCATCTCGACGCGAGCGTGGGGCGCGGTCGGGCCGAGCGGCCAGCCGGCGACGGCGCGGATGTGCTGTTCGAACTGGTCGCAGACACAGCCGTCCTGGGTCCAGTGTCCGGTGTTGTGAACGCGCGGCGCGATCTCATTGACCAGCAGCTTGCCGCCGCCCAGGTCGAACAGCTCGATGCCGATCACCCCGACGTAGTCGAGCCCGTCCAGCACGGCCCGAGCGATGGCGCGGGCGCGGCGCTCGGTCTTCGCGTCGACCTCGGCCGGGGCGAGGGTGGTGCGCAGCACGCCGCCCGCATGGGTGTTCTCGCCCAGCGGATAGACCGCCGTCGCTCCGTCGCGGCCGCGCGCGGCGATGATCGACAGTTCGCGCGTGAAGTCGGCGCGGGCCTCCAGGATCGCGGGGCGGCCGCCGATGGCCTCGAACGACTTGGCTGCGTCCTTGGGCGACTTGATCCAGACCTGGCCCTTGCCGTCATAGCCTTCGCGGCGGGTCTTGAGCAGGGCGGGGCAGCCCAGCCGCTCGATCGCGGCCGTCAGGTCCTCCAGCGTCGCCACCGGAACGAAATCGACGGTCGTCGCGCCCACGCCGTTCAGGAAGGTCTTCTCGTCGACCCGATCCTGGGCGACGGCCAAGGCCACCGGACCCGGCGCGACGCGAGCGCCCGCCTCGGCCAGCCGTTCCATCGAACTGGCGGGCACGTTCTCGAATTCGAAGGTGACCACGTCGCAGACGCGGCCGAAGACGTTCAGGGCCACAGGGTCGTCATAGGCGGCGACGATCTGGCCGCGCGACACACGCCCCGCCGGGCTGTTGTCCTCGGGGTCCAGGATCACGACGTCGAAACCCAGCCGCGAGGCGGCCTGCGACAGCATGCGACCCAGCTGGCCGCCGCCCAGGATGCCGATGGTCGAGCCCGGCGCGAGAGGCGCGTCGCTTCCGCTCACTCAGTCCTCGACCGTCTCGTGGACCGCTTCCGTCTGGGCCTCGCGGAAGGCGTTCAGCCGTCCGGCCAGCACGGGATCGCCCAGCGCCAGGATCTGGGCCGCCAGGATGCCGGCGTTCTTGGCCCCCGCCTCGCCGATGGCCAGGGTCGCCACCGGCACGCCGCCGGGCATCTGGACGATGGACAGCAGGGAATCGAGGCCCTTCAGCGCCTTTGTCTGCACCGGCACGCCGAGCACGGGCAGGGACGTCATCGAGGCCGCCATGCCCGGCAGGTGGGCCGCGCCCCCGGCGCCCGCGATGATGACCTTGAAGCCCGCGTCCCGCGCGCCTGAAGCGAAGTCCCACAGGCGCTTTGGCGTGCGATGCGCCGACACGACCTTCGCTTCCCAGGCCACGCCCAGCCGGTCCAGCGTCTCGGCGGCGTGCTTCATCGTCGGCCAGTCGGATCGACTGCCCATGATGATCGCGACGGGCGGGGTCTCGGTCGCCATGCGGTCGAGCTTCCTTCCTGGCGGGAAAGCGGCCGGTTACAGCACGCGCGTTGCGCCCGCAACCGAGGGCGTTAGCCTGTAGTCGCGCGGCCGTCGTTGAGTCGCCCCGGAGCCCGACCGTGACCGACGCGGCCGACATCGACGCCCTCGCCGATCCGCACGCCGAGATCGCCCGCCTGCGCGCCGAGGTCGACGCCCTGCGCGCCCGCGCCGAGGCGGCGGAGGCCGCGGCGGAACACGACGTCCTGACGCCGGTGCTGAACCGCCGCGGCTTCGTCGCCGCCATGACGCGGACGATGGCCTATTGTACCCGATACGGCGTCCCGGCGGCGCTGCTGTATCTCGACCTCGACGGCTTCAAGGGCGTCAACGACAGCCTTGGCCACGCCGCGGGGGATGCGGCCCTGGTCCGCGTGGCGGAGATCCTGCTGGAGAACGTGCGCGCCACCGACGCCGTCGGCCGCCTAGGGGGCGACGAGTTCGCCGTCGTGCTGCTGAACGCCGGGCTGGAGGAGGGGCGAGAGAAGGCCGCCGCGCTGAGGGCTGCGCTGGAATCGGCCGAGTTCACTTGGGAGGGCCGGTCGGCGCGCCTGGACGGCTCCTTCGGCGTGCGTGCCTTCGCCGGCCACACCGACGTCGAGGCCTGGCTGGCCGAGGCCGACGCCGCCATGTGGGTCAGGAAGCGCGGCCGCTAGGCGCGGGTCAGGGCCAGCTGGATCACGTCCGTCCGCCGCGAGCGGAACCCCGCCTCGCAATAGGCCAGGTAGAATCGCCACAGCCGCCGGAACCGCTCGTCGAAGCCGCCCATCTTGCGGATGTCGGCCCAGGCCGCCTGGAACCTCTGGTCCCAGCGCGACAGGGTGTCGGCGTAATCGACGCCGAATCGCTCGACGGCGTCCCAGCTCAGCCCCGCCGCCTCGACCACGGGCTGGAGCCGCGCCTCGGACGGCAACATGCCGCCGGGGAAGATGTATTTCTGGATGAAGTCGACGCGGGCGTTGTACTCGTCGAACAGCGCGTCCTGGATCGTGATGATCTGCAGGCCCGCCCGGCCGCCGGGGACCAGAACCTGCCGGACCTTGTCGAAATAGGCTCCCCAGTATTCCTTGCCGACGGCCTCGAACATCTCGATCGAGGCGACGCGGTCGAAGGTCCCCTCGACGTCGCGATAGTCGATCAGGCGGATGTCGGTCCGCTCCGACAGGCCGGCGTTGAACAGCCTCCGCCGGGCGAAGTCGTGCTGCTCGCGGCTGATGGTGACGCCGGTCACATGGGCGCCGACCTCTCTGGCCGCATACTCCGCGAAGCCGCCCCAGCCGCAGCCGATCTCCAGCACCCGCATGCCGGGCTTCAGGTCCATGGCGCGCGCCAGCTCGGCGTATTTCCGGGTCTGGGCGGTCTCCAGAGGCTCTGACGGGCTGTCGAACCGGGCCGAGGAATAGGTCATCGTCCGGTCCAGCCACGCCTCGTAGAAGGCGTTGCCGAGGTCGTAGTGGGCGTGGATGTTCTTCTTCGACCCGGTCCGACTGTTGCGGTTCAGCCGGTGCGAGATCCAGTTCGCCGCCAGCATAATGGCGTTGCCGTCGAACAGGCGGCGGATGTGGTCGTAGTTCGACGCCAGAACCTCCAGCAGCACGGCCAGATGCGGGCTGTCCCACTCGCCGGCGACATAGCCCTCGGCATAGCCGATGTCGCCGTTGGCCAGGACGCGGCGGGCGAAGCGGTAGTCGATGACCTGCATGACGGCGGCGGGGCCGGGCGTGGCGCCCTCCAGCCGATGCACCTCGCCGTTCGGCAGGGTCAGGGTCAGCGTCCCGTAGGTCCAGTTGGCCGACAGCAGACGCAGCAGCAGCGCGAAGACGCGCGGCGTCTTCTTGACGGAGGGCAGGGCGTGATCGGCGGTGGATGCGGTCATGACGGCCAAGCTGGGTTTGGCAGCAGCTACGGTCAATCCTCCGGAAAGGCTTCACCCCCGCCGGTCACGACCTTCAGGGCCGCGAGCGCCCGTGCGCGCGCCTCCGCATGGTCCACGAGGGGATTTGGATAGGTGCGACCCAGCGTCACGTCCGCCGCGCGCAGGATCTCCGGCGGCGCGGTCCATGGCGAATGGACGAAGGCGGGCGACAACCGTTTCAGCTCCGGGACCCAGCGTTTCACATAGGCCCCGTCCGGATCGAACTTCTGGCCCTGGGTCACCGGATTGAAGATGCGGAAATAGGGCGAAGCGTCGGCCCCCGACCCCGCGACCCACTGCCAGTTCTGGCTGTTCTGGGCCAGGTCGGCGTCCATCAGACAGTCCCAGAACCAGGCCTCGCCCTTTCGCCAGTCGATCAGCAGATGCTTGATCAGGAAGGAGGCCACGATCATCCGCACCCGATTGTGCATGAAGCCCGTGGTCCAGAGTTCGCGCATGGCCGCATCGACGATGGGGTAGCCGGTCCGACCCTTGGTCCAGGCCTCGAACTGGACCGCGTCGTTGATCCACGGCATCCGGTCGTACTCCGGCCGGAAGGCGTCGGTCGGCAGGGTCGGGAAGTGGTGCAGCAGATGGGCCGAGAAGTCTCGCCAGATCAGTTCATTGGTGAACTTGTCCGCCTGACCCTCTGAAACGCCATTGGAACCGGCCGCGTCGTAGGCGGCCGTCCAGGCGCGCCACGGGCTGATCTCGCCGAAGTGCAGATGCGGCGACAGGCGGCTGGTGCCCGGTCGATCCGGCCGGTCTCGGTCGTCGGCGTATGTCTTGAGGCCGGTCTTCAGGAAGTCCGACAGTGCCTTCGTCGCACCGGCCTGGCCCGGCTCGCCGAGGAAGCCGGTGGACCAGTCCGGTCGGGTCGGATGCAGGCCCCAGGCGTTGATATCTTCGCTCTCGACCTCGGGCGCGCCGGACAGGTCGCGCGGCCCGGGCGTGTGGGCCGGCGCCGTCGCCTGGGCCCGCAGCGCCTTCATGAAGGGGGTGTAGACCTTGTACGGGCCGCCCGCGCCGTTCAGCACCGTGCCGGGCGGGGTCAGCAGGGTCCCGTTGAACCCCTTCACCTCGATCCCGTCGCCCTTCAGCGCATGTGCGATATCCTTGTCGCGTGCCCAGCCGTCCGGCTCGAACAGCCGGTTCAGCATCACGCAGGTCGCCCCGCTCTGGTCGATCAGGCGGCGCAACTCAGCCTCCGATTCGCCCCTCCGCAGCACCAGTCGCCCGCCGCGCTCGGCGATGGAGGCCGACAGCGCCCGCAAGGACTTGTCCAGCCACCAGCGGCTGGCCCCGCCGATCGGCCGCACGGCCGGACCGTCGTCGAGGATGTAGACCGGCAGGATCGGCCGCGCCGTGGCCTGCGCCGCCTGCAGCGCCGGATTGTCCGCCAGCCTCAGATCGCGCCGGAACCACAGGATGACGGGCGGCTCGCGGTCTGTGGTCACGCCTTCCGGCTCCGTGCTAGGTTGAACGGGACGGCGGTCGGGGCCACCTGACCGCCCCATAGGCTGGGCCATACGAACGCGCCAGCCGCCAAACCGTCGCTACTTGGAAAGCCCGCTCGTGACCGCTCCCAACTCCGTCATCACCCTGTCCGGCAACGGCATCACCACGCCCGTCGTCATCGGCGGCGGCGCCCGCATCGCCTTCATCGCCGGCCCCTGCCAGCTCGAAAGCCGACAGCACGCCTTGGAAATGGCCCATGCGCTGAAGGAGATCGGCCAGCGGCTGAACGTCGGCATCATCTACAAGACCAGCTTCGACAAGGCGAACCGGACCTCGGCCACGGCCGCGCGGGGCATCGGCCTTGAAGGCGCCCTGCCCATCTTCGCCGAGATCCGCGAGGTCACCGGCCTGCCGGTCCTGACCGACGTCCACAACGAGGAGCAGTGCGGCATCGCGGCCCAGGCCGTAGATGTGCTCCAGATCCCGGCCTTCCTCAGCCGCCAGACCGACCTGCTGCTGGCCGCCGCCGCGACGGGCAAGGCCATCAACATCAAGAAGGGCCAGTTCCTGGCCCCCTGGGACATGAAGAACGTCATCGCCAAGGTCGTCGGCGCGGGCAATCCGAACGTCATGGCCTGCGAGCGGGGCGCTAGCTTCGGCTACAATACGCTCGTCAGCGATATGCGGGCCCTGCCGGTGCTGCGCGACATCGGCTGCCCAGTGGTGTTCGACGCGACCCACAGCGTCCAGCAGCCGGGCGGGCAGGGGACCTCATCCGGCGGCCAGCGCGAGTTCGTGCCGGTGCTGGCCCGCGCCGCCGTGGCCGTCGGCGTCGATGCGGTCTTCATGGAGACCCACCAGGACCCCGACCACGCCCCGTCCGACGGCCCCAACATGGTGCCCCTGTCGGAGTTCGAGGCTCTGGCCGCCGACCTGATCGCCTATGACGACCTGTCCAAGGCCCGGATGGCGAAGGCGGCCTGATCTCTGAAAATCGCCGTGCGTCCGAAAATGGCGTAGCGGCGCTGTATCTTCGCGATGGGCCCAAGCTTCGGTTTGTCGAAACGGACTTCTTGGACTCCCTGCACTCCTTGGACTCCCTGGACTCCTTGGACTCGCTTTTTTCAGGCAGCCTGTGCGGTTGTCTCGACGCTCCACGCACTTTAGCTGAGGGTTCATGACGGATGCGAACCTCGACCTCGGCGGATTGCAGGCGCTGCTGGACAAGGCGCGCAGTCTGGCGATCGCTTGCGTCGGCGACCTCATGCTGGACCGCTATGTTTACGGCGAGGTCAGCCGGATTTCGCCGGAGGCACCCATTCCCGTCCTGCGCGCCCGCCGCATGGTCGCCATGCCCGGCGGCGTCGGCAATGTGGCGCGCAACGTCGCGGCGCTCGGCGCCACCGCTCGACTTGGCGGGGTTGCGGGTGACGATGCGCCCGGCGCCGAGCTGGCCTCGCTGGTCTCCGCCGAGGCGCGGATCGAGGATTTCATTGCCCGAACGGCGGCGGGCGGCACCATCGTCAAGACGCGCTATGTCTCCGGCGGCCAGCAGCTGATGCGCCTCGACGAAGAGGAGCCGGTTGTCGGCGCCTTCGAACGCGACGACGTGTTTTCAAACGCTTCGGCCATTCTCCTGTCAGACTACGCCAAGGGCGTCGTCACCGAGCGCCTGATCCGCTCGGCCCTGTGGCAAGCCCAGAACGCGGGCGTCCCCGTCATCGTCGACCCCAAGGGCCGCGATTTCGCCCGCTACGGCGCCGTCGACGTCATCAAGCCCAACGCGTCGGAGCTGGCCGGCGCCACCGGCCTGCCGGTCGAGACCGACGCCGAGGTCGAGGCGGCGCTGTCCGCCCTGCTGGAGACCACCACGGCCAAGGCAATTGTCGTCACCCGGGCGGGCAAGGGCATGAGCCTGATGCGGCGCGGCGGCGCCGTCCGCCACTTCCCCGGACGGGCGCGCGAGGTGTTCGACGTCTCCGGCGCCGGCGACACCGGGCTCGCGGCGCTGGGTCTCGCGCTGGGGGCCGGGGCCTCGCTGGAGCAGGCGGTGCAGCTGGCGATCCTCGCGTCCGGCGTCGTCGTGGGTAAGAGCGGCACGGCCGTGGTCACCCCCGCCGAACTGGTCAAGGCCGAGGTCAGCCAGCACGCGGGAGCTGCGATGGCCAAGGTCACCGGCCTCGACGATCTCGCCGCCGAGGTCGAGGCCTGGCGGGCCCAGGGCCTGAAGATCGGCTTCACCAACGGCTGCTTCGACATCCTGCACCGCGGCCACGTCGCCTATCTGGCCCAGGCGCGCAGTTGGTGCGACCGTCTGGTGGTCGCCTTGAACACCGACGCGTCGGTCCGCGCGCTGAAGGGCGAGGGGCGGCCGGTCAATGACCTCGACAGCCGCGCCGTCGTCATCGGCGGCCTGGCCAGCGTGGACCGCGTGACGTCCTTCGACGATCCGACGCCCATCCGACTGATCGAACGGCTGCGGCCCGACGTCCTGATCAAGGGCGCGGACTACACCCGCGAGGGCGTCGTGGGCCGCGACCTGGTCGAGAGCTGGGGCGGAGAGGTGCGGCTGGCCGCCTTCACCGACGGATTCTCGACGACCAAGACCATCGAGACGATGAAGGGATCGGCATGAGGCGGGCGGTCGTGGTCACGGGTGGGGCCGGCTTCATCGGCTCCAACATCGTCTCGCGCCTGTGCGCCGACGATCGCTGGGACGTCATCGTCTGCGACCGGCTGGAGAGCGCCGAGCTGGGCAAGTGGCGCAACATCGCCAAGTCCCCCATCGCCGACTTCTGGCAGCCGGAAGAACTGTTCCAGCAGCTGGACCGCCACGTCGATCGGGTGACCGCCATCGTCCACATGGGGGCCATTTCCTCGACGACCGAGCAGGACGCGGACCTGATCCTGCGCACCAACTTCAGCCTGTCGCGCGATCTGTGGGACTGGTGCGCGCTGAACGACACGCGGTTCATCTACGCCTCGTCCGCCGCCACCTACGGCGACGGTTCGGCGGGGTTCGAGGACGCCGACGATCTTGCGTCCATCTCTCGGCTTCAGCCGCTAAACGCTTATGGATACTCAAAGAAGCTGTTCGACCAATACGCGGTGCGGGAGGCTTCCCGCGACCATGCGCCCAAGCAGTGGGCGGGGCTGAAGTTCTTCAACGTCTACGGCCCCAACGAAGGGCACAAGGGAGGGATGAAGTCCGTCATCGCCCAGATCTGGCCCAGGGTCGCGGCGGGAGAGACCGTCAGCCTGTTCCGCTCGCATCACCCGGACTACGCCGACGGTGGCCAGCTCCGCGACTTCGTCTTCGTCGACGACGTTGTGGCCATCGTCGACTGGCTGCTGTGCGAGGATCACCTGAGCGGGATCTTCAACGCCGGTTCGGGTCAGGCCCGATCCTTCCTCGACCTCGCGAACGCCACCTTCGCCGCCGCCGGCAAGGAGCCCCGCGTCGCCTACATCGACATGCCCGAGGCCATCCGCGACCGGTACCAGTACTTCACCCGGGCCCCGATGGACCGGGTGCGCTCCCTCGGCTTCTCTGGCCAGTCGACGCCGCTGGAAGAGGGTGTGCGTCGCTACGTGCAGACGTATCTGAGCCAAGCGGACCCCTATCGGTGAGGGCCTGGTGATCCTGCCCCGGCTGACGCTACGCCAGTGGATCGGCTGGACCGGGTTCGCCCTGGTCTTCCTGCTGACGGCGGCCGTGGCGGTGTGGCGGGGCGACATCCTCCGGGCCGGGCTGGACCCGCAGATCCCGTTCCAGACCTATGACCCTCCGCCCGCGCCGGACTACGCGGACGCGACCGCCTGGGCCCTCCGCGATGTGCGTACGCCAGGCGCGGGGCCAGCGGCCGTCTTCTTCCTGCACTCCACCACCTATGACGGCGGCAAGGAATGGAACGGTCTGATCGGCGACCCCGACGCGGACGCCTATCTCCAGCGCGTCGTTCTTCCGAACTACGCGGGCCCCTTCGCGCGGACCGGCTCCGTCAGCGCTCCGCGCTATCGTCAGGCCTCGCTCTACACGCGGCTGACGCTGCGGGACGACGCGCGCGACGCTCGGGCCTTCGCCTATGGCGACGTGTTGACCGCTTTTGACACCTGGCTGGCGGCGCATCCGACGGGACCGCTGGTGCTGGCAGGTGTTGAGCAGGGCGGGGAGCTGATCGACCGTCTGGTGCGCGAGCGGATCGCGCCCGATCCGGCGCTGAGCGAACGGGTCGCCGCCGTCTATCTGATGGACGTCATCGTGGCGCGCGATCCCCTGTCGCCGTCACTGCCCGCCTGCGCCACCGCCACCAGCATCGGCTGCGTCGTCGCCTGGTCTGGCGTGGACGAGAAGAACGACGGTGCCGCCCAGCGCCGCCTGCGTCGGGCCCTGATCTGGAACGGCAACGGCCGTCTGGTGGACCTCGCGGGGCGTCCGGCGCTTTGCGTCAACCCGGTCAGCGGGGCCGCCGACGGATCCGCCGTGCCCGCGCGTCGCCACCACGGCGCCGCCAACGCCACGGGGCTGGAGTGGGGCGTGCGGCCCGCCTTCATCGACCGGGCGGTGGCGACCCAATGCCGAGACGGCATCCTGCGCCACACCGAGCTGACGACCGAATCTTTCCGCGAGGTCGGCGACTGGGCGGATCGGAGGAAAGCGCGCCAATACAATCTGTTCTATGCCGATATTGAGTCTGACGTTGAGCGACGCCTGAACGTCTGGATGGCCTCCAACGCGGGCTAGTCCAGCGCCGCTCGTTCGGTCTTCCAGTCGAACAGCGCCTCCAGCACCTGGATCGCCTTGCCGCGCTCCGACAGCAGATCGGGGTCGCGGCCAAGCACCAAGCGCGCGTCGTCCGCGGCAGCCAGAAGCAGGGCCCGGTGTCGGATCGGATCGGCGAAGCGATAGGCCGGGAATCCGCTCTGCCTCAGACCCAAGGGATCGCCGCCGCCCCGCAGCCGGAAATCCTCCTCGGCGATCTCGAAGCCGTCCTCGGTGCGGCGCAGCGTCTCCAGCCTCTGGCGCGCCGTCTCGCCCAAGCCGCCATCCTCGCCGCCGTAGAGCAGGATGCAGGCGCTGGCCTTGGCCCCCCGGCCGACCCGGCCGCGCAGCTGGTGCAGCTGGGCCAGGCCGAAGCGGTCGGCGTGCTCGATGACCATGATGGAGGCGTTGGGCACGTCTACTCCGACCTCGACCACGGTCGTGGCGACCAGCACCGGCAGGCGGCCGTCTGCGAAGTCGGCCATCACGGCTTCCCGCTCCGCTCCCGGCATCTGGCCATGCGCGAGACCGACCTCGGCGCCCAGAAGGCGGCGCAGATCGACGGCGCGCGCCGCCGCAGCCGCCAGATCGACGGCTTCGGATTCGGCCACCAGCGGACAGATCCAGTAGGCCTGCGCCCCGCTCTCGACCGCCGCCTTCAGCCGCTTGGCCACCTCGCCGATGCGGGCCAGCGGCAGGACGGCGGTGGCCACGGGCGTGCGGCCGGGCGGCTTCTCCGTCAGGCGACTGACGTCCAGCTCGCCGTACTGGGTCAGCTCCAGGGTGCGCGGGATCGGCGTGGCCGACATGGTCAGCAGATGGACGCCGCCGGTCCGCGGATCGCCCTTGGCCTGGAGCCGGGCCCGCTCGTTGACACCGAACCGGTGCTGCTCGTCGATGACCGCCAGCCCCAGCCGGTCGAACCGCACCGCGTCCTGGAACAGGGCGTGGGTGCCGATCGCCACCCGCGCCTCGCCGGACGCCAGGGCCGCCAGTTTCTCGCGTCGCTCCGCCGGGGTGTCGCGTCCGGTCAGCAGGATCGCGGGCGCTCCGGCCGCTTCCAGCATCGGGCCGAGCCGCTGATGGTGCTGACGCGCGAGGATCTCGGTCGGGGCCATCAGGGCGGACTGGAAGCCGCTGGAGGCCGCGTCGGCCATGGCCAGCGCCGCCACGGCGGTCTTGCCCGAGCCCACGTCGCCCTGCAGCAGCCGCCCCATCTGCTCGCCCGACGCCAGGTCGCGACGGACTTCGCCCACCGCCTGATCCTGCGCCCCGGTCAGGCGGAAGGGCAGGGCGGACAGCAGCGCCTCCGACACCACGCCCGGCCGGATCACGGGAGCCGGCGTGATCTGTCGCGCCCGTCGACGTCGCGCCAAAGCCAGTTGGTGCGCCAGGAGCTCGTCATAGGCCAGCCTCTGCCGGACCGGCGCATCGGCTTCCAGATCGAGCTCGATCGACGGCGCATGCAGGGCCTCAATCGCCGCCCGCCAGCCGAGCCACCGTTGTTTCGCCAGCCATGCGGCGTCCTGCCACTCCGGGAACTCGGGCGCGGCGGCCAACGCCGACAGGGCGATCTTGCGCACCTGCCGCGAGGTGATCCCCTGCGTCGCCGGATAGACAGGCTCGACCGCCGGAATCTCCTCGCCCTTGTCCAGCGGGACGATCCAGTCGGGGTGAACGATCTGGACCTCGTTGTTGTAGCGCTCGACCTTGCCCGACACGAGGCGGCGCTCGCCGCGCGGCAGTTGGCGCTCGATGTGCTGGGGGCTGCCGCCGAACCAGATCAGGTGGACGAAGCCGGTGTCGTCGCTGGCTCGCACCTTCAGCGGCGCGCCCGGCCGGTTTGGGGCGACCATGCGATCGACGACGATGTCGAACACGCCGACCTGGCCTTCCACCGCATCAATCGCCGTGGTGCGACGGCGCGTGATCACCCCCGTCGGCGCCAGGAACAGCACGTCGCGCACCAGCGGCCCGGCCAGCTTCTGCACCAGCGGCAGGGTGCGCGGACCGACGCCCTTCAGCGAGCCGACCTCCGCGAACAGGGGAAACAGAATCTCCGGGCGCATCGCCTGCGACCATAGCGGTCGCGGCGACGCTGGCGAAACGGGCAGGGGAACGCTATCTGCCACGGCTTGTTGGAATGATGGACCGGGCAAGGATTCTT
The DNA here is from genome assembly GCF_000701445.1 of Brevundimonas bacteroides DSM 4726. Classification (GTDB taxonomy): domain Bacteria; phylum Pseudomonadota; class Alphaproteobacteria; order Caulobacterales; family Caulobacteraceae; genus Brevundimonas; species Brevundimonas bacteroides. The sequence continues at coordinate 212,072 of NZ_JNIX01000009.1, forward strand.
GTGGCCGAACACGACGCGCGCGCCGAAACACCCTCTGATCCTCGCCGCGAGCGGCTGGGGCGGCTGACCTTCCGCGCCTGGCGTCGGGGCTTCCGCGAGGCCGATCTGGTGCTCGGGCCCTTCATGGAGGCCGAGGGCGCGGCTCTGTCGGACGCCGAACTCGACGCCTTCGAGGCTCTGCTGGCCGAGGACGACCACGACCTCTACGCCTGGATCATCGAGACCAGGCCCACGCCCCCGCCGCACGAGACCCCGCTGATAACCCGCCTGCGCGCCTTCATGCGCACCCATGTCTCAGCCGCGGTCGCCGAGGGAGCGGGCTGATGGACGGGACCCAGATCGAACGTCGCACGGACCAGACCCTGGGCGGGGCGCCCGAGGGCATGGATGCCTTGGTCATCGCCGAGCGGCTGAAGGCGTCCAGCGGCGTCGCCGTGTTCGTGGCGCGGGACGCCACGCGCGCCACGGCCTTCAAGCAGGCGTTCGGCTTCTTCGCCAAGGACGTTCAGGTTCTTGAGTTTCCGGCCTGGGACTGCCTGCCGTATGACCGGCTCAGCCCGACATCCGGCGTCTCCGCCGAACGCATGGCGGCGCTGACGACGCTGGCCCGGCGCGAGGCCGATGCGCGCGAGCCCCTGCTGGTCGTCACCACGGTCGCCGCCGCCATGCAGCGCACGCCGCCGCGCGAGATCACCTGCGCCGCTGGCTTCGAGGCCGTGGTCGGGCTCGATCTCGACCTCCAGGCGCTGGAGACCTACTTCGCCATCAACGGCTATGTCCGCGCCTCGACCGTCAGCGACCGTGGCGAGTTCGCCGTGCGTGGCGGGGTGGTCGACGTCTTCCCGCCCGGTTTCCCCGAGCCCGTGCGACTGGACATGTTCGGCTCCGAGCTGGAATCGATCCGCACCTTCGATCCGGAGACCCAGCGCTCGACCGGCCAGCTGCGCGAGGTCTCGCTGTCGCCGGTGTCCGAGGCCCTGCTGGACGCCGACAGCATCAGCCGCTTCCGCAGCAGCTATCTCAACCTGTTCGGGGCGCCCGGCGAGGACCCGATGTACGCCTCGGTCAGCGAAGGCAGCCGCCGTCAGGGGTTCGAGCACTGGCTGCCCCTTCTCTACGACCGGCTGGAGACCCTGTTCGACTATCTGCCAGATCGGGCTTCGATCTTCGTCGATCATCAAGCCGACGCCGCCCGCGCCGACCGTTGGAACCTGACCAAGGACGCCTACGAAGCCCGTCAGGAGGCGTCGAAAGCCAAGGGCGGAGGGGCCAATCGTGCCCTGCCGCCGGAGCGTCTGTATCTGCCCGAGGAGGAATGGAACGGCGCGCTCGCCGGTCGGTCCGTCCGGCGCTTCAGCCCGTTCGACGGCGGAGCCGAGGACGCGGGCGGTCGGCTGGGTCGCACCTTCGCCGCCGAACGCGCCCAGGACAGCGTCAACCTGTTCGAGGCCGTCGCCGCCCATGCCGGCAAGCTCAAGGCCGAGGGCAAGAAGGTCCTGTTCGCCAGCTGGACGGAGGGTTCGTCGGACCGTCTCGGCGTCATGCTGTCCGACCACGGTCTGGAGCCAGTCGTCGCCGTCCGCGACTGGGCCGATGTGCAGGCGGCGTCCAGGGACCTGTTCCTGCGCGCCGTCCTGTCGGTGGAGCACGGCTTCGTCACCGACGACGTCGCCGTCATCTCCGAAACCGACATCCTCGGCGACCGCCTCGCGCGGCCCAAGCGCAAGCGCAGGGCGTCGAATTTCCTGGCGGAGGCCTCGGCGCTCACGACCGGCGACCTCGTCGTCCACCTCGACCACGGCATCGGCCGCTATGAGGGGCTGAAGACCCTGGAGATCCAGGAGGCGCCGCACGACTGCCTCGAGCTTCTCTACGCGGGTGACAGCAAGCTCTATCTGCCCGTTGAAAACATTGACCTCCTGACCCGATACGGCGCGGAATCCGACGACGTCCAGCTGGATCGTCTGGGCGGGGCCGGCTGGCAGGCGAGGAAGGCCAAGGCCAAGCAGCGGCTGCGCGACATGGCCGAGGGCCTGATCGCTCTGGCCGCCAAACGCGCGCTCAAGACCGGCGACGCGATCACTCCGCCGCAGGGCCTGTTCGACGAGTTCTGCGCCCGTTTCCCCTACGAGGAGACCGACGACCAGCTGAACGCCATCGGCGACGTGCTGGAGGACCTGGGCAAGGGGTCGCCGATGGATCGCCTGATCTGCGGCGATGTCGGCTTCGGCAAGACCGAGGTGGCCATTCGAGCGGCCTTCGTGGTGGCCATGAGCGGGCAACAGGTGGCCATCGTCTGTCCGACGACGCTCCTCGCGCGTCAGCACTTCAAGACGTTCAGCGAACGGTTCGCCGGCTGGCCGATCAAGGTGCGGCACCTGTCGCGGATGGTCACGGCCAAGGAGGCGGCCGAGACGCGTGCGGGCCTGAAGGACGGTAGCTTCGAGATCGTCGTCGGCACCCATGCGGTGCTGTCCGATCAGGTCGGCTTCAAGGACCTGGGCCTCGTCATCGTCGACGAGGAGCAGCACTTCGGCGTCAAGCACAAGGAGAAGCTCAAGAGCCTCCGCGCCAACGTCCACCTGCTGACGCTGACCGCCACGCCCATTCCGCGCACCCTGCAGATGGCGCTGTCGGGCATCCGCGAGATGTCGATCATCGCCACGCCGCCGGTCGATCGTCTGGCGGTCCGCACCTATGTCGCGCCGTGGGATCCGGTGATGGTGCGCGAGGCCCTGCTGCGCGAGAAGTATCGCGGCGGCCAGGCCTTCTACGTCTGTCCGCGCCTGTCGGACCTGCCCGACATCGAAGCGTTCCTCCGCGTCCAGGTGCCCGAGATCAAGTTCGTCGTCGGCCACGGCCAGATGAGCCCGACCCAGCTCGAAGACGTGATGAGCGCATTCTACGACGGCAGCTACGACGTGCTGGTCTCGACCACCATCGTCGAAAGCGGCATCGACATTCCGACCGCCAACACCTTGATCGTGCACAGGGCCGACATGTTCGGCCTAGCCCAGCTGCACCAGATCCGGGGGCGCATCGGGCGGTCCAAGGCCCGCGCCTTCGCCTATCTGACGACCGATCCGAACAAGCCCATGACCCTGTCGGCCGAGCGGAGACTGCAGGTGCTCCAGTCGCTCGACAACCTCGGCGCCGGCTTCCAGCTGGCCAGCCACGATCTGGATCAGCGCGGCGGCGGCAATCTGCTGGGCGACGAACAGTCGGGCCACATCCGCGAGGTCGGCGTCGAGCTCTATCAGCAAATGCTGGAGGACGCCGTCGCCGAACTGCGCGCCAACGGCGAGGCGGGCAGCGTCGACCGGGGCTGGTCGCCCGCCATCAACGTCGGCGCGGCCGTCCTGATTCCAGAGGATTACGTCCCGGACCTGAACGTCCGCCTCAGCCTCTACCGCCGCCTGTCCGACGCCGAGAACACCGAGAGCCGCGAGGCCCTCGCCGCGGAACTGATCGACCGCTTCGGGCCTCTTCCGGACGAGGCCAGGCAGCTGCTGCGCATCGTCGGCATCAAGGCCAACTGCAAGACGGCCTCCGTCGAGCGCATCGACATCGGGCCGAAGGGCGCGGTCCTGACGCTGCGCGACAACCGCTTCCCCAATCCCGCGGGCCTCGTCGGCCTCATCCAGAAGAACCACGCCAGCTGGAAGATCCGGCCGGATCAGAAGATCGTGGTCAAGGGCGACTGGCCGACGCCGGAGGACCGTCTGAAGGTCGCCGAGCGCATCACGACCGACCTGGCGCGGGTGGCGGGGGCCTAGGCCGCCCGCACGGCGTGCAGGTCGGCCGAGGCGCGTTCCAAAACGGCCGCCGCGCTTTCGCCCGGCATCAGCTCGGCCACCCCGACGCGGAACTCGACCACGAACGGCGAGCGGTCCGGACCGGCGTCGAAGGCCGTGCAGCCGATCACCGCCGCGATCCGCTCGGCCGCCAGCCGCGCGGCGGCGCCCGGCGTGGCAGGTAGGGCCAGGGCGAAGACTTCCGGCGCCAGGCGAGCCGCCGTGTCCTCGACCCGCACCAGTCGCGACACCATCGCCCCGATCTGCGGCATGGCGCGATCCAGCCAGCCGCCGCGCCGGGCATGGCCCAGCGTTTCGGTTTCCGACACCTTCAGCACGCAGATCGACAGCGGTCGCCGCCGCGCCGTCGCGGCCTCGGCCACCCGGCCGAGATGGCTGGCGAACAGGGTCGGAGTGAACAGGCCCGTTGTCGGGTCCATGACGCCGGACCCTCGCGCGCCTTCCAGGGCCTTGCGGATCGCCAAATGGCGGCGGTGGGTGTGGGCCAGCGCGAGCACGCGGGCGGCGATGTCCGGTTCCGGCGTCGAGGCGGCGGCGACTTCCGAGAAGCCGCGATTGTAGAGCTCGCCCAGATTGATCTCGCCTTCGGAGCGCAGATAGAGGGCCAGCGGGATGTGATAGAGCCGCGTGTTCCGCTTCATGCCGGAGGCGATGCTCAGCGCCGGCGCATGGTCGGGCGCACCCCACAGCACCGCCGCGTCGAACGGGCTTTCGTGCAGATAGTCGAAAGCGGTGTAGGGCGTGGGCGCCGCCACGATCTCGGCCCCGGCCTGGGTCAGGGTGTTGGACAGGCCGATGAAGCGGTGATCGGGCGCTCCAGCGATCAGGATGCGTACCGGGCTTTCGTCCGGATCGCCCGCGTCCAGCGAGGCCCCGTGCAGCGCCAATGTCTGGCGACGCAGGCGGAACTCTTCCTCGGTGATGGCCGCGCGGACCAGCTGCTCGAGCCGCAACCCGAGCTGCGTCGGATGCGGCGCGTCGGCCATCGCCAGGTCGATGCCGTCGTCGGCCACGGCTGAACCGATTGACACGACCGGCAGACGCCGCGCGCCGGCGGCCAGCCGCAGGGCATCGGGCAGGGCGGCGACTTCCGGATGGTCGGCGTCGATGATGGCCGCTTCCAGCTTGAAGTCGCCCAGCGCCGCCACGGCCGCGCCGCCGGTTCGCGCCGTCATGGTGCGCCAGCCGAGCCCGTCGAGGCCCCGGCACAGGGCCCCGATCCTGTCGTCGGTCTGCGCGACGACCAGAACACGTGGATCAGAAAGCAAGTCGGCCATCCCCCAATGGCCCCCCAGCCGGGGCCGCGTCCGCGACGCGCCTGGAGCATACCGATCCGGCGCCACCGGGCGCAATGCGCAATACCCCCTACAGGCGAAGACCCTCTCGGTAATGTGAGGCTTCCATGACAGACGATATGCGCTAGGGTGCCGCCGCGCAGGGGGGCTGTGGCGGGAACCGGTTTGAGCGGACAACGGACGGACATCGCTACCCCCGGCTACTGGATGCGCCTGTCAGGCCGGGCTTTCGCGCGCAGCTGGGGCCGCGACGTCATGCTCTACACGGGCGGCGTCTCCTTTTTCGCCCTGCTGGCTGTGTTTCCGGCGATCGCCATTCTGATCGGCTTCTACAAGGCCGTGCTCTCGATCGGTCAGGTCAGCGAGCAGGCTGCGGCGCTCGCAGACGTCATGCCCTATGCCGCCAGAGCCATTTTCCAGGCCGAGGTGGAACGGCTGACCAACGCGTCGGCACGCACCGTTTCCTTCCAGAGCGCCTTCGCCCTCGTCGTCGGCGCCTATGCCGCGCACCGGGGGTTCAAGGCCCTGCTGGCCGGCTTGAACCTGATCCACGACGAGACCGAGCCGCACGGCTTCCTCAAGTTCAACCTGCTGGCCTTCTTTGTCGCCCTGTTCGCCTTTGCCCTGTTCACGGTGATCTCGGGCGCGGTCGTGACCGGGCGGCTGCTTCAGCATACGGCGGGTGAGACTGCGGGCGGTGGGCTCTCGCTGGGCGGTCTGGTTCCGGCGCTTGGACTCGGCATGGGGCTGACCATGCTCTACCGGTATGCCATGTCGCATCGGACGCCAGTGGCCTGGGTTCCGGCGCTGGCGGGCGGGTCGGTGGCGACCATCCTTTCAATGATCTCGTCTTGGCTCTGCGCAATCTATGTCGAGCAGATCGCCCCGCTGGGTGCCACCTACGGCTCGGTCGGCGCGGTCGTGGTGCTGCTGATCTGGCTGTCGTGGAACGTCAACGCCATCTTCTACGGCGGGGCCTTCGCCACCGAGATGGAGATCGCCAAGCGCGCGCGCGGTGCCCCTGATTTCGACGACGAAGGAACGGAAACAACCGCCGCAATCGTCAACCTGTCGGAGCGGCGGGCCTCTCGACGGTGATGGTCAGGACGCCGTCGGCCTCGACGATGTCGACCACGTACCCGCCCAGTTCCCGCATCAGATAGGGCGCGTCGATCCGCGCCATCGGATCGGTCGCCAGCAGCACGGCGCGCCCGGCCGCTGGGGCTTCCGCCAGCGCCTTCCGCAGCCTCAGCGTCGGCACCGGACAGCGATGGCCGCGCGCGTCGATGGTCAGAAGTGCGCTCATCCGGCCTCGCAGGCGGCGAGCAACAGACCTAGCGCTACTCGGGTAGAAGCCAGCCGAACGCCTTCCCGATTCAAACCGTCAAAGACCCGACGTTCGTGCACGATGCCCGACGCCGAGGCGCAACCGAAATGGACGAGACCCACAGGCTTTTCGGTCGAACCTCCGCCGGGGCCGGCGATGCCGGTGATCGAGACCGCCAAGTCAACCCCGGCCGCCTCCCGCGCGCCCTTGGACATCGCACGAGCGACGGGCTCCGACACCGCCCCATTCGCTTGCAGCATCTCTTTGGCTACCCCCAGCAGGTCGGTCTTGGCGGCGTTGGAATAGGTGACAAAGCCTCGATCCACCACGGCCGACGATCCCGCCACTGCCGTCAGGGCGCCCGTCACCAGCCCGCCGGTGCAGCTTTCGGCGGTCGCGATCGTCCAGCCTCGCGCCATTGCAGCGGCAATGACGGCGGCGGCCAGGTCGGCGATGTCGTCGGGGAACATGGGGCTTTCCGAAGCGGCCGGGAATGGCGATACATGGGCCGGGCGCTCGGGTCTGTCGACCGGTCGGCGCGACCGGAGCAGGCATGAGTGACGTAAGCGTGGGTGCGGACGACGTTCGTCAGCTTTACAGCGGCGGCGCGGACCGTTTGACGCCGGGCCTGTTCGCCCTGGCCATATTCACCTCCGCAGCCCTGGTCTTCACCGTCCAGCCGATGGCGACCAAGCTGGTCCTGCCGGTGCTCGGCGGTTCGCCGTCGGTGTGGAACACGGCGATGGTCTTCTTCCAGGCCGCGCTGCTCGCGGGCTACGCCTACGCCCACGGGCTCCAGCGCATCAGTTCGATGAAGGTCCAGATGGCGGTGCATCTAGCGCTCCTTCTGCTGGCAGCCCTGTTTCTGCCCCTACGGATCAGCGGCCTGCTGGGCGATCCCGACCCCTCCGCGCCGATCGCGTGGCTGCTGACGACGCTGGCCATCTCAATTGGCGCACCCTTTGCTGTGCTGTCGGCGACCGCACCCCTGCTTCAAGCCTGGTACGCCCGCGTCCGCTCCGGTCATGCCGACGGACAGAACCCATACGTGCTCTACGCCGCCTCCAACCTCGGCAGCTTCCTCGCCTTAGTCGCCTATCCGGCCCTGATCGAGCCGCTGATGACCCTGTCGGGCCAGCGGGCGACCTGGAGCGGAGGCTACGCGGTATTTGTGCTGATGGTTGTCGCGCTCGCCGCCGTCGCCTGGCGCAAGGGGCAGGGGACCATCGACGCCGCGCCGCTCGAACGAACGGCACCGATCCAGTGGAAGGAAAAGTTCGCCTGGGTGCTGCTCGCCGCCGCGCCCGCCAGCTTGATGCTGGGCGTGACCACGCACCTGTCGACCGACGTGGCCTCAGCCCCCTTCCTCTGGGTCGCCCCGCTCGGGCTTTACCTCCTGACCTTCGTCATCGCCTTCCAGAACAAGCCTCTGATCCCGCTGCCGATCACCCTGGTCATCTCGGCTGCGCTTGGCCTGACCTGCCTCGTCTTCACCGCCTTCCGCACCGGCGACTGGCTGATGCTGTTCGGTCTGCACCTGACGACCTTCTTCTTCCTGGCCCTCATGTGCCACCAGCGCCTGGCCGAGCGTCGCCCCCGGCCGGATCGTCTGACCGAGTTCTATCTCCTGCTGTCGGTCGGCGGTGTCGTGGGCGGGGCGTTCACGGCCCTGCTCGCGCCCGTGATCTTCGACGGCGTCTGGGAATACCCGCTGATGCTGGTTCTGGTCGGGCTGGCCCGTCCGCTGAGCCGCGCGCCGATCCGCAACACCGAGGTCTATCTGTTCGTGCTGGCGGCCGTCGTCTGCATCGCGCCGCCCGTGCTTTCGGCCATGTTCCGCGTCGACTGGGACTTCGCCTGGTGGTTCAGCAACACCATCACCAGCGACATGCCGCGGCTAACGCAGATGGTGCTGACCGTCGCCCTGATCGCGGGTCTGTTGCTGCGCGACCGTACCCCGGCTTACGTCGCCATCGCCGCCATGATCGCACTGTCAACCGCCTATATCGCCCGCGGCTACGAGGCCAAGGTTCAGGACCGCAGCTTCTTTGGCGTGATGCGCATCGGCACGACCCAGGACCCGCGTCTGGGCGGCGAGGTTCACGTCCTGATGCACGGGACCACGCTGCATGGTGCACAACCGCGCAATCCCGACTTCGCTTGCATGCCCAGCCTCTACTATTCGCCCTACACCCCGATCGGTCAGGTGACGCAGGCCGTGCAGCAGCGCGCGCCTGGGATCAACATGGGCGTCGTCGGCCTGGGGACCGGCGCCATGGCAGGCTACAAGCGGCCAGAGGATCGCCTGACCTTCTTCGAGATCGATCCCTTGGTCGATCGACTGGCGCGCGACCCGGACAACTTTACCTTCATTTCCAACTGTGCGGCCGGACCGGTTCGTACGGTTCTCGGTGACGCGCGACTGACGCTTGGCCACGAGGCAGCGGGTTCATACGACCTATTGCTGATCGACGCCTTTTCATCGGACGCCGTGCCGACCCACCTGCTGACGGTCGAGGCCATCCAAGGCTATCTGAACCTGCTGAAGCCCGACGGCGTGGTGATCCTGCACCTGTCGAACCGCAACCTCGACATCACCCTGCCAACGGCAGCGGCGGCGCAGCGTCTTCGCGTTCCGAACCTGCACCAGATCTATCAGGAGAGCGACGCCAGCCCGGATATGGCCGACGCCTCGACCGAAGCCCTGATCCTGTCGCCCACCGAGGAAGGCCTGACCGAGTTCCGCCAGACCGGCCGCTGGCAGGTCATCGCTGACACCGAAGTCCAGCCCTGGACCGACGACTACGTCAACCTTGTCGGCGCCCTCTGGCGGCACGCGCGGCGGTAGGGCTCACGCGGGCAGTTCGATCGTCGCCACGGCCTGGGCCGCCAGACCCTCGCCCCGGCCGGTGAACCCCAGCATCTCGGTCGTCGTCGCCTTCACGCTGACGGCGTCCAGATGCAATGCCAGGATTGCCGCCAGTCGCTCGCGCATGGCCAGACGATGCGGCTTCACCTTGGGGCGCTCGCAGATCAGGGTGACGTCGACGTTCACAAGCCGCCCGCCGCGCGCCTGAAGCCGCTCTACGGCATGGATCAGGAACTGGTCCGAGGCCGCGCCCTTCCACTTCGGGTCCGTTGGCGGGAAATGGTCGCCGATGTCGCCGTCGCCCATGGCTCCCAGAAGCGCATCGGTCAGGGCGTGCAGCCCGGCATCCGCGTCTGAATGGCCGATCAGGGTCTGGTCGTGCGGGATTTCCACGCCGCACAGCCACACCGCCTCGCCCGGCCCCCAGCGATGGACGTCGAAGCCGGTGCCGACGCGGATCTGACGGGGCAGCAGGGCCTCGGCCATGGCGAAATCCTCGGGGTAGGTGAGCTTCATCAGGCGCGGATCGCCCTCGACCAGTCGCACGACGCCGCCGTCGCGCTCGACGACCGCAGCCTCGTCGGTCGGCGTCTTGCCCGCGGGCCAGGCCGCGTAGGCGGCGCGAAGCCGCCCCAGCGGAAACGCCTGCGGCGTCTGGGCGCGCCACAGTCCGGCACGGTCAACAGTCGTCTCGATCCGCTCGCCGCCGCGCTTGAGCGTATCGGAAACGGGCAGGGCGGCGATGGCTCCGTCCGCGCCCGGCAGCGCCTCCAGCAGGCGACAGATCACCGCCTCGCCCAGCAGGGGGCGCGCCGCGTCATGCACCAGAACCGGCGTGGTCTCGGCTGCGTCCACCGCCGCAAGGCCGGCTCGCACAGAATCCGCCCGCTCGGCCCCGCCGGCGACGGCGATCCAGCCGCTCAACCCCGCCAGCGCCTCTGCGGCGCGTCCCAGGCTGTCGCGAGCGACCACCACGACGACCGGCGCGGCCCCGGCGTTCAGCAGCGCCTCCACCGACCAGCGCACCACGGGCTTGCCGCCCAGCGGCCGCCACTGCTTGTCGCCCCCGGCGCGCGAGCCCGAGCCCGCCGCCACCACCACGCCCGCGAATATCATGCGCCGCCTTCTAGGGGCCATCTTGCCGGTTGACGAGAGGCGAGGCTTGGCGACACGACGGCGGCGATGACGCACACCCTTCAGATCGGAGACGTGACCATCCCTGGCCGGGTGTTGATGGCGCCCATGACCGGCGTCACAGACCTGCCGTTTCGGCGGCTCGCCAGCCGTCTGGGCGCGGCCTATGTGGCGACGGAGATGGTGGCTTCGGCCGAGTTCGCGCGCGGGCGTCCCGATGTCGTGCGCCGGGCCGCTGTGGGCGAAGGCCTGCCCCTGACCGTCATCCAGCTGGTCGGCCGTGACCCCGCCGTGATGGCAGAAGGGGCTCGCATGGCCGAGGCGGCCGGCGCCGATATCATCGACCTCAACTTCGGTTGCCCCGCCAAGGAAGTCACCGGCGCCGCCTCCGGCTCGGCTCTGATGCGTACGCCCGATCTCGCCGGCCGCATCATGGATGCCGTGGTTCAGGGCACGTCCCGCCCAGTCACCGTCAAGATGCGTCTCGGCTGGGACGACGCCAGCAAGAACGCCGCCGAGGTCGCCGCGAACGCCGAGGCCCTCGGCGTCAAGGCCGTCACCGTCCACGGCCGCACGCGCCAGCAGTTCTACACGGGCCGCGCCGACTGGGACGCCGTCGGGGACGTCAAGACGGCCGTCTCCATCCCCGTGATCGTCAACGGCGACATTGTCACGGCCGAGGAGGCGAGGGAGGCCCTCGACCGCTCCGGCGCCGACGCCCTGATGCTGGGACGCGGCGTCTATGGCCGTCCCTGGCTGGCCGCCCATCTGGAGCGGGCGCTCCGCGACGGGACCCGGCTTCAAGAGCCTGATCGCGAGGAACGCTGCTCCATCGTGATCGAGCACATGCAGGCCTCGCTCGACTTCTACGGACCCGGTCTGGGCCTGAAGATGTTCCGCAAGCACCTTGGCTGGTACGTCGAGCAGGCCCCCTGGCCCGCCGATCCGCTGGACCGCCGCGCGGCCAAATCCCGCCTGTGCCGCCTGGACCATCCGGGCCAGGTCGCCGATGAACTGGCTGCGCTTTGGGATGTGTCCCCGGTGTCACTGACGCTTCCCGGCAACTCCGCTGTTGAAAAAACACCACAGGTCGCCGAAGCTGTGGAGTGATGTCGGACACAGCGACCGCTGCTGAGGCCACAGAGGCCCGACCCACCTTGTGGGATCGGCTTGCCGCGGGTCGCGCCCGTGCCGCCTTCGTCGCGGCCTATGTCATCGCCGTCCTGATCACCGCCGCCGCCATCTGGATCGTCGCCGTCGCGCCCGAGGCCGGGGGCGGCGACGCCCAGGCCGCCGCAAGCCGGGCCGTGCTGGCGATCCTGTCAGCCAACCTCGTCCTGATCGCCGGCCTGGCGACCGTGGTCGGCCTCCAGGTCATGCAGCTGTCCCGCCGACGGCGCGAGGATCCGGGCGCCCGTCTGCACCTCCGCTTCGTGACCATCTTTTCTCTGGTCGCCCTGGTCCCGGCCGTGGCGATCGCCCTGGTGTTCGGCGTCCTGGTCAACCGCGGCGTCGACCGCTGGTTCAGCGACAACGTCAGCTCCGCCGTCGAGAACGGGGCCCGGATCGGCGAGGCCTATGTTGCGGACGTGGGCGACGGCCTGAATGCCGACCTCGAGACCATGTCGATCGAGCTCGGCGGCATCCGCGACGCCTTCGACAATCGCATCCAGTTCTCTCAGGCCCTGAGCCAGATCGCGGGCTACTTCGGCTATCCGGCCGTCTACATCCTGAACGGCGACGGCGAGGTGCTGGCCCAGGGCGTCATGGAGGGCGCGCCCGCCTATGTCGCCCCGCCGCGCGAGGCGCTCGAAACCGCCGCCGAGGGCGAGGAAGCGCCCGTTGCCGTAACCGAACGCCCAGACACGGTCCGCGCCCTCTATCCCCTGCCAGAATACGGTGACGCCTACCTCTACGTCGTCCGCCCGCTCGCGCCCGGCATCATCGCCCGCATGCGCAACGGCGTGGAGTCGATACAGGCCTATCAGCTGGCCGAGGAAAGCCGCGCCCGCATCCAGGCCGCCTTCGCGCTAAGCTATCTGGAAACCGCGTTGCTGGTGCTCGTCGGCGCCGTATGGCTGGGCATGTCGGCGGCCAGCGCCATCTCGGCCCCCATCGGCCGTCTGGTGAAGGCGGCGGATCAGGTGGCCGGCGGCGACCTGTCGGCCCGTGTCGATCCGGAGGGCGCGCCCGGCGAGATCAAGACCCTGTCCGACGCCTTCAACCGCATGACCGGCGACCTCGAAACCCAACAGGCCGCACTGAAGACCGCCAGCGAGGAGGCGCAGGACCGCAGCCGCTTCATCGAGACCGTACTGTCCGGCGTCAGCGCCGGCGTGATCGGTCTGGACAAGCGCGGCCGCATCTCCGCCATCAACGACAGCGCGCTGCAGCTCCTGTCGATCTCCGAGCTAGACGTGCATGGTAAGTCGCTGGCCGCCATCGCGCCGGAACTCAGCGAACTCGTCGGCCGGGTCGAGGCTCACATCGAGGAAGACATCGACGTCGCTCGCGAAGGGGAGACCCGGCGTCTGCGCGTCCGCATAGAGGGCGGCGTTGGCGGCGAAATGGTCCTGACCTTCGACGACATCACCCGCCTAGTCACGGCCCAGAGGAACGCCGCCTGGCGCGACGTCGCCCGCCGCATCGCCCACGAGATCAAGAACCCCCTGACGCCCATCCAGCTCTCGGCCGAGCGTCTGCGCCGCAAGTACCGGACCAAGGTCGACGACGTGGAGGTCTTCGACCGCTGCACAGAGACCATCATCCGCCAGGTCGGCGACATCGGCCGCATGGTCGACGAGTTCTCCTCCTTCGCCCGCATGCCCGCGCCTCGGTTCACGAACGAGAACCCCGCCGAACTGCTGCGTGAGGCTGTCTTCGCCCAGCGTGTCGCGGCCCCGAACTTGCCAGTGGAACTGGTCGAACCGCTTCCCAAAGCCAAAATGAGATGCGACGGACGCATGGTCGGCCAGGCCCTGACCAACATCCTGAAAAACGCGGGCGAAGCCGTCGCGGCGCGACGCTTGGCCGATCCCGACGACGCCTCGACTGCCATCCTCGCCCGGCTGGAGGTCGATGACGCGACCGCCACCTTCATCATCGAGGACGACGGCAAGGGCCTGCCGGTGCGGGATCGCGATCGCCTGACCGAGCCCTATGTCACCACGCGCGAGAAGGGCACGGGCCTTGGCCTGGCCATCGTCAAGCGCATTTGCGAGGACCACGGGGGCGAGTTGAAACTCGCAGACGCCGAGACTCTCAACGGCGCCCGCGTGTGCCTGATCTTCCCCCTTTCACCCCCTGTCCGAACCAGTCAGGCCGAGCCCAAGGGCAGCGGTCTGGCGGCCGCTGAATAGAGAGGCGACATGCGTTCCAACGGTGCCGACATCCTGGTCGTCGACGACGAGGCCGACATCCGCGATCTGGTCTCCGGCCTGCTCGAGGACGAGGGCCACTCCGTCCGCGTCGCCTCCAGCTCCGAGGAGGCGCTCGCCGCCATCCGCGCGAGGAAGCCCAGCCTGCTGGTGCTCGATATCTGGATGCAGGGCGGCGGTATGGACGGGCTGGAGCTGCTCGACGTGGTCAAGACGCTCGACGCCGACCTGCCGGTTGTCATGATCTCGGGCCACGGCAACATCGAGACGGCCGTGAGCGCGCTCAAGCGCGGGGCCTACGATTTCATCGAAAAGCCCTTCAAGTCCGATCGGCTGGTGGTCGTCATCGAGCGCGCCCTGGAGGCCGCTTCGCTGAAGCGCGAGAACCGCCGCCTGCGCGCTCAGGCCATGACGCCGACCGGCCTGATTGGTCGCTCGGCCGCCGCCCAGGCGCTGCGCTCGACCATTTCCAAGGTCGCGCCCGCGAACAGCCGCGTCCTCATCTCGGGCCCTCCAGGCTGCGGCAAGGAGCTGGTGGCCCGCCAGATCCACGAGGCCAGCCCCCGGGCGCGGGCCGAGTTCGTCGCCATCTCCGCCGCCGGCATGACGCCCGAGCGTCTGGATCTGGAACTGTTCGGTGAGGAGGGCCACGACGGCCGGCCTCGCAAGATCGGCGTCTTCGAACGCGCCCACGGCGGCACCCTCTATCTCGACGACGTGGGCGACATGCCCCGCGAGAGCCAGAGCCGCATCCTGCGCGTCCTGGTCGAACAGCGCTTCCGCCGCGTGGGCGGCGAGCAGGACGTCCAGGTCGACGTCCGCGTCGTCACCTCGACGTCCCGTGACCTCAAAACCGAGATCGCCGAGGGCCGCTTCCGCGAGGACCTGTTCCACCGCCTGAACGTCGTCCCCATCCGCGTGCCGCCCCTGTCGGAACGGCGCGAGGACATCGCCGAACTGGTCGACTATTTCATCGAGACGCTCAGCGCGTCCCAAGGCCTGCCCAAACGCCGCCTGGGCGAGGACGCCATCGCCGTGCTCCAGGTCCATCCCTGGCCCGGCAATGTGCGCCAGCTCAGGAACAACGTCGAACGCCTGCTGATCCTCGCAACCGGCGACCTCGACCAGCCGATCTCCGCCGATATGCTGCCTCAGGAGGTCGCGGCGACAGGCGGCGCGTCCATGGGTACCGAACGCACCATCGCGCTCCCGCTCCGCGAAGCCCGCGAGGTGTTCGAGCGCGAGTATCTGGCCGCCCAGATCATGCGGTTCGGCGGAAACATCTCGCGCACGGCGGCCTTCATCGGCATGGAGCGGTCGGCGCTGCACAGGAAGCTGAAGTCGCTGGGCGTCTCGCCCGCGCGCGGCGGCGACGACGAGGACGGGAGCATCGACTGATGTCGCGCGTGGCCTATGTGAACGGCGTCTACCGTCCTCACCGCGAGGCGACGGTGCATGTCGAGGATCGCGGCTTCCAGTTCGCCGACGGAGTCTATGAGGTCTGGTCGGTGTTCGACGGCAGGATGGCCGATTTCGACGGCCACATGACGCGGCTTCACCGCAGCCTGAACGAGCTGCGCATCGACATTCCCATGACCCGCGACGCCCTGACCCGGGTGCTGAAGGAGACGATCCGGCGGAACCGCGTCCGCAACGGCATTGTCTATCTCCAGGTCACGCGCGGCACGGCGCGCCGCGACCATCCGTTTCCCGCGCCGGGCACGCCACCGAGCGTCGTGGTCACCTCCAAGTCCATCCCGTTTAATCGCTCCCAGGCCCAGGCCGCCAAGGGCGTGGCGGTCGTCACCCATCCCGACATCCGCTGGGGCCGTTGCGACATCAAGACGGTCGGCCTGCTCCCCAATGTGCTGGCCAAGCAGGCCGCCCGCGACAAGGGCGCCTATGAGGCCTGGATGGTCGACGAGATGGGCCTGGTCACCGAGGGCTCCTCGACCAACGCCTGGATCGTGGACAAGGACGGCAAGCTCCGCACGCGGGATACGCAGGCCAACATCCTGCGCGGCATCACCCGCGCGGCCATCATGGACCTTGTCCGGACCGAGGGGATCGAGCTGGACGAACGACCCTTCAGCGTCGATGAGGCCAAACAGGCGAAGGAAGCCTTTTTCACCGCCGCCGGCGCCTTCGTCATGCCGGCCATCTCTATCGACGGGGTCAAGATCGGCGACGGCAAACCCGGCCCCATCGCGACCAAGCTGCGTGAACGCTACCTTGAAGCCGCGCGGCGAGACGCGGTGTAGGCTCGCTCGAGGCGGGCCGATCAGGTTTCATCACAGCGAGCACGGCGTTTGCACGGCGAACACGACGAGACCGAACGGTGGCCGAGAGCGCCGAATGCCGAACTCCGGCAGAGGTGGGGAATGAAGGGCGGCTTCGCCGTCAGTCCTTAATAGGGCGCGATCACGACCGACCGGATCGATGACGGAGACCTCAACTCGGTCCTGCCGTGTCCTCCGTGAATTCGCTGTGCTCGCCGTGATGAACCTCCGCTCGTTCCATGCCCAATGGCTGCCATCAAGCTCATACCCGGTTGCCGCCCCCGCGTTCCCTCGTCTACGCTAGACCCGTCGGCCCGACCGACCTCGCGCGCCTCCCCGCCCGCGACGAACCAAGAAGAACAGGGAACCAACCCGCCATGTCGCAAGACAAGCGTCAGAACCTTCAGGACACCTTCCTCAACTCGGTCCGCAAGACCAAGACGCCGCTGACCATCTTCCTGGTCAACGGGGTCAAGCTGCAGGGCATCGTGACCTGGTTCGACAACTTCTGCGTGCTGCTCCGTCGCGACGGTCAGGCCCAGCTGGTCTACAAGCACGCCATCTCCACCATCATGCCCTCGGCCCCCGTCCAGCTGTACGAGCCCGAGAGCGACGAAGATTGAGGCTGAGCGCCGCGTCCGGGGGGACGTTCGCTCCGGCCGGAAGGACCCCTTGAGCAAACTCATCGACCACGCCGTCCCCCTCATCCGGGCGGTCGTCATCCATCCCGATTTCGGCGAGCGGTCCTCCCGCTCGGCCGCCGACCGTCTGGAGGAGGCCGCTGGCCTCGCCCGCGCGCTGGACCTCGACGTCCGCGCCGAGGAGGTCGTGCGTCTTCGCAAGACCACCCCCGCCACCCTGTTCGGCTCGGGCAAGGTCGAGGAGCTCGCCGCCCTCATCCGCGCCGCCGAGGCCGAGGCCGCCGTCATCGACGACCAGCTGACGCCGGTCCAGCAGCGCAATCTGGAAAAGGCCTGGGACTGCAAGGTCATCGACCGCACCGGCCTGATCCTGGAGATCTTCGGCCGCCGCGCCCGCACCAAGGAGGGCCGCCTTCAGGTCGAGCTGGCCCGCCTCGACTACGAACGCTCGCGCTTGGTCCGCACCTGGACCCACCTGGAGCGCCAGCGCGGCGGCACCGGCTCCACTGGCGGCCCCGGCGAGACCCAGATCGAGCTCGACCGCCGCCTGATCGCCGACCGCATCGTCAAGCTGAAGTCCGAGCTGGAGGAGGTCCGCCGCACGCGCGGCCTGCACCGCAAGCAACGCCAGAAGGCCCCGTTCCCGACCGTCGCCCTGGTCGGCTACACCAACGCCGGCAAGTCGACCCTGTTCAACCGGCTGACGGGGTCCGAGGTCATGGCCAGGGACCTGCTGTTCGCCACGCTGGACACCACTCAGCGCACGATCCGCCTGCCGGCTGGCCGCCCCGCCATCATCGCCGACACCGTGGGCTTCATCTCCGACCTGCCGCACGAACTGGTCGAGAGCTTCCGCGCCACGTTGGAGGAGGTGGGCGAGGCCGACCTGATCCTGCACGTCCGCGACATCGCCTCGCCCGACACTGTCGCCCAGTCCCAGGACGTCGAGGCGGTGCTGAAGCAGATCGAACAGCCCGAAGGCAAGGACCGCCGCATCCTGGAGGTCTGGAACAAGATCGACCTGCTGGACCCCGAGGCCCGCGAGGCCATCGAAGGCCAGGCCGCCCGCGCCAACACCGACGCGGTCGCCGTCTCCGCCTGGACCGGCGACGGCATCGAGCCCCTGCGCCACGCCATCGCCGCCCGCATCGACGACGACCCCGAAACCGAGGTCACGCTCGACCCCTCACAGGGCGAAGCCCTCGCCTGGCTCTACGAACACGGCCGCGTCATCGGCCGCGACACGGACGGGGAGGGGCGGATGCGGTTGACGGTGCGGCTGGATCCGCAGGCGATGGGGCGGTTCGAGCAGAGGTTTGGGTAGAAGTCCTCGTTGCCGTATGCCTCGCCGAGGGGTGCCTTGGGCGCTGGTTGATGGTGGCTGACCGCGACCTCAGGAGGCTCATCAAGTCAAGCTTGGGTCGGTAGAAGCGGTGCCGCAGGCTGGCTCGCTTCGACGCGGAGGATGGATGGTTTCGACGGTTGTGGTGATAGGAGCTGGTGCCAGCAAAGAGTTTGGCAGAGACATGCCAACGGGTGCCGAACTTGCGACCAGCATTCAAGATTTGCTGGATCGAGAGCTAAGGAGAGGGTCGTCGGCAACACCTATACGTGAGGCTCTTGCTCGCGATGGCGGACTGCGCGACGAGCACCTAGCTGCTATGCGCCGAATTCGCGACGGGCTTGGTGGAAAGGACTCCATCGACGATTTCATAGCCGAATGGCAGCATCTTCCTACTTTGTCCGAAGTAGCGAAGTTATGCATCTCCCATTGTATACTGCAATCTGAAAGCGGAACGGAACTGATCGGCGAAGAGCAAGGGGGCCGCCTGACCGGGATGGCCAATGTTAGGGGGACTTGGCTCGGTCAGATCGCTCGTTATGCTAATCCAAGTGTCGCAAGACGCGATGTTTCCGGAAGCCTGAGCAACGTAGGCTTTGTCACCTTCAACTACGACCGTTGCATCGAGCGGTTTCTGACTGGCTGGTTTCAGATGCAAGGGCTAGAGGAGTCAGACCTCGTCAACCTACGCCGCCAAGTGCCCGTCTATCACATCTATGGCTCATTGGGCCATACTTCTGAGTGGGGTGGAACCGTAGCTTTTGGAGCCTCAGACGTCTGGTCAACACTACGTGCGGCTAAGAATATCAAGACCTATACCGAAGCGTTGACGCCGACCGAGAGGAAACAGATATACGAAATGGTCTCCGGCGCTGAGAACGTGCTTCTTTTGGGAGTGGGCTATCATCCGCAGAACTTGGCTGTCCTTTTCGGGAACAGCGGGTTCAACGGATTGCAAAAAGTATGGGCGACGACCCTGAACCTCCGTCGCCGTCAACTAGAGCGCGCGCAAGGCTACTTCGGTGCTGCGCCTGCTGAGAACGTTCGATTCTTGAGCAGCACCGCTTCCGATCTCCTGAATGAGTATCGCGACGACATCTTTGATCCCTAGTAGCTGACCGGTCAGAACAGCTAGAGATGCTAAAACCAGGCGGACCCGACCGCACGACAGGCTGAAGAAAGAATGCCGAGTAAGACGCTCTGAGGCCCTGCGTCCGATTCTGACGCACCGCCGTGCCACACTGCCCGCCATGACCCACACCCCCCACGTCACGGGCAGCACCCAGCTGAACCCCTTTGAACTCGACGGTCTCGGCGGCACCTACTGGGACCATGCGCGGCGGGAGTATCTCGCCGGCGTCAAGGCGACGACGATCTGCCAGAAGTACGGCATGTCGCTCAGCTCATTCCGGATGCACGCCCGCGCCGGAGGCTGGCGGCGCATCGACCAGCGCGCCTGCGAGGTGCCGCCGGAGTTCGGCGAATACCATCCCGACGACGAGGTCAGCTTCGCCGATCTGGCCGACCAGGCCTTCCTCAACATCCGCCGCGCGCTCGGCTCGGGCCGCGCGGCCGAGGCCTCGACCTGGATGCGCGTCTACGACCGTCTCGCCGACCGCGCCCGCTCCGAGGTCATGGCCGAACTGCCCGACATCAAGCCGCCCCTGCTGGAGGACAAACGCGAGCCGCTGAGGTTGGGCCCAGTGGATGATTCTGACATGAGCAAAATCAATATTCTGTCGCCGTTAGCGGTGTCAGAAACTCAGACTTTGGACTCGTTGGACTCGGTGTCCCCAGAGTCCAATCCTTAACGCCGCTCCGCCGCCTTCGCCGCGTCCCACAGGGCGTCCATCTCGGCCAGGTCGCTCTGGTCAGGCGTTCGCCCGTCCTTCGCCAGCTCCGCTTCGATAAAGCCGAAGCGCCGCACGAACTTGGCGTTGGCCCCCCTCAGCGCGTCCTCCGGCTCCACGCCCAGCTTCCTCGCCAGGTTGGCCATGACGAACAGCAGGTCGCCCATCTCCTCGCGGGCCTTGTCCAGGTCGCCCGCCGCGATCTCGGCCCTCAGCTCGGCGACCTCCTCGTCCAGCTTGTCGAAGACCTCGTCGGTCGAGGGCCAGTCGAAGCCGACCCGCGCCGCCCGCTTGGTCAGCTTGGCCGCCCGGTGCAGCGCCGGCAGGCCCACGGGCACGTCGTCCAGCACACCCGTCTGCGCCTTGGCCGCCCGCTCCGCCGCCTTGATGTCCTCCCAGCGCAGCTTCTGGGCGGGCCCGCTGATCTGCGCGTCCTCCTCGCCGAAGACGTGCGGGTGGCGTCGGATCAGCTTGTCCGACATGGCCTCGGCTACGTCGTCGAAGGCGAACAGGCCCTGTTCCTCGGCCATGCGGGCGTGGAAGATCACCTGGAACAGCAGGTCGCCCAGCTCGGCCTTCAGCTCGGCCATGTCGCCCCGCTCGATGGCGTCGGCGACCTCATAGGCCTCCTCGATGGTGTAGGGGGCGATGGTGGCGAAGGTCTGCTCCACGTCCCACGGACAGCCGCCGTTCGGATCGCGCAGCCGGACCATGATGTCCTTCAGCCGGTCGACGGGGGTCATGCCGAAGCTCCGTCCCGCGCGGAGAGCCTCGCCCGCACCTCGGCATGGGCGGCGGGCGTGAGCGGATAGAGCCTCAGCACCACCGCCGAGATCAGCAGCAGCCCCACCGGCGCGGCGATGAACAGCCACTGCAGCCCCAGGATCACGCCGGGATCATTGACCGCCCCCGGCTCCGGATCGAAGCCGATCCACTCCAGTACGGCGAAGGCGCCGACCGAGAAGGCATACCCCAGCTTGGACGTGGCGTTCAGGATCGAGAACAACAGCCCCGTCCGGTCGGCCTCGGCCTCCAGCCGGATCACGTCGGACGCATCCGCCATCATGGCTCGCAGCAGCAGGTCCGCCGCTCCGAACGCCAGCCCCGTGGCGAAGATGGCCGCCAGCGCCGCTGGGAAGTTGCCCGCCGGAACCAGCAGCGTCGCGGCGCCGAAACTGACCGCGAAGTAGACGGATGCGACCGCCAGCGCCTGGTGCTTGCCCATTTGCGTCGCCAGCCAGGCCCAGACCGGCGCCCCCACCAGTCCGGCCACGAAATAGACCAGCAGCAGGATCGACGTCTGGTCCCTCTCGAACCCGCGCGCCTGCTCGAAGAAGTAGAAGAACAGCACCCCGATCAGCCCCCGCGCCGCGCCGAGCAGCAGGTCCGACAGCAGCAGCCTGCGCAGCACCGGCTTGGCGATCAAGGCCAGCGTCGCGCCCAACCCCCCGTGCGCCGGCGGCGTCACGTTCCGGGGCTCGGGCGTGAACAGGAAGGTGATCAGGAGCGCGATCGGCAGCAGGCCGACGATGAAGCCGCCCTGCATCCGCACGGCCTCGACGTAGGAATACCCCATCGCCTGCGCGCCGACCGGGATCAGCAGCACGGCCAGTACGCCCAGGATGTTCGCCACCTGCCAGAAACCGTAGATGCGCGACCGCTGGTCGTAGTCGGACGACAGCACCGCCGCCCAGCTCATCTGACTCAGCAGGCTGATGGAATAGCCGAGGTACATGACCACCAGCCACACCGCGAGGTGCGTCGCCCCAGCCCCCTGACCCACGAAGAACAGCATGGCCACCGACCCCATCAGGATCGGCGCGCCGATGGCCATCCACACCCGATACCGGCCCCACTTGGTCGAGGTCCGGTCGATGATCACGCCCAGCACGGGATCGACCACGATGTCGGCCAGCCGCACGATCAGGAAGATCAGGCTGACCGCCGACAGGCTGACGCCCACGTGGCTGGCGTAGAACTCGGGCAGGGTCACATAGACCGGCAGGCCCAGCGCCGCGTAGGGCAGGCAGCTAGCTGCGAAGGCCATCAGCGTGGCGTTGGAGCGCCGGGCAGGCGCGGGCGGGGCGGCGTCGGTCATGCGGGGTCCGCGAGTCGGGGCAGGGACCTCACCATGCCAGACTTGCCGGGCGCGCGAGAGGCCTTGATCGCGCCACGCGGCTGGGGCTTCCTGACGCCCATGCGGTTGGGGATGCTCGCGATCATCGTGGCGACGGTTCTGGTCTGGCTCACGCCGGGCCGCGCCGACGCGCAAGGGGCTTGGACGCCCCAGTGCGATGTGCATGAGCAGGCTTTCGCCGGGGCGGGCCTGGCCAACGCCGTCTCGGTCTACACGATGGAGTGGGCCCCATTCGGTCCTGCGGAGTGGGGGTGGGTCACATATGTGCCCTTGCTCCAGAAGGAGCTGGGCACCGACTGCCAGGCCGGGTCGCCGGACTTCGCCGAGGCCCTGTCGCGGTTTCAGGCGCGCTACGGCCTGACCGCGACCGGCGTGTTCGACGCCGCCACCTTCGAAGTGCTTAAGGGAGTTCTCCAGGAACGCCGCCCCTTCATCCAGGCCCGCCTGCGCGACGAATGCCCCAATCCTCCGCCGATCCGGATGCTCGGCTATCTCGTCGAGTCCGAAGAACACGCCGACCGCCTGACCCGTCTTCTGCGCCGCGACGTGCTGGACGCATACCGACGTATGGTCGCCGCCGCGCGCGCCGAGGTGCCCGAGATCGACGCGAACCGGGAGCTGCTGCAGATCTTCTCGGGTTTTCGCGACCCTGAGGCCGACGCCGCCCGCTGCGCCGCCCAGGGCAACTGCGACGGTCTGCGCCGCGCCGTCTGCTCGGCCCATCGTACGGGCACGGCGGTCGACCTCTACGTCGGCCAGCTGTTCGACTTCGGCGTCGACAACACCTCGGTCGCGAGCCGCCAGCATATGAGCCAGGGCGCGACCTATCGCTGGCTGGTGAAGAACGCCGGCCGCTTCGGTTTCGTGCCCTACCTCTACGAGCCCTGGCATTGGGAGTGGGTCGACCCGAACGGCCAGACCCTGATCTCGGAGTGATCCGCTCGCTCACCGACGGCGAGCGCCGCCTGATCCGAGGCGAGTTCAGCGACGCCGTCCGCCTGGACGAGGTCCGCCTCGCCCCCATGCCCTGGCCGCTGGTACGCGCCTTCGTGCCCGGGCGCGCCTTCGGTCGCAGCTGGATCTGCTGGCCGGGCAGGGGCCTGCCCGACGACTTCGCCGCCGCGCCCCTGTCGCTTCAGGCCGTGCTGATCCACGAGATGGTCCACGTCTGGCAGGCCCAGAGCGGCGTCAACCTCCTGACCGGTAAGCTCCGCGCCGGGGACGGGCCGCGGGCCTATCGCTATCCCGACGCGCCCTGCGGCTGGGAGGCGCTGAACATCGAGCAGCAGGCCATGACGGTCGAGCACCGCTTTCGCGCCGGGCGAGGGCAGGGGGTGCCCGGCGCGCACGGCCATTTCGCCTCGGTCTGCCCGATTGGCGCCTCGAAAGCGGCCTGACGCCCTTGCATCGCGCGAGGCGTTCGCTACATCTGCTACCGCAGTCGTTGCAGAACGAAAAATCTCAGGAGCGATCCATGACCAAGGTGCTGGTTCTCTATCATTCGACCTACGGCCACATCGAGCAGATGGCCTATGCCGTCGCCGAGGGCGCGCGCGCGGTCGAGGGCGTCGAGGTCGACGTCAAGCGCGTGGTCGAGACCGTGCCGGAAGAGCTGGCGAAGCAGTCGCACTACAAGCTGGACCAAGCGGCCCCGATCGCCGACGTCAACGAACTCGCCAACTACGACGCCATCATCGTCGGCGCCGGCACCCGCTTCGGCACGGCCGCAGCCCAGATGCGCAACTTCTGGGACCAGACCGGCGGCGTCTGGTTCCAGGGCAAGCTGGTCGGCAAGGTCGGCGCGGCCTTCACCTCCTCCGCCACCCAGCACGGCGGCAATGAGACGACCCTGATCGGCCTGATCCAGACCCTGCTGCACCACGGCATGGTGGTCGCGGGGCTCCCCTACGCCTTCCAGGGCCAGATGACGCTGGAGGAAATCTCGGGCGGCTCGCCGTATGGCGCCACGACCATCACCGGCGGCGACGGCTCGCGCCAGCCCAGCGCCAATGAACTGGCCGGCGCCCGTCACCAGGGCGAATACGTGGCCCAGCTGGCGAAGAAGCTGAAGGCCTGATGGCCATGCGCGAGCCGGCGGTCTTCTTCGGTCACGGCTCGCCCATGAACGCGCTCGGCGGCCCTCATGCCGAGGGCTGGCGGCGGGTGGGCGAGGACCTGGGCAAGCCCGCCGGCGTGGTCATGGTCTCCGCCCACTGGGAGACGCAGGGGCTCGGCGTCACCGCTCAGGAGCGGCCGCCGACCATCCACGATTTCGGGAACTTCGGGCCGGAGCTGCACGCCATGCAGTATCCGGCGCCGGGGTCTCCTGGACTCGCGCGGCGCGTGGCCGAGCTGACCGGGGCGGTGCAGACGGACGGCTGGGGCCTGGATCACGGGACCTGGTCGGTTCTGGCCCATGTCTGGCCCGAGGCGGACGTGCCCATTGTGCAGCTGTCGCTGGACCGGCGGCTGGACGCGCGCGGCCATTTCGAGCTGGCGAGGCGGCTCAAGCCCCTGCGCGACGAGGGCGTGGTCATCGCCGGCAGCGGCGATTTCGTCCACAATCTGCGAACCTGGAAGCGCGACGGCGGCGAGGCCTATGACTGGGCCGTCGCCTTCAACGACGCGGTCAAGGCGGCGCTGACGCGCGGCGACCACGACGCCTTGATCGACTGGGTCGGTCTGGCCGAGGACGCCCAGCTGAGCGTGCCCACCGACGAACACTTCCTACCGTTGCTGTACGTCGCCGCCCAGGCCGAACCGGGCGACGACGTGAGCTTCTTCAACGACGTCATCGAGGGCGGCTCGATCTCGATGACGGGCGTGCGGATCGGCTGAGCGCCTACTTCTTCTTCAGCAGCGCATCGACCGCGACCGACCCGGGACCGGCGAAGAAGATGTAGAGGAAGACCCAGCAGTACAGCGCCGCCAGCTCGCCCTGGTTGACCAGCGGGAAGAAGCCGCCCGACGCCGCATGAAACTGGAAGTAGGCCACGGCCATCATGCCGGACATCAGGAAGGCGACCGGCCGGGTGAACAGGCCGATCACCAGAAGCGCCCCGCCGACCAGCTCCAGCACTCCGCCGATGCCGATCTGGCTGGCGATGTCGAAGGGCCCCATGGCCGGGGCGGGGAAGCCGAAGATCTTCTGGGTGCCGTGCTGCATGAACATCAGACCGGCGATGATGCGCAGACCTGACAGGGCCAGCGGGCGATGACGCTCGAACGCTTCAAACATGGCAGCCTCCTTGTGAAGGGTTAACCGTGCAACAGCGACGGTTTCAGATCAAGCGGCCACGCCTGAACCGCTCGATCAGGCCGCCTTGTCCATCTCGACCAGGGTCTGGATCGCGACGTAGTCGGTCTTGCCGGTGCCCAGCACAGGCAGCTCGCCGACCCGCACGATCTTCTTCGGGATCGCCAGCTCCGGGGCCCCGTGCTCGCGCGCCCATTCCGCCAGGCGGGTCACATCCGCGTCGCCCCGGTCGGTGACCAGAACCAGCTTCTCGCCCTTCTTGGAATCCGCCACGGCGACGACCGCATGGCGCGCCTCGGGATAGACCGCGGCCACCAGCCCTTCGACGGCCGACAGCGACACCATCTCCCCGCCGATCTTGGCGAAGCGCTTCACCCGGCCGAGAATGGCGATGTAGCCCTCCTCGTCGATGTCGACGATGTCGCCGGTGTCGTGCCAGCCGTCGGGCAGGGGCTCGACCCGGTCCGGATCGTCCGGCGACATGTATCCGGCCATGACGTTGGGCCCGCGCAGATACAGCCGCCCGCCGTCGGTGATGCCCTCCACCGGCTCGAGGCGCGCCTCCATGCCGGGCAGCAGCTGGCCGACGGTGCCGGGGCGGTTGCGGTCGGGGTGGTTCACCGCCACGACCGGCGCGGCCTCGGTCGCCCCATAGCCCTCCAGCAGCTTCACCCCGCCGAACTTGGTGTTGAACAGGTGGTGGGTCTCGTCGCGCACCTTCTCGGCGCCGCCGACGACGAACTGCAGGGTGCGGAAATCGTCGGGAGAGGCCACCCGCGCCCACTGGTTCAGGAAGGTGTCGGTAGCGAACAGGATCGAGGCCTTCACGTCCGCCAGCAGCGACACGATCTGCTTGGCGTGCAGTGGCGAAGGATACTGGAACGCCTTCAGTCCGTTCAGCAGCGGCAGCACAACCCCGCCCGTCAGGCCGAAGCAATGGAAGGTCGGCAGGGGATTGAACATCACCCAGTTCGGATCGAGCGGAATATGCGTCGCCACCTGACGCGCGTTGGCCACCAGATTCTTCTGCGTCAGCACCACCCCCTTGGGCGCGCCGAAGCTGCCGGAGGTGAACAGGATGACGCCCGGATCGCTCGGCAGGGTCTTCGTCCGGAACTGGCCCGGCATCAGCCCGGCCATCAGGCCAAACAGCTTGTCGGGCAGGCCGATGGAGGCCCGCACATCGTCCAGCCAGACGATCTCGGCCTCCTTAGACAGCACCTCGATCAGGTCGTCGATCTTGGCCTGTTCGACGAAGCGCTTGGCCGACAGGATGCGCTTGACCCCTGCAGCCTTGATCGCCGCCTTCAGGTTCAGCTCGCCGGCGGTGAAGTTCAGCATCACCGGCACGCGGCCGAAGGCGTGCAGGCCGAAGAAGGTGACCACCACCCCCATCGAAGACGGCAACAGGATCGCCACCCGCTCCTTGGGCTCGGTCATGGCCGCGATCTTTCGCCCCAGAACGAAGGCCGCCCGGATCAGGCCGGTGTAGGTCAGGGGCTTGCGGTCCTGATCCTCGACGATCTCCTTGTCGCCGTACCTGGCGCGCGCGGCCACCAGGGCGTCGAACAGGGATTCTTCACCCGCAGAGGGGTCAAGGCCGGGGCGGAACAATAGGCGTCTCCTCCGGGGGACTTGGATGCGCCCCCTCGCTGTCAGGGCGCGCAACCTAGTTAAGCGGCGCGGCGCTGAAAAGATGCGTTACGCAGGGTGAGGTCGGGGTGCGGCGTAGCCAATGGGTAGTCTGGCGACGTCTCGCCTCGATCCTTGGCGGACATCGACGGTTCCCACCTCTATATGATGTGGGCGGTAAGGCTTGGAGCAGATGAATTGTTCGGAAACCAGATTAGCTCGGCGGTAACCGCCTATGTCGGCTTTGGCCGCGCAGCGTGGCCGCAGTCTGATTTGGCGACGCTTGAGCGCCGCTTCGGACCGGCGAAGGCTCAGAAGTTGGTTTCAGAGATAGAGGGCCTGCTTGCAGAAGCGGCATCACTACAGCCAAGGCTCGACCTCGCGTCTTCAACCCGGTGGGTCCAAGCCGAAATGAGGCGTCGGCACCCCAAGCTCAGCCGCAAGGCTGCCGACGCGATCGCGTGGAGCTGGTCTTACGACAACAAGTGATGTCACAGCTGGCTCTAACGTCTGCACTCTAGCTAAAACAAACGTCCGACTTGTCCGCTTCTGCAATAGCCTGCGTCCATCCTCCGCCCCGACACAGCACGTGACTTGCCATCGTCGCCCCGAACGACGACATACCGCGTTCACGCCCGACTGGAGCCCGGCCCGCCTCGATGGTCACCGTCATCGACACCCTGACGCGAACGCCGTCCGAACTGCGTCACCCGGAAAAGGCCAACCGGCCCGAGACGGCGGTGCTGCGCAAGCCCGACTGGCTGAGGGTCAAGGCCCCCGGCTCGGGCCAGTACAATGCGACCAAGGCCATCGTGAAGGACAAGGGCCTTCACACCGTCTGCGAAGAGGCCGCCTGCCCCAACATCGGCGAGTGCTGGAGCCAGAAGCACGCCACCCTGATGATCATGGGCGACACCTGCACGCGGGCCTGCGCCTTCTGCAACGTCAAGACGGGCCTGCCCCAGCCGCTGGATCCTGAAGAGCCCGCCAAGGTCGGTCTGGCCGTGGCGCAGCTGGGTCTGAACCACGTCGTCATAACCTCGGTCGACCGCGACGACGTCCATGACGGCGGCGCCGCCCACTTCGCCGAGGTGGTGCGCGAGACCCGCCGCCAGGCCCCGTCCACGACCATAGAGATCCTGACGCCCGACTTCCTGCGCAAGGACGGTGCCGCCGAGGTGATGATCGACGCCCGCCCCGACGTCTTCAATCACAACCTGGAGACCGTGCCGCGGCTGTATCTGAAGATCCGCCCCGGCGCCCGCTACTTCCACTCCCTGCGGCTGCTGCAGATGGTCAAGGAGCGCGACCCGAACCAGTTCACCAAGTCCGGCATCATGGTCGGCCTGGGCGAAACCAAGGAGGAGGTCATGCAGGTCATGGACGACATGCGCTCGGCCGGCGTCGACTTCATCACCATCGGCCAGTACCTGCAGCCCACCCGCAAGCACGCCGCCATCGAACGCTTCGTCACGCCCGAGGAGTTCAAGGCCTATGAGGCCATCGCCCGCGCCAAGGGCTTCCTGATGGTGTCGTCCTCGCCGCTGACTCGGTCGTCGCACCACGCCGGCGACGACTTCGCCCGGCTCAAGGCGGCGAGGTTGGCCGCGAGCCGTCTGTAATGCCGCACTCAGGGCGACGAATCCTGACAGCGATGGCTGTGGCGTTCTCTGGCCTCGTCTTGGTGTTTTCGTGCTTCGGGTTGAATGCTCTCTACTTTGCGGCAAGCCACAATACCGGCTTTGGCATTAGGAGTTTCGATGGCACCAGTGACAACTTTGGTCGGTGGGATGCTGTGACGAACTATCTGCCTCTCGGAATCACTGCCTCGATAGCGCTTGGTGTCGGAGTCGCCTTGGTCGCGCGGAAGTATCTTTTGGGAAGCGTCCTTTCGCTGGCTCAGATCATTTGGCTTTTGGAGTTTGCTCCGGGCGCATGGGTTAGCTGATCGTCTTGGCCGTCCACCGCGTCACCCGCATCCTGCCCTATGCGCCGCACCAGCTCGCCGAGCTGGTCGCGGACGTCGACGCCTATCCCCGCTTCGTGAAGTGGGTGACCGCCATGCGCGTCTGGAACCGGCGCGAGGAAGCGCCGGGCATCCGCGTGTTCGACGCCGAGGCCGCCGTCGGCTTCTCCTTCCTGAAGGAGCGGTTCGCCACATGGGTGCGGCATGACACCGGCGCCCCCTCGGTCGAGGTCGGCCTGCTGCGCGGGCCGTTTCGCCATCTGAAGAACCGCTGGGACTTCCACGCCGTGCCCGAAGGGACCCGTCTGGAGTTCGTCATCGACTTCGCTTTCCGCTCGCCCCTGCTGAACGCCGCGCTCCAGGCCAATTTCGACCGCGCGGTCGGGGCCCTGATCGCCAGCTTCGAGGCCGAGGCGAAGCGGCGCTACGGATCGCCGGGATGAGCTTCGACTTCGACGCGACGGTCGTGGGGGCGGGGGCCGTCGGTCTCGCCTGCGGTCGCGCGCTGGCGAAGCGGGGTCTCACCGTCCTGGTGCTGGAGAAGGAGGGCCACATCGGCCAGGGCGTCTCCAGCCGTAACTCCGAGGTCATCCACGGCGGCCTCTACTATCCGACCGGATCGCTGAAGGCCCGGTTCTGCGTCCAGGGGCGCCGGGCGCTGTACGCCTTCCTCGACAGCCACAAGATCGACTACCGCCGCTGCGGCAAGCTGGTGGTCGCGACCGAGGCGGCCGAGGTCGAGCGCATCGAGGCCATCTTCCGCCAGGCCACCGACAACGAGGTCGAGGGGCTGGAACACCTGACCGGCGCCCAGGCCCGCGCACTGGAGCCGGGCCTGAACGCCTACGCCGCCATCCTGTCGCCCGAGAGCGGTGTCTTCGCCAGCCACGACTACATGCTGGCGCTCCAGGGCGAGATCGAGGACGCCGGCGGCTCAATCGTCATCGCCACGCCGTTCGAGCGCGCCGAGCCCCTGCCGGACGGCGGCTTTCGCATCACCGCGGGCGGGGAGGCGGGCGCGACCCTGACCACGCGCCTTCTGGTCACGGCGCCGGGTCTGGAGGCGCAGGACGGCGCCGCCCGCATCGAGGGTTTCCCCGCCAACCGCATCCCCGCGCGCCATCTGGGCAAGGGCGTCTACTTCCGCCTGACGGGCAAGGCGCCGTTCGAGCGGCTCATCTATCCGCCGCCGATCCCCGGCGCGCTCGGCACCCACTATCGCAAGGACCTCGGCGGCCAGGCCGTGTTCGGCCCCGACCTGACCTATGTCGAGACCGAGGACTACACCGTCGACCCGGCCAAGGCCGACGACTTCGCCCGCTACATCCGCCGTTTCTGGCCCGGCCTGCCGGACGGCGCCCTGACCCCTGACTACGCCGGCATCCGACCCAAGCTGCATGGACCCGGCCAGCCACAACCCGACTTCCAGATGGACGGTCCGGAGGTCCATGGCCTCGCTGGCCTCGTTGCCCTGTTCGGCATCGAGAGCCCCGGCCTGACCAGCTCCCTTGCGATCGGCGAGGCGGTCGCCGACAAGCTTGGCCATGACTGACCTCGACATCCGCGACGCCGTCCCCGCCGACATCCTCGCGCTGCACGCCCTGATCGAGAGCGCCTATCGCGGCGAGGCCTCCCGCGCCGGCTGGACCACCGAGGCCGATCTGCTGGACGGCCAGCGCACCGACCCCGAAGAACTCGCCGACATCATCGCCGCCGAGGATCAGGGCCTGCTGGTCGGCTGGCGCGGCGGGGCGGCGATCGCCTGCGTCAAGTATCAACGGTTGACGGAAGGCGTGGGCTACTTCGGCATGTTGTCCGTCGGCCCGGCCTTGCAATCGGCGGGCATCGGCCGGCGGATGGTCGAGGCGGCCGAGGAGCGTTTGGCGGCCCGGCATGGCGCAAACCGCATCCGGATCCATGTCTTTCCCCAGCGCGACAGCCTGATCGCCTGGTATCAGAGGCTCGGCTACGCCCTAACCGGCGAGACCGCGCCGTTCCCCTATGGCGACGAACGGTTCGGCCTGCCCCGGCGCGACGACCTTCACTTCGTTATCCTCGAGAAGCCGCTGGGGTGACCCAGATCCGCACCGAGCGCCTGCTGCTTCGCCACGCGCGCCCTGAAGACGCCGAACCGCTCCACGCCATCTTCTCCGATCCGGTGGCCATGCGCTGGTGGTCGTCCTTGCCGCACGAGAGGCTCAACCAGACCCGCGCCTGGGTCGAGGGCATGATCGCGGGCAACGTCGCCGGGGCCCCCGACTTCGTCATCGAGTGGAACGGCCGGGTGATCGGCAAGGCCGGCTTCTGGAAGCTGCCCGACGTCGGCTACATCCTGCACCCCGACGCCTGGGGGCGGGGACTGGCGGCGGAGGCCGTCGGCGCGGCCATCGACCACGTCTTCGCCGAACGTCTGACCGACATCGTCACCGCCGACGTCGATCCTGAGAACACGGCTTCCATCCGCCTGCTGGAACGCCTCGGCTTCGTCCGCACAGGCTTCGCCGAGCGCACCTGGAACATCGGCGGCGAGTGGAAGGACAGCCTCTACTACGCGCTGGACCGCGTCGCCTGGGCCAGCCGGCTCAGTAGCGGGTCGTGAGTTCCGTCAGCCAGGCGGGCGATGACTGAACCAGGGCGGTCTCGATCGACTTGTCCAGCCCGATCAGGATCATCACCCCGATCAGCACCATCAGGCCGCCGAGAACGTATTTCCCCGCCGACCCCGCCGCTAGCATGCGGCCCCGCAGCTGGGCGATGGCCTGACGCGACATCAGGCCGATCAGCACCAATGGCGTGGCCGCGCCGATGCCGAAGATCAGCATGGTCAGGCTGACCCGCCCCAGATCCTCGCCCTGCGCCGCCAAAAGCGAGGCAGCCCCCAACGTCGGACCTACGCAGGGCGCCCAGACCAACCCCATCAGAGCCCCTAGGCCGAGCTGGCCCCAGGGGCCGCGCCCATCGAGCTTTCTCATGCCGCTGTCGGCCCAGGTGGCCAGGGGCCCGCCCGCCGCCGCCAACCGCACCTGCGCCGCCGGGACCAGCAGGATCACGCCGATCCCCACCAGCAGCGCCCCGCCGATCCGACGGAACAGGTCGCCGTCCAGACCGATCGAGAAGCCGATCGTGGCAACGAACAAGCCGACGATGGTGAAGCTGGTCGCCAGGCCCAGCCCCAGGGCCACCGGCCCCCAGCGCCCTTCGGACTGGGCACCGCCCAGCACAATGGGCACCAGCGGCAGGACGCAGGGGCTAAGGATGGTCAGGACCCCCGCCACGAAGGCGATGGCAAGGGCGCCGAGGCTTGCGATCATCGGACCTTACCGGGTCGAGGCGACCAGACGGGCGATGCTGGCGGCGTTGGTGTCGCCGACGGAGCGACCGGTTTCGGTCGTGCCGTTGTAGGCGATCAGGGTGCTCTGACGCTGGGCGTGGAAGCTGCGGACCACGTCGCGCTGACTGTCGAAATCCACGCGGAACACGATCAACTCGGCGTTGGCGGGCTGGGCTTGCAGAGTCTCTAGGATCGGCTCCTGAGCGCGGCAGACCGGGCACCACGGGGCGTAGATGTCGACGAGGATCGGCTTGCCGGCCGCTTGCGCCGACTCGAAGGCTGCACGGGTGAAGGACACGTGCTGGGCCATCGCAGCGCTCGCAGAGGCGATCATTGTCCCCGCCGCGACGGCGAGGGCGAGGAGTGTGCGACGAAGCATGGAAACCATCCGGGCGAAGTTGAGAACGCCCCAAGGTTCGACGGCCGGGCTCGTTTCGTTACTCTCGCTGAATTACCCGGATCCACCCGGAGCGACGGCCAACAGCGCGAACATGCAAGCGGCCCAGGTCGCCGGCAACAGCAACAGGACCCATGCCGTACGCTCTCGGCGCAGAGCGTAAGCGATCCAGGCTCCGACAGGTCCGAGCACGACCACCACCGGCAGGCCCCAGGCAAATATCAGGAAGTTGAAGATCAACGGGTCGGAGCCTGAAGCCGCCACCATCACCGACATCGTGGCCATCACGAAGGCCGGCAGGATCGCCAGGAACGCCACGATCGTTCCGACGATCAAGCCGATTAGCAGCAGGCGACTGCGGGGCGGCTTCTCTGTTGGATCGGCGCGGTTCATCTGATGATCAGACACCGCTGTTCGGCCAACGGCAACCAATATCGGACAGGCCTTGAAATCACCGGGACGATCCGGCATAAGCCCGCGCTCGCTGGCGGCTCATCCCTTGGGCCGCCGCTTTTCGTTTTTCGCGCTGTCCGCAGCGCCGCACACTGAGATCGAGACGGACATGGCCGTTCCCAAGCGCAAAGTATCGCCCTCGCGTCGCAACATGCGCCGCGCCCACGACGCCCTGGGGACCAACCCCTACACCGAGGACAAGGACACGGGCGAGCTGCGCCGCTCGCACCACATCGACCTCAAGACCGGCACCTATCGTGGTCGCCAGGTCCTGACGCCGAAGGAAGACTAGGTCCTTCCACGACATTGCGATGAAGATTGCGGCGCGCGGGTTTTCCCGCGCGCCGTTTTCGTGTCTGCATGCGCCTCCTCGTTGAATTGGAGTTCTCGCATGATCCGCCTTGCCACAACCGTCGCCGTCGCGTCCCTGATGACGCTCGCCGCCTGCAACGCCCCCGAATCGGCCGAGACGTCCGCCGCCGAAACCCCGGCCGCCGAGGCGCCCGCCGCACCGGTCGATCCCAACGCCCTGACCGCCGAGGGCTTTGGCCCCCTGCGCATCGGCATGACGACTGCCGAGGTCGAGGCCGCTCTGGGCGGCGATAGCGATCCCAACGCGATCGGCGGCCCCGAGCCCGAGAGCTGCGACCAGTGGCGTCCGGCCCGCGCACCCGAAGGTCTGCTGGTCATGATTCAGGACGGCGTCCTGACGCGCATCTCGGTCTCCTCGCCTGCCGCGCTCAAGACGGATCACGGCTTCGGCGTCGGCGACCAGGCCGCCTCCATCAAGACCGCCTATGGCGACCAGATCATCGCCCAGCCGCACAAGTATTCCCCGGCCCCGGCCGAGGACCTCTTCGTCTGGACCGTCGGCCGCCCGGCGGACGCCAACGCCTATGTCCAGGACGCCGCCGCGCGCGGTATCCGCTACGAGATCGGCAATGACGGCGCGGTCCAGATCGTCCACGTCGGCGGCCCAGCGATCCAGCTGGTCGAAGGCTGCGCCTGAGGGTCCGAGGGCCATGGTTGGCGTTTGGCGGGCGGCGGGCTAAACCCCGCCCGCCATCCTCCTCCATCCGCGAAGGCTCTCATGACCGACATCGCCGACATCGTCGCCCGCCAGATCCTGGACAGCCGGGGCAATCCCACGGTCGAGGTCGATGTCGTGCTCGACGACGGTTCCTTCGGTCGCGCCGCCGTGCCGTCGGGCGCCTCCACCGGCGCGCACGAGGCGGTCGAGCTGCGCGACGCCGATCCGGTCATGTGGGGCGGCAAGGGGGTCCAGAACGCGGTCGACGCCGTCAACGGCGAGATCTTCGACGCCTTGTCCGGCATGGACGCCGAGGACCAGCGCCGCATCGACGAGGCCCTGATCACGCTGGACGGCACCGAGAACAAGGGCCGCCTGGGCGCCAACGCCATCCTGGGCGTGTCACTCGCCGTGGCCAAGGCCAGCGCCATTTCGGCCGGCCTGCCGCTCTATCGCTACGTGGGCGGCGTCTCGGCCCGCGTCCTGCCGACCCCGATGATGAACATCATCAACGGCGGGGCGCACGCCGACAATCCGATTGACATCCAGGAGTTCATGATCCTGCCGACCGGCGCGGAAACCTTCGCCGAGGGCCTGCGCATGGGCGCCGAGATCTTCCACGCCCTGAAGAAGCAGCTGAAGGACGCCGGCCACAACACCAACGTCGGCGACGAGGGCGGCTTCGCCCCCAACCTCGCCTCGGCCGAGGAAGCGCTCAGCTTCATCACCCGCGCGGGCCAGGCCGCCGGCTATCTGGCGGGCGAGGATTTCCACCTGGCGCTCGACGTCGCGGCCACCGAGTTTTTCAAGGACGGCGCCTACAACATGACGGGCGAGGGCAAGATCTTCGGCGCCGACGGCATGGTCGCCTATCTGGCCGACCTGTGCGAACGCTTCCCCATCGTCTCCATCGAGGACGGCTGCTCGGAGGACGACTTCGAGGGCTGGAAGCATTTGACCGAGGTTCTGGGCGACCGGGTCCAGATCGTCGGCGACGACCTGTTCGTCACCAATCCCGCGCGTCTGGCCGCCGGCATCGGCGAAGGCCTGGCCAACTCCATCCTGGTCAAGGTCAACCAGATCGGCACCCTGTCCGAGACCTTGGACGCCGTCGATATGGCCCACCGCGCCGGCTACACCGCCGTCATGAGCCACCGCTCCGGCGAGACGGAGGATTCAACCATCGCCGACCTGGCCGTCGCGACCAACTGCGGTCAGATCAAGACGGGATCGCTCGCCCGCTCGGACCGCACCGCCAAGTACAACCAGCTGCTCCGCATCGAGGAAATGCTGGGCGACCAGGCCAGCTACTACGGCGACGGCATGCTGCTGAAGTAGGCGGCCCAGCTACCATTCCTTAGGCATTTCCGGTCACGGATGATCAACCGTGTCCCGCGCTCAGAAGGAGCGTTGCAAATGCCCGAACGGATGAAACCGTACGCCCTGTCCGCCTTCCTGATTTTGCTGGTCGTCTACCTCGGCGTTCAGGCCTTGACCGGCGAGCGCGGCCTGCTGTCCGGCTCGACCCGCGACGCCCGGCTCGCCGCCAGCGAGGCCCAGTTGACGTCGCTGCGGGAGCAGCGCGCCGATCTCGAGGTCCGCGTCCGCTACCTGAAGGCCGACAGCCTCTCGCGCGATCTGCTGGAGGAACGGGCTCGCGTCGTACTCGGCTTCTCCGACCCGCGCGACTACGTCATCCAGGTCTCCGTGCCGCCCGCGCCGCCGCCCGCCGCCGCGCGCTCCTGAACTCTTGTTACAGGCCGGACCGCGTGCTTTGCCTTTCGGGAACGAAGGCTGCTACAGCCCCATTCCGTAACGACAAGAAGCCCTGACGGCGCGTTTCGCCAGGGGCTCAGCCCGGAGACGCCGGATGGCGAGAGCCGCCCAGAAGACCTCGGATTCCAAGGCTTCGGCCAAGATTCCCAACGCGCCGACCGCGACCAAGGAAGAATTGCTCGCCTACTACCGCGAGATGGTCCTGATCCGCCGCTTCGAGGAGCGCGCCGGACAGCTCTACGGCATGGGTCTGATCGGCGGCTTCTGCCACCTCTACATCGGCCAGGAGGCCGTGGCCGTGGGCGTCCAGGCCAGCGTCAAGCAGGGCCACGACAAGATCATCACCGGCTACCGCGATCACGGCCACATGCTGGCCGCCGGCATGGACCCGAAAGAGGTCATGGCCGAACTCACCGGCCGGATCGGCGGTTCGTCCAAGGGCAAGGGCGGATCGATGCACATGTTCGATGTCCCGACCGGCTTCTACGGCGGCCACGGCATCGTCGGCGCCCAGGTGGCGCTCGGCACGGGCCTGGCCTTCGCCGGCAAGTATCGTGGCGATGACTCGGTCGCCTTCGTCTATTTCGGCGACGGCGCGGCCAACCAGGGGCAGGTGTACGAGAGCTTCAACATGGCCCAGCTGTGGAAGCTGCCGGCCATCTACATCATCGAGAACAACCAATACGCCATGGGCACGAGCATCGAACGCTCGTCCTCGACGACCGAGCTCTATATGCGCGGCTCAAGCTTCGGTATCCCCGGCGAACAGGTCGACGGCATGGACGTGCTGGCGGTCAAGGACGCAGTGGAGCGGGCGGTCAAGCGCGCGCGGGCGGGCGAGGGGCCCTTTATCCTCGAAGTGAAGACCTACCGCTACCGCGGCCACTCCATGTCCGACCCGGCCAAATACCGCACCAAGGAAGAGGTCGATGAGGTCAAGAAGACCCGCGACCCCATCGAGCACGTGAAGATGCTGCTCGACCAGGCCAAGGCCTCGGCGGACGAGATCAAGGCCATCGACGACGAGATCAAATCGATCGTCGCCGAGGCGGTCCAGTTCGCCCAGGAGAGCCCGGAGCCGGATCCGTCCGAGCTCTATACCGACGTCTATGTGGAGGCAGCCCAGTGACCGACATTCTCATGCCGGCGCTGTCGCCCACCATGGAAGAGGGGACCCTCACCAAGTGGCACGTGAAGGCGGGCGACGTGGTCAAGGCAGGCGACGTCATCGCCGAGATCGAGACCGACAAGGCGACCATGGAGGTCGAGGCCGTCGATGAGGGCGAGATCGCCGAAATCCTCGTCGCCGAGGGCTCCGAGAACGTGAAGGTCAACGCCGTCATCGCGCGTCTGGCCGGCGAAGACGGCGGCGCGGCCAAGGCCTCGTCACCCGCGCCTGAGCCCAAGGCCGCGGAAACCAGCGTCACCCAGGACGGCGGCGCGGCCGCGTCCGGTTCCGGCGATCCGGAAAAGAAGGACGTCACCGCTGCGGCCCCCGCACCGAAGACGGAGCTCAAGGACCCCGAGATCCCCGCCGACGCCAAGCTCGTGAAGACAACCATCCGCGACGCTCTCCGCGACGCCATGGCCGAGGAGATGCGCCGCGACGAGGCCGTCTTCCTGATGGGCGAGGAAGTCGCCCAGTATCAGGGCGCCTACAAGGTCAGCCGCGAGCTGCTGCAGGAGTTCGGCGACCGCCGCGTGATCGACACCCCGATCACCGAATACGGGTTCGCGGGCGTCGGCGTGGGCGCGGCCATGAGCGGGCTCAAGCCCATCGTGGAATTCATGACCTTCAACTTCGCCATGCAGGCGATCGACCACATCATCAACTCCGCCGCCAAGACGCTCTACATGTCCGGCGGCCAGATCCGCGCGCCGATCGTCTTCCGCGGCCCTAACGGCGCCGCCAGCCGCGTCGCCGCTCAGCACAGCCAGGACTATTCCAGCTGGTACGCCAATGTGCCCGGCCTGAAGGTCATCACGCCCTATGACGCCGCCGACGCCAAGGGCCTGCTGAAGGCCGCGATCCGCGATCCCAACCCCGTCGTCTTCCTCGAGCATGAGATGATGTACGGGCTGGAGTTCGATGTTCCGGAAGGGGATTACGTCCTGCCGATCGGCAAGGCCAAGGTCCGGCGCGAGGGAATCGACGTCACCGTCACGGCCCACAGCCGCATGGTCGGCTTCGCCCTTCAGGCGGCCGAACAGCTGGCCGGAGAGGGGATTTCGGTCGAGGTCGTCGATCTGCGCACCCTGCGTCCACTGGACCACGAGACCATCGTCAAAAGCGTCAAGAAGACCAACCGTCTGGTGTCGGCCGAAGAGGGCTGGGGCCCCATGGGCGTCGGCGCCGAGGTCGTGGCCCGCGTCATCGAACACGCTTTCGACTATCTCGACGCGCCGCCGTTGCGCGTGCATCAGGAAGACGTGCCGCTGCCCTATGCAGCGAACCTGGAGGCGCTGTCGCTTCCCGGAACCGACAAGATCATCAAGGCTGTGAGGGCTGTACTGGCATGACCGACGCGACCAACCGCACCGAAATCCAGGTCCCGGAGAGCGTGAAGGCCGATTCCCAGGCCATCGAGCTGTTCCGCTTCTGGTGGTCGAACAACGAGCCGGTGATGGCGATCAAGCCCGCCTTCGACGATCCAAAGGCCTATGGCCACATGCTGGCGATCGCCGCGCGCAACATCGCCCACGTCTATCATCAGGGCAAAGGCCGCGATGAGGCCGAGACCTACAAGCTGGTCATGGCCGGCCTGAACGAGGCGCTCAAGGGTCCGGGCTTCGAAACCATCACTGAAGGTAAGGCCCCGAGCGCCCAATGACCGACATCCTGATGCCCGCCCTGTCGCCCACGATGGAGGAGGGCGTCCTCGCCAAATGGCACGTCAAGGTCGGCGACACGGTCAAGGCCGGCGACGTCATCGCCGAGATCGAGACCGACAAGGCGACCATGGAGGTCGAAGCCGTCGACGAGGGCGAAATCACGGAAATCCTCGTCGCCGAGGGCTCCGAGAACGTGAAGGTCAACGCGCCGATCGCACGGCTGGCCGGAGACGACGCCGCGCCCGCCCCCAAGGCGGCTTCGAAGGCCGAAGGGCCCAAGCCGGCCCCGGCCGGTCACGAGAGCGGAGACAGCGTCGCCACGCCCCAGGGCGTCAAGTCGGCCGCCGAGGTCCTGGCCCCGGCCGCGTCTTCCAACGCCGGCGCATCCTCCGGTGACCGAATCTTCGCTTCGCCCCTGGCCCGCCGTCTGGCCAGGGAAGCGGGCCTGGACCTGAAGTCGCTCAAGGGCACCGGCCCGCGCGGCCGCATCGTCAAGGCCGACGTCGAAGCCGCCGGCAAGGGCGGGGCCACGCCCGCTCCGACGGCTCAGGCCACAGCCTCCCCGACCGCCGAGCCGCGCAAGGTCCAGTCCCTGGCCCAGATGGGCATCCCCGACGGCAGCTACGACCTCGTCCCGCTGGACGGGATGCGCAAGGCCATCGCGCGTCGGATGACCGACAGCTTCCGCGACGTCCCTCACTTCCCCCTGACCATCGACTGCGAGATCGATGGCCTCATGTCGGTGCGGGCCAAGGTCAACGCCATGCTGGAGCCGCAGGGCATCAAGGTCTCGGTCAACGACTTCGTCATCAAGGCCGCCGCGCTCGCTCTGAAGGCCGTGCCGGAGGCCAACGCCAGCTACAGCCCCGAGGGCCTGGTGATGCACCACCACGCCGACATCGCCATGGCGGTGGCCATCGAGGGCGGCCTGATCACCCCGATCATCCGCAAGGCCGAGACCAAGTCCCTGTCGCAGATCGCGACCGAGGCCAAGGACCTGGCCAAGCGCGCCCGCGACCGCAAGCTGAAGCCCGAGGAGTTCCAGGGCGGCACCTTCAGCGTCTCGAACCTCGGCATGTTCGGGATCAAGGCCTTCGCCTCGATCATCAACGAGCCCCAGGGCGCGATCATGAGCGTCGGCGCGGGCGAACAGCGACCTGTCGTGAAGAACGGCCAGTTGGCCGTTGCCACCGTGATGACCGTCACCCTGACCTGCGATCACCGCGTGGTCGACGGCGCGACGGGCGCGAAGTTTCTGCAGGCCTTCAAACCCCTGATCGAAGATCCCGTCACGATGCTGGCGTAAGGTCATGACCTCGGTCTTCGACTTCACCGCGGCGGGCATCGACGGGACCGAGGTTCCGCTGGAGCAGTTTCGCGGTCAGGCGCTGTTGATCGTCAACACAGCCTCTCGCTGCGGCCACACCGGCCAGTACGCCGGGCTTGAGGCGCTGCATGAGAAGTATGCGGACAAGCCGTTCCAGGTGCTAGGCTTTCCCTGCAACCAGTTTGGCGCGCAGGAGCCGGGGAGGGCGGCGGAGATCGCCGCCTTCTGCTCTTCGACCTATGGGGTGAAGTTCCCGCTGTTCGACAAGATCGAGGTCAACGGCCCCGGCCGCCATCCGCTCTACGCCTGGCTGACCGAGCAGAAGAAGGGCTTCCTGGGCAGCCGCGATATCAAATGGAACTTCACCAAGTTCCTGACGGACCGCGAGGGCCGGGTGGTCGCCCGCTACGCCCCGCAGGTCGAGCCCGCCGCGCTTGAGCCGGACATCGAACGCCTTCTATAACAACGACCTGACTGTTCGCAGGGAGGGTGGATGAGCAGACCCGCCGAGCCCATCCCGGCCTGCGCTGCGTGTGGCGAGGAACTTCTCGGCCGTTTCTGTCACGCCTGCGGCCAGGACACGCGCATCCGGTCGAGGCCTCTGCGGGCCTTGCTGAGCGAAGCCTTCTCGGAATTTAGCTTGGTCGACGGCAAGCTCGCCCGCACCATCTCCGTCCTTGCCGTGCGTCCCGGGCACCTGTTGCAGGCCTATCGGGACGGCGCGAGCTCTCTCTATGTCACGCCTCTCAAACTGTTCGTGGCGTCCACGGCGCTGTTTCTGTCGGTGATGAACTTCAGCTCCACCACCCTCTACCAGTACACTTGGAAGGTGGATGAGCCCGGCCAACCGCTGACCGTCCTCTACGATCCCGACGACTATGACGTTCGCATCGACGGGGCGACCGAACAGGACCGCTGGCTGCAACCCCATGTCGAGCCTTCCATAGACCCCCAGGTCGCTGCGGCGCTGGAGGCGGCAGCGGCGGCGACCACAGATCCCCTCGAGCGCGAAGCCATCCGTTACGAGATCGTGGCGAACGCCGAGGAGGCGCGGATGACCGACCGGCTGTCGGCCTGGCTGCCCAACGTCCTGTGGCTGCTGCTGCCGCTCTACGCGCTCGGACTCGTGCCGCTGTTCGGGCGGTCGGGACTGCTTCTGGATCACATCGTCTTCGCCATGTGGGCACACGCCGTGGCCTTCCTGATGGCGATGGGCATGGCGGCTCTGAATGGCCGGGGGGCCAATCTGAACGGGGCGCTTTTGACCGTTCCCTATCTCGGCTACTTCACGATCGCGGCGGCCCACTACTACGCCATGCCGCTCTGGCAGGCCTTCTGGCGCGGGCTCGTCCATCTGGCCTGCTATGTCGGCCTGATCCTCATCCCGACGGCCTTCATCATCTACATGACCGTCATGGACTGGAACGCGTTCTGGACCTGGATGATGGCCTGAACGCCCGGTCACGGCTGGTTACCGGAAGCCGACGCGGCCTATGCGGCCGGGGAGGGGACCGCTAGAAGCCGCCAAAGACCTGAAGCATCGGAGACCCTATGGCCGACTCCTTCGACCTTATCGTGATTGGCTCGGGCCCCGGGGGCTATGTCGCCGCCATCCGCGCCAGCCAGCTGGGCCAGAAGGTCGCCATCGTCGAACGGGAGCTGCTGGGCGGCATCTGCCTGAACTGGGGCTGCATCCCCACCAAGGCGCTTTTGAAGTCTGGCGAGAAGTACGAGAGCCTGAGCCACCTCAAGGACTACGGCCTGTCGGCGGAGAAGGTCGGCTTCGATTTCGACGCCATCATCGCCCGCTCGCGAGGCGTGGCCAAACAGCTGAACTCCGGCGTCGGCTTCCTGATGAAGAAGCACAAGATCGAGGTCATCGAGGGCAGGGCGAAGCTGGAAAAGGGGCAGGGGGCTCCGAAGGTGGTCGTGGCCCTGAAGGCCGGCGGCTCGCGCACGGTGGAGGCCAAGGCTGTCATGCTGGCGGTCGGTGCCCGCGCCCGGGCGCTGCCGCAGATCGGGCTTGAGGCGGACAGCGACCGCATCTGGGCTTACCGCGAGGCCATGACGCCCAAGTTCCTGCCTAAATCGATCGTCGTCATCGGCTCGGGGGCCATCGGTATCGAGTTCGGGAGCTTCTATCGCGCGCTCGGCGTCGAGGTGACGGTCGTCGAGGCCCTGCCGCGCATTCTTCCCGTCGAGGATGAGGAAGTCTCCGCCGCCGCGCGGAAGTCCTTCGAAAAGCGCGGCATGAAGTTCCGCGTCGGGGCCAAGGTCACCAAGGTCGCCAAGAGCGCCAGCGGCGTCCAGGTCGCCATCGAGGCCGACGGCGAGGCCGAGACGCTGGCGGCCGACGTCTGTATCTCGGCCGTCGGCATCACCGCAAACACCGACGGCATCGGCCTGGAGGCGCTGGGCGTCGAGATGGACCGCGGCCACATCAAGATCGACGGCCACTGCCAGACCAATGTGAAGGGCCTCTACGCCATCGGCGACTGCGCCGGCGCGCCGTGGCTGGCGCACAAGGCGTCGCACGAAGGCATCCACGCTGCCGAACACATCGCTGGCTTCAAGACGCCGCACTTGAACAGCCCGATCGCCGGCTGCACCTATTCCCAGCCCCAGATCGCCTCTGTCGGGGTGACCGAGCAGGGGGCCAAGGAGGCGGGGATTGCGGTCAAGGTCGGCCGTTTCCCGTTCCGTGTGAACGGCAAGGCCATCGCGTCCGGCGACACCGACGGCTTCGTCAAGACGATCTTCGACGCCAAGACCGGCGCCCTGATCGGCGCCCACATGATCGGCGCCGAGGTCACCGAGATGGTCCAGGGCTACGTCACCGCCATCACGCTCGAGGCGACGGAGGAGGAGATGCACGGCATCGTCTATCCGCACCCGACCATGTCCGAGGCTATGCACGAGGCCTCGCTCGACGCCTGGCAGCGCGTGCTGCACATCTGAGGCACGTCAGCGCTTCTTGCCGAGCTCGGCCGCGATGTCCTTGGTCATG
The DNA here is from genome assembly GCF_000701445.1 of Brevundimonas bacteroides DSM 4726. GTDB lineage: Bacteria > Pseudomonadota > Alphaproteobacteria > Caulobacterales > Caulobacteraceae > Brevundimonas > Brevundimonas bacteroides. The sequence goes on from NZ_JNIX01000009.1 coordinate 255,145, forward strand.
CGGCCGACCTTGCGGTGGGCGGCCATGATCTGGTCTCGTGTCACTCCCCAGCGCTTCATCCAGTACTCGACGGCCTGTCGCTCGGAGAGGTCGAGACGATCCTTGTCGATGAAGCCGCGCTTGTCCTTCAGGCCGGCCATGAGGGCGTCTCCGTTTATCGCCTAAGATATATTATGAGAAATAGACGACATGGGTCGGCTCATGTCCTGATACGGAAATGGTAGCCAAGCCGCTCGAATCCTTCGCGATCGTAGAAGCGATGGGCGTCAGTGCGCGCGAGCCCCGAGTCCAGATGCACCTCGCTTCGTCCCTCGGTCCTGGCGACCGCCTTCACAAGATCCACCAGCGCCTTGCCGACGCCCGTCGATCGCTCGGCGTCGCTGACGACCAGATCGTCGATCTGCAGGATCCGACCGCAGTACAGCAGCTCCATCGGCCGCACGCCCGCGACCCCGACCACGGCGCCGTCACGCATGGCCGCGAAAACTCTGAAGCCATCGGCGATGCGCATTCGCCGGACCATGGCGAGATAATCGGCCTCCCTCAGATGGGGCCTCAACTGCGCCATCACCGGCCAGGTCTGCGCCAGGCCGTCGTCGTCGATCTCTTCGATTTCCAAGGCGCTCATCCTGGCTCCAGAGCCAGCGTCGCCGACCAACCGTCATAAGCGACCTCGACTCCGGCCGGCGTCACGGCCGCCAGCGCGTTGTAGTCCAGATCGATGTGCAGATTGGTCAGCACGGCGCGTTCCACATCGGCCGCCGCGATCCAGGCCAGCGCCTGATCGACGTGGGCGTGGGTCGGATGCCGGGTCCAGCGCAAGGCGTCGATGATCCAGAGGGCCGAGCCCCGCACGGCCTCGATCGCCGTGTCATCCAGATCGGAGATGTCGCTGGAATAGCTCACTGGCCCCAGGCGATAGCCGACCGACCGGATCGGCCCGTGCGCCTGATCGAAGGTCACGACCGGGATGGCCCCGCCCGGACCTTCTACCGCCCACGCCACGCCATGTGGCGGCAGATCATGCGCCTCGACGATGGCCGGATAGCCTTCCTTGGACTCGAAGATGTAGTCGAAGCGCGTTGTAAGCGCTGACTTTGTCGCCTGGTCCATCCAGGCCGGGACGCGCTTTCGCCGACGCAAGGCGAACACCCGCAGATCGTCGATCCCGTGCGTCTGGTCGGCGTGATCGTGGGTATAGAGCACCGCGTCCACCCGGCTCGCCCCGGCCGCCAGCATCTGCTCGCGCAGGTCCGGCGAGGTGTCGATCAGGACCGCCGTCTCGCCGTCTGGGCCGCGCCGCCGGGCCAGCATGGAACAGCGGGTCCGCCGGTTCCTGGGCTCGGCCGGGTCGCAGACCCCCCAGTCGCCATCGCCGCGCGGCACCCCGCCCGACGAGCCGCAACCCAGGACAGTGACATCCAGCGCGTCGCTCACACGCCCTCCGGCCTCGGAATGCGATCGAACAGGGCGAAAAAGGCGTCTGTGGTCCGCGCCTCCGCCTCCTCGCGGCTCCAGCCCCGGATATCGGCCAGCGCCTGCAGCACATGGCCGATGTAGGCGGGCTCGTTTCGCCGACCCCGATGCGGCACGGGCGCCAGGTAGGGACAGTCCGTCTCGACGATGATCCGCTCGGCCGGCATGGCGCGGATGACGGCCCTCACATCCTCGGCCGCCTTGAAGGTGGCGATGCCTGAGACCGAGAACCACGCGCCCATTTCTCTTGCCTGTTCGGCCAGTTCCGCCCCGCTGGTGTAGCAGTGCATGAGGAACCGGAAGGGTCCGTCCGCCGCCTCCTCCCTCAGGATCGCTCCCATCCGGTCGTCGGCTTGGCGCGTATGGACCACTAGCGGCAGCCCCGTCCGGCGCGCGGCGGCGATGTGCGTGCGGAACACCGCCTCCTGCTGGTCGCGGGGGCTGAGGTCGTAGTGGAAATCGAGCCCGCACTCCCCGATGCCGACCACGCGTGGCCGCTCCGCCAGGTCGATCAGGACCTCAGGCGTCACATGAAGATGGTCCTTGGCCTCATGCGGATGGACCCCGACGGTGCACCAGATGTCCGGATGCGCCATGGCCAGCGAGTGCGTGGCCTCGAACGTCGACAGCTTGTCCGAAATCTCGACCATCATGCCGACACCCGCTTCACGCGCCCGGGCGATGACGGCGTCGCGGTCCTCGTCGAACTGCGGCGCGTGCAGGTTCACATGGCTGTCGATGAGCATCAGGCGGCCCTGTCGCGCGTTCGCTTCAGGTCCGCAAGCGCGGCCGCCAGAAGGTCGGCGCGATCGAGGTTAACCGCCGCCGCCCGTTCCGGCAGGTCGGTCAGACGCCCCCACAGCTCGGACCACGCCTCCCCCCTGCCCTCGGCCGCCAGCGCCCGATCCCGCACGGCCGCGGCGAGCCGCTCCATCAGGGCCTCGAACCGCGCCTGCCCCTCCGCGCCCCGGAAGCCGTCGGCGACAGACAGCGCCTCGGCGGCGTCGATCTGGCCCTCATCCACCCATCGCCGGGCGAGCGCGTCCAGCGCCAGACTGGTGCTCGACGCCAGCGCCAGCGCCGCCCCCGGCGATCCCCGCGCCATGTCCGCGATCCGGTCGGCTTCGGCTGTGTCCAGTTCGGTCTGGCGCTCGACCAGCCGGGCGATGTCCGAGCGCTCCATCGCCGGAAAGGTCAGCCGCCGGCACCGAGACCGGATCGTTGCCAGCAATCGGCCGGGCGCATGGGTCACCAGAAACAGCACGCCACGCTCGGGCGGTTCCTCAAGAACCTTCAGCAAGGCGTTGGCGGCGTTGACGTTCAGATCGTCAGCCGCGTCGATGATGGCCACCCGATAGGGCGCCTGCGACGGGCTCTTGGCGAAGAACTCCGGCAGGTCGCGGGCCTGATCCACCGAGATCGACTTCTTGGTCTTGCCGCCCTCGACCAGCCGCTCCAGCACCAGCAGATCGGGATGAGATTGCGCGGAGATCAGCTGGCTGACCGGATCGCCCGGCGCCGCCCCGAGGGGCCCCCGTGGGGCGTCGTGCCGTGCCCCCAGTAGGGTCCGCGCCGCGCGATAGGCGAACGTCGCTTTGCCGATCCCCTCCGGCCCGCACAACAGCCAGGCATGGTGCAGCCGCCCCCGCTCGCGCGCGTCGACGAAGGCCCGCTCTGCGGCCTCCGATGGGACGAGGTCGAACCGGTCGCGCGGATGGCTCACAGCAGAGGCTCCAAAGCCGCCCACACCCGCTCGGCGACGGCGTCGGGATCACCACTGGCGTCGATCAGGCGGCAACGATCCGGGTTGGCCTCGACAACCGCGCGGAAGCCGTCCCGCAGCCGGGCGTGGAAGGTCGCGCCTTTCGATTCGAACCGCGTCTCGGCCGCGCCACGTCCCAAGGCCCGCTCCAGCCCGACCTCGAACGGCAGGTCGAACACCAGCGTCAGGTCCGGCTGACGCTCGCCGACCACCCCGCGTTCCAGCGCCGCGACGAGTTCCAGGTCCGCCCCGCCCGCCAGACCCTGATAGACCCGGCTGGAGTCGGCGAAACGATCGCAGACGACCCAACGCCCGGCCTCGAGCGCCGGAGCGATCGTCCGCTCCAGATGATCCGACCGCGCGGCGTACATGAGCAGCAGTTCCGTCCGGGCCGACCATCGCTCCGCCGTGCCCGATACGACCAGCGCCCGGATGTCCTCGGCGCCCGGCGATCCCCCCGGCTCGCGCGTCCGCAGGACGTCGAGACCACGCGCCGCCAGCCGCTCGACCAGCCGCGCCGCCTGGGTGGACTTGCCGGTCCCCTCCCCGCCTTCGAATGTGATGAACCTGCCACGAGTCACGCCGGCACAATGGCGGGGCGCGGCGACGGGGCCAAGGCCGCGCCGCCCGGAAAGTGGGGATCAGCCCGACGGAATCAGCTGAGCCGAGGAAAAGCCCCGCGCGATCGTGTCCTGCCGCACCCGCTCGGCGGCGTTGGCGTCGGGCCACGGCCCGGTGATGACGCGGAACATGGCCCCGTTGGTCGCGGCCTGAACCTGGGCGGGGCCGCCCATTCGCTCTGCCGTCGCCCGCGCTGCCTGAGCGTCGGGAAACGCCGCCACCTCGACCCAGTAGGTCTGACGCGGTTCCGACACCGGAGCGGCAGGCCCCGCCACGGGCGCAGGCGCCTCGGCGACCTGCAACCGCTGCCCGCCGCCCAGTCGCGGCGCCCGACCCAGATAGCGCACCCGGACCTCGCCGACGCCCCGCCCCAGCATGTCCAGCGCCTCGGCCGCCCCCCGCGACAGGTCGATGATCCTCCCGTCGACGAAGGGCCCCCGGTCATTGACCCGGAGCACAACGCGCCGCCCGTTGGCGAGGTTGGTCACCTCCACCAGCCCCGGCAGCGGCAACGTCTTGTGGGCCGCTGTCAGGGCGTGCATGTCGAACCGTTCGCCGGTCGCAGTGGGTCGCCCGTGGAACTGGTCGCCGTACCAGGACGCCAGCCCGGTCTCGTCGTAGCTCGGCTGCTCCTCGGGCCGATACCACCGCCCCCGGATCTGATAGGGCCGCATGGTCCCGGAGACGATCGGCGCCGGATCGGTGACTTCGGGGATCGCCGCCATGTCGACGCGGCGCGCGACGGATGGCGCCGTGGCACAAGCCGCTGCGCCCGCGACCAGGCCGGCGACTGCTGCGGCTCTGGCCGTGCGTCTGAAAAAAGTCGGCTGCAAAACCATGCCGACAGGATCGTCGCCGCGATTTCCCTTTTGGTTAACGCCGCGTCCGCTGCTATCCCGTGCTCCGCCGGACAGGTGGCCGAGTGGTTTAAGGCAGCGGTCTTGAAAACCGCCGTAGGTGGAAGCCTACCGTGGGTTCGAATCCCACCCTGTCCGCCACGCTCCCCGATTGAACGATCGCCGCGCGCCATTGGCTCTGGTGGATGTTCCGGACCGATGGATCTTCAGGTCGTCAACTGGGCTTCCAGGGCTCCAAGCACCCGATAGCAGGGCAGCACCTGTGCGACGCTCGCGCGGGGTTCGCGGCCTTCGCGGATGGCGGCCACGAACTCGCGGTCCTGAAGCTCGATGCCGTTGGACGACACCGCCACGCCCGTCAGATCGACCAGCTCCTCTCGCCCCGTGACCAGGTCGTCGTAGCGGGCGATGAAGGTGCCGTTGTCGCAGATGTAGCGGAAGAAGGTTCCCAGCGGCCCGTCGTTGTTGAAGCTGAGCGACAGGGTGCAGATCGCGTCGCTCTCGGCCTTCAGCTGGATCGACATGTCCATGCCGATGCCCAGCTCCGGATGGGTCGGGCCCTGCATGGCGTGGGCCTCCACGATCGGCCCGGCCTGCCAGGCGAACAGATCGACCGTATGCGCCGCATGGTGCCACAGCAGGTGGTCGGTCCAGCTGCGCGGCTCGCCCTTGGCGTTGATATTGGTGCGGCGGAAGAAATAGGTCTGAACATCCATCTGCTGGACCGAAAGCGCGCCGGACCGGATGCGGTTATGGATGTACTGATGGCTGGGGTTGAAGCGCCGGGTGTGGCCGACCATGGCGACCAGGCCGGTCTCGCGCTGCTTGTCGTCCACGGCCTCGGCGTCAGCCAGGCTGTCGGCGAGCGGGATCTCGACCTGCACATGCTTGCCCGCGTTCATGCACGCGATGGCCTGGGAGGCATGCAGCTGCGTCGGCGTGGCCAGGATGACGGCGTCGATCTCGGGCCGGGCCAGCGCGTCGTCCAGCTCGGTCGTGACGTGGCCGATGCCGTACTTCGCGGCGACCTTCTGGGTGGCCTCCAGCGTGCGGCCGATCAGGCTGACGACCTCGACGCCCTCGATGCGGGCCAGCGCGTCCAGATGCTTTTCGCCGAAGGCCCCGGCGCCGGCGAGGGCGATCTTCATGCGGCGGCTCCGACGTCGTTGGCGGCGCTCGCCTCGTCGACCGGACGCAGCACGATATGACCCACGGCGGTGTTGGACGCCGGGACGTGATAGTGGCGGTGCAGCTGCTCGGTCGTCTTGCCCATGGCCCCGCGCATGATGAGCCACATGACCATCTCGATGCCCTCCGAGCCCGTCTCGCGCAGATATTCGATGTGCGGGATGTGACGCAGCGCGTCGGTCGAGCCCGACAACTGGTCCAGGAAGCGGTTGTCCCACTCCTTGTTGATCAGGCCCGCGCGCGGACCTTGCAGCTGGTGGCTCATGCCGCCCGTGCCCCAGACCTGGACGTTCAGGTCCTCGGGATAGCTCTCGACGGCCCGGCGGATCGCCTCGCCCAGCGCCCAGCAGCGGTTGCCCGACGGCGGCGGATAGGTGACGACGTTCACCGCGAGAGGGATGACCTTGCATGGCCATTTGTCGACCTTGCCGAACATCATCGACAGCGGGACTGTCAGGCCGTGGTCGACCTCCATCTCATTGATGATGGTCATGTCGAACTCGTCCAGGATGCAGCTCTGGGCGATGTGCCAGGCCAGGTCCGGATGACCCTCCACGACCGGCACCTGGCGCGGGCCCCAGCCCTCGTCGGCGGGAGTGAAGCTCTCCGCGCAGCCGATGGCGAAGGTCGGGATGAACTTCATGTCGAACGCCGTCGCATGGTCGTTATAGACCAGGATGACCACGTCGGGCTCTTCGGCCTTTTCCCACTCGCGGGTCCAGTCAAAGCCGGTGAAGGCGGGCTTCCAGTAGGCTTCCTCAGTCTTTTCGAAATCGACCGCGACGCCCAGCGCCGGGATGTGGCTGCAGGCCACGCCTGCGGTGATGCGGGCCATCAATACTTCTCCTTGATCGAGCGGACGCCGACGGGCGAGCGGCCGCCGGCGATCATCATGGCGGTGTAGTCCTCGAAGCTCATGTCGGTCATGGTCGACACGGCCTGGGCGAAGCTCTTGCCGTCCGTCGAGAACAGCTTGGCCAGGAAGTAGATGTTTCCGCCCAGCTCCAGGCAGCGGTTGAAGTCGCGGTCCAGCACCGCCTGCTTCTGCTCTTCCGTCATGGGCCAGCGGTCCAGATAGGCCCGCTCGTTGGCCTTGAAGGTCTCGCGGTTCTCGGCCTTCATCAGGCTCATCGCGAACTGGTTCAGGTGATAGCCCTGACGCGCGCGGGCGGCGGTGAAGACCCGGGTGCCGGGGATGTCCTCGAACTCGGCCAGATAGGCGTGGATGTCGCGGGGCGTGGTCATAGCCCTCTCTCCTTCAGCTTGGCGTCGAGGCGGGGGAAGACGCGGCGCGCATTGCCCTCGAAGATGGCGTGGCGCTGCTCGGCCGTGATCGGAGCGGCGTCGATGTAGCGCTTGGTGTCGTCGAAGTAGTGGCCGGTCTGCGGATCGATGCCGCGCACCGCCCCGACCATCTCCGATCCGAACAGGATGTTGGGCGTCTCGATCACGGTCGTCAGCAGGTCGACGCCCGGCTGGTGGTAGACGCAGGTGTCGAAGAAGACGTTGTCCATCAGGTGCTGATCCAGCGGCGGCTGCTTCAGCATGTCGGCCAGCCCGCGATACCGCCCCCAATGATAGGGCACGGCCCCTCCCCCGTGCGGGATGATGAGGCGCAGCGTCGGGAAGTCCTTGAACAGGTCGCCCTGGATCAGCTGCATGAAGGCGATGGTGTCGGCAACGATGTAGAAGGCGCCCGTCGCATGCAGGCCCGGATTGCACGATCCCGAGACGTGGATCATGGCGGGCACGTCCAGCTCCACCATCGCCTCATAGAAGGGATACCAGAACCGGTCGGTCAGAGGCGGCGCGGTGAAGTGGCCGCCGCCGGGATCGGGGTTCAGGTTGCAGCCGATGAAGCCCAGTTCCGTCACGCAGCGGCGCAGTTCGGCGATGGAGCCCGTCAGGTCGGCCTTGGGGCTCTGGGGCAGCATGCAGACGCCGGCGAAGGTCTCGGGATACAGACCGCAGACCCGGGCGATCAGGTCGTTGGACGCCCGCGCCCAGGCGGTCGAGACCGCCTCGTCGCCGACGTGGTGGGCCATGGTCGAGGCGCGCGGGCTGAAGATCGTCATGTCCGCGCCGCGCTCCTTCAAGAGGCGCAGCTGGTTGGCCTCGATCGTCTCGCGGATCTCGTCGTCGGTGATGTGCGGATAGGGCGGCGGGGCCTCGCCCGCCTTGAAGGCGGCCTTCTGGGCGTCGCGCCAGGCGTCGTGCTGCGGCGGGGCGGTGGTGTAGTGGCCGTGGCAGTCGATGATCAGGCTCATGCGGCGACCTCCCGCTCGGGCGCATCGGCCAGCAGGGCCAGCTTGGCCTCCAGGCCGTCCGGCGAGCCGAGGCCTCGCCCGCCGATCTGGCGCTGGATGGCGATGGTGCCGCGCGTCATGCGGGGTTCGACGCCGAGCCGTTCCAGCGTGCGAGCGGATTCCTGCATTTCGGCGGCACGGCGCAGACCGTGGATCAGAATGCGGTCGAGGTTATAGTCGAACCGCCCTCGCCAGTCGGCGCCCGGCGAAGTGGCGTCCAGCGAGGCGATGACGGCATCGGTCACGCCGGCCCGATCGGCCGCGAGAATGCACTCGGCGGACAGGGCCTCGATCCCCTTGACCATCACCGAGCGGATCATCTTCACCGCCGCCGCCGCCCCGACCGGGCCGTCCAGCATCTGGATGTTGACGAAGCCGAGCGCGGTCAGAGCGTGCACCGCATCGGCCGCGTGCGGACCGGAGATCAGCAGGGGCACAGCGCGGCGCTTGGGGTGGACCGGGGCCATAACGGCGACATCGACATAGTGACCGCCCACCACCTCGACGGCCTCGGCCGCCGCGCGCTTCGTCTCGGGCGCGACGCTGTTCATGTCGCAGTAGAGCGCGCCGGGCGTGAGGACGGCGGCGGCGGCGCGGGCGGCAGGGAGCGCCTGGTCGGCCGTCACCAGCGACAGGATCAGGGGCGAGTCGGACAGTGCGTGCAGAAGCGTCGAAGCGCCGAGGACGCCGAACTGCTCATAGTCCGCCAGCTTGCCCGCACGGGTCCCGGCCGCCTCGGTCTTGTGGTCATAGGCACGGGCGGACACGCCGCTCCAGCCCTCGGCGAAGGCCGAGGCCGCTTCCCCGAAGCCGATGAAGGCGAGGCGCTGCGTCATGGGCCGGACCTATCGCGGCGAGCCCCCCGATCGGCAAATCACTATGGGTCGAGGGCTATTCATTTTCCTGAATGGAAGCACCCGCCTGTTCGAGCCGCGCGAGGAACCGGGCCTGCGTCGGCGTCGGCCGCCAGTCCGCCCGCGTGGTCAGGCCGATGGTCCGGCTGGTCTGGCTGAGCGGTGGGCCGATCGGGGTCAGAACACCCGCCTCGATCTCCAGCGCCACCTGATCGCGCGACAGCAGGGTCAGCAGGTCGCTCTGCCGCAGTATGCCCCGGATGGCTGTCACCGAGCCGCATTCCACCGGCGCGGCGGGTGTCGGACCGTCGGCGAACAAGGCCTGCCAGAGCAGACGCAACGGCGAACCCGGTCGTCCGATCACCCAGGGATAGGCCGCCAAGGCCTGCCGGCTGGGTTTCGCCACCCCCGTCAGCGGGTGGCCCTTTCGGCCCACGACCATCAGCCGGTCTTCCAGCAACGGTCGCTGGACAAGGTCGGCGGGAACCTCGTCACGCAGGGCCCCGACCATGACGTCGATGACGCCGTCGCGCAGGGGCTCGACCAGTTCGCGCCAGGCCCCGTCGACGATGTCGACCACGAAGCCCGGCTCCTCGGCCACCATCCCGGCGACCGCGCGCGGCAGAAGCACGGCGCGGGACAGGGGCATGGCACCCACCGTGATGCGATTGAGGTCGCCGCCCGCGCCAGGCCGCAGTTCGGCCAGGGCCGAGGCGATCTCGGACCGCGCCAGCCGCGCGCCCCGCGCCAGCCGCCGCCCCGCGCGGGTCAGGATGACACCGCGTCCCTGGCGCTCCACGATCGGCACGGCGCAGATCTGCTCCAGGTCACGCACCGCCGCGTGCAGGCCCGGTTGAGAGAGTCCGGTCGCCCGCGCCGCCGCCGTGAACGAACCCGCGTCCGCCAGCGCCAGAAACGATCGGAGCTGTGTCGCCGTGACCAGCCGCTCGGGTCGGGCGAAGCCGCTGCGCCCCGCCTGACGCGCGGCCTCGGCGATGTGGTGGAAGGCACGGTCCGCCCGCTCAGCCAATCCTCGCCCCGCCTGGGTTGGTCGCACACCGTCCGGCTGGCGGGTCAGCAGACGCACGTCCAGCGCCCGCTCCAGCTTGGCCAGACCCTGCGTCAAGGCCGGCTGGGACAAGCCGACCGTCTCCGCCGCCCGGCTCATGCTGCCCCGCGCGATCACCACCGACAGGGCGCGAAGGTGGCGCAGGTTCAGATCGAACGGCGACAGGTCGCTCATGACCTATCGTAAAAACTTATCGGCCCGGCGCAAATGCGAATTCCCCGTCCCCTCCCCCGTCGTCATGAGCGGATCTAGCAAAGGGAGGCATCAATGGCGGGTCGGGTTGTGACCAACGTCGCGCGCGTGGACGCCGCCGTGATCGACGGCCTCGCACGTCTCGGCGTCGCCACGGTGCACGAAGCCCAGGGCCGCATCGGCCTGCTCGCCCCCCAGCTGCGGCCGATCTATCCCGGCGCGCGGATCGCCGGATCGGCGGTGACCATCTCGGCCCCGCCCGGCGACAACTGGATGCTGCACGTCGCCATCGAGCAGCTTCACCCCGGCGACATCCTGGTGCTGGCCCCCACCTCGCCCTGTTCGGACGGGTACTTCGGCGATCTGCTGGCGACATCGGCGCAGGCGCGGGGGTGCCGGGGGCTGGTCATCGACGCGGGCGTGCGCGACGTGCGCGACCTGACCGAGATGGGCTTTCCGGTCTGGTCGAAGGCGGTATTCGCGCAAGGCACCGTCAAGGCGACGCTGGGCGACGTGAACGTGCCCATCGTATGCGCCGGGGCGGCAATCGAGGCGGGCGGCGTGATCGTGGCCGACGACGACGGAGTCTGCGTGGTGCGCCGGGCGGACGCGGCCTCGGTGCTGGAGAAGGGCCTGGCGCGGGAGGCCAACGAGGCGGCCAAGCGCGAGCGGCTGGCGGCGGGCGAGCTCGGCCTCGACATCTACGACATGCGCGGAAAGCTGGAGGCGATGGGCCTGCGCTATGAGTGAGGGCGTCCGCTGCATGTGGATGCGGGGCGGGACGTCCAAGGGCGCCTTCTTCCTGGCCGAGGACCTGCCCGCCGACACCGCCGCGCGCGACGCCTTTTTTCTGCGCGTCATGGGCTCGCCCGATCCGCGCCAGATCGACGGCATGGGCGGGGCCGACCCCCTGACGTCCAAGGTCGCGGTGGTGTCGCGTTCGACCCGCGACGGCGCGGACGTCGACTATCTGTTCCTTCAGGTCTTCGTGGATCAGGCCATCGTCACCGACGCCCAGAACTGCGGAAACATGCTGGCGGGCGTTGGGCCCTTCGCCATTGAGCGCGGCTTGGTCGCGGCGAAAGAAAGCGAGACGCCGGTCTCCATCTTCATGGTCAACACCGGCCAGACAGCGGTCGCCACCGTCGCCACGCCGGGCGGGCGGGTCACCTACGACGGTGCGGCCCGGATCGACGGCGTGCCGGGAACGGCTGCGCCTGTGCCGCTGGAGTTTCGCGACACGGCCGGTTCGTCGTGCGGCGCGCTGCTGCCAACCGGGAATGCGGTGGACGCCATCGACGGCGTAGCCTGCACCCTGATCGACAACGGCATGCCCTGCGTGGTCATGCGCGCCGACGCGGTTGGCGCCACAGGCTACGAGGATCGCGAGACGCTGGACGCCTTCGACGCCGTCAAGGCGAGCATCGAGGCCATCCGCCTGAAGGCCGGGCCGATGATGAAACTCGGCGACGTCGCCGACCTGTCCGTGCCGAAGATGATGCTCGTCGCCCCGCCCCGGAACGGTGGCGCGGTCACGGTCCGCAGCTTCATACCCAAGCGGGCGCACGCCAGCGTCGGCGTGCTCGGCGCCGTCAGCGTGGCCACCGCCTGCCTGTTGAAAGGCTCGCCGGCTGCTGAGGTGGCCGAGGTTCCCGACGGTCGCCGCAAGACCCTCTCGGTCGAGCACCCCACCGGCGAGATGACCTGCGTGCTCGAGACCGACGACGCGGGCGCGGTCGTCTCCGCGGCCCTGCTCCGCACGGCGCGCAAGCTGATGGACGGAGTGGTCTTCGGATGAGCACGGACGCCGAAGGCCGGGTTCGAAGCTGGACGCTGGAACCCTCGATCCCGAGGTTCCGCCCGCCGCCCGGGGCGGTGGACGCCCACTGCCACGTCTTCGGTCCCGCCGACCGCTTCCCGTTCAGCCTCAAGGCCAAGTATCACCCGCACGACGCCGGCCCTGACGCCCTGTTTGCGCTTCGCGATCATCTCGGTCTGAGCCGCAACGTCATCGTCCAGGCCAGCTGCCACGGCACGGACAATGCGGCGACGCTGAACGCCATCGCGGCCTCCGGTGGACTGGCCCGCGGCGTCGCCGTGGTCGATCCGGCGATCTCGGACGAAGACCTCCAGGCGCTACACGACGGCGGCATCCGGGGCGTGCGCTTCAACTTCCTGAAGCGGCTGGTGGACGACGCGCCCAAGGATCGGTTCCTGGAGGTCGCGGGCCGCCTGCCCGCAGGGTGGCACGTCGTCGTCTATTTTGAGGCCGACATCCTGCAGGAGCTTCGCCCCTTCCTCGACGCCCTGCCCGTCCCGGTCGTCATCGATCACATGGGCCGGCCCGACGTGACCCAGGGACCGGACGGCCCCGACATGTGCGCCTTCCGCGCCCTGCTCGACAGCCGGCCCGACATCCACTTCAAGGCCACCTGCCCCGACCGCCTGTCCGAGGCCCCGCCGTGGGACGACTTCGCCCGGGCCGTGCGGCCGCTGGTGGAGACCTATACCGACCGCTGCCTGTGGGGCACGGATTGGCCCCACCCGAACATGGAAAGCCGCATCCCCGACGACGGGGCCCTGGTCGACATGATCCCCCGCATCGCGCAGACGCCCGAGCTTCAGCGGAAGCTGCTGATCGACAACCCCATGCGCCTCTACTGGAGCGAGGAATGCCCGTGAGCATCGCCACCACCCACGTCGGCAGCCTGCCGCGCGGCCCCGAGCTGACGCCGCTGCTGCTGGCCCGCGACCACGGCGAGCCCTACGACGCCGAGGCTTTCGACCGCGTGGTTCAGACGGCCGTCGACGAGGCCGTGAAGAAGCAGGTCGAGGCCGGCGTCACCGTCATCAGCGACGGCGAGCTCGGGAAGGTCGGCTATTCGACCTATATCATCGAGCGCCTGTCGGGCTTCGGCGGCCACAGCCCCCGGAAGCCCGCGCTCGACCTCGCCCCCCTGCCCGAGTTCCGCGAGAAGCTGGCCGGCATCATGGGGGCCCAGGAGTTCACCCGCGCCTCCTGCATCGGCGAGGTCAAGCTGGTGAACCTGCAGCCGCTGCACGACGACACCCGGCGCTTCCGCTCGGCGCTGGACCGCCATGGCCAGGGCGTCCGCGCCTTCATGAACGCCGCCTCGCCCGGCCTGATCACGGCGTTCCAGCCGAACGCCTTCTATCCGAGCCATGAGGCCTATCTGGCCGACCTGTCGGACGCCATGCGGCCCGAGTACGAGGCCATCGTCGACGCCGGTTTCGAGCTGCAGCTCGACTGCCCCGACCTCGCGATGTCCCGCCACACCGGCTACCAGGACATGGACGAGGCGGCGTTCCTCAAGACCATCGAGGCCAACGTCGAGGCCCTGAACGCCGCGACCGCCAACATCGCGCCCGAGCGGATGCGCATGCACATCTGCTGGGGCAACTACGAAGGGCCGCACGATCACGACATCCCGCTGGAGCGGATCATGTCGATCATCCTGAAGGCCCGGCCATCGACCATCCTGTTCGAGGCGGCCAACCCGCGACACGAGCACGAGTGGATCGTCTGGCGCGACGCTGAACTGCCGGACGACAAGATCCTGGCCCCCGGCCTGATCGACACCTGTTCCAACTATCTGGAGCACCCGGAGCTGATCGCCCAGCGGATCGAGCGATTCGCCCGGATCGTGGGCGCAGAGCGCGTCCTGGCCAGCACCGATTGCGGCTTCGGCACCTTCGCCGGCTACGGCAAGATCGATCCCGCCGTGACCTGGATGAAGCTCGCCGCCCTGCGTGAAGGCGCGGATCGGGCTGCGACACGGCTGTAGCTTGCCAGCGACCACACGCTGGTATACTTCACGTTCCTGAACTTTTCACATATAAGAAAAAGACAGGCAGGCGACTGGGTCCGGACATGGAGGTCCGGCGGGTTCGAGTAGCAGCCCGGAGAGGCTGAGCCACCGTCAACGAAAAACGAACACCGGGAGGAAACCATGAAGATCGCATTCGGCGCGCTCGCCGCGCTGCTGGCCTCGACCAGCGCCTACGCCCAGACTGGCGTCCCTGCTCAGCAGCAGGAAGCCGCTACCGTCGACGACATCATCGTCACCGCATCCCGCCGCGAGCAGTCGCTGCAGGACGTGTCCATCGCCGTGACGGCGCTGGGCGAAGAGCGGCTGGAGAATGCCCAGGTCAACAATCTGGCGGACCTTCAGACCATCGTGCCGTCGGTGAACTTCGGTAACGACTTCAACCAGGCCAAGATCTTCATCCGCGGCGTCGGGGCCAACACCTCGACCACCGGTTCCTCGACCGGCGTGGCGCTGCACGTCGACGGCGCCTACGTCGCCCGCGCCGAGGCCCAGCTGACTTCCTTGTTCGACGTCGAGCGCGTCGAGGTCCTGCGCGGCCCGCAGGGCACGCTGTACGGACGCAACGCCGTCGGCGGCTCGGTCAACGTCATCACCGCCAAGCCGTCTGACGTGTTCGAAGGCTACGGCCGCCTGACCATCGGCAACTACAACGCATTGATCACCGAGGTCGCCATCGGCGGCCCGATCACCGACACCATCCAGTTCCGCATCGCCGGCAAGACCGAGGGCCGCGACGGCTTCGGCGAGAACCCCTTCACGGGCGCCGACGTCGATGACCTGAATCGCCGGATGTTCCGGGGCCAGATCAACTTCGACTTCACCCCGGACGTCAGCCTGCTGCTGTCGGGCGAGTACTTCCGCCAGGACGACAGCTCGGGCGCCATCCACTACCTGCGCGCCAGCTTCCCCGGTATCGCCCGTCTCCCGGCGTTCGGTCAGGGCGGCTACGCCACCGATCCGCGCGATCTGGCCAGCGAAATCCAGCCGGGCACGGACACCGAATCCTACGCCTTCACCTCGACGTTCCGGGCGAACGTCAACGAGAACCTGTCTTTCACCAACATCACCAACTTCCGCAGCTTCCAGACCTCGCTGTTCCAGGACCTGGACCTCTCTGCGGTGCAGAGCGCCTTCACGATCAACGGCTTCAACTCGACGGTTCAGGAGCGCCGCATCGACAGCGAGCAGTTCTCTACCGAGCTGCAGATGAACTACGACACCGACTTCGTGAACCTGGTGCTCGGCGGCTACTACTTCGAGGAGCAGCAGAACCCGATCGACAACGTCGGCTTCGGCCGCGCGACGGGCCTGCCCGGCACCCCGGCCATCCTGGCGCGCGACAACGTTCCGCTGGCCACGGCCTATGAGTTCTGCGGCTACGGCCCGGGCGGCACCACAGGCGGCTCGGCGATCCAGACGCCCAAGCGCGTCTGCGTCAGCTCGGACCTCCAGACCGAGGCGACGGCCCTGTTCGGTCAGGCGACGTTCGACCTGGGCATGCTGTCCGAGCAGCTGGCTGGCTTCAGCATCAAGATCGGCGGCCGCTACAGCCACGAGACGGTGACGACCGACAACGCGGGCTACATCATCCGCTATGCTCCGACCGCTCCGCTCCAGGCCCTGCCGACGCTCTACACGCCGCGCGGCGCGACCCTGACTGAGCGCACCTTCGAGGACTTCACTCCCGAAGTTGGCATCCAGTGGGAGGTCAATCCCGACCTGCTGCTGTACTATACCTACTCGGAAGGCTTCAAAGCGGGCTCGGGCGAGAATGCCTACGCATCACGCACCATCGTGGACCCCGAGGAAATCTCGAACCACGAGATCGGCGTGAAGGCGACACTCCTGGACAACCGCCTGACGCTGAACATGGCCGCCTATTCCTATGAACTGGACGGCCTGCAGCTGAACAAGACCATCACGGGCGGCCCGGCGGGCTTCACGACCATTTTCCAGAACGCCGCGCGCACCTCGGCCAACGGCTTCGAGGCGGACTTCTTCGCCGCCCCGACCGATACGGTCCGCCTGTCCGGCGGTCTGTCGTGGACCGATGCCTCGTTCGACGACTACATCACCGTCGATCCGCTCGATCCGCGCAACGTGGCCGGCGGCACGCCCTATAACCCCGTGACCAACCCCGACCCGACGGCCTTCGGCGCGCCGGGCGGCGGCAATCTCCAGCTGGCCGGCAACCGCGTGCGCAACACGCCGGAGTGGGCCTGGAGCCTGCACGGCGAGGTCGACCTGCCGTTCGTTATGCCGATGGACGGCCAGCTGACCCTGATGGGCGACGTTTCCTACAAGAGCCAGACCTTCTTCTCGGAGTTCGAGCGCGACATCGAGAGCTCGGAGGCCTACACCATGGTCGATGCCTCGGTGGTCTATGAGAGCGGCGACGGCTCGGTCTCGGCCCAGCTGTGGGCCAAGAATATCGGCGATGAAGATGTACGCGCCTCGACCTTCGCGGTCTCGACCGGCCGCCTGATCGGGGTGACCTACCTGCCGCCGCGGACCTACGGGTTCACGATCGGCTATCGCTTCTGATGCCCAAGGCCCGGGGTGGTTCGCCGCCCCGGGCCGCATCGCTTCGGGGGTCCCGTGACCGACGCCGAACGCTTCCAGATCGACTGGGCCTGCGCCCGACTGATCAATCTCTACGCCACGCTGAACGATCAGGCGCGCTGGGACGAGGTCGTCGATCTCTATGCGCCCGACGGCCTGATGACGCGGCCGACCGCGCCGGACCAACCCATTGTCGGCCGTGAAGCCCTGCTGGCCGCCTTCAAGGCCCGGCCGCCCCGCACGACCCAGCACGTCTGCGCCAACATCGTCGTGACGGTGGAAGGTCCCGACGCGGCCTCGGCCACCAGCGCCATGCTGCTGTTCACTGGCCCGGACGCCCCGCCTCTGGTCGGATCCTACCGCGATCGCTTCGTGCGGCTGGACGGCCGATGGCTGTTCTCGGAACGGAGGGGGGCGCTGAGCTTTCCGCCTTCGACCTGACCCATGACCGCCCCTCCCCCTTGCCAGTCCACCGCCGACGCCGCATGGGAAGCCTGACGCCATGACCGACGCCGCGCCCACATCGACCGTCAAATCCGCCATGCGGACGCTCGACATCCTCGAGCTTCTGGTCGCGCAGGCTCGGCCACTGGCGGCGCACGAGATCGCCACCGCCCTGGCGATTCCGGTCAGCAGCCTGTCCTACCTCCTGACGACCCTGGCCGAGCGCGGTTACGTGGAAAAGTTGGGCCGCCGCTACGGGCCGGGGCCGGGGCTGTCGCGGCTTCAGCCGGAGCGGGCGTCGGACGACGTCATCGCGCGCGCCGGACCGATCATCCGCTCGCTGCGCCTGCGTCTGAACGAGACCGTCGGCTTCTTCGTGCCCAAGGGGCATGAGGTCGAGGCCGCCGTCAGCGAGATCGGCACCCAGGCCCTGCGTTATTCACTGGAGGTCGGCCGGCGCGCGCCCATGCACGCATTCGCCGCCGGCAAGGCGATCCTGGCGACCTGGTCCGAAGACGAACTGGCGGAGTATCTCGCCACTTCGGAACGCGAGGCCTTCACCCGCCACACCCTGACAGCCGAGGCCGAGCTACGTCAGGAAATCGAAACCATCCGCAGGAACGGCTGGGCCCGAACGCGCGACGAACACACTCCGGGCATCCAGGGCATGGCGCGCGTCGTCATGGCGGGCGGCCGGGCGGCGGGCGCGATCAGCCTCGCCATCCCCCTGCCCCGCGTCACGCCCGCGTTCGAGGCCCAGGCGATCGAGGCGCTGAAGCACGCCGTCGACCTCTTGGAACATCCCGACGAGGCGGAGCGGAAGCCGGCGGCCTGAGCCGCCGGCCCGTCTCCATCAGGCGACCTTGCGGTTGCGCCAGCTGTCGGCGTAGGCGTCGCGCGCCACTTCCGAATAGGGCACGGGGCTGACCGTCGCGCGGATCTCGGCCTGGACGTGGCGCTCCACCGTGGGCTTCCTCGACCCGCCGTTCTCCTCGCCCCACAGCAGGGTGACCTGGGTACCCGGCTTGGCGTGCTCGGCGTCCAGCATGGCCAGGGTCAGGCCACGGCCCTCGTTGGCGCTGTAGCCGACCCAGGTCGACAGACCGACGTCCTTGCCGCCCGCGCCCAGCACCCGGTCGAACTGGTGCATGGTGTAGACCGCCGACGGGAACTCGAAGAACTTCGCGCGGTCGCCCTTCTGGAAGTAGGAGCTCATGATCCGCACCAGGTCCTCGCTGTCGAGCGCGAGGGTGACCTTCTGGCGGTGCGGCCCGGCCTGCTTCTTCTCCAGCGCTTCCTTGCCGATGAAGTCGTGGTCGAACTTGACGAAGGGGCCGTACCCGAGGTCCCACGGGGTCAGATAGTAGTCCTCAATGTTGTCCGAGTAGAAGCTGCCGCCCAGCGACGCCTTGCCCTCATAGCTCGTGGCCGGCAGCCACTCGCGGTAGGGCCGCATGGCCTCGCCGGTGTAGACGGCCGGCAGCGGCGACGGGATCCAGCCGGACTCCAGCGTGTTGGACGAATAGGTCCGGCCACCCACCAGCTTCAGGCCGAAGTCGGCGCCTGCGGCCACCAGGGCGGCGTGCACCTCGTCGCGCTCCTCCCACGGTCCGAACAGTTCGAAGCCCGGCTGGCCGGCCATGCCGTGACGCAGCGCCCGCACCTGACGACCGGCGATGGTCAGGGTCGTCATGTGGAAGAACTTCAGCTCCGGCGGCGTGTGACCCAGCGCCTTCTCCATCAGCTTCATCGCGTTCGGGCCCTGGATCTGGTACCGGTACGACTTGCGGGTCTGGGGGTCGGGGCGGACCGCGGTGCGCTCGTCGCGGGCGACGCGCACGTCCCAGCCGCCGGTCGCGGCGTGGTACTCGACCCACTCGATGGTCGGAGCACGGCCCACGAGGTTGAAGGTATTTTCGGCCAGATAAAACAGGATGACGTCGCCGATGACGTAGCCGTCGTGGCTGACCGGGACGAACTGCTTGGCGCGGTCGGGCACAAAACCCTTGAAGCTGTTGATGCCCAGGCTGTTCAGCATGGCGAAGGCGTCGGGGCCTTCCACCAGCAGGTCCACCATGTGGTAGCTCTGGTTGAACAGGACACAGGTCTGCTGCCAGGCGATCTGCTCGTCGCGCCAGTTGCTGTATTCAGCCGGGACGCCCGGATAGGCGTTCGGACCCGCCTGCTGATTCCTCAGGAAATCGGGGATGTTTTTGACGCCGTTCAGGACGTCCTGCAGGCTCTGGGTCATGGGGTCTCCTCCTTGAGTTTCTTGTTCAGGCGACGTGTCGAACGGGAAGCGAAACGGGGTCTGCCGCCAGCCAGTCGACTACGGCGGCGACGAAGGCGGCGGGGGCTTCAGCGGGCAGCATGTGGCCCGCGCCCTCGATGATCTTCAGGGTCGCACCGGGAATGGCCGCGGCGATGGCGCGGTGCTGGTCGGGCGGGCTCCACTGATCCTCGGAGCCGACCAGCACGAGGGTCGGACAGCCGATGGTCGGAAGCAGACGTTCGACCTCGGGCCGATGCAGCAGGGCCTTGATCTGATGCGCGAAGGTTTCCACGCCCGCCTGAATACACATGGTCCGCAGCGGCCGGATCAGCGCCTCGTCGGCGCGACGGTCCGGGGCCACCATCGGCGGCAGCCACCGATCGACCAGGGCCTCCGCGCCCTCGGCCAGACCGATGTCCAGCAGGGCGTGACGCGCGTTCGCCTCGCCCGGCCGGGTCAGATGCACCCCGGTCGACACCAGGCCCAGCCGCTCCACGCGATGGGGATGACGCCGCACGATCTCCAGCGCCACCCGCGCGCCCATGGAATGGCCCAGCAGCGAGACCCGCTCCGGCGCGCCTTGAAGCGCCCGCTCGGCCATGTCGGTCAGGGTATCGGCGTCGCCGTAACCCATCGGAGCGATGACGGGCAGGGACAAAGACAGGATTTCGGTCGGCCAGACCCGCGCATCGCACAGCAGACCGGGCAGGAGCAGAAGCGGCGCGGCCGACGATCCAGACATGTCCCCTCCTATCGCTCTTTTGCTTCACATACCTGAACTCTTCATCTATACGAATAAAAAGACGCCCGCTAGAGGCTGTCGCAGGGGTCGTCGCAGGACGACCGACGGGAGGCCCCATGCTGGACGTCACGCGACCAGACACCATCACCGCCCCGCGCCTCGGCGCGCTGCTGAAGCATTTCTCGCTGGAGATGACGGCCAAGGACGTCCCGGCGCTCGAGGAAGCCGCCGGCGTCATTCCGCCGGGCACGCGCATCGCCATCGCCTTCCTGCCCGGCGAGACCTTTGAACAGCGTCTGCACGCGGCTGTCCGCGTGCGGGCACTCGGTTTCGACCCCGCCCCTCACCTCTCGGCGCGGCGCATCGCGTCGGAGACTGAGCTCCGCACCTTCCTCGAACAGCTCGCCGACCAGGCCGCGATCCGTCGTCTGTTCGTCGTCGCCGGCGATCCGCCCGAGCCGATGGGCCCCTACTTCGACGCCCTGTCGCTGATTCGGTCCGGCATGCTGGCCGATCTGGGGCTGGAGAGCGTCGGCGTCTCCGGCTATCCCGAGGGGCATCCCGACATCGGCGAGCCAGCGCTCTGGGGCGCCATGTTCGACAAGCGCGAAGCGCTGGCTGAGCTCGACATCTCCATGACGATCCTGACCCAGTTCGGCTTCGATCCCGACCCCATCGTCGACTGGGTCGGCAAGGTTCGCGGCCACGGCGTCGACGCCCTAATCCGCATCGGCGTGCCAGGTCCGGCGGGGATCAAGACCCTGATGCGCTTCGCCGCCCGCTGCGGCGTCGGCGCCTCCGCCAAGGTCATGAGCCGCTATGGCCTGTCGATCACCAACCTGATCGGCTCGGCTGGTCCCGACCGCCTGGTCCACGACCTGGCAGGACAACTGGACCTGGAGCGCCACGGCCCGCTCAGCCTGCACTTCTATCCCTTCGGCGGTATCGCCAAGACCGCCCAGTGGGTCAGCGACTTCCGCGCCGCCCACGCCGCCTGACCCCTTTTCGGAGACCGCGCCCCGCATGTCCGACATCTGCGTCCTGACCCTGTCCTGCGACGACCAGCCGGGTCTCGTCGCCAAGGTCGCCGGCTTCCTGTTCGAGCACGGCGCCAACATCCTGGAAGCGGGCCAGTTCGACGACCGTGACGCCGGTCGGTTCTTCATGCGGGTGCTGTTTGAACTGGCGGCCGACGCCGAGGGTGTCGAGACGCTGCGCCAGGCCTTCGCCCCGATCGCCTCGGCCCACGCCATGACCTGGACGCTGCGCAACACCGCCGAGAAGCGGCGCGTGCTGATGCTGGTGTCCAAGTTCGACCACTGCCTCGGCGACCTGCTCTACCGCGAGCGCACCGGCGAGCTGCCGATGCAGGTGGTCGGCATCGTGTCGAACCATCCGCGCGAGGTGCTGAAGATCTCGCTCATCGGCGACATCCCCTTCCATCACCTGCCGATCACGCCCGACACCAAGCCCCACCAGGAAGCCGCCATCAAGCGCATCGTCGAGGAGACCGGCGCCGAGCTGGTCGTGCTCGCCCGCTACATGCAGGTGCTTTCCGACGATATGGCGGGATATCTGTCCGGCCGCTGCATCAACATCCACCACAGCTTCCTGCCGGGCTTCAAGGGGGCCAAGCCCTATCACCAGGCGCACAAGCGCGGCGTGAAGATGATCGGCGCGACGGCCCACTACGTCACCGCCGACCTGGATGAAGGCCCGATCATCGCCCAGGACGTGGAGACCATCACCCACGCCGACCGACCCGACGACCTCGTCCGAAAGGGCCGCGACATCGAACGGCGCGTGCTGGCCAAGGCGGTCGCTTACCACCTGCAGGATCGGGTGCTGTTGAACGGCTCCAAGACCGTGGTCTTCAGCGACTGATGGCCCGCGCCGCGCCCATCCTCGACGGGCGCGCGGTCGCCGCCGACCTGACCGCCCGGGTTGCGGCCGACGTCGCCGATCTGGCTGCCTGGGGCGTCACGCCGGGTCTCGCCGTCGTTCTGGTCGGCGAAGATCCCGCCAGCCAGGTGTATGTCCGCCGCAAGGTCGCCGAGACGCGCCGGGTCGGCATGCGCTCCATCGAGCACCGCCTGCCCGCCAGCACGGATCAGGACACCCTGCTTAGGCTGGTCGACGCCGTGAACCGTGACCCCGAAGTCCACGGCATCCTGGTCCAGCTGCCGCTGCCGGCCCAGATCGATGCCGCCGCCGTCCTCGACGCCATCGATCCGCGAAAGGACGTGGACGGCTTTCATCCCGTCAACGTGGGCCGCCTGTCGATCGGCGGGGGCCTGATCCCCTGCACGCCGCTGGGCTGCATGATGCTGCTGGATCAGATCATCTCCGACTTCCGGGGCCTGAACGCGGTGGTGATCGGCAAGTCCAACATCGTCGGCAAGCCGGTGGCGCTCCTGCTGCTCGACCGCGAGTGCACCGTCACCGTGACCCACATCCTGACCAGGGGCCTGCCCGAGATCGCGCGCCGCGCCGACATCCTGGTGGTCGCGGCCGGCAGCCCCGGCCTGGTGCGGGGCGACTGGATCAAGCCGGGCGCCGTGGTCATCGACGTCGGCATCAACCGGATCACGGACGCGAACGGCAAGTCCCGGCTGGTCGGCGATGTGGCGGCGGACGAGGCGGGACACGCGGCCTGGCTGACGCCCGTGCCGGGCGGCGTCGGCCCCATGACCATCGCCTGCCTTCTGTCCAACACCGCCAGCGCCGCCCGCGCCGGCCTGCGACGGCAGGCGGCATGACGACGCCCCCAGTTCTGCTAAGCATTCAACAGACGGCCCGTCAGAGGCCGCGCAGGGAGACGACTCAATGGTGACGGACCCCAGGGCCCTCGTCGATCAGGCGCGCATGTCGCGATTCCAGTGGACCGTGGTCCTCCTGATGATCGGGTTGAACGCGCTGGACGGCTTCGACGTCCTGTCGATCAGCTATGCCTCGCCCGGCATCGCGGCGGACTGGGGCATCGACCGGGCGGCGCTGGGCATCGTCCTGTCGATGGAACTGGTCGGCATGGCGTTCGGGTCGCTGCTGCTCGGCAATGTCGCCGACGCCATCGGGCGGCGAAAGACCATCCTCGGCTGTTTGGTCGTCATGTCGGGCGGCATGTTCGCCGCAGCCACCGCCACCGACATCACCACGCTCTGCATTTACCGCGTCATCACGGGCCTGGGCATCGGCGGCATGCTGGCCTCGATCAACGCCGCGGTGGCCGAGGCCGCCAACGCCAAGCGTCGCGCCCTCTGCGTCGTCCTGATGTCGGCGGGCCTGCCGTTTGGCTCGGTCCTGGGCGGCCTGGTGTCGGGCGAACTGCTGAAGGTCTACGACTGGCCCGCGGTCTTCATCCTGGGCGGTGTAGCCACGGCCTGCTTCATTCCACTGGTCCTTTGGCTGGCCCCTGAGTCCATCGCCTTCGAGATGCACAAGCGCGGACCCGGCGCGCTGGAGCGCATCAACAAGACCCTGAAGCGCATGGGCCACGCCGCCATCGAGGCCCTGCCCGACGCGCCCGCGATCAAGCCCAAGGCGGGCATGGCGTTGCTGTTTTCACCGAACTTCGCGGCGCTCGCCCTGCTGCTGGCGGCGTCCTACTTCGCCCACATCATCACCTTCTACTACATCATCAAGTGGATCCCGAAGATCGTGGTGGACATGGGCTTCCCGCCTCCCACTGCCGCAGGGGTGCTGGTCTGGGCCAGCATCGGCGGCGCGCTCGGGGCCCTGACCCTGGGCCTGATGACGCTGAAGGCGCGGGTCACCGGCCTGACGATCGGAGCCATGCTGCTGTCGACGGTCGCCGTCATCGGCTTTGGCCAAGGCTGGGAGACGCTGGACGAGATCTCCATCGCTGCGGCCGTGGCGGGCTTCTTCACCAACGCCCCGATCGTCGGCCTCTACGCCATCGTGGCCCAGTCCTTCCCGACCGAGCTACGGGCGACCGCAACAGGCTTCATCATCGGCGTCGGACGCGGAGGAGCGGCTCTGGCCCCCGTCATCGCCGGTTTCCTGTTCCAAGCGGGGTGGACCCTGCCGACCGTGTCCACCATTCTGGGGCTGGGGGCGACCGTTGCCGCGATCATGCTGTTCCTGGCCCGGAAGGGCATCGCGGGGAACAGCGGCGCTCCGCCCAGGGCCGGCGCGACGGCCTGAGCGAAGCGCCCTGGCCGCCATCACCCCGCCGCGATCAGGCCCAGCGCGGCGGCCCGCCTCACGGCTGGCCGGCGGCCGGAGCGGTCTTCACATGGCGATCCAGCCAGTCGACCATCTCCCACAGGGTGTGGCCGACGGATTCCCGCGCCCGATACCCGTGCGCCTCATGCGGCAGCACCACGTAACGCGCCGTCGCCCCTGTCCCCTTCAGCGCCGCGTAGAACCGCTCGGACTGGACCGGGAAGGTGCCGGAGTTGTCGTCGGCCTCGCCATGGATCAGCAGGATCGGCTCGTTGATCCGGTTGGCATAGGTGAAGGGCGACATCTCCGCATAGGTGTCGGTCGCCTCCCAATAGGTCCGCTGCTCGGCCTGGAAGCCGAACGGCGTCAGCGTCCGGTTATAGGCGCCCGACCGCGCGATCCCGGCCCGGAACAGGTCGGTGTGGGCCAGCAGATTCGCCGTCATGAAGGCGCCGTAGCTGTGGCCGCCCACGGCGATTCGGTTCCGGTCGGCCACGCCCATGCCGACGACCGCATCGACCGCCGCCTGGGCGCTGGCCGACAACTGTTCGATGTAGGTGTCGTTGGGCTCGGCCCCGTCCACGCCGACGATGGGCATGGAGGGATCGTCCAGCACGGCATAGCCCTGAGTCAGCAGGAACAGATGGCTGGACCCGCCCGGCCGCACGAAGCGGTTGTCGGTGTCGACCACCTGTCCGGCTACGGCCGCGTCGGTGAACTCCGCCGGATAGGCCCACATCACCAGCGGCAGCGGCCCATCGCGCGCCGCGTCGTATCCGGCGGGCAGATACAGCGTGCCCGACAGCTGCACCCCGTCGGCGCGGCTGTAGGTGATGGTCTGACGCGTCACCCCGGCCAGCTGCGGCGCCGGATCGGGGAAGGTCGTCAGCGACTGGGGCTCGGCCGCGTCCAGATCGCGGATGACCATATTGGGCGGGGCCACCTGGGTTTCACGCCGCGACACGAACCGGCGACCGTCGTCGTCCAGCAGGCCAACGATGGTCTCATAGCTCCCGGGGGCCGAGCGCCACAGCTCGGTCCGCTCGCCGGTGTCCAGGTTCATCCGCGCCAGGAAGGGATACTCCCCCTGCCGCGTCGCGCCGGAGCCGTCCATCAGGATGGTCCGTCCCTCGCCCGCGAAGGTCATGACCGGCCGCCCCGCCGCGTTGGGCTCGGTCAGCGGCGTGCCCGGGTCGTTGTAGCGGTCCTGATAGTTCCGCTCGACGATCACCCGGCCTTCGCCCGGATTGGACGGATCGACCAGGAAACGGGTCTCGTGCCGGGTATTGAACCAGCGGCTGTAGACGATGGCCGTGTCGTCCCGGCCCCAGCTGACACCGGCATAGCGTTCCGGCAGGTCGATCAGCCGCATCGGCGCCGCACTGAACGGCGCGGCCTGCATGAAGACCCGGTCGCGCACTTCGGCCTGGCCGCGCGGATCGCCCCCGTCCTGCGCCTCGGCCCAGACGAGCGTCGCGGGCGCATCGGCCCGCCAGCTGACCGAGCGCGGCCCGGTCGCCACCGCGTCGAACGGCGGCGGGATGTTGTCGCGCAGCGGCAGGTCCGCGACCCGGTGCACCACTCGCCCCGTCAGGTCCGTGACCACGATGTCCGTCGGGAACAGGCCCGCCGGCGTGGCGTAGCTGTAGGGCCGCTTGACGCGCGTCTGCAGGATGTAGCGCCCGTCCGGCGAGATCGACGCCCCGAGCACGATCCCCGGCTCGCCGACCGGCGTCAGCCGCCCGTCCAGGCTCGCCAGCGTCGGCTGGGCGGTGAAGTAGTGGTCGAACAGCCGCTCATCGGCCGGGCTACCCAGCAGGTCCTGATAGGTCCGCACCGGCCGCGCCGATCCGCCGGTCTGCTCCACGATCGGCCCGGTCGGCGCCGCTTTCGGCGCCGGTGCCGCGCTGCGCCCGGCCGGGACCGCACGGAACAGGATCGAGCGGCTGTCCGGCGCCCACTCCACGCCGGCGCCCGCCGCCGCATTGACCACGGCCCCGGTCAGGACTGAGGCCGCGCCCGTCCGCGCATCCACGACCCACAGCTCGAGCCCGTCGGCGGCGTCCTTCAGGATCGCCACCTTGCCCCCGTCCGGCGACCAGGTCGGGGAAATGAAGCGCGATCCCGCCGGCAGGGCGGCGGCGACTTCCGCCCCGCTCGCCACGTCCTTGAAGGTGATGGAGGTCAGCCACGCGACCCGCCCGTTCGCCGGCCCGTTGTTCCGAGGATTGATCCGATACCCCGCCAGCCTCAGCGACGGCTCCGCCAGCTCGGAGATCGGCGGCAGATTGGCTCGGCCGAACAGCGCCAGCCGCTGCCTGTCCGGCCCCAGGCTCGCCAGCGGCGTCGGCTCGGCGTCCAGGATGTCGGCGATGGGCTGGGGCGGCTGCTGATAGACCGCCGCGTCTCCCGGCGTCTGCGCCAAAACCGGCGCCGAGACCGCCACCAGGGCCGCGCTCGCGACCGCTAGACCTAGACGAAAAACCGACATCAGAACCCCGCCTGCTGGCCTCGCGCGGCCATGCCGCGCACGCCGGAAACAGCCCGGCGCAGGCGACAATCGACCGCGAAGTGGACGCGGATGCAAGAACTCCGGATTCGAAAGCTTGTCATCCCGCGCCCAAGGGCCCGTCGTGCCTGCCAGTTCAGAAGGGATAGGACGGCGTGCACGATCCCTGGACGGTGGACAGCTGCTCGCAACCTTCAAGGCCGCGCTGCGCCGTAACCGTCAAAGCATGTACGTTGGGTTGCTCGTGGGGTCCCAGGCAGCCGAGGTAGGGCTGGATGAGCCGCAGGCCCTCGGTACCGAGAAAATAGCTGTACTGGTAGGTCGCGCGCGGACCGGGAGCCGATCCGTCCGCGAGACGCGAGGGCATGGGATACTGCGTGACGAAAACGCCGAAATCAGCCTCGAAGGCCGCCATCGTCTGATCGGGGGTCATTCTGCATTGGCCTGCGGCGGCCGCCCCGGCTCCGTCGTCGTCCATTCCGAGTTGTCGGCGCGCGAGGGCTCGGGCGTCGGCGATCATTTCGCGGGTGGGATAGCGATACTGGTCATGTCCCTGAGCGGCGAGATCGAGGTCCGCGAGCGCCCGCTGCCAGTCACCCAACTGGATATAGGCCAGGCCGCGCGCGGCGAACAACTGGGGATGCCGGTTGCCGGTGGTGTTGTGAATATTGGTGCAGCCCCGCACGATATCGCTGGGTGTCGCCCCCCCGTCCCCAGCACAGGCGATGAGGTCCTCATTGCTCTGGCTGATCAGAGCGGGAGACGAGATCGTCCCGGCGAAGAGCAGAGAGGTCAAGATTAGCGCCAGCATGAAGGCGTCCCTTCGACGAACATTGATCGTCAGACTGGTGGTCGAAGTGGCCCAGGACAAGCCTGCATCTTGCAGGGCCTGTTCAGCGTGGGTTCATCCGCCGCCAACGACCATGCACGGCAGTCGGGCTTTCCCCGCGCGCGGCCCACGTCACTCGCGGGTGTGTATGGAGAACGAACATGAAGACCAGGACCCTGATCATTGGCGCCCTGGCCACCTTGGCCACCGTGGCGGCTCCGATGGCGGCGTCGGCCCAGCAGTGGCGGGGCGACCACGATCGCGACGGCCGCTACGAGCGGTGGGAGCGGCGTTCGGATCGCAACCGCTACGACGGCGGGCGCTACACGGAGCGTGAACGCTACAACGACTGGCGTCGCGGCCAGCGCGACCAGTACCGCGATGATCGCCGCTACGGCTACCGCGACGGCCCGCCTTACGGCAACGCCTATGGCTACCACCGGAACCGCTGGTATCGCGGTGCGACCATTCCCTACGACTATCGCAGCCGCTGGTACGTGCGGGACTACAACCGCTACGGCTACGCTCCGCCGCCGCGCGGCTACGGGTACTACCGCACGGACACGGGCGACATCGTACTCGCGGCCATCGCCACCGGCGTGATCATCTCGCTGCTGAACGACTAAGCGCGGCGTCCAAGCCAATGATGGGCCCGTCCGGAGCGATCCGGGCGGGCCTTATCGTATCCTCAGTACCGGAACCCCATGCGTCGCCCCCGGTTGTAGACCCCAGAGGAGACCGCAATGACCGACCCCCGACCCGACCAAGTCAAGCAGAACCCGAACGACCAAGCCGAAACGCCCAAGCCTCGCGATCCCGATCCGCGCATGGGCGAAGCGCCCGCCAAGCCGGCGACGGGCGGCGAAGGCGCGGCCGGCGCCGGCGGCCCCGACGGCTTCGGAACCGGCACATGAGCATGCGCTTCTTCAAGGTCGCGCTCGACGGCCCCCACGGCCGCCGCGAGATTGTCGTCCCCTCCCCGACCGAGGTCCAGGCCGGCGACGCCGCCGCCGTCGAGGCCCGGCCTGGCGAGGCCATCGCCGGCATCACTGAGGTGGACAGCGAGTATCAGCACGCCGACGCCCTGCCGCCGACGACCCAGACCGCCCAGATGCCCCAGCCGCCCAGCTTCGAGCCGGTCGACCGCGACCGGACGAACCTCGACCCGAGCCGGACCTAGAGCCCCAGCTTGGCCTTCAGGATGTCATTGACGGCGGCGGGGTTCGCCTTGCCGCCGGTTGCCTTCATGACCTGACCGACGAACCAGCCGATCGCCTGGGGCTTCTCGGCGACGGCAGCGGCCTTGTCCGGATTGGCGGCGATGATCTCGTCGACGGCCTTTTCGATCGCGCCGGTGTCGGTGACCTGCTTCAAGCCATGCTTTTCGACCACCTCGGCGGGTGAGCCCTCGCCGTTCCAGACGTGGTCGAAGACCTCCTTGGCGATCTTGGACGAGATCGTCCCGTCTTCGATCAGCGCCACAAGCTCGGCGATGTGCGCCGCCGGCACCGGGCTCTCCGAAAAGTCCTTGCCGTCCGCCGCCAGCCGCGCCGACAGCTCGTTCGTCACCCAGTTCGCCACCAGCTTGGCGTCGCGCCCCTTGGCCGCCGCCTCGAAGTAGTCCGCCTTGGCCTGTTCGGAGATCAGGACGACCGCGTCGTACTGCGACAGACCGTACTGCTCCATCAGCCGCCGACGCTTCTCGTCGGGCAGCTCGGGCAGACTGGCCTTGATCTCGTCGATCCACGCCTGCTCCAGCTCCAGCGGCAGCAGGTCGGGGTCGGGGAAGTAGCGATAGTCGTTCGCCTCCTCCTTGGACCGCATCGACCGCGTCTCGCCCTTCACCGGATCGAACAGCCGGGTTTCCTGAATGATCGAGCCCCCGTCCTCCAGGATCTCGATCTGGCGGCGCGCCTCATACTGGATCGCCTGAGAAATGAAGCGGAAGCTGTTGACGTTCTTGATCTCGCAGCGCGTTCCGAACGGTTCGCCGGGCCGCCGCACCGACACGTTCACGTCGGCGCGCAGATTGCCCTTCTCCATGTCGCCGTCGCAGGTGCCCAGATAGATCAGGATGGTCCGGATCTTCTTGACGTAGGCGACGGCCTCCTCAGGGCTGCGCAGATCCGGCTTGGAGACGATCTCCATCAGGGCCGTGCCCGCACGGTTCAGGTCGACGTAGCTCTCGGTCGGCGACAGGTCGTGGATCAGCTTGCCCGCGTCCTGCTCGAGGTGCAGCCGCTCGATGCCGACGTTGAAGAAGCTGCCGTCCTCGGCCTCGACCTCGACCACGCCCTCGCCGACGATGGGGAAATAGAGCTGGCTGATCTGATAGCCGGTCGGCAGGTCGGGATAGAAATAGTTCTTCCGGTCGAACTGGCTGCGATTGTTGATCTTCGCCTTCAGGCCCAGCCCCGTCTTGACCGCCTGCTCGACGCAGTAACGGTTCAGCGTCGGCAGCATGCCGGGAAAGCCCGCATCGACCAGCGACACCTGCTCGTTCGGCCCCGCGCCGAAGCCCACGGCCGCGCCGGAGAACAGCTTGGCCTTCGACGCCACCTGGGCGTGGATCTCCAGGCCCATGACGATCTCCCAGGGTCCGGTGCGCCCCTGGATCAGCTTCGGATTGGTCAGAGTGTCGGTCATCCGCCGTGATTAGCGCCGCCGCACGACCAACGGAAGGTCGTGTCTTGAGCCTGTCGCGATTTCAGGATCATCTGCGCCTTCCCCAAACGGAGCCTGATCCATGAAGTCCCTCCTTCTCGCCGCCACCGTCATCGCCATTGCCCCGGCCGCCGTGGCCCAGCAGGCCGCGCCTGCCCAGGACCATTCAAACCACGGCAACCACGCCAATCACGCCGCCCCGGCCGCGGCTCGCCCGACGATCACCAGCTCGATCAAGGACCTGCTCGCCAATCCTGAGACCGCGGCTGTCATGGAAAAGCACCTGCCCGGCGTCGCCAATCACCCCATGCGGCCTCAGTTCGAGGACATGACGCTGGCCCAGGTCATGCCCCTGTCGGGCGGCGCCATCACCCAGGCGACCATCGACGCCATCGACACCGACCTGAAGGCGCTCCCGGCTTCCTGATCGCCTAGAGGGCGTGGACGGTCCGTCCAGCGACGACCGTCCGCGCCACCCGGCCCTGCAGCCGCCGCCCGTCGAACGGCGAGTTCTTCGACTTGGACCGCAGCGCGTCGGCGTCCACGATCACGGGCGCGCCCGGATCGAACAGCACCAGATCGGCCGGAGCCCCCGGCGCCAGCCGCCCGGCCTCCAGACCCAGCAGGCTGGCCGGTCCTTCGGTCAGCGGGCGCAACACGTCCAGCAGGTCGATCCCCTCCTCGTGATGCAGCGTGAGCGCCGCGGGCAGCAACGTCTCCAGCCCCACCGCCCCTGGCGCCGCCTCCGCGAACGGTCGCCGCTTGTCCTCGGCGGGCGCGGGCGCATGGGCCGAGGTGATGGCCTCGATCAGCCCGTCCCGGACCGCCTCGATCAGCGCCCGCCGGTCGCTCTCGGGCCTGAGCGGCGGGTCCAGCCGGTAGAAGGTGCGGTAGTCGCCGATGTCCACCTCGTTGAAGCACAGGTGGTTGATCGACACCGAGGCGGCGACCTCCAGCCCCCGGCCGCGCGCGCGGGCCAGCACCTCCAGCGCGCCTTCCGTCGAGATCTGGTCCACCAGGAACCGCACCCCGGTCTGTTCGACCAGCGCCAGGTCCCGCTCCAGCTGAATGCGCTCGGCGATGGCGGGCGCTGACGGCAGGCCCAGCCGCGTCGCCAGCTCCCCCGACGTCGCCACCGCCCCCTCCGACAGCCACGGATCGGCCGGCCGACACGCGATCAGGGCGTTGAACGCCGTCGCATAGCTCATGACGCGGCTCAGCACCCGGCTGTCGGCGATGACATGGTCCCCGTCGGTGAAATAGAGCGCGCCCGCCTCGTGCATCAGGCCTATTTCGGCCATCCGGCTCCCGCCCCGGCCCTTCGTCGCCGCGCCCGCCGCCCTGACGTTCACGAGCCCCAGCGCCGCCCCGCGCCGCTGGATGAAGTCGACCATCGCCGGATCGTCGACAGCTGGGTCCGTGTCCGGCTGCACCACGATGGTCGTCACCCCGCCCGCCGCCGCGGCCAGGCTCGCCGACTTCAGCGTCTCCTTGGGCTCGGCCCCCGGCTCGCCTGTGCGCACCCGGATATCGATCAGCCCGGGCGTCAGGCACAGCCCACCGGCGTCGATGACCTGCTCACCCCGGATCGGCGCTCCGCCATGCTCGACGAGGGTGATCACCCCGTCCTCGACCAGCACCGCCCCCGGCCCGTCGTAATCCGACGCCGGGTCCAGCAGGCGCGCGTTGACGACCGCCAGGCTCATCGCGCGCTCTCCAGCCGCATCGCCAGCGACGCAAGCACCGCCATCCGCGCCGCTACGCCCATCTCGACCTGATCCTGGATCAGCGACACCGACAGGTCGTCGGCCACGTCGGAATCGATCTCGACGCCTCGGTTCATCGGCCCGGGATGCATCACCTTCGCCCCGGCCCTGGCCCAGGCCAGCTTCTCACGATCCAGCCCCCAAAAGCGGAAATACTCGCGCGTCGACGGCATCAGCGCCCCGTCCATCCGCTCCAGCTGCAGCCTCAGCATCATCACGACGTCGCAGCCGGCCAGGCCCTCGCGCATGTCGTGGAACACCTCGCAGCCCCAGCGATCCGCGTCACCGGGCACCAGCGTCGGCGGTCCGATCAGCCGCACCCGCGCCCCCATCATCGACAGCAGGGCCACATTGGACCGCGCCACCCGGCTGTGGGCGATGTCGCCGCAGATCGCCACCGTCAGCCCGCCCACGTCCCCGAACGCGCGCCTCAGGCTCAGCAGGTCCAGCAGCGCCTGCGTCGGATGTTCATGGCGCCCGTCGCCCGCGTTCACGACCGCGCACCCGACTTTCTGGCTCAGCAAGGCCGCCGCCCCCGACGCCCCGTGCCGCACCACCAGGATGTCCGGCCGCATGGCGTTCAGCGTCACAGCGGTGTCGATCAGGGTCTCACCCTTCTTCACCGAACTGGCCCCGACGGGCATGGTCACGACGTCGGCCCCCAGCCGCTTGGCTGCGATCTCGAACGAAGAGCTCGTCCGCGTCGAGTTTTCGAAGAACAGGTTCAGCACCGTCCGGCCGCGCAACAGGTCGAGCGCCTTGGTGGAGGACCGGTTCAGTTCGACAAAGGCGTCCCCCAAGTCCAGCAGCGCCGAGACGAACGGCGGGTTCAGGTCGGCCGCCGCGAGGAAATGGGATTTCGGAAACGGGACCAGCCGGTCAGCGATCAGGTCGGCGGCGACGGCGGCGTTGGTCATCGAAGCTCGCCTATAGAGGCAGATGCCGTCGAAGGGAAAGAGGCGTCACCGCCTCTCGAACGTCCACAGCTGATTGGTGCGCCCGTTGCAGGGGGAGGTCAGGACCGCTGTTCCCTGCTCCCCTCGGCCGCCCTCGACGTCCAGACACAGGCTGCTGGATTCGTTGACGATGCTGCGCCCGGCGCGATCCTGACGCCAGAACTGCCGACGCGTGCCGTCGTTGCAGACGGCCAGATAAGGCCGCGAGCCGGGCGACGATGGCGATTCCAGACAGAGCCTCCCATCCCGACCTCCGACGACCAGCTGCGCGCCGCCCCGTCCGACGTCCGAGGGGTTTGCCGGAGCCGGATAAAGCCGCTGGTTGGCTCCGCCGTGGCAGGGCCAGATGATCAGGGCGTCGCCCGGCTGCATCCGGCCGCCCGAAACGTCGAGGCACAGGCCGTTCACGGCCGTCCGGGCCACATAGGTGTTGCGGTAGAAGCCGGGATCGGCCGTCTGGGCGGCCGCTGCATTCACGACCGTCGTCGCCAGGGTCGCAACGACCAGTCCGAACCTCCACAGACCCATCAACCCCTCCCCCGCATCTGCACGATCAAGAGTAGCGCGAGCAGAAATCCGTGTCACCGCGTCACCCCAGATGGAACAGGGCGAGCAGGATCGGGATGCCCGCCGCGCTGCCGACCGTCGTCAACGCCACGATCCCGGCCATCAGAGGCGCGTCCCCGCCCATCTGCCGCGCCAGGATGTACGACGCGGCCGCCCCCGGGGCCGCCCCGCACAGAAGCGCGATCCCCTGCGCCGTGTCCGACCCGCCGTATAGCCGGCACAGCCCCCACATCAGGAACGGGGTGATCACCAGCTTGACGATCGACACGGCCGTGATCGTGCCTTTGCGCCGCGCCACCTCGGCGAAGCTCAGCCCCGCTCCGGCCACGATCAGCCCCAGCGGCAGGGCGGCTCCGCCCAGCAGCTCAAGCGTC
The DNA here is from genome assembly GCF_000701445.1 of Brevundimonas bacteroides DSM 4726. Taxonomy (GTDB): domain Bacteria; phylum Pseudomonadota; class Alphaproteobacteria; order Caulobacterales; family Caulobacteraceae; genus Brevundimonas; species Brevundimonas bacteroides. The sequence continues at coordinate 289,191 of NZ_JNIX01000009.1, forward strand.
TCGGAAATCCCGCCCAGCCTCGGCACGCCCGTCAGGTTCAGCGCCAGCCCGATCAGGCAGGCGATCAGGATGGGGTTGGACAGGATCGCCTTGCCCAGTGACAGCGCCGACAGCTCCCGCTGATCCGCCCCCCACCGCACCAGCACGATCACGCAAAGCACATTCGTCACCGGGATCATCGCCCCGATCACGACCGCTGCCAGAGCCAGCCCGTCCGGCCCATAGACGGCCTGGATCACCGGCAGGAAGACGAAGCTGTTCCAACGGATCACGCCCTGGAACACCGAGGTGTAGGCCGGCCCGTCGATCTTCATCAGCGGCCGGGCCAGAAGCGTCACGGCCGAGATGATCAGCACCGCGCTGACCGCCGCGGCTCCCGCCGCCGTCGCTCCGCCGCCCGAGATGTCCGCATGCCAGATCGCCGGGATCAGAAAGCCCGGATACAGCAGATGGATCGACAGCTTCTCGATCGGCCGCCACGCCGCATCCGGCAGGAAGTCGGATTTCCGAAGGCCATAGCCGATGGCGATCAGCACGAAGACCGGCACCACCCCGGCGAGCAGGGCGGTCATGTCGATGGACGCAGCCGATCCAGCGCGCCCTGAAGAATCCACGCCGCCGCCGTCCGGTCGACCACGCCAGCCCGCCGCCTGCGGCTCAGGTCCAGTTCGTCGATCAGGAACCGCTCGACCGCGCTGGTCGACAGCCGCTCGTCCCAGAAGGCAACGTTGACGGGTCGCAACCGCTCCAGGTTCCGCGCGAAAGCCCGGCACGACTGGGCGCGAGGGCCTTCGGTCCCGTCCATGTTCATCGGCAGGCCGATCACCAGCGCCGACACGCTCCGCCCGTCCATCAACCGGAATAGTGCCTCGGCGTCCTGGGTGAACTTCGTCTTGCGGATCAGCTCCAGCGGACTGGCGATCATGCGGCTGGTGTCCGACACCGCCACCCCGATTGTCTGATCGCCCAGATCCAGTCCTATCCACGCCGTGTCTGGCGGACAGGCGGCAGGAAGGTCTGTCAGATCATGTATGGGCACGCGCGGGCCGTAGGCGTTGCCATTCGGCGTGTCAAAGGACAGGGTGCAAGCGTCACCATCTGGAGGGGTCCATGTCGCGTTTCGCCATCACCGCAGTCGCCGCCGTCGCGTTCGGCTTGTCGGTCGGAGCCTGCGAAGCCGCACCGGGCACAGACGCGGCCGCCCCTGCGGGCTCGGCGACGCCCGCCGAGGCGGCCGCCCCTCAGTCCGCGCCGCTCACGCCCGCGGGCGCTCCGGCCCCGCTCACCGCCGAGAGCGCCGAGGACGAGGGCATTCAGTATGCCGCCTCGGTCGTCCAGCTGGACGCCATTCCCGACACGGACGCCAAGCTTTTCGGCACTGCGGGCGGCGACCCCGCCATCAACGGGCTCTACACCTACCTGGCGGTCTATCAGTCGACGGCCGACGGCTGGGCGGTCTACCGCCTCGGTGATTTCAACAGCTACACGGTGCTGTCGACGGGCCAGAACCGCGTCGATCTCGAGGTCAGCCAGAGCACCTGGAACGACGCGGCAGGGACCGCCGACACTCAGGTCAGCAAGATCATCGTCCAGTGGACCCCGACCGAGGGCGGTCCGCCCTCTTCCGTCACCGTGACGCCGGGGCGCTGATCAAGCCACACGGCCTTCTTGTGCGGCGCGGCACGGGCGGCTAATCCCGCCCGCTTGACCCCTATCGACTGGAGGGCCCTGTGGCCATCGACGCCGAGACGGTGAGGAAGGTCGCCCACCTCGCCCGCATCAAGACCCCTGACGACCGGCTGGAGCCCCTGGCCCGGGAGCTGAACGGCATCCTGGCCTGGATCGAGCAGCTTCAGGAGGTCGATGTGACCGGCGTGGAGCCCATGACCTCCAATGTCGCCCAGCCACTTCGCCTGCGCGACGACGTCGTCACCGACGGCGCCAAGGTCGACGCCGTCCTGTCCAACGCGCCGAAGTCCGCCGACGGCTTCTACGTCGTGCCCAAGGTGGTCGAATAGAATGTTCGACCTGACCCAACTGACCCTCAAGGCCGCTCTCGACGGCCTGAAATCCAAGGCCTTCTCCTCGGAGGAGATCACCCGCGCCTTCGTCTCGACCATTGAGGCCGCCAATCCGACGCTGAACGCCTACGTCGAGATCACGGCCGACAAGGCGATCGACATGGCCCGCGCGTCCGACGCTCGTATCGCCTCGGGCGACGCCGGCGCTCTGGAAGGCGCGCCGCTCGGCATCAAGGATTTGTTCTGCACCGACGGCGTCCAGACGACGGCTGGCTCCAACATGCTGCGCGGATTCGTCCCGCCCTATGAATCGACCGTCACCGCCAACCTCTGGCGCGACGGGGCGGTCATGCTGGGCAAGCTCAACATGGACGAGTTCGCCATGGGCTCGTCCAACGAGACGTCGGCCTTCGGCCCGGTCAAGAACCCCTGGAAATCAAGGGGCTCCAACGCCGACCTGACGCCAGGCGGCAGCTCGGGCGGCTCGGCGTCGGCGGTCGCGGCGGACCTGTGCCTGGCCGCCACGGCGTCCGACACAGGCGGCTCGATCCGCCAGCCCGCCGCCTTTACCGGCACCGTCGGCATCAAGCCCACCTACGGCCGCGCCAGCCGCTACGGCATGGTCGCCTTCGCCAGCTCGCTGGATCAGGCCGGGCCGATCACCAAGACGGTCGAGGACGCCGCCATCCTGCTGCGCTCCATGTGCTCCTTCGACGTGAAGGACTCCACCAGCCTCGACGTCGAGACGCCGGACTGGACCCAGTCGGTCGGCCAGTCGGTCAAGGGCCTGCGCATCGGCGTGCCGCGCGAATACGTCGTCGAGGGGATGCCCGCCGAGATCCAGGCCCTGTGGGACCAGGGCGTCGCCTGGCTGCGCGACGCGGGCTGCGAGATCGTCGACATCTCGCTCCCCCACACCAAGTACGCGCTCCCGACCTACTACATCGTCGCCCCGGCCGAGGCCTCGTCCAACCTCGCCCGCTACGACGGCATGCGCTTCGGCCACCGCGCGGCCGAGGCCAAGTCGCTGACTGACCTCTACGAGACCAGCCGTGCCGAGGGCTTCGGCAAGGAGGTCCAGCGCCGCCTGACCATCGGCGCCTATGTGCTGTCGGCCGGCTTCTACGACGCTTATTACGTCCGCGCGCTCAAGGTCCGCCGGCGCATCGCCCAGGACTTCGACGACGTCTGGGGCCAGGTGGACGCCATCCTGACACCGTCCACGCCCTCGGCCGCCTTCGCGCTCGGCGACAAGCAGATCGACCCGGTGACGATGTACTTGAACGACGTCTTCACGGTGACCGCCAACCTCGCGGGCCTGCCCGGCATCAGCGTCCCCGCCGGCCTCGACGCCAACGGCCTCCCCCTCGGCCTCCAGGTCATCGGCAAGGCGCTCGACGAAGCCACCGTCTTCCAGGTCGGCGCGGCGCTGGAACAGGCGGCCGGCAGCGTCGGCAAGCCCGAGCGGTGGTGGTGATCAACATCCGGTTGCGCTAGACTCCGGCCCGTCCGGTATGGAGGTCAGCATGCGTACGATTCTCACTGCGCTTGGCACTGCGTTGTTCTGCGCAGCCACGCCCGCATCTGCCGACATCTACGCCGACGATCTCAGCCGGTGCCTGGTGAGATCAACCTCGGCTGAGGACCGTGTCGCATTCACCCAGTGGATGTTTTCGGCGATGTCGACAAATCCGAACGTGGCTGGTCTCGCCAGTGTGACCACGGAGCAGCGTGCCAACTATTCGCGCACCACAGCGCTGCTGATGCAGCGACTGCTGCTCGACGACTGACGGGCTGAGACCATCGCCGCTATCCGCTACGAAGGCGAGGCTACCATCGCGACGAGCTTCGAGGTTGTCGGCCGTGTCGCCATGGCAGAACTGATGAACGACCCGGCTGTTGCCGCCGAACTGAGCGGTTTGGGCGAAAGCTTGGACGAAGCTCGCTGGGAGGAACTTATGGCCGAAATCTCACCCGGCCAGCCAGCAACGGAGTAACCGGATTACTCCGGTAACATCCGGCAGCGTTCTGCCGCCGCCAGCTCCGCCCGCAGCACGCTCCTGACCGCCAGCGGCGCGTCCGTCGCAATCACAACCGCGCCCTGCTCGAACAGGTCCCGATACTCGGACACATCCCCGTCCTCGGCATAGCGGTCGTCCAGCCGCCGCCTCGGCGCGCCGAGCGTCCCGAACTGCGCTTCCACACCCCGCTCCGCCAGCGCCTGCCACAGCGCCGGCCGCGGCTCCCGCGTGCCCGTCCACGCCAGAATCTGCGCCGGGATCAGCCCCTCCAGTCCCTCGGCATCGTTCAGACCCGCCGAGATCATCATCTCCGGCGCCATCTCCGCCACCGCGCGCGCAGTCTCCGGCGAATAGGTGATCAGGATCACGCGATCCTCAGCCACCACGGCCCGCACCTCCTCGATCACCCGCCGCGCCAAGGCCAGCGTCGCGGCCTCATCCGCCGGCTTCAGGTCGATGGAAGCGATCACCCCCGCCCGCCCCGCCGCGTCCAGCGCCTCCGCCAACGTCGGGGGCGGCGCGTCGATCACCGTCCCGTCCGTCGCCTCCAGCCGCGCCGCCCGCACCTGTTCGAACGTCAGCTCCGCCACCCGCCCCGCGCCCGTCGTCGTCCGCTCCAGCGTCTCGTCGTGCATCAGCACCAGCCGCCCGTCCGCCGTCAGGGCCGCGTCGATCTCCACGATCGCGCCGGGAATGGCCCGCCCGGTCGCCTCGATCGCTTGGATCGAGTTCTCCGGCTGGTCGTCCGCCGACTGCGCCCGATGCGCCGACACCATCACCCCGCCCGTCTCGCGCACGCAGTCGAAGAAGGCCGCGAGCGCGGGCGTCGGATCCGCCTCTGGCCGCACAGGCGTGGCGGCGCAGCCCGAGGCCAGCAGTGCGGCGACGGCGGTCGTGGCGAACAGACGGATCATGGAGGTCTCCAGGGCGGGCGGAGGCGTCTCTTAACGGCCACAGCGCGCCGCCGGAACCCTCCACCGCCCTTGCCGCGACGACAGCCGCGCCGCATTCTGACGATGCACGTCTGGCGGGAGCGAATCAGTTGCAAGACCTAGTGGGCCCGGCGCTCGGAACCCTCGCGGCTATCGCCGTGGGCGGATATCTGCTGGGCTCGATCCCGTTCGGCGTCCTGATCACCCGCGCCGCCGGGGCCGGCGACGTGCGCAAGATCGGCTCGGGCAACATCGGCGCGACCAATGTGCTCCGCACCGGCCGCAAGGACCTGGCGCTCGCCACCCTTTTGCTGGACGCCGGCAAGGGCGCGGTCGCCCTGCTGATCGCGCGCCAGCTGTTCGGTTCCGAGGTCGCCGGCGCCATCGCGGGCGGCGCGGCCTTCCTCGGCCACCTCTTCCCCGTCTGGCTCGGCTTCAAGGGCGGCAAGGGCGTCGCCACCTTCTTCGGCCTGCTGATCGCCGCCGCCTGGCCGCTGGGGCTGATGGCCGGAGCCACCTGGCTGATCGTCGCCTTCGCCCTGCGCTACTCCTCGCTCGCCGCCCTGGTCGCGTCGGCCGCCGCGCCCATCTACGCCCTTCTGCCCCTTCCGGCGCTGGGCCTCCCCGCTGAGCAACCGATCCTCGTCCTGGCGATCTTCACCGCCGCCCTGATCTGGGTCCGTCACCACGAGAACATCGCCCGCCTGCTCAAGGGGGCCGAGCCCCGCATCGGCGCCGCGAAGAAGGCATGAGCCTCAGCCCGGCCGAGCGGTTCGCCCGGCTGCGGCTCGCCCGCACCGACCGCGTCGGCCCCGTCTCCTTCCGCCAGCTCCTCCAACGCTTCAGCTCGGCCGAGCGCGCGCTCGACGCCCTGCCCGACCTCGTCAGGAAGGGCGGCGGCCACGGCTTCGCCCTCCCGCCGGTCGAGCGCATCGAGGCCGAACTCGCCGCCGCCGACCGCATCGGCGCCCGCCTCATCGTTCTGGGCGACCCAGAGCACCCGCCACGGCTCGCCGCGCTCGACCCGCCCCCGCCCGTCCTCTGGGTCCGAGGCGACGCCAGCCTGCTGGCCAAGGACTCCGTCGCCATCGTCGGCGCCCGCATCGCCTCCGCCGGCGGCCAGCGCATCGCCCGCGGTCTGGCCCAGCAGCTCGGCGAGGTCGGCTTCGTCGTCGTCTCTGGCCTGGCGCGCGGCATCGACGCCGCCGCCCACGCCGGATCGCTCCCGACTGGGACGGTCGCCGTCCTCGGCGGCGGCGTGGACGACGTCTATCCGCCCGACAACGCCGCCCTCTACGACCAGATCGTCGACCAGGGCGCCGTCGTCTCAGAAAGCCCCATGGGCGCCCGCGCCCAGGCCCGCGACTTCCCGCGCCGCAACCGTATCATCTCGGGCCTGTCACGCGGCGTCATCGTGGTCGAGGCCGAGATCCGGTCCGGCTCCCTCATCACCGCCCGCCTCGCCAATGAACAGGGCCGAGAGGTCTTCGCCGTCCCAGGCTCGCCGCTGGACCCGCGCTCCAAGGGCCCCAACGAGCTCCTGCGTCAGGGGGCTCACATCTGCGAGGGCATAGACGACGTGATTCGCGGCCTGGAGACCCTGCGCACCCTCGCCGAGCCGCCCGTCGACAATCCTTTCGACGCCTGCGCCCCCGACGGAGAGCCCGACGCGGCCTTCCTCGACCGCGTCGCCGCCCTGCTGTCGCCTACGCCGACGCCGCGCGACGAGATCGCCCGTGCGCTCAACGTCCCCGTTGCCGACGTCGCCGCCGCCCTGCTGGAGCTCAGCCTTATGGGCCGCGCCACCCTGCTCCCCGGCGCTCTCGCTTCAACTTAGGCTATGTGGCGCCGGGCGACCGGGTCCAGGTCCACCCGCAAGGCCGGAGCCGTTCCGGCTGCCCTCGCCGCCGCCGCATCCAGCAACAGCCCCAGGTCCTCGTCGCCATCCCACCGCGCCATCTGCGCCAGCTCGACGGCCATCGCGCCGATGTACTCTCGCACTGGGTACTCGCGACGCTCGCTCTCCTCGGGCCGGTGCGACTTCGACCGGTCGATGGACTGGGACGGAATGGTCATGGCGAGGCCCTTCGCTGGGGTGACGCCGCAGATGACCACAACTTAAGCCTGTTTGGCAACCATAAGGCGAATTGTCTCGTCCGATTGACAGACGCCGCCTGCCCAACCACGTTCGCCGCCCCTCCCCTCAGACTGAGCCGTAATGAATCTCGTCATCGTCGAGAGCCCCGCCAAGGCCAAGACCATCAACAAATACCTCGGCTCGGGCTACGAGGTGCTCGCCTCCTACGGCCACATCCGCGACCTCCCTTCCAGGGACGGCTCGGTCAAGCCGGACGAGGATTTCGCCATGGACTGGGAGGTCGATCCCAAGGCCTCCAAGCGGATGTCCGAGATCGCCGAGGCCGCCAAGCGCGCCGACCGCCTGATCCTGGCCACCGACCCCGACCGCGAGGGCGAGGCGATCAGCTGGCACGTGCTGGATGTGCTGAACAAGAAGCGCGCGCTCAAGGACACTCCGGTCGAGCGCGTTACCTTCAACGCCATCACCAAGTCCGCCGTGCTCGACGCCATGGCCGCCCCGCGCCAGATCGACATGGAGCTGGTCGAGGCCTACCTGGCGCGCCGCGCGCTCGACTATCTGGTCGGCTTCACCCTTTCGCCCGTGCTGTGGAGGAAGCTCCCCGGCGCCCGCTCGGCCGGCCGCGTCCAGTCCGTGGCGCTGCGCATCGTCGTCGACCGCGAGCTTGAGATCGAACGCTTCCGGCCCCAGGAATACTGGTCGATCGAGGCCGACCTCGCCGCCGACAGCCCGCCCTTCACCGCCCGCCTGGTCAAGCACGCCGGCAAGCGCGTCCAGCGCCTCGACATAAAGGACGAGTCGACCGCGAACGCCGCCCGCGCCGCCATCCAGACCGGCGACTTCACCATCAGGTCGATCGAGAAGAAGCCGGTCCGCCGCTTCCCCTCGCCGCCCTTCACCACCTCAACCCTGCAACAGGAGGCGGCGAGGAAGCTCGGCTTCGACGCCCAGCGCACCATGCGCGCGGCCCAGAAGCTGTACGAAGGCGTCGACGAAACGGGCGGCCTGATCACCTACATGCGGACCGACGGCGTCCAGACCACGCCCGAAGGCATCGCCCAGGCCCGCGAGGTCATCGGCGAGGTCTTCGGCCCGGCCTTCGTCCCGGCGGAACCCAAGTATTACAAGTCCAAGGCCAAGAATGCTCAGGAGGCGCACGAGGCGATCCGGCCGACCAACATCGCGCGCCGCCCCGAGAGCCTGCGCCTCGAATCCGACCTCCAGCGCCTCTACGAACTGATCTGGAAGCGCATGGTGGCCTCCCAGATGGAGGCCGCGCGCCTGGACCGCACGACGGTCGAGATCGAGACGCCCGACGGCCAGACCGGCCTGCGCGCCACCGGCCAGGTCGTTACCTTCGACGGCTTCCTCGCCGTCTATGAGGAAGGCCGCGACGAGAAGCAGAAGGGCGCCGAATCCGAGGAAGACGACGACACGGCCCGCCTCCCCGCCCTGAAAGAAGGCGCCAAGGCCAAGGTCGAAGCCATTCGTTCCGAACAACATTTCACCGAGCCGCCCCCGCGCTATTCGGAAGCGACGCTGGTCAAGAAGCTCGAGGAGCTCGGCATCGGCCGACCCTCGACCTATGCCTCCATCCTGACGACGCTGCGCGACCGCGGCTATGTCCGCATGGACAAGAACCGCTTCATCCCTGAGGACAACGGCCGCCTGGTCACCGCCTTCCTGGAGCAGTTCTTCGGCCAGTGGGTCGAGTACGACTTCACCGCTGCGCTGGAGACCCAGCTGGACGAGGTCTCGGCCGGCGACATGGACTGGAAGGCGCTGCTGCGCGACTTCTGGTCCAAGCTGAAGCCCGCGACCGCCACCGTGCTGGAACGCCAGGGCGTGATCGACGAGCTCGACACCGCCATCGGCCCCTTCCTGTTCCCTGACAAGGGCGATAGGTCGGATCCGCGCCTGTGCCCGCTGTGCAAACAGGGCCGGCTGCACCTGAAGGCCAGCTTCAAGATGAAGTCATCCTTCATCGGCTGCTCGCGCTATCCGGACTGCCGCTACACGCGCGGCTTCGGCGCGGGCGAAAATGCGGGCGAGGAGACCGGCGGCGACCGCGACCTGGGCGTCGATCCGGAAACCGGCCAGCCGGTGTCACTTAAGATCGGCCGCTTCGGCCCCTATGTCGAAACGCCCGTACCCGGCGAGGACAAGCCCAAGCGCTCCTCCCTTCCCAAGGGCTGGTCGCCCGCGACCCTGACGCTGGAACAGGCCTCGCGCCTGCTGTCCCTGCCCCGGCCCGTCGGCGACCACCCCGAGGACGGCAAGCCCATCACGGCGGGCCTCGGCCGCTACGGTCCCTTCATCCTCCATGCCGGGACCTACGCCAATGTCGCGGATATCGAAGAGGTTTTCGAGATCGGCCTGAATCGCGCGGTCGTGCTGCTCGCCGAGAAACGCGCGGGCGGCTTCAAGGGGCGCGGTGCCGCGACCGCCCCGCTGAAGGACCTGGGCGCCCACCCGGAAACGGGCGAACCCGTCCACGTCATGGCCGGCCGCTTCGGCCCCTATGTGAAGTCCGGCAAGGTCAACGCCACGATCCCCAAGGGCACGGCCCCTGAGGACATGACGCTCGAGATCGCGCTGCCTCTCCTCGCCGCCCGCGCCGCCGCCGCCCCCGCCCAGGGCAAGAAGGCTCCGGCGAAGAAAGCCGGCGCCGCCAAGAAGCCTGCGGCGAAGAAGGCGGCTGGGGCAAAAAAGGCGATGGCGAAGAAAAGGGCGACGGTAAAGACGTAGCCCTTCTCCAAGAAGGCGAAGCTTGTCCAACTGTCGGCTCACGCTTCATGTCCTTCTCCCCTTGCGGGTCGGCGAAGGATCGCATGCGATCCGAGGAGGGGTGGCAGCCGAAGGCTGACGGATGAGGGGTGAAACTCGGTGAGCGGAATATCTGGCGCGGTCGATGGTTCGCCGGCGCCGTCGCGTGTCACCCCTCATCCGACCTCGCTGCGCTCGGCCACCTTCTCCCGCAAGGGGAGAAGGGAAGTCGCATGCCATTTTTCTCAATCATCCAAACTCGCCCGGATTTCCTCAACGAATCCAGCGCCCGTCGCCTTTGAGAGCCCGCGAACGCGCCCTCATATCCAGTCCCCTTAAAATCGGCCCCGTCCCGTCGCGAGGGGAAGGCGTCCTGGGCCCAGGACCCGGACGCGCGACGGGGCGCGATCGAAGCGGGGGATGGCCGGGCGACCGGCTGTCACAGCGCGTCGTTCACGGCCACGCTCCCTTTTCCGGCTGGAGGCTGGGACTGTGGACATCGGGTCGGGGCGGCGCGGGATTGTCCGCGGGGCTGAAACCGCGGAGCCCGGAGGGACCTGAGACCCTCCGCCCGCCGTGGGCCTCGGTTGGAAAAGGGTCTAAGCGGCGCAAAGGTTCGGGGTCGACAAGACACAAACCCGACAGGTCGCACGAAGCCCGCGTCCGACTGCTCACGAGCACCGATCGCGACGGAGCCTCGGCGCGAGCCGAAAAACATCTCTGGTCCCCGTAACGCGAAAGCAGGGGGCCCCATCGGTTCCGGGCGACCGCCCAGGCTCCGTCGCTTCCCCATCCCGTTCACAGCGGAAGAACGATGAGGCGTGTGCGATCACGGCAGACTGTTCTTGCTTTGTTCCGTTTTCCCGCTATCCTGATCTCATGTCCCCCACCCCCTTGCCGACGAAAGGCCGAGGCGCCTGCTCCAACGCCACGGGGCGGTACGAACCCACCACGACCGAGGCCTTCGACGACGGCTGGACCTCCGACGACGAACCGGCGGCCCAGATCCGCACCGCCCTGACGCCCGAACACGCCCGGACGATCATCGCGAAAAACACCAGTCCGGACATTGGCTTCGACCGGTCCATCAACCCCTACAAAGGCTGCGAACATGGATGCATCTACTGCTACGCCCGTCCGTCCCATGCCTGGATGGGCCTATCCCCGGGCCTGGATTTCGAGAGCCGGATCTTCTTCAAGCCCGAGGCCCCGCGTCTCCTGGAACAGGAGCTCTCGGCCCGCCGCTACGTCTGCAAGCGCATCCACATCGGCGGCAACACCGACCCGTACCAGCCGGTCGAGCGCGAACTGAAATCCACGCGGGGCATCCTCGAGGTCTGCCGCCGATTCAAACAGCCCTTCTCCATCATCACCAAATCCAATCTGATCACCCGCGATGTGGACATCCTTGGGCCGATGGGCCGCGACCGTCTGGCCAGCGCCTTCGTCTCGATCACGACGCTGGATCGCAAGCTCGCCCGCGCCATGGAGCCCCGCGCCTCGACGCCCGCAAGACGTCTGGAGGCCATAAGCCGCCTCGCCGAGGCGGGCGTTCCGGTCGGCGTGGGATTCGCCCCTGTCATCCCCGGCCTGAACGACCACGAACTGGAAGCCGTGCTGGAAGCAGCCGCCAAGGCCGGCGCCACGACCGCCATGTACGTGACGCTCCGCCTGCCGCTGGAGATCAAGGACCTGTTCCGCGAGTGGCTGGCCGACGCCCGGCCCGACCGCGCCGCCCGCGTCATGTCCCTGGTCCGCCAGACGCGAGGGGGCAAGGACTACGATCCCGACTGGTCCCAGCGCATGAAGGGCTCCGGCCCCGTCGCCGACCTGATCGGCGCCCGCTTCAAGGCCGCGATCAAGCGCTACGGCCTGGACGGCCCTCGCCACGACCTCGACGTCACGAAGTTCCGCGTCCCCGCCGACGCCCGGCCCCAGCTGGAGCTGTTCGCCTGACGGCTCAGACCGCGCCTTCCACCAGCGCCCGCCACGTCGGATCGGTGTCGTCCACAAGATCGACGTCCTCCATCAGGGCCACCACCCCCTCCCCGTCCGGCAGGATCAGGCCCAGAACCTCCATCTCCTCATCGTCGGGCCCGACATGGCGCTCGGCCTGCACCGCGATCGCCGCCTGCTCGCCGTCCTCGTCCCACCAGATCACCGGCTGGGGCAGCTCCATCTCGATCGGCCGGGCGTCCTCCGTGTCGCTCAGGGCGAACACCGCCCGCTTGGCCTGGACATCGTCCAGCATCGCCACCCGACCGGTGAACGGCGCCAGCCGCCGCCAGTCGTCGACGTCGAACCCGCCGCCATCCTCGCCGAAGTCCGGCTCTCGCTCGTCCATCGTCATCTCCGGAACACCCCGACCAGCTCGACATGGCTGGACCACAGGAACTGGTCGACCGGCGTCACCCGCTCCAGCCGAAAGCCCGCGTCGATCAGCACTCGCGCATCCCGCGCAAACGTCACCGGATTGCACGACACGCCCACCAGGACGCCCGCCTTCGTCCCTCCGATCTGCGCCGTCTGCTCGATGGCCCCGGCCCGCGGCGGATCGAACACGATGGCTTCGCATCCCTTCAGGTCGAACGGCGTCAGCGGCCTGCGGAACAAATCCCGCGCCTCGGCCGTGATCGGCTTGATGCCCGACGCCGTCGCGATGCCAGCCTTCAGCGCCGCAATGCCTGCCGCCGAAGCATCGGCCGCGACCACGCTCGCCACGGTCGCCAGCGGAAAGGTGAACGTCCCCGCCCCGCAGAACAGGTCGGCGACCTTCTTCGCCCCCCGCACCGCGTCCACCGCCCGCGAAACCATCGCCGTCTCCGCCTCCGGCACGGCCTGCAGGAACCCGCCCGCCGGCAAGGGCACGGTCGCCGGCCCAAACGCCACGCGAGGCTGCCGCGCCATCACCAGCGTCTCCCCCGCCAGCGACAGCCGCGCCAGCTCGGCTTCCGCCGCCGCCCGCACGGCCTGCGCCCGTCGGTCCGCCGACAGCCCGCCCGAGCGCCGCTCCACCCCCGTCACATCGACGTCCAGCCCATCCAGCGTCCAGGTCACATGCAGCGTCGGCGCCGACTTCGGATGCTCCAGAAAGGCTGCCGCGACCTTCGCCAGCGCCGGAAGCGCCCGCACCAGCCGGGGATCGGCGACCGGACATTCGCGGACCTCGACCAGCCGCCAGGACTTGCGCGCCTTGAACCCAAGCACGACCCGCCCGTCCGCGAGCCTTCGCGCATGTAACGCCAGCCGCCGCCGCGTCCCGGCGGGCACGGCCACGGTCGCCTCGACCTCCGTCTCGATCCGCTCCCGCGCCAGGGCGGCGACGACCTGCTCCCGCTTCCACGCCAGATACGGCCCGCTCGCCCAATGCTGCAGCGAACACCCGCCACAGTCGCCGTAATGGGCCGAAACCGGCGTCACCCGATCCGGACTGGCCTCGACGAGCTCGCCGCCCTCCAGCCGCCCGTCCCGCACCTCGCCCCGCACCACCTCGCCCGGCAGGGTCAGGGGCGCGAACACCGGCCCGGCGGGCGTCTCGGCCACACCGTCGCCCTGCCCGGCCACGCGGGCGATCGTCAGGATCGTCGTCATCGCCGGTCTCTAGCCCGCCCGGCCCGCCCGCGAAACATAAACGAAGATGAACGCCCCGATCAAAGCCGGTTCAGGTTGCGGGCTCTAGAACCGCTCTCAACAGACGCCGGATGTCCCGGTGTCGGAACAGGGGAGAGCTTCCCATGACCCGCAAGTTCGCCAAGCCCGCCGCCGTCGCCGCCGCCCTGGTCGGTGCCATGGCCCTGGCCCCCGCCGCCACGGCCCAATCGTATGGCTACGGCAACGGCTATCACAACAACGGCTACAGCCAGCCTTACGGCTACAACAATGGCTACGGTCAATCCTACGACCGCTGCCGCACCCTCGGTCAGGGCCGGACCGGCGCGGGTGCCCTGATCGGCGGCGGTATCGGCGCGGTGGCGGGCTCCCAGATCGCGGGCCGTGGCAACCGCACAGAAGGCTCCATCATCGGCGGCGTGCTCGGCGCAGTGATCGGCTCGCAGGTCGGTCGAGCCTCCAACGACAACTGCCGCTCGCGCGACGATCGGGCCTACGGCTACGATCGCTACAACGACCGCGCCTATTCCGGCGGCTACGACGACCGCAACTACGGTCGCTATGACAACCGCCGCGACGGCCGCCGCTACGAGAACGGCTACGAGGTCTCGGCCGACGGCTTCTACTACTACGATCCGCGCCGGGGCTGGCTGCCGCGCTGATCGCTTGAGGGTTCGCGGTCCCGGTTAGTTTTCAGCCCCCCTGTCGATCGGGATCGTGACAGGCGCCGCCGGCGGAGCAATCCGCCGGCGGTTGCTTTTTTGGGGGTCGCTAGCGCTCGCCGCGCGGCGACTGGCCCATTGAGCGACAGCTCGCCCAAAGCAAATACTCGACATTGCCGTCGCCGCCGAGGATGGGGCTATCGGCGGTTGCTCGAACGCTCCAGCCTGCGGTTTCCAGCCAGGCCGAGACCCGTCCGACCGAAGCGACGCGGGCGTGAGCGTCCTTGACGATGCCACCCTTGCCGATCGCTTGGGGGCCGTCCGCCTCGAACTGGGGCTTGACGAGGGCGACCAGATCGGCGGTCTCCGCCGCCAGTTCGAGAGCGGCAGGCAGCACCTTGATGAGGCTGATGAAGCTGGCGTCGCAGACGATCAGATCGGGCGCATCCGGCATCAGCGCGCGCGACAGAATCCGCGCATCGGTGCGCTCCAGATTGATCACCCGCGCATCGGACGCCACACGCGGATGCAGCTGGCCGGAGCCGACATCGACCGCATAGACCCGCGTCGCGCCCCGGCTGAGACAGACCTCGGTGAAGCCGCCCGTCGAGGCGCCCACGTCCAGCACCGTCCGGCCCAAGACAGGGATCGCCCAGCGGTCCAAGGCCTCAACCAGCTTCAGCGCCCCGCGCCCGACCCACGGATGAGGCTCCTCCACGGTCACGACATCGTCCTCGGCCACGATTTCGGAGGCCTTGGTGGCCGGTCGCCCATCAACGGTGACCCCGCCCGCCTCGATGGCCGCCTTGGCGCGCGCCCGGCTCGCGACCAGGCCGCGCGTGACCAACAGCACGTCCAACCGAACGGTCATCGCTGGTCCAGCCTCAGGCGCGGCGTGACGTGATCGAGGAACAGCCGCGCCTTTCTCGGCAAGTCGCGATGGGTCCACAGCGCCGTCAGCGGCATGGTCGGGCCCGACCATGCCGGCGCCACCCGCGCCAGCCGTCCCTCTGCGACGGCGTCTCGCACGGCGAAAGACGGCATAAGCGCCACACCGGCCCCTGCCTCAGCGAGGCCAAGAACAACCGCGCCGGCCGAGGCGCTTAGGGGTCCCGAGGGCTCAAGCTCGACCGCGTCGTCGGGGCCCTCCAGCCGCCACTTCTGCGCCAGGCTGGTCCCGGAAAAGACCACGCATCGCTCCCTCAGCCGCTCGGCCATCGGCGCCTCCGGGTCCAGCGACGCCGCCACCTCCGGTGCCGCGACCAGCCACCGCTCATAAGCCCCGAGCCTTCGTCCCGTCAGGCTGCTGTCGGTCAGCGAGCCAAGCCGCAGGATCAGATCCACCCCTTCCGCCACCGCGTCGATGCGCGCGTCCGTCGCCGCGAGATCGAGCCTCAGACGAGGCCATTCACGCAGGAAGCCATCCACATGCGGGGCCACCTCAGCCGTGGCGAAAGCCACCGAAGTCGACACCCTCAGCCGTCCGATCGGCTCACGATCCGCCCCGGCCGCCGCTTCGACGAGGGCCGCGTCCTCCTCCAGCAGCCGCAGCGCCTGCTCATAGACCCGCTGCCCCGCCTCGGTGACAGACAGCCGCCGCGTGGTCCGCAACAGCAGCCGCGCCCCAAGCTCGGCCTCGAGCCCCGCAATCGCGCGGCTGGTGGCGGACTGCGACAGGCCGACGTCCCGCCCGGCGCGCGAGAAGCTGCCGCTTTCGACGGCTCGGACGAACAGGCGAAGGGCGGACAGGCGGTCCATGCCGCGTCATTTCATGCGTCCACCGCATAAGTCAAAGCCGATCTGCCCGGCTACTGGGCGAACCGATCTGGGCGCACCTTCCCCCTCGACGACGCGCTGCTGCGCCGCCCGAACCGAAAGGAAACCGCCATGACCCAGTTCCCCATCCACACCGTGGAAACCGCCCCGGAGGCCTCGCGCCCCTTCATCGCCGGCGCCAAGGCCGCCTTCGGCATCGTGCCGAACCTGGTCGGCGAGTTCGCCGAGAGCCCGGCCGTCATCGAGGGCTATCTGGCCCTCGCCGGCGCCTACCAGAAGTCGGGCCTGACCCCGCTGGAGCGCGAGGTCGTCCTGATCGCCGCCTCCGTCGAGAACGCCTGCCACTACTGCGTCGCCGCCCACACCACGGTCACGCAGGGCCAGAAGCTGGACCAGACCGTCATTCAGGCCGTCCGCAACGGCGGGCCGATCGCCGACGCCAGGCTGGAGGCCCTGCGTGACTTCGCCACCCGCGTGGTCCGCGAGCGCGGCTGGGTCTCTGACGCCGACGTCAACCGCCTGATCGCGGCCGGCTATACGGCGGGCAATGTGCTGGAGGTCGTGCTGGGCGTGGGCCTGAAGACCATCTCGAACTACGTCAATCACATCGCCGAGACCCCGGTCGACGCCGCCTTCCAGGCCAACGCCTTCGAGCCGCGCCGGGCGGCCTGATCCCCTTCCCCGTAACGCGGCGGCGGCGTCCGGCGAAAGCCGGACGTCGTCACCGTTTCAGGAGGCGCGGATGCGCGTGATCTCCGTCCTGTTCGCCCTGGCCGTCCTGGTCGCGGCGCTCCTGCTGATCCCGGCCACGCGGCGCGGCATGCTCGTCGCCGCGGAGAGTGTCAGCATCACCATGCCCCGGATGCGCTAGAGCCCCGCCAACCGCCCCAACGCCGCCTGCAGACGCGCTTTGGTCGCCTCGGCCTCGGCCAGCTTGGCGCGTTGCTCCTCGACCACCTCGGGCGCAGCGCGGTCGACGAAGTTGGGGTTGCCCAGCTTCTTCATGACGTGGCCGATATCGCTCTCGGCCGCCGCGACCTCCTTGGTCAGGCGAGCCAGCTCGGCCGTCACGTCGATGACGCCGGCCAACGACAGGGCCGCAGCCGAGCCGCCCGAGACGATCGTCACGGCCCCCTCCGGCGCCGCCTCGGACACGGCGACCTCCGACACCCGTGCAAGTGTCAGGATCAGGTCGCGGTGCCGCTCGATCCGGGCGGCGGTCGTCGTGTCGGGTTGCACAAAAGTCAGGGGCGGCTTGGCGGCTGGGGGCACGTTCATCTCGCCGCGCAGGGCCCGGATCTCGCCCACCAGATCGACCAGCCAGCCGATCTCGTCCTCGGCGTCGGAATCGACGGACTCATCCGGCAGCACCGGCCACGCTGCGCCCAGCAGCATGGCCTCGTCCCGCGCCGCTCCGGCCCTGCCGAGTTCGGCCCACAGCTCCTCCGTGATGAAGGGCATGACCGGATGCAGAAGCTTCAGCGTCTGGTCCAGCGTCCACGCCGTCATGGCCCGGGTCTCGGCCTTGGCGGCATCGTCGGCGCCCTGGAACACGGGCTTGGCCAGCTCCAGGTACCAGTCGCAGAAGACGTTCCAGACGAAGCGGTAGAGCGCCGACGCCGCGTCGTCGAACCGACCGCCCTCGATGGCTTCCGACACCTGGCGCTCGGCCTTGGTCAGTTCGCCCCGGACCCAGCGGTTGATGGTCTGCTGCACCGTCGCCGGGTCGAATCCCGGGGCGCGGGCGCAGTCGTTCATCTGGGAAAAGCGCGCCGCGTTCCACAGCTTGGTGCCGAAATTGCGATAGCCCTCAATGCGCTGCTTCGACAACTTGATGTCGCGCGTGCCCGACAGGATGGCCATGGTGAAGCGCAGGGGGTCGGCCCCCAGCTCGTCGA
Organism: Brevundimonas bacteroides DSM 4726; assembly: GCF_000701445.1. Lineage (GTDB taxonomy): Bacteria > Pseudomonadota > Alphaproteobacteria > Caulobacterales > Caulobacteraceae > Brevundimonas > Brevundimonas bacteroides. The sequence continues at coordinate 306,974 of NZ_JNIX01000009.1, forward strand.
TGATGGTCAGGGGATCGATGACGTTCCCCTTGGACTTGCTCATCTTCTGGCCCTTCTCGTCGCGGACCAGGCCGTTGATGATGACCCGCCGGAACGGGACCTCATCCATGAAGTGCAGCCCCATCATCATCATCCGGGCCACCCAGAAGAAGATGATGTCGGCCGCCGTGACCAGGTCCGATGTCGGGTAGAAGCGCTTCAGGTCGTCGGTGTCTTCCGGCCAGCCCATGGTCGAGAAGGGCCACAGGGCGGAGCTGAACCAGGTGTCCAGCACATCCTCGTCCTGCGTCAGGGTCTTCCCGGCTGCTTGCGCCCTCGCCTCTTCCTCGGTTTCGGCGACGTAGATGTTTCCATCGGCGTCATACCAGGCCGGGATCCGGTGGCCCCACCAGAGCTGGCGGCTGATGCACCAGGGCTCGATGTTTCGCAGCCACTCGAAGTAGATCTTCTCGTAGGACTTGGGCTCGAAGACCGTGTCGCCCTGCTCGACCGCCTTCAGCGCAGGCTGGGCCAGGGTCGCGGCATCAACGTACCACTGGTCCGTCAGCCACGGCTCGATGACCACGCCCGAGCGGTCGCCGTGGGGCACGACGTGCTTCGTCTTCTCGATGTCCTTCAGCCAGCCCTCTTCCTCGGCGCGGGCGACGATGGCCTTCCTCGCCGCAAACCGGTCCATGCCGTCGTATTCGACCGGCAGGTCCGGAGCGCCCGCCGTGGTGATCCGCGCAAAGGCGTCCATGACGTTGATCGCCTGAACTCCCGCACGCTTTCCGACGCCGAAGTCATTGAAATCATGGGCGGGCGTGATCTTCACCGCGCCCGAGCCCTTGGTCGGATCGGCGTAGTCGTCGGCCACGATCGGGATGCGCCGCCCGACGATGGGCAGGGTCACGAACTTGCCGACCAGCCCGGCATAGCGCGCGTCGTCTGGATGCACCGCCACCCCGGTGTCGCCCAGCATGGTCTCCGGCCGCGTCGTCGCCACGACGATGTAGTCCCGGGTCTCAAACTCCGTCGCCTCGCCCAGCTCGTCGAAGGCGATGGGGTGTTCGTAGGTCACGCCGTCCGCGAGCGGATAGGCGAAGTGCCAGTAGTGGCCGTCGACCTCGCGCTGCTCGACCTCCAGGTCGCTGATCGCCGTCTGGAACTGCGGGTCCCAGTTCACCAGTCGCTTGTCGCGATAGATCAGGCCCTTGCGGTGCAGCTCGACGAAGACCTTGCGCACCGCCGCGTTCAGCCCCTCGTCCAGGGTGAACCGCTCCCGGCTCCAGTCGCACGAGGCGCCCAGGCGGCGCAGCTGCTGGACGATGGTCCCCCCGCTCTCGGCCTTCCATTCCCAGACCTTGGCCACGAAGGCGTCGCGGCCCATGTCGCGCCGGCCGACATTGCCCTGGGCCGCCAGCTGGCGCTCGACCACCATCTGGGTGGCGATGCCGGCGTGGTCGGTGCCGGGCAGCCACAGCACCGCCTTGCCCCGCATCCGGTGATAGCGGGCCAGAATGTCCTGAAGCGTATTGTTCAGCGCATGGCCGATGTGCAGCGACCCCGTCACGTTCGGCGGCGGAATGACGATCGAATAGGCCTCGGCCGCGCCTTCGGTCCGTGGCGCAAACAGGCCCGAGCTCTCCCACATCGCATACAGGCGGGGTTCGGCGGCCTTGGGGTCGAAAGTCTTCTCAAGCATGGTCGGCGTTTCGGTCTTTGCCGGAGCCCCCATCCGCCGTGCACCCCGGCGAAGGCCGGGGTCCAGATCGCGGACCAGTTGGCTGGGACAGCGCACCCGGGACCGCTTCGGCGAACGAGACCTCCATCTGGACCCCGGCCTGCGCCGGGGTGCACGGTGGGAGGAAAAGCAAAAGGGGCGGCCCGTCTGGACCGCCCCGTCCGATCTAGTCGCTAGCTGCGAGCGGGGCTAGCCCGCGCTGCGGGCGATGCGTTCGACTTCCTTGCGTACGGCGGCCTCGACGATGCCGGGCAGGTTGGCGTCGAGCCATTCCTTGAGCATCGGCCGCAACAGTTCGCGCGCCAGGGCGTCGATGGTCGGCCCGCTGCCGCCGGCCAGCGCCGCAGGTTCGGGCCTTGCGAGGCTGGCAGTCAGGCCGGCAAAGGCCGAGGCCGCGCTGGCGGCCGCGCCAGCACCCACCAGCGCCTCGACCGGAGCGGAGGTTTCGGACGTGGCGGGCGCGTGATGCACGGGCTCGGGCTCCGGCTGGAAGGCGGTCGGGAAGGGTTCGGGTTCGGGCTCTTCGTGGGCCGAAACGTCCAGATCGCCAATGCTTTCCACCGCCGGCGCCTCATAGCGCTCGGTCAGCTCCAGCACTTCCTCTTCGGCGGGCGCGGGCTCAGGCTCGGGCTCCGGCTCAGTCGCCATGACGGGCTCGGGCTCGGGCGCGACTTCAGGCTCCGGCGCAGGCTCGGCCGCCGCGGGCGCGGCCTCGGCGGCGGGCGCGTCATCTTCCGAGATGATCCGGCGGATCGACGCCAGGATCTCTTCCATCGTCGGTTCTTGAGCGGTCGTGTCGGTCATGGTCGGGCCTCGAGCGAACCTTCGGGAAGGCGAAAACATGGACGAGAGACTGTGGACCGACCCCCGGCCAGCCCTGTCCCGTTCGTCGCATCAACGACCAGCGGAATCAACGAGACTTTTTCGCCTCGTTGGTTAATCCGGCCTACTGACCCTGCGGCGCCGTCCGGATGATTTCGCCGTTCAGCTGATCGTCGATGGGCGCCTGCGGTCCGTCGTTGGCGGGCGTGACCGGCGGCGAGGCGATGCGGTCAAGCGCCTCGACGGCGAAGTCCCACGGCAGGCCGCCGCGATTGCGCACGCGGTCGGCGTTGACGGTCGGGTCGTAGATGTCGAGGGTCGGATCCAGGTCCTCGCCGCTCAACCGGCCCATCGAGGCCAGCAGGTTGGCCTGAGCGACGTACTGATTGCGGCGCGCTTGGGCGAGCGTGATCTCGGCGTTGCGGAGTTCCAGCTCGGCGTTCAGCACGTCAAGCGTGGTGCGCAGGCCGACCTGCTGCTCCTGACGCACGCCCTCGGCGGCGATGCGGGCGGCGCGCACACCCTCTTCGCCCGCCGCCAGCTGGGCGTTGGCCTGGATGATCTGGGCGTAGGAGGTGCTGACGTTCTGCAGCACCGTCCGCTCTTCGCCCCGGATGGCGATCTTGGCGGCGTTGGCCTGTTCGAGCGCCTGGGCGACCCGGCTGCGGTTCAGGCCGCCGGTGAACAGGGGCACCGTAAGCGTGGCGCCTGCCTGAAACGCCGTGTTCCGGCTGAGGTTGAACGACGACAGTTCGTCCTGGCCGCCATAAGAGGCCGAAAGACCCACGGAGGGCATGAACTGCGAGCGCGCCTGCGCCACCTGCGCCTCTGCGGCCTGAAGTTCATACTGAGCCGCGAGGACGCTGGGGTTTTCGGCGAGGCCGATGTCCAGCGCGGATTCGAAATCTGCGGGCACGCCCGGCAATGCCGGCGGCTGTTCAAGGTTGGCGGGCGCCTGCCCGACGACGGCCGCGTAGACCGCGCGCGACACCGAGAGCTGCGACTGGGCCCCGGCCAGGTCCGATTCGGACTGGGCCAGGCGCGCCTCGGACTGGGCCACGTCGGTGCGGGTGATCTCGCCGACCTCGAAGCGAGCGTTGGATTCCTCCAGCTGGCGTTGCAGGACGCCGAGGTTGGCCTCTCGGATGCGCAGGATCTCCATGTCGCGCAGCACGTCGACGTAGGCCTGGATGACCGAGCCCAGCACCGACTGCTCGACCGCGCGCAGCTGCTCGCGCCCGCTGCGCACATTGGCCTCGGCCGCATCGATGCCTCGTGCGACACGGCCGCCGGAATAGAGGGTCTGGTTCAGGCCGATCTGGGCGCTTCCGGTCTCATCCTCGGTAATGTTGTCTGACGGCTGGACATCGAAAACGCCGTCGTTGTTGAAATCGATGCCTTCCGTGTCCGGCGCATCCCGACGCGTGTAACTCGCCGACACCGAGGCTGACACATCCGGGCGCAGTCCGGCGCGCGCCTGGGGCACCAGTTCGTCGACCGCCCGCTGATTCGCCCGCTGCGCCTGCAGCGTCGGATTGGTGCGATAGGCGAGCGCGATGGCGTCCCGCAGCGTATCGGCGAAGGCCGGAGCCGCCGTCGACACCGCCACGGCGATGACGGCGACCGAGGCGAGCGCGCGCGAACGTTTGAACATGACCTGATCCTTCGGTGCGCCAGCCCGGCGCCGGTATCCCACGAACGGCGTAGTGCGTAAGAGCTTCGCCTTGCGCCAGTTAAGTTTTTTTCACGCGAACGCCAGTCCGATGCTCGTCCAATCCGGCGATCAGAGGGCGAAGGCGGGCGCCGGCGTCATTTCCTGCAAAACAGGCGGCGCCGCATCGAACAGTTCGCGCCGCGACACCCCGCCCTGGCCCTTCACATACAGGACCGCCCGGCCGTTCGGCCCGTGGCGCTCCACGACCGCCAGCCGACCGCCGACCCGCAGCGCCGCCAGCCAGACCTCGGGCTTCACCGCCACGGCGGCCTCGGACACGATCACATCGTAGCCCTCGCCCGACGGCTGGGCCAAGAGCGCGACCACAGCTTCCACGCCGGCCTCCGCCAGAGCCGGGGCGACGACCTCCATCACCGCCGGATCGGCTTCCTGCGCGGTGACCTTCAGGCCCAGCCGGGCCAGCACCGCCGCGGCATAGGGGGCCGCAATGGCCAGAGCCGTCTCGTCCTCGCGGACGTCGAGCGCCTGGATCAGCTTGGCGACCTCGCGGGCCTGCATCAGACGACGGCCGTTGGCTATCTCGACCTCGACCTCGCCATAGGCGGTGAAGGCGCGGTCCGGGGCGCAGAACCGTTCGCGCGGCACGGCCAGCAGCGCGGCCTGCAGCGACCGGTCGGTGACATCGCTCACGCGGACCTGGCTGTCGACCATAACCTTGCGGGCGGCGGCGAAGTCCATGCGGCGGGCGTCCTGACGGCGTTCAGAGGAAAACTGGCGCGCTTATAGGGTCGCGCGCCGCGCCGGACAATGTTTGCGACGGCCTCATTGCAGGCCTCGGATCGATCTGATAGCGAACGCGCCTCGCGATCGCGGGGCCCCGTCGAGGGGTCTCAGGGCCTGATGGCGGAGTGGTGACGCAGAGGACTGCAAATCCTTGCACCCGGGTTCGATTCCCGGTCAGGCCTCCATCGCGATCTCTTCGGGATCGACCCTAGATCGGCGCGGTCATCCAGCCGATCGCGCCAGCCGCGCCGACGCTGGCGGCGACGACCGCCACCGCGACCACGATCCGCACATTGCGGCCCATGAAGCTCAACAACCCAGCCATGTCGTCCTCCCCGGACCTCCATAGCGTCACGGAAACCGCCGTTCATCAAGGCGGATGAAGCGTTAATGGCTTGAATTTTTAACGACAGTCACGGCTGTGGCGGATCGCACACATGGTGGAGCGCGATCGCCGCCGAGGTCGCCACATTCAACGAGTCGAAGCCTCCGGCCATCGGAATGCCGACGGTCCGAACCCGATCCAAGATCGCTGACGGCAGGCCCGGCCCCTCGGACCCGACCAGCAGCGCCTGTCGCCCCTCCCGCCGCACGGCCGTAAGAGGCTCTCGCGCCGACGGCGACAGGGCGATCACCTCAAATCCGGCCGCCTCCAGCTGCTCGATCAGGATCGCGGGCGGCCCCGAGATGGCCGTCGGCGTCCTCAGCACCGCGCCCACCGAGACCCGAATGCTCTTGCGGTAAAAGGGGTCGCAGCAGCGGTCATCCCTCAGCACCGCCGCCGCGCCAAACGCCGCCGCGTTGCGAAACAGCCCGCCCATGTTGTCGTGATTGCCGACGCCCGACACCGCCAGCACCACGGCCCGCTCGCCCAGCTGTCGCAGAATCGTTTCGCCATCCGAAGGGACCGGCTTCTCACCAAGCGCCAGCATGCCTCGATGCAGCTCGAACCCCGCGATCCGGTCCAGCACCGCCTGCGACGCCGCATAGACCGGCACGCCGTCCGGAACCCGCGCCAGCAGCTCTGCCCGGCGCTCGATCCGGTGCGCCGCCATCAAGACCGCCCTCGGCCGACACAGCGACTGCGGCGACAGCAGCACGTTCAGCACCACCTCGCCCTCGGCAATGAACAGCCCCTCGCGCCCCGTCAGATCGCGCTCGCGGATGTCGCGGAAGGCGGCGACGCGGGGATCGTCGGGGTCTTCGACAGGCAGGATCGACACGGATGAGATTTCCCGTTGCGCGACGCGGAAAGCCGCTGCTATAGGCGCGCCTCCCGAGCAGCTGTTCCGCGGTAGCTCAGTGGTAGAGCAGCCGACTGTTAATCGGCTGGTCGTAGGTTCGAATCCTACCCGCGGAGCCACTTGGCTGTCTAGTGTGTTGTTTTCTTTCAGATTTCTTGTCTGAATGACCGCTTACCCACCAGGCTACCCACCAGGCAAACATCACCGGTCGCTCGGCTTCACCGGCTTTCAGTGCGTTTCAGCGCTCGAACACGGCACTCCCCGTGCACGATTTTTCTGCGGGGAAGCATGTCGGATTTGCCTCTCGGTCTGCAGGCAGGCGATCTGAGTCGACCGACTAGCCTGCAGACGCGGTCGTTTCATTCTGTTTTGGCATATTCCCAAACACGGGGACGGCACGACATCGTCGCTAAGGGGGTGCAGGGTCCCTAGGGCTTGGGTAGATAGGCGTTTCACGAGTTCGGTCGGCGCAGGCCCCGGTCGCGCAGTCAACCAGCGAGAGGCTTAGGGCATGAGAGCGCGTTCCACACTGGCTGCGGCCGTGGCTTTAAGCCTGTTCGGCGGGGCGGCGGTCGCCCACGACTTCTTTCTCGCGCCGGAGCGCTTCGTCAGGCCCGCTGGCCAGCCGCTGATTGTTCATGCAACCTCGTCGTCTGATTTCCCTGCCCTCAACATCGGTTCGCAGCCCACGCGCATCGCCGATCTTCAAGCTCTCGTTGCTGGCCGCCCCGCGGATGTCACGGTCACGGCTCAGCCCCAGTCTCTCCGTTTGACGGTGTCCAGCGAAAGTCAGGGAATGGCGTCGGTGACGCTGCAGACCATTTGGGGCGAAACGAGCTGGAGGCCGGACCAGGTCGACACCTATCTGGAGGAGCATCCCTTCAAGGCCGAAGAGGTTGCGACGGTGCGGCGTCTGCTGCCAGAAGGCGCGACACTCCAGATCCGGTCGCGCAGACTTGCCAAGACGTTTGTCTGTTTCCAGACGTGCACCCCGGCGGTGAACGGCGCTGGAGGGCTGGAAGTGGAGTTCCTTCCGGAGTTCGAGCCCGGCCGGACTGCTCCGACCCGCTTCCAGCTGGTCCGCAATGGTAATCCGATGTCGGCCCATCCGGTGACGATCAGGTTCGGTCAGGACCAACGCCGTGAGGTTCAAACCGATGGGAACGGCCGGCTCGAGCTACCCGAGGGCACTATAGGTCCCGTCATGCTGGTGGCCGCGACGCTTGACGCTCCGACCGAGGGCGGAGGACGTTTCACCACCAATAACGCAACACTGACGTTTGAAGTGGCAACGGACCGATAGACTGTCGCGGCCAACATTGCTTCGTCGGCGGCCGCCTACACCGGCGTTTGCAGGAAGTCGCAAGCGTCGATGGAGGCGCTTTGCTGCGTTACGCCTTCGAGCTGCGGCTGTGCTCATCAGCCCGACTGGGACTGCAAAAGCCGTCTAAAACCTCCCGTCACAGCACAGTCTGCCACGGATAGTCCGACATCACATCCTGGCCGACCTAATCGATAGCAGACCTAGCGCAACGGCGCTCCCAAAGCCGCACATCCGGCTTCACATGGCCATCGTGCCAGCTTGGCCGTATGTCATAAACGCCATCCACACCGCCATGGCGAGCATCATCAGGTTCTCGGTCAGCGACAAGAAGCCTAGCGGCACATTGCTGTCGCCGCCGACGCAGGCGCACTTCAGCTCGCGCTTGTCGATGTAGACGGCCTTGAACACCGAGACCGCGCCGATGCCGCCAATGAACAGGGCGACCGGGACCGACAGCCAGGTCAGCACCCCTGCCAACATCAGCGCCCCCGCTCCGAACTCGGCGAAGGGGTAGACCTTGCCGTAGGGCACCCAGCGTTTGGCCAACAGGTCGTAGTTCAGGAACATGGACGAGAAGCTCTCGATGTTCTGGAGCTTCAGCATGGCCAGCGCCATCATCGACAAGGCGATGAACCATTCTCCGGCGCGGAGGGTCAGCGGCGTGCCGTAGACTGTCAGGCTGAGCATGGCCGCCATGACCGCCGTGGTCAGGAAGACGACCAGGACCGGCGTATAGGTCGTCGCCTTGGGGTCGCGCACTTTCAGTCCGAGAAAACGGCGCAGGTCGTCGTGACCTCCGATCCTCCGTCCGTCGATGACAACTTGGGGCGTGGTCATGACCCCGTGTTCGGCCTTGAAGGCGTCCACCTGCTCGCGGGTGGTCAGCCAGTGGTCCTCGACCTTGTAGCCTCGGCTCTTCAACAGGTGACGGGCTTTCAGCCCCCAGGGACAGGTGTGGTCGGGCATCACCATGCGGTGGATGGTGGCGGTCTTGCTCATGTCGGCCTCCGTGATCTTCTCAATCCGAGGCGCACTCCTTAAGTTCCGTATCGTGATACGGAGTCAAGCATGAATGTTCGGAGGTGGTGACGCAGTTTGAACTTAGGGGTTAGGTATCGTGATCCAAACGATGCCAGGGGATGGGGGTCTGGGTCGTCTAGGGGTAGTAGCCCCGCTTGAAATAGTCCCCCAGGCAGACGTTACAAATCGAATGGTCATCGGGCTGTATGGCGACCGATGCGGCGATCGCGTCTTCCAGCGAATAGTAGGGCATCCAGACCCCCGACGACTTGGCACCGGCCTTGCGGCCCTGGCCGTCGCGGCAAAAAGCGCATTCTGCTTTGTGAACCTTGGTAGATTGGTGCGTGGTGCTCGAATAAACCCAATGCGACGGGGCCAGCACGACATCGTCGTCCGAAACTTCGATCAGGATCGGCTCGGACGGCGGCTCTTCGCCCTGCTCGGACTCCACCAGTCGGCGTTCGGCCGTGAAGTCGTCCGCCATCGTGAGCATGTCGGCGACCGACCAGAGCCGCGTTGCAAGGCCGGCCGCGATCGCCGCCGGGTCCCTCTTGATCCATTGGCGGCTGCGCGTTCCATCGGGCTGAAGGCGAGGCCGCATCGGGCGCGGAATCCAACAGTAGTTGTGATAGACGGCCCACATGGCGATGTGCCGCTCGTGGTTCAGCATCGTTTTGGAGAAGGCGTTGGTCTTCCGGTTGAAGCGCCGGTTTCCCATTCGCAGATTCAGATTCTGGCGCTCGATGTATGACGTGTGGGTGTCTTCGACGCGCCAGTCGCCGGAGCCCTTTTTTCGATTGGCGCCGATGTAGCGTCCGCCCGGCGCCTTGTTCCCGTTCTTGTCCTGCTTGTCGTATTGCTTCTCCAGGATGCCGTAGTCAGCGTCCGCGCCAAACGCGTTCCTGAAAGCCTTCGTGTAGGCCTTCAGGCCATCGGTCGCGAGGTGCGGCCGAACGACGAACCCGCCGTCCGGGCTCCGTTCCAATTTCCCCGCCACGTTCTTTAGGAACTCGCTGGCGTTGAGAGCGTCCTGATCGCCGAGGTGGTATTCGAAGATCAGCTTAAAATCCGCGCACATGGCGAGGTAGGTCCAGACACGGCCAGCGCCCTCGGGTGGGTCGATCATGTCCGACAAGTTCTTTTCCTTCGCCCCAACGAACGAATGCAGTTCGTCGGCTTGGATGTTGGCGATGTGCAGATTCTTGAGCGTCTTCATGTGGGCGATGGCCCAATCACCGACTTCGGCGAACAGCTTGGCGACGGTGTTCTGACTGACGTCGAAGATGCGCTCGCAGGAACGCTGCGACATGCCCTCGCACAGGCAATGAAGCATACGAACGCGCAGGTCCTGTGGCTTCCGGTTCATGGCGTGGAGCCCGCCCGCGCGATCACGAACGTGTAGAACTCGTCAACTTGGAGGCCGGAGCCTGCGCCTTGATCGATCGAGGTTGCGACCGGTTCGCTCGACGGTGAACCGACGTCATCCGCTGTCGGCTGGCACAGCGTCTCTTCAGGCGTCCCTTCCATGCTCCATCCTCCTCACTCTCGCTCGGGAATGAGGCGACTTCATAAAGCAGCGACATGTCTAGGTCAACGATATATCGGCGTATCACCGTATGTCAATATTCTTGACGTAGAACACCCTCGAATGTCAGGATTCACGACATAGACCCGGTGTCACGGTTCGTGACAGATGAACACCTTGACGAACAACGGATTTTCGGTAGAGTCCGAAGTTCAACGTATCGGAGGAGTCCGAATTATGGATATGGCAGTCGTGATGATGGGCTTCTCGGCCCTTTCGACCGTGTCGCGGGTAGAGATTCTTCGGCTTCTCGCCAAAGAGGCGCCGCCGGAGGGCATGAAGTCCGGCGACATTGCGAAACGGCTGGGGGTCGCGCAGAACACCCTCTCTACCCAGTTGATGATGCTGTCCCATGCCCGATTGGTTCAGTATCAGCGGGACGGCCGGTCCATCCTCTATCGCGTGGACCAGGAGAACCTTCAGGCGTTGTCGGACTTCCTTTTGAAGGAATGCGTTGGCCTGCCGCGCGCCCGACCGACGCGCAAAGCCGCCTAGCCGGGTTAGAAGTCCGACCTCGTGCCGCCGTGATCGGCGCCACAGCGGTCGTGATCATGTAGGACCTCGATCACCTTGCAGGCCGAGACGCGCCCACCGGCGCACTCGGCCGTCATCCGGGAGAGTTCGGCCTGAAGGGCCTTCAATCGAGCGATTTTTCCCGTGACCACCGCGAGGTGGCGGTCGGCGATTGCGTTGGCCTCGCCGCACGGCCGCTCCGGTTCATCGGCTAGGTCCAGCAGCGAGCGGATCGAGTCCAGGTCGAAGCCCAGGTCACGGGCGTGGCGGACAAACGACAGCCGGCGCAGTGCCGCGTCGTCGTACACGCGGCGATCGCTCGCGGTCCGCTCCGGGGCGGGCATGATCCCGATCTGCTCGTAGAAGCGGATGGTGGGGACCTTCACGCCCGTGAGCGCGGCTAATCTCCCGATGCTTCGCGTGGACAGGGAGGTGGAGGCCATCTCGTGAAAATAGGCGCTTGATCCTCTAGTGGCTAGAGGATGCAGAAGGGTCTCTCCCACTTGGAGGTCGCCCGTGAGCCAGCCGATCCTGAATGAGCCTTCCGCCGGCTGCGGATGCGGCGCCGCCGTCAAGTTTGACGGCGCCACGCCCGCCTATCGCCGCATCCTTTGGTCGGTGATCGCCATCAACGCCCTCGCGTTCGTGGCGTTGGCCGGGGGCGCCTGGCTGCAAGGTTCGGCGGCGCTGGGGGCGAACGCTCTGGATTTCTTGGCCGACAGCGCGACCTACGCGATCAGCCTATGGGCTATCGGTCGCTCGACGCGGATCAGGGCGGGCGCGGCCCTGCTGAAGGGCGCGAGCCTCGGGCTGCTCGCCGCCTTCATCCTGGGCTTCGCGATCTGGCGCGCCGTGTCGGGGGCGCCGCCGGAGGGGGCCGTCATCTCAGGGCTGGGACTGCTCGGCTTCGTCGCCAACGGCATCGCCGCCCTGCTGCTGGTTCGCCACCGTGACGGCGACGCCAATGTCCGGTCCGTCTGGCTCTGCACCCGCAACGATCTCATCGAGAGCCTGGTCGTCGCGGCGGCAGGCGGTTTGGTGTGGATCACCGCTTCGCGCTGGCCCGACCTGATCGCGGGCGTTATCCTGGCCTTGGTCTTCCTTCAGTCGGCCTGGGCGATCGTTCGCCAGTCGCGCGACGAGTTGAGGCAGGGTTCATGATTGGCTGGTTCGGCAAAGCTGGGGCGCGACGCAGCGCTCGTGCGAGAAGGACGTGTTCTTCAACGCGCCTCATGCTATGGGGCCGCGTGGACATGATGCGGCTCAAACGAGGATGGATGGCGGCGGTGCTCGCGGCGTTCATGTCGCTGTTCGTGCTTTCGTCCGCCGTGGACGCCGCGACCTGCGCGTTGGAGCCGGCGCACTCGACCTCCGCCGAAGCCTCATCCGGCTCGCTGGACACGGAATCCGGCGACCTTGGTGAAGACCATGCGATCTGTTCGCATGGTCACTGTCACCACGGTGGCGCGCCCTTGCCGCTGGCCCCGGAGCCGGCGGCAGCGACCCCCGACTCGACCACGACGCCGCTCCTACCGGCGTCCGAGCCCCTGGATTCACGCACCCCCAGCGGTCCCAAGCGCCCTCCCAGAGCCTGACGATGCCCTGCGCCTGATGGCGCTCGTCAATCGTTTGGAACCTCTGGGACATGGAACATGCCACCCCTGAAATTCTGCCGCTCGCGTCTCGCGATCGGCTGCGCCGTGGTCGCCATGGCGACCGTCGCGATCGGCCCTGCCTGGGCCGACCCCGTGCCGTCATACGAAGAACTGCTCGAACGCATCGGCCTGACGCCCGGAGCGCTGGAAGCCGACGCCCTGGTCGATGCGGCCGAAGCGCGCGTCCGTCAGGCGGGCGTCCGGCCGAACCCCGAACTGAGCCTTGAAGCCGAGAACGCCTTCGGCAGTGGACCCTTCTCCGGCTACGACAACGCCGAGACCACCCTGTCGGTCAGCCAAGACCTGGAACTCTGGGGCCGGCGAAGCGCCAGGGTGGGCGTCGCCCAGGCGGAGGGTAGAACGTCGCTGCTGCGGCGCGACCTCGCCACGCTGGACGCGGCAGGCAGACTGGCGCTCGCCTATGCCGAAGCCGAGGCGGCCGAGCGGCGACTTCAGTTGGCGCAGGAAGCGCTCGACCTGACGATCGCCGACGCGCGGGCGCTGATGATCCTGGTCGAGGAGGGCCGCGAGCCGCTGTTTCGTGGCATCCAGGCCCAGAGCCAAGCGGCGGCGGCGAGAGCCGCGCTCGACGAGGCCCAAGCCGAACGCGACGCCGCCTTCGCGAGACTGACCGCCGTGGCGATGCTGCCGAACCCGGTGACCTCCATTGGTGCCAGCCTGCTGGATCGGGAGCCGCCCGCGCTCGTTCCGACCTCCTCGACGTCGCCCGAAGTGCGGGTGGCCGAGGCCGAACGCGCCGCCGCCGAGAGCCGGATCGAAGTGGAGCGGGTCCGCGCGAGGCCCGACGTCCGCGTCTCGGTCGGCGTGCGTCGTTACGAGGCCGAAGACGCGACAGCCCTGACGTTCGGGGTCAGCATGCCGCTGCCGCTGTTTGACCGGAACCGAGGCAACTACGACGCCGCCCAGGCCGAGTTTCGGGCCGCCGACGCGCGCGTTATGGCTGCGACACAGACCGCGCAGGCCGATCTCGCCGGGGCTGAGGCTCGATTGCGATCCGCCAACAGCCGTGTCTGGGCGACCGACGGCGGCGTGACGGCAGCAGAGGAGGCGTATCGCCTCTCCCGGATCGGCTTTGAGGCCGGACGCATCTCGCAACTCGAACTCAGTTCATCCCGAGCCGCGCTGATCGCGGCCCGCAACGCCGCCGTTGACGCCCGCCTCGCGCGGGTCCGGGCGGAAGTCGATCTCGCGCGCCTGCAAGGCCGTTTCCCGTTTGGATCATCGAAATGAAACGCACCCCCAACATCAACAAGACCTGGCTCATGGCCGGGGTCGCCGCCGTCGTCGTGATTGGCGGTGCGGGCCTCTACGCCATGTCACGCTCGCCGGCCGAAGCACCGGCCGCGTCAGCCGAAGGAGAACATGTCGAAGGTGAAGAAGGTCATGCCGAGGAAGGCGCGGCCGAGGAAGGCGTCGTCCTCCTGACCGAGGCGCAGATCGCCGCCGCGAACATCTCGGTCGTCGCGGTCACGGGCGGCGGCGGAAGCGAGACCCGTCTTTCCGGGCGCGTCGAGCCGATGGTGGACGCGCGCGCGGCCGTCGCCGCAAGCGTAGGCGGGCGCGTCGAAAGAGTTCTGGTAGCACCTGGGCAGTCGGTTCGCGCGGGTCAGCCCCTGGCGGTGCTGGTCAGCGGCGATGCCGCTGCCCTGCGCGCCGAGGCGGACGCCGCGAACGCGTCGGCGGATGCTGCTCGCCGCGCTTATGAGCGTGACCGTAACTTGGAAGAAGCCGGCGTCGTTGCGCGTCAGGAAGTCGAGACATCGCGGGCTCAGTCGCTGAGTTCGGACGCCGCCGCACGCGCGGCGCGAGCGCGGGTCTCGGCCGCCGGCTCTCCCAATGCCTCGGGTCGACTCAGCGTCGTCAGCCCCATCAGCGGGGTTGTAACCAGCGTTCAAGTCGGGCCGGGCGGCTTCGCCGCCCAGGGCGGGGTGATCGCCGAGGTCACCAACCCGGCGCGGGTCGAGATCATCTTCGCGGCGCCTCCCGCGCTCGCGGCCCAGGTTCGCGCGGGTTCGACCGTGCGCGTGCAGGCACCGGCGGGCGAGTTCGACGCCGTCGTCACTGGCGTCGCCGCCGATGCAAGCGAAGAAAGCGGTGCAACGATCATACGCGCCCGGCCGACCGGAGGGGGATTGCCGCCCGCAGGATCGGCCGTCTCCGGCGTTGTGGTCACGGACCAGTCCGCCGGCGGCCTCACGGTCCCGTCCGACGCCGTCCAAACCGTAGAGGGTTCGAACGTGGTGTTTGTGCGCACCGCGACGGGTTTTCGCGCCGCCCCCGTCCTGGTCGGCCGGCAAGCCGGCGATCGAACCGAAATCCTGAGCGGCCTGACCGGGACCGAGCGCATCGCCGGAACCAACGCCTTCCTCCTGAAAGCCGAACTCGCCAAGGGCGAGGCCGAGCACGGCCACTAGGGAGCGACAGCATGTTCAGCGCAATCATCGCGGCATCCGTCCGCTTCCGTTGGTTCGTCATCCTAGCCGTCAGCCTCGTGGCGGCCCTGGGTCTGTTCGAACTGACCAAGCTGCCCATCGACGCCGTTCCCGACATCACCAACAGACAGGTTCAGATCACCACGGTCGCCCCCGCCCTGGCGCCCGAGCAGATCGAGCGGCAGGTCACCTATCCGCTGGAAACTGCCCTCGCGGGCATCCCCGGCCTGACCAGCACGCGGTCACTGTCACGCAACGGCTTCAGTCAGATCACCGCGATCTTCACGGACCAGACCGACATCTATTTCGCGCGTCAGCAGGTCGCCGAACGGCTCGCCGCCGCGTCGGAGGGCCTTCCTGAAGGCGTGGAGCCGGGGCTGTCGCCGATCACCACCGGCCTCGGCGAAGTGCTGATGTGGACGGTCGATTACGTCCCCTTCAACACCGAGAACCTTTCCAGACCCGGCCAGCCCGGCTGGCAGGCCGGCGGCGTCTACCTGACACCGGAGGGTGAGCGACTGACGACGCCAGAGCAGCGCGCGACCTATCTGCGGACGGTCCAGGACTGGATCATCGCGCCGCAGATGCGCACGACCGCTGGCCTAGCTGGCGTCGATACCGTTGGTGGCTACGTCAAGGAGTATGCCGTCAGGCCCGACGCCGCGCGGTTGTCCGCTTATGGTCTGGGCCTCGGCGACCTGGTCCAGGCGGTCGAACGCGCCAATACGCAGGCCGGCGCCGGCTACATCCAGCGCGCGGGCGAGGCCCTGGTCGTCCGCACCGACGCTCTGGCGCTGACCATCGACGATCTGGCCCAAGCCCCCGTGGTCAATCGCGGCGGCCTGGTCGTCCGGGTCGCCGACGTCGCCACAGTCGAGATCGGTCAGGCCCCACGCCTGGGCGGCGCCAGCCGTGACGGGCATGAGGCGGTGCTCGGCACAGCCCTGATGATCGCCGGCGGCAACAGCCGCACGGTGGCCCAGGCGGCGGCCGAGCGGCTGGCGGTGGTGGACGACAGCCTGCCTCCTGGCATCGTCGCCCTGCCGGTTCTGAACCGCAGCGAGCTGGTCAACTCGACCATCTCGACCGTCGCTCGGAACCTGACCGAGGGTGCGCTGCTGGTCATCGTCGTTCTGTTCCTGCTGCTGGGCAACATCCGCGCCGCCACCATCACGGCCCTGATGATCCCGCTGTCCTTCCTGTTCGCCGTCATCGGCATGAACAGGTTCGGCATCAGCGGAAATCTGATGAGCCTGGGTGCGCTGGACTTCGGTCTGATGGTCGATGGCGCGGTCGTGGTGATCGAGAATACCCTGCTGATGCTGACCCAACGACGGGCTCAACTGGGGCGGATGCTGACCCGACATGAGCGCCTGGACGTGGCGGTTCAGTCCGCGCGCCAGATGGTGAAGCCGGCCGCCTTCGGCCAGTTGATCATCCTCTTGGTCTTCGCACCGCTGCTGCTGCTCGAAGGGGTCGAGGGCAAGACGTTCCAGCCGATGGGCGCGACCGTCATGCTTGCCCTCGTCGGAGCCTTCATCTTCTCCTTCACCTTCGTGCCTGCCATGACCGCCCTGCTTGTGCGCGATCCCAAGTCCGTTCACGTCGGCGCCGACGGTCAGGTCGCGGAGCACGAGACCTGGCTTCTCCGCTTCGCCCGGCGCTTCCTTCAGCCGGCGATCCAGGTGGCGGTGTCACGGCCGAAGATCGTGCTGATCTCCGCTGTCGCGGCCCTCGCGGTCGGGCTCGCATCCTTCATGGCGCTGGGACGGGAGTTCATCCCGACCCTGGACGAAGGCGACATCGCCATGCAGGCGTTGCGCGTCCCATCCGCCTCCTTGGAGCAATCCCTGACGATGCAGATGGCGTTGGAGCGCGCCATCAAGGCCCAGCCGGAGGTGGAGACCATGTTCTCGCGCACCGGCACGGCCGAGGCCGCCGTCGACCCCATGCCGCCCAACATCTCCGACAGCGTCATCGTGCTCAAGGACCGCAAGGATTGGCCCGATCCGGACCTGGAGAAGGAAGAACTGATCGAACGGATCGAAGGCGTGGCCGCCCAGCAGATCGGCAACAATTTCGAATTCAGCCAGCCGATCGAATTGCGGTTCAACGAACTGATCTCCGGCGTGCGCACAGACCTCGCGGTCATGGTCTATGGCGACGACTTCGACACCCTCCAGCGGGTCGCGGATCAGGTCGCGACCGCGCTTCGGGAGACGACCGGATCGGCCGACGTTCGGGTCGAGCAGGCGTCCGGCCTGCCCACCCTGACCGTCAGCGTAGATCGAACCGCCGCCGCCAGCTACGGCCTGTCGGCCGCAGACGTCAGCGAAGCGGTCTCGGCCGGCATCGGCGGCGCCGAGGCCGGACGCATCTTCGAGGGCGACCGGCGGTTCGACGTCGTCGTCCGCCTGCCCGACGACGCCCGCAACGACCCGGCGGCCTTGGCGGCGCTTCCCATCGTGTCCGACACCGGCGTGATCGTGCCCTTGTCTTCGGTCGCGCGGATTCAGACGGCGGAGGGGCCGAACCAGATCAGCCGCGAGAACGGCAGCCGCCGTATGGTGGTCCAGGCCAATGTGCGCGGGCGTGACCTGGGCGGCTTCGTCACCGAGGCCCAAAGCCAAGTCGCAGAGATCGCCCTGCCGGCCGGGGTCTATCTCGATTGGGGTGGGCAGTTCGAGAACCTGAAGCGAGCCGAGCAACGCTTCGGCCTCGTCATTCCGATCGTGTTCGTCCTGATCGGGGTGCTGCTGTTCCTGGCGTTGGGATCGTTCGCGGAGGCCGGTCTGGTCTTCGCCTGCGTCCCTCTGGCTTTGGTGGGCGGAGCCCTGGCGCTGCTGCTGCGCGGGATGCCGTTTTCGGTCTCTGCGGCGGTCGGCTTCATCGCTGTGTCGGGCGTGGCGACCTTGAACGGCCTTGTCCTGATGCAAGCCATTCGAGAGCGGCTGACGGCCGGGCTGACGCCCAACCAAGCCGCCATCGAAGGCGCGTCCAGCCGCCTGCGAGCCGTTCTGACGACGGCGCTCGTCGCCATCGTCGGCTTCATCCCGATGGCGCTGGCCCACGGCGCCGGCGCCGAGGTGCAGAAGCCGTTGGCGACGGTGGTGATCGGCGGTCTGCTGACCGCGACCATCCTGACCCTGCTCGTCCTGCCGACCTTCGCGGCCAGGGCGGTCAAACACCGGACGTCGGAAGGAATGGACGATTGAACGCCCTGAATGCTCAAGACCAGCGGCAGCGCCGGACGCTGCTGCTGGTCCTCGTCCTGAACTTCGGGCTGTTCCTGGCGCTGGGGGTGGCGGGCTGGCTGGCCGACTCCAGCGCCTTGCTGGCGAACGCGGCCGACAACGCTTCGGACAGCGCGGTCTATCTGATCAGCTTCCTGGCCGTGGGCCGCGCCCCGCGATGGAAAAAGACGGCCGCCACGATGTCCGGGGTTCTCCTGCTGCTGTTCGCGATCGGGGTTCTGGCGGACGTTGGCCGTCGATGGCTGATGGGGACGGAGCCCATCGGGCCGACCATGATGGTCATGGCCCTCGCTGCGGCCCTCGTGAACCTCTGGTGCCTGAAGCTGCTGCAAAAGGTGGACAGCGACGACGTCAACATGCGCGCCGCCGAAACCTTCAGCTTCAACGACTTCGTGTCCAACGGCGGCATCCTGGTCGCCGGCGGCTTGGTCCTCTGGCTCGGTCAGGCTTGGCCGGACCTGATCGTCGGCGCCTTGGTTGCGATCGTGGCGGCCAAGGGAGCGTTTGAGATATTGAGCGACGTCAGAGATCAGCCTTCCTGAAAAGCAAAACGCCGGGCCTTCGAGCCCGGCGTTCTTCATTAGCGCCCGCGAGCCAACGCCCGCGCCATCTCTCGGAGTTCTTCCCGCGTAGGCCGGGGGTGCTCCGCTTTCACCTCGGCCATCAAGGCTTCTTCTTCGGCCGTGATAGGCGTTTCGTCGTCTTCAGTTTCGCCCGAAAACCGGCGAGCGGCCCGCACCATGCGGGCCGCTCGCTCGTCATCGCGCGTCCTGTCTCTTCGGGTCATCCGCACCTCGTCTCGGTCAGCATAGCACGCATCGTCGGCTTAGGTCAGGCCGCCGGAGAGTAGGCGAGACGGCGCAGCAGAGAGCAAACGGCACCCTCCTTGGTCGGCGACTGCACGCAGACGCGCCCATCGACTCGACCGATGTAGCGGACTACGCCTCCGATGAATTCTTGAGCGACGGTGAGCGTCTGGTTTCCCCGACGCAGTTCCATGGTTTCGATGTTGTAGCGCATGGCGATCTCCTCTGTTCGCCACGCACCGCTCCGGCCGCTGATCACCGTTATCAATCTAGAAAATCAAACTGCGTCACCACCTGATCGGACGATCGCGGGCTTGGCGCGCGAGGGCGGGGTCGGGGTCGAGACGGTGCGATTCTATCAACGGCGCGGCCTGTTGCCGACGCCGGATCGCTGGTCGCGCGACGGCGGGGGCGCCGGCATCCGCTATCTCGCCTATCGCGCCGCCGGCGATCATCCGCGCGGGACGGAGATCGCGTTCCGCCGGGCCTCCGGCGAATTCTATCTGTCGAGCGCCCTGATTGAGCGCGGCCTGCGGCAGGCGATGGCCGAGCGGGGCCGCACGGTGTTGCAGACCACCACCGTCGATCCCGGAGCCGCCACGGGCGGTTTCATCTTCGCCGATCAGCTTTCGATCCCGGAGGGGACGGTTCGGGCGATCCTGGTCGAAGTGAACTTCGGGGGCGCGCCTCACCAGTTCACCATCACCTTGGCGCCGTCAGGCACATCGTCTGAAGTTCCGACCAACATCCCCGCCGTCGCTTCGCAAAGGATGCAGGCCATGCAGCGCACGCCGGAGACTTGGCACTGGACCGACGGACCTTCGCCAACCCCTTACGACGGTCTCGAAATTATCGAATGACCTTTGCTGCCAAGGTGCAGGCCAGTAGCAGCTTGATCAGTTCAACCCTAATTCTTGGATCACCGGACAGCGGATTTCCCGTCCGTCGCGACAATCGGCGACGGCTTGTTGCAAGACGGCTCGAAGGCGTCGCAGGTCGGCGATCTTTGCGTCGATGCTGGCGACCTGCTCCTGGGCCATGTCGCGCACCTCGCTGCAAGCCTGAACCTCCGGTTCGCTCAGCGCGATCAGCCGTCGAATGGCGTCGATGCCGAAGCCGAGTTCGCGGGACCGACGGATGAACTTTAAGCGCTGAGAATGACTTGGCGCATAGCTTCGATGGCCGCCCTCCGTCCGGGCTGGGGCTGGCATCAGCCCGATCCGCTCGTAGTAGCGCACCGTCTCCAAATTGACGCCGGCACCACGCGCCAGGCGTCCGATGGTCAAAACCTGACTGCGCATCCTCTTGATCCCGTAGTGGCTACGGGTTGTAGGCTGTATCAGAGATTGAGCAGGAGACACCATGATGACCGATCAGAACCGTCCTCGTATCCCAGAGGTCGCCGTCGGCGCGTCGGCGGCTGTCAGTGGAGTCGCCGCCGTTTTCGCTTGGGCGGCCTGCTGCGTCCTGCCGCTGGCTTTGTCGGTAGCCGGTGTCTCGTTCGCCGGCGCTGCGATCATCGCCGGCGCGCGGACTTGGTTGACGCTTCTTACCGCCGTGATCTTGGCGGCGGGTTGGTTGCTGCACTGGCGCCGTCTTCAGTTATGCAAGCGCAACGCCGCCTGTGCTCGCCCTTCGCCGCTGGCCTTTTGGTTGCTAGTCGTCGCCTCGTTCCTGGTGGCGCTGTCACTAGCTTGGGAGCCCTACATCGAACCGTGGGCCATGCCCCAATTGGCGGCGATGCGATGACATCTATCCTGCTGGAATCGACGCTGACCTGCCCACAATGTGGTCATATGGCGACTGAGATGATGCCGACCGACGCCTGCATCTGGTTCTACGATTGCCTCGGCTGCGGCACCAAACTGCGACCCGAGCCCGGTGACTGCTGCGTGTTCTGCTCCTACGCCGATGTGCCGTGCCCGCCGATCCAGGTGGATGGCAAGGGTTGCTGCGGCTAGTGTCCGCTACAAGCCGCTTCGATCTGGAGATCGCCGTGACCGACCATGCTACGCCCAATCTGCCGTCGCGGGATTTCGAGACGACATCGCGGTTCTATTCTCAATTCGGCTTCGAACAGGGGTGGCGCGACGATGGCTGGATGATCATGAAGCGGGGCGAACTGACGCTGGAGTTCTTCCCTCACCCGGAAGTTGACCCGCTGACGAGTTGCTTCAGTTGCTGCCTGCGCCTCGACGACCTTGATGCCTTCTATGCCATCTGCAAAGCGACGGGACTGCCCGAGACGTGCATGGGCCAACCACGCCTGCACGCACCTAAGACCGAGGAGTCGGGATTGCGGATAGGTGCCCTGGTAGACCCGGACGGGACCTTGATTAGACTGATCCAGAACTAAGATCACGTCGGACTGGAAAGTCACCGGGGGCTTAAGACTCACCTTGCAATCCTCCGACTTTTCGAGGATTGTCGAAGAATGGATAACGAACTCGCCGTCAGATGCTTTTCCGCGCTTGGGCACCCTCGGCGGCTTGATGTCCTTCGGCTGCTTATCAAGAACGCTCCCGACGGACTGAAAGCCGGCGAGATCGCCGATAAGTTCGGCCAGCCCGCTAGCACGATGTCATCCCACCTTCGGATACTCACCGAGGCCGGTCTGGTGTCGTTCGAGCGAAAAGGCCGCGAGATTTACTTCAGGCCGAATATCGACCGTGTTCGGGGTTTGATTCTGTTCCTCGTCGCCGACTGTTGCGGTGGCCAGGCCGACAAGTGCGAGCCGCTGCTGGCCGAACTCCTGCCCTGCTGCCCCTGAAGGTCGCCATGGACATCGTCATCTATCACAACCCCGCCTGCGGGACGTCTCGCAACACCCTAGCCCTGATCCGACACGCCGGGATCGAGCCGCACGTCGTCGAGTATCTGAAAACGCCACCGGCCCGAGAATTGGTGGGCCAACTGGTCGTTCGCATGGGGATCGCCGTGCGCGAGGTGCTACGGGAGAAAGGCACGCCCTATGCGGAACTCGGTCTCGGCGACCCAGCGTTGACCGACGACGACCTGCTCGACGCGATCGAAGTCCACCCGATCCTGTTGAACCGGCCAATTGTCGTCGCCCCTTCGGGGGTAAAACTGTGTCGGCCGTCTGAAGCAGTCCTCGACTTGCTCCCCACGGAAGGACTGAAGCCCTTCGTCAAGGAGGACGGCGAAGTCGTCATCGACGAGTCCGGGCACAGGGTGCGCCGATGATCGACACCCCCGTGACCTACGACAACGCGCCACGCCGGCTCTCCTTCCTCGACCGCTGGCTCACCCTGTGGATTTTCGTCGCCATGGCGCTGGGCGTGCTTCTGGGCACGGCGGTTCCCGGCCTGCCTGCGTGGCTGGACAGCTTATCGGTTGGATCGACCAACATCCCCATCGCCATCGGGCTGATCCTGATGATGTATCCGCCCTTGGCGAAGGTGAAATACGAGGAACTGCCGCGCGTCTTCGCCGACAAGCGGGTGCTGGCGCTGTCGCTGTTCCAAAACTGGGTTCTCGGCCCGGTGCTGATGTTCGTGTTGGCGGTGATCTTCCTGCGCGACCAGCCGGAATACATGACCGGGGTAATCTTGATCGGTCTGGCTCGCTGCATCGCCATGGTGCTGGTCTGGAACCAACTGGCGCGTGGCGACAACCAGTATGTCGCCGGGCTTGTGGCCTTCAACTCGGTCTTCCAGATCGTCTTCTTCAGCGCCTACGCGTGGTTCTTCCTGTCGTTCCTGCCGCCGCTGCTCGGCTTGGAAGGCAGCGTCGTGGATGTCAGCTTCTGGACCATTGCCGGCGCCGTCCTGATCTACTTGGGGCTACCGTTCCTCGGCGGTTTTCTGACCCGCCGCACCCTCATCGGGCGCAAAGGCGCCGACTGGTATGAGCGTCGCTTCCTGCCGCGCATCGGGCCGATCACCCTGATTGCTCTGCTGTTCACCATTGTCGCCATGTTCAGCCTGAAAGGCGGGGACGTCGTCGCCCTCCCGTTCGACGCCCTGCGCATCGCCATTCCGCTGACGATCTACTTCCTGGTGATGTTCGTGGTCAGCTTCCTGATGGGCCGCTTGATAGAGGCGGACTATCCGCGCACCACCGCCCTTGCCTTCACCGCCGCCTCCAACAACTTCGAACTCGCCATCGCGGTGGCGATCGCCGCCTTCGGCTTGGCCTCTCCCGTGGCCTTCGCCGCCGTCATCGGACCGCTAGTCGAGGTGCCGGTGCTGATCCTGCTGGTCTCGGTCGCCCTGTGGCTGGGCCGGCGGTTCTTCCCGGCGACCGCCCCCGGCAAGGACGTCTGTTGATGAGTCGTCTACGCACCCTACCGGAGCCGGACAACCTGCCCGCGCTGGACCCCGCCTACCTGTCGCTCACGCCGGCCGTCGGCCTCGGTCCGAACGACCACCCGCCCCGCATCCTGCTGCTCTACGGCTCCTTGCGTCAGCGGTCCTTCTCCCGCCTCTGCGTCGAGGAAGCGGCCCGCCTGCTGCGCCTGATGGGCTGCGAGACCCGCATCTTCGATCCGTCCAACCTGCCACTGCCCGGCTCGCCCGGCGACGATGAGCACCCGGCAGTGAAGGAACTGCGCGAGCACGCATTCTGGTCCGAGGGGATGGTCTGCTGCAGCCCCGAGCGCCACGGCCAGGTGTCCGGCCTGATGAAACTTCAGATCGACCACTTGCCGCTAAGCATCGGTGGCCTGCGGCCGACCCAAGGACGCACACTGGCCGTGATGCAGGTCTCCGGCGGCTCGCAGAGTTTCAACGCAGTGAACACCCTGCGCCTGCTTGGCCGCTGGATGCGCATGATCACCATCCCGAACCAATCAAGTGTCGCTAAGGCGTTCCAAGAGTTCGATGAGGCGGGCCGGATGAAGCCGTCCAGCTACTACGATCGCATCGTCGATGTGATGGAGGAACTTGTGCGCTTCACCATTCTCACCCGGCCACATGCCACCGCGCTGGTCGATCGGTATTCCGAACGCAAGGCCGCAAAGCTGCCCGTGGATCACGAGGCCGACTTGTCCGCCATCGCCGTCCGCGCCGGCTGATGCCGGCTCACTAGTCGTCGGCGAGCGGGGGCATTTGCTGCGCGAGTCGCCTCGCGATCGCTTTGATCTTCTCTGGGGAGGGGCGCGGGTGCTGGCGCGACAGGCCAGGGTCCACGGTCCCCTCGGGATCGACATAGGGCGTCCCGTCGGGGTTCACCTCGCCGACCAGCTTGTCCACTTCGCGGGCCAGCGCCGCGCGCTCCGCCTCGTTCATTCTGCCTTCTCCGGCAACCAATGCGACCATATCAAGCGGTCTCCACTTCATCAATCACGACACAGTCGTGCATCTATTTCACCCGAACGAGTCAACCAGCTTACGAAACGAGTCTTCGCCCTGACGGAACGCTATAAAGATCGTTAACGCGGAGTCCAACCTAATTATTGACGGTAAGAATTGCTCTCTCATATAATTGAAACAACTTCGATGATCGTAGAAAGGACTCCGCGTCGGTTTCTGTCGCCGCAATACATCTCAAGTAAACTCGATGTAACTGCGATTTCCGCGACAATTGTCGATTCACGACTTCAATGAACTACTGCATGGCAGGCCCGCCGCAACAGCGCCTGGACAGCACCCTCGAACGTCGGCGAGCAAACGCACTCGCGCCCGTCTATGGCACCGACGAACTGCGAGGCGCCGTTCACCCAGCGACGCCGCACCGCCAACCCCGCCATCGGCGCGGTCACCACATCCATCCTGTATCGCATTGGCACAATCCTTCGGTTCAGGTCGAAGGTCGTGTCGCGGGCTGGGACGCCCCTCAATGCCTCATTTCAAACTGTGCCAGTGCCCGGGGATCGAGGGGCTTGTCTTTCAGATAGGGATAGAGCCGGAACAGCGGCTCTGGCCCTTCCTCATAGAGGGTGATCTCCAAGGCGAAGTCGCCGTCTCGCAGCAGGCGGCCGTTGTGCGGGCCGCGCTCGTAGTCGCCGGCTTCGGCTTCGGCCTTTTCGGCGGACGGGGCGTCCGAGCAGGAGGCGACGCCGACGACGCCGGCCAGGAACAGGGCCGCCGCAGCCGCCCGAACGAGATTGGACGGGCTCATCGGCGCGCCTCCGATTGCAGGATGAAGGGATCGTGGGCGCCAGTC
Source organism: Brevundimonas bacteroides DSM 4726 (assembly GCF_000701445.1). Taxonomy (GTDB): domain Bacteria; phylum Pseudomonadota; class Alphaproteobacteria; order Caulobacterales; family Caulobacteraceae; genus Brevundimonas; species Brevundimonas bacteroides. The sequence continues at coordinate 331,957 of NZ_JNIX01000009.1, forward strand.
AGCCGATCGCGTCGCGCGACGTCTCGATGGAGTTCGGAAAGGACCTCGACCAGCCGCAGCCGCAGATCGAGTAGGGCGCGGTGCGCGGAGACCACGTCGTTGTAGGTGAAGCCGCCTCTCGCGAAGCCGGCCTCAACCTCGGCGACGGCGCGCTCGGCCAGCGGCAGGGCGTCTTCGCGCAGGCGACTGGCCTCGCTGGCCCCGGCCGAAATGTCCACCTGAAGCCGGGCGACCTCGCGGTCCTTTTCCACGCGGAACGCGTTCCGGTCCGCTGTCGCGGCGGTCGCCAGAGCCTCCGCTTGGTCGATGGCTCCCTGGTTACGATCGTAGCGCTGAAGCGGGATCGACCCGCCGATCACCAGGCCGACACCCCCCGTGTCCCAGTCGTGCCGCAGGCCGACGTCGACCGTGGCGTTGGGCACGGCGGCGGCGCGCTGGACCGCGGCGTCCGCCGCCGCCAGATTGCGCCGCGCATCGAACACGAGCAGGTCCGCCTGGGCGATTTCGCCGACGGGCGCCCGCGACGCGGAAGTGTCGTAGAACAGGTCCGACGGGATGGAGAAGTCCACCGTGCCGTCCCAGAACTTAGCCAGGGCGATGCGGGCGACGCGCAGCCTCGTCTCCGCCTGGTCCAGATCGATCTGGGCCTCGACCAATTCCGCCTCCGCCCGCGACCCTGCGAACAGGGGATCGCGCGCCGCCGCCACCCGGCGCGACGTCTCGACGTGAACCCGCTCCGCCAAAGCAAGCCGTTGCCGGGCGACGTCCAGTTCCGCTTCGGCGACCAGCACCTCGACATAGGCGAGCTGCGCCTGCTCCAGGCGGTCCAGCCGCCTGACCCGGGCTTCCGCCGCGACGAGATCGGCTTCGCCGCGCGCCCGGCCGGTTCGCGCGACCCGATCGCCGCCCCGCTCCAGCTCCTGGGAATAGGTCAGTCGCACCTCGGTCCGGTCGATCAGTCCGCCGCCGCCGACCGTCGGCAGGTTCTCGACTGCGACGCCGAGGCGGGGGTTGGTGCGCACATCGGCCTGACGGACGCCGGCCTCGGCGGCACGGGTGCGGGCGTCCGATCCAGCGATGGCCGGGTCGGACTGGGCCGCTCGGACCAGCGCGTCAGGCAGCGTCAGGGTCGGAAGCGGTGCCTCGGCAGCCGGCGTGGCGTTCTGGGCCAAGGCCATGCCGCAGGGCAGGCCAAGGCCTGCGGTGATGGCGAGCACGGACGCCATCGCGGCTCGCGCCCGCCGTCCGGCCAAGCCGGCGGTTGGGTGTCTCAAGGAAATCTCCGGAAAAGGGCGCGCGCGACCGCTCGGCCGCGCCGGTTCAGATGACCGTCAGCGTCCGTTTCGGAGGGTCTTCAAGGCCTTCTCGGTCCCAGCCAACCAAGGCGTGATCCGCGCCGGGCGTCAGCGGGTCGGCCGCCAAGGCGAGAACATGAACCGGAGACCGCGAAAGCGTCGGGATCGCGGCGTGCGGATCACCGCCGCTGTGGTGATGGTGCCCGATGGGTTGTTGTTCGCCGTCCGTCTCCGGGTCTTCGTCTGGAGCCTCAGCCGGCGCGACATGCACGTGAACCCCGTGGTCGTCATCGACAGACGTCAATGAGACAGGCGGCCAGCCGGCACCGTGACCAAAGGAGTGCTGCGCTTCCGCCACCGCATGCGCGTTCAACGCCGCCAAAAGGGCGACGCTGAAGCAGATGCAGATGAGACGGAAGACTCGCGGCAAGATCGGCGCTCCTCAGAGTCCTGTAGCGAGTCGACCGGCGACGGCAACGACCGTTCCCAAATTGGGGGCGAAACTTGCTCGGTCGTCGTTTCGCTTGGCTCGCACCGCTATTAAGCGGACGCTTGGCTAAATTTTGAAGAGAGAGAGGGGCCGGCCGCAAGCCGCCGTATTATCTAGTGGGGCCCGTAAATCCGTGGAGTTGTTCCTATGCTTAATCGCCAAGCTCTGTCCTTCGTCGGCGCGGTTGGAGCCGTGTTTCTCATCGCGACCCAGGCTGACGCGCACGCTCGGGTCGTCGCATCGACGCCGGCGGCGAGCGCCACGGTCAACTCGACCCGTTCGATTTCGGTGACCTTCAGCGAGCGCGTCGCCCCCGCGTTTTCAGGGCTCGACCTTGTCGGCGCTTCAGGCTCGGAGATCGCCGTGACCTCCAGCGTGTCGGCCGATGGAAAAACCATCACCGGTCAGACCGCCCGGCCTCTCTCCGCCGGGGCCTACACGGTGAACTGGCGCGCTGCGTCGGCGGACGGACATCGGATGACGGGCAACTTTACCTTCACCGTCCGGTAACCTGCGGTGCTCGACATTCTGGTGATCGCCCTGCGGTTGGCGCAGTACGGCGGGGCGGTCATCCTGCTCGGCGCCCCGCTGTTCCTGCTTTACGGACTGCAGGAGCGCGATGCCGCTTCCCAGGCCTGGTCACGTGGCCTGATCGCGTCGGCCGCCGCCGTGGTTGCGATTGCCTCGGCGGCGGGCTTGATCGCGCAGACCTCCGTGATGGCGGGGTCGATCACCGAGGGGCTCAAACCCTCGTCGATCGGCTTCATGATCACCGGGACGAGCCTGGGACCCGCCTTCGTTGTCCGATCGGCGATGGCCTTGGCGGCCTTGGGCGTGGTCCTTTTCGTGCGACCCTCAAGACTCCAGTGGATGGGTCTGGTCTTCGCGGGTCTCGTGATCAGCGCGAGTTTTGCCTGGACGGGTCACGGAGCCGCGACCGAAGGCGCGGGCCGCTATCCCCACCTCGCCGCGGCCATCCTGCACAGCTGGGCCGCCGCACTCTGGCTCGGAGCGTTGGCGGCGCTCCTCATCATGACCTTGCGGCATCGGCCGGGCGATGCTCGATCGGATCGAATCTTGCATGCCGCGCTGCACGGGTTTTCGGGTGTTGGAACCCTCGCCGTCGCTCTCTTGATCGTAAGTGGAGCCGTGAACAGTCTGTTCCTGGTCGGCCTTGATCGGATCAGCGGGCTGTGGACCACCCTCTACGGCGGCCTGCTTCTGGCCAAGCTCGGTATGTTTGGGCTCATGCTGGCGATGGCAGCGTCGAACCGCTTCCTGTTGACCCCCGGCCTGTCGGACGCCCTCGACGATCCGGAGGGTCTGCAAGCCGCCGTGGCGCGGCTGAAGGGGAGCCTTGTGCTGGAAACCCTTCTCGCCCTGGCCCTTCTTGGCCTCGTGGCGATCATGGGCACGCTGGCGCCGGTGTCTGCGATGGATATGTCCATGTCGTCGTGAGCGTCGGCGGTCGCGACGGCTGGCTACCGCCCAGCTACACCGCCGCTCAACGACAAACATTCCGGCGAACGGGAGGGTTTCAACGCTTCATCATGCCCAGCCGAGGTGACTTGATGGCGCGTGTGCAACACAGCACGGCCCCCTCTGCTTCCAAGGTTTTGCAACCCGGTCTGCGGACGATCACATCATCGCCGCCTCGCCGGGGCATAACGCCGACCCGTTGATTGCAGGCTTTCGGGAATTCGAGAATGACCGGCGATCTCGCTGATGAAAAAACAGGCGGCCCAGCGTCGCTGGACGACACGCTCCCTCTCCTGCGCGAGCATTTTACAGGACAAGGCACCAACACGCGGAACGACCGCCTTCGCCTGGGATTGACCAAGTTCATCCCCGGAGAGTTCGATGCATATCCAATCCATGATCAGCACCCATCCCCACGTCGAAGGTTCGACCAATGACGCGCTAATCCGCGCCGTTGAAGCGGCCTATGACTGCGCCGCGACCTGTCGCATCTGCGCCGATGCGTGTCTCGGCGAAGCCATGGTGGCCGACCTCGTCCAATGCATTCGGCTGACCCTCGATTGCGCCGACGTTTGCGCGTCGGCGGGCGCGGTCGGTGCCCGACGGACGGGAAGCAACGAGGCCGTCATCAAGGCTCTGCTCGAGGCTTGCGCCGACACCTGCGCCACCTGCGCGGCGGAATGCGACAAGCACGCGGATATGCATGAACACTGCCGTATTTGTGCCGAGGCATGCCGACGGTGCGAGACCGCCTGTCGTGAAGCGGTTGAGACAATCACGCCATAGGACAACTGATTGGGCACCGGTCTCTTGCTGCCCTTGAACAACGCAGACGTGGGGCGGTGCCCCCTGCTGGATAGGTGGCGCTGCCCCCCCCCAAGAGCGACGACTGTGGCCATTGGTCCTATCCGCTCTCTGTAAAGACCCAGTCACTGGCTGCCCGTACGGACACGCGGGCTCCGCAGCTCGGCAGGCATGAAGCGCCTGAACGACCCTTTGTTCCCGTGGCGCGGCCGGATCGATTCGCCTAGGCTAGAAGGCGTGGGCGACTGAGGGGACGTGCGTGCAGGATCGACTTCGAGACCTTATCGAACGGTGGCGTGACGACCCTGCGGCGACCTACCAAACCTGGTTTCTGTGGGACGAACGGTTGAAGAACTTCCGGTCGATCCGCAGAGGCATCGGCCAAGTGGTTGAGGAAATCGAGACGGGCCGGTTCGGCGTCGCCTATCGCGGCTCGTCTCTGGAGACCATCGTCCATTCGGTCGCTGAGCAGCGCCAGATCTTCAAGGGCGCCGACCACGCTTTTCTGTGGAAGCCCAAGCTGCGGATCCCCGACATCTACGAGAACTCGGCGAACCAGCGCGCCTTTGGCCGTCTCCTGCATCATTGCAGCGGCTGTTCGACGGCCGACGAGATCCTCTCAGGCATCCGCACGATCGATCAGCTGAAGATCAAGGGCCTCGGACCGGCCGTCGCCAACCTCATCTACTTCCTGCACCCCACCCACGCGCCACCGTTCAACACCGCCATCGTCAACGGCTACAATGCGATCACAGGCGCAAAGGTGAAGCTCGGCAGTTGGGACCACTACCTGGCCATGCGGGAAGGTCTGCTGGCTTTGAACGCCCGGTACCGCGACCTGCTGTCGAACGATTTGGGCGCGATCGCAGGATTTTTGTTCGATGTGGGTTCCGGCCGGTACCCGGCCCCGCCCCTCGAGGGCGACACCCTCCCTCGTCAGGACTGGGAGGACCGGCTCGCACAGGCCCGCTTTGAAGCGATGAAGTTCGAGAAAGCAACGGCGCAGCAACGCGAGACGGACCGCACGCATACCGAAATTCAGGCCTGGCTCCGCGATCTGGGACGGGCGCTCAGCTACCGTGTCTGGATCGCCGCCAACGACCGAGGCCGGTTGCACGACGGCGCGCGCCTCGGCGAGGGATGCCTCGATCAACTTCCCGCGGCCCTAGCGAACGGCGCGGGGGCGGAGTCGATCCGCCTGATCGACGTCCTGTGGCTGGACGCCGCCGCGGATCGGGTGGCGGCGGCCTTCGAAGTCGAACACTCCACCACCATCTATTCCGGCGTGGTGCGCATGCTGGACCTGGCGCTCTCGGGCGAGTTGCACTCGTCAGCGGGGCTGTTTCTGGTGGCCCCGGACAGCCGGGAGGGCGACGTGCGCGCCCAGCTGCAACGCCCGGCTTTCAGCCGGATCGCGGATCTGGATGTCCGGTACCTGCCCTATGGCGAGCTGGATCGACACCGGGGCTCGATCGCGCGTTTCGCCTCCGACCTGCGGGCCCTGACCGAGATTTCCCACCGCCTGACATGAGCGCTGTCTGCGCGATCCCGCGACCGGCGTCCGCGCCGGACGGATCACCCTGAACTGCTCGTCCGTCGAGAGGCTCGAAGCGCTTTGAGATCGCGTCCCACGCGGATCCACAACAGGATGATCCCCGTGATGACGATGCTCAGAGTGAGGAGGGTCGTGACGATGATCAGCGGATGGTTGAAGTTTTCGCCCGCCTGCCAGTCCATGATGTGGAGCCGCCAGAAGAGGTCATAGAAGCGCCAGACGTCCGAGCGGCGCGTCACCACCTCTCCCGTCGTTGGCGACAAATAGAAGCTCGTCCGTTCCCGGTCGGCAAAATCGACGCGCCAAAGCGGTCCCGTCCGCCCCGTCTCCTGCGGGGCCTGGGGCAACAACGCCGTGCCCGAGATATCGGCCTCGCCCCTGTAGGCCTGCTTGGCGAAAGTCGACGCCTCGACAGGGGACATCGGCGCGAACGGGACGCCTGTCGCGGCGGATACGACGACAGGCTCCCCGTCGGCAGGCGTCAACGTCCAGGCAGGACCGCGCGGCGTCGTGCTCAACTCCGCCTGCACGGGGTCCACACCGGCCCGAAGCGCCACGGCCGCGAGCGTCGGAAGATCGTCCAGATAAATCGCGCTGGGTCTGACCTCGGCCGCGCGATGCTCGCTGCGCACGGTCTCGATCGGAATGACGGTCATGACAAGGCCGCCGCCGACCCAGAACAGGACCTGCAGCCCCACGACCAGCCCGACCCATTTGTGAAGCTGGGTCGATAGCTTGAGCACCTTCATCGGAACGCCCGTCAGGCGTGGCGGGCGAACACGCGCGTGCCGCCGCCCTCGAGGATCAACAAGGTCTCATAGGGCTCGCGCTGCCCGTCCGGCGTCTCCATGCCCGGCGATCCCAGCGGCATCGCCGGCACGGCGAGGCCCACGGCGCTCGGGCGCTCGGCCAGAAGCCTTCGAACATCCTCGGCCGGCACATGACCCTCCAGAACATAGCCGCCGATCAGAGCGGTATGGCAGGACGCCAGGGCCTCCGGCACGCCCTGGGTGCTGCGGGTCGAGCTCAGAGTCGGCAGCTCGGTGATTCGGGCCTCGAAGCCGGCCGACCGCATATGATCGACCCAGGCCGTGCAGCAGCCGCAGGTCGGCGTCTTGTAGACCGCGAGCTCGCTCGACGCGCGGCTGATGGGCGCGCACGCCGCGACGGCGAGGGCGCAGGTCCCGGTCGCCAGGAGGCTGCGGCGCGACAGCGGTAGAGAGAGTTCCATGAGGCCTCGAGGAAACGATCTGTCGAACAAGCCCCAGCTCCGGGCCCGGGCGGCTCAGGCGGCGGGCCGGAAGGGGCGCGCCGAGGAATGATAGATGTCGAACCGCCACTCATCGCCGCGCTTGCGCAGGACGCTGGTGGCGACGCCGCGGCGCTCTATGGGGGCCCGGGCGTCGTCCTCGAAGGTGATGTGGTAGGTGTAGGTCTCCGATACGAAGGCGGTGTCCCCATCGATCTCGACCTTCACTTCATGGTCGCGGAAATCGAAGCCCGCGAGTTCGGAAAACTCGGGTCCCAGGTGGTGCTCCAGATAGTGGGCGAACGAGCCCTCGACGCCGCCATTCTCGAAGACCTCGGAGTCTGACCAGAACAGGGTCGGGGTCTGCGACACGTCCATCTGCTCGATCGCGGTCTTGTAGGCTGCAACGACGGCGCGGACGGCCTGCTCGTCGGAGGCTTGAGCCTGGGCGGGAGGCGCAATGGCGAGACTGGCGGCGATCGCCAGTCCGGCGAAGGTTGAACGAAACATCGTGGATGGCACTCCTGGTGGCTATGGCTGTGAAGGCGGGTCTGATGAAAGAGAGGCAACCGAAAGGCGACTGAGCAGGGCGTGGTCGTGACCGTCAGAACATCAGATGCCTCATGCCGTGGGTGAGCATGCCGCCCAGCAGGCCGTTGATCACGACAGCTCCGGCGGTCAGGGTCAAGAGACCGAGGTAGACCACTTCTCGTGCCGCTTCCGGTCGTCGAACCCAATGTTCCTTGGCCCACCAGCTGAGAAGACCCAGGGCCGCGATCGAGGTCCCTAGCCATCGATGATAGGCGTGGGTCGCGTCGTCCCGTCCAGGCAGGCCCATGGCGAACCACCCCAACGCCACGGCGGCGATACCGGAGATCGCGGCCAGTGCGATGATCACGCGCGTGCCTTGGGTCAGGACCGGGCGACGAAGCGTCAGGGCGGCGATCTCGAGAAGGGCGGCGACGAGAAACAGGGCGATGGGGAAGTGGACGGCGGCCGGATGCATGGCGCCGAGCCAACGATACAGCCGCTGCGGCATGGGTTTAGGGCCCTGATCCGCCATCTCCGCATGATCCATGTCGGAGGCCATGCCCGGCATGGCCGTCGTGCCCGACAGAGGTCCTTCGGCGGCCGGCGCGGCGCTTTGGCTGCGGGACGACGTTGCCGGCTCATGAGCCTCATGCGCGGTTGCGGGAGCGCCAAGCGACAAGGCCAGTCCGAAGACCAGCCCGATGAGGAATTTGCGTCCTCCCATAATCTCGCTCCAATAGGCGTCCCTTCCTAGACCTACGCAGCACCGGGCCTCCTCCCCTCGTTGGAGGGATTGCGCGGGTCCAGCCGTATGAGACTCTAGGGGCGCAAGGAGAGTGTTCGATGTCGGTTGATCTGGATGACATTCTGACGAAGTCGGCGGCGGCGCCGATCGGTCGGTCTCTCGACGGGCTGGAGTCCCTCGTCTGGAGCCGGGTCGAAGCCCTGCGTGGCGAGCGACTGGCTTCCCAGCTGCGTGTGGGGGCTGTAGCGATCGCCATGGTGACGGGTCTCACCGCGGGCGGGGTCGGCGCGACCGCCGCACCCCAGCCGCCCGGGGAAATGGCGATCTTCACGGTCGATGCGGGTCTTTCGCCGCTGGTGAGACTGGAAACCGGTCGATGATGCGCGGCTGGCGGGCGATCGCCCTCACGGCCGTGCTGGCGGCGCTGGCCAGCGGCGTGGGCACCTGGATCAGCGCGAGTTGGGTTCTGAGCCAGCGCGAAGCGCCGTCCCTGCACGACATCGTGCACCATGACCTGGAACTCTCGCCCGAGCAGCTGACGCGGATCGAGGCGATCGAAGCTCGGTTCGCGACGCGTCGACCCGCGCTCGAAGCGGAGGTTCAAGCGGCCAACTTGGAACTGGCGCGCGCCATTGAACAGAGCGATGGCGACGGTCCACAGGTGCAGGCGGCGGTCGATCATTTCCACGTTGCGATGGGCGCCCTGCAGAAGGAGACGATCGCCCACGTCTTCGAGATGCGGTCTGTGCTGACGCCTGCCCAGGCCGAGGTCTTCGATGATCGCATCGTCTCCGCGCTTGCGCCCGACGAGCGATAGCGGTCCAGGTGGATGATCCAGGCCCCCTTTCCGCGCGTGCGGCTGGAGGCGACCGCGCGGCCTTCAGCGAATTGATGCGACAGACCAAGACGGCTTTGTTCCGGGTCGTCCGCCGCTACGCGGGGGATGAGCAGGACGCTTGGGATCTGCTGCAGGACACCTACGCGGCGGCCTGGATCAACATCCACCGCTACGATCCCACGCGGCCGTTCGAGGCCTGGATCCGGACCATCGCCCTCAACAAATGCAGGGACTGGAGCCGGCGGCGGATGGTGCGACGACTGATCCGAGGCGACGTGGATTTGGCATCGCCCGAGGCGATGTCGGTGGCGGATGGGCAGGAACCGGCGGACGACCAGATTGAGTCAAGCCGGAGGTTCTCCCGGTTGAACGAGGCGATGAATCGCCTCCCGCCTCATCTCAAAGCCCCACTTCTGCTCACCGCGATCGAAGGCCACAGCCAGGCGGAAACTGCCGACATGCTCGGCGTGTCGATCAAGGCGGTGGAGACACGGGTGGCCCGTGCCCGTCGAAAATTGCTGGAGCTTCTCGGCGACGATGAGCGTCGGGTCTCCAATAACGTCGCCCCGCGGTCGCGGGTGTGAGGGCTGGAGCCCGCCGCCGCGTAATTCAGTATGAAGGTGCTGCCGGAGTTTGGATCCGACAGTCGCCATCCAGGAGTTTGTCGCATGAGAGTTTTGATCCTGGCCGCGGGCGCGGCCTTCACCCTGGCGGCCTGCCAGCCCGCCGCCGATCCGCAGCCTGTCGACGCCGAGGGGACGGCCGACGCGACGCCGACAGCCCCCGCAGAGGCGGCTCCGGTGGCCGCAGCGGAGGAAGCCGCTTCGCCTGCGGCCGCCGCGGTCGAGGCGGATCCGCCGGCTCGGGCGCCGGCGCCCCGCCCAAGCCGCCCGGCGCCCACGGCTGCGCCGGAGCCCGCTCCGACGCCACCGCCCGCCGATCCGATGGCCGGCCATGACATGTCCAAGATGGACGGCATGACCATGCCGCCCAAGCAGTAGTTCGCCTCAAGCATCAGGAGTTTTTCATGAAGTGCTCAATCCTTGCCGGTTCCGTCGCCCTCGCGGCCTTGGCCCCCCTCTCGATCGCCCAAGCCCAGAGCCATTCCCATTCGGGCATGTCGGCTCAAGAACACGCCGCCATGCAGGCGCCGACCTCTGGCGTCGTAACGAGCCCGGCGGACAACGCCATGCTCGCCGCTGCCCCTACGACGTTTTCGGCGACCTTTCCCCACGCCATGGTTCTGACGTCGCTGCGGCTGACCGGCGCGCCCTCCGGCGAGCCGATCGAGGTGGCGGTCGCCGCAGACGTGCAGCCGGCGACCACCGTCACCACCCCCCTCCCCGGCTTGGCCCCCGGCTCCTATTCCGCCGCCTGGAGCGCCAAAGGCGCCGATGGCCATGAGATGACGGGCGTCGTGCGGTTCATGGTTCACTGAGACGGCGGCCTCCTCCCCCGAGGGGCCAAGGCCGACGTGAAGAAACGCCGCGCAGTTCGCTGTGCGGCGTTTTTCGCGTCAGTGCTCAATGTCTCCCCTGGCGATTGATCTGACGGAGCGGTGTCGCGTCTGAGATGTTACTCGCCGCTACATCGAAGCACCCGCAAGGTGGAGGCGTTGCAAAAGTCGATAGGTACTGCAGGCGGCGCCAGACGAGCTTGCCGGCTTGATGGCCGTCCTTGGCTTTGATCGCCCCGGCACCCTTACTGGACATCTCGCCCGACCCGACTTTGTTGGAGAGCCGCTCATCGGAAACGCCGATGGCCACTAACGAGGCAGACCTCAACGTTAGGAACGCACCCCGACACGCTGCGGTCACCTTGGACCCGACGACGACCCGCACAGGAGAGCCGCTGCGCCGAGCCTGCGAGCAGCCGCTCCCTGGCTCGATGAGCCAGGGAGCGGACAACGTCAGCCGAAGAAGATGTGCCCTAGAACCACGTCCGGATGCCGACCACGAACCGGGTCTCTTCCGAATTCTTGCCTTCGGCTTCGAGGAAGTCTGCCGTGCCCCCGAAGCTCTTGGTCCACTCCAGACCGACGTAGGGCGCAAATTCCTTGCGGAACTCATACCGTAGCCGCGCCCCGACCTGGAGCGTCGATAAGCCTGACCCGATCCCCAGCTCGGGGATGTCCTCCGCCGAAAACACCACCTCCGCTCGAGGCTGGACGATCCAGCGGTTGGTGATGCGTTGGTCGTACTCGGCCTCCGCCCGCGCCGTCAGCTCGCCCTTGTTGGAGAGGAACGCCGCCGCATCGACCTCGAACCAGTAGGGCGCCAGCCCTTGCACACCCACGACGAGGTCGGTCCGGTCGCCCTCGGGGCGATAGGTCTGGCGCACGCCCGCCTGGAAGTCGAAGAACGGTCGGAACGCGCGGCTGTAAAGGGCCTGGAGCTCGGCCTCTTCGACGTCGCCGTCGAATGCCCCCTCCCCTTCAGATTTCCACCAGAAGCGGGTGATGTCTCCGCCGATCCATCCTTGGGCATCCCAGGCGAATCCCTCTTCGCCGTCTCCAAAGCTGGCTTCGAGCTGGTCGAGGATGACGGCGGTGGTGCGCACGTCCCCATTTTCGACCCGCAGCTGCTCGCGCGCCGCCGCCATTTCCGCAGGATCAAAGAAGGCGTCGGCGGCGTGGGCCGGGCCGCGCGTCGCACCCGGCGGGAGAGGCATCTCGGGCGGGCGACCCGGATTGTCCGCGCTCGTCGGCACGTTCGGCGGCATGGCCATGGCGGACATATCATGCCCAGGGGGCATCTGGCCCATGGCGGACATGTCGTGCCCGGCGTGAGGATCCAGCTGACCGGCCGTGGCCGGCCGCTGGCCAGCCTGCATCGCCGACATGTCGTGGCCGGCGTGTGGATCCGGCTGGCTTCCCGCGGACGACTGTTGGCCGCTCTGCATGGTCGACATGTCGTGGCCCGCCGGCATAGCCGGGGCCGCCGCCGCCTGACCCATGGCCGACATGTCATGCCCAGCGTGAGGGTTCGGCTGAACGCCGGATGAGGCTGGCGGGCTGGCCTGCATCGGCGACATGTCGTGGCCGGCGTGTGGATCCGGCTGGCTTCCCGCGGACGACTGTTGGCCACCCTGCATCGTTGACATGTCGTGGCCCGCCGGCATGGCCGGGGCCGCCGCCGCCTGACCCATGGCCGACATGTCATGCCCGGCGTGAAGGTTGGGCTGAACGCCGGCTGGGGCTGGCTGGCTGGTCTGCATCGTAGACATGTCGTGGCCGGCGTGAGGATCGGACTGGTCGGCCCCTGTCGGCGCAGCCTGCCCCATCGCCGACATATCGTGGCCCGCGTGCGGATCCGTCGCCGCCTGCGCCCGCTCGGGCACGGCGCCGATCGGGCAGACGGGCGCGCCAGGCGCGCCAACCCGGGACGGATCTCCGGTCGGTGCGCCGCGCCGCACACAGCCGGCTGGCAGCGGGGCGGCGGGCTGTGCAGCGGCCGATGCCGATCGGTGCCCGGCGTGGCTCTGAGCAAAGACCGGGCTGGCCGAGGCGGCGATCAGCAGGGGAACGAGACCGACAGATCGGCGGATCATGACGCGCCTCCTTCCAAGGGACGAACAGTGACGACGTTGAACATGCCGGCGTGCATGTGCATCAGCATGTGGCAGTGGAAGGCCCAGTCGCCTGGGGCGTCGGCGGTCAGGTCGAAGGTGACCTTGCCTCCCGGCGCGACGTTGACCGTGTGCTTGAGCGGCTGATGTCCTACAGGTCCGCCCGTCACCAGCTCGAAGAAGTGACCGTGCAGGTGGATGGGGTGGGCCATCATCGTGTCGTTGACCAGGGTCACCCGCACCCGCTCGTTCAGCTCGAAGCGGATCGGCTCGACGATCTCTGAGAACTTGCGCCCGTCGAATCCCCACATGAACCGTTCCATATTGCCGGTCAGGTGGATCTCCATTGTCCGGGACGGCGGGCGCTGATCCTTGTTCGGCGCCAGCGACACCAGGTCGGTGTAAACCAGCACACGGTGGGGAACGTCCTGCAGCCCGAGCGGGCGCTCGCCAAGCCGGTTGGCCGGTGCCATGGCGATGGAGTCCACGCCCACCCCGACGGCCATATCAGGGGGCGCATTGTTGGGGTCGCGCATATTCATGCCCGCCATGCCGCCATGATCCATCCCGGCCATCGCACCCCCGGACTGCGTCGCCATGGCGCCGTGATCCATCCCCGCCATGGCTCCGCCCGCGGAACCGGCCATGGCACCATGGTCCATTCCCGCCATCGCACCATTCTGTGAGCCACCCATCGCGCCATGGTCCATTCCGGCCATGTTCCCGTGATCCATGCCGCCCATACCCATGTCGCGCATGGTCAGGTTCGGGACCTCGCGAAGCGGCGGAACCTCGGCCGTCATGCCTAGGCGGGGGGCCAGGGTGGCCCGGCCCATTCCGGAGCGGTCGATGGCCTCGGAAACGATGGTGTAGGCGCGGTCCTCGGTCGGCCGGACGATGACGTCATACGTCTCGGCGACCGAGATCTGGAACTCGTCGGTCTCGACGGGACGCACGTTTTCGCCGTCGGCATTGACCACCGTCATCGGCAGGCCGGGGATGCGGACGTTGAAGATCGACATGGCCGAGGCGTTGATGACGCGCAGGCGGACCCGTTCTCCCGGCCGGAACAGGCCCGTCCAGTTCTCCTGGGGCCCGTGACCGTTGATCAGATAGGTGTAGGTGGTGCCGTTGACGTCGAGGATGTCGCGCGGATCCATCCGCATTTCGCCCCACATCCGGCGCTCTTCCAGGCTGAAGCGGTCGCTGCCGTCGAAGAGACCTGAAAGGCTGGTCCGTTGCCGGTTGAAGTAGCCTGGGCTCTTCTTCAGCTTGTCGAGGATTTCATGCGGATTCATGAAACTCCAGTCCGACAGGACCAGCACATGCTCGCGGTCGTAGGCCACGGGGTCGGCGCCCGCCGGGTCGACGACGATCGGGCCGTAGTGCCCCAGAGCCTCCTGAAGGCCGGAGTGGCTGTGGTACCAGAAGGTGCCCGATTGGATCAGCGGGAACTCGTATACGAAGGTCTCGCGGGGGCGGATGCCGGGGAAGCTGACCCCTGGAACGCCATCCATGTGGAACGGAAGAAGAATGCCATGCCAGTGGATGGAGGTGTCTTCGTCCAGGGTGTTGGTCACCGAAAGCCGCACATTCTGGCCCTCCCGCAGGCGCAGGAGCGGCGCGGGGAGCACGCCGTTGATCGTGGTGGCCGTAGCGGTGCGCCCGTTCACGGTGAAGGGGGAATGACCGATGGTCAGATCGACGTTCGGGCCCGTCAGCGTGGGCAGGTCAGCGCGCAGCCCCAGTGAGCCCGTCTGGGCCCAGGCGGGCATCAGGCCCTGCAAAGCCGCAAGGCCCGCCCCCGCGGTGGCGCCGCGCAGCAGCATTCGACGATCCAGCTTCATAGGATGCTCCTGAAAGACAGGATCGCCGCCTCCGCGAGACGGCGATCTATAGGGTCTTACGCAGACGCGACGGTCGGCCCTCGCGACAGGCTGCCGCAGTGCCGGCCCGACGAACGATTTCCGACGCCAGGCGCGGGACCTACCGCCGCGCGAGGAGCGCCTTCATCTGCGCGATCTCCTGTTCCTGCGATCTGACGATGTCCTCGCAAAGACCGCGGACCTCCGGATCCGTCAAGGACGCCTGCTGACACATGAGGATTGCGCCTGAATGGTGCGGGATCATCGAACGCAGGAACTCGGTGTCGCCCACCGCCGCCTGCGTCCGCATGCCGTAGAAGCTGCCCAGGAACACCAGGGCGGCGGCACCGCCGATGAGCAGATTGGTCCGCTTCGACGGATACATCGATCGCATGAAGATCAACATGAGGATCGCCATGGGCGAAACCATCATCAAGGTCATGTAGACGTTGTTTAGATTGAAGTAAAAATGATCGAGCGAGGCGATCATCGTGTACATCACCAAATACATGATGATGAAATCCAGGACGAGCTCCAGCCCGAACGACCGGTAGCTCCCCTTCATCGTGTGTCCTGCGTTCATGGTCTCCATGGATGCGCCCTCCTTCAAACGCCCATCTTACCCAGCCGCCGGTCGAACGGCGCCGGCCGGGCGGGCGTCCAGCCAAGCGCGCAGCTCAGCGATGTCCGCCGTCTGCATCTCGACCGTCTTCTGCGCCATGCGCCGGATGTCGGCGTCGTCACTTTCGCGCAGCACGACCTGCGACATGTCCAGCGCGCCCTGATGATGGGCGATCATCTTGCGGGCCCAGGTCTCGTCCGTGTCGGCGCCCACCGCGGCCATCATGGCGTCCTTCATCTTGGCTTCGGCCGACATGAAGGGATTTTCGGCGTCCGCCCCTGTCGCCGCCGCTCCGGCGGCCGCGCCTTCGTTCGCCTCGAGCCAACGCCGAAGCTCGGCGATGTCGCCCGTCTGCATCTCGAGGGTCTTCTGCGCCATCCGCCGGATTTCCGCGTCTTGGGTGTCCCGCAGAACGATCTCGGACATGTCGAGCGCCCCCTGGTGATGGGGGATCATCTTGCGCGCCCACGTCTCGCCGGCATCCGCTCCCGTCGCCGCCATCATCGCCTCGTGCATCTTCGTCTCGGCGGCCGCGAACGGCGTCTGCGCCATCGCCATCGGCTCTTGGGCGGGCGCCGAGGCCTCGGATGACGCCTGCGCGGCCGGCTCTGCGGCCGGGCTGCAGGCCGTGATCACGACAGAGGAACAGCTGAGGGCCAAAAGGGACAGACGTGTGAGGGTCGGGGTGTACATGAGAAGTCTCCTCTTGGCGCAATAGGACCGGGGTCAACGACCGGCTACGCGATGAATGTATCCGGCAGGGCTCACCAAGTGCGGATAGGATCGCCGCCTCGGTCGCCCGTGTCGAACGTCGATGCGGGCGTAATCCGGGCTCGCAGCCACGGTTCCGTCTCCAGAAAATATTCTCGAACACCGTTGCCTGAGATGAGGGAAGGCCGACCTGAATGCGTATAGCCATACAGAACTCGTCCTCTGCGCGGTGACTCCTCGGCCTTGAGGCGAAACAATCTGAGCAACGGAGCGTCTCGCCCCGGGCAGGCCACCATTCGCGCATGGGCGTCAGGAACGCCCCCGGAACGGTTCCGCGAGTTGTCGCAGATACGCGCGCGGATAGTCGGGGCGGCCTGACACTCCGATCTGCCCCGCACGCGGCGTATCGGACCCGTGGCGGAAGGTCCCGAGAAGATGGTCCCAAAGACTGGTGAAGAGCCCGAAGTTGACGTCGCCATCGCTTTGCGACGCCAGATGATGGTGCCGATGGGCCGGAGCGACGGCCCAGATGTACACCAGCGGCCCGATCCTCATGTCGACGTTGGAATGCTGGAGCATCAACTGGATGGCGACAGCGAAGGCCAGCAGCCAGGCGACGTCCATAGGCATGCCAAGAAGGACGAGGGGGGCGACACCCGCCGTCAGTTCAATGGCCTGATGCAGGGGGTGTTTCAACAGTCCGTTGAAGCCATACATCCTCTCCACGGAATGGTGCACGGCGTGAAGCGGCCATAGCGCCGGGATGCGGTGGCTGGCGTAGTGCGCCAGGGTGATCCCCAGGTCCGCCACCAGGATGGCGAGCGCCAACTGCCCGTACAGAGGCCAGTCTTCGGGCCACACGCCCGAATACGGGAGAAGCCCCGACAACAGCGGGAGAACCAGAACGGAGGCGGCGATCGACAGCTCGTTGAAGACCGCATGGGCCACGTCGCGAGCACGGTCACCATGCGGTTCGTTCCAGATCGGCTCATAGGGAGCCAACCGCTCCATGGCGAACGACACCCCGAGGGCCAGGCCGAGCAGAAGCGGCAGGACCCACGGGGGTTGGCCGGTTTGGACGGCGCTCATGGCCGCCCAGAGAAAGCCGACGAAAAAACACGGCGCATAGGCCAGGCGGATCACAAACCGTAGAGCGGACATCGAGGACTCCTTTGAGCCTCGAACCTCGCATGGGGCTGAGCAGGCCTATTGAACGGAACGCTTGTCGCTCGGTCGAACGACTTGGGCGGCCTCGAACGGCGTCACCCCGAACATGCGCTTCATCGTTCGGTTTAGGTGGGCCTGGTCCGCGAACCCACCCGCGAGCGCGGCCTCCGACAGAGGGGCTCCGGCCGCCAAGGCGCGACCGGATCGCTCCAGCTTCCGCCACAGCAGCCACTGCGACAAGGGCGCCGACAACTGAGACTGCGCGAGCGCCCGAAGCCGGGCCGTCGAGAGATCGAGCGCGGAGGCCGCCCGCGCGATGGTTCCGGGCGCCGGGCTCTGCGAGGCCCTTAGCAAGGCCCATTCCAGCCGGGGATCCAGCACTCGAGTCGCTTCGCCGAGATCCGCCTTCAGTCCGCGCATGATCTGGTCCGTCGGCTCATTGCTCAGCAGCCGATCCCGCACGATGGGCGGGGCCGGACCCGCATCGTCGGGGGCGATCAGCGCGACGAGTTTGGAGGCGAGCGGCGTATGGGTCTCGACATAGACGAGGAGGACCACGTCCGCGCTCGCCGGCATGCGGTGGCGGACGCGAGGCGCAAGGATGAGCGCCTCACCCCACAGCTCACGCCCTCTGTCCGCCGCCAGGTGAACCAGGCCCGAGCGCGCGGCCGTCAACTGAACCGCCACATGGGCATGGCTGTCGTGCGCCGCGCACGGGCCCTCGTAAGCGGCCCAGCCGTCGCCGAACACGAACACGGGTCTGGGGCTCGGAGACCACATCGGGTTTCACATAGGCCGTGTCGGACGCTGCAGCCAGCGAGGCGACGCCGAACGCAGAAGCGGGCGCCGTCCCCAGTGCGCGGCAAGCCGGTCGACCTGTTCCACCGACAGACCTGCCCGTGTGACACTTCATCCGGGGCCGGCGCGCCCGGCTGAGGGATAAGCGAGGCCGGTGCGTATATCCGAGGGGCAGGACGGCGATGGCCGTCCTTCATCGGGGCTGACCATGACCTCCATCTCGCCTTCCAGCGAAGGCTATCCCGCCGACCTGCGCGCCCTGACGAGCCTGCGGGCCTTCCTGGCCTTGGGCGTCGTGCTGTTTCATTATCAGCTCCAATGGGATCCGGCGCTCGGCTTCAGTCCGATTATCGAGCGCAGCAGACTGGCGGTCGACGCCTTTTTCTTTCTGTCGGGGTTCATCCTCGCGCATGTCTATGGACCGTCCTTTGCGGCGGGCACGTTCAGCTACCGGCGCTTCATCGTGGCCCGCCTCGCGCGGCTGTACCCCTTGCATCTCGCGGTTCTGGCGGGAGCGACGGTCATGGTTTTGGGAGCGATGGCGGCCGGGGTCCGCTACGATCCCTCGACCTACACCCTGGAGGGTTTCCTCAAGACGCTGTTCCTGGTGCAGGCCTGGTTTCCCAGCGAGATCGGATACAACTGGAGCGGACCGAGTTGGTCCCTGTCGGCGGAGTGGTTCGCCTACCTCCTCTTTCCCGCCTACGCCTGGCTGGCTCTGCGGATGCGACGTCATCCGGGGGTGCTGCTGATCTTGGGCATCGTGGCCTACGTCGCCATCGACGCCCTCTATCGGGCAGCGTTCGGCAAGGTTCTGCCTCGGGCCGAGGATGACATGGGCATCCTGCGGATCGGGCCGGCCTTCCTCATTGGCGTGGCCATGTACGGTCTTGGCCGCAGCGTCGTTTGGCGTCCCCTCGTTTCCGTCGCGGCCTGCCTGGCGGCAACGGGACTGCTGCTGGCGGCCATGCAGATGTCGCTCGACGACCGTCTGGTCGTCGCCTTGGCTGCTCCCGTCGTCTTCTCCTGGTCCATGCTCGCCAAGACGCAGAGCGAGGGCTTTCTGGCGTCAGAGCCCCTGGTGTTTGCTGGTGAAGTCTCTTTCGCCTTCTATCTGGCGCACATGCCGCTCCTCGTCGCCTACAAGGGGATCGCAGCAGAGATGCGCGGGATCGACAGCGGTTTTTACATGGTCCCATGGGAGCTGGCTGGCCTGCTCCTCGTGACCGTGCTGGTTTCCGTGGCGTTGCATATGTTCGTCGAGCGGCCGGGCCGGAGCGCGATCCGCAGATGGTTTGAGAAACGCGACGTCAGACCTGTTGCGATCAGCGAGTAAGGGATGTGGCCGGAACGTCTTCTGCCGTTCACGCCCTCTCGACAGTCCGATCCGGGCCTCGGGGCTTGTTCCACCGCAGTCAGTGGACGATCTGACTCAGGAAGGTTCTGGCGCGGTCGCTGACTTCGCCTTTGAAAAAGGCTTCCGGCGGGGCGTCATCGATCAGGGCACCCTTGTCCATGAACAACACGCGGTCGGCAACCTGACGGGCAAAACCCATTTCGTGGGTGACGCAGATCATGGTCCGGCGTTCTTCGGTGAGGGCGATCATCACCTCCAGGACCTCATTGACCATCTCCGGATCGAGCGCGGAGGTGGGCTCGTCGAACAGCAGGATCTCCGGGTCCATGGCCAGGGCGCGCGCGATGGCCGCGCGTTGCTGCTGTCCGCCCGACAGCTGGCCGGGGTATTTTTCCGCCTGATCGGCGAGGCGCACGCGCTCGAGAAGAACCCGCGCCCGAGCTTCAGCCTGCGCCCGGCCTTCCTTACGCGCCAACCGAGGAGCGAGGGTGCAGTTGTCGAGGACGCTCATGTGGGGAAACAGATTGAACTGTTGAAACACCATACCCGTCGTCTTCAGCGCGGCCTGGCTCGCGGCGGACTTGGAGGTCACATCCGCTCCCCCGATCAGGATCGCGCCCTCCTCCGGAACCTCCAGCCGATTGAGGCAGCGAATGAGAGTGGATTTTCCGGAGCCGGACGGACCACAGACCACCACGCGGGAGCCCGGAGCGATCTTGAGATCGATGCCGTGGAGCGCCTGGAAACTTCCGTACCATTTGCTGACCTGCCGCAGCTCGACGGCGGGGTGGGCGTGTTCGACGGTCATGCTGCGCTCTTCCGCAAGGCCCTCAGCCGGACAAAGGCCCGCTCGAGGTCCGTGACGAGATCCTCAACGGACTCCAGGCCGGCGTGCACCCGGACCAGGGCGCCCGGGTCCTGCGGGTGACGCCGGACGGGAGCCGGCCAGGCCGGGACAAGGAGGCTTTCGTACCCGCCCCAGCTCGACCCGAGGCGAAAGATCTCCAGATGATCGAAGAAGGCCGACGCCTGGTCTCCGGACAGCGGCTCCATGTAAAAGCCGAAGAGGCCGGAGGCGCCCCGGAAATCGCGTCGCCACAGGTCGTGTCCTGGATCCTCCGGTAGACCGGGATGGAGGATCCGACGGACCTCCGGCTGCGCCCGCAACCATTGGGCAAGCGCGAAGCCGTTGCGTTCATGCCGCTCCAGCCGCACCTGCAAGGTTCTCAGGCCGCGATGCACCAGATAGCAGTCGTCGGGGCTCGCCCTCTGGCCCCACCGGCCCGCCGTGTCCTTGATCCGACGATAAAGCCCGTCGTCGAGGGTGCAGATCGAGCCGATCATGGCGTCCGAATGCCCCGAGACGTATTTCGTGGCCGACATGATGGAGACGTCCACGCCGAGGTCTAGCGGGCGGAGGTACAGGGGTGTGGCCCAGGTATTGTCCGCCAGGGTCAGAACCCCCGCGGCGCGACAGGTCTGGGTGATCGCCGGAAGGTCCAGAATCTCGAACGTCTGAGATCCCGGCGATTCCAGATAGACCGCCCGCGTCGTCGGCCGCAGGAGACCGCTCAGCGCTGAAGCATCGCCCGGCGCGAAGAACTCGACCTCGACCCCAAACGCGCAAAGCACCTCCTCGCAGAATTTCCGCGTGGGTCCATAGACCGTATCGACGACGAGCAGGTGATCTCCCGCCTTCACGACCGCCGCCAGGGCGGTCGAAATGGCCGAGGTTCCCGATGAGGTCAGAACGCATCGGCCGCCGCCCTCCAGAGCGGCGAGCGCATCGGCCAGGGCCAGGGTGGTCTGGGTCCCGTAGAGACCGTAGATGACCTCGTCATAAAGCCCGGCATGACGGTTCATGTATTCCGCCACCGTGTCGTAGATGATGGTCGAGGCGCGATAGAGGGGCGGGTTCAGGACGCCGCCCTGGGACCGGGGTTCCGGCCCCGCATGGGTCACGGCGGTCGCCATGTCCTCCAGCCCTTCCCCGAGGTTCTGAGATTGCGGTGCCGGCCGGTCAGTCATGTCGTGAGATACTCGCATTTGATCCAGCCTTGGCGCGTTCGATGGTTGCGGCGATCCGCGACAAGGCAAAGCAGAGGGTGAAATAGACGAGGCCGACGAAGAGGTAGGCTTCGACGAAGAAGGGCCGCCATTCGAGCGGCACATAGGCCAGACGCGCCATCTGCAGCAGGTCGAAGACGCCGACGATGAGCACAAGTGTGGTGTTCTTGACCTCGCTGATCGCGATAGACACCAGACTGGGCAGGCTGGCGATCAAGGCCTGCGGCAGGATGACGGCGCGCAGAGCGGCCCATCGGGACAGACCCAGCGCCTGTCCTGCTTCCGCCTGCCCCTTGTTGAGCGACAGCAGCCCGCCGCGAACGGCCTCGGCCATGTAAGCCGCCGTGAAGAGCACCAAGGCGATCTGCACGCGAAGGAAGGCGTTGATCGTCATCTCGGCGGGCACCAGCAGCGGGAACAGCACGGCGGCGATGAACAGCACCCCGAGGAGCGGGACGCCTCGAACCACCTCAATGAAGCCGGTCGCGATCCACCGAAAGACAGGGCTTCGCGATCGCCTCGCCAAGGCCAGCAGGACGGCCAACGGGAAGGCGCCGACCACGGCATTGCCGGCCAGGAGCAGGGTCACTGGCAGGCCGCTCCATTTGTCCGTGGCCACGCCGACCAGGCCCAGACCGCCCGCCATCAGCCACGGGCTGGCGAGCAGCGTGATCGCCCAAAGCGCCGGGACGACATGGCTCCAGAGCCGGCGAACGAGCGACGCCAGCAGAGAGACGGCGAACAGAACGATCACCGCTGCCGGTCGCCATTGCTCCGGCTCTGGATAGCTTCCCAGCAGAATGAACCGCGCGTTCTCCTGCACGAAGGGCCAGCAGGCTCCGGCCGCGCGTCGGCAATCCGCCGCGTCTCCGACAAACACCGCCTGCAGCACCAACCAGTCGAACGCGGCCCAGACGCCCAGGCCGACCAGGGCGGCCGTGGCGAGGGTGAGCGCCGCCTGGCGCGGCTCCGCGAACAGATGACTTCGCCATTTCGGCCAATGAAACTCCGGCGGCGCGAGGCTCGTCCCGGGCCCCGCCGCAGGCTCCCAGATGGCGTTGCGGCGCGCATAGAGGTTCATCGCCAGGGACAGGATCAGCGAGGTCGAAAGGAACACCAGGATGATCAGCAGGACGCCTTCGACCGCCTGCCCGGTCTGGCTGATGATGGTGTCGATGACCGACACGACCTCTGGATAGCCGATCGCCACCGCCAGCGAGCTGTTCTTGACGGTGTTGAGATGCCAGCTCGTCATCGGAGGCAGGATGATCCTGAGCGCTTGCGGCAGCACGACATGCCAAAGCCGCTGCGGGGCGCTGAGGCCGAGCGCCTGGGCCGCCTCGCCCTGCCCGCGCGAGACCGTCGACAGCCCCCCACGCACGATCTCGGCGAGATAGGCCGAGGTGTAGACCGACAGCGCCACGACCAAGGCGATGAACTCCACGGAAAGCTGAAGACCGCCTTGGACCTCAAAGGCTCCGACGACCGGGGCCTCGTATCTCAGAAAAGCGAGACCCGCCGCGCCCGCAGACAACAGGGCGCAGGCCGCCCAGGCGGTCGCCCTTCGAGCGCCGGTCTGACGTCGCGACCAGACCAGGAGCCACGCCGCAGCGAGGGCCAGCAGCGGACCCTCCCAGCCGAGCGACGGAAGCGCTGCGCCGCGGTTGGTGATGAAGGCCCCGACATCGCCTTCCTGGAGCGTGGCTACCGCCGGCGCGCCATGCAGGAGCAGTGCATACCAGACGAACAGCTGGAGCAGCAGCGGGAGGTTCCGAACGACCTCGACATAGGCGCCGCTGACCGACCGCACGAGCGCGTTGTCGGACAGTCTCGCCAAGCCGATCAGAAGACCCAGACCTGTCGATATCACGATGGCCCATGCCGATACGCTCAAGGTATTGCCGAGGCCGGCCAGCAGAGCCCGACCGAAACTGTCGGCGGGCGCATAGGAGAACAGGGTCTCCCCGATGGCGAAACCGGCTCGGTTCTGAAGGAAGTCAAAGCCGGTGCGGATGTTGCGGTCGGCCAGGTTCTCCTGGGTCGCCAAGGCGATCGCGGTCACCACGGCTCCGACCACCAGAGCCGCTGCGATCTGCAAGGCCCAGGCGCTCCAGGGCGTCCTGTGCGTCCAAGGCTTCAGGCGGGGGCTGAGGCTGGTCACCGCATCGGCAGCGGATACATCAATCCGCCGTCCCGCGTCAGCTGGTTCTGACCGCGCTCCACGCCCAAAGGAGCGATGTTGCGCTCGTAGATTTCGCCGTAGTTTCCGACAGCGCGCAGGGCTTGGTACGCCCAGGTTTCCGGTAGCCCCAACGCCCGTCCAAATCCCGGCGTCGCGCCCAAGAGGCGCTGGATTTCGGGATCGGGAGAGGATGACCGCAGCGTCTCCACATTCGCCTGGGTGATCCTCAGATCCTCGGCCGCGATGAGCGCGTTGAGCACCCATTTGTTGATGTCAAACCACTGTTCGTCATCGCTTCGCACCACCGGTCCGAGTGGCTCTCTGGAGACATAGTCGGGCAGGACCACATAGTCCTGCGGCCGCTCGGCGTCCGACAGGCGGATCGTGGTCAAGGTGAAAGCATCGGTGGTCATGGCGTCGCAGCGATCAGCGAAGAACGCCAGCTTGGCTTCTTCCGGATTCTCGTAGACGACGGAACGGTAGCGCAGGCCGTTACGGCTGAAATAGTCCGCCGTGTTCAGCTCCGACGTCGTCCCCTTGCTGATACAGATGGCGGCCCCGTCGAGGTCCTTGGCGCTCTCGATGCCTTCGTCGCGCTTCACCAGGAAGCTCTGACCGTCGTAGTAGAAGACCCCGACGAAGTTGAGACCGAGTTCGACGTCGCGCGTGAGGGTCCAGGTCGTCGTCCGTGAAAGCACGTCGGCTTCGCCCGTCTGCAGTATCGTGAACCGCTTGTTGGACGCCGTTGGCAGAAACCGGACTTTGGTCGGGTCGCCGAGCACGGCCGCGGCCAACGCGCGGCAGTAATCGATGGTGAAGCCCCGCCACTCTCCCGAGGGGGTGAGTTCGGACATTCCGATCTGACCGGGATGGATGGCGCAACGGAGAACGCCGCGAGCCCGGATCTGCGCCAGGGTCGAGCCTTCGGCCGCAGCGGGGCCCTCGCTTTCACTTTCCGTCGCGACGGGCGCCGCGCAACCCACCGCGAGAAGCGAAAGGGCCAGCGCCGCACCGATGGCCCGGGCTTGATCCCGCGCCGTATTGCGCGCTCTGGTCGATGGACGTCTTGCTGCACCGGGAGCGCGCGCTTGAACCTTCGACACCTGGAAGCCTTCAGCGCCGTGATGCGCGCCGGGTCGGTCAGCCAGGCGGCCAAGGACATGCATCTGTCGCAGCCCGCCGTCAGCAAGCTCCTGGCGGACCTCGAACACGCGATCGGGTTCGCGCTCTTCCTGCGCAGCCGCGGGGCGGCCCTCCTGCCCACGCCGGAAGCGGAACTGTTTCACCAGGAGGTCGAGCGGTCCATCGTCGGCGTGGCGGCGCTCAAGAGGATCGCTCAGGACATCAGGAACCTCAGCACCGGCACCGTCCGCATCGCGGCCCTGCCAGCCCTGGCGGTGAGTTTCCTGCCCGCCGTGGTCAAACGCTTCCAGGACCGGCATCCCAACGTCACCATCCAGATTCAGACGCGCTCCTCCTCGACGGTCCGGCAGTGGGTGGCGCGTCAGCAGTTCGATTTCGGCCTGGCGACCCCCGCGCGGGAGATGGAGGGCCTGCATTCCACGACCTTCCTCAAATGCTCGGGTGTCTGTGTTCTTCCGCCGGGTCACCGCCTTTCCTCCCTGGAAACCGTGACCCCGCACGATCTGGCCGGCGAGGCCTTCATCTCGCTCGCCCTCGAGGATCCCACGCGTCGACGGGTCGACAGGGTGTTCGAGGACGCCGGGGTCGAGCGCGAACTCCTTGTCGAAACCCAATACGCGATGACGGTCTGCGCCATGGTGCTGGAAGGCGTCGGGTGCTCCATTCTCAATCCGGTGACGGCCGCCACTTTCGCGGCGCACGGCTTGGTGCTCCGGCCGTTCACGCCGCGCATCGTGTTCGAATACAGCCTCATAACACCCAAATCCCGCGTCGCTTCCCAAGCGTCTCTGAACTTCGTTCGGATCATGACCGAGATGCGGGACGCTTTCACCGAACGGGGCGCCTTTGACGGCGCGGCTCGCGACTGAAGCGCCGCGAGCCGCGGACATCGTTCCTGCGGACGATCTAGAACTCCGCCTTGGCGCGAATGTACCAGAACCCGCCGTTGAAGCCCGTCGGAGCAAAGCGGAGGTACTGGATGCCGTTGTTGGTCTGAGACACACGCGCTTCCCGGTCGGGATAGTCGTCGAACAGGTTCTCGGCACCCACGGTCAGCTGGATCCGATCGGTCAGCTGATATCCGAGTTCGGCGTCAATGAGCACTTCCGCACCACCGGTCTGATCGGCCGAAGGGACGCCGCCGAAGTCGGTCCATTCCCCATAATAGGTCGCCTGGGTCGAAGCGGTCAGTCGGCCGCGCTGATAGTTGAACGACACGCTGCCCTTCGTTTCGGGGACAAAGTCCTCAAGCTCAAGGAGGCGTTCGCGGTCGGCGCTGATCACCGGAGTGGCGCGCGTCACTTCGGTCTTGGTGTAGTTCAGGTTTGCATTGACCCCCAACGATCCACCCAGGAAGTCGATGCCGTTGTAGCTGACCACCAGGTCAAGCCCGCGCGTCCGGGAGTCGAACGAGTTGGTGAAGAAGCTGATTTCCTCGAAGGAACCCCCACCGGGAATCCCCAGCGCCGCCAGCTGATTTCGTTGCGCCTGAGTGAGACGGAAATTGCCCGACAGGGCGATGCGGTCGTCGACCTCGATCTGGAAATAGTCGAGGGTGACCGTCAGTTGGGACGTCGGTCGCAGAGCGAGGCCGGCCGCGACGTTGAAGGACTCCTCGGGCTGCAAGGCCGTAGCGCCGAAGAAGAGCGCCACGGGATTCTGCGGCGACACAATGCCGGTCGTCAGGGGGTTGCCAGTCACCGAGTCGATGTTGGTCTGCACCAGCGACGCATTGGCTTGCCCCGGCGTGGGGGCCCGGAAGCCGGTGTTGACCGACCCACGCACCGCCACCGCGTCGTTGAACTCATACCGTCCGCTGACCTTCCAGCTGAAGTTCTCGCCGACATCGGAGAAGTCTTCATATCGTGCGGCCAGACCGAAACTGAACGCGTCGGTCAGGTCGCCTTCCAGCGCCCCGTAGGCGGCCCAGTTGTCGCGCTCGAAAGTCCCGGCCTGCGATGGGCTGAAGCCCGGAAAGCCGTTCGAGCCGACCGGCAGTCCGACCCGGCGTCCGGTGTCTGGGTCGACCACCGAGGCGAACGGCCCGACCTGATAGGAGGCCAGCTCTCCAGCGGTGACCTCATAGGTTTCCTTGCGGTACTCCAGACCGCCCGCGACGCTCAGCGGAGAGGCCAAGCCGATCTCCCAGGGATAGCTGAGGTCCAGATTGCCGATGAACTCGCGCTGCTCCAGCGATCCGGGGTTGAACGTCGTCGGCGAGTTCAAGCCGAGGGACGGATTGACGGTGTTGCTGATCACGTAGTCGGCGGTGTTGCGTCCGACACTGGCGCTCAGGTCATAGGTCAACTGACTGGGAAGCTCCCCCCGAATGCCGCTGACGAAAGACGCGTCCTCGATCGTGGCGCCGAAGTTCGGAGCAAAGCCGCCAGGGAAGCGCTGGCGGAAGCTGAAGCGTGGCCCGCCCGGTGTCGTGGTCGTCGGAATGCTGGTCGCAATGAAGCTGGTGTTCGGATTGCGATAGAAGAAGGCGGTCGTCCCCTCGCTGCGGCTGTAGTTCCCGAACGCGTAGAGCTCCGCCTCCGGCGACAGGTCGAGGCCGGCATTGACGAACACTCGCGCCGCCTCGCTGTCCGGATTCCCCCAGCGCTGGGCGGGCACAGGCACCCCTGCGACGCCGGCGTTGATCAAAGCCTGGGCATCGGGCCGCTGGGTGCCCCGCGAGGTCTGATCGCTTTCGGACAGTTCGGCGCTGATGTTCAGGAAGCCCTGATCCGTCAACGGCAGGCCGAGATTGCCCTGCAGGAGGAGATCCTGGCCGTCGCCGGCGTAGAACTGTCCGTACCGTGCGATCAGGGTCGCGCCTTCGCGGTCGGTTCTCAGGCGAAAGTTCAGCACCCCGGCGATGGCGTCGGAACCATAGACTGCAGATGCCCCATCTCTCAACACCTCCAGCTGGCCGATGGCGATGGACGGTATGGCCGACAGGTCCGGACCCTGGGAGCCACGAATATAGGGCACATTGGTAAACTGAACCGTCGCCCCGCGGTGGCGCCGCTTGCCGTTGACCAGGACCAGGGTCTGGTCAGGCGGCAGACCGCGCAAGCTGAACGGTCTGGTGAAGGCGGCCCCATCGTTCGTCACGAAGCGCTGAATGTTCAGTGAAGGCACCTGCTCGCGCAGGATGTCGTTGATGTCGGAGGTCCCCTGGTTGACGAGGTTGTCCCCGCTGATGATGTCGATGGGCAGAGGGGACTCGGCCGCCGTGATGTCGCGCCGTCGCAGGCCGGTGACGACAATCTCGTCGACGACACTGGCTTCCTGATCGGTGTTCGACGCCGTTTGGGCCGCAGCGGCGCTCGGTGTCATCACGCTGATCGTGCCGACAAGGCTTGTGACGCAGGCAGACGCTAAAAGGATCGCTTTGGTTCGCATGGTCCCCCTCCAGGACGCGACCGTTTCATGACGGTCTCGTTGCAGTGAGGAGAGCCTCAGACCGTCACCGGAGGGAAGAGGTGAAAACCAGCTATGCCAACAAACAGCCAGGGCATTCCGTTCGGTTATGGGTCGGCAAGGAGCGTCACGCTTGAAGCGGCGGACCTGCAAACGCCAGCCGCTCCGCCGCCTCGTTGCCGAAAAGGCCTGACCAGTCGGCTCTGGTGACGCCGCCTCTGCACTGATCGAGAGTGACTCCGGGGTTGGTCGCTTGCACCCGTCACATCGAAAGATCCGCCCCCCGGTCGAGTGCTCGCACACCCGCGCCGCGCGGTGAGCCCACGAGTTCGACGCTGCGTCCCACCGCCGGCGCCGCGTGGCCCATTCGCAGCCGCGCATAGTGCTCGACGCCCTGTCGATCGCGAACAACCACGAAGGCCGATCCGCCAAGCTCGTCATGCGCGCCCTGAGCCACCACCCGGCCGCGGACGGGCGCGGCCCCGAGTTCCCTGACGTCGCCTGCGCCGAGAAGGCGGCGTTGCGCCAAGGTGCGGATCACGTCCCTCCGCAGCTGAAGGACGCGCAGACGCCGTTCCAGGTCTTCATCGAGCCGGTAATGCGAGCCCCGGCGATGTGCCAGACCGAGCCGCTCAAGGTGCCGCAGTCGACCTCGGCTCAGCGCCGCCCAGGCGTTGGAGCGTCCCACACCATCCGCCACCAGCCCGTCTGCGTCCTTGGTTTCGAGCAACCGCCGATCGAAACCGGTGAACCGGTCTGCCTGCGTTTCCCGCCAGACCCGACGTTCGGCGTCCGCCCGCGACAGGTCCCCGAGCCGCTCCTGCGCC
Source organism: Brevundimonas bacteroides DSM 4726 (assembly GCF_000701445.1). Classification (GTDB taxonomy): domain Bacteria; phylum Pseudomonadota; class Alphaproteobacteria; order Caulobacterales; family Caulobacteraceae; genus Brevundimonas; species Brevundimonas bacteroides. Next base: position 360,660 of record NZ_JNIX01000009.1, read on the forward strand.
ACCTCCTGGGCGCGCGCCCGAAAGCCATAGGCCACATAGTCTCGCGGGATCAACAGATCCTTGCCGCTTGCCCGCTTCCCCCGAATGAGCACATGAGCGTGCGGTTGGTCGGTGTCGAAATGGCAGGTGGCGATCCACCGCAGCTCCGGCTGACCGAGGTCCGCCGCCACCCGATCCATGACATCGCGGGTGTAGCTGCGCAGATCGGCGATCCGGTCACCGTGCTCGGGTGACACGATGAAGCGGAAGTGGTGGCGGTCCGCCGACCATCCTTCCGTCATCCGGACGGGATCGACCCCGTCTTGATCGCGGTCGAAAAACTCGGCCTGGGTGCCCTGAACGCCTGCGCCGGCGCGCCCGAGATAGACCACATGCCGCGCCAGGGCGACGCCGCGCTCCGCCCCCTTGCCCATGTGCCGCGACACCATCGCCTTGACGATCACCTTCTGCCGGACATCGACGCGGAAGGGCCGGCCTGAACGCGCCTGCGCCGACCGGAGCACGCCAGATCTATCGCCGCGCGTCAGAAGGCGAGAGGCCGCGAGCTTCTGAAACAGCGCCGTCCGCACGGCGGTCTTGTCAGACTTCAGCGCGTGCGGAAGTCGGACTCGACCTGCGCCCTCGTCGCCGGGCTCCCGTGCGGACAATCGCGCTTCAATGGCCGCTCGAACCGACATGCGTCACCTCCCGATCCAACCGACGCAAGGCTCGACCAAAGGTGCGTCGCCGCACGTCATGATCGGTCGTCGCCGTCATCGTAAATCACTGACACCGTACAGCAAAATGAACGCCAAATACCTCCTTTTATCTTGCCATCAGACCTCAAAACAGAGGAATAAATGCAGCGCCATCAACACTGATCAACAGCCAACAACAACACGCAAACACAGAACACGCATCTCGCTTACAGCCTTCGAACGCGAGTCGAAGGGCCCCACAATGGCCAAACGCAGGAAACCCGCCCGGCCGAAGCCGAGCGGGTCTCTGTTGTCGGTCTCAATTTGTCAGGCGGCTCGCGCCTTGATGGGGACGTGCCGCAGCCCGGACTCCATCGCCTTCTGCCCGAGGTTGAGCGCCGGTCCGAATGGCCGTTGATCTCCCGAGCGCGTCCGGTCCACCGAATGCACCAGGGTGAGGCAGCAGGTGGGCTCGAGCGCGATCAGCTCATCATTCGCCCGGAACGGAGCTGCCTTGCCGTGGGTGTCGAAGTCCGCCCGAGCGAGGATCAGTTTCACCCCCTTCTGCTGGGCCCATTTGATCGCCAGCTTCTCCGACCCCTTCGCCCCGGTGGTGGCCAGGGCCATGTCGGGCCACTCCTGCTTTGCCCAGTTCAGGGCGTCGAAGATCCGGCCTGCGTCGTCCGAGGTGTCGGCCGTCGGCGCGCCCCTGAAGGCGATCACCGGACCGCCCGGATCCGCCTCCCCTGACTTCCGATTGCGGATCGCCCGGATCGCCTGCTTGGCTTCTAACTGCGCCGCCGTGAGATGGGTGCCGCGCCGCGAACCCCGCCAGGCCGTCCAGACCTCGCCGGTCGCAATCGTCCAGGTCTCCGAGGCCGCATCCCGGATCATCTCGCAGGCCTGGGTGGCCGCGTCGCCGGCCCGAGCCTTCGCCGTCGCTTCCTGCAGCTCGGCGTCGGCCGCCTCCGATCCGTCGAAGTCCCGATCGATCGACCGCATCGTATCGCGGGCCCGGTCGGCGTCTCGTTCAATCCGCCCGGCCGCCGAGTGAAAGGCGCCGATCAGGGCCTCTCCCAAGATTGTCTGGTAGTCCTCAAGGGCGGTGTCGGAGATCACGTCCACCAGCTCGGTCATGAGGGCTCGCCCGAGTTGAACCAGGGCATCCTCGGTCGGATGCGGACGCTGATCGCCGAGAGAACCCGTCAGGTCGTCGAAGGCGGAGTTGGACTTCTGGGAGGCGGAGGCGGTGAAGGGATTGCTGAAGTAGGTCATTGGAACATTCCTTGAGAATGTCGAGCGCCCCATGCGCAACGACCCCGATTTTCGGCACATTGGGCCCCGGAAAGTCACCGGAGCGGACCGCCCTTCGCGGGCCGCGCAGGGCATAAGGCGAAGCCGTTGACTTTCAGGGTGATGTGACAAAATCGGAGGGCGTTGTGTGGGGGCAAGTCGTCGTCGCCCTTCGCGACGACGACACCGTTCGGCGCCGTTGCGCCGATGCGAACAGACGGACAACGATCTTCCTGTCCGTCGACGGCGGCGAGCCGCTGTCGTCGCAGGTCAAACGATCTCAGACTTTGGCCAAAAGCACCGAGGGGGATCGAGCTCATCGGCCAATGACCTCGTTCGGCCCGAAGCGGACTTGGGCAGCGAGGCGGTAAATCCATAGAAAAACGCCCGGCCTTTCGACCGGGCGTTCCACCTTGTTCAACGGCTAACTTAGCAGCAGGAGCAAGCCGCAGCGACCGCATCGCAGCAAGCGCAGATGGCTTGAGCGACAGCCTCAGGGGAGGCGGCCATGGCGGCAGTGCCGGAAGCCAGCAGAAGCAGGCTGGCGATGGTCAGAGTTCTTTTCATGATGTAATCCATTTCGTTGATTGAGTAAGTTCGACTTCAGATAAAAGCCTGTCCTTTATCGGGGTGGCGGGTCTTCCGCTTCAATACTGAGCGATCCCAGAACGGCCGTGCTGGCACGGTATGTCGTTCGATGATCGCTCGCGACCTGAGCAGTGATCGGCGACCGCAGGAGGATTGCGTGACAGAGAGCGGCACAGCTCAGCTCGCAGTCCGCCGTCTCTGGCTCACAAGGCATCTCCGCCGACATCGCTGCCGCCGCTGTCACATGATGTGCAGGGCTGCGTGCTAAGGTCGTCGTCGCGACGAAAAACGTTGCCAAAAGCGCAACCACGCTAGCAGTCAAAGCGGGCAAGCTGTGGCGGAGGCTGTTTATCAATCTCTCTTCCCGAAAGCTCGCTGCACCCTACGCCCAAAGTCTCATTCGCTCGAATATATCGACGAGTTACGCAGCACCGCCGTTCGCGATTGCCACTGAGTTGAAAGTCGGGAGCGTCCGCTTTCCACCCATATCGGCTACGTCTGCGTCCGCTGTTAAGACGATAATCTCGTCGTCGGCAAAGGGCGTCGACAAATCTAGTAGCAAATGAAATGACGGCCCGACGCTTGAGCCGGGCCGTCTAAGGACTTGATGGCGGTGGGTGGATCAGAACGGGATGTCGTCGTTTAGATCGTAGCCACCGGCAGGTTCCTGCACTTGGTTTTCGCCAAAGGCCGCCGCTTCCGCTGGGGTCCGCCGGTTCTTCAGGCGGATATCACCGACGATCAGGCGCAGGTCGTAGTGCTCCACCCCGTCCTTGCCGGTCCAGGTGTCGTTTTCGACGTGGCCCTGGATGACGACGCGGCTACCCTTCTTGGCGAAAGGCTCGATGTATTTCTCAGTCGTCGCTTCGTTAAAGCACAGGCAATTGAAGCCGGTGGTGCGCTCGCTCGGCGTGCCGTCGGCGCGTCGAAACCGGGTCGTCTCCAGGACGCGGAAACTCGCCCGTTTCCGGCCGGAGCCCTGTGCGGACAGGATGGACGGGTCGGCGGCCAAATAGCCTTCGAGGGTGAGGGTCTGCATGGTTCAGTCTCCTGATGATGAGGGGTTGAGGTCGGGTCAGGCGGCGAGGCGATCATCGCCGAGGTCACGATCTGCGTCGGTCTCTCGATCTTCGGCCCAGTCGAGGACGGTCAGCCGGTTGATCACCAGCTCCTTGGCGGTGCGTTCCTGGCCGTCGCGAGTGGCGTAGGCAGTGTCGATGAAGGCACCGATCACAACCACCTCGCATCCCTTGGCCAGACCACGGGCGATGACCTTCTCGTTCAGCCCCTTGGACCAGCTGACGCAGTTAACGCCGACGAGCCGGTCCTTGCCGGTGTTGTCGACGCCGCGTTTCTCGAGCAGCCGGAACACCGCCTTGGCGAAGTCCTCGCTGATCTGGGGGTCGGCCGCCAGTCGGCCGATGAACACCATGGTCTGCATGTCTGTCTCCTTGATTGATCCGAGGCGCTTGGAAGCCGTTCTCCTCAAGCCCGCCTCGCCCTGAGACCTCCCTTCCTCCGGACCTCCTCTTGACCGGACGGGGCCTTCGCCCCGCCCGGTCCCGCTCATGCCGCCACGCCGTCGAGGACGGTTTGCACCGGATGGCGACGCAGCACCGCCTCCACCACCTCTGGCCGGTCCACGGACACGAACACTCGGGGCGTGAAGGCGATGATCTCCACGAAGCATCCAAGCGCGACCAGGGCGTCGCGATCGGTGCGGCCGCCGACCACCTCGATCCGCCACCGATCCATGACCCGGGCCCGTTTCAGCCACAGGCCGCCTTCCAGCGAGAGCTGGACGGACCGGTCCAGCAGCGTCGCGGCGGTCTTGGCGCCGTCCGCCCAAGCCGCGCTGACGTCGGTCAGCCCAAGGCTCGCCTTCAGCGACCGGACCTGGACCTCGTCGAGGACCCGCCCCAGCCAACGCCGTCCGTCCGGCCCCCGCACGCGCCGCACAGAACAGCCGCGCGCGGGCAGACGGCCCCAAATCGGCAGCAAGAGACCGGTCGCGAGCGTCAGCTCGCGGGTTCGCCAAGGATCAGTCGCGGCCACCTCCTCGTCCCAGATGCGTCGCCAGTCGGCGGGCTCCGCCGGCTTCCAGGCGGACTCCTCGAACGTCTTCTCCGGCATCGTCTGGCGCCCATCGGGACGCACGAGCCGGACGGCAGGGACCAGCCGGTCCTCCTCCGTCGCCGTGGTCAGGCCGAGCTCGGCGATCGCGGCCCGATGTGACTTCTCATTCACCACCAGCTGGTGCGCAACCTCAGCCGCCCGGGCGAGCGCGTCCCCAGATCCGAGGAGGTCGCGTCGCACCTTCAGCAGGAAGGTCACCAGAGCCGTTTCTGCTCCGGTGACGGTATCCGTTCGGATCGTCTCCTCAGCCAGCACCTCCAGCTCTTCGGCCTCGATGTCTTCAAGACCTCGATCCAGATCGCCCGACGCCGCTGCTCGCTCCAGAATCCCCGAGAGGATGCGGTCGAAGTCCTCGAACAGAGCGTTCTGGTCCGCGATCCGGAGCGCCAGCAACCGGTTCAGGAAGGTGTGGATCGGCGGCAGATCGTCGGTCGGCTTCAGCCCGCCGTCGGCGTCGAGGAGCTTCAGACCGGTCTTGGTCATGAAGGTCTCCAGCGTCATGGAGGCCAGCTCGCCGAAGGCGAGGGCGCCGTAGAAGACCAGAAGCGCCCGTCGCGCCCAGGGGCTCTCCAGATTGTCCTCGGCTCGGAACAGGCCGGCGCCGGCGGTCCGTCGCTCCCCGCGCGTCAGCGCCCCGAGCGAATCCAGACGCCGCGCGATGGTCGAGGTGAACCGCTTCTCGCCCTGGATGTCGGTGGTGACCGGACGGAACAGTGGCGCGGAGGCCTGATGCGTCCGGTGACTGCGGCCCAATCCCTGGATGGCCGCGTCGGCGCGCCAGCCCGGCTCCACCAGATAGTGGACCCGCCGCTGTTGGTTCGCAGCCGACAGATCCGCATGATAGCTACGACCGGTCCCGCCCGCGTCCGAGAATACCAGCACGCGCTTGCGGCCGCTCATGAAGGCGTCGGTCTCGGCGCGGGCGGTGGAGGCGCCCCGGCGTTCCACAACCCGGCGGCCGTCGCGCTCCACCACCCGACGCGAGCGCCCGGTGATCTCGGCGACGGCGTCAGTGCCGAAGGCGGACAAGACGGCGTCCAGCACGCCGGGAACCGCGGGCAGGCAGGCCATGCGTGTGATCAGGAACTGGCGTCTCTCGACGGCCTCGCGACTGACCGCCGGCTTTCCATCGACCATTACCGGGACGAGGGTCACCGTCCCGTCCTCGCCCTCGATCGCCTCCATCAGATGGATGGGGAAGGCTTCGCGCAGATAGTCGAGGACGTACTCGCGCGGGGTCAGGTCGATGGAGAGATTGTTCCATTCCTCGGGCGGGACCGACGCCAGCCGCCGCTCCATCACCGCCTCATTGGTCGAGACGATCTGGACCACGGCCGACCGGTCGTGAGCGAGATCGTCGCGGATCGAGGCGATCAGGCTCGGCGCCTTCAGGCCGGCGAGAAGGTGGCCGAAGAAGCGGAGCTTGGCGCCCTCGAAAGCCGAGTGGACAGCCGAGGCGGCTTGAGGGCTCTTCGGCTTGCCCTCGTCATCCGAGAGCCCCGTCGCCTTCAGCGCCTCGGCCAGATTGGCGTGGATGACCTGGAAGGCGTCGGCCCAAGCGTCCCAGATGGCGATGTCGTCCTCTGTCAGAGGATGGACGAGGGCCTCGTATTCGACGCCTTCGAACGACAGGCTGCGCGCCACATACAGGCCGAGCGCCTTGAGCTCGCGCGCCACGAGCTCCATGGCCGCGACCCCGCCCCGGTCCATGGCGTCGAGAAAGTCCGCGCGCGACATGAAGGGCGCCTCCGGACCGCCCCAGAGACCCAGCCGCGCGGCATAGGCGAGGTTCTCGGGCGAGGTGGCGCCCGTGGCCGAGACATAGAGCACCCGCGCGTCCGGCAGTCGGTTCTGCAAAGCCAGACCCGCCATGCCCTGGAACGAGGCTTTCTTGGTCCCCCGCGCGCCCTTGCCCCCGCCGGCGGCGTTGGCCATGGCATGGGCCTCGTCGAAAGCGATGACACCGTCGAAGTCTGTGCCCAGCCAGGCGACGATCTGGTCGAGCCGGGACGGACGCGCGCCGCGCGCCGGCTGGCGCAGGGTGGCGTAGGTCGCGAACAGCACGCCGCGATCCACCCGGATCGCCTCTTCCTGTTTCCAGCTCGACAGCGGCACGATGTCGTGGGCGTCGCCGCCGATCGCGGTCCAGTCGCGGCGTGCGTCCTCCAACAGGGCGTCGTTCCGCGACAGCCAGAGCGCACGGACGCGGCCCTGGGCCATGTTGTCGGCGATAACGGCGGCGATCTGCCGGCCCTTGCCGCAGCCGGTGCCGTCCCCGAGGAAGAACCCGCGCCGAACCGCGACGGCGTCTTCGTCTTCGTCCCGCGCGAGCGCCATCTCAGGAAGGCCTTCGATCGTGCGCCAACGGCTTGGGAGATGCGATCCATGGGCCTCGCCGGCGTAGATGACCGTCTCGGTCTGGGCGTCGGAAATCCGTCCCTCGTCTCGCAGGCTAGGCGGCAGGATCGGCCGATAGCTCGGCGCGGGCGGCGCCACCGAGGCCATTGGGCCGGACTCCACGAGAAGGGACGGGTGAGGCCGGGGATCGGGGAGAACGATGCGGGCCAGATCATGGGCCTGATACAGGCCGACGTCGCGGCCTTCGCCGCGCCACGGCCTTACTGCATAGGACAGGGGCGCCGCGCCGGCCAACAGAGCCAGCCGGCGGGCGGGCGCGGCGGGCCTGCGGTCGCGCGGACTGAGGAAGGCCTGGACGTCGACCTCGGTGCGAACACGCGGCCTGATGCCGTGACGCTCGGGCAAGGCCAGGATCGCTGCGATGGCGGCCGCCGGATCCTCGCCCTCGATCACCGGTGGAAGGCCTCCGGCCGCGTCGGTTCGATCAACGATCAGCAGGCCGGTTTCGATCGAGGTCCCGTGTTTGACGAAGCCGCGTGACGGAAGGGCGATCCGACCGATCACGGCTCCGTCCCGACCGAGACGTCGCAGCAGCGCCTCCTCGGTCAGGGCGACCAGGGGGACGATGGCCGCCAGCCGGCCATGATCCGCCAGCGCCTTAAGGCCGCCCACGAGGTGATCTGCAAGGTTCGTAAAGGGTGGATTGGCGATCACAACGTCAAAGGCGCCGGCGCCTTCGGCCAGGTCATGGATGTGGCGGCCATCGTGACGGGTGCGGACCGCCGAGCGAAAGAGGCAATCGAGCAGATCGGCGCGTCTCCCCGCGACCTCGTTCAAGGTCATCACGCCGCCGCAGGCCTCGGCGACGACGGCCAGCAGGCCGGTTCCGGCCGAGGGCTCCAGAACCCGGTCCCCTGGCTGAACGCGGGCCGCCAGGGCAACGAGCGCCGCGAGCTGGGGCGGGGTGGAGAACTGGTCCAAGGCGACCTGTTCCTCGCTTCGGCGCGTGTGGGTCAGGCCGAGCGCAGACACAGCGCCCAGCACGGTCGCGATCTCGGTTGGCGCGTCTTCCAGCCGCGCCACCTGGGGCGCCAGTCGGCGGATCTGCAGCACGGTCGCCGCCTCGATCGCGTCATAGGCGTCCCGCCAGGACCACACCCCTTCGGCGTCCGACGCTCCGAAAGCTGTGGTCATCACCCCGGCCACCAGGCGGCGGTCCAGGGGACGGGACCGCGCCAACTGCACGGCGAGCGACCGGGCGGCGGCGAAAAGGTTGGCGGAATGGTCGGACGCCGAGGGGGCGGCGAACAGCGACAGACTGGTGGTCGAGGACATGGAGGGCTCCGGATCGCCTGGAGCGGAGGGTGCCTCCCTCGCGGTCCTTCAGGCTCGCCCGAGCCCGCCCTCGCCTCCTCCTTTTCGAGACATGGCGATCGACACGCGAACACCGCCCCGGCGAGAGCCGGAGCGGTGCTCGACATCAATCGACATCAGGCGGCGACGGACTCCAGAACCGCTGTGCCGGCCGGGGTGACGACGAAAGCGCCGACGCCGTCGTCGTCGGCGAGGGTCGGGTTCTCATCGACCGGCTCAGTCACGACCGCTTCGCCATCCTGAACCGAGCCGGTCCAGGACAGGCCCGCCGGAGCCCAGCCACGCGACGCCGCCTGTTCCGCCACCCAGTCGACCAGTTCAGTCTTCTTCAATGCCCGGGCCCGTTCGTCCTCGGCACCCATAGCCTCCAGCATGCCGAGCAACAGAGGTTTGGAGTGAGACTGTAGGAAGGGCGTGTCCGGGGTCCAGTGGAGTGCGATGTCGGCGGCGCAGAGCTGCGCCAGCTCCACCGCCTCGGCCCGGGCGCGCCGCCGGATCAGGGTGGTGCGTTCCTCCCGCACGTCCAGGCTGATGGCCGTCAGTTCGGCCAAGAGACCCATCTTCTCCCCATGCGGCAGGGCGTGAACCCAGGCCATGACCGTGCGGCCCGAGGCCTGCCAGTCCGCTCGGCGACTCTCCAGTCGATCCCGAACCTCGCCGTCCAGTGTGTCGATGACCCGGCCGCCGGTCGGCGCGAAGGCCGTGGCGACGATCGTCAGCGCCGCCTCGGACCGCGCCACATGGGTTCGCAGAACCAGGACGCCGAACAGCCGGGAGATCAGCGCGGTCAAGGCGGCGCCGGGATCATCGGCCAAGGCGCGGATCAGGCCCCGGGTGGCGACGTCCGTCCGCGTGCCGTGCAGGGCATGGTTCACGCCGTGGGTGTCCGGCTCGGGCGCATCGACCTCAGGCGGCATGTAGGCGGCTGGCCGCGCGGGTGGGGTGTACGCTGCGTCCTCGTCCACGGTCTCCAGTTCCGGCTCCTCCGGTGTGTAGCACCGGACATCAACGCCTGTTCCGTTGGCCGGCCAGAGGACGAGGGTGGTCACCACGCGCCCTCCGCAACCGGTCTGGTCGGCCGCGATCTTGGCGCGGATCATGTCGACGATTGCGAGATCGGCGACATCGGGGCTGTCGGCGCCGAGCAGCGCGCTTCGCACGGTTTCGGCGCGTTCCGTCAACACCTCGCACTGGGCGCGATAGCGCGCCATCTCCTCTGACGGCAGGGCGCTGCCGTAAACATAGCCCAGAGCTTCCAAATCCTCCGGCAGCTCGGGCTCGGGTCCGGCCGTCACATGGACCGCAACGCCTTCAGCCTCGAACACCGCAGCGATGCCTCGCATCCGCTCGGTCCACAGACGGGTGAGAACGTCCGGATCGAGAAGGACCGGGGCCCGTTCGCCAAACAGGTCGATTTCGCTGCGCCCGCCCGCTTCCGCATAGGCCTCGGCATCGACGAGGGCGCAGCGGCGGTCGTGGGTGGTGACCTGACCTTGATCCAGCCGCTCATGAATGCGCCATTCCTGGAACCCATGGCCGCTCAGCGCGGCCTCCGCGAGTTCGATCTGCTCGGCCGGGTCCGGCAGACGGGCCAGCAGCTTGGCCTGTTTCAAGGTCAGCCGGCCGGCCTTCATCGCCTCGAACGCGGCCCCAGGCAGGGTGGACAGAGCGGCGAGGCGCTTGATCTCTATCTCCGCATAGCCCAGGGCCTTGGCGATGGCGGCGACGGTCAGCTTGGATTTCAGCATCCGACCGATGGCGATCACGACGTCGGCGATGTGAACCGGCAGGGCGGTGTTGGTCAGGACGATCGCCGCCGCTTGGCGCGCGGGATCGGTCTCGACATAGACCCGCACGGGAAAGTCACCGTCGATCTCGCCCGCGTCGAGCAGCAGGCCCCAGGCCAGGCGGCGGCGGCGGCCGTCCAGCGCCATCCAGGGCTCCTCCTTCTTGCCGCGGCCCGGTCGCACGGTCAGGGGGTAGAGCTGCCCCGCCGCCTTCAGGGTGGCGGCCAGGAGGGGGATGTCGTCATCCGGCGGCTCGCCGGCGCGCAGATTTTCGCGGGCGATGCCGAGGTCGCCCAGTCGGACGACCCGCTCGTCTCGCTCGATGACAAGCGCTGGGCTCGAACCGGCGTCGGGGAGCGTGGTGGGAATGTCAGTCATGAGGCGTCTCCTGCCGGCAACGGGGCCCATCCCCGCCGCTCCGGCACCCTCAGCGCCCTTCCTCCCTCCTCTTCTTCGCTTCGGCGGCTTCGACCTCGTTCCAGTCACCGAAAGGCGGCTCAGGCAGGGCGACAGTGACGTCCAGGCCGGTGACCCGCAGGCGTCGTTCGAGTCGCGCCGCCGCCGCCTCGCCCGCCCGCCCCCGATCGGCGGCGATCAGGACTGCGCGGACCGAGGGCGGCGGCATCCAGCCCGCGAGATTGTTGGCCGCCATGAGAGCCCAGCCAGGTAGATTGAACCGCTTGATGGCCGACAAGGTGGTTATGGCTCCCTCCCCGACCAGCATCCGCGCCGCGGCCGGAGCGAGACGAACGGCAGCGCCGACCGGAACCCGGCCAATGGTCTTGCGCGGGAGATAGAGGTGGCGGTGAGGAAGACCGTTCGATGTGAGATAGGTGAGTTCCACGGCCGTCAGCCGATCCTCGTCGTCGCTGATCCGGGCGACGAGCGCTGCGCATGTGGGTACGTCCGGCCCACGATAGACCGAAATCGGCGCACGAGGATGAAAACGGAGGTTGAATGCGCCGAGGGCATGATCGACGGATCGGTTCTGGAGATAACGAGAGGCCGCACTGCCCGGTCCGAGAGGTAGGGCGTCCTCCCATAGCCTTGCGGCCGTGGCAGAGCGGATCGCCGGAGCGGGTCTCGGCGGGCACGGAGCGCCGACAACAGCGCCCACCAGCCGGCCCCTTGGGTCAATAAGGCCGCGCTTGCACAGGTCGTCGCGCACGACGCGCCAGTCTGCCCCGCCGAAACCGTGAACGACGACCCGCCCTTCGGCCAGCAGGAGGGAGACGGAGCGATCGCGCCTGCTGTGACCGGGACCTGGGACGTTGGCGCGACGCCCGTTCTGATAAAGGTCGCCGCCCAGGGCGGCGACGATGGCATGCAAGGTCATGGCCCCCTCAGAACAGGCCGAGGGCTCGGAAGCTGGCCGTGCCTTCGCGGCCGACGATCAGGTGATCATGGACCTGAAGACCGAACAGCTTGGCCCCGTCCACAACCTGCCGGGTGATCTTGATGTCGGCCTGGGACGGCGTCGGGTCGCCGGAGGGGTGGTTGTGGACCAGAATCAGGGCGGAGGCGGAAAGCTCCAGTGCCCGGCGGATCACCTCTCTCGGATACACCGGGGCATGGTCGATCGAGCCGTCGGCGACCCATTCATCCCTCAGGAGGATGTTGCGTCGGTCGAGATAAAGCACCCGGAACTGCTCTCGCGGCAGGTTGGCGAGCGCCAGCCGGGCATAGTCCACGACAGCAGCCCATGAAGACAGGACCGGACGGGCGCTGGCGGTGTGGCGCGCCAAACGGATGCTGAGCTGTCGCAAGAGCTTCAGGTCCAGAATGCCCGCAGGACCGAGCCCGGTGATCCGTCCGAGCTCGGAGACCTCGGCGGCGGCGATGTCGCCGAGGTTGCCGAAGCGGTTCATCAGATCTGTGGCGGCCTGCTCCACCACATGGCCCTGAAGAGAGCGCGCCAGCAGGAGGCAGAGGAGGTCGCGATCTTCGACTTCGTCCAAGGTCGAGGTCTGGGCGACGGCGGGCGGGGTTCTGCTGTCCAGATCAATCGGAACAGAACGGGCGGCAATCGGTCTCATGGCGGCATCCTTTCACGCTCCCAATGGAGCGTCGGCCGCCGCCCTCCCTTTCTTCTCCTGTTCTGTTGGGCAGGGACGGTACTCTGCTGAGAGTGTGCGTGATATTTCATCTTACCACGGATCATCTCTCCGTGTGATTGAGAAGAAAGCCATTTATACTTACGGCCTTTTCAACCAACATGCGAACCTATAGTGGCGCTTCGCGTTCTCCGGAGATCAGGAATCTTTCGGGAGTGATCCATGCGGACGAGCTCGGAAACCAAGCCTGAAGCTCGTGAGGAACGCCCGTCGTTTCCCCAGACGGGGGGGCTCGCGGGGTGGCAAAAGCGGCTGGTCGAAGCCGCCGCGCGCGAACGCCTCGCCGAGCTGACGGTCGGCAAACTCGCCGACGAGGTTCGCCTGAGCCGGTATTGGTTCTCGCGCGCGTTTCGCTCGAGCTATGGAATACCTCCGGCCGAATGGCTTCAGGACCGCCGCCTCCGGGAGGCCGAACGGCGGCTCCGCGTTACCGACGATACCGTTGAACGGATCGCCCTGGATGTGGGCTATCGCAGCGGGTCTCAACTCGCCCGGATGTTTCGCCGGCGCATGGGCGCGAGCCCGAGCGTCTGGCGCCGTCGCTGAAGCGTAGCCGCAATTGACCGCACGATTGGAACGAACACCGCACGAATAGAACGAGCTTGGGCGTTTTCTTGAAGACCTTTGTCAGGCTTTGTTCAGGGCACGCGGCCGGGGGCAATCGGAAGCGTGATCGTGAGCTCAGGTGTTCGTTTAGCGGGCGCGGCGGCCGGCGTCCTGATCGGCCTGCAGGCGGCGTCTCAGTACGTCGGATGGACCTTTGCCGATGCCCCCGCGCTCGGTCCCAGGGTCCGGCTGACGTCGGATCTGAGCGTATATCCGCCCTGGGCCATCGGGCCCTGGCGAAAGCGGTTCGGGGCGGAAGAGCCGAAGACGTTCAATGCGGCGAGCGCGCTCATCCTGCTCGGGGCCAGCGCGGGCCTTGGGTTGGGCATGATCGCGAGCGGCGGCGGGGTCCATCGACGGGTTCGGGGATGGGGCGACCTGCAAGACGCTCGCAGCGGGTCCCTGCTGGACGACGGCGGCTGTGTGGTCGGGCGCTTTCGGGGGCGTCTTCTGGCCACCAGTGATCTGCGGCCGACGCTCGTCACCGGCGGCACCCGCTCGGGCAAGGGCCGCGGCCATGTCATTCCGACGCTTCTCAGTTGGGGCGGATCGGCGCTGGTCCACGACCCCAAGGGCGAACTTTGGAAGGTTACGGCCGGTTGGCGCGCCGGATTTTCTCACGCCCTGTTCTTCGCCCCCCGAGACGCCGCTTCGGCCCGCTGGAATCCCCTCGCGGAGATCAGGCCCGGAACCGGAGAACTGGCCCAGGTCCAGCGCCTTGTCGCCATTCTGTCCGACCCCGGCGGTCGTCGCGACGATGAGGCGATCTGGGACAAGTCGGCCTCGGAGATCCTGGAGGCGGTGATCCTTCACGTCCTCTACACCGCCGACGATGGGCACAAGACCCTGCTCAAGGTCCGTGAGCTCCTGGCCGACCTCGACAAGGCCGCAGAGACGATGCTGAAGACCCTCCACCGCGCGGGTCCGGACGGCGAGCCGGAAATCCACCCCTTCATCAAGACCGCCGTGACCGGCTATGCCGCCATGCATGACCGGTTCCGCACCTCCGTCCAGGGCACCGCGCGGTCCTACCTGAAGTGGCTGGCCGGCGAGGACGTTGAGAGAGCTCTTTCGGCTTCTGACTTCGCGCTCGGCGATCTGATGTGCGCCCAGGCGCCGGTCAGCCTCTACATCCAGGTCGCGCCGGCCGACGCCGTCGCGCTGCGCCCGCTGGTGCGGCTGCTCTTCTATGCGGCATCCCAATCGCTCACGATCCAAGAGACGACGGACTCGGCTGGCCGCGACAAGCGCCACAAGCTCCTCCTCCTGATGGACGAGTTCCCGCTTCTTGGCCGGGTCGAATTCTTCGAGAAAGCGCTCCGCCTTATGAGCGGCTACGGCCTGAAGACCATGTTCGTGGCCCAGAGCCTGAACGACATCGTCGAGACCTATGGGCCCAACAACACCATCCTCGACAACTGCCACGTCTTCACCGCCTTCGCCGCCCTGGACCCTCTGACGCAGGACAAGGTCTCCAAGCTCTCGGGCAAGGTCACCGAGGTCCGCACCAGCCGCAGCGGGCCGGCGGGCTTCGGCGCCGGCCATGCCTCGGTATCCCGCTCGGAGATCGAGCGGCCGCTGCTGGAGTCCGGCGAGGTCCGCGCGCTTCCCGACGACGAGCAGATCGTCTTCATCGCCGGCCGGCGGCCCCTGCGGACCAAGAAGGTCCGCTATGACCGAGAGCGCCCGTTCCGGGGCCGCGCGGATCAGGCGCCGCCGGATCAGAGCATGGCGATCGATACACCGGGCGCCCCGCCGCATCCCTGGGCCGGGCGGCGTGGGTTGGGTCAGGACCCGACAGCCGAGCTGCCGCTGTTCAAGGAGGCGATGGCGGCGATGGATGAGAAGGCGGCCGCCCGGGCGGCGGCCATCTACGAACGGGTGGGGGGTGAATTGGCCGCGCAGCAGGCGGCCCTGGATCATCTGCAAGGACTGGAATGATGCCGAAGCGTGACGACCAGCAGACCGCCCGCGTGCAGGTCTATTTCGAGAACCCCAAGACGGAACTGGCGCTGAGGCGCGAGGCCCGGGCCGGCAAGCTTACCCTCAGCCGCGCCGCCGAACGCGCGATCGAGCGCGGTCTACAGCTAAACCGCAGCAAGGGCGAGAGCCCCGACGACGTCCTGCGCGCGGTGGCGCGCCGGCTCGACGGCCACGCCAAGTCGACGGCGCGGGATTTCGGCTGGCTAATGGAGCTGAACGTCGCTTTGGCCCGCACCCTCTTCGTGCGGCTTCCGGAGCATGACGCCGACCGCGATCCGGACCTCCTGGCCGCGACCGAGGCCCGGATCGAGCGTCTCCTCGACGACGTGGCGTCGCGTCTCGAACGCGGCGGGCGTCGCCCTGTGGAGCCGGACACGCGCCCCGAAGAGCCCCGGTCCTTCCAGATCGCGGCGGAATAGATGACGCCGGACGATCTGGCGGCGCGGCGCAAGCTGGACGCGCTCCAGCATGCGCTCGGCGAGCCGATACTGGCGGCGCTCAGCGAGCCGCTTGTGGTCGAGGTGCTCGCCAATCCGGATGGGCGCCTGGTTCTGGATGCGATCGGCTCCGGCAGGCGCGACACCGGACAGCGCCTCAGCGCCGAGGCCCGCGAGCGCGTCATCCGCCTGATCGCCGACTTCGTCGACGAGCCGGTCACCCGCGACGACCCGCGCCTGTCCGGCGTCCTGCCGACCGGCGAGCGGTTCCAGGCCTTTCTGCCGCCGGTTTCGTCGGCCCCGGCCTTCTCGATCCGGAAGCGCCCGGCCGCGATCTACACTCTGGATGACTATGTCGGGCGGTCAGTGATGACCGGCGATCAGCGCGACGCGCTCCGTTCGGCCGCCGCCGAGCGCCACAACATCCTGATCTCCGGCGGGACCGGCTCGGGCAAGACCACCCTGGCCAACGCCATCCTCGCCGAACCCGCCTTCGCCGACGATCGGGTTTTCCTGATCGAGGACACGCCGGAGCTTCAGTGCGCGGCGTGGGACACGGTCTCGGTCCTCACCCGCCGGTTTCCCAAGGTCATCGGCGTGGTCGATCTGGTGCGCGATGCCTTGCGCATGCGGCCGGATCGCATCGTGGTCGGCGAGCTCCGCGAGGGCGCCGCCGCCCTGGAATGTCTGAAGGCCTGGAACACCGGCCACCCCGGCGGCCTGACGACCCTCCACGCCAACTCAGCCGAGGACACCCTCACCCGTCTGGAGGATCTTCTGCGGGAGGTCGTCGCTCAGCCCTCTCGCCGCACCATCGGCCGGGCGGTTGATCGGATCGTCCACATCCGCCGAACGCGCGAGGGTCGGCGCGTCGACGCCGTGTTCAATGTCCGAACGAGCGCGGGCAGCGAAGACTATCGCCTCGAGCGTCTGGCATGACAACGATCCAAGACCCATGCCTGACCGCGACAAAAGCCGATCCAGAGCAAGTTGTCGGCACGTCATTTGCTTGGGATGACATGCCGACAACTTACGACCGGGCGACGTGCCGACGACGTAATCATACGTCGGGCACAACTCGCGCTTATGTCATCAGCAACGTATCCAATAAATATTCACACCCACTGTTGACAACCTGCGCTAGGATTTGCTTGCCTTGATTTGTCGGCGCGATCTCCGCGCCAAGACAAAGGACAGTCATCATGCAGCGGATACTTTTCCGCGGCCTTCCGGCCGCGCTGGCGACTTGCGGCCTGCTTATGGCCGGACCCGCCCTCGCGGGCGGTTCGGGCATGCCCTGGGAGGGCCCGCTTCAGCAGATCGTGGAATCCGTCACCGGACCCGTGGTGCAGGCTGCGGCCGTCGTCGCCGTCGTCGTCTTTGGGGCCGGGATCGCCATGAGCGAGAACGGCTCGTCCATGCGGCGCGGCCTGGGCATCCTGTTCGGCCTGTCGATCGCCTTCGCGGCGGGCACCTTCTTCCTCGACTTCTTCGGCTTCGCCGGCGGGACGGAGATCGGCTGATGCGCGCCGATCCCCGCCCCGAAGGCTATGAACTGCCGGTGGCCCAGGCGCTCGCCGAACCCGTGCTGATGGCCGGCATGCCGCGCGACTACGCCATCCTGATGGGCACCATCGCCCTGATGCTCGGCCTGGCGCTGCGGCTGCCGTGGCTCGGGTTGATCTGGTGGGCGCTCGCCCACGCGGTCGGGCTCTGGGCGACCCGGGCCGACAAACGCTTCTTCGATGTCGCGCGGCGCCACCTCGCCAAGCCCGGCCATCTGGACGCCTGACGGAGGACGCCATGCGGTTCCTGGATGAGCATCGTCGTCGCCCCGCCGCTCTGGCGGATCATCTGCCGTGGGCGGCGCTCGTGGCCCCGGGGATTGTATTGAACAAGGACGGCTCGTTCCTGACTGCCTTCCGGTTCCGCGGGCCGGATCTGGAGTCCTCGACCGAGGACGAGCTGATGGCGGTGCGCGCCCGGCTCAACAACACCCTGCGTCGGCTCGGCACGGGCTGGTGTCTGCATGTCGAGGCGCGCCGGCGGCCGGCGGCCCCCTATCCCGACAGCGATCCGGAGCCGGAGGCCGCCTGGCTGATCGACGCCGAGCGTCGAGCCCTGTTCGAGGGCGCCGAGCCCGCCTTCGAGACCGACTTCCACCTGGCCCTGACCTGGCTGCCGCCCGCCGACGAAACGCGGCGTCTGGAGCGCTGGCTGTTCGACGGCTTGGACAAGGCCGACCGCGACTGGAGGGGTAGTCTCGATCTGTTCCGGCGCGAAGCGGAGGTCATCCTGGACCTCATCTCCGACGCCCTGCCGGAGGCGGCCCCACTCGATGATCAAGCATTGTTGCCCTGGTTGCACGCTTGCGTCTCGCCCGATCCGCATCCGATCCGCCCGCCCGAGACGCCGATGTTCCTCGATGCCCTCTTGGCCGACGCGCCCATGGCCGGCGGTGTAGCGCCCCGGCTCGGCGATCAGTGGCTGAAGGTGGTCTCGGTGCGCGCCCTTCCGTCGGCCACGCGGCCGGGGCTGCTGGACGCCCTGTCCACCCTCCCGTTCGCCTATCGTTGGACGGCCCGCTGGATCGGCCTCGACAAGCCGGAGGCCGAACGGGAGATCGTCAAGCTGAGGAAGCGCTGGTTCGCCAAGCGCAAGGGCGTCGGCACCCTGCTCCGCGAAGCGATCACCAAGGAGGAGGTGCCGCTTCTCGACACCGACGCCGCCTCCAAGACCGAGGAATGCGACGGCGCGCTGGAAGCGCTGGGCGCCGAGGCCTGCGCCTACGGCTATCTGACCCTGACCGTGACCGTGATGGATCCAGACGCCAAGGTCGCGGCCTCCAAGGCTCGCGCCATCGAGGCGGCGCTGAACGCCCAGGGCCTCGTCGCGCGGGAGGAGACGCTGAATGCGGTCGAGGCCTGGCTCGGCTCCTTGCCGGGCGAGCCCTACGCCGACGTCCGTCGCCCGCTGGTCTCGACGCTGAACCTGGCCGATCTCCTGCCGGTCTCGGCGGTGTGGGCCGGTCCGGACGCGGACGTCTGCCTGAACGGGCCGCCGCTGGCGGTCGCCCGAACGACCGGCGCCACGCCCTTTCGGCTGGTGCTCCATGTCGGCGACGTCGGCCACGCCATGATCGTGGGACCCACGGGCTCGGGCAAGTCCGCGCTCCTGTCCTTCCTGGCGCTGCAGTGGTTCCGCTATCCCGACGCCCGCGTCGTCTTCTTCGACAAGGGCCGCTCGGCCCGGGCCGCGACGCTGGCTGCGGGCGGCGCCTGGCGGGCGCTGGAGCCCGGCGGCGACCTCGCCCTCCAGCCGCTCGCCCGCATCGACGAGGCGGCCGAGCGCACCTGGGCGGCCGAATGGCTGGCGGACACCGCGCGTCTGGCCGGCGTCGAACCGACGCCGCGAGTGCGCGAAGAGATCTGGGGCGCGCTCAGCGCCCTGGCCGCCGGCCCGGTCTCCCAGCGCACCCTGACGGTCTTTCGCGCGCTCGTGCAGGACCGGACCGTCGCCGCGGCCCTGGAGCCGCTGACGCTGAAGGGGCCTCATGGCGCCTTGCTCGACGGCGCGGACGATCAGCTGGAGCCGACCCGCTTCGACACCTTCGAGCTCGAGACGCTCCTGGCGACGCCCTCGGCCGTCGCCCCGGTGCTGTCGGCCCTGTTCCATGGCCTGGAGCGGTCCTTCGACGGCCGGCCGACCCTGCTGGTTCTGGACGAGGCCTGGCTGTTCCTCGACCAGACCTTGTTCGCGGCCAAGATCCGCGAGTGGCTGAAGACGCTCAGGAAGAAGCGGGTCGCCGTGGTCTTCGCCACCCAGTCGCTGGACGACGTCGCCGCCTCGACCATCGCCTCCAGCCTGGTCGAAGCGTGTCCGACCCAGGTCTTCCTGCCCAACCCGCGCGCGATGGAGCCTTCGTCCGCCGAGCTCTATCGCGGCTTCGGCTTGAACCGACGCCAGCTTGAACTCCTGGCCTTCGCCACGCCCAAGCGCGCCTATTATTGGCGCCAGCCCCAGGGACGCCGGCTGTTCGACCTCAAGCTCTCCGGCGCGGCCCTCGCCTTCTGCGGAGCCTCGTCCCCCGAAGACCAGACCCTCATCGATCAGACCCTCCAGCGCGTCGGCCCCTCTGGCTTCGCGCGCGCCTTCCTGCACGCGAAAGGACTTCAGCATGTCGACCCCGTCTTCGACGTCGAGCCCCTCCATGTCTTGGCGGCGGAGTAGAGCCGCGCTCTTGGCGGCGATGCTGACAGCCGTCTCCGCCTGTTCGGAGCCCGAGCCGGCCAAGGCGCAGCAGGTGGTGTTCGACCCGCGCAATCACGTCGAGAACGCGCTCCAGGCCGCCCGACAAGCTCAGAGCCTGTCCAACGAGGCGCGCATGCTGCTGAACCAGGCGCGCGAACTGGCGGCCTCGCCCTATTCCCACCTCGGCGAGACCACCCAGGCGCTTCGCGACATCGGCGAACTGGCGCGCGAGGTGAAGGGCGTGGCGTCAGACATTCAGGACGTCCAGCGCCAGTTCGAGGACCTCTATCCCACCGCCGTCGAGGGCCTCTCGCCCGAGCGGGCGCTGCAGCAGGCGACAGCGCGCAACGCCAACGCCCGCGAAACCGCCGAGGACCTCGCCCGCACAGCGGCCGAGCTGGAGCGCCTCTCCACCGCCCGGACCGGCCGCCTGCAAGGCGCGCTTTCGGCGTCCGAGCGAGCGGAAGGCCAGACCGCCGCCATCCAGTCCTCGACCCAGGTGCTCGCCGTACTCGCCGAGGACCTGGGCTCCATCCGCACCATCCTCATGGCCCAGAGCCGTCTGATGGCCGAGGCCACGGCGCGCGACGCCGCCGAGAGCGCGGCCGCCGCGGAGGCCAGGCGGCAGTTCTGGGGACGGGAACGCACGACGGTCGCCGCGCCCTCCTTCGACCCGCTGCCGCACGCGCGCGACTGACCCCCGGGAACGAAGCGATGGCCGGCCCCAGCCCACAGACCGCGAATGACCTGATGACGGTGTTTTCCAACACCGTCTCCGCCGGGTTCGACGCCTTGAATGGTGCGGTCAACGGCGTCTTCGGCCTGATGATCGTCCTGGTCGTCGCGCTCACAGGTATCCAATGGGCGCTGTCCGCCAACCGCGAGGTGCTGGCGGCAGGCTTTGGCAAGGTGCTCCTGATCGGCATCTTCGCCTATCTGATCAACGACTGGCAGGCGCTGTCGCAAACCATATTCGCGGGCTTCATCGACCTGGGGCTTACCGCCGGCGGCGGCTCGCTCTCGCGCGGCGACTTCCTCAACCCCGGCCAGATCCTCCAGCAGGGCTGGGAGATCGTGAAGGCGCTCGGCGAGACGCCCGCGCCCGTGGCCAATCCGCTCGACGTCGCCGGCAACCTGGTGGACGCTCTGATCCTCGGCCTTGCCATGATCGGCATCATGCTGGCCTTCGGGGTGCTGGCGATCCAGATCGTCGTCACGCTGCTGGAGTTCAAGATCGTCACCCTGGGCGGTTTCGTCCTCCTACCCTTCGGCATCTGGTCCAAGTCCGCCTTCCTGGCGGAGCGCCCGCTCGGCTATGTCGTGTCCTCGGGGCTAAAGGTGTTGGCCCTCGCCATCGTCGTCTCCGGCGCCCGCACCGTCTTCGATCAGCTCCAGCCGAGCGCCAATCCCGATCTCTATGAGGCCCTGGCGATCCTCGTCGCCTCCATGCTGCTGGCCATGCTCGCCATCTTCATCCCCAACCTGGCCTCGGCCCTGGTCACCGGCGGCCCGGCGCTGGGCGCGGGCGCGGCCCTGACCGGCGCGCTCGCGGTCGGCGGGGCGGGCGCCTTGGCCGCCGGAGCGGTCGCCGGCGCGGGCGGCGCAGCGGCGGGCGCCGCGGCCCGGGTCTCCGGATCGTCGCGCGCCGCGGCGGGAGCCGGGGCGGGCCGGCCGCCGACGCCGCCACCTGCGCCGCCTTCGGCCCCGCGCCGGTCCAACGATAATCCACCGCCGCGTGGTCCGGCGCCGACCTCGAGCGCCCCGACGCGACCCGCCGGCGGCGTCTCCGAACCCGCCTCGGCCTGGGCCGGCCCGAGCCCGGCGACCACTTCCGGCGGCGAAGACGCCGCCCCGGCTCAAGGCGCCGCGCCCTCGTCCGCCGGCTCCCAGCGCGCGCCCGGACGGATCGCCGCCGAGGCCGAGCAGGCGCGCGGCGACTTCCATCAGGCGCTGGCGGCCGAAGGCAAGGCCAAAGGAAGCCGCATGGCGACGGGCGCCGGACGCGGCGGACGGTCGGCGGCCTTCCAGACCTATTTCGCGGCCAACGCCGGCCGCTCCCTGTTCCCAGGCGCCGAGACCAGCGGCTCGGTCTCGCCCCAGCTCAAGTCGGAGGACAGCTGATCCATGCACCCCTTCTTCAAACCCAAGCGGGCGCTGGCCGCCGCGCCGGAGAGCACCCCCTATCAACGGGCGGGACAGGTCTGGGACGACCGCATGGGCCTCTCGATCGCCCACGCCCGCAACTGGCGCCGCATCGCCTTCGCCAATCTCGTTCTCGCCGGCGCGCTCGGCGCCGGCTGGTGGGCTCAGGCCCAGCAGGCTGTGGTCAAGCCGTTCGTGGTCGAGGTCTCCGACTGGGGGCAGACCCAAAGGATTACCGCCATCGACGGCCGCTATGAGCCGACCGAGGCCCAGACCGGCCATGCCCTGGCCGAATGGATCAAGGACGTCCGCTCCAAGTCCACGGATCCGGTGGTGATCCGGCAGAACTGGCTCCAAGCCTATGACCTGGTCACGCCCAAGGCTGCGGCCTTCCTGAACGCTCACGCCCAGGCCCACGACCCCTTCGCCGAGGCGGGTCGGGAGGCCGTGAACGTGGAGGTGCTCAACGTCGTTCGCCGCACCGAGCGCACCTATGACCTGCAATGGCGCGAGACCCGCTTCGTCAATGGCCAGCAGGCCGGCCAGGACCGCTGGCGCGCCCTGATCACCACCCGGCTTCAGGCCCCGCGCACCGAGCAGGAGCTGATGAAGAACCCGCTCGGCATTCGTATCGAGGACATCTCATGGACCCCCGACGCCTCCTGATCCTGGCCGCGCTCGGCCTCGCCCTTTCCGGCTGCGCCTCCGTCCGCGAAAGCCTCGGCTTCGGCCGCGCCTCGCCGCCAGCCGCGCCGATGCTGGCCAGCGTCCCACCATCGGCCTCATTGACCCCGCCGCCGGAACCCGTGGTCGCTCGGAGCTCGACCGAGCGGCCTTACCTGGCGGAGGTCTCCGGGACCGCGCACGCCTCGCTCCCGTCAGAGGCCGCCGCAGCGCCGGAGCGCCCAACGGAGTCTGTCCCGGAGAGCGCACCGCCCGAACTCACCCGTCGCACGGCGCGCACGCCCGCCGCCACGGGTCCCACCGCCATCGCGGCCGCCAACACCGAGGCGCGCGCCCGGTCCCAATCCGATCAGTTCGTCGGCGGGGTCCAGGTGTTCGCCTGGGAGCCCGGCCGCGTCTATGAGGTCTGGACGGCTCCCTTGCGGGTCACCACCCTGACCCTCGGACCCGGCGAGACGGTCGTCTCCAAAGCCGCAGGCGACACCGTCCGCTGGCAGATCGGCGAGACCACCTCGGGTGAAGGCCCCTCGCAACGCGGCCACGTCATGATCAAGCCGCTTGAGCGCGGGCTAGAGACCAACCTGGTTCTCACCACCTCGCGCCGCGTCTACCTTCTGCAGCTGAAAAGCGGTCCGCCCGAAGGCTTCAACGCCGCCGTGGCTTGGGACCTGGCCAGCGTCTTTCCCAACGGTCCGGACGGGTCGGTCGGGGCGATGCAGACCGAGCCCGACCCGCTGGTCGAACCAGCCGGGCCGCTGGACGCCCGCTACCGCATCGAATCCCGCGGCCGCCGCCCGGCCTGGACGCCGGCGTCCGTGGTCACCGACGGCGTGCGCACCTTCCTTCACTTCCCGCCGGATCTGCAGGCGACCGAGGCTCCGGCGCTGTTCGTCCTGGGACCCAACGGCCAGACCCAGACCGTCAACTACCGCCAGCAGGGCGGGCTCTGGGTGGTGGATCGGGTGTTCGACCGCGCTGAGCTTCGGCTCGGCGATCGCCGCCCGCAGATCGTCCGCATCACGCGTCTCCAACCCTAGCCCGAGGTCCGACATGTCCTCAGATCCCGTCAGTTCACCGCCGCCGGCCGCTCCCGCTGCAAAAGCGCCGCCGCCGCCTCTGACGGCGCGCGCCCCGCGTCCGGCCGCCGTTCGCGTGAGACGCTCCGTCGTCATGCTCGCCGTGCTCGGCGCGTCGGGCCTGCTCGCCGGCGCCTTCGCCTGGGCCTTCATCGTCAGTCCGGAGCTTCGGGCCGAAGCGCGCGAGCGCAAGCTCGAGGGTCGGACGGAAGAGGCCCGAGGCGCGGTGCGTCCATCGGAGGCCGTCACCGACGGACCGGCGACCTACGGCCAGCTCGACCAACTGCCGCCGCCACGACGGCTGAACGGCGAACCGGAAGATTCGGCCGATCCATCCGCTTCAGCCCCTGCCCCCGCCCGCATCTCCAGCCCGCGCTACGACGCCTATCCCCCGTCCTCGCCGGTGACGCGCGGGCCGAACCCGGGCGAGGAAGCGCGTCGCTCCGGCCTGTTCTTCGGCGGCGACGGCGGCCGCCCTGCCGCGCAGGGCGAGGGCGAAACCGCTGCCGCGTCGTCCGCGATCGGCCGCGACTACGCCGCCGTCTACAACGGCCACCAGCTGCTCCAGCCGCTCAGTCCCTATGAGCTCAAGGCCGGGGCCGTGATCTCGGCGGCCCTGTTGAATGGCGTCGACACCACCCGACCCGGCCCCGTGGTGGCGACCGTCACCCAGCATGTCTTCGACACCGTCTCCGGTCGGCACCTGGTCATCCCCCAGGGCTCGCGTCTGATCGGGCGCCACGAGGGTGAGAGCCGCTATGGCGATCGTCGCGCCTTCCTGGTGTGGCACAGACTGATCCTGCCGAACGGCAAGAGCCTCATCCTGACCGACGAGTCCGGGGTCGACGCCCAAGGCACGGTCGGCGTCCAGGGTCGTGTCGATCGCCGGCTGGGCGCCCTGGCCGTCGCCACCCTCTTCGCGGGCGCCATCACCACCTTGGGCACGATCGCGCGCAGCGACGATGACGGCGGCGGCGTCTGGGGCGACGTCGGCGACGCCGCCGCTATCGAGGGGGCCGAGATCGGCGGTCGCCTGATCGGCCGCGAACTGGAGGTCCGTCCTTCGATCCGCATTCGCCCCGGCGCGCCGGTCCGCGTGCTGCTCACCCGCGACCTGATCCTGGAGCCCTATCGGCCATGACCCGCGACCGACGCCTTCTCCTGTGGACGGCGGTGCCTGCCGCGGCGCTGCTGCTACTCGGAGCGACCCACCGGGCCGGACCGCCGCTCTTTCTCGTCAACGAAAGCCCAAGCCTGCCGGAAGGGGTCTATCTCAGCACCCGTACACCGGCGCTGGAGCGGGGTGCGGTTGTGGCTGTGCGCCACCCTCCATCCGCCCGACCCTATCTCGCTGGTCTCGGCATGCCGCGAGACACGGCGTTGCTCAAGCGGGTCGCCGCGACCGCCGGCGACCGGGTCTGCGCCAGATCGCATGCGGTCGAGGTCGCGGGCCGGCAAATCGGAGTTCAGGCCGTTGATCGGCTCGGCCGTCCTCTGCCCCGGTGGAACGGTTGCCGCGTCCTCGCGCCGGGCGAGCTGTTCCTGCTCGGCGACACCCCTTCCAGTTTCGACAGCCGCTACTTCGGGCCGGTTTCCCGGAACGATGTGGTCGGCGCCTATCGGGAGTTCCTCCTATGGTAAAATCTCTCCGTATCGCGCTGCTGACGGCGGGTCTTCTCGCGACCTCCGCGCCGGCCCTTGCCCAGACCGTCGTGGACTGGCGACCCGCCGGCGGCGATCTGTTCGCCGGCGGCCCGCTCGAACCGGAAACCGCACCCGTAGCGGCGGACCTGAACGCGCCTGCCGAGCGCGCCCGCCTCGCGCCTCTGTCTCAACCCTTCATGAGCGCCATCGCCGACGCCGCCGAGCGTCACGGCCTTGATCCTAAGCTTCTCCATGCTTTGGTCGTCGTCGAAAGCGCCTATCGCCCGACCGCCTGCTCCCACGTCGGGGCATGCGGCTTGACGCAGCTCATGCCCGCGACCGCCGCCGAAATGGGCGTCGCGGACCGGTTCGATCCAGCCGCCAATCTGCGCGGCGGGGCGGACTACCTCGCTCGGCAGATGCTACGCTTCGGCGATCTGCGTCTCGCTCTAGCCGCCTACAACAGCGGTCCGGGCCGGGTCGCTCGGCTCGGGCGCGTCCCCAGCATCCCCGAGACCCAGGCTTATGTGGTGAGCGTGGTCGATTGCTACCTCGCCCTGACCGTCGGGCGGAGTGTGCGATCGTCGCGCGAATGCCGCACGCCGGAGGCGGCTCGATGATCCCCCACGCCGAGCCGGACCCCTCGCGCCTCGCGGCCGAGCACGAGGAGGATCGCCTCACCCGCGCCGAGGCGTCGGAGTATCTGCTGCGCTTTCGGATCCAGCTGAAGCCGGCGACACTGGCGCGCATCCTCTGCACCGGCGGCGACGGACCGCCTGTCGAACATGTGCGTGGCAAGCCCTGGTACCCGCGGGGCGCGCTGCGGCGATGGGCCGAAGCTCAGACCTCGTCTCGCCCCGTGAGCCCAGCTCAAACGACCGGCGGTCGCGCATGAGCGTTCGCGACGCGCGACCCAGCATCGACGAGCTCGTCCGCGACCCCGCCGTTCGCGGCTCGGTCAAGGCCGTGCTTCGCGCCTGGGCCGATCGAGACCCTCTGGACGCGGCCGAGGACGCCACTCTTTTGGCCCAGGCCCTCGAGCGCGCCGCTGACGAGGCCCTGGCCGCAGCCTCACGGGATCTACGCAGGAATGGATCAGGAGCGCCAGCATGAGCGGGCATTGGACCGACTTTCTCGATCCCGAGGGCCCGATCGGACGCTACCTCGACTGGAGCGAGGTGGCGCACGACGCGGGCTTGTCGCGCACCACCGCCTGGCGGCTGCGCCGCGCCGGTGAATTCCCGGATCCCTATTCTCTGTCCGCCGGACGGGTCGGCTATCGCGAACCGGAGATCGAGGCCTGGAAACGCTGGCGTGCGCACCATCGGGCCGCGCCTCCAGACCGACGATCAAGCGGCCGACCCCGGTCCCCATCACGACCGACCGAGCCGTCCCCGGAACCGGCGCTACGATCCATGACCGCGAAAGGCGCGCCGCCACCCTCCTCGCCTGTCTCCGAGCCACCGTCGTTGTTCGATACATGCCCGCCAATAGCGCCCGAGCCGACCGGTCGTCGGAGAGGTCGAAAAGACGACAGGGAGCGCGGTCAGTTCGCCTTCGATTTCTAGGCGCCTCTGTGGAAGGCCTGCTGTTGGTCTGGGCGACCGTTTTGGCCTGGCCGCATTTCGGGCGAGGTGATCCCTGCGAAGGCCCGTTGCCGCACCGGCCCGGGCAGGTCTTCTCAGGCGTTGTGCGTTATGTGGGAGACGGCGACAGCCTCTGCCTGAGCGAGGCAGGAGGTCGCGTGGGGTGGATCGAGGTGCGTCTCGCTGACTTCGACGCACCGGAGTTGTCCGCTCCTGGGGGTCAGCAGGCCCGCACGCGGCTCCGGGGTCTTGCACTCGGCCGCCGTCTGGACTGTGTCGCGGTTCTCGGCCGGGCGGGTCGCGTGGTCGTCTATGATCGGGTCATCGCCGCCTGTCGGCTCGATGGCCGACCGATCGGCGAACGCCTTCGCGCCGCCGGAGGCCGAGAGGGCGGACGCTGAGACAGCCGCTTCGCCGGCAGCCGCCATAGGCGTGAGTTCAAAAACAGTCGCTGTCGGCGAACAGGAAGACCCTGCGTCCGATCCTGACGCATTCTGCTCTTACGCGTCGGCGAGACGGTCCGTTCACATCGGCGCAGCTCTCGCGGCAGGGCGAGGGGCTGGGCCATGTCGATGGCTCCACGACTCGCAACGAGCGTGTTAGGTATTGAATGGGCGGCCGTGCGAGGTCGCGGGACAGGCAATGGCGCGTAGCGATCTTCTGATTTCCTTGGTCCGAGCCGGAGCCGCCGGCGATCGCTCGATGCTGACCTCGACCGTTGAGGCCATCGTCGCCGAAGAGAAGTCGCGCAGCCATCATGTGCTGGCCGACCGTCTTCAACGCGCGTTGCAGTCCGTGCCCGTGACGAACTCGGCGGAGTTGCGCCGGACGGGCGGCGCCGGCGGCCGGGATTTCGTCATCGAGAGCGAACCGCGCGTCGAACTGGGCGATCTGATCCTGCCGCTGCCCGTTCGGCGGCTGACGGAGCAGTTGATCCAGGAGCAGCTCCGCTCGGATCTCTTGCGGACCCAGGGGATGCAGCCTCGGCACCGTATCCTGCTGTCCGGTCCTCCCGGCAACGGCAAGACCTCGCTCGCCGAGGCGATCGCCCAGGCCGCCTCCCTACCCTTGTTGACGGTGCGATACGACGCCCTGGTCGGCGCCTATCTGGGTGAAACCAACGCTCGTATGGCGAAGCTCTTCGAATATGCGCGCGCGACGCCGTGTGTTCTGTTTTTCGACGAGTTCGATGCGGTCGGCAAGGAACGAGGCGACGTCCACGAGACCGGCGAGATCAAGCGCGTGGTGTCCTTCCTCCTGATGCAGCTCGACCAGTTGCCGAGCTATGTGATCGCCATGGCGGCCACCAATCATGCCGAGCTCTTGGACCGGGCCGTTTGGCGCCGCTTTCAGCTTCGCCTGGACATGCCGGCCCCCGAAGTCTCGGGCCGCGCCGTCCTCGTGTCGCGGTTCATGGACGCCTGGCCTGAATCGGTCGGGCTGTCCGCCGAGGCTGTCGCCCAGAGGCTGGGTCCCGTCAGCTACGCGGAAGTGGTCGAGTTCTGCCAAAACGTGCGGCGTCGGCATATCCTTGCTCAGGGTTGTGAGTCGCTGAAGCAGGCGCTCGGCGACGAACTTTCACTGTGGGCGTCCCGCGTGACGCCGGAGGGCCATGGCGAGACCGACAAGACCCCTGCTGCGGCTGGACCCGCCGACGCCGCGCGCCCGCGTCACAAGACCCGGCTTTCCAAGCCCGCGCACGATTGATCGCGACCTCCAGATCGCGACGCCGGCAGGTCAGCGTCTTCAGGCCCTGTCCCGCGTTCTGTCGTCTGGAACGCCGGCCCTGCAGCTGCGGGCGGATCCTTCCGGTCTGGCCCCGGAACGGCTTCTCGTCTTCGAACTGACCGCAGATGTCGGCGGCTTCATGCGCGCCGCGACCCGCGTGCCCGGGCTTGAGTTCGTCGGCGCCGACGAGCTCGAGCCTGACGGCCTTGACCGGAACCCGGCGCTCTATCTGATGATCCCGGATGGCCGCGCCCTGACGCAGATGGCCAGTCTTTGGCGCGAGTATGCGGCGGGGCGGGAGTTGCCCTACGGCTTCGCACCTTGGCGCGACCTGTTTCAGCAGATGAAGGATCTGCGTGCGTGGGGACCACAGGACCGCCTCACGCCCGAGGACGCCGCCGTGTTGGCCGAGCAGCGCGCGGACGCGCGCGGCCGGGTCCGCCTGGAAATCGAGCTCGTGTTTCGCGCCGTCGGGGGAGCCGAGGCCGAGGTCTCCGGTCTTTTGGCCGAACGCGGCGGCACGGTCATCTCAACGAGCCGGATCGACGGCGCTCGCTACCACGCCCTTCTGGCCGATGTGCCCTTGGCTGAGGTCCAGGCCGTTCTCGCGCGCGGCTATGTAGGCCTGATCGCCTCAGAGGCGGTGATGCACATCCGCCCCCAAAGCGCGGTTCACCTGACTGTGGTGGAGCCGGATGACGCCCAGCCTCCCCCGGTCGCCGGAAATCCCACAGGCGATCCGATCGTCGCTGTGTTCGACGCGGTGCCGTTGGCCGGTCATCCACGGCTTGCCGGACGCTTGTCTGTGGAGGATCCCTTCGACCTCGAAAGACGATCGGTGGGTCCTCGGATCCATGGGACGGCTATGGCCTCCGCCGTGCTTCATGGCGATCTGCAGGCGTCAAGCCCGCCCCTCGACCGCAGCGTTCATTTCGTCAATGTGATGTACGCGCCCGCCCCGATCGACGATGCTGAGCGGTTCCCGGATCGGCTTCCCGCCGACCTGTTCCACGCCGCGGTCGCGCGGATGAAGACCGGACCGGACGCGACGGCTCCCCACGTCATCGTCATCAACGCCTCGCTGGGCGACAGAAACAAACCGTTCGCGGGTCGGATGTCGGGTTGGGCGCGAGTCATCGACTATCTGTCCTACGCCTACGGCGTGCTGTTCGTGATCAGCGCCGGCAATCACGGGGCCGAACTCGAGACGATCGACGTCGATGTCATCGCCTTCGAAAACCTCTCGCCGGCCGAACGCGCAAAGGTGGCCTTGCGGGCGAGCGGATCGGCCATGGCCTATCGTCGCGTTCTGGCTCCGGCGGAGTCTATGAATGCCTTGACGGTCGGGGCCTTACACGGCGACGCCGGCGGCCCGACACCCGAAGCTGCCTTGACCTTCGACGTCTGGGCGGACACCGGGTTGTGCACGGTCTCCAGCGCGCTCGGCCCGGGTCATGCCGGTGCGGTGAAGCCCGACATCCTCGCTCCGGGAGGGCGACATCACGTCCGGTTGAGCCCCCGCGGCCAGGGCCACGCCCTGACACCCCTGCGCAACGCCGGCGCGTTCGGCGGGGTGCTGGTCGCCGTTCCACCGGACCAGCGGGTCGCCCGACCCGACGCCGTCGGCAAGTCGATCGGGACCAGCGTCGCCTCGGCCTTGACCACCGGCCTCGCGGCGAGGGCTCACGAGGCGCTCGAGGCGGTCTATGAGGATTTTCTCGACATCCCGGCAGCCCACCGCGCCGTGCTGATGAAGGCCCTGTTGGTCCATTCGGCCCGATGGACGGTCGCCAGAGACCTGATCGTCGAAACGCTGGGCCCTGCGGACAATCGGCTCCACGTGCGCCAGAAGGACAACGTCCGCCGGTATCTTGGATTCGGCGCGATCGACGGGGATGTCGTGCTGGACTGCACCTCCGACCGCGCGACGCTATGGAGCGTCGGCCGGCTCGGTTCGGACGAGGCGCATACGGTCAGCATCCCGATCCCGGCGGCCATGGCGGGCCGGGCCACCCCTCACGAGGTCTGCGTGACCGTCGCCTGGATGGCGCCCCCGCGGATCGGCGCGCCCCGCTATCGCGGCGTTCAGATCAAGATCGTCGAGCCTCATGACGCCGCCGCCCTGCTCGCGGTATCCGCTGATGGGCTGCAGCCGGATTACAACCAGGCTCACAACGGGACGGTCGTCCATCGCCGTTGGGAGGGGGCCCGGGCGGCGGCATTCGCCGAAAACGCGACCTTTGACGTCGTCGTCCAGCGCCAAGTCGACGATTTCGCGGACCTCACGCCGTATGCCGTGGCGACGACAGTGAAGATGGCGGGCGTTAACGACATCTACGCCCAAGTCCGAGATCGCCTGGCGGTACGTCCACGAGTACCTGTCGTCGGCACCTGAGCCGAAGAGAAGCAGGCGCCGCTCCTCTTCGCCTACCGAGAACCGCCACTCGTATTCTCGCATAGCGTTTCCGCGCCGATTTAACGGGAAGACTGCCCTACCCGCGAAAATCTCATGACTGGAGAGCGCCAGGAGCGGACATTGTCGCCAGTCCGGTAACGCGACCTTCGGCTTTCTATCAGCGTCAAAACATCGCCGGAGCACTCGGCGAGATCAGACAGCCCGGCCTCAATAGCAGGATCGGTGAATGTGTTGATCAGCTTGAGACACCTCAGGCGCCTTTCAACGTGTTCAGCTGATTTGGAATTTCCCAGTAGTGCGCTGCCCTGACGACGTCGCAGAGCAGACCCCGCAGTTCCAGCATCCCGGGCGTAGCTCGCCGGAAATTCTCCAGCCGACGCTTATCGACATAGAGGCGATCCACATAAGGAGCCAGGGCCGCCAGATAGCCGTCGTTCACATCGCTTCCCGGACGGCGCAGACCTTCCTGGCGACTTCGATCCAGGGCCTTCGTCAAGACCCAGTGCGGGCAGTGCTCCATGGTTACGGTGCCTCGCAACACCTCGAAAGGCCGGCCAGTCGCTTCGGCGATCACAGCGAGCTGAGACCGGAAGACACAGAGATCACCGAGCTCGTCATTGGTCATGTCGAGGCGAAGTTCCTCGCGTCGAACGCCTCGCGCCTCTGACGTCCGCACGATGAACTCCCAGATATCCGTCTCTTCCCAAGGGCGCATGTCGGCCACGTCGTTGAAGAACTCGGCGGCGATTTCATGGGGACGCTGGATGCGTCCGTCTCCCTTTGAGGCGATCTCCTGTCCCATTGCGGCCTGCATCGCAGCCAGCGTGCGGTGGCTGTCTTCTGGGGTTCGAAACCGGCTGGAGATCAACGCCGATAACGGTGCCTGGCCGTTGCCGAACGTCATCGGAGCGATGGCGGCGATGGTCCGGGCCCTTCGCGCGCTCGCGCGCAGCAAGGGTCGCAACTGACGCCAGAGATCTGGGTCACCCAAGGCCTCGCGCGCCGCGCCGTAACGGAAGAGATCGGGCCTGACGCGGTCTCGCACGGCTGTAAGGCTGGAGGCTCCTTCGCATTGTGCGACGGCTTCGGCCGCCATGATGTCGGTAATGGCACCGGGACCGTGAGGGGCCCGCGCCGAGCGGAGCCATGCGATGAAAGGCAGGTCAAGCATATAGGCCAGCCGCGCCTCGGCGAGGTCCTCTTTGTCATGATTGAGCAGCTCCTCCAGGTGATGGAAAGCGAGCGTCAGGACATAACCCTGGTCAAGCAGCCGGTCGGGAAAGCTGCGGGCCTTGTCGCGCATGGCTGAGGACGGCGAGACGGCGTCGCGGATCAGATTGGCCCAATGGGAGGTGTCGAGGGTCAGGCGCCGTGGTTGGGCGAGATCCAAGACGTCAGCCGCCCCAGTGAAGCAAGGCGGCGCGCGTCAGGACGGCGGAGGCGATCGCCCAGCCGAAACTCAACAGGGTTCCGATGATGACATATTCGGTGTTGGCTCGGGCATGTGCGTCCGAGAAGCGCAGGATGGATTTCGCGGCCAGCAGCAGCCCCACCCCCTCCGGTTGGCCGATGAGGATCAGCAGCAGGGCGACCGCGCGCTCTAGCCAGCCGATGGCCTGACCTCCGCCCGGCAGCCCCAGGCCATCCTGGGACGTGGAAGATGGCGCCTGGGTTTGGGGCGGTTGTCCCGCCGACGGGCCACTCGGGGTAATCCGATGAGGACCAAACCCGGCCAGAAGCTTGTCGATGAAGATTCCGCCCGCGGCGACGGAGAGGGCGACGCCGCCGATGACGGTGAAGGCCTGGAAGAGAAGACGTTGCTGTTCAGCGGGGAGACCGCCCCACCCGCCTGTCGAGACGGTCGAAGGCCAAGCGATGGCGACACAGACGATGAAGGCCAGATGGACCAGCTGATCGATGAGAAAGGGCCAGAATCCGTCCCGAGCCTTCTTGGCCTCGGGCGTGTTGCCTCCGTTGATCCAGGCGAGCTTGGCCCAATCGGTGAGAGCATGGGAGACCACGATCACCATCAACGGCCAGGGATTGATGGCGGCCGTGAACAGCCAGGCGGTCAGGCCAACGATGAGGATATGAAGACCGAAGCCCTTCCAATGGCGCTTGTTGTCCAGAATCCAGGGGGTCTGCAGGACGAAGTCCGCCAGCACATGAGCGACGAACAAGGTCAGGAGGGTCTCAAGCACGGGCCATTTGCCCAATCGGTCGCTTCTCCAAAAGCAACTTCATTCGGTTGCTATTCCAAAAGCAACCCATATCGGTTGCGGTACCCACAACAGCTTCATGCCGCGCCCGGCTCACGCGCGACCCTCGAACACGTCCAAAGCCATCATGACGGATGAGAGGCCATATTGACGATGCACCTTGCTGACGAACTGGCGGGACACCCCCAGGGCGTCGGCCAACGCCTCCTGGGTCTTGTCCAACGGCCGCAACATTTCCAGCGCCACCTTCGCCTGGGAGGAAGACCAGCCTCCCACGACATGGCTGCAGAACGAAAGGACGGTCGGCAGATAGGTCTCATCGGGTTCAGGCTGCGCCGTGGCCAGCCTGAACCCCTCGAACCGGGACATGTCGTCGAGCGCCCGCCCGGACAGCACGAAGGCCTCCCCGGTCGATTGGGACACGGCGTCTGCATCCAGCGCGTCCATCGCGCCGACCCCTACGGAGATCCGGGTGTCGGCATCCTCCTCCAGGGCGCGAAGGGTGGTGCGCAGATAGAGGACGGCGCGCAGCCAAAGATTCGGTTGTGTCAGAACCAGCTGCCAAGAATCCCCCCGGAAAAAGTCCGGACCATGAACCGCTCCGCGCCCCCAGCCCGCAATCTCCCGGGCCGCGCGGCGCAAGGATTCGCGAGCTTGCAGCAGACCTTCATGGCTCAGAGCGGTCGATCGCACCAGGTCGCCGGTCAACACGGCAACGGCCGTCCCCTTCACGCTGCGGGCCATCAGAACCGCGGGCCTTGCGGCTGGCCGGCGCAGATCCAGTCGCTTCGCCTGTTGGACTTGGGAAGAACTCCTGCCTGAAGAAACGGCGGCCGCCCCTCTTCCATCTTCATTCGCCCGTCGAACCTGTTCACGGCCGCTCCGCCTGTGACGAAGGTCAGCCCATAGCTTTCATCCGTCACTGTCAGCCTCCCCTTTGGCGCACCCGGTCCATTGGACCAGGCCACGGTACGCGCTCCGGTGTCGAGCCGAAAGACGCGCGTCGGCGCCCCCGACGGCGCGCCGACGCGAGAACAGGAGATCTGCACGACGCGGGGCGGATCGACATCCGGATTCCAGTCGCCGCAGCCAGCCAGAGGCACGGTCAAAGCCATCCCTGCCAAACCCCACCGCCTGAAACCGAACACCGCCATACTCCGACCTTAGCGTGTGTCGAAACGTCCGGGAAACCGCGATCTTGCGTGAGAGAGGACTATGGGCTCTAGGCTTCAAAGACCCACGATCTCGCGTCGTGAGGCGTTTCGGCCACTACATCTTGACGCAGATGTCGACAGATGGTTCGAATCGGCTCACAGAAGCAGATGGATTAACAGGACGTGTAGAAACGTCTTTCGGTCGGCTGCGACTCAATCTACCGCTATGGTGGAGCTGGGTTCGGGCTGTTCATCCCTCCCATTAGGCTTAGAGCGTTTCAGGTCGATCGACCGCGTCGTGATGTGCGACGCCGGCGGCCCTGAGGAGGCCGAGAGTACGGCGACGGACGTCGCTGAAGGCGGAAGGGGGACGGCGGGCTGACTTTGCCGGTGCATGCAAGCCGCCCCCTTCCGGCACCGACTCGTTAAAGTGCGGCGGTCGCGATCCTATGCCGCGATCACCGGGGGCGACAACACGCAAACGTCACGCCGACCGTTTCCGCTTCGACGAGTCTTCATCACACCTAGGTGGAGCGAAGACCCATGACCCAGAGCTGATCGTCAAAGATTGAACACCACGCGTCGCCCGGCGCGTGCCCGTCGTCCCGCGCGAAAGACGCCGCGGACGCCATACATGCCGCATTCAAAGAAAGGGCAAAGCCGATGGCCGCCCATACCTGGAACAGCGCGCGCGCCGCCAAACGCATCGCCGCGCGACTGAAAGAAGTCAAAGAGATCGAGATCAAAGACTACGTCCGCGACACCGACCTCACCACCCTACCCCGCAACAAAGCCTATCGGGTCAGCGGCGTTCACCTCTACGTCGACATCAAGAACCTCGAGGCCATGCTCGCGACCACCGCGGTTGAGGGGGAAACCTGTCACAAGCGGACGCTGCGGTTCCTCAACCTGCATTTCCGCGCCGTGCGTCGCATCCTGACGGCCGTCGGGGCCATTGAGGTCGATTTCCACAATCAACGCCTTCACGCCGTCATCACAAAACCCTACGGCGACGAACCCGGCCGTCTCCACCGCGCCATCGCCATCGCCCAACTAATCATCGACGTCCTGGCCCAGACCGGCGAGGAAGGCGACGACGTCATTCCCGCCGCTAGGGTCCGCGTCGGCATCGACAGCGGGATCGCCCTGGCCGTTTGCAATGGTCGCCGGGGCCATGTCGAACCGCTGTTCCTGGGTGCCCCGGCCAATCTGGCCGCCAAGCGCGCCGGCGGCGGCAAGGCCGAAGGAATCTATCTGACCAATACGGCCCGTGGCGTGATCGACCTGTCGGAGGACGGCGTCGAGGACCGCACACCTCTGTCCGCCGACGAGATCGCCGACAGCCAGGACGAGGCGGCGCTTACCGTCACATCCGATCAGATCGTGAAGGACTGGCGCACCGACCTCGCCAACAATCCGATCGCCAAATTCGAGTTCTCTGGCCACACACCGCCCTTCAGCAACCTCGACTTCGAGGTGCTGACGCCGAAGAACTCGCGTCGCCAGACGGCGATCTCCGTCTATGCCGACATCGACGGGTTCACCGACTTCGTCGCCGCGGGAGTCTGCGACGATGAGGCGGCCAGGGACGTGGTGCGGGTGCTCCACGTCCTGCGAAGCGAGATGGACGCCGTGCTTCACACCGATTTCGGGGGTCGCAAGGTGCGCTTCGTCGGCGATTGCGTCCACGGCGTGCTGGGAGAAGGCACGGCCCAGACCACTAATGAGGAAGAAAGCGTAAGCACGGCCACCTTGTGCGCTGCCGGCATCCGCAGCAGCTTCGACCAGGCGATCACCGCTCTGGAAGACGAAGGTCATCTTGAAGCGGGCCACGGGCTGGGCGTTGCGATCGGTTTCGACCTGGGTCCGATCGCCCTGACCCGTCTGGGCATGAAAGGCTCCATGGTGCGCTGCGCCGTGGGCCGCTCGGTTCTGGGGTCCGAGGCCCAGCAACGACGCTGCAACGGCGAGGAGACCGCGATCGGCCTTGCGGCCTATGACGCCGCCAGCAACGCCGTCCAGACCGCCTTCGGCTCGGCCCGCAAACGCGGCAGTCTGACCTATGAGGCGGCGGTCGAGGAACTGGCCAACCGTCAGGACGAAACGGCGAAGGTGGCCAAGGCGGTGGCGAAGGCCGCGGCCGCCGGTGGGCTCTTGCAGTCGAGTGCGGCTCCGGCCGCAGACTACGCCTTCGCGCCGCGTCGCATCGAGCCGACCAAGCCGGCGGGCTTTGCATGACGCTCTGGTTCCTCCAGGATCCCGGCCGCCTCGCCGCGGAGCGGGACGCCCTGCTCGCTCTGGCGGGCCGGGCGTCCTGGCTTACGGTTGAGAGCCCGCGCTTCGACGACAGCGCCCGACTGTGCGTCGCCATCGAAATCCAGGGCGAAGGACGGCTCTATCGCGCCGAGCTTCGCTACCCCGCCTCCTTTCCGTATTCGCCGCCCTCGGTCGTTCCCGCCGACGAGGAGCGGTGGTCCGGCCATCAATACGGACCCGGGGGCGAGCTTTGCCTCGAACATGGGCCAGACAACTGGACGCCCGAGCTGACCGGGGCCCATATGGTTGAGAGCGCCCAGAGGCTGCTTCAGGTTGAGGCCCCGGTCGCCGGCGTTCCCCAACCTGCGGCCCAAAGCCGCCACGCCACCACCCTGGGGCAGGACCTGCGCGCCCGCGCTGTTCGCTTCGTCATCACTCAGGCCTTCGCCGGCCATATGGCCGAGGCGGATGACGGCGCCACCCTGGCCGTGGACGCCTACTGGCCCACCCGCGACAGGCAACACACCTTGACCCCGGTCAGGACCTTGGACGCGCAAGGCGGGACCTGGTCCGATCCAACCGTGCCGAAGGCCCTTTGGGCCGAAGCAACCCTGCACAAGGCGACCGCTTTCCGCCTGCCTCGCGGCGCACGTCTTCCCCGCACGTCCTCGGCGTCAGTCTGTCGGGAAGACCTGGCCGCGCTGGGGTTTCAGCCGGAACCGAATGACAAGGCCTTTCCGCTGCTCCTGCTGTGGTCGGACGACGGGGCCCGTCTGATCTGGCTCACCGACGACGACACGGTGATGGCCTTCGCCAACGTCCCCGCGACCGGCGGCGTGCGGCTTCCCTCGCGTTATGCGGCCCTGAAGGCCCGCAGCGTAGGCCTCGTCGGCTGTGGATCGGCGGGCGGAAAGATCGCTGTCAGCCTCGCCCGGGCCGGCGTCGGCCGGTTTGTGCTCGTCGACGACGACGTGCTTTTGCCAGAGAATCTCGTCCGTAACGACCTAGACTGGTCTCACGTGGGTGAACACAAGGTACGGGGCGTCGCCCGTCGCATCGCATTGGCCGGCGACGCCGAGATCGAGATGGAGATGAAACGGCTCGCCGGCCAGGAGGCGAGCGGCGTGGCGGACAGCGTGCTGCAGAAGCTCCAGGGTTGTGATCTGGTGATCGACGCGACGGCGGACCCGGCTGTATTCAACCTTCTCGCGGGCATTTGTATCGCCGCGCGAAAGCCGCTGTTCTGGCTGGAGATCTACGCCGGCGGAATCGGGGGACTGATCGCCCGCTCACGCCCCGGCGAGGATCCCGCGCCGCATCTGGCCCGCAACCGCATCCAGGCCTGGTGCGACGCCCTGGGCGTCCCGCCGCCGGTCGCCGCACGGCCGTATGAGACCGGGGGCGAGGCGGACCCTCTCATCGCCGACGACGCGGACGTCGGTGTCATCGCCGCCCACGCGGCGCGGTTGGTTCTGGACCATCTGATCGGCGCTTCCCCATCGGCTTTCCCCAGCTCGGCCTATATGATCGGCCTGGGCGCCGAATGGATATTCGACCAGCCCTTCGACACCCGCGCTATCGATCTCGGCGGTCCCGCTCCCCCGTCGGCGCCCACCTCTGATTCCCTGGCCGGCGTCACCCTTCTCGCCCAGATGCTCAAGGACCATGGCGCTCAGTCTTCACATTCCGCCTGACCTTCTGGAACGCCTCGCGCGAGAGCTTGCGCGCGGGGGGCGCCGCGAGATCGGGGGGGTTTTGGTGGGCGAACACCTT
Source organism: Brevundimonas bacteroides DSM 4726 (assembly GCF_000701445.1). GTDB lineage: Bacteria > Pseudomonadota > Alphaproteobacteria > Caulobacterales > Caulobacteraceae > Brevundimonas > Brevundimonas bacteroides. The sequence goes on from NZ_JNIX01000009.1 coordinate 398,942, forward strand.
GGGCCCAACACCTTCCGGATCGTCGATCTGTCTGTCCAGCGGCAGGGCGGCGAAGCCGCATGCTTCGTGCGGCGCCCTGCCGCTCACAAGGCTTTTCTGGACGCCTTCTTCCGCCGAACGGGCGAGGACTACGGTCGGTTCAACTATCTGGGCGAGTGGCATTCGCACCCCTCCTTCTCCACCGACCCGAGCGTCACGGACGTCCGGCAGATGTTTGAAATTGTATCCGATACGTCCGACGCGCCGCCCTTCGCCGTGCTGTTGATCGTCAGACTCGCCGCCTCCGACCGCGTCATCTGTGGCGCAACCGCCTTCCGCAGCACCGGGGTCGCCGAAGCGGCGACCCTGGTCGTCCAGCCGCGCCTGGAGGGCGAGGCCCTTCTACCCCCGACCGGTTGGTTCGCCAGACTGTTCGGCGCGCCCGGCCGCAAACCTTCCGTCCGTCTGATCTGATCAAGGCCGCCATGTCCCTGAAATCCCGCTTCGAAAGCCGGGACGACCTCACTGAGGCTCTGCTCGCCCAGCGCATTGTTCCAGACGCGGCCGTCGCCGCCGCTCTCGCCCAGCAGGGTGAGTTGATCGAGTTCGCGCCCGGCCGTGCGATCGTGGAACAGGGGGCGGCTGACCGCGACCTCTATTTCCTGCTCGCGGGCAAGGCCCAGATCATCGTCAACCAGGTCCGCCTCCATTACCGCGAGAAGGGGGTGACGATCGGGGAGATGTCGGCGATCACGCCGCATATCAGCCGCGCAGCGACTGTGGAGGCGGCGGAAACGACGGTCTGCTGGAAGGTCAGCCACACCCGTCTCGCCGAGGTCGGTGCCGATCATCCGCACATCTGGCGACGGATCGCCCAGGATCTGGCCGAACGGCTTGAACAGCGGAACCAGTATGTAAACCGGGCCAACCTCCGCCCGCGCCTGTTTCTGATCTGCTCTGCCGAGGCCTTGGCCATCGCGAAGGCGATCCGGGTCGGTCTGGAACACGACGCCGAGGTGGTTATCTGGAGCGACGACATGATTTTCGCGCCCGGAGCCTACCCCCTCGAAGCGCTCGAGGAACAGGTCGGCCTGGCCGATTTCGGCGTCGCCCTGGCCGAACCCGACGACCTAGTCCTCTCGCGTGATCGCCTGTCCGCCACGCCGAGGGACAATGTCATTTTCGAACTGGGATTCTTCATGTCGCGGCTGGGTCGCCATCGCACCCTGCTGCTGGTTCCCCAGGCCGAGGACGTCCGCCTGCCTTCGGACTTCAAGGGGCTCACCCCGCTTCCCTACCGAACGGCCGAAACGCCCAGGGATCGGGCCGTCGCCCTCGGCCCGGTCATCGACAAGATCAGCGCCGTGATCGCCGAGAAGAAGGTGCGCTCCTCGATGAAGGAAGCGAAATGACCCTGCCGGCGTCCCCGCACACTGCGACCGATGCGGAGAATCTGACTGCCGCCCTCGCCCAGCTCGACCGGATCCAGGGTCTCTTCGGTCGAGCCGAAGGCAAGGCGTCCTTCCTGATGGCGGTTGACCTGGCTCTTCTGGGATCAGTCGCAGTCTCGTTCCCCGTGCCGGCGCCCGTTTCTCCGGCCGGCATTAGCGGCGTCATCGCCGCCAGCCTGCTCGGATTTAGCCTCATCAATCTCTACGCAAGCTTCTACCCCCACCTCAGAAATCCCAAGCCGTCGATCCTGTATTTCGCGGACATCGCCGCCCTCGGTTCCGACACTTACCGTCGGCAGCTTCGCGGAACATCATCTGCAGACCTCGCCGACGACGCCCTTTGCCAAGTCTGGCGCAACGCCGAAATCCTCGACAAGAAGTTCAAGCGCTCACGGTCCGCCTTTCTGCTGATCGCCGCCGCCCTTCCCTTCTGGCTGGCGACCCTGGCGCTCGCCACCGCCCGCTCCAGCAGCATTCCCGGTCTTGGATGACGGACGCTGCAGCCTCCTCTGAACGGCCCCGACCGCTTGGCCAGTCCGTCGAAGGTCTCACGCGCGAGCCTAGCGAGACGGTTGCGTGTTTGCAGACCTTTGCAATGTCGTTTTTTAGCCAGGTTACGGGCATCTAGAGCGAAAAGAGGTGTTCGCTGGATAGCGGACACAGCGAACTTCCGCTTTGAGTCGAGGCCGTGTAAGAACGCATCAAGCCGAGGCTCCGCGGAGGTGGCGGCAAGGCGTGGAGCGCCTCCGTCTCAGGCTCTGATCGCTTTCATGAGGGGCTGCGTTCCGAGCACCGCCATCATCCGCTTTATGTTGTAGGCCAGGATGTGGAGGCTGATCTCAGTCTTCACGTTGGGCAGGCGCTTCATCAGGAAGTGGGTCTGGCCCATCCAGGCCTTGATCGTGCCGAAGGGATGCTCGACCAGCCGTCGTCGGATGCGCATGGCGCGGGGCGCCAGGTCCATCCGTGTCTGCAGGGCGTCGATCACCGCTTCATGTTCCCACCGGGTGATCCGGCGCTCGACGGCGGGCGTGCACTTGGGCTTCAGCGCGCAGCCGGTGCAACTGGCCCGATCCCAGTAGCGGTGCAGCGTCATCCCCTTCTCAACGGTCGTCATATGACGCGGCAGGAGCGCCCCGGCCGGGCAGCGATAGACGTCCTGATCCGGCTGGTAGACGAAGTCCTGCTTGCCGAAGCGGCCCGCCGCCTTCGCGCCTGAGGTCAGGGGCTTAGGCACGTAGGGCGTCACGCCCATGGCCTCGCAGGCCAAGATCTCCTCGCCGGAGAAGTAGCCACGATCAGCCAGCACATCGAGCGCTTCCACCCCCATGGCGTCTCTGGCCTTTCCGGCCATCGAGGCCAGCTGCTCGCGATCACTGCCGGTCATCACCACCTCGTGGGCGACGATCAGGTGATGCTCGCCCTCGACGGCGGACTGGACGTTGTAGCCGACGATCCCGCTGCCCCGGCCGACGTCGCCATGGCCCGAGCGTCGGGATCGGTCAGGGAGACCTGGCCGTCGGGTGACGCCTCCACCTCGGCCTCCATCGCCTTCAGCATCGCCATCTGGGCGCGCAGCCGTTCGATCTTCTCGACCAGCCGTCCCGACCGGGCGTCGGAGGCATCACTGTCCTGCCGATCCGCCGTGTCGAGCTCCTGCAGATAACCGGCGATGTGCTCGGCGACCTGTTCGATGCGCCGCTTCACCTTGTAGGCGGTGAAGTTCCTGTCGCGGGTGTTCACCGCCTTGAACTTCGATCCGTCGATGGCGACCAGGGCCGATCCGAACAGGCCGAGCTGTCGGCACAACACGACGAACTGAGCGCAGGCCGCCTGGATCGCCGGGCCGTTCTCTCGGCGGAAGTCGGCGATGGTCTTGTGGTCCGGGGCCAGCCGCCCCGTCAGCCACATGAGCTCGACGTTGCGCTGCGCCTCGCGCTCCAGCCGACGGCTGGACTGCACCTTGTTCAGATAGCCATAGACGTAGAGCTTCAGCAGCATGGCCGGGTGGTAGGCCGGCCTGCCCGTCGCCGCCGGCGTCATGCCCTCGAACCCCAGACCCTTCAGGTCCAGATCGTCGATGAAGACATCGACCACCCGGACCGGATTATCCTCGGCCACATAATCATCGAGACATGCGGGGAGCAGCGTCTGTTGCCGACGGTCCGCGCCCTGAACGAAGCGGTCCATGTCCACCTCCTGCTGACCCAAGAGGCTAACCTAATTCGCTCAAGCAAGACGCGTTTTCACACAGCCTCAGTCAGAAGGAGACCCTCGCCCGGTCAAAAAGGGGCTGATCAGTTCCGGCTCTGTCCGATCAAAGACCGCTCAAGCAATAGGCCGACCAAGCCTCGAGCACAGTGCGCCGTTTCTTTAGTGCATCGCCTCTCCGATAGGCCCGCTCAGTCTCATCGCCGACAGAATGCGCGAGGCATTCCTCGATCACCTCGCGAGCGAAGTCCGTTTCATCGCCAGCCCAGTCGCGGAAGGTTGATCTCATGCCGTGCGGCGTCCAAGGCGGAGCGAGGTCGCGCAGCAGCATGTCCATCGCCATGTTGGACATGACGCCCCCCCGCTGTGAGGGAAAGACGAGGTCGTTGGGTCGGCTTTCCTCCGGCCGGACCTTGGCGAGCACGGCGAGCGCGCCTGCCGACAGAGGTTGACGGAAGGCCTTTTCCTTCATTCGCTGGGCGTCGAGTTCCCAGAGATCCCCAGCGATCTCACGCCAGGTCGCTTCGAGCGTCATTGTCTCTCGAGCGACCGTCAGGATGGTGAACTCCAGGGCGCGGGCCGACATCCCCTTGCTGGCCGACAGCTTGACCATGAAGGCGGGGACATCCTGATAGGGCATCGCCCGCATGTGACCCCTCTGCAGCTTGGGCCTCGGCGGCAAGAGGTGAACCAGGTTGCCTTTCCAGAGGGCCGGGTTCTCCCCGCTCCGCAACTTCCGAACCCGTGCGTAGTCCAGCACCCGTTCCAACCGCTCGCGCAGCTTTCCGGCCGACTCCGCTTTAGTCATCCAAAGCGGCTCAAGGACCCGAATGACGTCGTCAACATCGATCTCAGCCACGGGCCGGCCCTTAATCGCCGCCGCGTGACTTTCAATCGACCGCATCCAACTGGCCTTTGTTTTTCGACCGCGCCAGCCACCTTCTTGAGCGCGAACGTAATCAGTCCAGCATACCTCCAGAGTCGGGGCTTTCGCCGAAACGATAGACGCGCTTGCCGCAGCGGCCACAGATGAAACAGACTGAACCTGGTGAAGTCTGCCGCGAGCGCGTTTCGGTCGCTCGCCGAGAGGGTCCGACCCTTTGATCACGCCTCGTTTGATTTCGTCCCGCGCCAGCCTTGCCTCGGCGAGTGTAACGTCATGGAACGAGCCGAGCCCCATTTCTCGCCGACGACCACTTGCCGAATAGCGGTACACCCAGCTTCGCGACCCTCCCTCTGTGACTTGCAGATAGAGCCCGTCGCCATCGGGGTGGTAGCCCGGCACCTTGATTGCGCGAGCACCGCGATCGGTGAGTTTGTTGACGCTGTAAGCCACGCGGACACACCAAAAAGGTTCGACTCCCTTGTACCCACAACAGGGTCGAAAATCCACTCCTTACCCACCAGGCTACCCACCAGGCAGACAGAAACTCCGAAAAACGCCATGGAACACGGCGAACCAAGACAGGCTCATAACCTGCTGTTTCAACGCGTTTTATTGGAGATCAGGGGTTTAGATTGAAAACGGACGAAACAGCCGTTAAGCTCCTACCCGCGGAGCCACTCGGATGTTCGGCGCGAGGCATCAAGCCGCCGCCGTCTCTTCCGCCCACATGCCCTTGGTTTTCAGATAGTCCTCGTGCGCGGGCAGGGCGTCGGCCGTCGCCGCCCACGCCTGCCGCGTCTGCTCGAAGCCGGCCGCGACCTGGTCCAGGTTCTGATAGTCGTACAGCGGATTGTAGGCGCGGGGCGTGATCCCCTGCCCCATCATCACCGCCATCCAGGATCCCTGGCTGAAGTATTCGTCGGCCCCGACCTGGAACAGCAGACCCCGGTCGCGGAACATCTCCACCCGCTCGCTCAGGCTGTCGGGGATCGGCATCTGCGCGACGTTCCGCCAGAACGGCGTGTCGTCCCTCTGGGTCGCGTGATAGTGCAGGATGACGAAGTCGCGGATCAGCTCGATCTCGCGGATCAGGCGCCGGTTGTAGCCGTCGATGTTCGGCTGGCTGAAGGCCGTGTCCGGCCAGTGCTGCAGCAGTCGGATGATCCCCACCTGCACCAGATGGATGCTGGTCGATTCCAACGGTTCGATGAAGCCGGACGACAGGCCCAGCGCCACGACGTTCTTGTCCCACAGCTTCTTGCGCCGTCCCGTCACGAACCGCAGCGGCCGGGGTTCGGCCAGTGCCTCTCCGTCCAGATTGGCCAGCAGCGTCTCGCGCGCCCGGTCGTCGTCGATGTAGTCGGAGCAATAGACGTGGCCGTTGCCCGTCCGGTGCTGCAGCGAGATGCGCCACTGCCACCCCGCCTCCCGCGCCGTCGACGAGGTGAAGGGATCGACCGCCCTTACCTTGGCGCAGGGCACGGCCAGCGCCCGGTTCATCGGCAGCCAGCGCGACCAGTCCTCGTAGCCGGCCTTCAGCGTCTGCTCGATCAGCAGGCCCCGGAACCCCGTGCAGTCGATGAACAGGTCGGCCTTCAGCGTTCGCCCGTCCTTTAGGACCACATGGTCGACGAAACCGTCGTCCGGCCTCTGCACCACCTCGACGATCTCGCCCTCGATCCGCTCGATGCCGCGCCCGGCGCAGACTTTCCGCAGATACTGGCCATACAGCACCGCATCGAAGTGATAGGCCGTGTGAAACCCTGCCAGCGCCGAGCGCGGATCGTTGGATCGCTCCCCAACCTTGCCCCGCCGCGCCGCGTGCGAGGTGACCGAATAGGCCTCCAGGCTCGCCGCCTTGCCCCGCGCCTTCAGGGCGAAGTAGGAGCCTGGAAACTCCCCCAGCGTCGGCCCGCGCCCGAAGGTGCCGAACGGATGGAAATAGGCGCTGTCGGCCCGACCCCAACCGTTGAACTCGATGCCGAGTTTGATGGTGGCCTTGGTCTCGCGCATGAACTCGGCCTCGTCGAGGTCGATCATGGCGTTGAAGTCGCGGATCGGCGGCACCGTCGCCTCGCCGACGCCGACGATGCCGATGTCGGCGCTTTCGACCAGCCGCACCTCAGCGTTCGGCCCCACCGACCGCTTGATCGCCGCCGCCGCCATCCACCCGGCCGTCCCGCCGCCGACGATGAGGATGGATTTGATGGGTTCGGGCATGCACGCCTCCGGTCTTACTCGGACCGCACAATGAAGTGGGCTCCGCCACGACGCCAGAGGCCAGCAGCGTCAGCCGGGCTCAAGCAGCGAGCGCCCGCGGCGCGAGCGGTAGCCCAACAAAGAAGGCATGGTCGGAGTGGCAGGATTCGAACCTGCGACCCTCTGCTCCCAAAGCAGATGCGCTACCAGGCTGCGCTACACTCCGAAGGCGCGCTCTCTGCCACGCGCGCTGCCTGCGGGCAACGCGCGATCGGTTCAATAGAGCAGATGCGGCCGCCGCGCCTCGATCCAGGCGGCTTCATCGGGCCGGGTCACGCCGTTCAGATCGCCCGGCGTCGCCGCCGTGTCGTCGACCCACTCCCGCAGGCCCGGCCCACCATTGATGGTATCGATCGGCAGTCGGTCGAAGGCGTATTCATAGGGGAAATCACGCCACAGGTCGTAGTCCGGATACAGCCGCCGGATCGCCTTGAAGCCCAGCGCCTGCACCCGCCACGGCCGGAAGGCGTGGTGGCCATAGCGCGGCCCCTCGACATGGATTTGCACGCCGGAACACAGTTGGCCAGCGTGCTTGTGGAAGGTCGGCTGGAACCACATGTCCCTCAGCACGCACCCGCCCAGCCAGTCCGGCTCCAGCCGGTGCATCTCCGCGATCACCGCCCGGGCGTCGATGTCGGGCGCTCCGAACAGCTCCAGCGGCCGCGTCGTGCCCCGCCCCTCCGACAGCGTCGCGCCCTCCAGCATGACGGTGCCGGCATAGCACCGCGCCATCGAAAGGTTCGGCGCGTTCGGGCTGGGGTTGATCCACTCCCTCTGACCCAGCGGCCAGCCGAAGCCCGGAGCCGCCTCGGGGTCGTAGCCCTCCATCTCGATCACGCGATAATCGACGTCGAGCCGGAAGTGATCGATGAACCAGCGGCCCATCTCGCCCATAGTCAGGCCGTGGCGCATCGGCATCGGCCCCGCGCCGACGAAGCTCTCGAAACCGGATCTGAGCGTCAGTCCCTCGACCGGCCGCCCGGCGGGGTTGGGTCGGTCCAGCACCCGGACTGACTTGCCGGTCTCGGCCGCTGCTTCCAGCACATAGAGCAGCGTCGTCAAGAAGGTGTAGATGCGGCATCCCAGGTCCTGCAGGTCGACCAGGATGACGTCGAACGTCGACAGCATCCGCCCTGTCGGCCGCCGCACCTCGCCATAGAGGCTGAACACCGGAAAGCCGTGGACCGGATCGGTCTCGTCTGGCGTCTCCATCATATTGTCCTGCAGGTCGCCCTTCATCCCGTGCTGCGGGCCGAAGGCGGCGCTGATCGTCACGCCCGCCGCGATCAAGGCGTCGATGGAATGCGTCAGGTCCGCCGTCACCGAGGCCGGATGGGCCAGCAGCGCCACGCGCCGCCCCTTCAGTTCGGCCAGCAGGGCGGGATCGGCGAGCAGACGGTCGATGCCGAACTTCATGGAAGCTCCAGGACGAAGGAGTCGGGATGATGGAAGTCGGGCTTATCCGAGGGATGGGACAACGCCCAATAGGAGAAGGTGCCGTCGACGGCTTCGATGACGGCGGACAGCCCAAGCCGCCGCGCCCCGTTCGGCAACTCGATGCGCGTCTCCAGCGAGAGCATGTCCCACGCCAGGTCAAGCTGGCCGGGCGTGGCGACCTCCAAGGCGTTCCGCATGCCCTGACGCGGCGAGTCGAAGCGATAGGTGGCCCACTGCCCGGACGGCGAGAGATTGTATTCCACATAGCCGTCGTCGGCCTCGACGAAGGCCTCGAAGCAGCTGTGTCGCCACAGATCGTCGGCCCGGCCGGGCTCGGCGTCCTCCGGCCACACCACCTCGGGCATCTGTCCCTCGGCAATGAACCGGAGCCACAGCACCAGGCCATCGCGCTCGAACCGCACGGCCAGGGTGTCGATCGGGCTATCCGGCGAGCTCGGATGCGGCTTCAGCCGGACTTCCAGCATCGTCGGACTGTCGGTTCGCTCCGGCATCCCATCGTGCTACACGCCCCCTCCTCCCAAAGCCAAGCCCGCCTAACGCCATGACCGAGCCCGCCTTCCAGTCCGACTTCCTCCAGACGCTCCAGGCGCGCGGCTATATCCACCAGATCACCCACCCGGCGGAGCTGGACGCGGCGGCGAAGGCCGGCGTGATCTCGGCCTACATCGGATTCGACGCCACCGCCCCGTCGCTGCACGTCGGCAGCCTGATCCAGATCATGATGCTGCGCCGGCTCCAGCAGGCCGGTCACCGTCCGATCGTCCTGATGGGCGGCGGCACGACCAAGGTCGGCGACCCCACCGGCAAGGACGCCTCGCGCCCCCAGCTGACCGACGAGACCATCCAGTCCAACCTCGACAGCATCAAGCAGGTCTTCTCGAAGTTCCTGACCTTCGGCGACGGACCCAGCGACGCCGTCATGGTCAACAACGACGACTGGCTGTCGGGCTACGGCTACATCCAGTTCCTGCGCGACTTCGGCACCCAGTTCACGGTCAACCGCATGCTGGCCTTCGACTCGGTCAAGCTGCGGCTGGAACGCGAGCAGCCGATGACCTTCCTCGAGTTCAACTACATGCTCATGCAGTCGGTGGACTTTCTGGAGCTGAACCGGAAGCTGGGCGTGACGCTGCAGATGGGCGGCTCGGACCAGTGGGGCAACATCGTCTCGGGCGTCGATCTGGTCCGCCGCGTCGATCAGAAGGCGGCCTTCGGCCTGACCACGCCGCTGCTGACCACGGCGTCCGGCGGCAAGATGGGCAAGACCGCGCAGGGAGCGGTGTGGCTGAACGCCGACCAGCTGTCGCCCTTCGACTACTGGCAGTTCTGGCGAAACGCCGAGGACGCCGACGTCGGCCGCTTCATGCGCCTGTTCACCGACCTGCCGCTGGACGAGATCGCCCGCTACGAGGCGCTGCCCGGCGCCGAGATCAACGAGGCCAAGAAGGCGCTGGCTGACGCCGCCACGACCATGCTGCACGGCGCGGACGCCGCCCGCGCGGCCCGCGAGGGCGCCGAGGCCGCCTTCGAGCGCGGGGTCGTCTCCGGCGACCTTCCGACCGTCGAACTTCCCTCGTCCGAGGTCATCGGTGCCATGATCGCCGCCGTCGCCACCCGCGCGGGCCTGACGGCGTCGAACGGCGAGGCCCGTCGCCTGGCCCAGGGCGGCGGCCTGCGACTGAATGACGAGGCGATCGCCGACGGCGCTCGGCTTATCGAGGCGTCCGACGTCAACGCCGACGGGGTGCTCAAGCTCGCCGCCGGCAAGAAGAAGCTGCTGCTCGTCAAGCCGATCTAAGAGGACTTGCCATGACCGAGATCACCGAAGGCTCAAAGGCCCCCGCGTTCGACATGCCCGCCGACGGCGATGGCCGCGCCACGCTGTCGGGTCCGACCGTCCTCTACTTCTACCCCAAGGCCGATACCCCCGGCTGCACCAACGAGGCCAAGGACTTCACCGCCCATGCCGACGCGTTCGCCAAAGCGGGCGTCACCGTCATCGGCGTGTCCAAGGACCCGGTGAAGAAGCTCGACAAATTCAAGGCCAAGTACGATCTCAAGGCCACCCTGGCGTCGGACGAAGAGACCGGCGTCACCGAGGCCTACGGCGTCTGGGTCGAGAAGAGCATGTACGGCAAGACCTACATGGGCATCGAGCGCGCCACTTTCCTGATCGACGGCGCGGGCGTCGTTCGCCGCGTTTGGCGCAAGGTGTCGGTCAAGGGCCACGCCGAAGAGGTTCTGGCCGCCGCGCAGGCGCTCTGAAAGCAGGCTCTTCCGGTCGCGGACGGTTTTACAGTCCAGTTTCTGAAACTCACAGATGTAACAAATCGCCCGGCAGGCGAACTTTAACCCTCTCTAGATTCGTTCACGCGAAAACCGGCCCCGAACGTGGTTAAGATTGCGTGAACGGTATTGCCGTCGGGCAACAGGTCACGGATAACGCTTCCCGTGCATGGGGGCGTGTTCACATGGTAGAAGAACAGGGAGTGGTCAGGCGCTCTTTGATCGACCGCTGGTTTCCGGAACGGCATGTTTATCTGCGTCAGAACGGCGAGACGCGCGGATATGTTCTGACCTCGGGTCGCCAGATGATGATGGCGACGGTCGCCATCGTCGGCGCGGCCTGGACCCTGGTCGCGTCCGGCGGCTTCCTGTTCGACATGGTCATGGCTAGCCGGGCTGACGATGAGGTCGCCCGCGCCCGCGCCGCCTCGGAGCGCCTGAACGCCGACCTGCAGGCTCGTCTCGAGACCGCTGTCGTGCGCATGTCCGCCACCACCGGCGGGTTGGAAGACATGGCCCAGATGGTCGAGCGCCGTCACGCCGCCCTGTCGAACGTCATGGGCATGTTCCGAGGCGTCGACGGGGCCGAGACCGTTATGGCCCCCGCCCCCGCCCCACCCGACGGCGCCGCCTCCCCTGTCCAGCGTATCGTGGCCGTCCGCATGGATCAGGAACGCCTGATCGAGCGGGCGGGCGATTTCGCCCAGTCCCGCGCCGAGCGCCTGCGCCTCGCCTTCCGCCTCGCCGGTCTGAACCCCGCCGCCTACGCCCCGACCGGGTCGGCTCTAGGCGGCCCGCTGGTCGAGGCCGATGACGCCAAGGCGCTCGCCACCATTCTCGACGTCGACGAACCCTTCGCCGTCCGGATCCGCCACGCCGCCGATAACCTGACCGAGATGCGGCGCCTCGCCGACTCCGCCGAAGGCCTGCCGTTCGACCGCCCCACGAACGCTCGCACCACCTCCAGCTTCGGCGTGCGCTTCGACCCGTTCAATGGTCGCCCGGCGGTGCATCAGGGCCAGGACTTCGCGGCACCGCTGAACACGCCGATCTACGCCACCGCTCCCGGAATCGTGTCTTTCGCCGGCGTTCGTTCAGGCTATGGCAACACCGTTGAGATAGACCACGGCCGAGGCTTCAAGACCCGCTACGCCCATCTCAACTCGATCGCCGTCCAGGCTGGCCAGCGCGTCGGCCTGACCCAGCGCATCGGGGCGATGGGCTCGACCGGTCGTTCGACCGGCGTTCATCTGCACTATGAGGTGTGGATGGACGGACGTCCGCAAAATCCCGCCCGCTTCATGAGAGCCGGAGACACCCTTGTTCAATAAAGCCAAACCCGCCGCCACGCCCGACCGTCCGTCGAACGCCCTGCCGATCCCTCCCCTGCCGGATCTGCCGTCCTCGAACGCGGCGCGCCCACCCGCGCCTCCGACGCCGGCGCCCTCGCCGGTCGCCTCCTCGCGCGGCCTGTCGACCCTGTCCTCGGACCTCCAGTTCGAGGGTCACGTCACGGGCGCCGGCGACCTTCAGGTCGACGGCGCGGTCAAGGGCGACGTCCGCGTCGGCCGCCTGATCGTCGGCGAGACCGGCGCCATCGAAGGCAATGTGACCGCCGACTATCTGGAAGTCCGCGGCCGCGTCGTGGGTGCCGTCGCCGGCAAGCAGGTCAAGCTGGTCTCGACGGCCTACGTCGACGGCGACATCACCGCCGAGCAGTTGTCCATCGACATCGGTGCCTACTTCCAGGGCCGCGTGCTGCAGAGCCGCCGCGAAGCTCCGGCTCCGGTCGCGCCAGCGCCGCGTCCGGCCCCGGTTGAATCGCCGGCTCCGATACCGATCCCTGCGGCCGAGGCCCCGCAGACCATCGAGATGAAGACGGTCTGAACTGATCTCCCCCTCCCTTTCGGCGAGGGGGAGCATCCGACCTATTCCACCGTCGATCCGCGCGTTTCGCCGACCCGCGCCGCCAAGGCCGCGCCCATGAAGCAGTCCAGATCACCATCCAGCACCCCTTGCGTATCCGAGGTCTCGACCTCGGTGCGCAGGTCCTTCACCATCTGATACGGCTGCAGGACGTAGGATCTGATCTGGTGACCCCAGCCGATGTCGGTCTTGGCGTCGGCCAGGGCCTGTGCCGCGGCCTCGCGCTTCTGCAGTTCCAGTTCGTACAGGCGGGCGCGCAGCATCTTCCAGGCCTGCTCGCGGTTCTGGTGCTGGGATCGTCCGGCCTGACAGGCCACGACGGTGTTGGTCGGGATGTGGGTCAGACGCACGGCCGAATCGGTCTTGTTGATGTGCTGTCCGCCCGCGCCGGATGCGCGATAAGTGTCGGTGCGCACATCGGCGGGGTTGATGTCGATCTCGATGGCGTCATCGACGACCGGTGAAACGCCGATCGACGCGAAGCTCGTATGCCGCTTGGCCGCCGCGTCATAGGGGCTGATGCGGACCAGGCGGTGCACGCCCGACTCCGACTTCAACCAGCCGTAGGCGTTGGGACCCTTGATCTGGATCGTCGCTGACTTGATCCCGGCTTGCTCGCCCGATTCCTCGGCCTCAACCTCGACCTCATAGCCGTGGGCCTTGGCCCAGCGCGTGTACATGCGCAGGAGCATGCCGGCCCAGTCGTTCGACTCGGTGCCGCCCGCGCCGGAGTTCACTTCCAGATAGGCGTCGTTGCCGTCGGCCTCGCCGGACAGCAGGGCCTCCAGTTCGGCGCGCGCCGCGCGCTCCTTGATGGCCTTCAGCTGAGCGCGGGCCTCCTCCAGCGTCGCCTCGTCGCCTTCCTCGTCGGCCATGTCGGCGAGCATGACGCCCTCCTCGAGGCCGGTCTCCATCTCCTTGACGGTGTTGATCTGACCCTCGAGCCGCGAGCGTTCGCGGCTCACGGCCTGGGCCTCGTCGGGCTTGTCCCACAGGGTCGGGTCCTCGACCCGGGCGTTCAGCTCATCGAGCTTTCTGACGGCGACATCCCAGTCAAAGACGCCTCCTGAGCAGAGCGACGCTCTGCTCGATGTCGGTCTTCATGGCCTCGACATCCGGTCTCATCGCAAACTCCGCGATCCAAAGGTGAGGCGCGGAGATAGAGGGGTCCGCCCGCCTTGGCTAGGGCCGACCGTGTCAGAACAGGCCGTCGAGGTCCTCGGCCGGCTCCTGCCGCTGCGGTTGCTGCGGCGACGGCTCGGACGGAGCCTGGCCGGCGGCGGCGGCGGCGGCTTCCTGCTCGCGGCGGACGACGTCGTTGTAGTTCTGCGGACCGGTCGGCGTATCGGGGCCGCGCGGACCTTCCTCTTCCCCGCGCCGGCGCTCCGTTCCGGGGCGGAAAGCCTCCTCGATGCCGCGCACCGTGCGGAACACCGCGCCACGCGGACGCACGAACGGCCGCGCCGGACGTTCACGGAGCGCATCCTCCATGAAGTCGGTGAAGATCGGCACGGCCGCCGAGGCCCCTGCCTCGCCGGAGCCCAGCGAGCGGTTGTCGTCGAAGCCCACGTAGATGCCGACCACGATGTCGGTGGTGAAGCCGACGAACCAGGCAGAACGATACTCGTTGGTGGTGCCGGTCTTGCCGCCGACCCAGCGGCCGAGGCCGCGCGCGCTGGCGGCGGTCCCGCGCTGGACCGCGCCTTCCAGCATGGAGCTGATCTGATAAGCGGTGATCGGATCGATCACCTGGGTCCCCCGCGGCTCTAGGAATGGCGAGGCCTGACCTGTGAAGGCCCGGCCGCAGTCGCGACAGCGGCGCGGGTCGGCGCGATAGATGGTCTCGCCGTCGCGGTCTTGGACGTACTCGATCAGATAGGGCTCGATCCGACGCCCCCCATTCACGAACGCGGAATAGGCCGCGGTGATGTCCAGGGCCGTCACCTCTCCGGCACCGAGCGACACCGAGAGGTTCGGCTGAAGATTGTCCGCGACGCCCATGCGCTCAGCCAGTTCGACGACCTTGTCCATGCCGATGGAGTTGGCCAGCCGCACGGTCATGACGTTGCGCGAAAGCTCCAGCCCGCGTCGAAGCGTCTGGGGGCCATAATACCGGCGGCTGTAGTTCTCTGGCGTCCAGCGACGACCGCCGGGGCCGCCCGCGAAGCTGATGGGGCCGTCCACGACGATGGAGGCCGGCGTGAAGTCGCCTTCGAGCGCGGCTGCATAGACGAACGGCTTGAACGACGAGCCAGGCTGGCGCTCCGCCTGCGTCGCGCGATTGAAACTCGACAGGGCGAACGAATAGCCGCCTACCATCGCCAGCACTCGCCCCGACTGCGGTTCGATCGCCACCAGCGCGCCGTTGACGTTCGGGATCTGCTTCAGGGCGAACTGGCCGTTGCGCGGTTCAACGAAGATCAGATCGCCGCGCCGCAGCGGCCGGTTGGCGTTAGCCCAGGCCGCGTCTGCGGCGATCAGGGTGCCGGTCTCGTCATCGCGCGCCGTGCGGACACGGACCGCATTTCCAGAGACGCTCTCCACGGCGGCGGCGCGCCACTCCCGGCGTTCAGGTGGGGCTGTCTGGCGCAGGGCAACCGCCTGCCAACCCGGCGCGAAGTCCGTCGTGCCCCAGGGACCGCGCCAGCCGTGACGGCGGTCGTAGTTCTCGAGACCACGCATCAGGGCGTCGCGCGCAGCCGTCTGGAGAGAGGGGTCCAGCGTCGTGCGCATGTAAAAGCCGCCGGCGTTCAGCTGGTCGCCGAACTCCGGATTGGCTCGGGCGATGCGGCGCGCCTCTTCCACAAAGAAGTCGGCATCCTGATACTCGGCCCGACGCGGCGCCTCGCGGGTGGTCAGGGGCGTTGCCACGGCCGCGTCATAGGCGGCCTGGGTGAGGAACTGGCTCTGCAGCATCTCGCCCAGCACCCAGTCGCGTCGGCCCCTAGCGGCTTCGGGGTGCCGCTTGGGGTGATAATTATTCGGGCCCTTGGGCAGAGCCGCGAGGAAGGCGGCCTCTTCTGGCGTCAACTGCTGGAGCGACTTGCCAAAATAGTTGAAGGCGGCCGAGGCCACGCCGTAGCTGCGATAGCCAAGGAATATCTCGTTCAGATAGAGCTCGAGGATCTGCTCCTTGGAAAGCGTCGCCTCCAGACGGCTGGAGAGAATGGCCTCCTTCAGCTTTCGGCCGATGGTGGACTCGTTGGTCAGCAGAACGTTCTTGGCGACCTGCTGGGTGATGGTGGAGCCGCCCTCCAGACGTCGGCCGGTTGCGAAGTTGAAGATGTTCTTGAACATGGCCCGGCCCAGGCCCGAAACGTCGATGCCGCCGTGCTGGAAGAAGTTACGGTCCTCGGCCGCCAGGAACGCCTGAACCAACTGGGGCGGAATCTGCTCGTAAGGAACGTAGATTCGGCGTTCGTCGGAAAACTCGCCGATCAGGGTGCCGTCGCCGGCATAGACGCGCGTGGCCGTGGGCGGCCGGTAGTCGGCCAGCTCGGACGCATCGGGCAGGTCATGCAGCAGCCAGGCAGCATAGACGGCCACGATCAGCCCGGCGAGCGCGATGGCTCCCAGCAGGGCCACGCCAGCCATCACGAACCAACGCTCGGCAACCTTCACTTCGTGGCTTCTCCGACTGACGCCCGAGAGCGGGTTTAGCCCGCGCCGGGGCCGCCGCAAAGGCCGGAAACGGCTTCTTGGATCAGCCGCCGTTCGCAGGCAGTCCGGCGATCATCGTTCCACCCGCCGGCTGGCTGAAGTAGCGGTCTATGCCCTCCGCCACGGCCCGCATCAGCCGCTGGCGGCGGCGATTGTCGGCTAGCGCTCGCTCGTCGTCCGGATTGGTCATGAAGCCCATTTCCAGCAGCACGGCCGGAACATCCGGCGCCAACAGCACGGCGAAGCCGGCATCGCGATGGCTGCGGCGCAGCAGCGGATGATCCGCCGCCTCGATGTGGGTCAGCAAGACCCGCGCGAACTGGGCCGAGCGGTTCTGGGTCGCCCTCTGGGTCATGTCGAGGAGGATGCGGTCCACCGACGGGTCGCGCCCCGGCAGGTGCAGGTCGCGGTGCCAGTCCTCCGATCGCGTGACCTCGCGCACAGCCCGCGACGCACCCTGTTCGGACAGGGTGTAGACCGAAGCGCCGCGCGTGGCCGGATCGGCGCCGGCGTCGGCATGCAGCGAGATGAACAGATCGGCGTCGGCCTGACGCGCGATGCGGACACGGCGGTTCAGCGCGACGTAGGCGTCGGTCTCGCGTGTCAGCAGCACGCGATAGCGGCCGGTGCGGTTCAGCTCGTCGCGCAGGGCGAGCGCGGCGGCCAGCGTGACCTCGCTCTCGTTGCGGTCCGCGCCCCGCGCGCCCGGGTCGTGTCCGCCGTGCCCGGCGTCGATGACGATCAGTGGACGTTCGGCGCGTCGAACCGGTGCGCGACGCGGCTCGCGCATCGCGGCGGCCGGGGACCCTCCGGTCGAGGCGATGTCGATCACGTAGCGATAGTGGGCGACCCCGTCGCCGGGCGGCAAGAGGAAGCGCCGCTCGATCCGCGCGGTGCGCGCCAGACCCAGCTGAACCCGGGAGGCTGAACCCGACGAGCTGACACGCCAGTCGCGCACGAGGCCCGTCCCGGTGCCGTCGACGCCTCGACCCGCGCCGACGCCCGCGAGCGTCAGGACCAGGCGACCGTCGTCTCCGGCTTCGATCACCTCGCCGCGCGCGGAGCGGTCCAGGTCGATGACGACCCGGGTCCGGCTCATGTCGCCGCCGAAACGGACGCTGCGCACATCGCCGGTCGCCCCGGACGCCATGCCTTGCCCGGCCACCGCCAGAACGGCGGCAAGGATGCCGAGGGCGAGTAGCGTCATGGCCCACTCGCGCAGGCTCCAGGCGGACAGGTTGAAGCGCATTGGACGCGGCATTCTGACGGCGACCCACCATTATCGTTGCCGACACCATGACCGATCGCGGTGAGCATGGGGTTAAGGCGGGCGCGAAACGCGTGCGCCTTTTCATTCACGTTCCACATGCTTATGCTCATGATTGTCCGCGAACGATCGCGCCCCGTCCTGTTGGACCGGCGCGGCCCCGGCGCGGTGCACGCTTCCCGCCTTTCGAGAGCCCCTCGGCCATGCCCGAGAATCGACGGAGTCGGGTCATTCCGAACCGGAGCCCTCGCCCTTGCGTGAGATCGCTCCAGGACCGACCAGAACCCATGGGCCCAACCGCCTGCGCAACCCTCCGACCGTTAGCCCGTCCCGGGCCGGTCGCCGTCATGGGCCAAGGCCATGACGCGGGGACGACACGCGACGTGAGCGCCTCTTACCCCATTCGGCGAGCCGCCAAGACCCCGCACCTGCGGGCAGGCCGAGCGCGCCAGAGAGAAAACTTCCATGTCCAAGACAATGCTGATCGATGCAGCGCACGCGGAGGAAACCCGCGTCGCCATCGTGGACGGCCGCCAGGTTGAGGAATTCGACTTCGAGTCGAAGACCAAGCGCCAGCTTCGCGGAAACATCTACCTCGCCAAGGTCACGCGCGTAGAGCCCAGCCTGCAGGCCGCCTTCGTCGAGTACGGCGGCAATCGCCACGGCTTCCTGGCCTTCAACGAAATTCACCCGGATTATTACCAGATCCCGGCCGCCGACCGCGAAGCCATCGCGGCCGAAGCCCATTCGGACGAGGACGATCAGGACGATCTGGGCCGCGAGTCCGACGACGGCGAATCCGAAGGCGGCCTGGCCGAGGAGGAGCGCCTAAAGCGCCGCCTCATGCGGCGCTACAAGATCCAGGACGTCATCAAGCGCCGCCAGATTTTGCTGGTGCAGGTCGTCAAGGACGAACGCGGAGGCAAGGGCGCGGCCCTGACCACCTGGCTCTCGCTGGCAGGCCGCTACTGCGTGCTCATGCCCAACACCGGCAAGGGCGGCGGCATCTCGCGCAAAATCACTCAGGCGTCTGACCGGAAGCGACTGAAGGCTGCCGCCGCGGCGCTCGACGTGCCGCGCGGCATGGGCCTTATCATCCGCACAGCCGGAGCCAAGCGCACCAAGGCCGAGATCAAGCGCGACTACGAGTATCTGCTGCGTCTGTGGGAGACCATCCGCGAGACGACCCTCGCCAGCCACGCGCCGTCCCTGATCTACGAGGAAGAAAACCTGGTCCGTCGCGCGGTTCGTGACATGTTCGACAAGGACTTCGACGGCATCCAGGTCGAGGGCATCGAGGGCTTCAAGGAAGCCCGCGACTTCATGCGCGTGCTGATGCCCAGCCAGGCCAAGAAAGTGCACCTGTATCAGGGCTCCAAGCCTCTGTTCGCCGCCAACGGCATCGAGGAACTGCTCACGCAGATCCACCAGCCGGTCGTGCCGTTGAAGTCCGGCGGCTATCTGGTGATCAACCAGACCGAGGCGCTGGTCGCGATTGACGTCAACTCCGGCCGCGCCACCAAGGAACGCAACGTCGAGGCCACGGCCTTCAAGACCAACTGCGAAGCCGCAGCCGAAGCCGCTCGCCAGTTGCGGTTGCGCGACCTGGCCGGTCTGATCGTCATCGACTTCATCGACATGGACGAGTCCAAGAACAACCGGACCGTCGAGCGCATCCTGAAGGACGAGCTGGCGCGGGACCGCGCCCGCATCCAGATGGGCCGCATATCGAGCTTTGGCCTCATGGAGATCAGCCGACAGCGTCGTCGTCTGGGGGTCATCGAAGGCGCGACCGAAGTCTGCCCGCACTGCGCCGGGGCCGGCCGCGTGCGCTCTGCCGAGAGCGCGGCACTCATGGTGCTGCGCGCCGTCGACATCGAGGCCGGCAAGAACGGCGCCGGGTCGATCAATCTGAGGGTTTCCTCCGCCGTAGCCCTCTACATTCTGAACCACAAGCGGGATTACCTGCAGCACCTGCAGAAGACGCGCGGCCTTGCCGTCGTCATCCAGATTGATGATCGCCTGGGTCAAGGCGAGAGCCTGATCGAGCGCACCGAGACCAACGAGGACTTCACTCCGCCGGAGACAACGATCTCTCAGGTCGATCTCGAGGATGACTTCGACGAAGCGGCCCTCGAAGACGAGGAAGAGGCCGACGACGAGGATGACATCGCGCTCGACGACGAGGACGAGGACGAGGACGAGGACGATCTCGACCGCGAGGACACCGACGACGACGAAACGCCCGAGCGGGCTGAGCGTCACGACGGCGAGGGCCGTCGGGGCCGGGGCCGCCGGCGTCGGGGCGGACGTCGGGACGAGGCACCGGTCGAGGACGCCACTCCGGCGAATGATGACGACGACGCCGAGGGCCGCCGCCGTCGTCGCGGTCGGCGCGGCGGACGCCGCATCCGCGAGGACGGCGAGGGTGAAACGGGTTCGAGCGCCTTCTTCTGGGTGCGCGGCCGCACGCCGTCGCTGGAAGACCCCTACGTATGGTTCGATCCTCTGAACCCGCAGCCGCGCGGGGAGCGTGGGCCTGCGCCTGCTTCGGCCGAGGGCGACGCCGAGCGTCCGGCCCGTACCCCGGAAAGCCTGGAGGCCGGGGTGTCCGGCGACCGCGAGGGCGG
This sequence comes from Brevundimonas bacteroides DSM 4726, assembly GCF_000701445.1. Taxonomy (GTDB): domain Bacteria; phylum Pseudomonadota; class Alphaproteobacteria; order Caulobacterales; family Caulobacteraceae; genus Brevundimonas; species Brevundimonas bacteroides. The sequence continues at coordinate 418,955 of NZ_JNIX01000009.1, forward strand.
GCGTCGCCGCCGTCGTCGCGGCCGGGGTCGCGGTCGTGATCGCTTCGAACAGGATGACGCGGGCGCTGCGGAGGCATCCGATGCCGTCGCCGCCGAGACCGAAGGCCCGGTCGCCGACGCCGCACCCGCCATCGCCGCCGAGCCGCAGCGCCGCCGCGTGCGCCGCAAGTCTGCGGCGGCTACGGCTGAGGTCGAAACAGACGCCGAGCCCGTGGAAGCGGTCGTCGAGGAGGAAGCCGTCGCCGCAGCCGGGCCGGACCCCGAGGCGGTCCCGGAGGTCGCTCCGGAACCCGTGGCGGAGCCCGAGCCGAGGCCGGAACCCGAACCCGTGGCCGCGGTCGCCGAGCCCGAGCCGGCTCCTGCCGCGCCGAGCCTGACCGAGATCATCGCCAACGATCCGGCGCAGATCACCGCACCCCCGCCCAAGCCGAAGCGCGGGTGGTGGCGCCTGTGACCGATCCGCACTAGCTTGGGGAGACGAGGCGGGGGCGCCTGTCTGAGGAGTTCGCCATGATCGGGCTGACCCGTCTCGCCTTGAAGCCCCTGACCGGGCTGATCGCCGCCGCGGCCATGGTCGTGGCGGCCACGCCCGCCTCGGCCCAGTCGACCATCCGCGACACCGAGGTCGAGGGCATCATCCGCGAGTGGTCGGACCCGGTGTTCGTGGCCATGGGGCTGGAACCGGCCGACGTCGAGGTGTTGCTGGTCGCCGACAATGACCTCAACGCCTTCGCCACGCGCGGGCGGATCATGGGCGTCAATACCGGCCTGATCCTGCGGACCGACAACCCCAACCAGCTTCTGGGCGTGCTCGCCCACGAGGCGGGCCACATCAAGAACCGCCACACCCTGCGCGATGGGGCGTCCAGCGCGGGTATGCAGCCCTTCCTGATGTCGATGGCGCTGGGGGCGCTGGCGGTCTTGGCGGGCGAGCCGGGCGCGGGCGCCGCCCTCCTCGGCTCAGGCCAGTACTTCGGCACCCTGGGCGCCCTGCGCTATCTCCAGGGCCAGGAGGGCGAGGCCGACATCACCGCCGCCCGCGGTCTGGAAGCCGCCGGTGAATCGGGTCGCGGCCTGGTGGAGTTCTTCGAGAACTTCCGCAGCCAGGAAGTCTTCTCCGACGCCCGCCGCTTCCCCTATTTCCGCAGCCACCCGCTGTCCGGCCAGCGCATCGAGGCCCTGCGCCGCCCCGTGGAGGCCATGTCGAACTACGACCGCGTCGACAGCCCCGAGCGCATGGCCCAACACGCCCTGATCCGCGCCAAGATCCAGGCCTTCATGAACCCGCCGACCCAGACGTTGCGGACCTTTCTGGAGACCGACACCTCGTTTCCGGCGCGCTACGCCCGCGCCATCGCCTGGTACCGGGATGGCCAGACCCAGCGGGCGCTGGACGCCACTGACGCCCTGATCGCCGAGGACGACGACAACCCCTACCTCTGGGAGCTGAAAGGCCAGATCCTGTTCGAGGAAGGCCGCCCGGCCGAGGCCATCGCCGCCCATCGTCGTTCGGTCGAGCTGCTGCCCGACGCGCCGCTGCTGCGCATTAACCTCGCCCATGCCCTCATCGAAACCAGCGATCCAACCCAGCTGGACGACGCCGTCGACAACCTGAAAATGGCCACCGCCCGCGAGCCGGAGAACACCCTGGCCTGGCGTCTGCTGTCCCAGGCCTACTCCAGCCAGGGCAAGGAAGGCGAGGCTCGCCTGGCCTCGGCCGAGTTCTACTTCGCAGCCGGAGGCGAGGAACAGGCGACCCAGTTCGCCCTGCGCGCCCGCGATCTCCTGCCGCGCGGTTCGATCGAGTGGCGTCGCGCCATGGACATCGTGCTCGCGTCTGGCGCCACCATGGACGACATCGACGACCTGGACCGCCGCCAGGAACGCCAGCGCGGAACCGTCATCGCCCCGCCCGGCGCCTGACCCCGACTTCTCCGAGACCCGCATGACCGACGATACGTCCTCGCCGCCTCCGCCCACGCGCGACCCCTTCGCCTTCTTTGCCTCAGGTCACGGGGGCGCCCTGGCCGTCGCCATGTCGGTCGTGGCGCTCGGTCTGGCGGCGGCGCCCTACGCCACCGGCGGCTCATTCGGCGATAAGGTCCGGGCGTATCTGATCGCCAATCCCGAAGTGCTCGATGAAGCCGTCCAGGCCCGTCAGCAAGGCGAGGAAGCCAAGCGGGTCGAGACCATCAACGCCGCCGTCGCCGCCAACGCGGCGCTGCTCGCGCCCGACCCGCGCGATCCCGCCATCGGCCCGGCCGACGCCAAGGTGACGGTCATCGAGTTCTTCGACTACCGCTGCCCGGGCTGCAAGGCGGTGTCTGAGGACTACCTTGCCCTGATCCGCGCCCATCCGGACGTGCGCTTCGTGTTCAAGGAGTGGCCCATCCTGGATCGCGGCGACGACACCACGTCGAACTACGCCGCCCGCGCCGCGCTCGCCGCCCATGCCCAGGGCCGCTACCTGCCGGTGCATCAGGCCCTGATGGCAGAGCCTGCCCTGGACCCTGAGACGGTCGATCGCATCCTGACGGAGAACGGCGTCGACCTCGCTCGCGCCCGGGAGGTCATCGCATCACCCGAGACCGACGATCTGATCGGCGACATCAACACAGCCGGCCAGACCCTCGGCCTCGTCGGCACCCCGACCTTCCTGATCAACGGCCGCACGACGTCGACCATCAACCCGGTCGAGGTCTCCGCGGCGATCGAAGCCGCGAAACGGAGCTAGCTCCCGCCCCCGGCGATGGCCTGGCCAAAGCTCTTCCAGCTCAGCTTCACGTCCGACAGAGCGCCGGCCCGGAACGCCCGGCCCGCCAGCCACACCATCAGCAAGGCGACGGCGAACATCCCCGCCATGGTGCCGATGATCTCGATCAGCGGCGGCCCGGACGGCGCGCGCGCGGCCATAAGGAACGGCGTGAAGAAGGGCACCCAGGACGCGAACCGAACCATCGGCGCATCCGGGTTCACCAGGGCGAACTGCACCAGCAGGATGGGGATCACCAGCACCATCATGATCGGTCCCATCAGGGTCTGGGCGTCACGCGGCGTCTCGCAGAAGGCCCCGATCGCGGCGAACAGCACCGCGTACATCAGGTAGCCGCCGACGATGTAGGCCAGGAAATAGAAGATCAGGCCATCGCGGGTCAGGATCTCCCAGATGTTCGCTGCCTGCTCCGGCACAGTCGTGATCAGCCCCGCCGCGCCGATCCCGCCCCACACGACCAGCACGGACAGCGTCAACATCGCCACGCCCAGCACCTTGCCGGTCAGGATTTCGGTCGGCGAGGCCGACGACAGGAGGACCTCAAGGATCTTGTTCGACTTCTCCTCCATCACGCTGTTCAGCAGGATGGAGGCCCCCGTGATGATCAGCGACCACAACAGGAAGCTGAAGGCCAGGCCGATGATGCCCGGCAGCCGATCCTTGAACGACACCTCGCCCCCGTCCGACGCCCGGGGCGAAAACAAGGTGACCTCGGGTCGGAAGGCGTCGGTCGCCTCGACCACGGCCGGATCGATCCCGGCCTGGGTCAGGACGGCGTCGCGATTGGCGTCGCGCAAGGCGGCGCGTACGAAGTCTTCCACCGTGTCGTCGGTGGCCCGAGCCGCCCACACCCGCGCCGCCGGCCCTTCTGCCGTGCGGTCGAGAAACACCACGGCGTCCAGACGCTGTTCCTTGGGCGTCTCATCGGTCAGATAGCGGCGTACGACCGCATCGCGCGCCTCGCCGGGCGCGGCCGCCGTCAGGTCGGCCGGAGCCTCGACGATCCGCATGCGCTGGCGGGTCATCTGGGCGATGGCGCCCTGTGTCGCGCCGGCAGGCGCGCCTGACGCCTCAGCGGCCTTCTCGGCCGCTTCTCGCGCGCGCTCGGCCGAACGCTCGGCCTCATCGGCCAGACGGCCCTGGACCGCGGCCGCCAGCCCGGCGGCCTGCGGCCCCTCCTCGATCAGGACCACGGCTCGAACCGGGTCGGCGTTGTCCATCAAGAGGGGGATCGCTCCGCCCAGCACCGCGAACAGCGGAAACGCCAGCAGCGACAGCCAGAAGCCGACTGTCCGGGCGTAAGCCATGAACTCGCGGCGCGCGATCAGGAGAATGCGGTTCATCGGGCGGCCTCCGAAGCCACTTCATTGCGGGCGACGCTCTGGTCCTGATCGGGATGGTCGCCGGTCAGGTCGATGAAGGCGTCGTGCAGCGTCGGCTCCTTCAGCTCGAAGCGGCGAACGTCCAGCCCGTTCAGGAAGGCCGCCTTGAGGGCCTCCTGCCCTGCGGCGCCCTGCGCGAGCGCGGCCTTCAGGGTGCGAACGCCGTCCTGTTCGGAAACGACCTCGACGCCGGTCACCCCCGGCAGGGCCGCCGCCTGATCGACAGCGATCGCCCCTTCCAGATCGAGGAAGCGGCGGCTGGTCGCCCGCGCCTCGCTCACCGTTCCGTCGAACGCCTTCCTGCCCCGTGCGATCAACACCACTTGGTCGCACAACCGCTCTGCGTGCTGCATGACGTGGGTGGAGAACAGCACCGTCGCCCCGTTCGCCGCCAGATCGCGGATCACCGTCTCCAAGCCCTGCTGATTGACGGGATCGAGCCCGCTGAACGGCTCGTCCAAGATCACGAACTCCGGCTGATGCACGACCGAAGCGATCAGCTGGACCTTCTGGGCCATCCCCTTGGACAGCTCCTTCATCTTCTTGTTGCGCGACGCGCCGAGGCCCTGCGCCTCCAGCATTTCCTTCGCGCGTTTACGCCCTTCCCCCGTCGGCAGGCCCTTCAGCGAACCGAAGAAGGCGATCGCATCGACCGGCGTCATCTTCTTGTAGAGGCCCCGCTCTTCCGGAAGGAAGCCGATCCGGTCGCGCACCATCCGTCCGTCCGGCGCGCCCAGGATAGAGATGCTCCCCGTCGTCGCGGGCTGCAGCCCCAGGATCATGCGGATGGTCGAGGTCTTGCCCGCGCCATTTGGCCCCAGGAACCCGCAGATCGCGCCCTTGCGGACCGAGAAACTCAGGTCGCGCACGGCCTGAAAGCCGCCGTATCGCTTGCTCACGCCCTCGAGCGTCAAGGCATCCATGCGTGTCCCCACTGCTTACAGGCCTAAGGGGTAGCAAAGGACGCTTTACATGCAAACTGTATTCGCCGTCATCTGCGGCGATATCGGCGTCAGCCGACGACCGGCGTCTCCACCGCGACCTCGAAGCTCTGCCCCACGACTCGGCTGGGGTTGATCTGGACGCCGTCGCGGCGGACCTCGAAGTGCAGATGCGGCCCGGTCGAGTACCCGGTCGAACCCACCAGCCCGATTCGCTCACCCGCCAGCACCCGATCGCCCGACGCCACGTCGATACGGCTCAGGTGAGCATACAGGGTGGTCATGCCGTTGGGATGGCGCACCTCGATGAAGTTGCCATAGCCATCGGGCTGCCGGCCGATGCGAACGATCTCACCTTCGGCCGAGGAATAGACGGCAGTGCCCGTAGGGGCTGCGATATCGACGCCCTTGTGCATGCGCGCGCCCCGCTCGCCGCCCAGCCGGCGCATGCCGAAACGGGAGTTGATCGGGAAGCCGCGCACGGGCTCTTCGAACATGATCATCCGGGTCACCGGACCCGCCGGCTCGGCCACGGCGGTGACGGGCGGAAGTTCTGGCAGGCTGCCGGGCTCAATGGCTGGCTCGGGGATGGCCGGAGCCATCGCCATGGCCAGGACGGCGACGCCCGCGAGGGCCGCTCCTTGGCTGGATTGAACGAGAAGGCCACGAAGGCTCGGCAAGGGTCGGCGCATGAAGTCGTCGGCTCTGTCGGCGCTTTGGGTAAAGCTGTCAGGAGCGTCGCTGTTACGATCGGTAACCGTCCGCGAGCGGCGCAGGCCGCCGTTCTAAGGTTTCATGGGGCGACTTTGGGGCGGGGGGCGCGGCAGGGGGTCGCACCCTGGAACCCAAAGGAAAGGCGCGCCGGATCGACCCGGCGCGCCTCTCAGTCGCTTTGGCTGAGCAGGTCAGCCCAGAGGCAGAGTGATCGTCACGCCCCCGGTGTGCCCGTCCGCCTGGTCGCCGAAACGACCCCGGTAGCCGATCTCGATATCCAGGATACCGACTTTGCCGGTGACCCCGGCGGCCGCGATGAAGGAACCGCCAAACGGATCCTCATAGTCGCGCGCCAGCACCTGCGCCGGGTTGTTCAAAATGCCGACACGCACAGCCTGAGAACTGTCATCGAGGCTGTCGCGATAGCCGCCTTCCGCAAAGACGCCGAAGCCGCCGACGTCGCCTTCCGCCCGCAATGCGACCTCTCCGGTCACGCCTTTCACCTCGCGATCCCGGTACTCGTAGGTCGCCGCCAGCCCCTGTTCGACATAGCCGTCGATATCGGACGAGGCATAGGTGACGGCCACGCGGGGCGAGACCCGCAGGCCGCCCATGTCGAACCACAGACCCGCCTGGCCCCGGACGCCGACGCTGGATCCTTCGGTGACGCCCGATTGCACCAGGACACCGAGCGCGCTCTGACGGCGGATGTCTTCGAAATCCTCGGCAGCGATGCCGGCGGCGGCGTTGACGAACAGCGCGCCTGAGCGCCAGCCGCCGTAGACGTCAGCCGACAGCGTCTCCAGCACGAAGCCGGTCGCTCCGGCCTCGACATCGGCGCGGCGATAGCCGCCCGCCACGCCGAACCGCCAGGCCTGCGTCCCCGTCTCGAACGCCATCCGCCCGCCGTAGCTGGTCGCTTCGGCCGCGCCGACTGGTCCGCGCGCGTCCGTCTCGGTCGTGTCATAGAGGCCGCTGACCGAGACCGAAGTCCCCGCCTCCCACGCCGCCGAGCCCGACAAGCTGGCGGTCGCCATGTCCAGCGCGTCCTCGCGGTGGCGATAGGCCGTCTCACCCTGCAACGTGGTGGGCGCGCCGCGATCGCCGTAGTACAGGTAGTCGTTGGCCAGGTTGGCAATCAGGGCATGGCCCGCCGCCGTCGGGTGAACGCCGTCCCAGTAGAGATAGTTCTGCGGGTCCGGGCACACTGTCACGCCGTTGAAGCACGAGGCGGTGACGTTGGTCAGACCGAACAGACCGGGATTGGACGCCAAGGCGTCTCCGACCTTGGCGAGATCGAACAGAATGATGTTGGTGTTGGGCCGCGTCGGAGCCAGCGTCAGCAACGCGCTTTGCAATCCGGTGTTGAAGGCGGTTCCGGCGAAATCGGCCAGCGGAGCCAGCGGCGTGGGACGGAACTGCGGCGTGACGCCCAGGCGGGGCAGATTGGTCACCAAGATGGTCCCCGCTCCGCGCGAAGCGATGTCGCCGACGATGAAGCTGATGTCCGATACCGCGCCTGTCACGAAGGGTGTGATGTAGCCCGTCGGATTGGCCTGAACCGCCGCGGGCTGGGTGGGAAACGCGCCCAGAGCCTGGAAGATGTTGTTCGCGCCACCCAGCACGCTGACCAGATCGCCGGACCGGAACGTGCCGCCCGCCGTGGTATAGGTCGTCAGCTGCTGGCGCATACCCGGTGGGAAGGCCACGACGTTGTCCGTGCGCGAGCCGCCGTAGGCGTAGTTGATGCTGCCGTTGACCGAGCCATTGAACCTGGCTGCGTTGAAACCCAGCAGCTCCGTGAATACCGGCCCGTTCGAGAACCGCCCCCGGAAATACGGCGGCGACGTCGGCTGCGTCCCGCCCGAGGCCAGGAACAGGTTGCCGTTGTCGCTCAGCGAATCACCGAACACGACGAGGCGGTTGTAGGTCTGGGCCGAAGCGGTGCCAGACAGTGCGGCAGCGGCGGCGAGCGTCAGGGCGCCGAGCGCGGCCCCGCGAAGAAAGCGTTTCATGATGTCCTCCCGTCGGCCGCCTTGTTTGCAACCGTTGTGCAACACTGTGCGCCGTCTACGGACAGACGCAAGATGCCGTAGGGGAAGGCTCTAGTGGAGCAACCGGAAACGCAGCGTTCCAGCAACACCCTTCAGCACCCGCAGCGCCTGCGGATCATAGTCGCGGTCCACGTCGGTGATGACATAGCCGGTCCGCTCGTCGGTCTTGAGATGCTGGCCCAGGATGTTCAGACCCGCTGCGGAGAGTTCACGGTTCAGCTCGGCCAAGACGCCCGGCTGGTTCCGGTGGATGTGCAGAATGCGGTGCCCGCCCGAGACCTCAGCCAGCTGTACGTTGGGCAGGTTGACGCAGAACGTTGTGTCGCCTCGGTTCAGATAGCCCAGCAGCCGCTCCGCCGCGAACTCGGCGATGGCTTCCTGCGCTTCCTCGGTCGAGCCGCCAATGTGCGGGGTCAGGATGACGTTCTTCAGGCCCCGCAGCGGGCTATCGAAGGGATCGGCGTTGGTGCGCGGCTCCTCCGGAAAGACGTCGATGGCCGCCCCGCCGACCCGACCCGAGCCGATGGCCTGGGCCAGGGCGCCGACGTCCACCACATGCCCCCGCGACAGGTTCAGGAACAACGTCCCCGGCTTCATCGCCTGGAACTGCGCCGCGCCGATCAGGTTGGCGTTCTCCTTGCGCCCGTCGACGTGCAGGCTGACCACGTCGGCCTCCGCCAGCAGGGCGTCCAGCGACCGCATCCGCCGCGCGTTGCCCAGCGCCAGACGCTCCGACAGGTCGTGGAAGATCACCCGCATCCCCAGCGCCTCGGCCAGCACCGACAGCTGCGACCCGATCGCCCCGTAACCGACGATGCCCAGCGTCTTGCCGCGCAACTCGCGTGATCCGTCCGCCGACTTGTTCCACTTGCCCTCGTGCATCGCTGCCGATTTGTCGGCCACATCGCGCATCAGGGCGACGGTCAGGCCGATGGCTAGTTCCACCACGCTGCGGGTGTTCGAATAGGGGGCGTTGAAGACGGCCACGCCCCTGCCCGCCGCCGCCTCCAGATCGATCTGGTTGGTGCCGATGCAGAAAGCCGCGACGGCGAGCAGCCGGTCGGCTTCCGACAGCACCCGCTCGGTGACGTTGGTCTTGGACCGGATGCCCAGCACATGGACACCCTTGATCGCCGCGATCAGGTCGTCCTCGTCCAGCGCGCCCTTCTGGGTTTCGACCGAGTATCCGGCGTCCTCCAGACGCTCCACCGCCGCCGGGTGAATGTTCTCCAGCAACAGCATGCGGATGCGGCTCCGCGGATAGCTCCACCGCCCGGCCAGACCTTCGGCATGCAGCAACTCGTCGATGGACCGCGCCTCGGCGTCGGCGACCTCGACCACGCGCTCACGCCGCGCGATCTCGGTGAAGGCGTAGAAGCGATCCGCCGCACCGGCCAGCTTGACCTCGGCGTCGGTCCAGCCGTCCCCGACCATGACGACGGGACCTGTCAACCCCAGCGCCTTGATGACCTCCGGCTTGCCGCCCTCGCGCGACAGGGGGTTGACCTCGTCCACGCCGATCACGCGGCCCGCGTCGTCATAGACGAGATCGTTGCACAGCACCCTGTCCGCGCGCACGCCCAGCCGCTGGGCGATGGGCGCGATGATCTCGCGGAATCCGCCCGAAAGAATCACGAGCCGCTCGGGGTTCTCATTGAAGAATTTCAGGTTCCGCCGCACCGACGGCGTGCCTTCGTCGAGAATGCGGTCCGCCAGGCTCAGCACATGCTCCCGCGTCAGCGGCAGGAGCTTGAGGCGGGTCCGCAACGCTTCGCCGAAGCCGATCTCGCCCGCCATCGCCCTATCGGTCAGCGACGCGACCTCGGCCCGGATCGCCTCGGCGTCCGCATAGCCGGCCAAGGCGATCTCGGCGAGCGCCTCCAGCGTTTCGATCCTCACCAGGGTCGAGTCGAAGTCGAAGATCAGCGTGGGGGCGGCCATGCCCCTGTTAAGCGGACCTTCGCAGATGCAGCAAGGCCGCAGCCACGCCTGCGGCCTCGATAGCGTCGAACGACTTTAGAGCCCGGTGATCCGCCGCACCCGGCTGTCCGGCCGCTGGCTCTCCAGCGCCGCCGCGCCGATGGCCGCTGCGATGGTCGCCACCGCCAGCAACGCCCCGCCCTCCTTGGCGTGATCTCGGGCATAACGACCGGCCTCGTCGGCATAGCGACGGGCCTCACGGGCGTACTTGCGACGCTGCTTTTCCGACACCGCGCGCTGACCGCGCTTCAGCAGCTTGCGGGCGCCATATCGTGCGTCGTCCGACAGGTCGCTCGCCCGGTCGCCCAGATCGGCGGCGCGTTCGCCAAGACCCCGCGAGATGTCGCTGAACCGGTGGCGCAGCGTCTCGGCGTCGATCCAGCCGCGCGGGTCGATGCGGTCGCGGATCGCCTCATAGCGGCGCGGGCCCGTGCGCTGGGTCAGCAGCACCGCCGCCGCCGCCGCCAGCACGACAACCGCAAGAGAACCGGCCGTGACGCCGGGATGTTTCCTTACCTCGGCCAGGGCGCTGAAGTTGCGAACCATGGGATAGATCATCTCCTCGTCGGTATCCTCGCCGTCTGGCCCGTCCAGGCCCTCGGCGTCCCACGCGGGATCGTCGCCCCGCCGTGCCACAGGAGCGAACCGGGCCAGCAAAGGTTCCGCGAACTCCGGCGCCGCCGCCGAGATCATGGCGATCAAACGCCCCGTCCCGCCGACCGTGATCTCGGTGATCGGATGGTGCGCGCACCACAGGGCCGCGTCGGCCACCACCTCGGCCGCATAGACCGGCTGGGGCGGCAGGCCCGCTCGCCGCGCTCCGGCCGGGTAAAGCACCGGCCCCGGCTTGATCAGCGACACCGACACCGGATGGTCGTCCCGCCTTAGCCGCGCCCGCAGGTCGTTGATGAAGGCTTTGGTCGCCGCCTTGGCCGCCTCGTGCGCGACCCAGCCGGGTTCGGGGAGATCCGAGAGGCTGGGGCCCACATTGACGATCGCCCCTCCCCCCTTGCGCCGCGATAGATGCTCGGCGGCGATCAGCGAGCCGTTGACTAGGCCCTCATAGCCCGCGTGTTCGCCTGCCCCGGCGTCGTCGATTCCGCTATCGTCAGCGACGGGCGTCTGGACGGGTCCGACGATGTTGATCCAGCTGGTGAAGCCCTCGAACAGCCGCACGCACTTCTGGGCCGCCGCCGACAGGGCGTCGTAGTCAGCCGGGTCCGCCGCCGCATAGGCCGCCCGCCCGCCGTCCCGCTGGATCGCCTCCACGAGATGGCGCAGCGCCCGCTCGTCGGTGTCGATCAGGAAGACGCAAGCCCCCGCCCGCGCCGCCCGCCGCGCCGTGGCCAGTCCCACGCCGTGCGCCGCCTGGGTGACCACGATCGCCTGCTGCTTCAGGGGCTTCAGCGACGGTCTGTCGAACATGGGCGGTCTCTCGGAAGCAATGGTCGCGACACAGATAGCCACGCGAACCGGCCCTTACCATCGCGCTTGTGGTTTCCTATCTTGCCCCCTTCACCGATTTTCTGCTTCCCAGGATCCGCCGTGACCGATCACGCGCCGGCGCCCAGCGCGCCCACCGACAACCTCGCCGCCGCCTTCCAGATCGAGGGCTGGCCCGTGCGCGGCCGCCTGGTGCGGCTGGGCGATGCCATCGACACCATTCTGTCCGCCCACGCCTATCCGGAGCCGGTCGCGGCCCTGCTCGGCGAAGCCTGCGCGCTCGCCGCCCTGGTCGGCTCCAGCCTGAAGTTCGAAGGCCGTCTGATCGTCCAGGCCCAGGGCGACGGCCCGGTCCGCTATGTCGTCGCCGACTACGACACCGAGGGATTCCTGCGCGGCTACTGCCGCTACGACGAGGCCGATGTCGCCGCCGCCTCGAGCGGCTTCGCGCGCCCCGGCGCCCGGACCCTACTGGGCCAGGGCGTCTTCGTCATGACCCTGGACCGCGGCCCGGACTTCGAGCGCACCCAGGGCATCACCCCCATCGAGGGCGAGAGTCTGTCGCTGGCCGCCGAGCACTACTTCGAACAGTCCGAGCAGATCCCGACCAAGGTGCGCCTGGCCGTCGGCCCCGTCACCACCGGCGCCGGCACGCATTGGCGCGCGGGTGGCGCTCTCATCCAGCTGATCGCCGCCGACGACGCCCGCGGCTCGACCGAGGAAGCCTGGGACCGCACCCGCGCCCTGTTCCACACCCTGGCCGACGACGAACTGATCGATCCCACGATCACGCCCCAGACGCTGCTGTTCCGCCTGTTCCACGAGGACGGGGTGAGGCTGGAGGACGCCCGCCCGCTCAAGGCCCAGTGCCGCTGCTCCGCCGACCGCGTCGAGACGGTCTTGGCCTCCTTCAGCCCGGAGGAACGCGCCGACATGGTCGAGCCGGATGGCAAGATCCATGTCACCTGCGAGTACTGCGCGCGCGTCTATGCGCTGGAGCCCCAAGCGGCCGGGGCTTAAAGAGCCGGCCTCGCGGATGGAGAGGCACACGTAGGCCTCAGTGCCAGAACGTCATCGTAGGCCCGAGCCCTTCGACAAGAAAAAGGGGCCGGACGTCGCCGCCCGGCCCCTTTCCCTTGGAGTCTCCGTCCGGCCTAGACGAAGTTCGTGAAGTCGAGGTTGGCGAGCGTGCCCCCTACGACGAAGAACGCGGCGTTGGAGGTCGTGGCCGCCGCGTCGACGGCGGTGAAGACCCAGGCCCCCGAGCCGTCCGACAGGGCCACCACCACGACCGTCACGTCGTTGCCGACGATCGAGAAGGTGCCATTCGCGGCCGTGAGGGCGGCGGCGAAATCGGCTTGGGTCGTCTCGGCGTAGTTCACCGCCGTGATCGGAGCTCCGGTGATGTCGAAGACGTCCCCGGCGTTGAAGTCAAGGTACCGGTCGGCGTCGACCAGCGTCGGATTGGAGTCCGTCGCCGTGGTGATCACGAACACATCATTGCCCGCGCCGCCCGAGATCGTGTCGGAGCCGACACCGCCGATGATGGTGTCCGCGCCGTCGCCGCCCGAGATGTTGTCCGCGCCGTCGCCGCCCGCGATGCTGTCGGCCCCCGCGCCACCCGAGATGGCGTCGTCGAGCAGACCGCCATCGATGGTGTCGTTGCCGTCGCCGCCCGAGATGGAGTCGGCGCCGTCGCCGCCGATGACAATGTCGTTGCCGCCGCCCGACGAAATCGCATCAGCGCCGAGGCCGCCGTCGATCGAGTCGTTGCCCGAGCCGGTGGTGATGCTGTCCGCGCCGTCACCCGAGACGACGGTGTTGTTGCCTTCACCGCCCTGGATGTTGTCGCCGACCGCGCCGCCGGTGATCGAGTCGTTGCCGTCACCGCCAGACAGAACGTTCAGGCCGTCACCCGCAACGATGGTGTCGTTGCCGGCATCGCCGTTGATCGTGTCAGCGCCCGTGCCGCCGGTGATGTTGTCATCGCCGTTGCCGCCCGAGACGTTGTTGGCGCCGTCGCCCGCACCGATCGCGTCGTTGCCGTCGCCGCCCGAGATCGTGTCAGCGCCCGATCCGGCGGTGATGGTGTCGTTTCCAGCGCCACCGGCCAGGTTGTTGGCACCCGAACCAGCCGAGATGGTGTCCTCGCCGTCGCCGCCGGATACCACATCGTTCCCGACACCGGAGACGATGCTGTCGTTGCCTGTACCACCGACAAGGGTGTTGTTCCCGTCACTTCCGTCGATGGTATCGTTGCCGTCACCACCGTCGATCACATCATTGCCGATCAAGGCCAGGATGTTGTCATTGCCGGTGCCACCGTTGACGGTGTTGTTGCCGTCGCCAGCGTCGATGAGGTCGTTGCCGTCATCGCCGCCGATCAGGTCGTTGCCGGACCCACCCGTGATATTGTCGTTGCCGGCTTCACCGTTGATCGTGTCATTGCCTACGCTGCCGTTGACGGTGTCGTTGCCATCGCCGCCCAGCAGGACGTCGTTGCCGAAACCGCCATCAATGTCGTCGTTGCCTGCACCCCCCGATGCAGTATCGTTTCCGTCTGACGCCACCAGCTGGTCGTCGCCCAGATCACCAAACAGCTGATCATCGCCGACATCGGCCGAAATGGTGTCGTTGCCTTGGCCGCCAAGCAGGGTGTCATTGCCTGAGCCGCCTTGAATGAAGTCGTTACCCAAGTTGCCCTGGATGAAGTCGTTGTCAGCGCCCCCTTCCAGGGCGTCGTTGCCCTGACCGCCGAAGATGAAATCATCACCAGCGTCACCGAAGATGCTGTCGTTGCCTTGGCCGCCCTGCAGCAGACCGTCATTGCCGTTTCCGCCACGAATGGTGTCATCGCCGTTGCCGCCGAACACGGTATCCGCCCCGTTCGAGGCCCCGATGTCGTCATTGCCGTTGCCACCGTCGATAACGTCGTCGCCGTCCTCGGTGGCGCCGCCACCAAAGGCCGTGCCGATGACATCATTGCCTTCGCCGCCGTTGATCGTGTCGTTGCCGTTGTTGCCGATCAGGACGTCGTCGCCATTGTCGCCGTTCAGGACGTCGTTGCCGTTACCGGCACCGACCGAGTCGTTGCCGTTGCCGCCATTGATGGTGTCGTTTCCGTTTTCAGTTCCGCCACTGGAGGTGTTGATCTGGTCGTTGCCGTCACCGCCGTTGATGACGTCGTCGCCTTCACCACCCACCAGGGTGTCGTTGCCAAGGTCGCCGAACAGCAGGTCGTTGCCATTGTCCCCGGAGAGGTTGTCACCGCCCTGACCGCCGATCAGGGTGTCGGCACCGGTACCGCCAGAAAGGATATCGTCGCCGAGGTTGCCCTGCAGGTAGTCGTTGCCGTTCTCGCCCAGCAGGCTGTCGGTGCCCTGACCCCCATAGAGGAAGTCCGCCCCTTCACCCCCGCGCAGGGTGTCGTTGGCGGCGTTGCCCTGCAGCAGGTCGGCACCGTCGCCGCCCAGCAGGCTGTCGGCACCGTTGCCGCCGAAGATCTGGTCGTCTCCATTGTTGCCGGTGATGACGTCATCGCCGTCGTTGCCGAACAAAAGGTCCGCGAAGGCGTCGCCGTCGATGGTCTCGTTGGTGCCCAGCCCATAGACTAGGATCGAACCGTCGGCGAACTGGAAGCTGTTGACCCCCGACACCGCCGCGCGGCTGAAGTTCAGCGACGTCGTGCCCGTCCCCGGGTTAGCGATGGTGATCGTCTCCGGATCCGCGCCCAGCGCCGGGTTCACCGTGATCAACGTCCCCGTCGCCGTCCCCGACGAGAAGAAGATGATGTCGGTTCCCGCCGCATCGCCAGTGTAGGCTGTGGCTTGCGCCTGGGTGGCGGTACGGAAATCGAGATTGGCCATGGGTCTCTCCGGAGACGCCCCGCCCGGCCTCGGACGGAACGATCAAGTTAACAGCGCAGCTTGCGGCATAAGGCAACGCTTGCGCCTTGTCGATACCGACGTTCGCAAAGTTCCAGATTGTTTCAATGCAACCCGGGACTTAGTAGGCCAGGGCGATACCGTCCTTGCGCATCTCCGTCGCCGCGCCATAGGTCCACGGCCCCTCCGCGTTCACCTGACGCATCACGTTCTGATAGCCGCCGAAGCCGCCGTTGGGCTCGCCCAGCGTCCAGCCCATAGCCCTCAGCTGCGCTTTCGTATCCTCCGGCACGCCGGTCTCGAGGTGCAGCACGCCCGAGCCCTCCCCCCGATGCCCGGTCGGCTCCGACGAGCCCTCGTGCTGCCAGCGCGGCGCGTCGCCGGCCTCCTGCGGGTCGAGGCCGTAATCGACCATGTTGATGATGATCTGGGCCTGGCCCTGCGGCTGCATGCCCCCGCCCATGACGCCATAGGCCATCCATGGCTGGCCGTCCTTGCAGGCGAAGCCCGGGATGATCGTATGGAAGGGCCGCTTGCCAGGCGCATAGACATTGGGGTGGCCGTCGCGCAGGTTGAACAGCTCGCCCCGGTCCTGGAACATGAAGCCTAGCGTCCTTCCGTCCACGCCGTCGGGCACGAGACCGGAGCCCATGCCGCGATAGTTGGACTGGATCCAGCTGACCATCATCCCGTCCTTGTCGGCCACGCTGAAGTAAGTGGTGTCGCCCTGCGTCGGCGCATCGACAGGCATGACGCGGTCCATCACCCGATCCGACCGGATCAAGGCCGCGCGCTCGGCCGCATAGGCCTTGGAGTTCAGATACTCGACCGGCGTCCGCGCGAAGTCCGGATCTGCGAACCACTTGGCCCGATCCTCGAACGCCAGCCGCTTGGCCTCGGCCTGGACGTGGATCGATGCGGCAGACTGAAAGCCCATGCCCGCCAGGTCAAACCGCTCGCAGACGTTCAGGATCTGGTTGGTCGACAGCCCCTGCGTGTTCGGCCCTAGGCTATAGACCTCGACGCCCCGATAGGTCGTCATGATCGGTTCGACCCATTCGCTCCGGTGCACGGCCAGATCGGCCCGCATCATCCACCCGCCGATGCGCCGGAAATAGGCCTGCATCTGATCGGCCAAGGGCCCGTCATAGAAGGCGTCCCTGCCGCCCTCGGCGATGGCGCGATAGGTCCGGCCCAAGTCCGGGTTTGCGAACACCTCGCCCACGCGCGGCGTCCGGCCCGCCGGCGCATACACGCGCTTGCGGTTATCGTTGTCCTCGATGATCCCGGCTGACCGGTCGAAGCCGGCCATATTCCGCTCCAGGTACCAGGCGATCAGCTGCGGCATGGGCACGCCCTGCTCGCACATCTCCGCCACCGGCATCAGAACCTCCCGCCACGGCAGCTTGCCGTAGCGCTGATGCGCCGCCCACCAGGCGTCGACCGTGCCGGGCACGTTGACGGTGACAGCGCCGTAGCGCGGCAGAAAGCCATCCGAACCCGCCTTGGACCGCGCCGCTTCCAGCGACAGCCCGCGCGGACTGGCCCCCGATCCGTTCAGCCCGACCACCTTGCTCTGCGCCGGGTCCCACATCAGGCAGAAGGCGTCGCCGCCGATGCCGTTGGCCGTCGGTTCCAGAAAGCCGAGCGCCGCATTGATGGCGATGGCGGCGTCGATGGCCGAGCCTCCGCGTCTCAGGGTGTCGATGCCGATCAGGGTTGCCGCCGGATGCGCCGTGGCCGCCGCGCCCTGCGGTCCCCATACCGTCGAGCGCCCGGCGAACGGGGCGCCCATGATCCGGTCTCCGGGTCCGACGCCGGCATAGGGATAGGCCCGCGCCACTGGTGGCCCCGCCTGCCCCGACCCGCCCGATGTCCGGGCTGGCGCGGCCTGGGCTCCGACAGCCGCTCCCGCGGCCAGAGCGCCCGCGGGCAAGGTGGTCAGAAAGGTGCGTCTGCGCATCGGCCGTGTCTCCCTCACGAAGAGCCGACCCTACGGCCTTCTTTGCACCTGTGAAGCGTCTGATCGACGCGGGTGGACCGAACCGAGAAAAAGGGCGGCCCCGTCGCCGGGACCGCCCTTCTCAGTTTTCATGCGGCGAAGGCGATCACTCGCTCTCGGCCAGCTCCAGTTGCAGGTCGGCCGGCAGAGGCTCGACCGCCGCTTCGCGGGTCGACGTCAGCTCTGCGTCGCGCTGGTTGGCGATCTTCTGCAGGCTCCGCAGATAGGCCCCCGTGCCCGCCGGGATCAGGCGGCCCACGATGACGTTCTCCTTCAGGCCTTCCAGCGTGTCCTTCTTGCCGTTGACCGAGGCGTCGGTGAGGACGCGGGTGGTCTCCTGGAAGGACGCCGCCGAGATGAAGCTGCGGGTCTGCAGCGAGGCCTTGGTGATCCCGAGCAGGACCGGCTGCACGGTCGCCGGACGGCCCCCGCGCTTTTCGACCTTCTCGTTCTCGGCCACGGCCTCGGCGATCTCGACCGTGTCGCCCTTGATGAGCGTGGTCTCGCCCGAGTCGGTGATCTCGACCTTCTGCAGCATCTGGCGAACGATCACCTCGATGTGCTTGTCGTTGATCGGCACGCCCTGCAGGCGATAGACCTCCTGCACCTCGTTCACTAGATACTCGGCCAGCGCCTCGACGCCCTGGATGCGCAGCAGATCGTGCGGATCGGGGTTGCCGTCGATGATGTAGTCGCCCTTCTGGATCAGATCGCCGTCGTGGACGGAGATGTGCTTGCCCTTGGGGATCAGGAACTCGACCGCTTCGCCCTGGTTGCCGTCCGCGTCCGGCTCAGGGGTGATCTTGATGCGGCGCTTGTTCTTGTAGTCGCGACCGAATTCGACGCGGCCGTCCATCTCGGCGATGACCGCGCAGTCCTTGGGACGACGGGCCTCGAACAGCTCGGCCACCCGCGGCAGACCGCCGGTGATGTCGCGCGTCTTGGCGCCTTCCGTGGGGATACGGGCCAGGATCTCGCCGGGCTTCACCTCGTCGCCGTTGGCGACCGACAGGATGGCCCCGACCGGCAGCAGATAGCGAGCGTCCGAACCCGAGGCCAGCTTGGCGTAGGCGTCACCGGTGGTGATGCCCATGGCCGGACGCAGGTCCGAACCCCGCGGGCTGGCGCGCCAGTCGATGACGACGCGCTGGGCGATGCCCGTCGCTTCGTCGGTCTCCTCGCGGAACGACAGACCCTCGGCCAGGTCCTCGAAGCGGACGATGCCGCCCACTTCGGTGATGATCGGGGTGGTGTAGGGGTCCCACTCCGCCAGGCGCTGGTTCTTCTTGACCTCTTCGCCGTCCTTGACGCGGATCCGGGCGCCGTACGGAGCCTTGTAGGACTCGCGGTCCTTGCCGTCGACGACGACGGTGATGACGACGTTGCGGCTCATCGAAACCAGGTCGCCGTGGGCGGCCGTGACCGTCGGGCCGACGATCTTGGCCGTACCTGCGTTGGTCGCTTCGTAGAAGCTGGTCTCGGCCACCTGGGCGGTGCCGCCGATGTGGAAGGTCCGCATCGTCAGCTGGGTGCCCGGCTCGCCGATCGACTGGGCGGCGATGACGCCGACCGCTTCGCCGATGTTGACGTTGGTGCCGCGCGCCAGGTCACGACCGTAGCAGTAGGAGCAGATGCCCGCTTCCGCCTCGCAGGTCAGGGCTGACCGGACCTTGACCGACTGGACGCCGGCCGCGTCGATGGCCTCGACCTCCTCTTCCTGCAGATAGGTGTCCGCCGGGAACAGGACGTTGTCCGTGCCGGGCTCCTTGATGTCCTCGGCCGCATAGCGACCCAGGACCCGCTGACCCAGCGAGACCAGCACGTCACCGCCCTCGACCACGGCGCGCAGCGTGATGCCGCGCGTCGAGCCGCAGTCGTCCTCGGTGACGATCGAGTCCTGCGCCACGTCCACCAGACGACGGGTCAGGTAACCCGAGTTGGCGGTCTTCAGGGCGGTGTCGGCCAGACCCTTGCGGGCGCCGTGGGTCGAGTTGAAGTACTCGAGCACGGTCAGGCCTTCCTTGAAGTTCGATACGATCGGCGTCTCGATGATCTCGCCCGAAGGCTTGGCCATCAGGCCGCGCATGCCGCCCAGCTGCTTCATCTGGGCCTGCGAGCCGCGGGCGCCGGAGTTGGCCATCATGAACACCGAGTTGATCTCGGCGGTCCGGCCCGACGCCAGAACGCGAGGCTGGGCGATCTCGCCCATCATCTCGTCGGCGACGCGGTCGGTGGCCTTGGCCCAGGCGTCCACGACCTTGTTGTACTTCTCGCCCTTGGTGATCAGGCCGTCGGCGTACTGCTGCTCGTACTCCTCGACCAGGGTGCGGGTGGCGTCGACGATCTCGGTCTTCTTAGCCGGGATGACGATGTCGTCCTTGCCGAAGGAGATGCCTGCCTTGGCCGCCTCGCGGAAGCCCAGGCCCATCATCTGGTCGGCGAAGATGACCGTCGCCTTCTGACCGCAGTGGCGATAGACCTGATCGATCAGGTTGCCGATCTCCTTCTTGGTCAGGTTCTTCTCGAGCAGGCGGTAGCCGATGTTCGGGTTCTTGGGCAGCAGAGCGCCCAGCTTCATCCGACCCGGCGTCGTGTCGATCACCTTGGTGACCTCGTTGCCGTCCTTGTCCTGCTCGGTCCAGCGCGCCTTGATGCGGGTGTGGAGCGTCACGACGCCGGCATCCAGCGCCGCGTCGATCTCGCCGATGTTGGCGAACAGCTTGCCCTCGCCCGGCTCACCGTCCTTGACCAGCGACAGGTAATAGAGGCCGAGCACGATGTCCTGCGACGGCACGATGATCGGCTTACCGTTCGCGGGCGACAGGATGTTGTTCGTCGACATCATCAGGACGCGCGCTTCCAGCTGGGCCTCGAGGCTCAGCGGGACGTGCACGGCCATCTGGTCGCCGTCGAAGTCGGCGTTGAAGGCGGCGCAGACCAGCGGGTGCAGCTGGATAGCCTTGCCCTCGATCAGCTTGGGCTCGAACGCCTGGATGCCCAGACGGTGCAGCGTCGGGGCCCGGTTCAGCATGACCGGGTGCTCGCGGATCACCTCTTCCAGGATGTCCCAGACCTGCGGCTGCTCGCGCTCGACCATCCGCTTGGACTGCTTGACGGTGCCCGACAGGCCCTTGGCGTCCAGGCGCGCGTAGATGAACGGCTTGAACAGCTCCAGCGCCATCTTCTTGGGCAGGCCGCACTCGTGCAGCTTCAGGTCCGGTCCCACGACGATGACCGAACGACCCGAGTAGTCGACGCGCTTGCCGAGCAGGTTCTGGCGGAAGCGGCCCTGCTTGCCCTTCAGCATGTCGGCCAGCGACTTCAGCGGACGCTTGTTGGCCCCCGTGATCACACGGCCGCGACGGCCGTTGTCGAACAGGGCGTCGACCGACTCCTGCAGCATCCGCTTCTCGTTGCGGATGATGATGTCCGGCGCCCGCAGCTCCATCAGGCGCTTCAGGCGGTTGTTCCGGTTGATGACCCGGCGATAGAGGTCGTTCAGGTCGGACGTGGCGAAGCGGCCGCCGTCCAGCGGCACCAGCGGGCGCAGTTCCGGCGGGATGACCGGCACGACCGTCAGGACCATCCACTCCGGCTTGTTGCCGGATTCCAGGAAGGCCTCGATGAGCTTCAGGCGCTTGGACGCCTTCTTGGCCTTCATTTCCGACGGACTGTCTGCCAACTCGGCGCGGTGCTTCTCGGCCTCGGCGTGCAGGTCGATGCCCATCAGCAGGTTGCGCACGGCCTCGGCGCCGATCTCGGCGGTGAAGCCGTCATCGCCGAACTCGTCCTGATAGCGATAGAACTCGTCCTCGGTCAGCAGTTGGTTCTGCTTCAGCGGGGTCAGACCCGGCTCGGTGACGATGTAGTTCTCGAAGTAGAGCACCCGCTCGACGTCCTTCAGCGCCATGTCGAGCATCAGCGAGATGCGGCTCGGCAGGGACTTCAGGAACCAGATGTGGGCGACGGGGCTGGCCAGCTCGATGTGGCCCATCCGCTCGCGGCGAACGCGCGCCAGGGTCACCTCGACCCCGCACTTCTCGCAGATGATGCCCTTGTACTTCATGCGCTTGTACTTGCCGCACAGGCACTCGTAGTCCTTGGTCGGGCCAAAGATGCGGGCGCAGAACAGGCCGTCACGCTCGGGCTTGAACGTGCGGTAGTTGATGGTCTCGGGCTTCTTGATCTCGCCGAACGACCACGAGCGGATCTTCTCCGGCGAGGCCAGGGCGATCTTGATCTGGTCGAAGGTCGGGGTGACCGGGACCGCGTTGAAGATGTTCAGGACTTCCTGGTTCATCTTGGTTCCTTCTGCGGCGGGGAGCCGCGTAAATCAGGTGATTGGTGACTGGTGACTGGTGATTGGGGCGGTGTCGGCGGCGTTCAGCCACCAATCACCAACCACCAATCACCCTGAGGCGCGCGCCGCGCGCCTCAGCTGTTCTCCAGCTCCACGTTCAGGCCCAGCGAGCGCATTTCCTTCACGAGCACGTTGAAGCTCTCCGGAATGCCCGCCTCGAAGCTGTCGTCGCCGCGGACGATGGCCTCGTAGACCTTGGTGCGGCCGGCCACGTCGTCGGACTTCACCGTCAGCATTTCCTGCAGGGTGTAGGCCGCCCCGTAGGCTTCCAGCGCCCACACCTCCATCTCGCCGAAGCGCTGACCGCCGAACTGGGCCTTGCCGCCCAGCGGCTGCTGGGTGACCAGGCTGTACGGCCCGATGGAGCGGGCGTGGATCTTGTCGTCCACCAGGTGGTGCAGCTTCAGCATGTAGATGTAGCCGACCGTGACCGGACGCTTGAACTGCTCGCCGGTCTGGCCGTCGTACAGGATCGACTGACCCGACCGCTCCAGGCCCGCCTGTTCCAGCAGGTCCTCGATGTCCGAGATGTGCGCGCCGTCGAACACCGGAGTGGCGAAGGGCACGCCCTTGGACAGGTTGCGGGCCAGTTCGACCAGCTCTTCCTCGTCGTCCGGCAACGGGGTGTCCGCGCCGTAGATGTCGGTCAGCCGCTCGATCAGCGCCTTCTTCTGTCCGCCGTTCTGCCAGGCCTCCAGCAGACCCTGGATCTGCTTGCCCAGACCCGCCGCGGCCCAGCCCAGGTGCGTCTCGAAGATCTGGCCGATGTTCATGCGCGACGGCACGCCCAGCGGGTTCAGAACCAGGTCGACCGAGGTGCCGTCTTCCAGGTGCGGCATGTCCTCGATCGGCAGGATCTTGGAGATGACGCCCTTGTTGCCGTGACGGCCGGCCATCTTGTCGCCGGGCTGAAGCTTGCGCTTCACGGCCACGAAGACCTTGACCATCTTCATCACGCCCGGCGGCAGTTCGTCGCCGCGCTGCAGCTTCTCGACCTTGTCCTCGAAGCGGCGGTCCAGAGCCTTGCGGTTGTCCTCGAACGACTTCTTCATCGCCTCGAGTTCGCCCATCGCCTTCTCGTCATCGAGGGCGATCTGCCACCACAGGCCGCGCGACAGCTCGGCCAGCTTCTCCTCGGTGATCTCGCCGCGGCCCAGGCCCTTGGGACCCGAGACGGCGTTCTTGCCGAGCAGCAGCGGCTTCAGGCGGCCATAGACGTTGCGCTCCAGGATCTTGAGCTCGTCGTCGCGGTCCTTGCCCAGGCGCTCGATCTCGTCGCGCTCGATCGACATGGCGCGCTCGTCCTTATCGACGCCGTGGCGGTTGAACACGCGCACGTCGACGATGGTGCCGGCGACGCCCGGCGGCAGGCGCAGGGAGGTGTCGCGCACGTCCGAGGCCTTCTCGCCGAAGATGGCGCGCAGCAGCTTCTCTTCCGGGGTCATCGGGCTTTCGCCCTTCGGCGTCACCTTGCCGACCAGGATGTCGCCCGGCTGGACCTCGGCGCCGATCGCCACGATGCCCGCCTCGTCGAGGTTGCGCAGAGCCTCCTCGCCGACGTTGGGGATGTCGCGGGTGATTTCTTCCGGCCCCAGCTTGGTGTCGCGGGCCATCACCTCGAACTCCTCGAGGTGGATCGAGGTGAAGACGTCGTCGCGCACGATGCGCTCCGAGATCAGGATCGAGTCCTCGAAGTTGTAGCCGTTCCACGGCATGAAGGCGACCAGGGCGTTGCGGCCCAGCGCCAGTTCGCCCAGCTCCGTCGACGGACCGTCGGCGATGACGTCGCCGGCCTTCACCTCGTCGCCCACGCGCACGATCGGGCGCTGGTTGATGCAGGTCGACTGGTTCGAGCGCTGGAACTTGGACAGGCGATAGATGTCGACGCCCGAGCGCCCGGCTTCCAGTTCGCCGGTGGCGCGCACGACGATGCGGGTGCCGTCGATCTGCTCGACCACGCCGTCGCGGCGGGCCACGACCACGGCGCCGGAGTCACGGGCGACCACGGCTTCCATGCCCGTGCCGACCAGCGGCGCGTCGGACTGCACCAGCGGCACGGCCTGACGCTGCATGTTGGCGCCCATCAGCGCGCGGTTGGCGTCGTCGTTCTCCAGGAAGGGGATCAGGGCCGCAGCCACCGACACCACCTGCTTGGGCGACACGTCCATCATGTCGACGTCGGCCTTGGTCAGCAGCTGGGATTCGCCGTTGATCCGACCGGGGACCAGGTCCTCGACGATCTCGCCGTTCTCCAGACGGATGTTGGCCTGGGCGATGGTGTACTTCGCCTCTTCCATCGCCGAGATGTAGATCACCTCGTCAGTGGCCTTGCCGTCCTTCACGCGGCGGTACGGGCTCTCGATGAAGCCGTACTTGTTGACCCGGGCGTGGGTCGCCAGCGAGTTGATCAGGCCGATGTTCGGGCCTTCCGGCGTCTCGATCGGGCAGATGCGGCCATAGTGGGTCGGGTGCACGTCGCGCACCTCGAAGCCCGCCCGTTCGCGCGTCAGACCGCCCGGCCCCAGCGCCGACAGACGACGTTTGTGCGTGATCTCCGACAGCGGGTTGGTCTGGTCCATGAACTGCGACAGCTGCGACGAACCGAAGAACTCGCGCACCGAGGCTGCCGCCGGCTTGGCGTTGATCAGGTCGTGCGGCATCACCGTGTCGATATCGACCGACGACATCCGCTCCTTGATCGCCCGCTCCATGCGCAGCAGGCCGACGCGGTACTGGTTTTCCAGAAGTTCGCCGACCGAGCGCACCCGGCGGTTGCCCAGGTTGTCGATGTCGTCGATCTCGCCGCGACCGTCCTTCAGGCCCACCAGGATCTGCAGGACCTTCAGCACGTCTTCCTTGCGGAGCACGCGGATCTCGTCGGAGACCTCGGGGGTTTCCAGACGCATGTTCATCTTGACCCGGCCCACGGCCGACAAGTCGTAGCGCTCCGAGTCGAAGAACAGGCTGTTGAACATGGCCTCGGCCGCTTCCGGGGTCGGCGGCTCGCCCGGGCGCATCACGCGGTAGACGTCGAACAGGGCGTCCTCGCGGCCCGTGTTCTTGTCCACCCGCAGGGTGTTGCGCATGTAGGCGCCGACCGTCACGTGGTCGATGTCCAGCACGTCGATGGTGGTGAAGCCCTTCTCTTCCAGAAGGTTGATCGTGGCCTGGTCCAGCTCGTCGCCGGCCTCGGCATAGATCTCGCCGGTCTCGAAGTTGACGGCGTCGGCCGCCAGATAGCGGGTCACGAGCGCATCGGCCGCCAGCGACAGCGACTTGGTCGTCTCGCCCAGCTTCTTGGCCGCGCGCGCCGAAATCTTGTGGCCGGCTTGCGCCACCACTTCACCCGTGTCGGCGTCGATCAGGTCGAACTCGGGCTTCACCCCGCGCCAGCGCTCGGGCTTGTAGGGCGTGACCCAGCCTTCGCCGCGCTTTTCATAGGGAACGGTCTCGTAGAAGGTCCGCAGGATCTCCTCACCGTCCATGCCCAGCGCATACAGGAACGTCGTGGCCGGCAGCTTGCGGCGACGGTCGATGCGGACGAACACCAGGTCCTTGGCGTCGAACTCGAAATCGAG
Organism: Brevundimonas bacteroides DSM 4726; assembly: GCF_000701445.1. Lineage (GTDB taxonomy): Bacteria > Pseudomonadota > Alphaproteobacteria > Caulobacterales > Caulobacteraceae > Brevundimonas > Brevundimonas bacteroides. The sequence continues at coordinate 444,066 of NZ_JNIX01000009.1, forward strand.
CCAGCTGCCGCGATACGGGATCACCCGCGCGGCGAACAGCAGCTTGCCCGACGAGTGCGTCTTGCCCTTGTCGTGGTCGAAGAAGACGCCCGGCGAACGGTGCATCTGGGACACGATCACCCGCTCGGTCCCGTTGACGATGAAGGTGCCCTTGTCCGTCATCAGGGGGATGTCCCCCATGTAGACGTCCTGCTCCTTGATGTCCTTGACCGAGCGCGCGCCGGTCTCCTCGTCGGCCTCGAACACGATCAGGCGCAGCTTGACCTTCAGCGGCGCGGCATAGGTCATGTCGCGCTGGATGCACTCCTCAACGTCGTACTTCGGGTCCTCGAATTCGTAGGAGACGTATTCAAGGATGGCGCGTTCGTTGAAGTCCTTGATCGGGAACACCGACTTGAAGACCGCCTCGATGCCCTCGTCGCGGCGCTGGCCCGGACGGACCTCGCGCTGCAGGAACTGCTCGTAGGAAGCGCGCTGCACCTCGATCAGGTTCGGCATGGCGACGGCTTCGGGGATGCGCCCGAAGGACTTGCGGATGCGCTTCTTGCCGGTGAAGGTCGTGGCCGAGGCGATCTGACCGTTGATGGCGAGACCGTTCAGGACGTCAGTCATTCTGTTTTCCCATGTCGCGCAGCCGGGGAGACGCGCGTGAAATGCGGCGGCACGAGCGCGCCTTTCGGCGTCCCGTGACAGGAGTTTCGACCTCCACCCTCGACGCCCGGGGGAGCGCCAGGAGGTCTGAAATCATTGAAGCTCCTGGGAGAGGAGCCACGCCTTCGCTCGGTCGGAGGGCGACGGACCGGGCCTCGGCGCTTTCGCGCAGACTCATGGGGAGTGGTGCGGGAACCGCGCTATATACGCGCTTCGCCAGCGAAATAAAGGCCTTGTGGAGAAATCTGCGAAGGCCTGTCGATCCCCCACCCCCTCGCGCGTCTCCCCGATATCGCTAAGGTTCGGATCGTCCGAGCCGCGATCCTTAAACCGGAGACCGAGATGCACTACGCCCTGCTGATCCACGAGCCCGAAGCCGAGTCCTATCCCGACGGCGAAAGCGGCCAGGCCTGGCTCGACATCCTCGCCGCCCACACCGCCTACGGCCAGGAGATGGGCGCCGCCGGCGTCTTCGTCGGAGGCGCGGGTCTCAAGCGCACCGACGCCGCCACCACAGTCCGCGTTACCCCCCAGGGCCGCACCGTCCACGACGGCCCCTTCGCCGAGACGCGCGAACAGCTGGGCGGCCTATACATGATCGATGTGCCCGACCTCGACGCCGCCATCGAATGGGCCAAGAAGCTGCCAATCGCCAAAACTGGCTCGATCGAGATTCGCCCCATGCTTCCCCCTCCGCCGCAAGGCTGAGCCCCAAACCGGTGAGCCGTCTCCTCGACCAGACGTTCCGGGACGCCGGCGGCCGGGTGGTCTCCGCCCTCACCGCCGCCTTCCGCGATCTCGATCTGGCCGAGGAGGCCTTCGCCGAGGCGTGCTCGCGCGCGGCCGAGAAATGGGGCGACGCCCCGCCCGCCGATCCTGCCGCCTGGCTCTATGCCGTCGCCCGGCGCTGGGCGCTCGACCGCTTCCGGCGTCGCGCCACCGCCGCCGCCTACCGGCCGGACGACGCCACGCCGGAACCGACGCCCGAGGACCATGTCATGGCTCTGGACGAGCCCATTCCCGACGAACGGCTCAGGCTGATCTTCGTCTGCTGCCATCCGGCGGTGAGCCCAGACGCCCGCGCAGCGCTGACGCTGCGCACCGTCTGCGGCTTGTCGACCGCCGAGGTCGCCACGGCCTTTCTCACGCCCGAGGCAACACTCGCCCAGCGCCTTGTCCGCGCCAAGAAGAAGATCGCCGAGGCTGGTGTGCCCTACGACGTCCCTTCCCCCGACCGTTGGCCCGACCGGATGGACGCCGTCCTGTCGACCCTGGAGATCGCCTATGCCCAGGCCCATGCCGATGCCGCCGGTGCCGGTCCACACGCCGACTACGCCGCCGAGATGCTCAAGCTGACGGGCCTGCTCGCCCGTCTGGCCCCCGACGACGCCGAGGTCCTGGCCCTCGCTGCCACGGTGCGTTTCGCCGAGGCCCGCCGTCCCGCGCGTTTGGACGTCTCCGGCGCGATGATCCCGCTGACGGAGCAGGACCCGGCCGAGTGGAACGCCCGCCTGCTCGCCGATGCGGAGCATTGCCTCGGCGCGTCCGCCCGTCTGTCTCGAGAACGACGACTTCCGCCCGGCCCACGTGCGCTCGAGGCCGCGATCCACGGTGCCCATGCGGATCGCCGGCGAACAGGCCGCATCGACTGGCCGTCTGTCCTCGGCCTCTATGATCGGCTGCTTTGGCACCGTGACGACCCTGTGATCCGGGTAAACCGCGCCGTTGCTCTGGCCGAGGTCGAAGGCGCCGCCGCCGCTCTTGCCGATCTGGCGGAGGTGGAAACGACCGACTGGCTCCCGCTGCATGCTGCCCGCGCGGACTTGTTTGCCCGACTCGGGAAGACCGCGGAGGCTCGCACCGAATACGACCGCGCCCTGTCTCTCTCCCCGGCTCCGGCCGAACGTCTGTTCCTGTCCCGCCGCCGGGAGGCCCTGGTGGCCTGACGGGTCTGCGGGAAAACTCCAAAGCTCGTTCTGCATGCCCTGTGGCAGCGGCCTGGGCTCCGAAACGAGCTCGGTGGTGATGAAAAACAGCGCAGTGCTCAAGCTGGGCGCCGGCCACTCTGCTTCTCCCGTCTTCCCAGCTTGTTCACGGCGGTACACCGATAACGAATGTCCGCGGTTTGCCTCGCTGCTGTAACCGCTTACGTTTGACGCAGGACCAATATGGATGGAATCCGGTATGGCCGACGTCGCCCTTCGCGGCATCAACAAGAGCTTCGGCGCGACCCGCGTCCTGAACGGCGTTGATCTCAACGTCGCCGCTGGCGAGTTCGTCGTCTTCGTGGGCCCATCCGGATGCGGAAAGTCCACCCTGCTGCGCGTCATCGCAGGTCTGGAGGAGCCCGACGCCGGCGAGGTTGCGATCGCCGGGCGCACTGTCAACGCCCTGTCGCCGTCCGACCGGGGCATCGCCATGGTGTTCCAGTCCTATGCGCTCTATCCGCACATGACGGTCCGTCAGAACATGGCCTTCGGCCTGACACTGGCGAAAACCGACAAGGCCGAGATCGAGCGCCGCGTCTCCGCCGCCGCCGACATCCTGAACATCGCCGACTATCTGGATCGCAAGCCCAAGGCCCTTTCAGGAGGCCAACGTCAGAGGGTCGCCATCGGCCGCGCCATCGTGCGCGAACCTCAGGTTTTCCTGTTTGACGAGCCCCTGTCGAACCTCGACGCCGCCCTGCGCGTGCGGATGCGCTATGAGTTCGCGGCCCTGCATCAGCGGCTGAAGACGACCATGATCTACGTCACCCATGATCAGGTCGAAGCCATGACGCTGGCGGACCGGATCGTGGTGCTGAACGGCGGCATCGTCGAACAGGTCGGGGCACCGCTGGAGCTTTACGACCACCCCCGCACCCGTTTCGTCGCCGAGTTCATCGGCAGCCCGAAGATGAACCTCATCTCTGCCGAGATCATCGAGGCCACTGCCACCGTGGCCACTGTCCGCGTCGCCGACGGGGCGATAGTGCGGGTCGGCGTCAACGCCGCCGCAACCACGCCTGGCCAGAAGGTTCAGCTCGGCGTCCGCCCCGAGCACCTGACGCTCGACGGCCCCGGCGAAGCCCTGACCGCCACCGCGACCTTCGTCGAGAGCCTGGGTGTCGCGACCTACGCCTATGCCGCCCTTCCCGGCTCCGGCGAGACCCTCACTGTGCAGTTGCCGGGGGATGTCCGCGTCTGCAGCGGCCAAACCCTGTCGCTGCGTGTCCCACCCAACCGCGCCCATCTGTTCGACGCGAACGGCGCAGCGCTTCGGCGGCTCGTCTGAGTCCTTGCCCCGGCCGCCGAACAGTCTCTAACTCGCTCGCTAGAGCGGTGCGGTAACCGCGCGCTACAGCCCGACGACACCCGATCATGGCGTCCACCCGCCCCGACACTCTGGAAGCGGCACTGGCCAAGGTCTTCGAGGACCGCAACACCCGCGCCAGCTGGTTTGCCCTGACCGGGGGAGAGCTCCTTTTCCAGGCCGGCGAAGAGGCCGACAGCCTGTATCTCGTCCGGTCCGGCCGCCTTGGCGTCTTTCGGCAGGACGACGGCCTGGCCCCCCAGTTCCTGGGGGTCATCAAGCCGGGCGAACCGGTTGGCGAGATGGCTCTGATCGCAGGCACGCCGCACTCGGCCAGCGTCGTCGCCCTGCGCGACTCCGAGATCCTGGCCCTGCCCAAGGACGACTTTTTCACCGCCGTTCGTACGCGGCCGGAAGTCATGATCGAGCTGTCTCGCCTGATGCTGGAGCGCGCGCGGGAGCGGGCACCGGGCGTGACCGAGCCGACCGTCTTCGGCTTCATCTCGGTACGCGCCCGTCCGATCCGCGCCTTCGTCGAGCGGGTCGCCGCCGAGATCGAGGCGATGGGGTTCACCTGCGAAGTGATCGACCAGTCGGCCCTGTCCTCGGCATCGGACTGGTTCTCGCGCATGGAGGACACGCACGACTTCGTGCTCTATGTCGCCGAACTGGACGAGCCGGCCTGGGCCAACCTCTGCGCGCGCCAGGTGGACCGGCTGTTCGTCGTGGGCGACGCCCTGACCGCGCCGCCAAAGACCATCCCCGCCCGTACAGCGCATGGGCTGCAGCAGTTCACCGACCTGATCCTGTTGCGGGACCCGCGCATGCGACGGCCGGCCAACACCCGCGTCTGGCTGGACGCCGTCGAGCCCGGCCGCTGGTTCCACGCAGTCGAGGGCGACGCCAACGACGCGGCCCGCATCGCACGGATTGTGACAGGCACGGCCGTCGGCCTCGTTCTGTCCGGCGGAGGCGCGCGGGCCTATGCCCACATTGGGGCGATCAAGGCGCTGCACGAGGCGGGCGTCTGCTTCGACTTCCTCGGCGGCGCTTCGATGGGCGCGGTCATCGCGGCGGGGCCCGCCCTGGGATGGACCGACGAGGAGTTGGACACCCGAATCCGCCGTGCCTTCGTCAAGTCCGACCCCCTCTCGGACTTGGCGTTTCCCATGATCGCCATGACCCGGGCGAGGAAGGTCGCGGGGCTACTGGAAGAAGCCTACGGCGACGTCGACATCGCCGACATGCCTCTGCCCTTTTTCGCGGTGTCGTCGAACCTGACGACGGGGCGGATCGAGGTGCATCGGCGGGGGCTCCTGCGTCGGGCTATGCGGGCGTCGATCTCGATCCCCGGCGTCATGCCGCCGGTCGTCATGGACGGGCAGGTGCTGGTGGACGGCGCAGTGATCAAGAACTTTCCGACCGACGTCATGCGCCAGTTGAACGCCGGTCCGACTATCGGCGTCGACATGTCCCAGGCCCGGGGAGTGGATCCCCACGCCCTGGAGAATCCACCGTCATGGTGGCGCTGGATCGCCTCGGGCGCCTGGAAGAAGGGGCCGCCGATCGTCTCGATCCTGATGCGATCCGCCACGATCACGACCGACGCCGAGATGGAGGAGACGCGCGCTGAAGCCGACCTGCTGATCCTGCCGATGCCGGAGGGGTCCGACATTCGCGACTGGAAAATCTATGAGCCGGTGGTCGAGGCGGGTCGCAAGGCGGCGGTCGAGGCGCTGCAGGCGATGGATACGCCTCTGGAGCGGTGTCGACGACGGCCGGCTGCGGATATGCAGCCGTTGGCCGAGGACGGAACGGCCGAGGTGGCCTGATCGGGTGGAGGAAGTGGTACAGCCTCTCGGGATCGAACCGAGGACCTCCGGCTCCACAAACCGGCGCTCTAACCAGCTGAGCTAAGGCTGCACATGAACACCCAAGGGCGTGTGGGAGGCGCGTGTCTAGCCCCTGCTCGATAAGGGATCAAGCGGCGAGCCAGGCCGCTGAAAAGAAAACGTCCCGGAGGAAGACCTCCGGGACGTCTCTTGTTTTGACTGGTCCGCAGATCAATCCGGCAGGTTGAACCGGACCGTGAAGCGAACCGTACCGCCGGTAGCCACGCCGTCGACCGAGCGGGGCGACAGTCGGGCCGAGCGTGCCGCCGACAGAGCGGCGCGACCGAAGCCAGCACCTGCCGGGTTCTCGGAGACCACGGTGCAACCGCTGACCGAGCCGTTCGGGTTGACCGTGCAGCTCAGGTCGGCGCTGCCCGAGATTTCGCGCTCGAGTGCGCGCTCGGGATACTCCGGAACCGGCTGACGGGCCCAGCTCGGGTTGGTGATCACCGGCGGCCGGACCGGAGCCGGCGGAGCCGGCGGCGGCGGCGGGCCGGGGACGATCACGGGCGGACCCGTGTACTCGACCCGGTCCTCCTTCTTCGTCGGCTCGATCGGAAGCGTGATCGGCGGCGGAGGAGCGGCGGTGTTGATCACCGGAGGACGCACCTGTAACTTGGGCGGCGGGGGCGTGTCCGGCGGCGGCGGCGGCGGCGGAGGCGGCGGGGGCGGCGGGATCGGTTCGACGATCTCCACGTCCACGGCCTCATCTGTGTAGTTGAACTCCTTCAGTTCGAACCGCGCCTGCTGGAGATAGAACAGCAGGATGCCGAACAGAACGGTGACGACGGCCAAGGCGATGAGCCAGACGCCGGCTGAAACCCCCATGAAGCCCTTTCTGCGAGGGGCGTCATAGCGACTGCGGTGATACTCGATGGGTGTGTCTGTCATCGGGACCTACTGCGTCGTGGTGTCTTCGCCGACCAGGGCGACGGAGTAGAAGCCGTTGTCCTGCAGGGCGTTCATGACCTGCATGAAGTCGCCGTAGCGGGTCTGCTGGTCGGCGCGGATGTAGATCCGCTCCTCTTCCGGGTTGCGCGTCCGGATCTGGACACGCAGGTCGTCGCCCAGGGCTTCGGGGCTGGACCGGAAGTCGCCCAGGAAGACGTCGCCGTCGTTCTGGATCGAGATGAACACCGGCTTCGGCGGATTTTCCTGCGGGGGAGCCACGGCTCGCGGCAGTTTCACCTCCACCGACACGGTGGCGAGCGGAGCCGCCACCATGAAGATGATGAGGAGGACGAGCATGATGTCCACGAACGGCGTGACGTTGATCTCGCTGTTCTGTTCGACATGCCTGCCGCCACCGCCGCCTGAGAGTTTGGCGGCCATGCGGGTTACGCCCCCTTGTCGAGCTGGCGCGAGATGCCGTTCAGCAGCTCAGCCTGGAAGCCGTCGGCGCGGGTGCCGTAGGCGGCGATGCGGGTGTTGAAGTAGTTGTAGAAGATAACGGCCGGGATGGCCGCGAACAGGCCGATACCCGTGGCGAGCAGGGCCTCGGCGATACCCGGGGCCACGACGGCCAGGTTGGTCGTGTTCGATTCGGCGATGCCGATGAAGGAGTTCATGATCCCGTACACGGTGCCGAACAGACCGATGAACGGACCGCCCGAGCCGGTCGAGGCGAGGAACTGCTGACCGCCCGACAGGCGACCGGCGATGCCCGACTGGACGGCGGCGACGGCGGTCTGGGCGCGCATGATGGTGGTTTCCCGGTGCTCGCCGGTGACCGACAGACCGGACTGGCGGGCCAGTTCGACTTCTTCGGTGGCCGCGGCGGCCATGTCGGCCAGCGGGTTGCCGTCGTATTCGTCAGCCGTCGCGACCTTGCGCATGTCGGCGATGGTGCGGGCCTGACGGAAGTTCTCGAGGAAACGATCCGTCTTGCCATTCACTCCGGCGAACTCGATCAGCTTGATGATCAGCAGGGTCCAGGAGAAGACCGAGGCCAGAAGCAGGCCGACCATGACCACCTGAACGATCAGGGTGGCTTCCATGAACATGGAGATCGGGGTCAGGCCACCGCCGTGACCGCCGCCCGCCGCTTCGGCGACGGTGGTGGGATCTTCACCGGCGGGAGCGGCAGCGTCCGCAGCCGGGGCAGCGGCATCAGCGGCCGGAGCGGCGGCGGCGGCCGGAGCTTCGGCGGCCGGGGCAGCCGGGGCCTGGGCCAGAGCCGGCGAGCTCGCCATCAGCACGGCGGCGCCGGCCAGAGCGAGGAGGATGTTGGTCTTTTGCATGTGTCGCCAGTTCCTGCTTTTTGGTCTGACTCGTGGAACCCAAGGACCGAGGCGCGTCAGTGCGCAACGGCCCAGAATGAAAACGGTTGTGTCCCGCCAACCGGCCGGGAGTGGCCGAACGACGGAACGCCTTCTGTCGCATCCGGTTGCCCCGGTCGGGGGCCCCTTCGGCGGGTTGGTCGAACACCGTGGAATCGAAATTCGGCAGGCGTTCGGCCGCTCACGCAAAGAAAGCGGTCAAGCTCCTTTGGCGAACCGATACCAGAGCGTCAAGGGCGCAAAGGTGCTTTTCGCCCCTCGGGCGAGCGTGTCCGCAGACGCCCGCAATGTCGCACCTCTGCTACATTTCAGCGTTAGATTATCTGACCCCGAAACCGGTGCCGGACGTTGCAGGCTGACCTTGGGGAAGGGAGTGGTGCCTGGAGGCGGATTCGAACCACCGACACGCGGATTTTCAATCCGCTGCTCTACCAACTGAGCTATCCAGGCGCAGCGTTCCGGAGCGATCCGGCGGCGCGGGAGCGGGGTCTATAGGCGAGCCGATCCGGGGTGTCCAGCGGTCGGTGCTGCCATTGTCCAAGATCGGATGAAGAGCAGTCGCGCGCGATCGCTCTTCCGCTGTGAACGGGTGGGAAGGGCGGGCGGAGCTTGGGCGCGAGGCCCGGTTACCGTGTGATGTTTGGTTTCGGCTTCGCGTCTTTGCTCCGCGCGGCTGGTCTGCTCGGAAGCGGACGGCCCCGCGTCGCTCGAAGCCGACTGACCGGGGACCAACGGCCCTGTTAGAGCCTTGCCGCTACTGACGCCTCCGGCGGGAAGGTCGGCGTGCTTGCGAAAGCCGATCCCCTGAACGTCATGGGTCTTCTGCCCATGACCTTATCGCCGCGAGCCCCGAAGGGCTCGCGAACCACCCCCTTGATCTGGACGCGGAATGACCGCTCTTCACGGCCTCCGGTCGTTGGACCTCGGGA
>NZ_JNIX01000010.1 GCF_000701445.1 Brevundimonas bacteroides DSM 4726
GGCCACGCTCCCTTTTCCGGCTGGAGGCTGGGACTGTGGACATCGGGTCGGGGCGGCGCGGGATTGTCCGCGGGGCTGAAACCGCGGAGCCCGGAGGGACCTGAGACCCTCCGCCCGCCGTGGGCCTCGGTTGGAAAAGGGTCTAAGCGGCGTAAAGGTTCGGGGTCGACAACGACACAAACCCGACAGGTCGCACGAAGCCCGCGTCCGACTGCTCACGAGCACCGATCGCGACGGAGCCTCGGCGCGAGCCGAAAAACATCTCCGGTCCCCGCAACGCGAAAGCAGGGGGCCACATCGGTTCCGGGCGACCGCCCAGGCTCCGTCGCTTCCCCATCCCGTTCACAGCGGAAGAGCGATGAGACGTGTCTGTTATCCCGTGGGATCAGCGACCGCGACGGCCGGATCCTCGATCACTACGCCCGGCCCCAGCACCATTACGCCCGCCAGCAGCACCGCCGCCGTCGCCGCCAGCGCCGTCGCGCCGAGCAGGCCCAGCGCCCCGGCCTTCGTCTCGGGCGCGATCAACACGCCGCGCGCGGCTTGGATCTGGGTCATCGCATCGGCCATAGCGGGCGCTCCCTCGCTTCATCTGCGACCTCACGCCCATTCGGTTAACCAAGGGTTGCCGCGTCTCCTCGCTTGGCGACAGCAAAGCCAGCCCCTAGAAGCGGCCCATGATCCTCGTCGTCGATAACTACGACAGCTTCACCTACAACCTCGTCCACTACCTCGCGGAGCTGGGCGCGGAGACGCATGTCATCCGCAACGACGACCTGACGGTGGAACAGGCTTGGGCTCTCAAGCCCGAGGCCGTGCTGCTGTCGCCCGGCCCCTGCGCCCCGGACCAGGCCGGCATCTGCCTGCCCATCCTGACGACCGCGCCCGACGACATGCCGATCCTGGGCGTCTGCCTCGGCCATCAGGCCATCGGCCAGGCCTTCGGCGGCGACGTCATCCGCGCCAAGACCCTGATGCACGGCAAGACCTCGCGGATCACCCACGACGGCCGGGGCCTGTTCAAGGGCCTGCCCAGCCCCTTTACCGCCACCCGTTATCACAGCCTCGCCGTCAGCCGCGCCACCCTGCCCAATACGCTGGACGTCACCGCCTGGACCGAGGACGGCGAGATCATGGGCGTCCAGCACCACGAGCGGCCCATCCACGGCGTCCAGTTCCACCCGGAATCCATCGCCACCGAGCACGGCCACGACCTGATCGCCAACTTCCTGGACCTCGCCAACGTCCGGCGCCTCGCGGTCGTCTGATGTCCGACACCATCAAGCCTCTGCTGGCCAAGCTGGTCGACGGCCAGGTCCTGACCGAGGCGGAAGCCGGCGACTTCTTCGCCGCCTGCCTGCGCGGCGAGCCGACCCCAGCCCAGGTCGCCGCCGCCGTCACGGCGCTCCGCATTCGGGGCGAGACCGTGCCCGAGATCGCCGCCTTCGCCCGCGCCATGCGCTCGGCTGCCGCCCCGTTCGAGACCCCCTTCGACGTCATCGACACCTGCGGCACTGGCGGCGACGGCGCCCACACCTTCAACATCTCCACCGCCGCCGCCCTGGTGCTGGCGGGCGCCGGCCTCAAGGTCGCCAAGCACGGCAACCGCGCGCTCAGCTCCAAATCCGGATCGTCCGATGTGCTGGCCGCGCTCGGCGTCGACCTCATGGCCCCGGCCGAGCGCCAGAAGCAGGCGCTGGACGAAGCCGGCATCTGCTTCCTCTTCGCCCCCGCCTATCACGGGGCCATGCGCCATGTGACGCCGATCCGGGCCGAGATCGGCTTCCGCACCGTCTTCAACCTGCTGGGCCCTCTGTCCAACCCCGCCGGCGCCCGCCGACAGGTTATGGGCGTCTACGACCCCCGCCTGCTGGAGCCTCTCGTCGAGGTGCTGGGCCGGCTGGGCGCTGTCCGCGCCTGGACCGTCCACGGCCAGGGTCTGGACGAGCTCACCACCACCGGCCCGACCGACGTCGCCGAATGGAAGGACGGCGCCGTCCGCCGCTTCCAGATCACGCCCGAGGACGCCGGCCTGCCCCGCGCGACCCTCGCCGAGCTGCGCGGCGGCGACGCCGAGGAGAACGCTGCGGCCCTGCGCGCCCTGCTCGCCGGGGCCCCCGGCCCCTATCGCGACGTCGTCCTGCTGAACGCCGCCGCCGCCCTGGTCGTCGCCGACCGTGCCGTCGACCTCAAGGACGGCGTGGCGCAGGCCGCCCGCGCCATCGACGACGGCTCGGCCGCCCGGTCGCTGGAGACGCTGGCCCGCATTACCTCCGCCCCCGCCGAGGCGCTCGAGGCATGACCGACATTCTTGAGCACATCGCCGCCTACAAGCGCGAGGACGTCGCCGCCCGCAAATGCGAGCGCCCCTTCGCCGAGATCGAATCGCTCGCCTTGGTCGCCGGCATGCCGCGCGGCTTCACCGCCGCCCTGCGCAAGCGCGCCGAGCCCGGCCGCCCCGCCCTGATCGCCGAGGTCAAGAAGGCCAGCCCCTCCAAGGGCCTGATCCGTGCCGACTTCGACCCGCCAGCCCTGGCCCGCGCCTATGAGGCAGGCGGCGCCGCCTGCCTGTCGATCCTGACCGACGGGCCGAGCTTCCAGGGCGACGACGCCTATCTGGTTGCCGCCCGCGCCGCCGTCGCCCTGCCCTGCCTGCGCAAGGACTTCCTGGTCGACCCCTGGCAGGTGGCCGAGAGCCGCACGCTGGGTGCCGACTGCATCCTGATCATCCTGTCGATGGTCGATGATTCGCTCGCCGCCGAGCTGCTGTCCGAAGCCCGCCGATTCGGCATGGACGCCCTGATCGAGACCCACGACGAGGCCGAGATGGCCCGCGCCGCCTCGCTGGGCGGAGAGCTGATCGGCGTCAACAACCGGTCGCTGCGCACCTTCGAGGTCGACCTCGCCACCACCGCCCGCATGGCGCACCTCGCTCCGCCCAACGCCCTGCTGGTCGCCGAAAGCGGCATCTTCACTCCCGCCGACGTCGCCGCAGTCGCCGAGGCCGGTGCCGGCGCCATTCTGGTCGGAGAAAGCCTGATGCGTCAGGCCGATGTCGAAGAGGCGACGCGGGAGCTACTGGGCGCTGGAAGCTCGTGACGGATCTTTCGCCACTGGAATACGCCGCCGCATCGCTGATCGCGCGCCAGATCAGCTCTGACGGCGGCGACTCTCTGCTGGCTCAGCTTGCGACGGCACGAGTGACCTCTCGAGAATTCACGGGCTATGGCTTCTTCACCTACTTCGACGTGGACCGCTCGCAGCCGAAAGCGGACGTGTCGGGAAGCCCCGCCGGATGGGCTGAAAGTCTCGTCGGCCCCCAACGATATCCATTGCAATTCCTGCTCTACGTCGAGGACGGCTTTGCGAAAATGATCGAGGCGTACAGCTACCTCGATGGCTGCGGCGACCTCGACCTGCTCACCTGTGATTTCACCCCGCCAATCGACGTCACCCCGACCAACTCCCGTTAAGTTGACATTCACCAAGAACACTTACAGAACATCGCCAACGGTTCACGACTTGTTCTGAAGGCGACGTCCGATGCTCACGCGCAAACAGCACGAACTCCTGATGTTCATCCACGAACGCATCAAGGAGACGGGCGTCTCGCCCTCCTTCGACGAAATGAAGGAGGCGCTGGATCTGGCGTCCAAGTCGGGCATCCACCGCCTGATCACGGCGCTGGAGGAACGCGGCTTCATCCGCCGCCTCGCCCACCGCGCCCGGGCGCTGGAGGTCATGAAGCTGCCGGAACAGGCCACGGCCGGAGCGCCCCGCGGCCGCGCCGGCTTCACGCCCGCGGTCATCGAGGGCGGCGGACGCAGCCAGCCGGTCGAGGCCGCCAACGACACCCGCGAACTGGTCCTGGTCGGCAAGATCGCCGCCGGCGCCCCCATCGCCGCGCTCCAGGGCGACAACGGCCGCTACTCAGTGCCCGAGGCCATGCTGGGCGCGGGCGAGCACTACATGCTCGAGATCGAGGGCGATTCGATGATCGAGGCCGGCATCCTCGACGGCGATCTGGTCGTCATCAAGAAGTCGGACACCGCCACGTCCGGCGAGATCGTCGTCGCCCTCGTCGAAGGCGAGGAAGCGACGCTGAAGCGCCTGCGCAAGAAGGGCGGCTCCATCGCTCTGGAGCCCGCCAACCGCAACTACGAAACCCGCATCTTCGGCCCCGACCAGGTCGAGGTGCAAGGCAAGCTGGTGGGCCTCATCCGCCGGTATCACTGACGTCCGGATCGCCGATCCGGCTCCACGGCCGGTCGCCCCGTACGTCCGCCGTCCACAGCGCCCGCCAGCCGTCCCCGCCGCGCCACAGCTCGACCGCCCCGCCCCCCGCGAAGTCGACGCCGTCCAGCACCAGCCGATCCGCGCAGGACGGCGGCAAGGCGTTGACGACCGCCCGCACGCTCACCACCTCCGCCGCTCGACACAGTCCATCCAGCTGAACCGCGTCAGGTTCCCGCTTCCCCCACCACAGCGCCACCGGCGCTGCCCCATCCGTCGGCGCGCACGCCGTCCGCTGACAGGCCCACCCCTCCGCCGGTCTCGGCGTCAGCTGCAGCCCGCGCCGTCGCGACCACAGATCGACCGCGAACTCCCGCACTCCGGGCCGCACCACCACCGCCCGCCCGTCCTCGCTCCACGCCGCGTTCGTGCCCGCGTCCCCGATCCACAGCGTGGGCGTCTCCGCCCTCGGCCAGACCAGGACCGCGCATGCGAACGGCAGGCCCAGCCACCGTAGCCGCCCCTTCCACAGGCACAGGAACAGCACGCCCAGGAACGCGATCGGCAGCACGAAATCCGGCGCGCTCGCCACCGTCACCACCGCGCCGGGCAACCCCGCCGTCCAGCGGCCGACGGCCAGCATGGCATCCACGCCCCTGCCCGCCACCCACAGGAACGGCGCGCCCAGCCCCAGCGGCTCCAGCGCGGCCCCCAGCGCCAGCATCGGCATCATCACGAAGTCGGCGATGGGCGAGGTCGCCAGATTGGCCACCAGCCCGAACACCGCCGCCCGATTGAAATGCTGGATCGCGAACGGCCCGGTCGCCAGCCCCGCCACCAGACTGGCCACCACCGCCACGACCAGCCAGTGGCGCACGTTCTGCACCGCCGCGATCGGCCACGGCACGCCCATGTCCCTGGGCCGAGGCGGCCAGCTCTCGGACAGGGCCACCAGCGCCGCCGTCGCTGCGAACGACATCTGGAACCCCGGCGTCACGATGGCCTCGGGCTGGATCAGCAGCACGATCATGGCCGCCACCGCCAGCGCATGCATGGTGATCGCGGGCCGATCCAGCAGGATCGCCGCAAACGCCACCGACGCCGTGATCGCCGCCCTCTGCGCGGGCGGCGGCCCGCCGGACACCACGAGATAGCTCCAAACGGCGATCAGCCCCGCGATCGCCGCGATCTTCTTGCCGTTGACCCTCAGCGCCAGCCACGGCCACGCCGCCACCCCCAGCCGGACGCCGAAGAAGACGAACCCGCCCACGATCGCCATATGCAGGCCCGAGATCGACAGGATGTGCGCCAGGCCGCTGTCGCGCATGGCGTCCAGGTCCTCCCGCGCGATCCAGGTCTCGTGCCCTGTGACCATCGCCGCCGCGATCCCGCCCGTCCGCTCCCCCAGCCGCGCCACGATCCGTTCCGCCAGCGCAAACCGCGCCGCATTGATCGCCATGGTCCGCTTCAGCCCGTCCGGCGGCTCGGGCAGCGCCGCCGCCCGCGTCTCGCCCAGACCGAACGCCGTCCCGCCCATGCCGAGAAAGAAGGCGTTCCGCCCAAAGTCATAGGCTCCCGGACTGGCCGGAGGCGGCGGCGGATTGAGAATGGCGAACAGCCGGATCGCCTCCCCCGGACGCGGCGGCTCGCCCCGCACCGTGGCCCTGAGCCGGATCGGCGTCTCCTCGCGGGCCAACCCCCGGATCCGCACCGGCGCCAGCACCACCCGGTGCCCCCGATCGCCCGGACTGTCGACGTCCAGCACCCAGCCCTCGACCACTGTCGGCTCGGCCAGCGCCGCAGCGATCGGTGCCGCCACCCGCTCAGTGCGGACCTTTGCCACCGCCAGCCCCAGCGCCAGAAACGCCAGCAGCATCAACGGCAGCGTCACCGCCCGTCCCGCCCCTACTCGCCGCGCCACCAACCATGCGCCCGCTGCAACCACCGCCGCCAGCGCCAACGGCCAAAGCGGCGGCTCGGTCTTCAGGGCGAAATAGATCGCCGCCCCGCCGCCGAACGCCACCGGTGCCCACAGCCGCCAGCGCAGGCTCTGCGCCGCCGCCTGATCGCGCAGCCACGCCACCGCACGCTCCGAAATGCCCGCCTTGGTGGCGCTGGGATTCAGAGGATCAGGCGCTATAAGGGCGGCCCGACCGGACCCCTCCCCCATGCCTTCAGCCTCCTCCACCCCCGTCGTCACCCGCTTCGCCCCCTCGCCCACAGGCTCCCTCCACATAGGAGGCGCAAGAACGGCGTTGTTCAACTACCTCTACGCGAAGGGTCGGGGCGGCAAGTTCCTGATCCGCGTGGAGGACACCGACCGCGAACGCTCCACCGACGAGGCGGTCAAGGCGATATTCGACGGCCTGTCCTGGCTGGAGCTGTTCGCCGACGAGGAGCCCATCTTCCAGTTCGCCCGCGCCGACCGCCACCGCGAGGTCGTCGACCAGCTGCTGGAGACCGGCCACGCCTACCGCGACTTCCTCTCGGCCGAAGACACCGGCGCTCTGCGAGACGCCGCCAAGGCCGAAGGCCGCGACTTCGTCTCCCCCTGGCGCGACCGCCAGCCCACGGTCGACGACTTGGCCAAGCCCCACACCGTCCGCTTCCGCCGCCCGCTCGACACCGCCGTCGTCGTCGAGGACGCGGTTCAGGGGACCGTGCGTTGGGAGACCTCGGCGCTCGACGACCTCGTCATCCTGCGCTCGGACGGGGCCCCGACCTACAACCTCGCCGTCGTCGTTGACGACCACGACATGGGCGTGACCCACGTCATCCGAGGCGACGATCACCTGAACAACGCCGCGCGCCAGAGCCTGATCTACGACGCGCTGGGCTGGCCGCGCCCGACGTTTGCCCACATCCCGCTGATTCACGGTCCGGACGGGGCCAAGCTGTCCAAGCGCCACGGCGCCCAGGCCGTCCACGAATACGCCGAAATGGGCTACCTGCCCGAGGCCATGCGCAACTACCTGGCCCGCCTCGGCTGGGCCCACGGCGACGACGAGCTGTTCTCCGACGAACAGGCGCAGAGCTGGTTCGACCTCGACGCCATCGGCAAGGCGCCGGCGCGGCTGGACTTCGACAAGCTGGCCCACGTCAACGCCCACTGGCTGCGCCTCGCCGCCGATGATCGTCTGGCGAAGCTGACTCTGGACGCCCACCTCGCCGCCGGCCGCGCCCTGCACGAAGGCGACGAGGCCCGCCTGCAAGCCGCCCTGCCATTCGTGAAGGACCGGGCGAAGACCCTTATCGAACTGGCCGACCAGACCGCATTCGTCCTGGCGCGCCGCCCGCTGTCGCTCGACGACAAGGCGCGCGCCCTGCTGTCGGGGGAGAGCGCCGACCGCATCGCCCGGCTGCGCGACCGGCTGGCGCTCTTCCAGTCGTGGGACGTCTTCGCCCTGGAGGCCGAGCTCAAGGCCTTCGCCGAGGAAGAGGGCGTCGGCTTCGGCAAGATCGGACCGCCGATGCGCGCCGTCCTGACCGGCGGCCTCGTCTCGCCCGACATCGCCCGCATCCTTTCTGCGCTCGGCCGCGAAGAGGCTCTGGGGCGCTTGGATGATGCGCTGCAACAGACTAAGTGAACGTCCATAACTTTTCCGAGGCGGCCGGCCGGACCGGCCGCGACACTCCAGTACAAAGGGGCCGCTGATGAGCGACGTGTCCAAACCCGCCGGTACGGCGACCCTGACCTACGAAGGCAAGACCGTCGAAATGCCGGTTCTGGCAGGGTCGACCGGCCCCAACGTCATCGATATCCGAAAGCTCTACGGCGCGACCGACGCCTTCACCTTCGACCCGGGCTTCACCTCGACGGCGGCCTGCGAAAGCGGCCTCACCTTCATCGACGGCGACGCCGGCACCCTGCTGCACCGCGGCTATCCCATCGACCAGCTGGCCTCGAAGTCGAACTTCATCGAGGTCTGCTACCTGCTGCTGAACGGCGAGCTCCCCAACGCTTCGGAGTATGAGGCGTTCGAGACCGTGGTCACGCGCCACACCATGCTGCATGCCCAGTTCGACCGCTTCTTCGACGGCTTTCGTCGTGACGCGCACCCCATGGCCATCATGGTCGGCGCGGTCGGGGCCCTCTCGGCCTTTTACCACGACAGCCTGGACATCCACGACGCCCGCCAGCGCGAGATCTCGGCCATCCGCCTGATCGCCAAGATGCCGACCATCGCGGCCCGCGCCTACAAATACCACATCGGCCAGCCCTTCGTGTCGCCGCGCAACGAGCTGACCTACGCCGAAAACTTCCTGCGCATGTGCTTCGCCGTCCCGGCCGAGGACTATGTGGTCAATCCGATCCTGGCCAAGGCCATGGACCGCATCTTCATCCTGCACGCCGACCACGAGCAGAACGCCTCGACCTCGACGGTGCGTCTGGCCGGCTCGTCGGGGGCCAACCCGTTCGCCTGCATCGCCGCCGGCATCGCCTGCCTGTGGGGCCCCTCGCACGGGGGCGCCAACGAAGAGGCGCTGAACATGCTCAAAGAGATCGGCACCCCGGACAAGATTCCGGAGTTCATCGAGGGCGTGAAGGCCAAGAAATATAAGCTCATGGGCTTCGGCCACCGGGTCTACAAGAACTACGACCCCCGCGCCAAGGTGATGAAGGAGAGCGCCGACGAGGTGCTGGCCGCCGTCGGCGACCCCAACGATCCGCTGTTCCAGGTCGCCAAGGAGCTGGAGAAGATCGCGCTGAACGACGAGTACTTCATCGAGCGCAAGCTGTTCCCGAACGTGGACTTCTATTCGGGCATCACCCTGTCGGCGATGGGCTTCCCGACCTCGATGTTCACCGTGCTGTTCTCGCTGGCCCGCACCGTCGGCTGGATCGCCCAGTGGCAGGAAATGATGGCCGACCCGTCGCAGAAGATCGGCCGTCCGAGGCAGCTGTACACCGGCCCGACCGAGCGGGATTACGTGCCGATCCAGTCGCGGGGGTGATCCTCGCGGGGGAATGACCAGGCGTCGGGCCCGCCCCGACGCCTTTTCCTTGTCCGGACACGATTTCGGAGCGTCCGGACAAGCGTTCGTTTGTCGTTCGCCCCGTCTCGGGCTGACTGGGCCGCATGAGCCAAACCACTCAAGCCGACGCATCCGTCCCCGGCCCGACCTCTGCCATCGCTGAACTGCTGGACCTTCTCAGGACCATCGGCGTCAGCTTGGTTCTCGCTGTCGTTTTTCAGACAGCGGTGTTCCAGCCCTACACCATCCCCTCGGCCTCGATGGAGCCGGGCCTGCTGGTCGGCGACTATCTGGTGGTCTCAAAGTCCGCCTACGGCTGGAGCCGGGCGTCCCTGCCGTTCCATCCGCCCCTGCCGCCGGGTCGCCTGTTCGGTCGCCTGCCGGAGCGCGGCGACGTGGTGGTCTTCCGGCATCCGACCCGGCCCCAGGAAACTTGGATCAAGCGCGTCATCGGCCTTCCGGGGGATCGGGTCGAGCTCGTGGACGGCGTGATCCGGGTCAATGACCGCCCCTTGGCGCGACGCCCTCTCGGTCCGGGTCTCGACGTCGATCAACCGACGCGAGCGGTGATGCGGGTAGAGGAACGGCAGGCGGACGGACGCCGCTACGTCACCTTCGAGGGCGGCCCGGACCTGGCCGGTGATGACCGCCCGCCGGTCACCGTGCCCGCTGGGCGGCTGTTCGTGATGGGCGATCATCGGGACAATTCGCTGGACAGCCGCTGGGGCCCAGAGGTGGGCGTCGGCATGCTGCCCGTCGACCATCTGATCGGCGAGGCGGAGCTTGTGGTTGCGTCGTGGCAGCCGGGTGCCGCGCTGTGGAAACCGTGGACCTGGCCGAGACTGCGCCCCGGCCGATTCCTGCAGCCGATCGACTAGCGACCCCGAAACTCGGCGAAGGTGACGACCCCGTCGCGGTTGCTGTCCATCTGGTCGAAGGCCGCGCGGGACCCCGGCAGCGCCTGGGCGATCGACGGCGCGGCCACCGCCCCGACGGCGATGCCCGCCGCCGCCAGCAGTCCCGCCTGCCATCCCTTCAGCCGCGCGGGGCGGCTCAGGGGTTCTCGCTCGATTAGATCGCGCACGACTTCGCTCGCGGTCAGCCCGGCGTCGCGACAGCGCGCCATGAACGCCGCCTTGGCCTCCAGCGGCAGGCGGACCTCCAGGGTCTCGCTCTTTTTGGGGGAACGCGCCTTGCTCATGCCCGCAGCCTAACCCGAACCGGCACTGTGCGCCATCGCGGCACTGCGCTCCGTCACGCCGCTGGCTCGCTGCCTCAGACCCCGGGGAAGACCTCCGCCATCGAGCGGGACTCGGGCAGGACGTAGACGATCCCCGCCGTGCCTCTGAAGGTCGGGGCGATGACGTCCTCATAGAACGCGACCGGGACGTTCACGCAGCCGTAGGAGATCCGGTTGTCCTCAGGCGTGGGCGTGGCCAGGCGCTGCAGACGCCGATCGGCCGGCCGGCCCCGAACCGGATGCAGCGATAGCGCGCCGTCGTAGTCGATCCACAGGACGCTCGCCCCGGTCAGGTTCTGCCCGGTCGCGGCCAAATACCGGCCCGCCGGCGTGATGCGATCCTCAGGCCCGATGGCGGACAGCGGGCGATCGCCGATGTCGGGCGGCGCGATGTCGCCGCGCGCCAGACCGAGAAGCACCGGCGTGGCCCCCAGCAGCCGCCCGTCGCGGTCGAAGGCGAAGACCTGGGCATTGACCTTGTCAATCAGGACGAAGGGCAGGCCCTGATTGTCGCCGGTCTCAAGAACCCAAGACTTCAGCCGCTGAACGGTAGGCGAGGCCCCCTGGTCGGCACCGGCCGCCTGACCCGGCGTTTCTTGCTGTCGCGCGACCGCCGGGGATGAAACCGCAAGGATGAGCCCTAGTGCCAGTCCGGCGGCACCAATTCCTCGGCCAAACTTTCGGCTACCGCCCACGCGCCTGCCCGTCTGCGCGGTCGTCCATGCGTGGACCTCGGCCGTCACCGTCAGTTGCGGTCCTGCCGGGGAGCATAGACCGGGACAGGCGGCGGAGGCGGCGGGGCAGGCGGGGACATCCGCGACGACAGCACGGCGGAGTCCCCTGTCGGCGCTGCAGGCGCCGCGTGGGCCGACGCGTGCGCGCCAGTGCCCGAGCCGCCACCGTGACCCACGACCGGCGTGCAGACCGTGCCGTCCTCGCAGTCCGAGAAATAGACCTGCGGCGGCTCGACCATGATCTCCGACGGCCGCACATGGACCTCGGGACGCTGGACGTAGATCTGGGCCGGCGCGATGCGGATCGGCGGCGCGTCCACATAGACCGGCGGGCCCTGGATGTGCACCACGGGTCCGGCGACATGCACCGGACGGCCAATCACGCGATAGCCGGGCGACGACACATGGATGGCCGGACCGGCCGGAACGTGGATCGGCGGCGGCCAGCCGCCCGGCGGCGTATATCCGCCGCCGGTCCAAGGTCCGTAGAAGTCGACGACGCGGGTGCAGGCGCAGGCGTCATGCGAGCCATGCGGACGTTCGGAGCATCCGTGACCGTCCGACGCCGCAGCGCCCGAGATCAGCATGGAGGCCACGATCGACGTGATCGGATCCATTCTTCAGCTCCCCTCTCAAGTCCTTGCGGGACTTCATTTTTCCCCTGACGGGCGAACCCTGAAGGGACGTCGGAAACCCGCTCGATCAGGGTTACATTAACCCTTTCCGACTGTCTACCGCCCGAGCTTGGGCCAAGGTCCACCTATCTGAAATGCGAGGCCTTCAAGGGCTTGACCCACAGGCGGTCGCGCCGAGTGGCCGGTATGGGTGGAAAGCGGACGTTGCCCCACTCCGTTCGCGGTGCAACGTTACGGGTATGTTTGAAGAAGCCCCCAAGGCGCGCGCCGACATGATCGGCGGGTCAGTCTACGCTTTGAGCGGAGAAGGCGGCTGGCTCTACTATGGTCAGGTAACACCCGATAGGCGGATCGGCTTTTTCCGCTGCCGAAGCAGGAAGGTCATCCAAGTCGCGGACGTGTTCGCCACTCCCGTAATGACGGTCCTTTCCGTGGGCGTCCCCAGCATCACTTCCGCACTGAGGAGCGGCCGTTGGAGAAAGCTGGGTCGTTTCGGCGTCGTGCCAGCCTTGGTCGAGCCTCGCCCTTCGGTGCAGTGGCCCGCAGGCACACTGACCGTCACGGTCTGGACAGCCGATGGCACCTGGAACACGCGGGTTGAGGACCCGGCTATTCAGGACATGGAGATCATGGCTGTGTGGGATGCCGAGGCTCATGTCCCGCCTCGCCTGGCTGCTGACTTCGGTGAAGAGGAAGCGCCATGGCATATAGGGGGCTCAGTTCGGCGGGAGCGCCTCATCAAGCAGGAGATGGCCGCTCGTTTCCCGGATCAGCCGTGGCACAGACTTCCGGATGATTGGGTCCCTCTGAACGTCTCCTAAGGGTCGAAAGCCGCCCCTGCGCTAGGCGCGCGAACCGGCCGTCGTGACCGCCAGCACCGCCTCCGCCGCGATCTCCGACGGATCGCGCCCCTCTCGCCCCATGAGGTCCAGCGCCGCCGTCTGCCGCGCCGCCTGGTCGGCCCTCGCGGCCGGATCGTCCAGCAGCCGCCCGACCTCGGCGGCGAACCGTTCCGGCGTCGCGTCCTTCTGGATCAGCTCGCGGGCGATCTCGGCGTCGGCCGCGTGGTTGAACAGGGTCGCGTACTTGCCGGTGAAGAAGGGCTTCATGATCGCATAGCTGAGCGGCTGGAAGCGGTAGCCGATGACCATCGGCGCGCCTGCCAGCGCCAGTTCGGTCGAGACGGTGCCCGATGTCGCCAGCGCCACCGTCGCCGCCTTCATGGCCGAGTACTTGTCGGCCTCGCTGACCAGATGGGCCCGGAACGGCCAGGCGGCGACGCGGGCGGCGACGTCCTCGGCCACCGTGCCGGCGGCGACGACGGCCACGGCCAGCCCCGGCCGCTCGGCCTTCAGCCGCGCGACGGCGGCCTCGTAGACGGGCGTCATCAGCCGGATCTCGCTCGGCCGGCTGCCGGGCAGAACCAGCAGCAGGGGCGCGTCCGCCGCGACCCCCCGCGCGGCCCGGAACCTCGCCGGATCGGCCCCGCTCATGTCGACATGCAGGGCCTGGGACCCCACGACGGTCGTCGGCAGGCCCTCCTTCTCGAACCACGGCGCGTCGAAGGCATAGAGGGCCAGCAGATGATCGACCGCCCCCGCCAGCGTCTTCGCTCGTCCCGGCCGCGAGGCCCAGACCTGCGGTCCGACATACTTGATGAGCCGCACGTCGGGCAGCACTGCCCGGATCGCCTTGGCCACCCGGATGGTGAAGCCCCAGCTGTCGATCAGGACGACCGCCTCCGGCCTTTCGCGCACCGCGAAGGCCACCGTATCGGCCACCCGTGCCTTGACCCGGCCATAGGCGCGCAGGCCCTCGATCCAGCCCAGCACCGACAGCTCGGCGATGTCGAACGGGCTGACGATGCCCTCCGCCGCCATCTTCGGCCCGCCGACGCCGACCAGAGCCAAGTCCGGCCGACGGGCGCGCAACGCCCGCGCCAGCCCGGCCCCTAGCGCATCGCCTGACGCCTCGGCCGCGACCAGCATGATCTTCATCGGCTCTCGCCCCAGACGAACAGGCCCAACCGGTCCGCTGCTTCGATGATCGCCGCCCGGTCGATCAGGATCAGCCGGTCCGCGACGCCACCGACCCCCGCCAGCCCGGCGGCCGCCGCCATCTCGACCGTGCGCGCCCCCATCACCGGCATGTCGACCCTCAGGTCCTGGATTGGCTTGGGCGCCTTGCCGAGCGCCCCCTTCAACGCCCCCGCCGCGCCCCGCAGATCGGCCGGCAGGCCGGCGACGCGGGCCAGCATGGCGTCGGTCCCCTCCTGCGCCTCCACCGCCAGCACCAGGCCGTCGCAGACGACCGCCCCCTGGCCGATGTCGAGTTCCCCCGCCTTCTCCGCGACGTGCAGCGCCTTCCTCAGGTCAGAAAGCTGCTCTTCCGTCGGCGCGACCCGCCCCAGCGCTCCGGCCCGCAGCGTCTCTCCGCCCAGGATGTCGTCGGCCCCCTCGATGGCGTAGCCCTCGGCCTCGAACACCGACAGGATCTTGCGCAACAGGGCGTCGTCGCCCTTCGTCGCCGCCGCGATGATGCCGGGCAGCACGGTCGCGCCTTTTAGATCGGGTTTCAGGCTCTTGAAGTCGGGCCGGCTCACCGTGCCGGCGAAGCACACCGCCGCGCACCCGGCCTTCTTCAGCGCCGACAGCACTTTGCCGATCTCGGCCATGCCCGCCTCGACGCCCGGATAGCGGACCAGATGGGCGTCGGCGAAGCCCGTCAGCCGCACGACGAACACGGGCCGCCCTTCGGCCTCGCACCGCGCCGCGATGGCCAGCGGCAGGGCCCCGCCACCCGCGATCAGGCCGAGCTTGCCCGCCGCCATCTCAGGCCTCCGGCAGGCACAGCGGCCGTTTGGCGTCCTCGCGGATGAAGGCGACGATCTCCATGATTTCGGGCAGATCGGCATAACCGGCCTCGACCCGCCTCAGCCGATCGGCGAAGACGCCCTCTCCCTCGAACAGGTCGCGGAACGCCGCCAGCAGCCGCCGCACTGCGTCCTTGCCGTAGCCCTTCCGCTTCAGCCCGATCAGGTTCAGCCCGTGCAGCCGCGCATGGTTGCCCCAGGCCGAGCCATAGGGAATCACGTCCCGCGTCACCGCCGCCAGGCCGCCGACGATCGCCCCCTGCCCCACCCGGCCGTTCTGGTGCACGGCGCAAAGCCCGCCCAGGAACACCCGGTCGCCGATCCGGGCATGCCCGCCCAGCGTCGCCTGATTGGCCATGACCACATTGTCCCCGACGACGGCGTCATGCCCGACATGCGCGCCCGTCATGAACAGGCCGTTCGAGCCGACCCGAGTCACGCCCGAGCCCTGCGGCGTGCCCCGGTTGAAGGTGGCGTGTTCGCGGATGGAGTTGTCAGACCCGATCTCCAGCCGCACGGGCTCGCCCTTGTAGCCATTGTGCTGGGGGTCCCCGCCGATGACGGCGAAGGGATGGATCACGGTCCGCGCCCCCACGCTCGTGTCCTGCTGGACCACCACATGGCTGACCAGATGGACGCCCTCGGCCAGCACGACGCCCGGTCCGACGGTGCACCACGGCCCAATCACGACATCGTCGGCCAGTACGGCCGAACCGTCCACGATCGCCGTCGGATGGATATGGCTCATGCGACCGGCTGCTCGACCGTGACGGCCATGGCCATGAACTCGGCCTCGGCGGCCAGCTTGCCGTCGATGAAGGTCTCGCCCCGGAACTTGTAGGCGTCGCCGCGAGCGCGGGTCACCACGACCTTCATGTGCAGCTGATCGCCCGGCCTCGCGGGTTTGCGGAAGCGCACGCCGTCGATCGACATGAACATGATGACCTTGTCGGCCACGTTCACATCCAGCGACTTGGACATCAGCAACGCCCCGGTCTGGGCCATCGCCTCAACGATCAGCACCCCCGGCATGACCGGGTCGATCGGGAAATGGCCCGGAAAGAACGGCTCGTTGTGGCTGACGTTCTTGATGCCGGTGATCGACGTCGCCGGCACGAAGTCCTCGGCCTTGTCGACCAGCAGGAAGGGATAGCGGTGGGGCAGCCGCCGCATCACCTCGGCGTAATCGATCTTGCCGCCGTCGTCAGTCATCCGTCCGGGCTCCCTTGCGTCCCGCCTGTCTGGAGACCCAGACGGTCTCGCGCAAGAACTGGCGGATCGGTTTCGCCGGATAGCCGGACCAGGTTTCGCCCGGAGGAATGTCGGCCAGCACGCCGGCACCCGCCGCCACACGGGCCCCCTCGCCGATCGTGATGTGATCGCCGATCCCCGCCTTGCCGCCGAAGATCACGCCATCCCCGACCACGCACGAGCCGGAAATCCCGACATGGCCCGCGATCAGGCAGTTGCGTCCAATCACGCAGTTGTGGGCAATCATCACCAGGTTATCGATCTTGGTGTTCTCGCCGATCACGGTGTCGTCGAAGGCACCTCGGTCGATGCAGGTGTTCGCGCCGACCGTCACGCCGTCCTGCAGAATCACCCGACCCAGCTGGGGCACATCGACCGGCCCGGTCGCGCCGCCCGCAGCGCCAAAGCCCGGCTCGCCGATGCTGGCCCCGGCATAGATCTTCACCCGGTCGCCGACGAGGGCGAAGCGCAGGCTGACGTTGGGACCGATGTCGCAGTCGCGCCCGATCTGCACACCGGGACCGATGACCGTGTTGGCCCCGATCCTCGTCCCCCGTCCGATGCGCGCGCCGACGCCGACGATCACGCCGGGCTCGAAGGCGACGCTGCCGTCCTCGCTGGCCTCTTCCAGCGTCGACGCACTGAACCGCACCGGCCGATGCAACGCTTCCGACGCCGCCGCCCAGGCGGCCTGGGGCGTGCGAGAGACAATGACTGAGGCGCGGCTGGGGGCGGCGTCGACCGCCGCGGCTGGAACGATCAGGCACCCCGCCCACGAGGCCCTGAGCGCCTCGGTGAACTTGCGGTCGCCCAGAAAACCGACGGCGTCCTCGCTCGCGGATCCGAGGGGCGCGACGCGGCGGATCGCCTGGCCACAATCGCGAACGACCTCGCCGCCCGTCAGGGCCGCGAGGTCGGCGACGCTGAGCGAGCTCAACGTGTCGAAGAAGCGGGGATCGGGCTGGACGCCCATCCGGCTTACTGCGCCGCTTGGACCGGAACCGCCAGGCGGTTGAAGCTGAGCGACGGCAGCTGCGCGTTCAGACGCTCGATCGTGGTCCCGGTGATGTCCATCGCCGGGTTCATGATGAACACGCTTTCGCGGTCGATCAGAATGCCGCAACCGCGCTCCTGATAGACGGCCACCAGGATCGGCTCGACCGCTTCAGAGATCAGGCGGCGCTGCTCCGACAGGGTGTAGCGCAGCTCGTTTTCACGGGTCTGCTCCAGTTGCTGGGCTTCCTGAATGCGGGTCTGCAACGCCTGGCGGTCAGCGTCGGTGATGGTGGCCCCGCCGTTCTGCAGACGCTGCAGCTCGGACTGGATCGTCTGTGCATACGGGGCCAGTTCGCCCTGCACTTCGGTCGCGAGCTGTTCCATGCGGGTCTGGACCGACTGGCCGACCGTCGATTGGGCGAGAAGCTGCTGGTTGAAATAGACGCAGACACCAGGGATGGCAGGCCCGGGGTTGGCGGGTCCTTGAGTCTGGGCCCAGGCTCCCGAGGGGATGGCGGTGGAGGCGACGAGCGAAGCGAGGGCCACGGCCCCGATGGCGAGAAGTTTCATGCTTTACCTTTACGGGACCACAGCGGCCCCCTGATCAGAACTGGGTGGATGTCGAGAAACGGAAGGTCTCGGTGCGATCATAGTCCTCTTCGCTGAGGATCTGGCTGAAATCGAAGCGGATCGGCCCCATCGGCGAGCGCCAGTGAACGCTCAGGCCCGCCGAGGCGCGCAGCGACAGGTCGTCGGCGATGGATGTGTCCGGCAGGCCGTTCGAGCCGATGGTATAGCGGTCGTCGAGGACACCCAGGGTGCCGACGTCGGCGAACAGACTGGTGCGGATGCCGTACTCCTCCGGCAGACCATTGGGCAAGGTCAACTCGACGCTGCCGACCGCATAGAAGTTGCCGCCGAGCGCATCGTTGGTCGTCAGGTCGCGCGGCCCCATGCCCGCGTTCTCGAAGCCGCGGAACGAGTTGCCGCCCTTGAAGAAGCGGTCGTTGATGCGAACTGCGTCGCCGTTCCAGCCGCTGACGTAGCCCGCCGACCCCGACACCGAGACGATCCAGTCCGGCGTGATGCCGTAGTAGGCCGTCGCGTCCACCTCGGTCTTGATATAGTTCACGTCACCGCCCAGGCCGGCGAAGTCCTGACGCAGCGAGCCCGTCCAGCCGCGCGTCGGGCGGATCGGCTCGTTGCGGCGATCGACCAGCAGGGTGTACCCGACCGAGGAGTTCAGGCTGGCTCCGACCTGTTCGCACAGGGCGCGGGAGCCGCCGCCGCCGGCGTCGCAATACCCCTGCGGAACGATGATCTCGTCGTCCTTGATGAAGTAGCGCGTCGAGAAGCGGCTGTAGCCGTTCAATGGATAGGTCAGACGCAGACCGGCACCGGTCGAGCGATAGTCGAAGGACGACTCGTCCTGGAAGTCGTAACGCGAGTGGAACAGGTCAAAGCCCGCGCCTACGTCCCGGCCCAGGAACCTCGGTTCGGTGAACCGGAAGTCGATCTGCTGGCGCAGCGATCCCCATTCGACGCGCGCCACAAGGTTTTGGCCCCGGCCGCGGAAGTTGCGTTCCGAGATACCCAGGTTGACGACGAAGCTGTCGACCGAGCTGAAGCCGGCCCCGACGGACAGTTCGCCCGTCGGCTGCTCCTCGACGGTGACGTTGACCACGGAGCGGTCCGGCGCCAACCCTTGCGTTTCCTCGATCTCGACTTCCTTGAAGAAGCCCAGCGCCCGCAGATTGTTGCGTGACCGCTCGACCAGCGACCGGTTGAAGGCGTCGCCTTCGGTCAGCATCAGCTCGCGCCGGATGACCGGGTCGATGGTGCGGGTGTTGCCGACGACGTTGATCCGCTCGACGTAGACCCGCTGACCCTCGGCGATGTTGAAGGTGACGTCGATGGTGTCGGTTTCGGGATTCGGCCTATAGGTAGGATTGATGTCGACGAAGGCGTAACCCGCAGAGCCCGCCGCGAACGTCAGGGCATCGACCGAGCTCTCGATCTTGTCGCTTTCGTAGAGATCGCCCGTGCGGATCGGCAGCAGGGCCTCCAGCAGTTCGACGTTCAGCCGGTCGTTCTCGGTGACGACGTTGATTTCGCCGAAGTTGTAGCGGTCGCCCTCGTCCACCGTCAGTGTGATGGCAAACGCACTGTCATCCGGCGCCAGTTCGGCCACGGCCGAGACGATGCGGAAATCGTAATAGCCGCGGTTCGTGTAGAAGCTGCGCAGCTGTTCGCGGTCGTAATCCAGTCGGTTCGGGTCGTAGTTGTCGTTCTTGGTGAACAGCCGCCACCACTGCGACTGCTTGGTCACCATGACCTCGCGCAGCTCGCTGTCCGAGAACGCCTGGTTGCCAAGGAAGGTGATCGACTGGACGCCCGTCTCGGGGCCCTCGTCAATCTCGAACACGACGTCGACGCGGTTCTGATCCAGTTGCACCAGCTTGGGCGTCACGGTCGCGGAGATGCGGCCCGACAGGCGGTACAGTTCGATGATCGAGCCGACGTCTTCCTGCACCCGGGCGCGGGTGTAGATCCCGCGCGGCGCGATGGTCACTTCCTCGCGTAGCTTGTCTTCGGCGATGGCGCCGTTCCCCTCGAACACCACCTGGTTGATGATCGGGTTCTCGACGATCTCGACGATCAGGTCGCCGTTGGCCTGCAACCCGATCTGGACATCGGCGAACAACTGGGTGCGCGTCAGGGTGCGGATGGCGACGTCCAGCAGAACCGGATCGATCGTGTCACCCGGCTGGATCGGCAGATAGGACAGCACGGTCGTCTGGTCGATCCGCTGGTTGCCACGCACCAGAATGCGGTTGACCACCCCGGTCTCGGGCTGGGCGATCTGAGCCGGCTGCACGTCGGGGGCCGGAGCCGTCTGGGCCAGCACCGGCGACGCCGCGATCAGGGCGACCACGCTGGCCGTCGCGGCGCAGATCCGGCGAAGCGGTCGGGCCGCCGGGGGGGTCGCGTCGCGGGGATCAGTCAGGGTCATTCGGGAAACCATCGGGGGCTGGCGTCGGCTCAACTGACGAGCCCGCCGAGGATGTTGAACAGGTTCAGCTTCTGCAGGTCGTTCCAAGTCGCGAACAACATCAAACCCGCCAGCAAAGCAAGACCGACCCGGTACCCCGCCTCCTGAACCGCGGCCGCGACTGGTTTCTTGGCCACAGCCTCATAGGCGTAGAAGACCAGGTGGCCGCCATCCAGAACCGGGATGGGCAACAGATTTAGAAAGCCGATTCCGATCGAAAGTATGGCGGCGAAGCTTGTCAGCGTCAGGAGCAGGTTGATGGTGGTCGCCACCGGGTCCGGATTGGCCGCCACAGCTGCATTGGTCAGAGCACCCGACGCCTTGGCGATGCCCAGCGGTCCGCTCAGCTGGTCGCCGCTCTCACGACCCGTGAATATGCGACCCAGATAGGTAAGGGTGGTGCCCAGGATGTCGCCGGTCTCGCGGAACCCCTGCCCCACCGCTTCGATGGGATTGTAGCGGACCTGCCGCGCCTCGGCCCGCGTGGAGGCCAACGCCAGACCAATCCGTCCGACCGCCACGCGCCCGGCGATGGGGTCGTCCTGAACCACGCGCTCGGGTGTGGCGATCAGTTCGATCTCGCGACCCTGGCGTTCGACGGTGAACCGGACGGCGTCGCCGCTGGACAGGCTGACCTTGCGCGTCACCTCGCCCGCGTCCTCGATGGCGCGACCGTCCAGTCCGGTGATCAGGTCTCCCGGCAGGAAACCGGCCTCGGCCGCCGGCGATCCCGGCGTGACCTGGGCCACCCGCGCCGGGCGCAGCTCGACGCCGACGATCGAGAACAGGATGGCGAAGATGGTGATGGCCAGCACGAAGTTGGCGAACGGCCCCGCCGCCACGATCAGCATGCGCTGCCAGACCGGCTTGAAATGGAAATAGTCGCGCTCGGCGCCTGCCCCTTCCGTGCGCTGGATGTCGGCCTTCAGCGCGTCCAGCCCCCGGCTGTCGGGCACGCTCGACGCATCCATGTCACCCGAAAACTTGACGTAGCCGCCCAGCGGCATCCAGCCGACCCGCCATTCGATGCCATGTCTGTCGGTCCGGCTGAAGATCGCCTTGCCGAAGCCGATGGCGAAGCGGTCGACCTTCACGCCAAAGGCCCGCGCGACCCAGAAATGGCCCAGCTCATGGATGGTGACGATGACCGTCAGCACCAGGAGGAAGGGCACGACGTACATCAGGACCGAGGTCAGGGCGTCCAGCATGCGGTGTCCGCGTCTCCGTTACCGTTCGACCCCCGCCTAGGCGGCGAGAGCCAGAGCCTGGACGAAGCCCGCCGCGACGCGACGAGCCTCGGCGTCCAGCGCCAGAGCCCCCTCGCAGCCGTCGCCAGCCTGAGAAACCGCCCCCGTCGCCGTCATCCGATCCAAGGTCTCGGCGACGACCGTGGCAATATTGAGAAAGCCCAGACGACGGTCAAGAAACGCGAGCGCGGCCACCTCATTGGCCGCGTTGAACACGGTGGGCGCCCCCCGCCCCGCCTCCAGCGCCTCGCGCGCCAGCCGCAGCGCGGGGAACCGCACCGGATCCGGTGCCTCGAACGTCAGCCGCCCCAACGCCGCCAGATCCAGCTTGGGTGCCGGCCACGCCATCCGGTCGGGCCAGGCCAGGGCGCAAGCGATCGGCGTCTTCATGTCCGGCGGCCCCATCTGGGCCAGCGTCGAGCCGTCGACGTATTCGACCAGGCTGTGGATGATCGATTCCGGGTGCACCACCACATCGATCTTCGCCGCCGGCATGCCGAACAGATAGGCCGCCTCGATCATTTCCAGGCCCTTGTTGGCCATGGTGGCGCTGTCCACGCTAATCTTGGCCCCCATGCTCCAGTTGGGGTGGGCCACGGCCTGCTCGGGCGTCATCGACGCCATCGCCTCGCGCGAGGTCTTGCGGAACGGCCCGCCCGACGCCGTCAGGACCAGCTTGGCCACCTGCTCGGGCGCGTCGGCCGGAAACACCTGAAAGATGGCCGAGTGCTCGGAATCGACGGGGATCAGCCGCCCGCCCGCCGCCGTCACCCGCTGGATCAGGCTTGAGCCGCAGCAGACCAGGCTCTCCTTGTTGGCGAGCGCCAGGGTCGCGCCAGTCGCGGCCGCCGCCCAAGCCGACTTCAGCCCCGCCGCGCCCACGATCGACGCCATGACCAGATCGGTCGACCGCGTCGCCGCTTCCGTGATCGCCGCCTCGCCCGCCGCCGCCTCGACGCCGGTGCCCGCCAGAGCCGCCTTCAGTTCCTCCAGCCGCGTCTCGTCGGCCGTCACGGCCACGTCCGGCCGCCAACGCCGCGCCTGCTCGGCCAGCTTGGCGATATTCGCCCCGCCCGTCAGGGCAGCGACCTCGAACTGGCCCGTGCCGGCCGTCTCGGCGTGTTCCATCAGGTCCAGCGTCGATGTACCCACTGACCCCGTCGATCCGAGAACCGTGACGCGCCGCTCGATCATGGCCGTCCATCCAGCATCATCGACCCCAGTCGTCCCGCCGCCATCACGACGGCGGCGAACATCAACCCATCCACCCGGTCCAGCAACCCGCCGTGCCCGGGGATCAGCCCGCCGGCGTCCTTGACCCCGAAACGCCGCTTCAAAGCCGACTCCCACAGATCCCCGGCCATGGTCGCCAGAGCTCCGGCCAAGCCCAGGCCCAGCCCCCAGATCGGATCGGGCAGGCCCATTGGCAGAAAGTTCGCCACCAGCCACCCGGCCGCGGAGCCGGCGACCAGTCCTCCGACGAAGCCCGACCAGGTCTTGTTGGGTGAATAGCGCGGCCAGAGCTTGGGCCCACCGAGCAGACTGCCCACCAGAAAGGCCATGACGTCGGCGGACCACGCCACGACGAACACCATGATGGTCCAGCTCAGCCCGACGCCGGAACCGCCGTCCCTCAGCCAGACCAGCAGGACCGCCGGCCAGCCGAGATACAGTACCCCATAGGCCGCGTCGACGCCCTCATAGCCCAGCCGCCGGGCATAGATCGCCACCGCCGCCGCGCCGAACACCAGCACCACCAGCGCCGCCGACATCGCACCGGTGTGCGCGGTCACCGTCGCCGCCACGATGGCCAGGGCCACGCCCGCCGCGATCGGCCCCCGCCGCCCGGGCGCACTCATCGCCGCCCATTCGCGCGCCAGCAGAACGGTCGCGGCGAGGATGATGGCCAGGAACCACAGGCTCCCCGCCCAGATGGCCAGCACCGCCATCGGCGCCAGAACGAGGGCCGACGCCGCCCGAATGCCCAGGTTCTTCAGCGACACCATCAGCCGGCCGCGAGCACCGGACGCGCCGCGATGGCGCCGAACCGCCGGTCCCTCTGGCGGAACTGCCGGACCGCGTCGCCCAGCGCATCCGGCCCATAATCCGGCCACAGCACGTTCTGATAGACCAGCTCGGCGTAGGCCGCTTCCCACAGAAGAAAGTTCGACAGCCTCTGCTCGCCCGAGGTCCGCACGATCAGATCGACTGGCGGCCCGCCCGCCGTCGACAGGCCGGCACCGAGCGCGCCCTCGTCCAGCGGCCCCGTGGCCTGCCCGGCCAGCAGCTGATCGACGTATCTCTGGGCCGCGTCGACGATGTCCGCCCGGCCGCCATAGTTGAACGCCACCTGGAGCAAGAAGCGGCTGTTGTGCGCCGTCGTCCTTTCGGCCCGTTCCACGATCGCGGCGATGTCTGCGGGCAGCCCCGTGCGCCGACCGAGCACCCGCACCCGCACACCCTCGCGCTCCAGCCGGTTCAGGTCGCTGGCCACATAGGACCGCACCAGCCCCATCAGGTCCGAAACCTCTTCGGCCGGCCGACGCCAGTTCTCCGTCGAAAATCCGAATACCGTCAGGCATTCGATGCCGAAATCCGGCGCCGCCTGGACCGTCCGCTTCAGCGCCTGCACGCCCTCGCGATGACCCATGGCCCGAGGCAGACCCCGGCTCTCAGCCCAGCGCCCGTTTCCGTCCATGATCAGGGCGACGTGGCGTGGCCCCGCTTCGGGGTCCGCCAAGGCGCCGGGATGGGCCGTCATCCGCTCAACTAGTCCTCTCGCGATCCTGAGCCCCCGCTCAGACCTGCATGATCTCAGCTTCCTTGGTCTTCAAGGCTTCGTCGATACGCTTGATGGCCGCATCGGTGTCCTTCTGGACCTCGGCTTCCATCTTCTTTTGCTCGTCCTGGCTGATGTCGCCCGCCTTCTCGGCCTTCTTCAGGTCGTCGTTGGCGTCGCGGCGCACGTTGCGGACGGCGATCTTCTGCTGTTCGGAATACTTGCCGGCCAGCTTGACCAGGTCCTTGCGGCGCTCCTCGGTCAGCGGCGGGATCGGGATGCGCAGCGTGGTGCCGTCCACGATCGGGTTCAGGCCCAGGTTGGCGTTGCGGATGGCCTTGTCGACCGCGCTGACCATGCCCTTGTCCCAGACGCTGACCGAAATCATGCGCGGTTCCGGCACGCTGATGGCCGCCACCGCGTTCAGCGGCGAGGTCGAGCCATAGGCCTCCACCCGCACGGGATCCAGCAGTCCGGCGTTGGCGCGGCCGGTCCGCAGGCCCCCGAACTCTTCCTTCAGGGCGGCGACCGACTTGTCCATGCGGTCGCGGTAGGTCTTCAGATCGGGCTTGGCCATGGGGTCGCTCTCCGTACGTTTCTTATGGCTGTATCAGGCAGCGGCCTTGGGCGCATCGGCGATCACGGTGAAAGTCCCCTCGCCGTTCAGCACCTTGCGCAGACTGTCTTCCTCGCGGATCGAAAAGACCACGATCGGGATCTTCGATTCCCGCATCAGGGCGATGGCCGAGGCGTCCATGACCCGAAGGTCGCGGCTCAGCACGTCCTGATAGGTCAGGGTGTCATACCGCGTCGCCGCCTTGTCCTTCTTCGGATCGGCCGAATAGACGCCGTCGACCGACGTCCCCTTCAGCAGGGCGTCGCAGCCCATCTCGGCGGCCCGCAGGGCGGCCGCCGTATCGGTGGTGAAGTACGGGTTGCCGGTCCCGGCGGCGAAGATCACCACGCGGCCCTTCTCCAGATGCCGCACGGCCCGCCTGCGGATATAGGGCTCGGCGATGGCGGCCATGGGGATGGCGCTTTGCACCCGGGTGTCGACGCCGATCTTCTCCAGCGCGTTCTGCATGGCGAGCGCGTTCATCACGGTCGCCAGCATGCCCATGTAGTCCGCGCTGGCCCGCTCCATCCCCGCCGCCGCCGTCGACAGGCCGCGGAAGATGTTGCCGCCGCCGATCACCAGACAGACCTGCACCCCCGACCGCACCACTCGCGCGATGGCGGCGGCCACGGTGTCGACCGTGTTCATGTCGATGCCATAGCCCTGATCGCCCATCAGGACCTCGCCCGAGACCTTCAGTAGCACCTTATTGTAGCGCGCAGGCGTGGGGGCGTCGGTCATCGGTCGTCTCATCAGGCGGGAATCGGGCGGATCATCATAGACGAAGGGCGCGACCGGCGTCCAAGCCGACCGCGCCCCAGGTCTCACGTCAAGCCGTGTTTCAGGCTTGCGGTTGCATCATCGAGGCGACTTCCGAGGCGAAGTCCGGCCCTTCGACCTTCTCCACGCCCTCGCCCAGCGCCAGGCGGACGAAGCCAGCCAGGTGCAAGCCGGGCGCGCCCAGTTCCTTGCCCGTGTCGGCGACCAGCTGCTCGATGGTCACGTCGGGGTTCATGACGAACGGCTGCTTGGTCAGCACCACGTCCTTCTGGAACTTGTTGATCTGGCCTTCCACGATCTTGGCGATCATGTTTTCCGGACGGCCTTCTTCCTTGGCCTTCTCGGTCAGGACCTGACGCTCCTTCTCGACGGCGGCGGGGTCCAGGTCGTCGGTGTTCAGCGACAGCGGGGCGGTCGCGGCGACGTGCATGGCGATCTTGCGGCCCAGCTCGCGCAGCTTCTCCTTGTCGCCACCGCCATGCAGGGCGACCAGCACGCCGATGCGGCCGACGCCCGGCGACACGGCGTTGTGGACGTAGGAGGCGACCACGCCCTCGTCGACCGACAGGCGGGCGGCGCGGCGCAGCTGCATGTTCTCGCCGATGGTGGCGATCATCTGGGTGACTTCGTCTTGGACGGTCTTGCCGTTCTCCAGCTCGGCGCCGTGCAGGGCCTCGATGGAGTGGTGATCCAGGCCCAGCTGGGCGAATTGCTTGGCCGCGTTTTGGAACAGCTCGTTGCGGGCCACGAAGTCCGTCTCGGCGTTGAACTCGATGGCGGCGCCGACTTCTCCCTTGCCGTCTTCCTTGGACGCCACGGCGACCAGGCCCTCGGCGGCGACGCGGTCGGCCTTCTTGGCGGCCTTGGACAGACCCTTGGCGCGCAGCCAGTCGATGGCGGCGTTGATGTCGCCGTTGGTTTCCTGCAGCGCCTTCTTGCAGTCCATCATGCCCACGCCGGACTTGGCGCGCAGTTCCATGACGAGGGCGGCGGTGATCTCGGCCATATCGGCTCTCCTGGTATCGTATGCGGGAACGGCCGGGGAGTTACCCCGGCCGCATGTCAGTTTGCGGACGGTCCGGTTCGCCGGACCGATCCGATCAGGCGTCGGTCGTTTCTTCGGCGGCCGGGGCCTCTTCCGAAGCGGCCGGAGCCTCTTCGCCCGAGGCGGCCAGCAGCTCGTCGGCCACGTCTTCCGCGCCTTCCGGAGCGGCGTCGGCGGCGACCGGTGCCGAGGCCTCGCGCAGCATCGGCTCTTCCGGGTTCACCGAAGCGCCCAGATCGATGCCCTGCGCCGAGGCCCCGGCGGCCAGGCCGTCCAGCACCGCGTCGGCGATCAGGTCGCAGTAGGTCTGGATGGCGCGCGCGGCGTCATCGTTGCCCGGGATCGGATAGGTGATGCCGTCCGGATCGCAGTTGGTGTCCAGGATGGCGATGATCGGGATGTTCAGCTTGCGCGCTTCCTGGATCGCGATCGCTTCCTTGTTGGTGTCGATCACGAACATGATGTCGGGGATCGAGCCCATGTCGCGGATGCCGCCCAGCGACAGCTCCAGCTTGTCCTTCTCGCGCGCCAGGTTGACCAGTTCCTTCTTGACCCGGCCTTCGCCGCCGCGCTCCAGAATGCCTTCCAGCTCGCGCAGGCGGGCGATCGAGCCCGACACGGTCTTCCAGTTGGTGAGCGTGCCGCCCAGCCAGCGGTTGTTCATATAGTACTGGGCGCAGCGCTTGGCGGCCTCGGCGACCGGCTCAGCGGCCTGGCGCTTGGTGCCGACGAACAGCACGCGACCACCCTTGGCGGCCACGTCGCGCACGGCGACCAGGGCCTGGTGCAGCAGCGGCATGGTCTGCGACAGGTCGATGATGTGGATGTTCGAGCGCGATCCGAAGATGTAGCGCTCCATCTTCGGGTTCCACCGGTGCGTCTGGTGGCCGAAGTGCGCGCCGGCTTCGAGCAGGGTGCGCATGGAGAATTCAGGCAGAGCCATCTGTGTAGTCCTTTATCCGATTGATCCGCCGCGGGCGCTTAAAGAACCCGGCTGGGTCCCTCGGAACGGAGCGCCCGGGATGTCTCCCCGGACGCGCCACGCCACGCGTGTGAAGTGCGCGGGGCAGATAGACGGAGAAGGCCGGAATAGCAACCCTCTCCCATGGGGAGAGGGCTTGAGCGACCGGGAGCCGTCAGGCGATCGGTCTTGCGCGAAAGGGTGAGGGGCCGGTCGCGGCCCATTCCCACGGACGAACCCTCATCCGTCCGCTTCGCGGCCACCTTCTCCCCACGGGAAAAGGACGATGCCTAGGCATCCTCCAGCATCAGCACCCCCGGTGCCGACTTCAGCGCGCCCCTCAGCGCCCCGTCCAGCCGATAGCGTCCCGGCAGCCTGAGTTCGATCTCGCGCCGCCCGTCCAGCGAGGCGACCAGGGTGATCTCCCCGCCCTTCCCTTTCGCCTCCGCCCGTGACAGCCGCGCCTGGAGCGCCGCCGCGTCCGTGCCGCGCGAGGACACATGGACCCGCAGGCCCGCGACCGCGTCGTCCACGACCGTGTCCAGCCGCTTGATCTCGTCGGCGAAGAAACGGACCTCGCCGTCCGCCGCCTTGGCCCGGACCCGCACCATCAGCGCCGCGCCCACCTCCAGCAGGTCGCGGCTGCCCCTCAGCAGCTCGGCCCCGACCAGGCATTCGAACTCGCCTGTCGGATCGGAGAAGGCGCAGAAGGCGAACTTCTCGCCGGTCTTGGCGCTGGCCCGCTCCTGACGCCGCCGCAGGACGCCCGCCATCTGGAAGGCGTCGTGACCCTGTTCGGCCCGCTGCACGGCCTCGGCGACGAAGGTCACGCGCTTGCGGCGCAACGCCCCTTCCATGTCTTCCAGCGGGTGGCCCGACAGGTAGAAGCCCACCGCCGACAGTTCGTGATCCAGCCGCTCGGGCCCCACCCACGGCTCGACCGCCTTCAGCCGCGGTCGCGCCGCGCTCGCCTGATCCGCCCCGAACAGCGACACCTGCGAGGATGCCCGCTCGGCCGCCACGCTCTGGCAATAGGCCATCAGCACGTCGGCCTGTTCGAACAGCTGGCGCCGGTTCGGATGGATGCTGTCGAACGCCCCGGCCTTGGCCAGACCCTCCAGCGCCCGCTTGTTCACCGCGCGCGGATCGACGCGCTCCAGGAAATCGAAGATGTCGGCGAACCGCCCGCCCTGCTCACGCACCTCGACCACATGCTTCATGGCCTCCAGCCCGACGTTCCTGATGGCTCCCAGGGCATATAGCACCGCGCCCGTCTCGCCTTCCCAGCTCACGTCGAAGTCGGCGGACGAGGCGTTCACATCCGGCGCCCGCACCGGCACGCCGAACTTCCGCGCATCCTGATAGAAGACCGCCAGCTTGTCGGTGTTCGACAGGTCGAGGCTCATCGAGGCGGCGAAGAACTCCACCGGATGGTTCGCCTTCAGCCAGCCCGTCTGATAGCTGATCAGGGCATAGGCGGCGGCGTGGGACTTGTTGAAGCCGTAGCCGGCGAACTTGGCCACCAGGTCGAAGATGCCGCCGGACTGGGCTTCCGGCACCCCCTTCTCGGCCGCACCCTTGATGAAGCGCGCGCGCTGGAGGTCCATCTCCTCCTTCTTCTTCTTGCCCATGGCGCGCCGCAGCAAGTCGGCGTCGCCCAGCGAATAGCCCGCCAGGACCTGGGCGATCTTCATCACCTGCTCCTGGTAGATGATGACCCCATA
This sequence comes from Brevundimonas bacteroides DSM 4726, assembly GCF_000701445.1. Lineage (GTDB taxonomy): Bacteria > Pseudomonadota > Alphaproteobacteria > Caulobacterales > Caulobacteraceae > Brevundimonas > Brevundimonas bacteroides. The sequence goes on from NZ_JNIX01000010.1 coordinate 29,143, forward strand.
GGTCTCGGTCAGCACCTCGGTCAGGCTGGGATGCAGATAGTCGACCTCGGCCCGGCCGAACTTGCGGTCGATGTAGGTGTCGATCATCTCCATCGGCCCGGGCCGATACAGCGAGATCAGCGCGGTGATCTCCTCGATGGAGCCGCAGCGCATCTTGCGCAGGGTGTCGCGCATGCCCTGGGATTCCAGCTGGAACACCCCGACCGTCTGGCCCGACGCCATGAGCTCGTAGGTGCGCGTGTCATCCAGCGCGAGCAGGTTGAAATCGACCGCCGAGCCCCGCCGCGACAGGTATCCGTGCGCCCGGTCCAGGACGGTCAGCGTCTTCAGCCCCAGGAAGTCGAACTTCACCAGACCCGCCGGCTCGACCCACTTCATGTTGAACTGGGTCGCCGGAATGTCCGAGCGCGGGTCCTGATACAGCGGCGTCAGCTCCACCAGAGGCCGGTCGCCGATGACGATGCCGGCCGCATGCGTCGAGGCGTTGCGATATAGCCCCTCCAGCTCCAGCGCCGTCTCCAGCAGCGTCCGCACCGAGGCCTCAGCGTCGCGGGCCTCCTTCAGGCGGGGCTCGATCTCGATGGCCTGGGCGAGGGTCGTGGGGTTGGCCGGGTTGTTCGGCACCATCTTGGCCAGACGGTCGACCTGGCCGAGCGGCATCTGAAGCACCCGTCCGACGTCTCGCAGCACGGCCCGCGCCTGTAGCGTGCCGAAGGTGATGATCTGGGCGACCCGATCGCGGCCGTAGCGGTCCTGGACGTAGCCGATGACCTCCTCGCGCCGCTCCTGGCAGAAGTCGATATCGAAGTCGGGCATGGAGACTCGCTCGGGGTTCAGGAACCGCTCGAACAGCAGACCGAACCGCAGGGGGTCCAGATCGGTGATGGTCAGGGCCCAGGCCACCAGCGAGCCCGCCCCCGAGCCCCGGCCCGGCCCCACGGGAATCCCGTGCGACTTGGCCCACTTGATGAAGTCCGACACGATCAGGAAGTAGCCGGGGAAGCCCATCTGCGTGATGATCTGAACCTCCCAGTCCAGACGCCTCCAGTACTCATCTTCCGGCGCGGCGGGGGTGACCTGCTTCAGTCGTTCCTTCAGTCCCTCGCGCGCCTGGTGCGCCAGCTCCTCGGGCTCGGTGCGCCCCGCCCCGGTATCGAAGCGCGGCAGGATCGGCGCATGGGTCTTGACCAGGAAGGCGCAGCGCCGGGCGATCTCGATGGTGCTGTCGCAGGCCTCGGGCAGGTCGGCGAACAGGGTCCGCATCTCCTCCGCCGTGCGGAAGTAGTGTTGGTCGGTGATCCGCCGGCGTTCCTCCTGACCGGTGAAGGCCCCGTCGGCGATGCACAGGAGCGCGTCGTGGCTCTTCGCTTGCTCGCGCTTGGCGTAGTGGACGTCATTGGTGGCGACCAGCGCCGCGTCATTGGCATAGGCCCATTCGACCAGCCCCCGCTCGGCGGTCGCCTCATCGGACAGGCCGTGGCGTTGCAGCTCGACGTAGAAGCGGTCGCCGAACACCCGCGCCATCTCGGCCAGAGCCGCCTCGGCGTCACGCACCTTGGACTGGACGAACAGCGGATCGACCGGCCCGTCGGGCCCGCCGGACAGCAGGATCAGGCCCTCGGACCGCGCCGCCACCTCGGCCCAGGCCACGCAGGGCTCGCCTTCGACCGCCTCATCCCTCGCCGCGTCCAGATAGGCCATGGACGACAGGGCCGACAGGTTCCGCCAGCCGATCTCGGACTGGCAGATCAGGACGATCGTCGCCACCTTGGCCCACCGCTCGGCGCGGCGCCCGCCGATGCCGGTGACTGGCAGGGCGCATCCGATCAGCGGCTGCACCCCCGCCCCCTTGGCCGCCTGGGAGAACTCCAGTGCCCCGAACAGATTGGCCCGGTCGGCCACGCCTACGGCCGGCATGCCGTGATCGGCCGCCAGCTTGCCCACCTTCCCCGCCTTGATCGCGCCTTCCAGCAGCGAATAGGCCGAGCGGACCCGGAGGTGGACGAAACCCCTGTGTGGATCAGTCATGCGAAAGGCTCCGACGCCGCCCGATCCGCGATCACGAACGCGCGTGGCGGGCGAGTCGCCACCCTAACACGCGCCGGCTGACCCCACGCGCATGAGCGGCCCGCGAACTGGGGACAGATGCCCGGGGTCGCGAGACCCGGAGCAAGCGCCGACGAGGCTTACGCCTCGTCTCCGTCCTTCAGCAGCTCTTCCTTGTTGATCGGCGTGTCCTTGACCTCGGCCAGGGTGAAGATCAGGTCGCAGACCTTCTCCTCATAGATCGGGGCGCGCATCTGGGCGGCGGCGCCGGGGTTCTGGCGGTAGAAGTCCAGCACCGCCCGCTCCTGACCCGGATAGTTGCGGGCTTCCTGCATGATGGCGTTGTTCAGTTCCTGATCCGAGACGCCGACGTTGTTGGCCCGGCCGATCTCGGCCAGCACCAGGCCCAGGCGCACGCGGCGCTCGGCGATCTTCTGGTACTCGTCCTTTAGTTTCTTGTCGGACTTCTTGGCGTCCTCGGGCGTCAGGCGGCCGGCTTCCTTGTCGGCCTCGACCTGCTTCCAGATGCCGTCGAACTCGGCCTCGACCATCTTGGGCGGCAGGTCGAAGCTGTGGGCGGCGTCCAGCGCGTCCAGGAGGGCGCGCTTCAGCTTGAAGCGGGCGGCGCCCGCGTACTGCTGGTTCAGGTTCTGGCGCAGCAGGTCCTTGAGCTTGTCCAGGCTCTCCAGCCCGATGCGCTTGGCGAACTCGTCGTCGATCTGGGTCTCGGCCTCGGCCTTGATGGCCTTCACCTTGATGTCGAAGGTGGCCAGCTTTCCGGCCAGGTTCTTGGCCTGATAGTCCTCGGGGAAGGTGACCTCGATGGTCTTTTCCTCGCCGACCTTGGCGCCCTTAAGCTGCTCTTCGAAGCCGGGGATGAAGCGGCCCGAGCCGATCACCAGATCGGCGTCCTCGGCCGCGCCGCCCTCGAAGGGCTCGCCGTCCAGCTTGCCCAGGAAGTCGATGGTCAGCTGGTCGCCCTCGGCGGCCTTGACCGTCTTGCCCTTCTTGTCCTCGTAGGACCTGGCCTGACCGGCCAGCTCCTTCAGCGCCTCGTCGATGTCGGCGTCGGAGGCTTCATAAACGGGACGCTCGAGCTTCAGCGTCTTGGGATCGACGGGCTCGAAGTCCGGCATGACCTCCAGGGCCATCTCGTAGGCGAGATCGTGGGACCCGGCGAGCACCTCGTCCATGTCCGAGGTCAGCTTCATCTCGGCGGGGGCGGCGGGACGGACCTTTGCCTCGTCCAGCGCCTTCTGACTCGACTCGTTGATGGCGTCGTTGACGATCTCGCCCATCATGTCGCGGCCGAAGGACTTCTTGACGTGCGACACCGGCACCTTGCCGGGGCGGAAGCCCTTCAGCTTCATCTTGGGTGCGATCTCGGCGGCCTTGGCGTCCAGGCGGGCGGTCAGGTCGGCGGCCGGGATGGTCACGGCGATGACGCGGCTCAGGCCTTCGGTGGATTTCTGGACGACTTGCATGGACGGATCTGACGCTCTGGGGCGGCGCCGGATCAGGCGCGCGCGGCGGGAGGGATAAACGAAAAGAGGCCGCCCCATCCGGAGCGGCGTCTCGAAGCCCGCCCTTATGTCGAGACAGGGCCCAAAGGTCAACGCGGGGCGGTTTCGCCGCAGGCGATGCGTCGCTATGTGCTTACCATGACCTCCTCCCCCTCCCCCATCGGCGTGTTCGTGACGCCGGTCACTCCGCTCCAGCAGAACTGCACGACCGTCTGGTGCACGAAGACCATGAAGGCCGCAGTGATCGATCCCGGCGGATCGGTCGACGCGATCCTGGGCGAGGTCGCCCGGCGCGGCCTGACGCTGGACCAGATCTGGATCACCCACGGGCACCTCGATCACGCAGGTGGCGCGGCCGAGATGGCGGAAAAGTCCGGCGCGCCGATCATCGGCCCGCACCCGGACGACCAGTTCTGGATCGACGGCATCGAAGCCCAGGGCCAGATGTACGGCCTGCCCGAAGCGCGCGGCTTCGTGCCGACCCGCTGGCTCGATGAAGGCGACGAGCTGACGCTGGGCGAAACCCGATGGGCCGTCCGCCACTGCCCCGGCCACACGCCCGGCCATGTGATCTTCTTCAACGAACAGGCGCGCTTCGCCCAGGTTGGCGACGTCCTGTTCAAGGGCTCCGTCGGCCGGACCGACTTCCCGCGCGGCGACCCCGACGCCCTGATCCGGTCGGTGATCGACAAGCTCTGGCCGCTCGGCGAAGACGTGACCTTTGTGCCGGGGCACGGCCCGCACTCGACCTTCGGCGAGGAACGTCGGACCAATCCCTTCGTGTCGGATCGGGCGGTCGCCGGAACGCCCCCGACGCGGGCGGCGTCCGGTCCGTCTTGAGGCCCTAGCGGCGCAGCAGGATGCCGATCAGCACGCCGACGCCCAGGGCATAGAGCGTCGCCTTCATCGGCTGATCCTCGATCGCGGTGCGAGCGCGGGTCGCCCGGTCACGCGCCCAGTAGCGGCCGGTCTCGATGTCGCTGCGCAGCGCCTGACGCAGGCCCTGCTCGCGGGCGAACGCGCGCGGCTCGCCTTCGACCAGCAGCCGGTCGCCCTCGGCATCCAGCGTGCGGGTCATGTCGCCGTCGTCGACGATGTCTTCGGCGTTCAGGGTTGGGTTCGCATCGGTCATGGAAAGCTCCTCGGGTGGGGCGTGGGTCCTGCCCGATTGAACCCGACGCCCCGCGGGCGGTTCCGAAGGGATCACCGTTCTCACACGAGGCTCCCATGACCGACCCTATCCAGCCCACGCCGCAACCGGAAATCCCGCCGCTGAACCCCGTCCCACCCCAGCCCGAGATCGATCCGGCGGGCACCCCCGACGAAGTCCCGCCCCAGCCCGGTGAAAACGACGGTGAGGTCAGCGTTCCCGGCGTCCAGTAAGGCTATGGTTGATTGGCAGCCTGTTGAAAACGCAGGCCTCCGGAACCTTGGCGGGGCGGCGGGGTTTGACATCCAACCGCCAGCACCAGTTCAGTAAAGGGATCATCAGATGGCTGAAGGACAATCACCCCGTCCCTCCGGAGTCTCCAAGCGCGGCTTCGCCTCCATGGACCCCGCTCGCCAGCGCGAGATCGCCCGCAAGGGCGGCGCCAGCGTCCCCAGCGAAAAACGCAGCTTCTCCCAGGACCGCGGCCTGGCCGCCCAGGCCGGCCGCAAGGGCGGCGAAGCCTCTCACGGCACCCGCAAGCCCGGAGACGTCGCCGGCCAGGCCGAATAGACCGCGATAAGGTTGGAAGCAAAAGGCGGTCGGCGAAAGCGTCGACCGCCCTTTTTCGTGCCTGTCCGCCTGAACTTAGGCGAGGATCGCCAGCGCCACCGACGGGGCGGGTCCCGCCCTGAACTCGCCGATCCGCCAGCCCGCCGCCTCGGCCATCGCCGCCACGGAGCCTTGGGTGAACTTGCGCGAGCTCTCGGTATGGATCGTCTCGCCCACTGCGAAGTCGAAGGTCTCGCCCCCGATCCGCACGGTCATGTCGCGTTCGGCGCGCAGGTGCATCTCGATGCGTGAGGCCTCGGCGTTCCAGCGCGCCTCATGGGCGAAGGCATCCAGGTCGAAATCCGCTCCAAGCTCACGGTTGGCCCGGACCAGCAGGTTCTTGTTGAACGCCGCCGTCACGCCCTCGGCGTCATCATAGGCGGCCACCAACGTGGCTTCTTCCTTCACCAGATCGATGCCGAGGATGAACAGGGCGTTCGACCCCAACCGCTCGCGCGCGTTGGCCAGGAAGGCGACCGCCTGATCCGGCTCCAGATTGCCGATGGTCGAGCCGGGGAAGAAGCCGATCCGGCGACCGCGACCCAGCTCGGGCAGGGGCGCCAGGTTCAGGAAATCCCCCACCATCGGCGCGACCTGTAGGGTCGGATAGGCCTCGGCGATCGAGGCGGCGGCGGCGTTCAGCGCGTCGGGGCTGATGTCGATGGGGATATAGGCGCCCAGCGTCGGCGCGGCGTCCAGCAGGATGCGCGTCTTCTCGCTGGCCCCCGACCCGAACTCGACCAGCACCGCGTCGTCGCCGAAGCGGGCGGTCAGATCTCCTGCCAGCTCGCGCAGCAGCGCCGCCTCCTGCCGGGTCGGATAGTATTCCGGCAGCCGGGTGATGTCCTCGAACAGCTCCGACCCCGCCGAGTCATAGAACCACTTGGGCGACACCGCCTTCTGCGGGCGCGACAGGCCCGCGATCAGCTCGGCGCGGAAGCGGGCGGTCTCGACGGATTCGATACGCGGTTTCGACATGGCGGGAGCGTCGGAGGCGAGGCGGAGGCCGAGGAACGCCCAACGCTGGTGCGGATAGAAGAAGTTGCGATAGGTCCGGCGCGCGTGACCAGAAGGCGTGGCGAACGACCCGCCGCGCATGACCCTCTGACTGGCCATGAACTTGCCGTTGTACTCCGACGCCGTCCCTTCAGTCGGCTTGAAGCCGGGATAGGGCGCATAGGCCGACGAGGTATGCTGCCACACCTCGTTGAACAGGTTGGAGAAGACGGCCGGCGCGGTGGCGACCGCGCTCTCCCACTCGGCCTCGGTCGGCAGGCGCTTGCCGGCCCAGGCGGCGAAGGCCTCGGCCTCCCAGGCGCTGATGTGGCGAACCGGGGCATCCGGATCGACGGGGACGCGGCCCGTCAGGCTCATGGTCGTCCAGCCGTCTTCGTCCTCGCGCCAATGGAGCGGCGCGGTCCAGCCCTCGGCCTTCACCGTCGCCCAGCCGTCGGCCAGCCATAGCTCGGGCCGCCGATAGCCGCCGTCGGCGATGAATTCGATCCACTGGCCGTTGGTGACCAGGTCGTGGTCGAGGTGGAAGGGCTCCAGCCAGACCTTGTGGCGCCGCCCCTCGTTGTCGAAGGCGAAGCCGTCTGCGCCGTAACCGATCTCGACCAAACCGCCCTCGAAGCGGGTCGCCCCTCCCCTCGCCGGCTGGCGCGGCCCGGCCGGACGCGGCTCCTCGGCATAGGCGGCGGGGTCCAGCGGCGAGCGGGCCATCAGCGCCAGCAGATCCATCAGGAACAGCTCCTGATGCTGCTGGTCGTGATGCAGGCCGAGCACGAACAGGTAGCGCTCCAAATCGGAGCCGAACCCCTGCCCGATCCGCGCTTCCATGCGCCGGTCGATCTCGGCGCGATAGGCTAGGACCTCTTCCAGCGACGGCCGCGTCATCAGCCCCCGCTCATGCCGCTCCACCCGCTGGCCCAGGCTCTCATAGTAGGAGTTGAACAGGGTCTGCAGGCGCGGATCGACCGACTGATAGCCGTCCTCGGCCGCCAGGATCATCGCCTCGAAAAACCAGCTCGTATGCGCCAGATGCCACTTGCCCGGGCTGGCGTCCGGCATGGCCTGGGCGGCGAGGTCCTCGGCCGACAGCCCGGCCGCGAGCGCGGGCATGGCGGCGCGCACCGCCCGATAGCGGGCCAGAAGGTCGGCGTCAGCCGCCGGGGTTCGCGCGGTCGCGTTCATGGTCGGCGGCTCCGTGAAGACGTCCAGCTTGGCTGCGAGCCGGACTACGCTAACACGCCGGTCAAGGTTTCGTTGCCCGGATGCGACCTTCGCGCGCGACTGCTGACACGCCCTGGCAGCAGCCGGTCAGCGGACCGGCTTGCCGCCGTGATTTGCGTATTCCAGCCGCGCGATGGTGCGATTGTGGACCTCGTCGGGGCCGTCGGCGATGCGTAGCGTCCGCACCGTGGCGTAAAGCTCGGCCAGCGGCGTGTCGCCCGAAACGCCCGCCCCGCCAAACGCCTGGATGGCGTCGTCGATGACCTTCAGCGCCATGCGCGGCGCCGCCACCTTGATCTGGGCGATCTCGGACTTGGCGTTCTTGGCCCCGGCCTGATCGATCATCCAGGCGGCCTTCAGCACCATCAGGCGGCACATCTCGATGTTGGTGCGCGCCTCCGCGACCCGCTGCTCCCACACCGAGTGCTCGGCGATCTGCTTCCTGAACGCCGTCCGGCTCAGCAGCCTCTGGCACATCAGCTCCAGAGCCCGCTCGGCGCACCCGATCACGCGCATGCAGTGGTGGATGCGGCCGGGCCCCAGCCGCCCTTGCGCGATCTCGAAGCCCTGCCCCTCGCCGGCGATCAGGTTCTCGACCGGGACACGGACGTTCTCCAACACCACCTCGGCATGGCCGATCGGCTTCTCGTCATAGCCGAAGACGCTGAGCATCCGCTCGACGCGGAAGCCGGGCGTGTCGACAGGCACGATGATCTGGGACTGCTGGGCGTGAGCGGCCGCGCCGGTGTCGGTCTTGCCCATGACGATGGTCACGGCGACGTTCGGGTGCGCCATGTTCGTCGACCACCACTTGCGCCCGTTGATGACGTAGTGATCGCCGTCGCGCTCGATGCGGGTCTGGATGTTGGTGGCGTCGGACGAAGCCACCTCGGGCTCGGTCATCAGGAAGGCCGAGCGGATCTCGCCGGCCATCAGGCGCTTCAGCCAGCGTTCCTGCTGCTCGGCGTCCCCGTACATATGGAGCACTTCCATATTGCCGGTGTCTGGCGCGTTGCAGTTGAACACCTCGGGCGTCCAGAGCCCCGCCTTGCCCATGGCCTCGGCCAGAGGCGCATATTCCAGGTTCGTCAGGCCCGCGCCGTGCTCGCCCGGCAGGAACATGTTCCACAGCCCCGCTTCGCGCGCCTCTGCCTTCATCGCCTCCATGGTCGGGGGCTGGCGGTTCGGATCGGCGTGGACCTCGGCGTGATAGTCCGCCGCGCGCGGCAGGACCTTGTCCTCGAGGAACCTCGTCACCCGCTCCTGCCAGTGCAGGCCACGATCGGAGTGCTGGAAATGCATGAGGTCGATCCTTGGGTCTGAAAGCAGAACGGCGCGAGGTCGAACCCGACCTCGCGCCGCTTGATGTCTTGGCTCAGCTCAAGCTCAGCGCTTCAGCAGCGGCGCCAGCTTCTGGGCGATCATCATGTCGCCGGCGATCTTCAGCTTGCCCTGCATGAAGGCCATCATCGGGTCGAGCTTGCCCTCGGACAGGGCCATGAAGTCATCCCAGTTCATCGACACCGTGGCGTCGGCGGGCTTGTCCTCGTTGGTGACGGTGTTCGGCACCGAGGCGCCATCAATGTAGATCTTTCCGGCGTCTCCGAGGTCGAGCTTCACGGTCTTGCCCAGACCGGAGTTGTCGCCGACGGCGCCGCGGATGTGTTCGGTGACCTGGTTCAGATCGGCCATGTCGCTCTCCCTGCAAGCGGTGGAGGCGAAGGGGTAGCCCTCCCCGCCAACTCCCACAAGATCACGTCGGGGAAAGTTGGCGCTTGCCCGATTGCGCCGCCGCGCGGCCTCCGCTATCGACGCCTCCTGCCGGAGACGTGGCCGAGTGGCTGAAGGCAACGGTTTGCTAAATCGTCGTACCGGGTAACCGGTACCGAGGGTTCGAATCCCTCCGTCTCCGCCAGAACTACTGAAAACATTGAGCTTTTGTTGGGTTTTGGCTTTTACCCACCATCGCACCCTCCAAAAAATCTGCGCTTGAGTGCGGTCCCCAGCGCGTTTCACAGCGTTCCTCTGCGCGAGGCTCGCCTTGCTAGAGTGACGCATCGAGATCTCGACCCCGAGTCACGATCGCGCCGAGTCCCCTGGACGTTCGCGAAACCTCGACCTCTTCCCCGACCCGCGGTGTCGCAGCGCCGAGCGCGAGGCGCGCGTAATGTTCGGTCCCTGCCGCGTCCCGAACGAAGACGTAAGGAGACGCCCCCATCTCGTCGTGGTGGCCCGAGGACGCCACCCATCCTCGAACCCGTCCCTGTCCCAGCGCCTGCACCTCGCGCGCCCCGGCCAGTCGTCGCGCCGAGAAACTGCGGATGAGATCCCGATCGATCTGCAGCCGGCGCAGCCGCCTCTCCAGATCCGGCGCGAGCCGAAACTGGCGGCCGCACCGCGTGGCCAGTCCGAGCGCCTCAAGGTAAACTAGGCGCCCGCGCTGAAGCGCGCCCCAGGCGTCGCTGCGGCCCTGAGCGTCGTCGACCCGGAAGTCCTGATCGGCGGCATGGAGCAGGCGCCGGTCGAAACCCGTGAACCGGCCCGCTTGGGTCTCACGCCAGATCCTGCGCTCGGCGTCGGTCCTAGACAGGTCGCCCAGGCGTTCCTGCGCCAGTTCCTGGGCCCGCGCCCGAAAGCCGTAGGCGACATAGTCCCTCGGAATGACCAGGTCCCGAGCGTCACTGCGCCGCCCGCGGATCAGCACATGGGCATGGGGCTGATGGGTGTCGAAATGACAGACCGCGATCCAAGCGAGGGCAGGCTCCTCGAGGTCGTCGGCGACACGTCGCATCAGCTCCCGGGTATAGCCGCGCAGATCCGAGAGACGGTCGCCGTGTTCGGGCGACACGATGAAACGGAAATGATGCCGATCCGAACGCCAGGCGGTGGCGATCCCCCCGGGAGACGCCAGATCGCCCTCGCGGTCGAAGACCACCGGCGTGGCACCCTCGAGCCCTGCGCCAGGTCGACCGAGGTAGGCAAGATGTCGCCCGAGCGCGGCCGTACGGTCCCGGCCCCTACCCCGATGGCGACACACTAAGGCCTTCACGATCACCCTTTGGCGGACGTCCAGACGAAAGGCGCGCCCGGACCGCGCCTGTGCCCGGCGCAGGCCTCCGGATCGGTCTCCCCGCGCGAACAGCCGTGACGCCGACAGTCGCTGAAGCATCGCCGTGCGAACGGGCGCATCGCGCGCGGCAACGGACGACGGCAGCCGCGCGGTGCCCGCCTCCGGCCACTCCTTCTCGCGGTGTTCAAGCCGCGCCGCGATCGCCGCCTGGACCTGCATGGGCCTATCCCTTCTCCTCTTCCGACAACATCGGACCGGCACGTCACAGCACGTCGCCACGACCGCCAAGCACTGATGATACAGGACGGAAAAGACAGGGAAAAATCAGGACCCCGTGATCTCTTCTTTTATCTTGCCCTCCCTCCCCCTCACAGACGCGAAACCACGACCACGGGGTTGTTTTGACCCCCTGGGTCGCTTCCTATGCCGCCCCCTGACGGTTGGATCGGCGTCCTCACACACGTGAAAAAAAGCCCGCCCGGCAAAAGCCGAGCGGGCGAGAGGCGAACGATTGGGATCAGTGGGTGCGTCGGCGGATGGAAACATGGCGCCTGCCGCTCTGTTCGGCTTTCTGGCCCAGGTTTAGGGCGGGGCCGAAGCTCCTTTGAGCCACCGATCGGGCGGCATCCAGGGACAGGCTGAGCGTGAGGCAGCAGACCGGCTCCAGGGCCAAGAGGTCGTCGTTGGCCCGAAACGGAGCGGCCTTGCCGTTTGCGTTGAAGTCGGCGCGGGCCAGGACAAGCTTGACCCCTTTCTGGGCCGCCCATTTGATCGCGAGCTTTTCGGCGCCCTTGGCTCCCGTCGTCGCGAGCGCCATGTCCGGCCACTCCGCCTTGGCCCAGTTCAGGGCGTCGAAGATGCGACGCGCGTCCTCGGCGGTGTCGGCCATAGGTGCCCCTCGAAAGGCGACGACCCGGCCGCACGGATCGGCGGCATCAGACTTGCGGACGTGGATCGCCCGGATCACCGCCTTGGCCTCCAGTTGGGCCGCCGTCAGGTAAGCGCCGCGCCGGCTCCCCCGCCAGGCGGTCCAGACCTCGCCGGTTGAGACCGTGTAGGCCTCGCTCGCCGCGTCACGGATGCGTTCGGCGGCCTCCGTCGCGACGTCGGCGGCGCGGGCTCGGAGCGTGGCCTCCTGCAGCTCGGTATCGGCGGCCTCGGAGCCGTCGAAGTCTCGGTCCAGCGACCGCATGGCGTCGCGCGCTCGGTCGGCATCGCGCTCGATCCGCTGGGCCGCCGAATGGAAGGCTCCGATCAGGGCTTCGGCGAGCAAGGTCTGGAAATCCTCGAGCGCGGTGCCGGCCAGGACGTCCAGCAGCTCGCTCATGAGGGCGGATCCGAGCTGGGCGAGTGCCGCCTCGGTCGGGTGGGGCCGGGGATCTCCCAGCGAGGCGGTCAGGTCGTCAAAGGCGGAGTCGGTCTTCGAAACCGTGGGAGTGGACAGGGTTTGCATCGGTTCATCCTTGAAAAAGATATCGAGCGCCCCAAGCGCAACGACCCCGACCGCAGGCACATTGGGCCCCGGAAAGTCACCGGAGCGGCCCGCCCCTTGCGGGCTGCGCAGGGCAACGGCGCAGCCGTTGACTTTCAGGGTGATGTGACAAGATCGGAGGGCGTTGTGTGGGGGCAGTGCTCGCCCCGCTTGGGGCGAGCACACCGTTCGGCGCCGCTGCGCCGAGGCCGTCGAAAGGCCAGTGGCCTGTCTGGACTTCGCCGGCGGGGCCCGCCGGCGCGACCCGCCCTTTCCCGGCACCATGAAAAAAAGCCCGAAGCCCTCTCGGGCTCCGGGCGAATAAAGGTCATAGCAGCCGGAGATCAGAACGGCAGGTCGATCTCCGGATCATACCTCCCGTCCGTCTCACCGACCTCTGTCGCTTCCGCCGCCCCGGGGGCGGCTTCGTGGCGATTCTTGAGCCGGATATCGCTGACCACGACGCTCAGGTCGTAGTGCTCGACGCCGTCCTTGCCGCGCCAGACATCATTCTCGACATGGCCGACAAGGACCACCCGCGTGCCCTTTCGAGCGAAGGGCTGGATATACTTCTCGGTCGTGCTCTCGTTGAAACAGACGCAGTTGAAGCCGGTCGTACGTTCGCCCGGGGCACCGTCGGCGCGCCGGAAGCGGGTGGTTTCCAGCACGCGAAAGCTCGCGCGCTTCCTGCCGGAGCCCTGGGCCGACAGGATCGACGGATCGGCGGCGAGATAGCCTTCGAGGGTCAGGGTCTGCATGGTCATTCTCCTTAATGGGATTGTGGGCGGTCAGGCGGCGAGCGCTTCGGGCCGGTCGGTAGACTGCGCCGCATCTGCGCGATCGGCGGCCCAGTCGAGAACGGTCAGGCGGGCGACCACCAGTTCCTTGGCGGTCCGCTCCGATCCGTCGCGGGCGGTGTAGGCGGTGTCGATGAAGGCACCGGTCACCACGACCTCGCACCCCTGGGCCAAACCCGGGGCGATGACCTTCTCGTTGAGGCCACGGGACCAGCTGACGCAGTTGACGCCGACCAGCCGGGCCTTGCCGGCCGCGTCGGTCCCGCGCTGTTCGAGCAGGCGGAAGATCGCCTTGCCGAAGTCGTCGCTGATCTGGGGGTGGGCCGCCAGTCGGCCAGTGAACACCATGGTCTGCATGTCAGTCTCCTGTTGATCCGAAGCGGCCGGGGAGCCGTCTCCCCGATCCCGCCTCATCCCGGACCTCCCTTCCTCCGTCCTCCCTCCGGCGGGGGCCTCTGCCAGCGCCGGGCCCCTCCATCCCCGCTCGCCGGATTCAGGCCGCGACCCCGTCCAGGACGGACTGAACGGGATGACGGCGCAGGACCGCCTCCACCACGTCTGGCCGGTCCACTGGCACGAAGACGCGGGCCGCATGGGCGATGATCTCGACGAAGCAGCCCAGCGCGACGAGGGCATCGCGGTCGGTGCGTCCTCCGACCAGCTCCAGCCGCCAGCGGTCCATCACACGCGAACGCTTGAGCCAGACGCCACCCGCCAGGGCGAGCTGCGCATTCCGGTTCAGCACCGCCGCGGCCGTGCGATCGCCATCGGCCCAGACGTCCCCGACCTCACTCAGGCCCAGGGCGGTCTTCAGGCTCGCGGCCTGGACCGCGTCGAGCACCCGTCCCAGCCATCGCCGTCCGTCAGGTGACCGAACGCGCCGGACCGAACACGCCTTGGCCGGCAGCCTCCCCCAGATCGGCAGCAACAGTCCGGTCGCCAGCGTCAGCCGCCGCGTTCGCCAGGGGTCGGTCCGCGCGACCTCGGCCTCCCAGACCGCGCGCCAACCTGCCTCATCGGCCTCTATCCAGGCCGTTTCCGCGAACGCCCTTTCCGGCGTAACCTGCTGCTGGTCGGGGCGGATCAGCCGCACGGCCGGCACCAGTCGGTCCTCGTCGGTCGTGGTCGTCAGGCCGAGCTGGGCCAGGGCGGCGCGCCCGGAGCGCTCATTGACCACCAGTCGGCAGGTCGAGCCCCGTGCGACCTCCAGAGCCGCGTCCGCGGCGAGGATGTCGCGCCGCACCTTCAGCTCGAAGGTGACCAGGGCCGTCTCGGCCCCTGTGGCGACATCGGTACGGATGGTCTGCGCCTCGACCACCGCCAGTTCGTCGGCGTCGATATCCTCCAGGCCCCGGTCCAGATCGCCGGAAGCGGCTGCGCGCTCGAGGAGGCCGGAGAGAATCCGGTCGAAGTCGGCGAACAGGGCGTTCTGGTCGGCGATGCGCAGCGCCAGCAACCGGTTCAGAAAGGTGTGGATCGGCGGCAGGTCGTCGGACGGCTTGAGGGCCCCGTCGGCGTCCCTGAGCTTCAGCCCTGTCCGAGCCTCGAAGCCCTCCAGGGTCATCGATGACAGTTCGCCGAAGCCGAGCGCGCCATAGAAGACCAGAAGCGCCCGGCGTGCCCATGGGCTTTCCAGATTGTCCTCGGCCCGGAACAGGCCGGCCCCCGCAGTGCGGCGCTCGCCGCGGGTCAGGGCCCCAAGCGAATCCAGGCGACGGGCGATGGTCGAGGTGAATCGCTTCTCGCCGTGAATGTCGGAAGTGACGGGCCTGAACAGCGGGGCACAGGCCTGATGGGTGCGATGAGTGCGGCCGAGGCCCTGGATGGCCGCATCGGCCCGCCAGCCGGGCTCGACCAGATAGTGGGACCGGCGCTGCTGGTTCGGAGCCGACAGATCGGCGTGGTAGCTGCGCCCCGTCCCGCCCGCGTCCGAGAAGACCAGGACCCTCTTGCGGCCTGACAGGAAGGCGTCGGTCTCCGTGCGCGCCGCCGAGGCGCCGCGACGCTCGACCTGGCGACGACCCTCGCGTAGCACCACGCGGCGCGATCGGCCGGTGATTTCGGCGACGGCGTCCGTTCCAAACGCGTCGAGCAGGGCCTCGAGCACGCCAGGAACCGCGGGCAGAAGCGCCATGCGCAGGATCAGTTCCTCGCGCCGCCGCAAGGCCTCCTGGCTGACAGCGGGATGGCCATCGACCATCACCGGAACCAGGGTCACGGTGCCGTCTTCGCCCTCAAGCGCCTCCATCAGGGTGACGGGGAAGGCCTCGCGGAGATAGTCCAGGACGTACTCGCGCGGGGTCAGGTCGATGGAGAGATTGGTCCACTCGTCTGGCGGGATCGAAGCCAGTCGGCGCTCCATGACCGCCTCGTTGGTCGAGACGATCTGGACGACGGCGGAGCGGCCCTCGGCCAGGTCCCTGCGGATCGAGGCCCCGAGGGTCGGCGCCTTCAGGCCTGCCAGCAGATGGCCAAAGAAGCGCAGCTTGGCACCCTCGAACGCTGAGCGGACCGCCGAGGCGGCCAGACCGCTCCTGGCCCTCCCGTCCTCGTCGTGAATCCCCGTCGCCTTCAGCGCTTCCCCGAGATTGGCGTGGATCAGCTGGAAGGCATCGGCCCAAGCGTCCCAGATGGCGATGTCGTCCTCGGTCAGGGCGTGGAACAGCGGCTCGTATTCGACGCCCTCAAACGACAGGGAGCGGGCCACATAGAGGCCGAGCGCCTTGAGTTCGCGCGCCACCAGCTCCATCGCCGCGACCCCGCCCCTGTCCATGGCCTCCAGGAAGTCGTCGCGGCTGACAAAGGGTGCCTCGGGCCCGCCCCACAGACCCAGGCGCGCGGCGTAGGCGAGGTTCTCCGCCGTCGTCGCCCCGGTCGCTGAAACGTAGAGCACCCGCGCGTCGGGCAGGCGGTTCTGCAAGGCCAGCCCGGCCTGCCCCTGCAGGGAGGCCTTCTTCGTTCCGCGCGCGCTCTTCCCGCCGCCGGCGGCGTTGGCCATCGCATGCGCCTCGTCGAAGACGATGAGCCCGTCGAACCCCTCACCCAGCCAGGCGACGATCTGATCGAGCCGGCTCGCCTTCCGGGCCCGGGCGGGCTGGCGCAGGGTGGCGTAGGTGGTAAAGACGATCCCTCGGTCGAGCCGGACGCCTTCGCCCAGCTTCCAGCTGTTAAGCGGCACGATATCATGGGCCGAGCCACCGATTGCGATCCAGTCGCGCCGGGCGTCTTCGAGCAGGGCCTCGCTCTTTGACAGCCACAGGGCCTTCAGCCGTCCCTGGGCCATGTTGTCGGCGATGATGGCAGCGATCTGGCGGCCCTTGCCACAACCTGTGCCATCTCCGAGGAAGAAACCCCGGCGGAGCTGGACGGCGCCCTCGGTCCCCTCCCGCGATAGATGCAACTGGTGGGCCGCTTCACCAGGCGTCCACCAGGCGGGGAGCCGGCCGGCATGAGCCTCTCCGGCATAGATGACCGTCTCCAGCTGCGGGTCCGAGATGCGACCCTCTTCCCGCAGAGAGCCGGGCAGCACCGGCCGATAGGTCGGCGCGGGCGGCGCGACCGACGCCATCGGCCCGGATTCGACCAGGGGAGAGGGATGCAGCCTCTCCCCGTCAAGGGCGATCCGCGCCAGCCGGTAGGCCTGATACAGGCCGACGTCTCGGCCCTCGCCTGCCCAGGGGAGGGTCCGATAGGCGACGGGGGACGCGCCGGTGAGGAAGCCGAGACGGCCCGAGGGCAGGGCCAGGGACCGGTCGCGCGGGGCCAGCAGGGCGTGGGCGGCGACCTCGAGCCGGACCCGGGGCCGGGCGGTGACGCGCTCATCGATGGCGGAGGCCAAGGCCGCGCAGCCCGCCAGATCGTCCCCATGGGCGAGGGGCGCGATCCCGGACCGGGGCTCAAGCCGGTCCATCACCAGCAGACCCGTCTCGACGCTGGTGCCATGTCTAGCGAAGGCCCGGGGCGGAAAGCCGATACGGGCGAGGATGCGGCCCTGCGCGCCCAGGCGACGCATCATCGCGTCATCGGTCAGGGCGGTCATCGGGACGACCGCAGCCAGCCGACCGCCATCGGCAAGGGCCTTGAAGGCGGCGGATAGATGCGCCTCCAGATCGCTGAAGGGCGGGTTGCAGACGATGGCGTCGAATGCGCCCGCTCCAGGCAGAAGGTCGTGGACGCGGCGGCCGTCGAGGCGTGTCCGCGCGGCCGAGACGAACAGGCCATCGATCAGACTGGCGCGGCCCTCGGCCCGTTCGTTGAGGGTCACAACCCCGCCGCAGGCCTCGGCCACAACGGCCATCAGGCCCGTGCCGGCGGAGGGCTCCAGCACCCGGTCGCCGGGCCTCACCTGGGCGGCCAGCACCACGAGAGCGGCAAGCTCGGGCGGGGTGGAGAACTGATCGAGCGCCACCTGGGCCTCGCTGCGACGGGAGTGGGTGAGACCCAGCCCACCGACCATCGCCAGCAGGGCGGCGATATCGGCCGGCGCATCCTCCAGCCGGGCGACCTGGGGCGCGAGCCGGCGGATCTGCAGCACGGTCGCCGCCTCGATGGCCTCATAAGCGTCGTGCCATGACCAGACCCCCTCCGCGTCCGACCCGCCGAACCCCAGGGTCATCGTGCTGGAGACGAGCCTGCGGTCTAGCGGTCGGGACCGCGCGAGGTGGGTCGCCAGGGCCCGGGCAGCCGCCAGGATGTTCGCGGCTCGATCCCCTGGCCGGGGAGCTCCAAACAGGGACGGGGTGGCGGGCGTGGCGGCGGTCATGGCACGGGTTCCGGTCACCCGAAGCGGCGGGCTCATCCCTCCGGTCCTTCAGGCTCGCCTCCATCGCCCTTCCTCCGTCTCCCATGACGAAGGCCCGCCGCGACGGTGTCGCGACGGGCCCTGTCGTCCGCCCTGTCGTTCAGGCGGCGTTCTCCAGCTCGGCCTGACCTTCCGGGGTCACCTCGAACGCCCCGCGTCCCTCCCCGTCGTCACCGGGGTCGTCCGGGGCGGCGTCATCGTCCATCCCGGAGCCAGGGTCTCCGGCGCCGACGGTCCAGGAGAGGCTTGCCGGAGCCCATCCTGTCTCGGCGGCGGTCTCCTGGACCCAGGGGATCAGGTCTGACTTCTTGAGCAGACCGGCGCGGACGTCGCCCCGGCCCATCGCCTCCAGCATCTTCAGCAGCAGGGGCTTGGAGTGCGCCTTCAGGAATTCCGCGTCCGGGGTCCAGTGCAGGGCGATGTCGGCGCCGCACAGTTCGGCGAGCTCGGCAGCCTCGGCCCGGGCCGTGCGACGCACCAGGGTGGTGCGCTCTTCGCGGAGATCCAGGGTCAGGGCGGTCAGCTCGGCGAGCAGAGCCATCTTGTCGCCGTGGGCCAGGGCGTGGACCCAGCCGATCACCGTCTGACCCGAAGCCTCCCAGGTTGCCCGCCGGTCCTCGATCCTGTGCCAGACGTCGCCGTCGAGGCTTTCGATCACCCGACCGCCGGCCGGCCTGAAGGGCGTCGCCGTCAAGGCGAGCGCCGCTTCGCACCGTTGTCCGGAAGTTCGGATCGCGACCTGACCGAACAGACGGGCGATCAGAGCGGTGAAGGCGGCACCCGGATCGTCGGCCAGGGCGCGGATCAGGCCGCGCGTGGCCACATCCGTGCGCACCGCGTGCAGCGCGTGGTTTACGCCCTCGAGTTCCGGCTTGGGCGCACCGGCCTCGGGCGCCCGATAGGTTGAAAGCGTCGACGCTGCCGGTGGGGCCGCGCCGTCGCCGACGACCTCTTGCTGGTCCAGCTCCGGCTCTACCGGAGCCAGACAGGTCACCTCGATCCCGGTTCGCGCCGAAGGGCGCAGCACGAGCGTCGTCACCCGCCGCCCGGGCCATCCCGCCTGATCTGCCGTCAGGCGGGCCCGCACCATGGTGGCTAAGGCTGGGTCGACGACGTCCGTGTCGGTCGTCTCCCCCAGCAGGTCTTCGAGCGCGTCGGCGGCGTCGTTGAAGTCCCCCTTGAGTTCCCGGTAGGTCGCCATCTGGTCCGCCGGCAGATCCCCGCCATAGACGTACGCCAGCGGTTCGAGATCGTCGCAAAGCTCGTGGTCGGGACCGGCCGCGACGTGGACCACAAGGCCCTCGGCTTCGAACATCCGGGCGATTTCGCGGGCGCGCTTCGTCCAGACCTCCGTGAGAATAGAGGGATCCAGGAGCATTGGTGGACGCTCGCCAAAAAGATCCGTCTCGGTCCGCCCGCCGGCGGCCGCATACCGCTCGGCCCCGACGAGCGCGAACCGCGGGTCTCGCGCGTTGACATGATGCCGCTCGAGCCGCTCGGTCACCCGCCATTCCGGGAAGCTGTGGCCGTCGAGTGTCATCTGGGCCAGCTCAGCCTGCTCCTCTCTGTCGGGCATGCGCGCGAGAAGTCTGACCTGACGCAGGTTGAGACGCCCGCGCCTCAGGGCCTCCAGGGCAACGTCGGGCAGGGCCGCGAGGGCGGCCATTCGCTTGACGTCGATCTCAGCATGGCCGAGCGCCTTAGCGATGGCTGGCACGCCGAGTCTGCCCTTCAGCATCCTGCCGATGGCGGCGATGACGTCGGCGATGTGCACGGGCACGGCGGTGTTGGTGAGGAGAACGGCGGCCGCCTGACGGGCAGGGTCGGTCTCGAAAAGCACATCCACGAGAAAGGCGTCATCGATCCGGCCCTGTTCGAGCAGGAGCCGCAGGGCGAGAAGACGGCGTCGACCGTCGAGCGCCATATGGGAGGCCTCGGACCGGCGTCCCGGCCGCACGGTCAGCGGCTGGAGCTGGCCGGCGGCATAAAGCGTTTCGGCCAGCAGCGGAATGTCTTCGTCCGGCGGTTCGCCGAAGCGGAGATTCTCCGGAGCGATGTCCAGATCGCGCAAAGGTGCCCGGGCGCTCTTGCGCGAGGCGGCGATCTGGAAGGGGGTCGCAACGACGGCGACGGCGGTGGAACGGCTCATGGCAGGTCTCCGGCCGGCGGCGAGGCCCATCCCCACCCTTCCGGCGCCCGCCGTCCCCCTTCCTTTCCCTCCCCATCGGTCGCCTCAGCCGCCTCATTCCAGTCACCCCACGGCATGGGCGGCAAGGCCACGGCGGCGTCCACCCCCGCCGCACGAAGACGCGACGCCAGGCGCCGGGCGGCCCTTTCACCCGCCGCGCCTCAATCTCCGGCGATGAGCACCTGGGTGACATTGGCCGAAGGCGTCCATTGCGAGAGGTTGCCCGCCGACATCAACGCCCAGCCCGGCAGCCCGAAACGCGCCATGGCCGACAGGGTGGTGACCACGCCTTCCGCCACCAGCATACGCGAGCTCGCCGGGCGCAGGCGGACCGCGGATCCCGGCGGGACGCGGCCGACCGTCTTTCGCGACACCCTCAGGCCGGTCATCTTCTGACCATTGGACGACAGATAGGTGAGCTCGATCGCCGTGATCGCGCCGGCCGGATCCCGGATCCCGGCCATCATGGCACAACCGGAGCGCCCCCCGCGGGCATAGGCCGAGTAGGGCGCGCGCGGATGCTCCAGGAGGTTCTCCGTCGTGGACGGAAGGACCAGGCCACGCCGGGCCAGGTGTCGGACCACGACGCTCGAAGGCGATGGGCGCAGGCCCTCGGCCCACAAGGATCTTGCGATGGCGATGCGGCCAGGCCCTTCGAGCCTCGGGGTCGACGACGCTCCTGACGTCACCCGCCCGTCCTGTCCGATCAGCTGGCGGCGTTGAAGATCGTCGCGCACGGCCTGCCAGGTGGCCGAGCCGAAAGAATGAATGACGACCCGCCCTTCGCTCAGGAGGAGCGAGACCGACCGGTCGGCCGGGCCGTGGCCGGGCGCGGGGACATTGGCGCGCTCGCCGCCGTGGTAGAGATCGCCGCCGAGCGCGGCCACGATCGCGCGCAGGCTCATGAGAGGTGCCCCAGGGCCCGCAGGCTGGCCGTGTCCTCCCGGCCGACGATGAGATGGTCATGGACCCGGATATCGAAGACCTTGGCCGCATCGACGATCTTGCGGGTCATGACGACATCCGCCTGGGACGGCTCGGGATCGCCGGAGGGATGGTTGTGCACGAGGATGAGGGCCGAGGCCGACAGCTCGAGCGCGCGCCGGATCACCTCGCGGGGGTAGACGGGCGCATGATCGACAGAGCCATCAGCGACCCATTCGTCCTGCAGGAGGGCGTTACGTCGATCGAGATAGAGCGTTCGGAACTGCTCGCGGGGACGGTGGGCGAGGGCGGCCCGGACATAGGCGTGAACCGCGCTCGATGAGGCGAGCAGCGAGCGTCCGCTGGCGCGGGCGCGACTGATCCGGACGCTGATCTCTCTCAGCAGATGGAGTTCCCCGACCAGACCCGGATCCAGTCCCGTAGCCCGCTCGATCTCTCCGGCGTCGGCAGCGAGCGCGGGGCCAAGGCCACCGAACCGCGCCATGAGGGCGGCCGATGCGCACGCCGCCGTCTCGGGTCGGAGCCCGCGGAGAAGCATCCGGGTCAGCAGCGCCTCATCCGACAGCTCGATCCAGCCGCCCGGCGGTGCCGTCATGTCGTCCGGTGTCGCGTCCAGTGCGGATCGATCGCTATGGGGGGAGAGACGCGGGGTCATGGGCAGGGTCCTTCCAGACGGGGGGTTCGCCCGCCTCTGTCCCTTCCTCCGGCTTTCGCCGGCCCGGGCCGCGCGAGCCGCTGCGGACCTCCCTGCCGCACTTGTCTGGACGCATCGCCCTGTCGCCGACTAGCTTCACCGTCGTCACAGAGGGCCCGGGATGCCATCTCCACTCACGCCGCGTCAGGAAGAATGCCTGAGGCTGACCGCGTTCAAGACCGACAAGGAGATCGCATGGGCTCTCGGCATCTCCGAAAGCGTCGTGAAGAAGCACATCTTCGAGGCCTGCCAGCGCCTCGGGGTCAATCGCCGCAAGGCCGCCCTGGCGCTTCTGGAACGAAACGTACCCTCCCCCCCGAACGACCCCATGGCGGACCTGGGCCCGGCCATGCCCCGTTTGGGTCGCAAGACGGAGGAGACGGATGGCGAACCGGACGGCGGAGCTGCCACAGTGGACGTGGGAGGAACTGGAGCTCGCGCTCCAGCGCCTGTCGCCCACATCTGCGACGGACAAGGTTCTGGAGACCTTGCTCCATCAGGCAATGGCCGACCAGAGGCACCTGTCCCGGGAGGATCTCCTGCACGAGGTTCTTTGTCTGGGCTGGCTGATGGCCCAGGCCGCCGCTTCGGCTACCGTCCCCCTCCCGCGGGACTGGTCCGCATCGTCATCATCGCCGCCCTGGCATTCGTGATGGCGCTGTCCACCAAGGCCGTGGTCGATCTGGTCAATGACGGTCAGCAAACCCAGCAGGCCCTGGATCGCGCCCGTCTTGCGCAATGACCCTCCTGTACCGCAACCGCGGAGAAAGACACGCAATGGACAGAACGGAATACGGCCGTGAGGCCGCGCGGCGGCTTCACGATGCCGAGGCCAAGCTCGACCTCGCCCTGGCCGCCATCAACGGGCTCTCGGCCCATCTCACCAGCGGACGGATCGACCAGGAAATCACCGCGGTGATCGGCCAAGACGCCCTTGCGGCCATCACCGAGGCCCAGGGTCCGGTCGTCAAGGCGCGGGCGCGACTGCTCAAGGCTCACCGCGCGATGAAAGCCGATGCCCGGCGTCTGGGCATCCAGTGGCGCCTCGGCGGTCCGTTCGAGGACAAGCCAGACGAAGACCAGCCGGTTCCGCGCCCTACCGGCCGACACCTTGAGGCGGTGGCCTGATCCAGGGCCCTCTGTCGAGACGGGCATGTTCCAGCTATTCTATCTCGTCTCGACCTTCGCCGTGTGGGCGATCGTCTGGTGGAAGGGCGCCAAGCCGGAGCGGCTGGGCGTCCTTCTGCTGATCGCCAACTACACGCTGGGTGGATTGCTCGATCCCCTGCGGCTGTGGTGGACCCTGCCGCTGAACGACCTTGCCTGCGTCGCCGTCCTGCTGTGGATGGCGTTCCGCTTCGACCGCTGGTGGATCCTGGCCGCCGCCGCAGCCCATCTGCTTCTGATCGTGGTTCACATCAGCGTGCTGAGCGATCCATCGCTGGACATGCGGGTGTATGTAGCGTCGCGGTGGGTGTTCGGGGTGATCGGGCTCTACGCCCTGCTCGCCGGTGCCCTGGAGCGCTGGCTGGCCGGCGAGCCCGCGGGCGGCTGGCCGCTATCCTTCCGCATGCGGAGGGGATGACAGGTGACAGTTTATGGCTAAGCTTGATCCCATGAGTCTCGCAGCATCGATGGAACGGACCAAACGCCGGGCCGGCGACTATGACCAGAGGATTGCCGCGGTTGTCCGCGAAGCGCGCGTGCGCGCCCACCTGACCCAGTCCGATCTCGGGCGATTGCTTGGCGTCACCTTCCAGCAGGTCCAGAAGTATGAAACTGGGACCAATCGCCTTCCGGCGTCGGCCTACCCGATCCTGTTTCGCGAACTCGGCCTCACTCCGGAGCTGCTCTTTGGTCAGGCCGAGCCCTCGGATCGCCCGGTCCCCCTGCGCAGCCGCGCCTCGGTCGAGCTGACGACGATCTTCGATCGCCTGGATGGAGACCGCCAGTCGCTTCTGATGCGGATCGCCCGCGAGCTCGACGGCTCCCGCTGACCGGCGGGGCGCGCGGTCACCCGCCTGTCTGGACGGATCAGGTCAGGGCCTCCAGAGCAAGGGTCGACCCGGCGCCGTTGCGCACGGCGAACACGCCTTGGACGCGTCTCCCGGTCGGGGTTCGCGCGATATGGACGATCCGGTCCACGGCCTGTTCAATGAATCGGGCCCCGGGTGTGGCCACGACCTCCCCCAACAGGTCGAGCAGTCGGCGTGGGACGTCGTGGGCGGTGTTGGCGTGCACGGTGGACATGCCGCCCGGGTGGCCGGTGTTCCAGCTCTTGAGCGTCTCAAGCACGGCGGCCCCGTCCCTCAGTTCCCCCACGACGATGCGGTCGGGCCGCATGCGCAGGGCGTCGCGTACCAGATCAGCGATGCCGATGGGCGGCGACCGTCGGGTCATGACCGCGACCTGGTCCCAGGCGCTCACCTGGAGTTCCGGCGTGTCCTCGATCAGGAAGACCCGGTCTCTGGCGTAGGCCGGGTCGGCGAGGATCGCATTGGCCAGGGTGGTCTTTCCTGATCCGGTGCCGCCAGAGACGAGGATGTTCATGCGGCCCTCGGCGGCAGTCTGCAGCGCTTGGGCCTGCGCCCGCGTCATCACGCCCTGGCCGACATAATCGTCCAGGCTCCAGATGCGGGCCGGTCGCTTGCGGATGGAAAAGGTCGGGGCCGCCGCGACCGGGGGCAGCATGCCTTGAAACCGTTCCCCTGTCGGAAGGACGCCTGCCAGGCGGGGCTGACCCTCCGTCACCGGCTCGCCGATGTGGTCGGCGATCAGGCGGATGGCCCGGTCGCGCGCCTCGGCAGCGAGGATCACGCCGGTGTCCTCCCGCCCGATGCCCTGGTGGTCCAGCACCAGCCGTCCGTCGGGGTTGGCGAGGATCTCCACGACCGCATCGCTCTCGAGGGCGGCGAGCACGGCCGGACCGAGGGCATGACGAAGCGCCTCCAGCCGGCGCTCCGCCGCGACCGGATGGCGGGTCATGGCACCGTCCTCTGCGCGTCCAGGGTCGCCTCGGCGCTGTGCACGGCGTCCCGCGACCGGCCGGAGACGATGCGCGCTGCCGTGGCGTCGAGCAGGCGCTCGATGCGCGCCTCCACCGAAGCCCGCAGAAGGGGATCGTCATCCGCCGCCACATCGGGCAGGCGCAGGAAGAAGGCCCGGGCGAGCTCGACCACCAATTCCTGCACGATCTGCATGTCGCGCCCCATGGCGCGCATGTGGTCGCGCAGGCCCAGTTCGAGCCGGAGCAGGCGGTCCTCGGGGTCCGCACGTGGCGCGCCGCGTAGTCCGCGGGCGATGGCCTGGCCGGCCGCCTGGCTCACGGGCATGCGGCCGGCCCGGGCTTCGCGGGCGAGGGCGGCGGCAATCTTGGCGTCGGTCAGATAGACCTGGACCCTATGTGCCTTGACGGGTGTCCGGGGCATCACGCGCTCCTTGCAGATGATCGAGGGCCGCTTCCTGTGCGGCCATCTCTTCGGTGACCCTCCCAAAGATCGCGGCGACCCTGCGGGCCGTCGCCTTGTCGGTCATGGCCGCCGTCA
Organism: Brevundimonas bacteroides DSM 4726; assembly: GCF_000701445.1. GTDB lineage: Bacteria > Pseudomonadota > Alphaproteobacteria > Caulobacterales > Caulobacteraceae > Brevundimonas > Brevundimonas bacteroides. The sequence continues at coordinate 54,214 of NZ_JNIX01000010.1, forward strand.
CCTCCTTGAACAGCGGCAGGGTGGCCTCGGCGTCCTGTCCCAGGGCCCTTCGGCCCGTCCAGGGATGGATCGGCGCCAGAGGCCCGTCCAGGCCCTGGGCCTGATCCGGCGCGGCCAGCCCCGCCCGCCCCCGGAACGGTGCGCGTCGGTCGTACTGGAGCTTCCTGGCCAGCAGGGGCTTTCGCCCGGCCACGAACATGACCTGGCGGTCGTCGGCCAGGCCCCGGATGTCGCCCGGTTCGAGCAGGGGCCGGTCGGTCTCGGCGCGCGACACCGACGTCCGGCCGGGTCCGAGGCCCGCGGGGCCGCTCGCGCTGCGGCGGTGTTCGATCACGCTGCCGCTGAGACGGGAGACCTTGTCCTGGGTGAGCGGATCCAGCGCCGCGAAGGCCGTCACGACATGGCAGTTGTCCAGGATGGTGTTGTTGGCCCCGTAGGTTTCGACGATGTCGTTGAACGACTGGGCGACGAGCATCGGCTTGACCCCGTAGCCGCTCATCAGCCTCAGGGACTTCTCGAAGAAGGAGAGGCGTCCGAGCAGCGGAAACTCATCCATGACCATCAGGAGCCGATGACGCTTGGCGCGTCCGGTGACGTCGTGGCGGGCGTCGACGGTCAGGGCCTGGGCCGCCGCATAGAAGAACAGCCGCAGGAAGGGGCGGAGCGCGGCGGCGTCGCCGGGCGCGGCCTGGACGTAGAGGGACAGGGGCGCCTCGGCACACATCAGGTCCCCAAGCGTGAAGTCCGAGGCGGACAGGACCCGCTCGAGCTCGTCGCCGGCCATCCAAGCCAGATAGGACCGCGCCGTGCCCTGGACGGAGGTCCGGAAACGGTCGTGCATGGCTGCATAGCCGGTGACGGCGGTGCGTATGAAGGGATGGACCTCGGGCGCGCCGTCCGGGCCGGTCCGATGTAGTGTCTTGAGCATGAGGTCGGCCGAGGCATCGAGGTCGGCCAGCAGGGTGCGCACCGTCAGCAGCGTCTTGGCCTCGTCCTCGGCGACGTGGAGGACGTGCAGGATGACGGCCGCGAGGATCTCGGAGGCGGCCTTGTCCCAGATCGCCTCGTCGTCCCGCCGTCCCCCCGGATCGGAGAGGATGGCGACCAGGCGCTGGATCTGGGCCAACTCGCCCGGTCCCGGCTGGATTTCGGCCAGGGGGTTCCAGCGCGCGGAGGCGGGTCTGCGGGGATCGAGGTAGAGGGCGTGGGAGAATCGCGAGCGCCAGCCCGCGGAGACCTCCCACAACTCCCGTTTGGGGTCATGGACGAGCACGCTGTTGGTCCAGGACAGAAGGGTTGGCACGACGTGGCCCCGTCCCTTGCCGCTGCGCGTTCCGCCGACGACCAGGCTCGGGCGCAGGTCGCATGTCGCCAGCAGTCGCCCCTCCATCAGGCCCAGCACGGCCCCGCCGTCCTCAAGCAGGCCAGCCCTTCGGGCCTCGGCGAGACCGCCCCAGCCGCGCACCCGCCGGCTTCGGCCCGCGCCGTCCAGCGCGGTCCCCGCCCCGAGACCGGCGACGACGGCGAGAAGCACGAGGGGGGCGGTCGATGAGAGGACGGGGTCGATCTCGGCCCCGAAGCGGGCCTTCCAGGTCCAAAGGGCCCAAGGGGGATAAAGGACCGTGTCTTCGAAGACTCTCAGATGGGATCCCAGGGCGGGCGCATGGTGATACCGCCAGGCGACCACCTGGACCGCCGCCTGACAGCCGAGGGCGAGCCCCATCGCAAGCCCGATCCAGCGCGCGGACGGCCTCATGGCGTCGCCTCCCCTCCCCTGTCGACGTCGTCGCGCAGGCGTCCGGCGACCATGACCAGGCGAGGGGCAGCCGTGATCCGCCGCTGATGCCAGGCCTGCAGGCCCTCCAGCCATCGGGGTCCTGCGCCTTCCGGCGGATGCCGAAGAAGCAAGGACCGGTCGATGTCGTCCTCGCCGAGAACCGCGCGCTCGGCCGCCCGGAAGGGGGCCAGACGACTGGCGATCCGCTGATAGGCGCTTAGCAGGGCGGAACTGCCCGTGGCGCGAACGGCGTCCTCCATGACGCCCTCGACGCTCGCGCAAACCGGGCCGGAGCTGTCAGCGGTCGCCGCCACCTGCGGGTCGCCCAGTTCGGCCGCGGCCGAGAGGCAGGTGAGACGAAAGCGATAGGCGTCTGCGAGGTCCGCCGCCTCCATGCGGGGCGCGAAAAAGCCTCCGGTCGGGCCCCGTTCGACCAGGCCATAACCGCAGAGCCAGCCCAGGGCCTCGCGCACGGGTGTCGTCGAAAGGCGCAGGCGCCGGGCTTCGTCCTGGATGACGATGGGCTGGCCCGGGGCGTCGCGCCCGGCTTCGATCCGGGCGCGCAGGCTCGCGAGCGCTGAAGAAAACGGGTCGTGTCGTCGGGTCACGGCGTCCTCCGAAGCCCGGCTCTCTCACCCAGGGACGACGGTTCGCCAATGGGTTGTCGGATGGCCGGGGCCAGACCCGCCACTCTTCGTCGCAGTGTCCGCCGGGAACCGGCGGTGTCACCGACGCTTTTTGACGGGTTCAGCCGCTACCGGCTTGACGCGGGCCTGGCGACGGCAGTCACCGGAGTCCATCCCTGGACCCCGAGGATTAAAACGGGAGGTTGCGACGTGTCCGAGACGGTCCGCTCCGGCTTGCCAGACGGCGCCCTTCTTTCGAAGGCGATCAAGGCCGCCCGCGCCCGGCGTCGGCTGACCACGTCCGAGGTCGCGCGGCGCATGAATCTGCCCACCCGCACCTATGAGCGCTTCGAGGCGGGAGAGACCCGGCTCAACATGGATTACCTGCACCGCTTCGCGCGGGCCCTGGACTGCGATCCTCACGCCGTGCTGTTCGCCGTGCTCATCGGATCCCCCGCCTTCGCCGCCCGGGCGGCGGACAATCGGTTTGGGTCGATCCTGATGATCGGGCTTCGATACCTTGACGCCGCGCTCGGGGACCGGCTCGCCGATCTCGAGGTCCGCACCCTGGTGTCGGCGGTCACCGCGATGACGGATCGCCTGGTGGCCCAGGGCGGGCCAGACGATCCGGCCGGGCGGTGGCTGCGCGAGGGTCTTGAGGCTCTGGACGCCGGTCGACCCGGACCAGGACGGCGCTGAAGACCTGCCCCGGCCAATCCCGGGACCTCACTAAGTTCCTGAAATATATTTGAGATATAGCTTCACACATCCCTGGACGAGACGTCTTCTGATCGGGCCACACCCGTGGCGATCAAGAGAAGGAGACTGCCATGACCACGCTGATCCGCCTTGTCCGTCTGGGCGACGCCCGTGCCCTCACTCGCGACGCCCTGCCGGGCCCGTATCTGGAGATGGGCATCTTCCCGAGCCGCACGGTCGAAGGCTGACCGGAGATCGGACGGTCGCGCGCGGCCGTCCGATCGCACGCCCCCGCGTCTGTTCCCCTCATGCTCTGGCCCGCGCCCAAGGTTCATTTCGCCCAAGTCCGGAGCGACATCGTCGTCCTGGACCTGCGAACGGACGCCTACAGCTGCCTCGTCGATGGCGGCGCCTGGCTCCGTATCGAACCGGACCAGAGCCTGACCGTCGCGTCCCCCGAGTATGCCGCGGCCCTGGTGGACGCCGGTCTCGCCGCCCCCGGCCCGTCTCCGGGCCGCCGGACGTGGACGCCGGCCACCCGGGCCATCGCGCCAGAGGCGCCGACGCGCCCCCTCCTGGTGATGCTCTGCGCGTCTCGGCTCATGGCGAGCACGCTGACCTTTCGCAGCTGGACCCTTTCGGGCCTGCTCGCCCCGTCTGCTCCTCCCCGGCACCGAAGCGCGCGGCTCGTCGACGCGCTGTCGGCCCATCGTGCCGTCCGCCCCTGGATCCCGTTCGAGGGCGAATGCCTGCAGACCGCCTATCAGCTGCGCCACTGGCTGCGCGCCTGCGGTCACGATCCGGCCTGGGTGTTCGGTGTCCGGACCTGGCCCTTCGCCGCCCACTGCTGGCTCCAGATCGGCGACGGCGTCGTGGGCGATCGCCTGGAGCGGGTGAGCCGCTACACACCGATCCTCGTCGCCTGATATGGGAGACTTCGTTCTCGTCGTCGGCCCACATCCCCCAGTCCCGGGCGATCCGGTCCGTGCGGCGCTGAGCCAGGCCGCCCGCGAGGACGGATGGCGGCCTCGATCCCTGTCCCCCAAGGCGGAGGTGTTCACCTGCGGACCGCATCCGCCGCGAGTGCTTGGCGTCGGTCCCTGGCGGCTGATCGGGGACGCCTTCGATCGAGACCACCCGGTGTTCGACGGGATCGGCGCGGACGATTCCGCAGCCTATGAGAAGAAGCTGCTCGCCCGCATCTGGGGCCGGTTCGTCGGCGTGCGACTGACGCCGGGGGGCGAGCTGGGCGCGGTGCTGCGCGACCCCTCCGGTGCCCTGGAAGCCCTGGTCTGGAGCCAGGACGGGCTGACGCTGGTGTGTTCGACCTGGCCCGACTGGCTTCACCGCACCCTCAAACCCGCCTGGCGGATCGATGTCGCCCGCCTCGGCCACCTCCTGGTCGATCCGCTGGCAGCGGTCGGTCCGCTCGCCCTGGCCGGACCGGTCAGCGTCGGTCCAGGGGACCTGCTGGAACTGCCCCTGCCCGGCCGTGTGGTCCCCCTGTGGCGTCCGGTCCGGATCGCGGATCGCCGCCCTGACCGTCCGATCGACGCCACCGCACGACATCTGGTCTCGGCGATCGACGAAGCCGTTCGGGGGCTGGCGGGGGCCGGCGGACCGATCGCGGCGGAGGTGTCAGGCGGCCTCGATTCCAGCCTCGTCGCCGCCAGCCTTGTCGCCCAGGGCCAGTCCCCGCGTGTCTGGCTCAACGCCCACGGCTCCTCGGCGGAATCCGACGAGCGCGCGTTCGTCGCCGAGCTCGCGGCGCGGCTGGGGATCGCTCCGGTCAGCCAGTCCCTGGCGAGCGGACCGCCGGACGAGGCCGGCCTGCGATCGATCTCCCAGGGGCTGCGACCGGGCCTGAATGCCATGGACCTGCGTCAGGACGAGGCCTGGGCCGCGCGGATCGTCGAGGCGGGAGCCGGGGCGGTTCTGACGGGCAAGGGCGGCGATTCCGTCCTGGTCCAGGGGCTGGGTCCCGAGCCACTCGCCGACCGGTGGACCCGCCTCGGCCCGCGCGCCCTGTTCTGGTCCGATCTTCCGGGGCTGGCCCGGACGACGGAGCGCTCGGTCTGGAGCCTGGCGCTCGAGGCCCGCCGAAGAACGGCTCTGCCGGATCCCCACCCTCTCGGCGACCGTGGCCTGGTCAATCCGGACCTGCCGCTGCCGCCCCTGCCCGCCTGGCTCGAGGGCGCAGGACGCCTCGGGCCGGGCAAGGCGATGCAGATCGCCGGCATCCTCAACAACATCGGGCGTCATGGCCCGTCGCGACAGTCCGCGCGGATCGACCCCCGCCATCCTCTTTGCGCCCTTCCCGTCGTCGAAGCCTGCCTGGAGATCCCTACCGATCAGCTGATCCATGGCGGCCGCGACCGGGGACTGGCGCGACTGGCCTTCACCGATCGCCTTCCGCCGGCCATCCTCGCCCGTCGCTCCAAGGGCGATCTCACCCGGCTCTACGGGGGGATGGTGCTGGGCGGCCTCGGCTTTCTCCGATCGTGGCTTCTGGAGGGTCGGCTTGTCGCCCTGGGCCTGCTGGATCGCGAGTGCCTGGAAGATCGGCTGACCCGAGAGGCGCTGATGTGGCGCGGCGGCTACGCGGAGATCATGACGGCGGCGACTGTGGAAGCCTGGGTTCGGACGTGGGAGGCGCGCCTGGATCCGGGCCGGTAGACGGCGGGTTCAGCGTCTCCTCCAGCCAAGCGAAAATCTGGGCGTAGAGATCCCGGATATTGGCCGGGCTCCACAACAGGTGCTCCTCGCCCCAGTAGGTCACAAGGCGCGCTCTCCGTCCCATCCGGGCGAGGGCGGCGAACAGCCGCTCGGCCTGGGACATAGGCACGAAATCCTGGTCGGCGGTGATGAGGAGCACCGGCTCGGTGATCCGGTTGGCCTGAAGAAACGGGCTGGCGGCGGCCCAGGCGGTCGGGTCGCGCCAAGGCGGACCGACGGACAGGCCTTGACGCGTTTCCACCCAGCCGGCCTGCTGGCGCAGGCTAAGCCCGTCGGCGGGGCTGTAGCGCCCGGTCGGCGAGGCTTCACCCCAGTATCCGGCGAGGTCGGTGAGACCCGCCCAGACGACGTAACCACGATGACGCCGCGCGCGGGTGGCGATCGCGGCCGCCGCGTATCCGCCCCAGCTGTGTCCGACCACGACCGAGCGATCGACCGGCAGATCCGGATGTTCGGCCGCGAGGGCGTCCAGCGCGCGATCGACTCCGGCGGAGAGCCGCTCGCCGGACTGGGCGTCGGGCAGATCGAGCGGCAGGGCCGGCACGAGCACGACGTAGCCCGCGCCGGCGAGCACCTGGGGCCGCAGCCCATAGGTCAGGGTCGCGGGGCCGGACCAGGGTTCGGGGGCGGCCGGTCCGGGATAGACTTCGACGACCACCCCGCGGACCGGCGTCCCCTCCGGCGGCCGATACACGAGGCTCACCGTCGGCCGACCGCCTGCGTCGGGGTGTTCCAGACGGTCCGGGGCCGCCAGGACCACCCCGCTGAGACCAGCGTTCACCCGGTCGATCTCGCGCGACCCCCGCGCGTCGGTCAGCCTGAGGCGCTCGGACAGGCCGTCGCGTTCGAGCCAGAGGATGGCGTCCGCTCCAAAGGCGAGCCAGCGCACATCGCGCGACGTCGCGGGCGTTCGAAGCCGCGGCGTCCCGTCCGCACCCAGCACGAACCCGTTTCCATCGGCGGCCACGGCTGCGGTCCAGTCCTGCCTCGGCGGAGCGTTGACGCGCAGCCGCCAGGGCCGTTCGAGATCGGCGATCACGGGCTCGGCGAGGCCGGTCATCGACCCGACCGGCCGCGCCCCCTCCGGCGTCAACCGCCACAGCCGACCCTCGGCGACCAGCCGCGGGCCGTCGTCCGCGACGGCGGAAATCCGACCCGCGGCGGCCGAGAGGCTTCCGCTCAGGGCGACGGGAGACCGGTCAGGGTCCAGCTTGCGCCAGTCCGCGCGCCCCGTCGCCGCGTCCGACGCCCGGAGGACGGGGTCCCGCCCGAGCCAGCCGGCCCGGACGCCACCGAGGCGATCGGGCCGTCGTCCAGGCGGCAAGGCCAGGAGACCATCCTGCCGGAACACCCGGGTGGCGCCGTCGGGAGCCACGGCGACCAGCCGCCCCTCGCCGGTTTCGGCGGTGGTCCATATCAGGACCTCGGCGCCGTCGCTCGACCAGGCGAGGAGGTGGGGCGCAACGTCCAGGCCCGGGAGGGTCTCGAGGCGAACCCCGGTCGCGAGGTCGACCATCGTCAGACGGTGGGTTCGTTCCAGGCCCATCTGCTCCACCTGGTCCAGTCGCTGGGGCACGGGTCGATCGGCCTGGAGCGCGGCGATGGTGCGCTGGTCCGGCGAGACGGCGAAGTCCGCCACGGAGCCCTGGATCAGTGTCCGGATATCCCGTGAGCCGACATCGAACATCACCAGCGCCCGGTCGGGCTCGGGTGGCCCGATCGCCACGCCGTCCCGCGCCTCGATCACCGTGCGGGACGCGGCCCGCCCCTCGGCGGTCCGGGCCCAGCGATCGGGCAGGGCGGCCGGGCCGGGGGAGGCGTAGCGCAGGAGGAAGGGCGGGCTGCCATCCGGCCGGACCGTCGCCGCCAGCCGGTCCGCATCGACCCACTGCGCTGCCTGTCCGAGCAGCGGCAGGTCCGGCGTCGCCCCCGTCCACCAGGCCGCGCCCGTCTGGACCTCGACCACGCCGATCTCCAGCCGCGCGCCGGTCAGATGAAACACCGCCAGGTGACGACCGTCCGGACTCCAGGGGCCCAGCACCATGCCTCCGGCGGGATCCGCCACCAGAAGCTGCGGAGGACCGCCGTCGCGCAGGTCGATCCGCCACAGCCGGGTGATGGCCCAGAGGGAGCGCGGCCCCAGGTCATAGCGGGGGGCCTGGTCATAGGCGGCGCGCCGCTCATAGACGGCCCAGCGTCCGTCGGGCGAGATCGAGGCCCGAACGATGGCCTCGGTCGAGACGATATCCTCGACCCGGAGCGGTCGGGCCTGTGAGCCGGGGAGCCCGGCCTGGCCTTCGGCGGCGAGGACCGGGGTGGGCCAGGCAAGCGCCAGCGCCGCCAGGAGGCGGATGATGAAACCGGTCATGGTCCGGGCTCACCAGCGCCGGATCAGCTGCAGCGCCACCGTCCGTCCGACCAGACTGGCCTGGCCAGGATCGAAACCGAAGCCGCTGGGGGCGTCGTAGAAGGGCGGATCGGCATCGAACAGATTGGTCACGGACAGGGCCGCGGTCAGGCCCTGGAAGCGTCCCGTCGCCGGCGACCAGCGCAGCTGGGCGTCCCAGGTGTTCCAGGCGTCGATGCGCGCTCCCAGGCGGTCACGGTAGTCCGAAACATGGTTCCAGAAGAGCCCCAGGCTGAGCGCCTCGCGCGACCAGACCCCGCCGGCGCGAGCCCGAAGGCTCACTGGGTAGCCGACGAGGTCGACCACGTCGCGGACCGGCGCGGCCGGAGTCGGTCGGGTGTCGTAGTCGAGGATGAGGGAAGCCGAGCCGTCAAGCGCCAGGTCCCCGCCGCCGAGCGTCAGGGTGCGGCGCGCGGTCAGGTCGAGGCCGCGAACGCGCACCTCGCCGGTGTTGACCCAGCGCCCATCGACGATCGCGCCATAGGTCGTCTCCGGATAGAGGCCGGCGAAGGGGAAGTCCGGACGCCCGACATAGGACCGGACGAGCGCCAGGTCCGCGGGGCTGGTCCCCGGGCTGACGAGGCGCACGAAGGGGGCGAGCGTCGGGTCGGTCAGGACACCGGTGAGGTTTTCGGTCGCGGGTTGGGCGTTACGGTCGCTGAAGGTGGTCTCAAAGGCCCCCAGGCCGATCTCCAGGCCCGCGGGCCCGCGCCAGTCCAGCCCGAGCGTCCAGGTCTCGGCGGTCTCTGGCTCGAGGTCCGCGTTGCCGCCGTAGACGTAGAGGGCCAGAACCCGGGCCCCGTCTGTGCGCGGCAGGAAGGTCACCGAGGCCACCTCCGCGTCGCCGATCTGCGGCAGGGAGGGCGCCCGGAAGGAGGTTCCCCAGGAACCCCGCACGGTCAGGGTCTCGACCGGTTCCCACACCACGCCCAGCTTGGGATTGGCCGTCGAGCCGAAGTCGTCGTAGTCTTCCACCCGCCCGGCGAGCGAGACCTCCAGGCGGCGCAGTCCCGGCCTTCCCGGCCCTCCCGCGACCAGCGGAATGCGGGCCTCGGCGAACACAGCCGCGATCGAGCGGCCGACCTCCGGGGTGCGGGTCTCGACCGGCGCGGGCGTCGAGGCGAAGGCGACGGTCGCCGTCTCGAAAGTCTCCTCGCGCCACTGCAGGCCGATGGCCAGATCGACGGTCCCGGATGGAAGGTTCAGGAGCGGGCCGGTCAGAAGCAGGTTGGCCGAACGGGCGGTGCTTCGGTCCTGCGCCCCGCTGAAGCCCTGGCCGATGAAATCCAGCACCGCCCGCCCGTTGGCACCGCCCGCGCCGAAGGGATTGAAGAAGCCATCCACAGCCGCGCGATAGGTGGTCGCCGGATCGTCCGGCGTTGTGCCGAGCGCTTCGTTGAGGAAGCGGCTGTGCACCCGACCGGCGACGCGGCTCTGGCCCTCTTCTTGCGCAAAGGCGAGATAGCCGTCGAGCGCCCAGGCGTCACTCAGGGCCCAGTCAAACCCGGCGGTGAGACCCAGGCTCTCCGAACGGCCGCTCTGGCGGGTGTTGCCGAGGTCGCGATCGAACGCATAGCCGACGATATGGCTGGCCGCCCCGGTCGGGGACACGAAGAAGGGATTGGCGCGGGTGACCGCGAACACCCCGATCGCCGGCGCTCCCGTGAGGCTGTAGTCGCGGCGGTTGACCCGCACGTCGGCCGACAGGTCGAGACGCTCGCCGACCGCCTGGCGCACCCGGCCATAGAGGCTGTAGCGCTCGATCTCGGGCAGGAGGTCCTGCCCGAGGGTGGCGGACTGGAGATTGGCGACGCCTGCCGCAAAGTCCGCCGGCGTGGCCGCCACGCCCGAAGCGCCTGGCCTGATGGCGAACAGCGGTCGATAGGTCGAGGTCGCGGCGTCAAAGGCGATCAGATTGCCCGGCGCAGCGAACAGGTTGCGCCGGTCCGAGCCGCCGAAGGGCCGCAGGTCGCCGTCGGCCGTATAGGGCCGGTCGAGAGAACTCAGGCCGTCGACGCTCTGATACTCCAGCGCCGCATAGGCCGCTCCGCCCGACCAGCGCTGCCCGAACAGGTGGGAGACAAGGACATCCTCGACCCCGCCCTCAGCGGCCCCCAGGCGCAGGCGGCTCTCCTGGCCGTCGATCGAGGGCTTGAGGATGACGTTGACCACGCCCGCCACGGCATCGCTTCCGTAAAGCGCGCTGGCACCGTCAAGAAGCACGTCGACCCGCTCGACGGCCGCGGACGGCAGGGCCGAGACATCGCCGAACTCACCGCGGAAGCCGGTCCCTGCGACGCGTCGGCCGTTGACCAGAAGCAGGGTCGAGGCCGGTCCCAGGCCGCGCAGGTTGACGCCGGTCGCCACGGTCGCGTTGGAGCCCTGGCGGTCGGAGGCGGCAAGCTGGACGACGGGGGTGGCCGATCCGGCGTAGTTCTGCGGCAGGGCGGCCAGGGTCTCGGCGACGGTGGCGTATCCGCTCCGGTCGAGCGCATCGCGATCCAGCGCGAGCACCGGCGAGGCCAGCTCGCCCGAGGCCCGCAACAGGGTCCCGGTGACGACCACGGCCTCCAGCTCCACCGTCTCGCCGACATCGAGCGCCTCGGCAGGATCGTCCCGGCCGATCACGATCACGCCCGGACGGGTCTGGGACCAGGCGAGCCCCGTCCCGGCCAGGAGGCGATCGAGCGCGGTGTCGGCATCCATTCGGCCCGAAAGCCCCGCCGTGGTCCGTCCTGCGACGAGGTCGCCGGGGACCAGCATCTGGCGGTCGGCCTGGGCGGCATAGGCCGTCAGGGCCTCGCCCAGGGATCCGGGCGCGATGGCGAAGTCTCGCCCGTCCTGGGCGCAGGCCGATACACTGATGCCGGCGATCCCCATCGCCAGGGCCGATCCGGCCAGCAGACTCGAACGATACATAGGCGTGTCTCTCCTCCGCCGCCCCCGTGGCGACGAACAAGAGACGGTCGGGACCCCCGGTAACCCCGGAGCTCCGACGCAAAAAAGTTTCAGGGCGACGACAGGACGATGACGCCGTCGCCGCGCTCGCGGGCCTGAAGCCCATAGGCCTCGGCCACGGCGGCGGTGAAGGCCGCCCGGTCGCCGGCCCGGAAAACGCCGGTCACCGGCGTCCGGGCGAGCCCCGCGGCCTCCAGCACGACACCGCGTGGCAGATAGCGGTTGACCTCGACCACCGCCGCAGCGAGCGGCGTGTCGCGAAACACCAGCCGGCCTTCGGTCCAGCTCGTCTCGGCCTCTATGTCGGCCATGGCGGTCTCGATCGTCGAACCCGCCAGGCGGGCCCCCTCCCCCGCCTCAAGCCGTTCGACGGGTCCGGATCCCCCGCCCCGGACATCGACGACGCCCGAGACGAGGACAACCTCGACGTCCTCCAACCCCCGCCAGACCTCGAAGGCGGTGCCGACGGCCGTGACCGAAGCTTCACCCGCCCGGACCTCGAAAGGCCGCTGCCTGTCCGGCGCGACGTCAAAGAAGGCGCGGCCGGACACAAGCTCGACGTGTCGGCCATCGGCGGCATAGCGCACGCGCACGACCGAGGCCGTGTCGAGCCGCACCGAGGACCCGTCGGCGAGCTGCACCAGCCGCTGCTCGCCGATCCGGGTCTCGTACAGTCCGCGCCCGCTCCACCAGCTCCAGCCCGACCAGGCCAGAACGACAGCCACGCCGAGCCCGACGGCGAGCGTCCCCGGTCCGGTCCAGCCGAAAGCGATGGCGCGTTCGCGGCGCTTGCGGTTCAGCGCCTCGCTGACGGCCTGCTGGATATCGGCGTCGCCCGCGAGCGCCCCGGTCGCGGCCCAGACGGTCTCGACGCGGCGATAGGCGTCGGCGTTCACGGGGTCGGCGCGCCAGGCGAAGAAGCGCTCGAGCGCCTCCTCGCTCACAGACGGAGCGGACAGTGTCTGGTGCCACTGGGCCGCTTCGCGTTCCGCTGCCTCCATGCGGGCCTTGTCGCCGCTCATGAGCCCGTCCCCACTCCTGGATCGACCTGGCCGGATGCGCCCTGCGGGTGCGCCGCTTGGGGCGCTCGCCATGCGCAACCGCCCGTCGAGGCTGCCTCTGCGTCGACACCGGCCAGAGAAAGCCATCTCGCGCCGGTTGAGGCAAGCGTCACGGGACCGGGCGGCGTTCAGCCAGCCGGCGCCGTCGCGGACCAAACGGTCGCCTCCAAGACGGCGAACCGAGTTGATTCAGGCGGCCGCCGGAACGGGTCACAGGGACCCCAGCCATCACCCGCTCCCACCGACGTCGGGCATGCTTCGCCTCTTCAGGAAACCGAAAAAGCGGGTCGATCGGCGCCATTCGCTGCCTCGGTCTCACGACGGCGCCACACGACAGTCTGCATCGTCTCTGCGCCAGAAGCTGTCTTTCAATGACCTCCGAAAATACGACATTCAGACGGATGCCAGCAGCTGCTCTCCGGCCTGCCGCCATGGACCGCCTTCGACCCTTAGCGGACCTACCAGTCACGATCGGCGTCTGGAAGATGACTGATGAGCAGACGTCAGGCCTGAGGGGTTAGCAGCGAACATTCGAGTCCAAATGCGACGGCTCGCCGCTTCAGAGGCCGTGGCTCCGACGCTCATGATTGGTCGGAACGCTGTCTGATGATAGGGTACCTAACGCAAGAAGCGGGGAAGCTCGCATGAGCGTGACATTCGGCAGGACCACGCCGATCCTGCGCGTCGCTGACCAAGCGCGGGCTCTGGCTTATTACACGGACATTCTCGGGTTTAGCCGCGAATGGGGAGATGAATACTCTTCCTCGGTGCGCCGTGGAGAGGCGACGATCATGCTAGCAACAGGCGATCAGGGTCAAGGCGAAGCTTGGCTCTATCTGGGGGTGGATGACGTCGATGCATTGCATGACGAGATTGCGCCCAAGGGCGCGATTGTCCGGACCGGTCCAGCAAACTACCCGTGGGGTGCCCGCGAGCTGCATGTTGAGGACACCGAGGGTAACGTGATCAGGTTTGGCTCGGACGCTACCGGAGAGCCGGACGGCGATTGGATCGACACCGATGGTGCCCGCTGGATTTACACATCCGAGTGCCGTTGGCAGCCAACGCACTAAGGCGGCTGTCTACGTGGAGCCAGGTGCAGACCTCACAACAACATCCGACCAGCTTCCCAACGGCGGACATTCCGAACTGCCACTCAGCCAGAATCGGCGATTGGATACGAATGTCCGATTCGCGCCAACAGCGGACATTCTCACGGTGGCCAGAACCGGCCATTCAAATGGGTGGGCTCTGTCGCCCCTGTCCAACCGGCAGCCTGTTTCTTGTTACGCACCGTTACGCGTCGAAACCGGTCAGACATCGAAGCCGGCCGTCCAAGGGTTAGAGCCCCATCAGCCGCAGGAGCCTCGGGCATGCTCCCCAGACAGTGACCCGCGCTGGCTCTGCAATCTGATGAGGCGCCGATGAGAGCTCGACATGCAGCTACCGTGATTGTTGTCGCGGCCCTCCTCTCCAGCTGTGGTGGGGACGGTGCCGAACCAGAAGGCGCCCTGATCGGAGCACCGTCTCCGGCACCGAACCCGTCGGTTCCATCTCCGCCGCCAACCTCATCGCCGCTGGCGTTCCTCAACCCGTTCCTGGCGGCCTCGACCTGGCCGATCTACCACGCCAACACCTACGCGACCGCGACCGCCGCCACGGTCGGTCCGGGCGTCGCGGACCGGTCCCAGAGTATCGCGTCCCAGACGGCCAGCCCTGGCGGTTCGCCCTATGTCTCGCCCTGGACGGTGTTCGGCGAAGTCTATGCGGATGGTTCTCAGCCCGTTTTGACGACGCCCAACGATGGGGTCGCCAAGTATCTGATCAGGGATGACACGTTCGAGGCGATCAGCTTTCTGCCGCTGGACCGGAACGTGGCGGACACCGACTGGGGCATTCTGATGCTGCGCGGCGGGACCGGGGTGGTCGCCGAACGCAGGACCAACCGCTTCATCGTGTTCGGCGACGCAGTCGCCGGCGATCCTCGATCCCGGCTCGAGATCAAGCGGCGCATCGACGTCAATCGGACCGTCTATGGATCGCTGCTGTCGCACTTCTCCCTCGCGCCCGACGGCGTTCTCATCGCCCTGACCGACGCCGATCGCCTGATTGCCGTGAACCTGCAGACGGGGACCGTTCTGGCGAGTTTCGATCTGCCCACGGACAGCGGAGCCAGCTTCCAGAACTCCTTCCCGATCGACGAGACGGGCCGCCTCTTCGTCGCCGCTCAGAACAAGACCGTGGCCGTCGATTGGCGCAACGGCCGTTTCAGCCTGGCGTGGTCGGCGACCTACGACATGCGCGGCCCCGGCTGCGAGGACGTGCCGCTGGATCGTTCGAGGCTGGAGGAGATCCGTGCCGTTACCAATGGCGAGACCTGCACCGGCACCGGCACGACGCCGACCCTGCTGGGCGATCCAGTCTCCGGCATCATGGTGATCGTCGATGGTCATTCGCCCAGGAACAATCTCGTGGCCTTCTGGCGCGGTGAGCCGCCGGCGGACTGGCGGCCCTTGCCGGACCCCAACCGCCCGGGCCGTTTCCTGGACCGGCGCGTGGCCGGCGTCTTCGCCTTGCCGTACTCGACACCGGACGGGCTGGGCTTCACGGCGCAGAACTCGCCTGCGGCGCTGGGCAACGCCATCGTCGTGGCCCAGTGGGCGGGCTTCAACCCCAGGGCCGATGCGTTGAAGGGCGTGCAACGGGTCGACTGGAGGCCCGAACAGCGCCGCTTCGAACTGGTGTGGGCCAACCCCAGCATCCTCTTCAATGGTGTCCCGACCATCGCCTGCGAACTGACAACGCCCTGTCAGACCTATGGGATGGGCCGCTATGGTGATCGCTACGCCTACACCTCTCTGGATCTGGCGACGGGCGCCGAGACGGGCCGGGTCGCGCTGGGCGCTTCGGACGCGGTTCTCGACCAGGGTAACAACCACTCGGTCGCCGCCGACGGCTCCATCGTCTACTCCGGCCGCACCCGCATGATCCGCGTTCGCTGACCGCCGCTCGTATCCCGGCTCGCGCAGCCCCTCAGGGAAATGGGACCGTTAGCGCCGTTCCAGCAGAACCGTGGCCGTCAGCCCGCCGCCCGGCGTCGGCGTCAGCACAATGTCGCCGTTCATCTGCCGGGCCAGAGTCTGCGCGATGGACAGCCCCAGACCCGCTCCCCCGGTTGCGCGGTTCCTGGACGGCTCGTGCCGGGCAAAGGGTTCAAAGGCGCGAGCGGCGAAGTCCGCGGGCAGACCCGGACCGTGATCGATCACCCGTATTTCGATCCGGTCGTCGGCTGCGGATCCGACGCCAAGAGACACGCCGCCTGCGTACTTCAGCGCATTGTCGATCAGGTTATCGAGGATGCGCCTGAGCGCCGCCGGCTCGGCCAGGCCGTAGGCGATCTCCAGCCGATCCGCGCCGACCGCCTGGCCGAGTTCCTGGCGCATGGTGACCAGGTCCTCGACGAAGCGGTGGAGGTTGACGACTTCGCGCCGCGGCTGTCGCGCTTCCCCTTGGGCGACCAGAAGGACGTCCTCGATCAATCCGGCCATCTCCGCGATGTCGGCGTCCGCCTTGGCCCGCTGCGCCTCGTCCTCGAGCCCCGCGACCCTGAGACGAAGCCGCGTGAGCAGGGTCTTGAGATCATGGGCGGCCGCAGCGAGCATGTTCAGACGTTCGGCCATGAGCCGGCGCAGCTCGGCCTGCATGCGGTTGAAGGCCACGGCGACGCGCCGAACCTCTTCGGGCCCGCGTTCCGCCATCGCTGGAGCGCTCAGATCGGCGGCGAAAGAATCCGCCGCCTCTGACAGGGACTCCAGCTGCGCGGTCGCGAGGCGGATCAGGCGGGCGACGAAGATGGCCGACAGCGCCGCCATGCCGAAGGCGACGACAAGGAAGACAGTGGTCAGGCCGCGCCTGCGCTGGGACACCCCCGGCGTGACATTGAGACGGCGCCCGTCGGCGAGTTCGACGGAAAACGCGTGCTGGCTGAGGACGGCGCCGCGCGGTCGCCACTCCCGGGCGACCTCGGGCCGTAGGACCAGGAACTCGCGGTCGGCGAGCGCCTGCCGGTAGCCTCGATACAGGGCTGGAGCCAGCCCTTCGTGCACCCGGTAACCGGCCGGAATACCGTCGCTGATGAAGAAGCGGGTCTGATCGCCGTTCAGTCCAATGAGATAGGCGTCACGGATCGCGGGCGGGGACGCATCGAGCGCCTCGGCCGCAGCGGCGACGCGTGACGGCATGGGGGGACGCCACGCCCCGCTTTCCGGCTCTCGCATCCAGAGCACGGCGGCCAGACCGAGGCCCTGGATCACGACCAGACCGCCCACGATGCCGACCGTCAGACGCGCGCCAAGCCCGATGCGCATCATGACGCTTCCGGCTGGACGGCAAAGAGATAGCCCGCGTTGCGGACGGTGCGGATGAGCTGGGGACTGCGTGGGTCGTCGCGCAGCTTGCGGCGAAGCCGGGACACCTGAATGTCGATAGACCGGTCGAAGGCGTCGGCGGAGCGACCGTGCAGGGCGTCCATGATGTCATCCCGGCTCAGCACGCGCAGGGGATGGCGGGTCAGGACCGCCAGAAGATCAAACTCGCCCGAGGTCAGTTCGACGATCTCGCCTTCGGGCGAGGTCAGCGATCGAGCACCATAGTCTACACGCCAGCCGCCGAAGGAGGCCCCACGCTGGCGCGGAGCGGAGCGCGTCCGACGCAGCAGCGCGCGAGTGCGAGCGATCAGCTCCCGGGGTTCGAAGGGTTTGCTGAGATAGTCGTCGGCTCCGATCTCCAGGCCGATGACCCGGTCGAGCGGCTCTGCCCGCGCCGAGGTGATCAGGACCGGGACGTCGCTCTGCGCCCGGAGCCGGCGGCAGAGGCTCAGACCGTCCTCGCCCGGCATCATGATGTCGAGAATGACGAGGTCTGGCGCATCGATCGCCGCGATCCGCCAGAACCGTTCGGCGTCCTCCGCCGCCTCACAGACGTACCCCTCCTGAACCAGAAGGGCGCGGACCAGCGACCGGATTTCCGGATCGTCTTCCACGATGATGATGCGCGAAGCAGCGGCCATGCGACTGGAATGACACCCCGCTCGGTCACGGCAAAGCCCCGGATACCTTCTGTTACACGACGGCGCCCGCCCGAAATCCCCCTGGGACGTGGCCGTGGGAGGGTTCTGTCGTCGGGGTTTCACCGATCGCTCAAGGAGCCAACATCATGACCCACTCCCCCAGCCGCCGTCTGCTCGCGACCCTGACGGTCGTCGCCTCCGCCGCCGCGCTCGGCGCGGCGTTGCTTCCCGCCACGGCCGAGGCCCAGTCCCGCGAGCGGCAGCGCTTCTCGACCTTCCAGGGCCCCCGGGTCACCGCGGATCGCCAGGCCGACATCTTTCGCAGCCGCGGGTCGGCCTCGATTGAACGGTCGGGCCAGATCAATGGCCAGCCGTGGGCGAGCAGCCGGTACCGTTCCAGCGCCCGCACCGATGACGGTTATGTCTCCAGCACGTCGCGCACGGGCCGGTCCGGCGTGACGCAATCCTGGTCACGGGATGTGTCCGTCGACGACGGCTACTACAATCGCTCGGCATCCGGGCAGAGCTCGACCGGCCGCGGCTACGGCCGCGAGGTCACCGCCCTGGACACCGGCGACAGCGTGGTGGTGACCCGCGAGCTCACGACCAACGGGGGCGAGACCCGGTCCTCGAGCACCGTCCGTCCCTACTGAACCGGTTCGACGAGCCGCCTCCTGAGGCTCGTCCGAGGACGCCCCGACCACCCACTGCCCCCCCCCGTTGGTCGGGGCGTCCATCCTCATTGGAGTTGAAATGCGCCATTTGTCTCTTTCCCTGATCCTGGTCAGCCTGGCTGTTGTCACACCGGTCGTGGCCCAGGTGGCTGATGTCTTCGGCAGGCTCGATCTGGACGGCGACCAACGCCTGTCGCGGCGAGAGGTCGATGCGGGGCGCGATGCCCTGTTCCAGCGGCTGGACGGCAATAGCGATGGACGGATCGTCGTCGGTGAACTCCGGGCCCTGGCCGCAACCGCCCAACGATCGCCGGGTGAGCGCAGAGATCCTCGCCAAGCTCTGGCACGACTTCGAGTGGCCGATCGTGACGGCGATCGCGCCCTCGACGCGGCCGAGTTCCGCAGTCTGGGAGGCGATCGCTTTGGTCAGGCCGACCTCAATGGCGACGGCTGGCTTGATCCAGCGGAAGCCCAGGCCCTGCGCAATCTCCTCGATCGCCCCTGACCCTAACCCGAGGACACTTCACCATGATCTCTGCCATCGCCATTACCGCCGCGCTCGCGCTCTCCGGACCTGCCGGTCAGGATCGCGATTTCAATCCGCCTGGATATCGGGGGGGCCGGGGAACGAACTGGGAGAACCCGCCGGGCGCTCTTGGCGGCCCGGGCGCCTCCCGGATCGCGTCTTCGTCTATCACGGTCAGCGCTACGTCTTCACTCCGCGCGGCGCCTACCTCTTCAATCCCCAGCTGGGCTGGTATCACCCGACCTATGGATGGTGGACCCGCGCGCGCTGCTGGGCCGATCCGGACGGCAATCCGCCCGGACCCGTCGGCGGTCCAGGAACCAACTGGGAGAATCCTCCAGGCGTCCGGGGCGGGCCGGGACGATCACCCGATCGTTATGCCCGCTGCCGCTGATCGCTGCGCAGGAGCCTGCCATGATCACCATCGACGCGCTGTTCCGCGGCCTGGCGCTCAGTCTGGGATTGGTGACCGCTGCGGGGCCACCGGTTCAGGATATGGAGCCGCCGCGCAACCCGGCCCTGGCGGACTCGACCTGGCCACTGTTTCACCGAAACGGCTATGCCCAGGCGGCTGGCGCGCTCGACGCCATCGCGCCGGGCGACGCCATCCGGATCCAGCGTCTGGACAACCCGGAGGGCGGGACCTCGCCCTGGACGGTGCTGGACGAACCCTACAGCAACGGCTCCCAAATGGCGCTGGGCAGCGTCCAGACCGGTGTCGTCAAATGGCTGCTCGACGGCGACCGCTTCGAACAGGTCAGCTACGTCCCGATCCCGCGGGGGCGGTTTGACTTCGACTGGTATGTCGCGCCGCTCGCGAACGGCGACATCATCACCACGAGCATCAGCCGCAACAGTCTCTATGTCCTCCGCGACGCCCGCCCCGACTGTCCCCGCTGCCCTCTTGTGATCGACCGAGTCATCGAGGTGCCGCGCGAGGCCGGCCGCCTGACCATCCACTTTTCGATCAGCTACGACGGTCACATCCTCATTCTCATGGAGGACAACCGCATCGCGGCAATCTCGCCGGCGAGCGGCCGCGTCGTCGCGACCGCCCCGATCGGGACGCGCCGCGATGCAGGCGGCTACGGCTACCACAATGCCTTCGCCTTGGATGAGACGGGCCGCATTTATATCTCCAACCAGCAGGGCGTGACGGCGCTTGATTGGGACGGGGTCCGCTTCTCGACGGCTTGGGAGGCGGCATATGACTTCCGTGGTCCGGGTTGCCGAGAGCCTCGCCGGCAATCCCGGCTGCGCGAGCGTCTGCGCACCATTCGCGGCATGATCTGCACCGGCACCGGCACCACCCCGACCCTGATCGGAACGCGGGAGGACGGTCTGGTGGTCATGACCGACGGTCACGCGCCCAACAACAACCTCGTCGGCTTCTGGCGGGACGATCCTCCCGATGACTGGCGAGGCCTCGCCGATCAGGATCGCAGGCTGGCGGGCCGCATCGCACTGCCGCTGTCGACGCCGGAGGGTGAGGGTTTCACGGCAGAGAACTCGCCTGCGGCGCTCGGAAACAGCATCTTCATCGCGCAGTGGGCGGGGTTCAACCCTGACTGCAGTCCGCCCAAGGGCGTCCAGCGCGTCGACTGGAACCCAACTGCCAGAGCGTTCGAGCTGGTCTGGGCGAACGCCAGCGTTCACTTCAACGGGATCCCAACGGCGTCGTCAGCGACCAAGCTGGTCTATGGTTCCGGACGAGCCAACGGGTGCCAGCTGGCGTATCGCGGGCTCGACATCGACACCGGCGATTTGCGTCTCGATATCCCGCTGGAAACCTCGGACGCCTTCACCGACCAGGGCAATCAGCAAACCGTTGCTTCCGATGGTTCGGTCATCGTGGGCGTGCGCAGAGGGCAGATGCGTCTTAGCCGGACGCCCCGTTGACGGAGGGATGTGCGCACGGCTTTCAGCCCTGGACCGTCCGCTTCGCGCCACCAGCAGACATTGGCCTTCTGCTGAAAAGCCGACACTCCTCACCGTAAACCGGCGGCCGAACCTTCAAAGTCGCTAGGGCAGACCTGTCGCCTCGAAGAGGGCGAGTTGCCTTGGCGTGCGGCAAACGACCCTATCAGCATGCACATCGCAGAGATCGCCGGTGTAGGCGTCACGCACGATGGAGCCGTCTGCGAACATCCCGCCCGCCGGCACGTTCGCAAAGTCCGCATCTGCGGAGTGGGCCACCAATACGCGATCCGCGATTCCCTCTTCTTCGAGCGTCCGGGCGAAGACAAACGGGGCCCGCGAGAGCTCTACGTGCTTGCCTGCGCCGATCGCGGGATGTCGGTTGCGAAAACGCCCTAGTCTGCGCCAGTGCTCCAAGATGGCGGCACCCTCGCCCGTCTCGATGACTGACCAGTCCACCGGCGTCCTGAGTCTAGCGTCGCCGGTCGTTTCGGGCGCGACCAGCGGTCGGCTGAGCTCGTCTCCGTAGTAGATCTGGACGGCGCCGGGGGCGAGCATCAGCTTGATCGCGTTCTCGAACGGATCGGTCCGCTCGGGGTCCAAGGGCTCCATATCGTCGTGCGAGGAGATGTAGTTCAGCATCGATCGGCCCGCGAAGTCACCTTCGAACGCGCGGGCGTACTGGTCGAACAGCTCGGGCATAGTGGCGCGGGCATGGGTGGGAAAGCCCATGTTGATTAGCCCGTCGAAACCGTAGTTGAAGAAGTCGACCCTGCGGTCGCCGTAGTCGTAGGCCGCGCCAACGGACTTTTGAAAGTTGTTCAGACCGAAGTTGAACACCTCTCCGACCATGTAGAAGGGCTGGTCGTCGGCGAGCGCGCCGGGGTTGGCAGCCTTCCATTCGGCGTGGGCGCGCTCGGCCTCGGCTTTCAGCTCAGCCCAAACCTCGGGATCGACGTGCTTGGCCGTGTCTACCCGAAAGCCGTCGACGCCGTACTCGCGCACCCAGTCGGTCAGCCACTTGATGAGGTAGTAGCGCGGCGCGCGGGGGTGTCCGGTACGCGCGAAGAAGGCGTCCAGCTCAGCCAGCTCGCGCTCCAGCCGACCCTCGCGCCGCCAGGTCTCGATCAGAAACGGCGGCAGCTCGACCGTAGCGTCGCTCTCGGTGCGGATGTCCTGAAGCGCCGGCACGATCAAGCACGTCGCCGTGCCGGCATATGAGGCATAGTCGCACGCGGGCTCGGTCCGCACCCAATCTCGCGGCCAGGCCGGGTCGTCTTCGCCAATCGGCGGACCCGCGTGGTTGATGATCACATCGACGATGACGCGGATGTTCTGGGCATGGGCCTTCCGCACCAGTTCGGCGAAGTCGGCCTCGGTGCCGAAGGCTTCGTCGACCGCCGTCCAGTCCCGGGGCCAATAGCCGTGAAAGGCGTAGGACCTCCCGTACTCCTGAAAGGGCTGCCGCACCTGGCGGATGACCGGCGTGGTCCAGATCGCATCGACGCCCAAGTCGCGGAAATAGCCGTCGTCCAGCTTCTGGATGACGCCCCTCAGGTCCCCGCCTTCGAACGATCGTAGCGGGTCCCCGTCTCGCACCCGCCCATAGGCCGTATCGTTGCCTGGGTCGCCGTTGGCGAACCGATCGGTCATCAGAAAGTACACGGTGGCGTTGCGCCAGAAGGGCGTCGTCGTCGCCGCCGACGCTCCGGTCGCCCACCCCGCCGTCGCCAACGCCGCGACCAGGGCGAAAGTCTGAACGATCTTCATCCGGCCCCTCCCCGGAGGACCGTCGCACGGGTTGCAAAACATCGCAACACACCGGCCTATGCTCGACCGCGAGGCTGGATAAGTCCAGCAAACGCTGAATTCGCCTCGGAGTTACCGTGCAGGAATTGATGCAAAAAACTGCAAAAGATGTCAGTCTGGCGAATGGAGAGATGGTGCCCCTCACATCCCTGCGGGGGATCGCGGCACTGGGCGTGGTGGTGTTCCACATCGATGTCTGCCTGTTCTATCGCGATATGGGGACCCTGCTGCCCAAGGTGTCGAGCGGCCTGATCGCCAACGGCTATCTCTGGGTCGACTTCTTCTTCATCCTCAGCGGGTTCGTGATCCATCACGCCTATGCGGAGCGCCTTGGAGCGGGGTTCCGCTGGCGGACGGCGGCGCGCTACTACCGCGCCCGGTTCTTCCGCATCTATCCGCTGCATCTCGTCCTGACCCTGCTGCTTGTCGCAGGCGCCGTCGCGGCGGGCGCGGCTTGGCCGAGCCTTCGGGACGGAAGCTGGGACGCCTTCTTCAAGCCCGCGGCGCTGCCGGCCAACCTCCTGATGCTCCATGCGATGGCGCCGGGCGCCGGCCTGACGTGGAACATCGTGTCCTGGTCGATCGCGGCGGAGTGGTGGGTCTACGCCGTCGCCCCCCTGCTGATCCCGATCATCGCGTCCCGAGGCCTTGTCGCCAGCGCGATTTGCATCGCCGCCGGCGGCCTGGTGCTGATCAGTCTCTATCTCGCCGTCGGCCGCCAGACGCTCGACATCACCTTCGACTACGGCGTGGTCCGATGCCTCGGCGGCTTCCTCATCGGTCTGGGGTTGTATCGTCTCTGGCGGTCCCTCCCCCGGCTGTCACCCGCCGTCGCCGACGGTTTCGCGTTGTCGGCTCTGGCCGGCATCCTCATGGTGATGCACCTGGACGCCAACGACCTGCTGGTCGTGCCGCTCTTCGCGCTGCTGGTGTTCGTCGGCGCGAGCGCGAGGGGACGGCTCAACCGTGCGCTCGCCTCGGCTGTCCCGCACTACCTCGGACGCATCTCCTATTCGATCTACCTCGTCCACGGGCTGGTGTTCATGCTGTTTTGGTTCGGCGCACCCGCCTCGGGGCTCCGCTTCCAAACCCCTCAGGCCGCGTGGACATTCGCGCTCGTGTTCCTGGTCGTCACCCTCGCCGGAGCTGCACTCACCCACCGCTTCATCGAGCGGCCCGCTCAAAGCCTGGGGCATGGGTCAACCAGGAGTGGGCAGACATCCTCGTCGGTCTGACGAGGACTGGAGCGTCTCAAGCCGGGCCGACATGAGACGGTCGGTGTGGCGAGACCCCGCCGTTCGCCTCCGCCGTCTTGAGCTGTTTGAAATCTGCCAGCCGTTTCCCGTCTTCGTCGCGAAAAGTTGCTCCGGTCGGCGCCATGGAGGTGATGCGATCGAGCCGGAAACAGCGGAAGTTATTCGCCAGCTCGCACCAGGCTGCCAGGAGCCAGACCGGGCCGAAGAAGTTGACAGACAGCGGACGTATGGTGCGGGTCGTACGCGCGCCGCTGAGCGCCTCATAGTCGATCACCAGAACGCGCCGGCGCTGGGCGGCGCGCTTGAGCTCGAGCAAATCCACCCTGGGCGATTGGCGCTCCACCCATTTCGGCGCCCATAGGACATCCTGATCGACCCCGGCCTGACCTGCGTCCGACAGAACGGCGCGTATCTTCGCCAGCGCCGAGGCCGCCTGTCCCGCCAGGGCCGCGTCGCTCCAGGTCGCCAGAACCCGGGCACCGAGCGCCAGCGCCTCGGCTTCCTCGGCCGTCAGGTTGAGTGGGGGAAGATGATAGCCGGCCTCCAGCATGTAACCCACGCCAGCCTCACCGCGCACCGGAACGCCGGTCGCGGCCAGGGCGTCGATGTCCCGGTAGATGGTCCGCACGGAGACTTCCAGCGTCTCCGCCAGCGTCTCGGCCGTGTTGATCGGACGCGCCCTCAGCAGTTCGAGCAAGGCGAGCAGGCGATCGGCGCGGCGTGTCATCCTGACATCACGATGTCAGGAGAGGCTGTGTATGGCTAGTGTTGATCAACCGAGGGCGAGGCTGGCAGTGGAGCACGATCCAAGAGCGTTGCAGCGCGTCCTCGAGGCGGCGAGCCCGCCCGATCTTGACCTCATGTTTCGCCCGATGTTCGGCGGGATCATCGGCTATGCCGCCGGAAAAGCCTTCGCGTCTCTCTCGAACCGGGGTCTCGCGCTCAAGATGAGCGGCGCGGATCACGTGGCTCTAAGCGTGGTGCCGGGCGTCGCGCCGCTCCGGTATGAACCGGACGATCCTCCGAGCAAGAGCTACCTTTTGGTGCCGGACGCGATGCTGTCCGACGCCGATGACCTCCGCCCATGGATCGCGCGCAGCGCCGCAGGTCTCAAACCCTCGACCCGGAAGCCCCGCAAGAAAGCCGCAAAGGACTGAGGATGTCTCGCATCAGCTTCGTCGAACTGCCCACCTCCGACCTGTCGTCGACCCGCTCCTTCTACGCCGACGCATTCGGAATGGCCTTCACCGACTTCGGCCCGAGCTATTCGTGCACCCTGACGGGCGATGTGGACCTGGGCCTGCAGGCCGACGCCAGTGAAGCCACCTCCACGCCCTTGGCCGTCATCACGGTCGATGATCTAGAGGCCGCCCTAGACGCGGTCGGCAAGGCGGGCGGGGTCGTGACCAAACCCATCTTCGCCTTTCCTGGGGGCCGCCGCTTTCATTTTCGGGATCCGAGCGGCAACGAGCTCGCCGCCCTTAAGGCGGACTAATGGCGGCTCGCATCCTCTTTGTCCTGGCCGCTTTAGCTTTCACCGGCTGCGGCCTTGCGCGCCCATGAACAATTCCTCGTCATGCCCCTGTAGAGAGCGTTGCTTCCCCGTCGATGACCCCAGATCCCCTGTCACCGATGCATCGCTGTGCGCTGAGAGCGCGCGTTGAAGCTGGACTGACGTTGGTCACGGCTCTCCATGACCTCTCCGTCCTGGTGTCGTCGTGCGACGCCGGACTGATGCTGGCCGATGGCAGGGTCGCGATGTCGTTGGACGAAAACACGCTTCGACACGCCGCGATGGATCCTGCGAGCTTTGAGCTGCAGACGATCACCCTTCTGCGAAGAGGGGCAGACGAGCCGGGAAAGCGCCGTCTTCCGGCTGATACGCCGAAAGCTGATTAGGGAATTCAACTTCAAGCGGAGTGATGGACATGAGAGCGATGATGATGGCGAGGGGATTGGCGGCGTTGGTCGTCGCTGCCACCATGTCGGCGTGCGCGAGCGCAGCTCCGCCGCTGGTGAGAGACCAGCAACGCACAGCGTTTGTATTCGCCACGGTCGGTCAGTCGGAGTGGTGCCCTGCCGGAAACGTGACGGTGGACCTGGAGACGGGGGACTACGCGTTCACAGCGCCGGCGCCACGCACCGTTTGTCAGAACCCACGCCTTGAACGACCTGTGGTGGAAGGACGGTTATCGGCCTCTCAGATCGGCCCGCTCCGACAATCGTTTGACCGAGCGAGCGAGCAGGGCCTCAACGCCTGCCAAAGCGGTCGGCGGCCAAGCGATGTCGTGATCAGCAATGGAGGACTCCATGTGCTGGTCCTCAACAACGGGCGGGCTACAAACGCGGCGCCGTCTGAACTTTCATGTTGGAGCGAGGCCGCTTGGGAATTGCACCGCTTGCTAGACGCGACGTTTCCTTCCGGTCGCTAAGGGTCACTTCGGCGTCGCGAGCTTGGTCTTCACAAAGTCAGTCTGTTCCGCGCCAGAAGCGGTCTTTCGCTGGCTGCCGAAAAGGCGGCATTTGGACGGGGTCCCAAGGTCTGCTTGCAGGCCGGAAACCGATAGCCGTTGTCGACCCATTGCGGACAATGGGAGTCTGCTCGCAGGCCTAGTCGCTGACCGTGAAGCCCGTAATCGGGGTTCCCGGGGGCAGGTCCTCAATCTGCTGATGCAATTGACCGGCGATACTAATCTTCGCCACAGCGAGGGTCTTGGCGAGATTCTTCGCTGCAAACTTCCCCCCAATGGCTGGCGAAACAGCCCAATCAAAGCATTCTCCTGATCCTAGGATCAGCCCGCGCCTTATAGCTGCCTGAACCCACACATCGCCGAGGAGCTCATCTCGATAGTCGTCGTCTTCTATGGCCTGCAAAAAGGCCGTTTGGTCCCGAGCGACGACCCGGACAGTGCCCTCAAGCATATCCAACATCACGATCCCATCCGACGTCTCGAAGAACAGGTCGCCAAATGCACCTACGAAGGCGACGCTTGCCTGTGGCGGTGCAAGCCATTCCCAGGTCGCCAATGCCCTTTCAACATCCGGTGCCGGCATGGCGATGACGAGCGATGGGTAGCGTCGCCTAACAGCCTCGGCTAGCGGAACAGCTTTCTGCAATGCCGTTGGATCCCCGAATAGTCGCTTGAACATGGCATTACACAATGAACCTGACGCGCTCAGCGAAAAATGGTTCGAAGTCTGAAATCCACCCCTGAGAGACCTTCGGTGGGTCCGCTTTGCGCAGACCCACCTAGCGTCAAAGGTCGATCTGTTCGGAGATCTCTAGCGCGTCGTCGACCTCGATGCCGAGGTACCTGACCGTGCTCTCCAGTTTTCCGTGGCCGAGAAGCAGCTGGCAGGCGCGTAGATTGCCCGTCTTCTTGTAGATCAAAGCCACCTTGGTTCGTCTGAGGCTGTGAGTGCCGTAGGCGCTTGGGTTGAGGTCGATGGTGCGGACCCATCGATCGACAAGACGGGCGTATTGCCTCGTGCCAATGTGCTGGCCGGCGCGGCTGCGGCTTGGGAACAGCCAGTCGTTCGACAGTCCTCCTCGTACCTCGAGCCAGTGCGCGAGCGCATCTCGCGCCGGCTCCGTGATCTCAAATGGCACCGGTCGCCCTGTCTTCTGTTGGACGACCGTTGAACGCTGCCGAACCACGCCAGCTTGGGCGACGTCAGCGATCCTCAGTTTGACGAGATCACAGCCCCTGAGCTTCGCGTCCAAGGCCACATTGAACATCGCCAGGTCACGTACCGCTCCGACCGATTTCAAATGCTGCCGGATGGCCCAGATATGCTTCGGCTTCAGCGGTGCTTTAGCACCGGTCATGCGACCAGCGTTCCAGGGTTTACGGGGCGTGCGGAATAGATCGGGCTGGCCCATGGCCACCTCCTACGATCGAGACCCCACGCCAAAGCTACACCCATCGGGGCGACAGTGCGCCGACATCGATCATTCGTTAGCCGCCAACCATCGGACATTGGCGCCAACGCAGTGTTCACCCCTATCTCCGCTAGCTTGTGAGCCACGCAGCCTAGTTGCGTCGCATCTCGGGGCCGCCGACGGATCTACGGTCGCCCTGACGGCCTCCGCCGTTAAGCATCATGAGCTCAAGCCGGATTTCGATCAGCCGCTGTTCGACACAACCGATCATGAAGGCGAAGACCGCGACAGCCAGGCCAGCAGCCATGGTCGCCACCGCGACCCAGGGAGTATCGTCAACCAGCAGCTCTGCGGCGACCACCGTCACGATCAAGATGCCCAGGGTCATGCCGGTCGCGATCGCCCCGCCCTTTTGCAGCATCGATCGCCGAGGGGCGGTCGAGTTGACCCGGCTTCCGGGCCTTCGGCGATCGCGGCCTCGGCGCCGCTCCGGAGGAGTGATCGTTGCTGGTGCGTGAGGGTCGTTATCGGCCATGAGTTGGGCCTCCAGCGCCATGGGTCTATCCTATTGAATGAGGCGGGCGCCGCCCGACCTTGGTCCAACACCGTCAGGCACCGGCACGTCGCTGGCCCCGTAGTTGGCGTTGATGATCAGCGAGGGAGACCCCTTGAGCTGGATGGAACGGGCCACAATCACCGTCCAGGCGCTCTCGCGGGCCACGTCCGCCTTGCCGTCCACAAGCAGAAGCGCCTGGGGCACGTAGATCACGCCCAGAAGGCGGTCGACGTTTTCACTGGTGATGATGAAGTCCTGTGTATTGTCTCTCGTCGCGGCCATCACCAAGCCCGCGTAAGGACCCGTTTTCCTTCCATCCAGGTTCACGAGCGCCCTATCCTGGAAGTCGAACTTTGATGCTTTATCGAAGAAGAGAACGACATCGACACCCGTTAATCGGGCGTCTTCTTTGACCTGAAGGTGCCCATCTCGGAACCAATGTTCGCCGGGCGCCAAAGTCAGTTCGGCGCTGCCGGAAATTTGAATTCCGCCGCAATGTACGCCAGCCGGGAGGCGTATGACGCCCGATGACGCAGAAAGACTTTGGGACGATCCAGAACAGCTCCTGCGCTCGTCCAGCGCGAGGTCGGCGAAGGGGTCGGGAATATCCGCCGCCCCGGTCCCGGGTGAAGGGCTGATCTGTCCTCGCGCGGAGGTCACCGCCTGCACCATCGCAGCTTCGATGCGCCCCCCCTCCACAAGAACGTCCCGATTGGAATGAACCATGCAGGCTGGCGCACGCAGCCGACTGCTATCTTTGACGTTGATAACCTTGTCTGCCTGCTTCGATGTGGCAAGCACGCAAAGCGGTGTCATGCCGACCGATACGGCGCGCGATACGGCCCCGAACTTCCAGCCGCCGGGCGGCAGCAGGTTGACGAAGAAGGACGGGGCGACGACGTCCATGCTGACCTGCATGACTCTTTGAGAACCCTGTTGGACGATCTGCACGACCGGAGTGACCGAGGGCTTTTTCGTCCACTCCTCCAAGTGAGCGTCGATCATTGCCTCGACCCGGGAGATCGCGACATCGTCGCTGATGGCCAAAGCAAGGTGAGACGCACCCGCAAGGGCGGCGGCATCGGCGATATCCTGAACGCGCTCACGGTCGGACACCACGCGCTGCAAGTCCACCGCCCCGGCGACAAGGACGGTCAGGGTGGGCAAGGCCAGCGCGGTGATAAGGGCGACGTGGCCGCGCTCGTCGGTCCAGCACCGTCGCACGAAATCCAGGACCTGCATGATTAGGCAGCCGTCTTGGTTGCCGACGCCCGACCTAGCCGCAGCGAAGCCTCAGCGCGCGCGGCCCGGAGGGTGAACTTGATCTGGTAGCCGAGCAGGCGCCAGTTCAAAGGTTTGGTCACGAAGCCCGTCGCGCCTGCATCAAACGCGCGATCGATCGCGCTCACGTCTTCCCGGCCAGTTTCGACGATGACAGGCAGATGGGCGAAACTATGGTCGGATCGGATGCAGCCAAGCAGCTCAAAACCATCCATCCGAGGCATGAGCAGATCGGTCAGAACCAGGTCATAGGTCTGACGGTGCAGGGCTTCGAGCGCGTTCACGCCGTCAGCCGCAACGTCGACCTCAACCGTGGAAGTAGACAGATTAACTTGCGCAAACTCGCGCAGGATTGGGTCGTCGTCCACGAACAGCAGGCGCGCATGCTCCGTGAGGACATAGAAGAAAGTCGACATACTCTTCCTCCGGAGGCCAGCCCGCCTCCTCAGTCCCCCGACTGACGTCTTTGCTTAAGTCGCTGGTCATTAACGCGAGGTATAAGGAATATCATATCAACGTTACGGCTAAGCTTGTGTACTATACTCGACACAACGGGACGGGGCTGGCTCGAAAACTGGCGGTCGCCCTGATAATCGCGTTGTCGATTTCGACAGTGGTGACCTCCGGGCTTACGGCTTGGCTCGACCTTCGCCGGCAAGCGCGGCTGCAAACCGAAGGGCTTTCACAGACAACGAAGGTTGTGGCTTCTCTGGCGGCGGACGCTGTGGCCCGACAAGACCGAGCAGAGGCCTTCGTCGCCATCAGGTCGATCGGTCAGATGACGGACGTGCATTACGCCCGCGTTGAATCGATTCACGGCCTGCTCGCGGAGACCGGCAGCGGAACGCGGCTGCTCTCTGATGCGCAAGTGATCGGGGATGTCGGCCAGCCGTCTCTATGGCGCGTGCTGCGAAGCGGCTCGATTCAGGCTTCGGCGCCGGTAATCCACGAAGGTCGTCGGGTCGGGTCGGTCACGCTCTACAGCCGCGCGCCTGACCTGGGGGGGCGCGTGCTCTCCACGGTTTGGATCGCTCTGCTCGGCGCGCTTGCAGCCGGGGCCGTCGGTCTGGTTCTCGCCTTGCGCCTGGCAGGCCGGACGATCCGTCCCGTGCTGGCGCTCGCGGGCGTCGTCCGCGAAGTCCACGAGACGGGAAACTTCCATCGGACTGTCGACGTGCGGGCTGACGGAGAGGTGGCGGAACTCATCACGGGGTTCGATACGCTGTTGACCTCCATCCGCCAGCGGGACGCCGTCATCGCGCAGCAGGTGGAGGGTCTTGAATCCGAGGTCGCGGCGCGCACGGAGGATCTGGTCATCGCGCGCGACGCAGCCGAGCAGGCCAATGCGGCGAAGTCGGACTTTCTGGCTGTCATGAGTCACGAGATCCGAACACCGCTGAACGGCATCCTGGCGCTCAGCGAGATGCTCGCCCATTCGGACCTTCCGCAGCGACAGCAGCGCTACGCTGGAGTGATCGCAAAGTCCGGACAGTCGCTTCTCAGCATCATCAACGACATCCTCGACTTCTCTAAAGTCGAGGCCGGCAAGATGGACCTGGAGGCCGTCGAGGTGGACCTTCTGGAGGTCGCTGAGGACGTCGCCAGCCTGTTCGCCGCGAAGGCGCGCGAGAAGCGTCTGGACCTCGCCGTTTATGTCGATCCGACCCTTTGGAAGGTGCTGGGCGATCCGGTCCGCCTGCGTCAGATCATCGGCAATCTCGTGAACAACGCCATCAAGTTCACCGAGATCGGCGGGGTGAGCATCGAAGTGGAAGCGCATCGGGGCGACGTGCGAATAGCCGTCCGCGACACCGGCCCCGGCATTCCGGCCGACCGATTGCCCGCGCTGTTCGACGCTTTCACTCAGGCGGACCAGACCACCACGCGCAAGCATGGGGGCACCGGGCTGGGCCTGGCCATCTGCGACCGGTTGGTGCGGTCCATGGGCGGACGGTGGGAGCTGGAGAGTACAGTCGGTGCCGGATCGACCTTCGCCTTTCGGGCTCCGCTTCAGCCGGTCGGAGACGCCGTCGGCCTGCCGGCCGGACCTGCGTCGCTCTGCATCCGTGATCTGGTGGGCCAGACCGGCGAAGCGCTGCGCCGGTACGTTGAGGCGACGGGGACGGTGGTCGACGACGCGGCGACGGCGGGCTTTACGCGGCCGAACTCAGCCCAGCCTGCCCTCTCAGTGATCGTCTGTGGCGATGAGGACGAAGCTGCGGACATGCGTCGCTCGACGAGCGACCTTTGTGTCCTAGTCAAGCCGCTGCGCCGAGCGGAGGTCTTCTTGGTCCTCGAACAGATGGGCCGTGGCGAAGCGCCCCGTCTCGAGGACACGACAGCGGTCGATGCGTCGTTGCAGACCTTCCCCGGAGCGCGAGTTCTGGTGGTGGACGACTCGGAGGTCAATCGTGAGGTTGCGACGGAGGCGCTATCACGGCTGGGCGTCGCCGTGGACACAGCCGAGGACGGCTTCAGGGCTATCGAACGCCTGCGGGCCAAGACCTACGACATGGTTCTCATGGACGGATCCATGCCGGAGCTCGACGGCTTTGAGGCGACACGACGCGTTCGGACCGAGGAACGCGAGACCGGACGCGCTCGAACTCCGATTGTCGCCCTGACGGCGCACGTGGTCGGGGCTGGAGCCCAGGCCTGGCGCGATTGCGACATGGACGGGGTGATCCACAAACCGTTCACATTGCGGGATCTGACGCGCGAGTTAGCGAGGCACTGCAGCACGTTCGGCACGAGCGCCCCGACACCTGTGTCCGGGTCATCCGTCGCCACGCTTGACGCCGGTCTGCTAGATCCGGTTGTCCGAGGCGAACTGACGGCGATGATGGCCTCGGGCCGGACGGAGTTCGTTCAGCGCATTCACCACCTGTATGCGGAAAATGCGCCGGCCCGGCTCGCCGAAGTCGAGACGGCCAGCCGCGAGCGGGACCTCTCAGCGGCCGCTCGCGCAGCCCACGCCCTGCGGTCCATGAGCCTCAGCCTAGGCGCTTCCGCAGTGGCAGTGGCCGCCCAGGCGGTCGAGCTGGCGGCCCAAGGCGGAGATTTGGCGCCGTCGCTGGTCGAAAAACTGGCGGTTCTGGTGCCGAAGACGCTGCAGCTGTTCGATCAAGAGATCGCGCCTGCGACGCCGCCGAGAACGATTGCAGAAGAGTTGGAACAGGCGATCGGCGATGGGGAGCTGACTCTGGCTTATCAGAGACTTGTCGATCGGACGGGCCTCTCGACTGGGAAGGCAGAAGCGCTCGTCCGCTGGACCGGAGCTGACGGCGGTCGATCTCCCGCGGAGTTCATTCCGCGGCTTGAGGCGGAAGGAGGGATCGAGCGGCTCACCGATTGGGTTCTGACCAAGGCGCTCCAAGACACCGCCGAGATGGACCTCCGTGTGGCGGTCAACGTATCGGCGTCGGAATTCCAGCGTGCGGGCTTTGCTGATCGTGTGGAACGGGCCCTGAAGGCCACAGCCGTTCGACCGGATCAACTGGAGATCGAAGTCACCGAGACCGCTCTCTTGGACGTCGCGGCGGCCTCGCGCACGCTTTCGGAACTGCAGGGGCGGGGCGTCTCAGTCGCGCTCGATGACTTCGGCTCCGGGTTCACCAGTCTCCACGCCTTGCGCGAGCTCCCGTTCAATACCCTGAAGATCGACCAGAGCTTCATCGAGCGCTGCTGCTCCGACACCGCCTCTGCGGCCATTCTCCACGCCGTCATCGGCGTTGGCCGGGCGCTCGGAATGACCGTCGTCTGCGAAGGCGTGGAAACAGCCGCTCAGGCGGAGTTCCTGCGCGTCGCCGGCGCACATCTCATGCAGGGTTATCACTTTCACCGGCCGGTTCCCCTCGCCGACCTCCAAGCCTCACTTGCAAAGGCCGCGTAGCGTTTATGGCAGTCATTCTCATCGCCGACGACGATCCGATCGTCCGGGCGACGCTTTCCGAATACCTGGGCCAGGCCGGACATGCCGTGATCGAGGCCGCCGACGGAGACCAGGCGCTGTCCAAGCTGGATCAGACCGTGGATCTGTTGATCCTCGATATGCTCATGCCCAACAAGGATGGCTTGGAAACCATCCTGCAGCTGCGACGCTCCGGCAACACGATTCCGATCCTCGCCGTCTCCAGCGGCGGCAAGATGGACCGCTCTACATTGTTGAGACCCGCCGAGGTATTCGGCGCTAACGCCAGCATGCCCAAGCCCATTCTTCGCGCAGCGCTCCTCACGAAGGTGACGGAGCTGCTGTCGGAGGGCACACCCCCATGAGCACCCTGCACCTCGGCGTGAGATTTTGTGCTTCGTTGCCCAAGAGCGGACGTCGTCGACGGCCGCTCAGAGCCAGGAGCGGACATTCTGGAAGAGAGGCCGTCGGCCTCGAGTCGCATCCGGGTCCGGCCTCGATGGCCGGTCGACGGTCCGAACCAGGCTGGCATCACTCTCTCATTGCCCGGCGAGAGATCAGACGGTTCAGGCGTGAGAACAGCGAGTCCTACTCAGCCGGCTAACGACGAGCCCGAGGACACTATGTGCGGTCGACTCGGCCCTGTGGTGCCCGTGCGCGTTCCGGATTGTTCCCGTCGGGCGCTAGAGCGGCTCGATCCAGGTCATCCAGATCACGATCGCGACCATAAGGCAGGCATCGCTTAGCAGCAGCATGATGGCCAGGGCCTTGCGATCCTGACGCCGTTCTGTCTCGTCGCGCGGCGGCGTCGAGGTCCAGAAGCGCAGGAGGATGGTCCAGAGCGTCTTCAAGACTGGCTCCAAGCCCAAACGCCAAGGAGGATCGCCTGAGCCGCCACCGCCGCGAACGCCAGGGCTATCAGCACGCATTCGACACGGTCGCCCGTTCTCATGGCCCCACCTCCCTCTATGGCCCGCCGACAGATTGCCCCGACTGTTCCTGAAGCACCATACCGCCCTGGAGCGATGTACCTTGAGCGCTGCCGGGCGGGTCCGTCACGAGCGACAGAGGCGACGTTGGCGGTCGTAGCGGTCCCAAAGGGCAACCACGCCTTGGCGGACCAGGGCGCAGTTCACCTCTACACCGGTGGCCGTCCAGCAGATTGCGGTGACCCGGTCGAAGCTGGAGCCCGTTCGCTCGCACTGTAAGGTCGCGCCTGTCGCCAGCCTTTGTAGCGCCAAAGCGGCCTGTTCGGCGCTGGCTGCCGGGCATGGATGCCCCAGCGAACACCCGCCGTCGCGTTCGCGCGCCGCTATGGCGTGCAGCCGGACCCTGGTCCCATCCCGGCACCGCAGGCTGTCGCCGTCTGTCACCGCGGCGACGGGACAAAGAAAAACCTCGGTCGGGCTCCCACCGGACCTGGCAGAAGGCTCGGTAGGACGTGAGCCGGTCTCCCTCGCCGCTGGTTCGATGGCCTCAAGAGTCGGGCCAGGGCGATCGGTCAAAACCGGCCACGCCAGCGTGGTGGCAAAGGCGACGGCGAAAACGGCCGCAACGAGGACGCCGAAGGTCCCGGCGGAGCGGGAGCGCATCTTGGACCAAGGACCCGGGCGCACAGGCGACATGGCGCCAGTGTAACGCCAAAGTTGCATTCAATCCATGACCGACCCCGGCCGCGTCGACGGCTTGCGTGGGGCCCGTGCCCCGGAGTAAGGCGCAGTGCACTCACGACGCGAGGCGGGGTTATGTCCGGCAGACGCGAAGATCTGGTCTCTGAAACGATCCCCGTAATCGAGCCGGGGTCGGGCCGTCCGCCGACAGCTGAGGCAATCCTGGCCTCACAGGATGGGACGGGCCGTACGCGTCGCCCTCAAAGGATCCCCGGCCAGAATAAGAGGCTCGCCCAGAAGGCCCGGACCCGCCAGGTCGTCGAGGCTGCGGCCATGGCGCTGTTCAGCCAGGAGCCCTACGAACAGGTGACCGTGCGCCGGGTTGCGGCGGCCGCAGGCGTAACGAGTGGGGCCCTGTTTCACCAGTTCGCGACCAAGGCCGATCTCTGGCGCGCGGTCATGGGGACGGTGCCGCCCCTCGATCATCCCGCACGACGATCCGTCGGCGAGATCGAGGCGGCGCTTCGAGCTTTGGTGGCGGCCTGCCGCGACGGCGATCCCAACGCCCTGGCTCGCGCGCTAGCCAAGGCAGAGGCTATTCTGGCCAAGCTGCCGTCGGACAATGCAGTGGCGGCTCATCGACGCCGGTCGGCAAGACACGACGGTTGATAGACCGGAGCCGTTCGGCCCCAGGTCGTGCCAGGTCCCGCGCCGCATTCGCAGTCCGCTCCGGCGAACACGCGGAACCGCACTGGCGCGGACTGGGCACGAGGCCGACGATCTGATGTGCTGATCTGGCACTTGTTGCCGGGAATCGCCCCAGGATGCGCCGCGAGCCGGAGACAAAGGAATGAAGACGCTGGCGATCATCGGCCAGGGCGGCCACGCCCGGGTCCTTGCCGATGCGGCGGAAGGGGCGGGATGGGCGGCCATCGTCCTGATCGGCGACACCCCGGAAGACCCCGCACCCTGGCCATGTGCCGGCTCGCTCAATGAACTTTTGCACGGCGTTGTGGAGGCCGATGCCTGCCTCGTCGGGATCGGCGACAATTCCACCCGGCTCGGGATCCATCGCTGTCTGGCCCGCGAGGCCTGGTCGACGCCTCGGCTCCTGCACCCCCGGGCCGGCACCAGCCCCCGCGCCCGCCTCGGTGCCGGCTCAGTCGTTCTGGCGGGTGCTTGGGCCGGTGTCGGCACCACGATCGGAGAGGCGGTGATCCTCAATACGGGCGCGACCGTGGATCACGACTGCGTGCTGGGCGACGGCGTTCATGTTTCGCCGGGCGCCCATCTCGCCGGGGGCGTCCGGGTCGGCGAGTGCAGCTGGATCGGCATCGGTGCGGTCGTCCGCCAGGGCATCACCATCGGCCGCGACGCGGTCGTCGGTGCCGGGGCCGTGGTCGTCGCCGACGTGCCCGACGGCATCACCGTCGTCGGAAACCCCGCTCGTCCGCTGGAGCGCTGAGCCGTGCTGAACACTCCCTTCGCCCCCTGGCCGAGCTATAGCCCCGAGGAGGTCAAGGCCGTCTCCGAGGTGCTGGCGTCGAACCGGGTCAACTACTGGACCGGCGACCTCTGCCGCACCTTTGAGCGGCGCTTCGCGGAGTGGGCCGGAACGACCCACGCCATCGCGCTCATGAACGGCACCGTGGCGCTCGACGCCGCCTTGTTCGCGCTCGGCGTCGGCCCGGGAGACGAGGTGATCGTCACTCCGCGCACCTTCATGGCCTCGGCGTCCTGCGTGGCCATGGCCGGGGCGACGCCGGTCTTCGCCGACGTGGATCCGGACACGCAAGGGCTGTCGGCTGAGACCATAGCCGCGGTCCTGACGCACCGGACCAAGGCGGTCATCCCGGTCCACCTGGGCGGCGCGCCCTGCGACATGGACCCGATCATGGCGCTGGCCGACCGGCACGGTCTCAAGGTCATCGAAGACTGCGCCCAGGCGCACGGTGCCCGCTACAAGGGTCGAAGCGTCGGCTCGATCGGCCACGTCGGGGCGTGGTCCTTCTGTCAGGACAAGATCATGACGACGGGGGGCGAAGGTGGAATGGTCACCACCTCGGACCCGGCCCTGTGGTCGGCCATGTGGTCCTGGAAGGATCACGGCAAGAGCTGGGAGGGGGTCTATGAGCGCGCTCATCTGCCGTGGCCCGGGCTGGTGCACGACACCTTCGGACTGAACGGTCGCATGATCGAGATGCAAGCTGCCGTCGGGCTGATCCAGCTGGAGCGCATGGCCGACTGGACCGCGCGGCGGACGACCCTGGCCGCTCGTCTGACGGAGGCCTTCGCAGACCACGACCTGTTCCGCCTGCCCAGTATCCCGAACGACCTGGTCCACGCCTGGTACCGCTTCTACGCCTTCGTGCGGCCGGAGCGGCTGGCCCCCGGCTGGACGCGCGAGCGGATCATCGAGGCGATCGTTGCGCGCGGGGTGCCGTGCTTCCACGGCTCGGCCCCAGAGATCTATCTGGAGCGGGCCTTTGACGGCACGGCGTCGCGTCCCGCCGAGCGCCTGCCTGTGGCCAAGGCTCTGGGCGAGACATCGATCGCCCTTCTTGTCCATCCGACCATCACGGACGATCAGATTGATCGGGCGGTCGAGGCCATCGACGCGGTGGCGCGCGAGGCCTCGGCCTAGGGTCATGACCCATTGATGTGAGGTGCAGGATCTATTTCAGGCCCCTGAAGAGTCTGGATCATGGGTGGCTTGTTTTGGCTGACAGCCGAGCAGATGGCTCGGCTGGAACCCTATTTCCCGAATAGCCACGGCAGGCCCACGGTCGATGATCGCCGCGTCTTGAGCGGGATCATCTTCGTCAATCGTAATGGCCTGCGTTGGCGGGACGCGCCGGCGGCCTGAGGTCCCCCCAAGACGCTCTACAATCGCTGGAAGCGGTGGAGCGACGCGGGCGTCTTCTTTCGAATGATGGAGGGCCTGGCAGGTGGCAACGCCGAACAGCGCACCGTGATGATCGACGCGACCTAGCTGAAGGTACACCGCACGGCTTCGAGCCTGCGGGCAATAAAGGGGGTCTCCGGCGGCTGATCGGACGTACCAAAGGCGGCATGAACACAAAGCTGCACGCCGTAACCGACGCCAACGGACGGCCGATCAGCCTGTTCATGACGGTAGGCCAGGTCAGCGACTATATCAGTGCCGCCGCCCTGCTGGACAGCCTGCCCAAGGCACAATGGTTGCGGGGCGACCGGGGCTATGATGCGGACTGGTTCAGGGAGGCCCTGCGGGCCAAGGGCATCACACCCCGCATCACTGGCCGCAAATCCAGAACCGGTCCCGTCCGCTACGACGAGCGCCGCTACAAACGCCATAACCGGATAGAGATCATGTTCGGGCGGTTCAAAGACTGGCGACGCGTGGCAACACGGTACGACCGATGACCGACCGTCTTCCTCTCCGCCGCAACCCTCGCCGCTACCGTGCTCTTCTGGCTATGAGTCCTGACCCTAACGCTGGACGAAGAGCACCCGGCGCGATGCCCTTGATCCAAGGCGGCGGTCAAGCCCTATAGAATTAGCAGCGCGCGAAAATCGTTGACGTTGGTGCGGGTTGGCCCGGTGACGATCTGATCGCCCAAGGCCTCGAACAGCGTCAGGGCGTCGTTGTTCTGAAGTGTCCGCGCGAGGTCGAGCCCCAGCCGTCGCGCTCGTTCGAAACTGTCGGGTCGCAAAATGGCCCCCGCTGCGGGACCGGATCCGTCGATGCCGTCGGTATCGGCGGCTATGCCCCACAGTCCAGAACCGCCCCCCGCACACTCCATCGCGGCGGCGAGGAACTCGGTGTTGCGGCCCCCGCGCCCCGAGCCGCGCACGGTGACGGTCGTTTCGCCGCCGGAAAGGACAAGGGCTGGTCGATGGTCGCCAGGGAGCTCGAAGGCCATCCTGGCGTGGTCACGGCCGACATCGCGCGCCTCGCCCTCGACCGACGCTCCAAGGTCGATGACGTTCAGGCCCGCTTCCTCCGCCATGGCTCTGGCGACGCCGAGGGCCTGCGACGCCGTGACCACCACATGGACCGGCCCTTCCGGGGTGGCGTCCCTCACCACGCGGGATCCCTCAGGCAACAGGTCCAGGATCCCTGGAGACAGCAGCACATCCGGAGGCGCCAATGTCGGGCCGCTGCCGACCCGGCGCGGGTCGTCGCCGGGAACATCGGACACGACGACCGTGACGACTCGGGCCGGGGTCGCCGCGCGGGCAAGCCCCCCGCCCTTGAGGCGCGACAGGCGCACCCTGGCGGCGTTCATCTGGTCGATGGGAACCCCGACCTTCAACAGGCTCCGGTTCAATGCGATCTCGTCGTCGAGCGTGAGGCCAGACACTGGCGCGGCGAGCAGCGCCGACGCCCCGCCCGAGACCAGGGCGACCAGCAGGTCATTGGCCGCCAGAGCGTCCGCCATCGCCAGCATGCGCTCTCCAGCGGCCAGAGACGAGGCGTCCGGCACGGGATGGGCGGCGATGAGGGACTGGAAAGTCGAAAGCGGCAGATCGTGACCCGGCGGCGTGACGACGAGACCATCCATCTGACCCGGTTTCAGCCACCAGGGAGGCGCGTCTTCGATCGCGGACGCCATGCTGGCCGCCGCCTTGCCCGCCGCCAACACGCGAATCCGCCCCTCGGTTCTGGGGATCAAGCCGGGGATCATGGAAAAATCGGAGGCGGCGGCGATGGCCGCTGAAAACAACGACCGCAGGAAACCTTCAGGATCGTCCAACCGCCGCCTCCCAGTCACTCCGGCTCAGGAGAGGTCGGGAGGCCGGGCTGAAGGCCTCCCGTGCCGGATGGTCAGAAGGTCGCGCGCACCCCCACCTGATAGGTGGAGCCGAAATCCTGCACGCGCTCGAACAGGCTCTGACGACCGCCGACATAATAGCGCGTATCCTTCTCGCCCGTCAGGTTCACGCCGTCGACATAGAGCTGGACTTGTTCGGTGACGTTCCAGCGCAGATTGATGTCGATCTGTGTGAAGGGGGCTCGGTAGCGGTCCTCGATCACGCTGTCGCCGATGCCCTGGAGCACTTCGCCGCGGTGGTTCCCGGCCACGCGCATGGAGAAGATGTCGTTCTCCCAGCCCAGCGACAGGTTGGCCGTGATATCGGCCTGGCCGGGGAAGGCGAAGGTCTCGCCGGGGCGAACGCTGGTCTCGGCCTCGCTATCGGCCAGCGTCAGGTTGCCCTCGACGAACAGTCCCGAGAGAACGCCCGGAAGCTGCACGAAGGACTGGGAATAGGAAAACTCGACCCCGGTGACGGTCGCGTCACCGCCATTGATGACGGTCTCGATGCCCGCAAAGTTGGTCGAGGTGCCGGTCGGCAGCACGATTGGCGTCTGGGTGATGTCGCGGGTGGTCAGTTCCAGAAAGAAGTCGCTGATCTCCTTGTGGAACACCGCGACCTGGAACACGGCCTGACTGGACGGGTAGAAGGCCACAGAGGCGTCGAACTGGTCGGCGATCAGGGCGTCCAGGAACGGATTGCCCGCCTCCAGCCGCCGGGTGTTGGCCGCATTGGTCGGATCGAAGCGGATGGCCTGGCTGTTGCGGGCGTCCTCAAAATCCGGCCGCTTGAGACCGCGGCCATAGGATGCACGCACCACCATGTCGTCACGCGGCTCCCACCGGATCAGGGCGCTGGGCAGCCAGTCGGTGTAGTCCTTCTCGTAGGTCCCGAGATTGACCGCCGTCAGCGGTTGGCCTGCGGCGTTCAGGCCGTTGTCGTCGCTCTCGAAGAAGAAGCCCTGGCTCGAGAACTCGGTCTGCTCAACGCGGACGCCGCCAATCAGGGTCAGGCTGGGCGACAGGCTCCAGTTGCCCATGACGTAGGCGGCCGTCACATCCTCGCCGAGACGATAGTCGGAGGCGACCGTATTGTCCTGACGCTGAAAACGCGGGTTCAGCAGCAGGGCGTCACGGGCACGCACGGCCAGGTCGCGCAGGGTGTTGAGTTCGACGAACGGGCCGAAGTCGTTCCTGAAGTTGGAGTCCGGCGTGAACGTCGGCAGGGTGGCGTAGCTGCCTGTCACACCCGCCGTGCGCGGATCACCGTTGAACTCTGACTTGTCGGCCTCCTTGTCGCGGGAGCGGAACTTGGCCCCGAACTGCAGATAGCCGTCTTCGCCGAAGGCCGCGAATGGCGCACGGATGTTGAACCGGCCCGAGGTGATCTCGTCGGTGCGTTCTTCCTCGATGAAGAGCAGGTTGACGAAGGTGTAGGCGGCCGGGTTCGTCGGATCGGGGCGCGTGCCCGACTCCCGTTCGATGTCCACGGTCAGGTCTTCGCGGCCGTAGGTGGCGACCGCCCGGATGTCGTCGATCTCGAAACGGGGACGCAGGCCGTCTTCCTGGGACCAGCGTGAGCGGGAGAGGTCGATCTGATAGTCGAGCTCCCAGTCGTTCTCGAAACGGTGCTCACCCCCACCGGAAATCGAGAACAGCCGGTCCTCGGTCGGCTGGAAGAAGACCTGATAGCGGTTGCGAACATCATTGAAGCTGCCGGAGCTGTCGGTGATCGTCAGCACCTCGTTGCCCGTCGACCGTTCCGTCTGCCAGAGTTGCTGCACACGGGTGTCGTCGTCGTTCAGCTGGGTGAACTGACCGCGCAGATACAGCTCCATGCCGTCACGCGGCCGGTATTCCAGATTGAAGGTGCCGCCGAAGCGTTCGCGCTCGCCGATCTCGAAACGCTGGTTCAGCTCGTCAGGGTAGAGGAAATCCGTGCCGCCGCGATTGATCAGACGAAGGCCCTGCTCGTTGCGCAGGTCCGTGCCGTTGATGAAACGGTTGGAATAATTGCCCGCAATGGCCAGACCCAGGTCGCCGTCCATCAGGCGCCGCGCAACGCTGCCGGCGACCTCTGGGCCCCACTCGTCGGCGTACTCCTGATAGTTGCCCTCGGCTCGGAAGGTGTAGAAGTCGCCGGGCTGATCGAAGGCGGACTGGCTCTGCAACTCGACCGCGCCGCCGATGGTGTCGCCATCCATATCGGGCGTGTAGGTCTTGGACACCACGATCCGGCCCAGCAGGTCGGACGGGATCACATCCAGCGCCACCGTGCTGGAGCCGGCTTCGGAGGTGCCGACGCGCACGCCGTTGACCGTCACCTGGGTGAAGGACGATGGGAGGCCCCGGATCGAAACCGTGCGGCCCTCGCCCTCGTTGCGCTCGATGTTGACGCCCGGCAGGCGCTGCAGGGCTTCGGCGGTGTTCTGGTCGCCGAACTGTCCGACCGAGTCGGCCGAGACCACATTGGTCAGATTGTCGGCGCGCCGTTCGTCGGCGCGAGCCGAGGCGATGGCCCCGCGCTGTCCGGTGACGATGATGTCCTCGACTTGCTGGGCAGCCTCCTGGGCCCATGCTCCTCCGGCCAAGCCAGACACGGCGGTGATGATTGCGAGTGCTGAGACCCCTCGGCGCATGGCCGTCCTCCCATTGACGTTGACGCCGCTTCTGGATCGGCTTGACAACACCGTTACATGCGGACTGTCCGGATGTCAAAATCGTCCTGACCAATTATCCCCGTACGCCTGACCGGCCATAGCGGGTTGCGCAGATTGGTCAGACCGGTTTAGGGTTTCTGAGGGAGTATGCTGATGATCACCAGCCGTCGAAACGCTCTGATGGCCGGCGCGCTGGGCCTGTTCGGCGCGGCCGGACCGGCCGCCGCGCGCAGCGTTCACCCGCCCCGCCCTGACGCCGAGGGGCTCCTCCGTTTTCCCGCCGATCCCCGGCCGCCGATCGATCTCGGCGAAGTCGCGGCTGAACCGATCACCCTTCGCGCCCTTGAGTTGTGGCGGACGCCGCAGGAGGGCACCCTTCTGGTCCGCGCGGTCTCGGCCGACGGGGTCGAGGGCGTCGTCCGCGCCTCGACCAAGGCGGAGGAGACGCTCGATTTTTTTCGCCTTTTCGTCATGCCCAAGTTCATCGGCGAGGACATGCGCGACCTCTATCGCATTCTCGAGCGAGGCTATCGGGACGACTATGAGTATGCCTCGGTGCCGTGGTGGAGCGCCATGGGTCAGGCGGAGGTCGCCGTTTGGGACCTGATCGGCAAGACGGTCGGCAAGCCGTGCCACGCCCTTATGGGCCCCAAGCTCAGGAACGAGATCGCGGTCTATCTGTCGTCCAACCAACGCGGAACCCGGCCCGAGGAAGAGGTCGATCACCTGCGCCGCCGCGTTGAAGAGACCGGGTGTCAGGCCATCAAGATCAAGGTCGGCCGCCGCATGGGGCGCAACACCGACATGTACGAGGGCCGGTCCGAGGCGATGGTCCGGGCCGCGCGCGAGGCGTTCGGCGACGGCATGACGATCTATGCGGACGCCAACGGTGCCTACGACGCCCCGACGGCGCTGGAGATGTGCCGGATGCTACAGAGCTATGGCGTGGCCATGTTCGAGGAGCCCTGCCCCTTCGAGGCGTTCGAGATGGTCAAGCAGGTCACCGAACGCACCGACCTGCTGATCGCGGGCGGTGAGAACGACTGCGCCTTCGAGAAGTGGGCCTGGTACTGTGACAACCGGGCCTATGACGTGCTGCAGCCCGACCCGATGTACAACGGCGGCATGATGCGCTGCGTGGCCGTGCAGCAGATGAGCGAGGCGGCGGGCCTGCTCTACAATCCGCATTTCCCCCGGAACAACGCCGACACCGCGCCCCTGCTACACCTCTGCGCGGTCGCGCCCAACCTGTACGGCTTTCAGGAATATCGGTCGCGCCCCGACACGCTCGACTTCGCCCATTCGCCCCAGATGGCACCGCGCGGAGGGATGCTGCCGGTGTCGGACGCGCCGGGTTTCGGCATCGATTACGACCCGTCGATCTGGTCCACCGCCACAAGGATCCTGCCACAATGAGACTGGATCGACGCGCGATGATGGCCGGGCTGGGAGCCACGGCGCTCGCCGGATCGGCCGGTGCCCAGGTCGCCGTCCGCCGACCGGACGGCCTGCTGGCCTTCCCCGACTACCCTGCCGATCAGGTCGACTTCCGTCGCTGGCTGGACCGACCGGTCGTCCTGCGGTCGGCCGAAATGCTGAAGGTCGACGGCCGCCACGAGTTCGTGCGTGTCGTGTCCGAAGACGGCGTCGAGGGCGTGGTCAAGGCCAACAGCCGCATGGCCGAGGTCTCCAGCCTGTTCCACCTGGTGGTCAAGCCGCGCCTGCTGGGCCAGGACATGCGCGACATCGAGCGGCTGATCCGCGAACTCTACACCCGCGAATACAAGTTCGCCTCCCTGCCCTTCTGGACCGCCGTCGGCCATCTGGAACTTGCGATCTGGGACATGATGGGAAAGACGGCGGGCGTGCGCTGCGTCGACTTCATGGGGCCAGTGCAGAGGACGGAGATCCCGATCTACATATCTTCGCTCCGTCGAAACACCACGCCCGAAGAAGAGGTCGCCTGGCTGGCCGAAGAGGTCGAGACCACCGGTGCACGTGGCGTCAAGATCAAGGTCGGCGGTCGCATGAGCCGCAACGAAGACGCCAGCCCAGGTCGATCGGAGGGCGTGGTGCGAGCCGTGCGACAGGCCTTCGGCGACGACTTCACCATCTATGCCGACGCCAACGGCAGCTATGACGCCCCGGCCGCGATCGAACTTTGCCGAATGCTGGAAGACCAAGGCGTGGCCATACTGGAAG
This sequence comes from Brevundimonas bacteroides DSM 4726, assembly GCF_000701445.1. Taxonomy (GTDB): domain Bacteria; phylum Pseudomonadota; class Alphaproteobacteria; order Caulobacterales; family Caulobacteraceae; genus Brevundimonas; species Brevundimonas bacteroides. The sequence goes on from NZ_JNIX01000010.1 coordinate 98,629, forward strand.
AGCCCTGCCCCTTCGAGGACGTGGAGATGACGCGCCAAGTCGTCGAGCGCACCACCATCCCCATCGCCGGTGGCGAGCAGGACAACTCGATGGAACGCTGGCGCTGGCTGATCGAGAACCAGGCGCTAGACGTGCTTCAGCCAGACTTCATGTACAACGGCGGTATGGTGCGGACGCTGGAGGTGCAGCGTATGGCGGCCGCCGCCGGGATCGGCGTCGCCCCTCACTATCCGCGCAGCGGTTCGGAGACGGTCGAACTGCTGCACTTCGCCGCCTATGCGCCGAACCTCCATGGGCTCCAGGAATATCGCGGCGAGGGCCGCGACCTGGATTTCGCCCATGCGCCCCGGCTGGTGCCCCGCAACGGCGTCATCCACCTGCCCGAGGGTCAGGGTTTCGGCGTGACCTTCGACCCTGACCTGTGGCCTTCCGCGGAGCGAATGTGATGCATCTCACCCTGTTGTCCGGCGGCGTCTGCGCCGTCGCCCTGATGCTGGCCGCCGGATCGGTCGAGGCCCAGGAGGCGCGGCCCGCGATCTGCGACGTGACGGCCTATGGCGCGGTCGCGGACGACGAGACGCTCGACGACGCGGGCATCGCCGCCGCCATCGCCGCCTGCGCGCCGTCCGGCGGCACGGTGATCCTGCCGCGAGGCGTATTCCTGACTGGCGGCGTCCAGCTGGCGTCCAACATCACCTTCCACTTGAATGGCGGGGCGGTGTTGAAGGGGTCGAGCGACTTGTCCGACTACACCCCCTTGCTGGGCCTGGGCGGAGCGGAGCTGGAGCGTACGGAGGGCGACACCAACCGAGGCGTGCTCTCGGCCGTGGGCGTGGAAAACGTCACACTGTCCGGCACTGGCGTGATCGATGGGACCGGCGCGGCCTTCTGGAGCGATCTGGTCAATCGGCCCGACTTCGCCGTCGGCTTCGCGGACTGCCGCAATGTGCGGATGCGCGATGTCACCGTGATCGATCCGGCCAAGTACAACATCCGTTTCAACAACTGCGACAACGTCGTCGTGGACGGTGTGACGGTGAACGCGCCGATGCTGTCGCCCAACTCCGACGGCATCCAGATCCGCGACTCGGCCGATGTGCGGATCTCGAACTGCCAGATCTCGACCGGCGACGACGCCATCGTGCTGAAGGCGCATGAGCGAAACGTGGAGCGGGTGACCGTCACCAACTGTCGCATCACGTCGGACGACGCGGCGTTCAAGTTCGGCACGGGGTCGGAGACCGTCACACGCGATGTGACCGTGTCCAACGTGGTGGTGACCGGTAGTCGCTACGGCGTCGCCCTGTTCATGCAGGACGGCGGAACTTATGAGAATGCCCGCTTCACCGACATGATCATCGAGACCGGCGGGCGACATCGACGCGAGTATCCGATCTATGTCGACATCGACACGCGGTTCGGCGACGGGGCGTTCGGGACGATTCACAACATCACCTTCGACGGCCTGGACATCCGCACCCGCGGCAACATCCTGATCGGCGGGCAGGAGGCCGCGCCGGTCACGGGCGTCACCCTGTCGAACATCCGCATGACAGTGGCGGACGCGGTCGATCTGGCGGCCACCGCCGGGAAGCCGAGGGGCAACCGGCTGCAGGCGCAGCGGACGGGCGCGGCGGACTTTTCAGGCGAAGTCGGTCACATTGTGCTGGGGAACACGGTCGGCGCGGCGGTGCGAGACGTCACCATCATGGGCGCTACGGAGGCGGATCGGCGGCCTGTGCTGGTCGCGCGTGGCAGCACAGGCCTGACCGCCGACGGGGATTTCAGCGCGCCTCGCTGAGCGGGGAATTCGGCAACGGTCATCCGACGATCCTGGAGACTGTCCAAGCCGAGTTTGGAACCAACGGCTATGTCTGTTCGAACCCTGGCTCCAGCCGCTGTTCCGCCGCCGCGCTCACCCGAGCGTGCTCGGCCTGGTCCAGACGATAGCCCCACATGACCAAGGCCGAGACCGCGACACCGATCAGAGGCACCACCGTCATGATGGCCTTGATGCCGTCGGCGGTGGCGGGCGTTACCTCGGTGCCGTCAACATAGCCGATGGCGAACAGCAGCCAGCCGAACAGAAAGCCGTTGACTCCCAGCGCCAACTGCTTGGCGAAGCTGGCCAGGCCAAACACCTTGGCGTCGTGGCGCTGGCCGGTAACATAGGCGTTGTACTCGACCGTGTCGGGCAGCATGGCCCAGAACAGGACCTGATAGCCGACGTTGGCGGCCGAGACGGCGGTCAGCAGGCCGGCCGCGATCACCGGATCGCGTGACGGGATCAGCCAGAAGGCGGCGTATGCGGCCGCGCTCCACAGGTTGGCGAACAGCCAGGCGTCGCGCTTGGACCGCCTGCGCGCCACCCAGGCCCAAAAGGGGCTGAAGGCCAGCTGCGCGACCAGGGCCAGCGGCACCAGCACGGCCTTCAGATCGGGCCTCTCCAGCGTGTGATTGACGTAATAGGTCAGGGCCTTGTTCGTCATGGTGAAAGCGAGCGACGAGACGATGATGCAGGCGAAGACCCGCATCAGCGGCCCGTTCAGCACCAGCATCCGTCCCACGGTTCGCGCGTCGTCGGCCGCGCCTGACAGGGAAAAGCCTTTAGGGTTGGACTCGACCTCGCGCGGCGGTTCGCGGGTCTCGGCGAAGCACAGCCAGAAGATCGGCAGGGACAACAGCCCCACCGTGCCTGCGGCGGCGACATAGGCGAAGGGATTGCCCTCTCCGCCCGCGCGGGCCACCAGCGTCGGCATCAGATAGGTCACCGCCGCCCCGCCCGAGAAGGCGAAGAACATGCGCCAGCCCGCCAGGCTAGCACGCTCGTCGGCGTCGCCCGAGATTCGCGCCGAAAGCGACGAATAGGGGATCGACACCACCGAATAGGCGGTGCGCATCAGCACCTGGCTGAGCAGGGCATAGAGGAACAGACCCGACTGTTCGGCGAACAGACCGCCGGATGGGACGAGGAAGCAGAAGGCGAAGGCGACGGCCACCGCCGGGCTGGCGAACACCAGATAGGGCCGATAGCTCCCCCATCGCGTGCGTGTCCGGTCGGCGATGGCCCCGATGACGGAATCGGCGAACCCGTCCCACAGGCTGGCGACCAGGAAGACGGTGCCGGCCAGCCGCGCGTCCAGACCCAGCACGTCCGTGTAGAACGGCATGAGCAGAAGGTTCAGCGTCTGCCAGTACAGATTGAAGCCGAAGTCGCCGACAGCCCAGCCGAGCTTACGGCGAAGTGGCAGGGGCGCGACGGTCACGGCCGGCCCTTCCAGAGATCGCGCAGGACGAAGGCCGCGCGTTTGGGCTGACGGTCGCGGGTAAAGACGCCCTTCAGGTTCAACACGACGCGGCGGAAATGTTGGGCCGTTCGGAAGTCGGCGAAGTTCCAGACATGGCCGCCGATGCAGGCGGGATGGCGCTCCAGCTCGGCCCAGAAGGCGGTGATCAGGTCAGCCTGGTATTCCTCGGTGAACAGCTGGGGCGAGGTCGAATGCTGGCCGGCCAGCGCGTCGGCACCGAACTCGGCCACAAACACCGGCTTGCCGTGCCGGGTGACGGCGTCAAGGTCGGCGCGCAGCAGTTCGACGGCCCGCTCGATCTGGCCCGGAGCCTGGTACCAGCCGAAGTAGCGGTTGATCGAGACGACGTCGGCCTGGTCGAAGGCCGGGTCGTCCAGCCCGGCATAGCCGACATTGGCGTGGGTGAGGGGCCGGGTCGGGTCGAGCGCGCGGGCGTCTTCGAACAGGACCTTCCAGTAGGGGCCGGACCGGCTACGGTACTCCGGCTCGTTGAGATAGCCCGGCTCATTGGCGAGCGACCAGGCGATAACGCTGGGGCGGTGGCCGTCCCGATCGATCAAAGCCCGGACCGCTGCCTGATGCTGGACCAGCGTGGCGTCCGTTACCCGGCGGAAGTCGAGGTTTACCGAGAAGACCTCGTCGATGACCAGCACGCCCCGCGCGTCGGCGAAATCGAGGAACGCCTCGCTGTAGGGATAGTGGGAGGTGCGGACCGAATTCGCCCCAATCCAGTCGAGCAGGCCGAAGTCCTTGACCAGTTGAGGCAGGTCGAGCCCGCGCCCGCGGATAGGCCCATCCTCGTGTTTGCCAAAGCCCTTCAGGGTGACGGGTTGGCCGTTCAGAAGCAGCTCATGGCCACACACCTCGACGTCGCGGAAGCCGGTGCGAAGCTCGACCCGATCGGCGACGACGCCCAGCGCATCCAGCCGCTCGACGGCGACGTCGTAGAGGGCCGGGTCGGCGGGCGACCAGGGGCGGACGTCGGGGACACGCAGGATCACCGGCTCGCCCGCGAAGCCCTCGGCCTCCTGTCCCGCGACGGAGATGCGGATGTGCGATCCGGCCGGGGCCTCGACGGTGGCGGTCAGCCTGCCGTCGGCCGAGGCCCGCAGCTTGACCGCCTCAATGCCGCCGACCGGCGTCGCCGTCAGCCAGACCGGACGATTCAGCCCGCCATAGGGAAAGAAGTCGAACCGCACGGCCGGGCGGTACTCGTCACGCAGCCGCCCCTCGGCGACATACTGCTCCATGCCGACGCCGGGGGTCGGTCCTTCCAGCGCCAGCCGGTTGTCGACGCGGGCGACGATCCGGACCGTCCGGCAGGCGACCAGCCGTTCGCTCTCGACCTCGAACGGCAGGAAGGCGGGACCGCTTTCGCCCGCGAACTCGCCGTCGACGAACACACGCGCGGCGAAATCAGCGCTGTCGCACCTCAGCCGGATGCGCCGCCCCTCGAACGACGGCGGCACGAAGACGTCGGTCTGGAGCCAGGCCGCGCCCAGGTAGTCCATGAACCCCGCCTCGGCGAGCTGCTCATTCCAGGAGCCCGGCACGGCGATCGGATGGGTGTCGGCGGGGATCGATCCGGCGCACCAACCCTCGGCCTCGCCGACATCGTCCGGATCGAACCGGATGCGCCAGATGCCGCTCAGGTCGATGAAATCGCGAAAGGAGTTCCGTTGCGGCCGGATCACCCTACCAGTTCCACATGGAGCCGTCGGTCAGGCGCGCAATGGGCAACTGGCGCGGCTCGTAAGGGTATTTGGCCGCCAGATCCTCGTCGATATCGACGCCGTGGCCGGGCCGGTCGCCGGGGATCAGGAAGCCGGCCTCGAAGCGATAGTCGTGCGGGAAGACCGCTTCGGTCGCTTCAGTGTGGCGCATATATTCCTGAATGCCGAAGTTGGGCACCCAGGCGTCGAAATGCAGCGCCGTGCCCATGGTAACCGGAGACAGGTCGGTCGCTCCATGACACCCCGTCCGCACGCCCCAGACGCCCGCGAAGTCCGCGATCCGGCGCAGATGGGTCAGGCCGCCCGCCCCGACAATGGTGGCGCGGATGTAGTCGATCAGCTGCTCCTGGATCAGGTCCTTGCAGTCCCAGATCGTGTTGAATACCTCACCGACAGCCAGAGGTGTCGTCGTGTGCTGCCGGATCAGGCGGAACGCCTCCTGGTTCTCGGCCGGAGTGGCGTCCTCCAGCCAGAACAGGTCGTAGGGCTCTAGCGACTTGCCCAGCCGCGCGGCCTCCTGCGGCGTCATCCGGTGATGGCCGTCGTGGAGCAGGCGCGGCTCGGGCCCGTAAGAGTGGCGCAGCCGCTCGAACAGCTTAGGCACATGGGTCAGGTAGCGCCGCGTGTCCCACACCGTCTCGGTCGGCAGGGAGGCGTCGGCCGGCTCGTAGTGCATCTCGCCGCGTCCAACACCATAAGCGTTGGTCAGGCCGGGGACCCCGGCCTGGGCGCGGATAGCCTGATAACCCAGGTCGATGTAGCGGCCGACGGCATCCACCGTTTCCTCGATGTCGGCCCCGTTGGCGTGGCCATAGACCATGACCCGGTCGCGCGACTTGCCGCCCAACAATTCGTGCAGCGGCGCGCCCAGGGCCTTGCCCTTGATGTCCCACAGGGCGACGTCTACGGCCGCGATGGCCCGCATCGTCACCGGCCCCCGCCGCCAGTAGGAGCCCCGATACAATAGCTGCCAGGTATCCTCGATCCGGCGCGCATCCCGCCCGATCAGCAGAGGACAGACATGCTCGTTCAGATAGGCGACGACCGCCAACTCGCGCCCGTTCAGGGTGGCGTCGCCGATGCCATAGACCCCCTGATCCGTCTCGATTTTCAGGGTAACGAAGTTGCGGCCAGGCGAGGTCACAAGGACCCGGGCCGCGGTGATGACCAGGGGCGATGCAACACCGACCCGACCGGACCTGTCGGCCCCCAGGTTGCGGGCGTCTCCATCGGCGGCGGGCATGCGAAAATCCTGTGCTAGAACTTCGGACAACCTAGGTGGCTGATTTTGGATTGTCCAGATTGGTCAGGCCAGATAGAAGGGTGGTCATGTCCGCCAAGTCAGAGAGCAAAAGGCTTTACGAACAGGTCGCCGAAGCCCTGGCGGCGCGCATCGCGGCCGGCGAGCCCAAGGTCGGCGAGCGCCTGCCCTCCGAACGCGATCTGGCACAGACCTTCGGCGTGTCGCGTCCCACGGTGCGCGAGGCCGTGATCGCGCTGGAACTCGACGGCCTGGTCGAGGTCAAGATGGGCTCCGGCGTCTACGTCCGCGCCAAACGACCAACCGGCGGCAAGGCCGGAGAGACCGACATCGGGCCGTTTGAACTGCTGGAAGCGCGGCGCGCCGTCGAGGGCGAGGCCTGCGCGATGGCGGCGCTTCGCATGACCTCCGAGACCATCGCCCAGCTACGCGCCCTGGTCGACGAGATGGAGGATGAGAACGCCCGCGACGTGGTCATGAGCGAAGACGCCGACCGACGCTTTCACATGGTCATCGTCGAGGCGACTCAGAACAGCGCCATGATCCAGGCCGTGCGTGGCCTGTGGGACGCGCGCAGCCGCTCGCCCCAGCACCAGTTCCTGTCGCAGAAGGTCCGCGCAGCCGGGGTGAAACCGCGCATCAATGAGCACGCCGCCATCGTCGAGGCGCTGAACATGCGCGATCCGGCCGCCGCCCGCGCCGCCATGCGCGACCACCTGACCCGGGTGATCGAGTCCCTGCTGGAGGCCACCGAGACCGAGGCGATGGAAGAGGCGCGCGCCCGCATCGCCGAACAGCGCCAGCGCTACGCGGCGACGACCCACTGATGCCTCAGCCGCTTACCCTGCACCCCGACCGACTGTTCCCGGCCGATCCCGATACCCGCGCGGTGGCGCGTCGCCTCTACGCCGAGATCAAGCACCTGCCGATCGTCAGTCCGCACGGCCACACCGATCCCTCCTGGTTCGCGCTGAACGAGCCGTGGAAGAACCCCGCCGAGCTGCTGATCACGCCCGACCATTACGTCTTTCGGATGCTCTACAGTCAGGGCGTGCCGCTGGAAGATCTGGGGGTCCCCCGCGCCGACGGCGGGCCGGTCGAGACCGATCCGCGCGCGATCTGGCGCCGCTTCGCCGAGCGGTACCACCTGTTCCGGGGCACGCCGTCGCGCATCTGGCACGACTGGGTCCATGCCGAGGTCTTCGGCCTGGGTGTGCGACTATCGGCCGAGACGGCGGACCACTATTACGACGTCATCGACGCGGCTCTGAAGACCGAGGCCTTCCGGCCGCGCGCCCTGTTCGAACACTACGGCATAGAGGTCATCGCCACGACCGAGGGGCCGCTGGACGACCTCGGGCATCACCGTGCGATCCGCGACAGCGGCTGGACGGGCAAGGTCGTCACCGCCTACCGCCCGGACCCGGTGATGGACCCGGACTTCGAGGGCTTCCATGACAACCTCGTTCGCTTCGGCGCCCTGACCGGCGAGGACGTCGGCAGCTGGCAGGGCTATCTGGCCGCGCACCGCAAGCGTCGCGCCTTCTTCGCCGCGCACGGCGCGACCTCGACCGACCACGGCCATCCGACCGCCTTCACCGCCGACCTGCCGCAAGCCGAGGCGGCCGCCCTGTACGAGCGCGTCGCCACCAGCCCCGTCTCGGCCGCCGACGCCGAGCTGTTCCGGGGCCAGATGCTGACCGAAATGGCGCGGATGAGCCTGGACGACGGGCTGGTCATGCAGATCCACCCGGGCAGCTTCCGCAATCACAACGGCACGGTGTTCGCCCGCTTCGGGCGGGACAAGGGTGCCGATATTCCGACCCGCACCGACTACGTGTCGGCCCTGAAGCCGTTGCTGGACGCCGTGGGGTCAGAGCCCGGCCTGACCATCATCCTCTTCACGCTGGACGAGACGTCCTACAGCCGCGAACTGGCCCCGCTGGCGGGCCACTATCCGGCGCTCAGGCTCGGCCCGCCCTGGTGGTTCCACGACGCGCCCGAGGGCATGCGGCGGTTCCGGGAGCAAGCGACGGAGACGGCGGGCTTCTACAACACCGTCGGCTTCAACGACGACACCCGCGCCTTCCTGTCGATCCCGGCACGTCACGACGTCGCCCGGCGCATGGACGCGGGATTTCTGGCCAGGCTGGTCGTCGAACATCGCCTTGAGGAAGACGAAGCGCATGAGGTCGCCCGCGCCCTGACCTACGACCTGGTGAAGGCGGCCTACCGACTGTGACCGCCACCCGCCGCGCCCTGATCGCTGCCGCCCTGTCCGTCCCCGCGGTCGGGTGTGTGCAGGAGATCGGAGAGCGGCCTCTGCGCGTCGCGGACACCCATCCGGTGGGCTATCCGACCGTCGCGGCGGTCGATCACTTCGGGCGTTTGATCTCTGAGCGCACCGACGGGCGGCTGCGGCTACGCAACTACGCCGGGGGCCAGCTGGGCGAGGAAAAGGACACGCTGGAGATCACCGTCTTCGGCGGGCTGGACATCAATCGGGTCAATCTGGCGCCGCTTAATCCGATCGAACCCATGACGCTCGTGCCGTCCCTGCCTTTCCTGTTCCAGTCGACGGATCACATGCGCCGGTCGCTGGACGGAGCCCCGGGCCGGACGATCCTCGGAGCGCTGGAGCGCCACGGTCTGATCGGCCTCGCCTTCTACGATTCCGGCGAGCGCAGCTTCTACAACACCCGCGGCCCAATCCGGACGCCGGCGGACATGCGGGGCCTCAAGCTGAGGGTCCAGACCTCGGACCTCTATGTGGCCCTGGTCCAGGCGCTGGGGGCCAGCCCCATCCCCATGTCCTATGGCGAGGTGTTCCAGGGGCTGGTTCAGGGCGTCGTGGACGGCGCCGAGAACAACTGGCCCTCCTTTCAGGACAGCCGCCATTTCGAGGTCGCCCGCTACTACAGCCTGACGCGGCACGTCATGGCACCCGAGGTTCTGGTCGCGTCGGGGCGGACCTGGGCCAAACTGACCTCGATCGATCGCGACATCATTCGCGCCGCCGCGACCGAGAGCGTGCCCTTCATGCGCGACCTGTGGGAGACGCGAGAGCAGACAGCACGACAGGTCGTGGTCGAGGCGGGCGTCCAGATTGTCGACGACCTGGACCGCTCGGCCTTCGAGGCGGCGATGCGGCCGGTCTGGGACCGCTTCGTTACCTCCGACACCCAGCGCACTCTGGTCGAGCAGATCCAGGGCATGGCATGATGCTGGCCGGTCTCGCCTTCGTCTCCCGCTGGATCAGCCGCGGCACGCTCGCCTTTGCCGCCCTGGGCCTGATCGTCATGACCGGCATCATCGGCTGGTCGGTTTTCGCCCGCTATGTGCTCAGCGACGCGCCCGCCTGGGGAGAGCAGGCAGCCCTGCTGCTCATGGTATGGTTCGTGCTCCTGGCGGCTGCTGTGGGCGTGCGCGAGCAGTTCCACCTGGGCATGACCGCCGCGACCGATGCCATGCCTAAGGCGCTGCGACGGGTCAGCCGGATCGTGGCGCTGCTGTGCATCGCAGGCTTCGGCGCGGCTATGGGGGTCTGGGGCGGAGAGCTGGTGGCCCGCACCTGGGCCTTCGACATCCCGACGCTGGGCGTGCCGCGCGGGGCAGCCTATCTGCCCCTGCCCATCGCCGGGTGGCTCAGCGTCCTGTTCGCGGCCGAGCACCTGATCACCGAGGCCCGCGGCCGGAAAGTGGAGCCGCTGTGGAGCTGATCCTTCTCCTCGGGCTGCTCGCCCTGTTGCTCATCCTCGGCGTGCCGGTGGCCTTTGCGCTCGGCCTGTCGTCGCTGGCAACCTTCATCTTCATGGACATCGCCCCGGTCGTGGCATTCCAGAGGATCGCGACGGGCGTCAATGTCTTCGCCCTGATGGCCATTCCGTTCTTCGTCTTCGCCGGCGACCTTATGCAGCAGGCCGGCATCGCCGAGCGTCTGGTGCGGGTCGCCGACGCCGCCATGGGTCGGATGCGCGGCGGCCTGGGCGTCGTCGACGTCGGGGCTTCCATGATGTTCGGCGGCGTATCCGGCTCCGCCGTGGCCTCGGTGTCGGCGCTGGGGTCGACGCTAATCCCGATGATGAAGTCCAAGGGCTACGACGCGGACTACGCGGTCAACGTAACCTCGACTTCGGCCATCCTCGGCATCCTGATTCCGCCGTCGCACAACATGATCATCTATGCGGCAGCCGCGGGTGTGTCGGTTTCGGTCGCGGACCTGTTCCTGGCGGGGGTCGTGCCCGGCATCGTGACCGGCGTTCTGCTAGCGCTCGTCGCATGGTTCGTGGCGCTTAGGCGCGGGTATCCCAAGGGCGAGTTCCCGGGCTGGCCCGCCTTTGCCCGCGCCTTCGCCGCAGCCATTCCCGGCCTGCTGACCGCCGTCATCATCTTCGGCGGCGTGCTGGGCGGGGTCTTCACCCCGACTGAGAGCTCGGCCGTGGCGGTGATCTACACCCTCGTCATCGCCCTGATCGTATATCGCACCCTGGGCTTCCGGGGATTCGCTACGGCGGCCCAGAACGCGGTGAAGACCACAGCCATGGTCATGCTGATCATCGGCTCGGCCGCCGCCTTCGGCTGGCTGCTGGCCCTGCTGGAGGCTCCCGAGCAGCTGGCGACCTTGCTTCAGACCCTGACCGAAAATCCGATCCTGATCCTCTTGCTGATCAACCTGATCCTGCTGGTTCTGGGCACCTTCATGGACATGGCGCCCCTGATCGTCATCACCAGCCCGATATTCCTGCCCGTCGCCATGGCCACCGGCATGGACCCGGTCCAGTTCGGGATCATGCTGATGCTGAACCTCGGCATCGGCCTGGTCACGCCGCCCGTGGGATCGGTGCTGTTCGTCGGCTGCGCGGTCGGCAAGATCAAGGTCGAGGAGGCGGTCCGGACCATCTGGCCCTTTTACCTCGCGCTCTTCGTCGCCCTCATGGCCATCACCTTCGTACCGGCCCTCACCCTGACCCTGCCGGGGCTGGCCGGATGATCCGCCTGTCGCCTGAGACGCTGGACCGGCTGCCCGCAGAGGTGACGCGGCCCGCCTATGACCGCACCACGATCCGAACCGGCGTCGTTCATCTCGGCATTGGTGCCTTCCACCGCGCGCATCAGGCCGATGTCTTTGATCGCGCCCTCGCGGCCGGAGACCCGCGTTGGGGCGTTCTGGGCGCGTCACTGCGGTCGCCAGGGGTGCGCGACCAGCTGGTACCACAGGGGGGACTCTACAGCTTGGTGGTGCGCGACGGGGAGCGCCTCGAGACCCGCATCGTCGGTGCCGTCCGCCAGGTCCTGGTCGCGCCGGAGCGTCCGTCCGCCGTGGTCGCGGCCCTGGCCGCCCCTGAGACGCACCTCGTCACCCTGACCGTCACGGAGAAGGGGTATCGACTGGACCCGGCCTCCGGTGCCCTGATCGAGAGCGATCCGGAGGTGGCCGCCGACCTCTCCTCGCTGGCGGCCCCGCGCACGGCACCGGGGTTCCTGGCGGCCGGTCTCGCCCAGCGTCGCGCGCGCGGGCTTGGCCCCCTGACGGTCATCAGCTGCGATAACCTTCCGCACAACGGGGCGCGGGTGCGGGACGCCGTCCTGGCCGTCGCCCGCCGTCACGATCCGGACCTGGCCGACTGGATCGAGGGGACGTGCGCCTTTCCCCAGACCATGATCGACCGCATCGTCCCCGCCACGACGCCACAGGATCGTCGCGAGCTCGCGGCGCGGCTCGGCGTCGACGATCACGGCGTGATCAAGACCGAGCCTTTTACCCAGTGGGTGATCGAGGATCGCTTTGCTGGTCCTCGCCCAGATTTCGAGGGCCTGGGCGTCCAGATTACCTCGGCTGTCGGTCCGTATGAGGACGCCAAGTTGCGGCTCCTGAACGGGGCCCATTCGGCCATGGCCTATCTGGGTGGTCTGGCCGGTCTGGGATTCGTGCATCAGGTCGCGGCTGATCCGGTGTTCTCTGTTTTCGTCGAGCGGCTTTGGGACGAGGCGGCGGCGACCCTCGACCCGCCGGCGGGGCTGGACCTGTCCGTCTATCGCCGCGCGCTCAAGGCGCGCTTCGCCAACGCGGCCCTCGAGCACCGCACCCATCAGATCGCAATGGACGGATCCCAGAAGCTGCCGCAGCGGCTGCTGGCGGGCGCGGTGACCCGGCTGGATCGCGGCCTACCGATCGCGGCCCTGGCCCTGGCCGTCGCCGCCTGGATGCGCTGGCAGGACGGCGTGGACGAGACCGGAGCGGCCCATGTGGTCGATGATCCCCTGGCGGCGGAGACGGCTCGCCTGGTCGCCCACACGCCCGATCCACTGGAGCGCGCCGCCGCCCTGCTGTCCTTGGAGGCGGTCTTTCCGAGGCGACTGGCCACGGACCCGCGGTTCACCGTGCCGGTGATCGCTGCCTATGTCCGCCTGTCTCAGAGCGGGGCCCGCGCCGCAGCCTCGTTCGTCGGAAGCCTCTCATGAGCCTGCTGCGTCTGCATCGTGACGACGACGTGGCTGTGGTCCTGACCGACTTCGCAGCGGGAACCCTCGTCGACGGCTTGGCGATGGGCACCGCCGTCGCCGCAGGACACAAGGTCGCCGTCCGGGCCGTCGCCAAGGGGTTGTCCATCCGTCGCTATGGCCAAGTCATCGGCGAGGCCTCTGCCGACATCGCGCCCGGCGAGTGGGTCCACACCCACAATCTGGCCATGACCGAGGCCGACCGCGCCGCCGAAATCGGTGCCGACCGTCACCCCCTTCCCGCCCCATCCCAGCCCGCCACCTGGTCCGGCTATCGCCGCGTGGACGGCCGCTGGGGTACGCGCAACACAATCGCCGTCCTGACCAGCGTCAACTGCTCGGCCACTGTCGCGCGCCGCGTAGCCGACGCCTTCCCGACCGACGTCCTGCCTGAGGGTGTCGACAATGTGGTGGCCTACACCCACGCCGGGGGCTGCGGCGGGGCCTCGGACGGCGAAGACGTCCGGCTGCTGCAACGGACGCTGGCGGGCTATGCGCGCCATCCCAACGTCGCTGGCGTTCTGATCGTCGGCCTGGGCTGCGAGGCCAATCAAATTCCGGCCTGGCTGGCCAACGAGGGGCTGTCACCCGGCCCCGCGCTGCGCACCCTGTCGATCCAGGAGGCAGGCGGAACCCTGAAGGCCATCGAGGCGGGACGAGCGATCGTCAAGGAGCTGATCGCGCTCGCGGCCAGGGCTCGACGCGAGCCCGCCCCCGCGTCGGGTCTGGTGGTCGGACTGCAGTGCGGAGGCTCGGACGGCTGGTCCGGCGTCACCGCCAATCCGGCGCTGGGCCGTGCGGTGGACCGGCTGATCGCGCATGGCGGCTCGGCCATGCTGTCCGAGACCCCGGAAATCTGGGGAGCTGAACATCTGCTGCTGCGGCGCGCCGACCCGGAGACGGCAGAGCGCCTGATGGACCGTCTGAACTGGTGGCGCGAGCATGCCGAGGTCAACCGCATGGAGCTCAACAACAACCCCTCGCCCGGCAACCTCAAGGGCGGGCTGACGACCATTCTGGAGAAGTCGCTGGGCGCCGTCGCCAAGGCCGGAACGGCACCACTGGAGGACGTCATCGGCTATGGCCAGCCTCTCCGAAAGCCCGGCCTGACCTTCATGGACAGCCCCGGATACGACCCTTGTTCGGCAACGGGCCAGATCGCCTCGGGGGCCAATCTGATCGCCTTTACCACTGGCCGGGGGTCTGTGTTCGGATCCAAGCCCGCGCCCTGCCTGAAGATCGCGTCGAACGCGCGGCTGGCGGGCTGGATGTCCGAGGACGTCGACGTCGACGCGTCCGCGGTGCTGGACGGCGAGAGCCTGGACGCGGTCGGCGAGCGCATCTTCGACCGGCTGCTGTCGCTGGCGTCCGGAGAGCCGTCGGCGTCCGAGGCGCTCGGCATCGGCGACGCCGAGTTCGTGCCGTGGCAGCGGGGGGCCTACCTGTGATCCGCGCCACGCTCGCAGCCCTCGTCCTCTTGCTGTTACCGGTCCCAGCGTCGGCCACATCGGCCCGCCTGGCCGAGATCGAGGCGGCGATCCGCGACGTCGGCGCCCACGCCGCCCGCGTCCTGATCGACGAGACCGGCAAGGGGCGCGCGGACTATGATCTGCTGGCGGGAGAGTGGGTCGAGTACGAGCCGCACTGGCACACGGGCCAGACGGCGCTCGGCCTGATCGAGGCCTGGCGGGTGACGGGCGAGCCGGAGTTCCTGGCCGCCGCCCGCCGCGCCGGCGACTGGTGGATCTCCACCGAGTTCCAGCCGCCCCATCCCCTGGCCGGTCTGGTCAACGCCGCCCACGGCGACCGGCTGGGCACGCTGATCAACTTCACGACCGTGTCGGACGGCACGCCGGGCCTCTTCGCTCTGAGCCGCGCCACGGGCGATCCGAAATACGCCGACACCGCCACTCGCTCGGGCGGCTGGCTGTTCGAGAACACCGCCGTGCCGGGCCATCCGGGCCTGTTCTACAACATCATAGAGCCGGACACGGGCGAGCTCTGGACCGACCGCTCGCCGCACCATCCAGACGCCAACCCCGCCTCCGTCACCCAGGTGGCCCGGCCTAACATCGAGGGCTATCTGGCCCGCGACATGTGCCGCCACACGGGCGATCAGGCCTGGTGCGACCGGTTCCTCGCCCACGCCCGCACCGTCGTCGAACGACAGGACGACACCGGCCTGTGGATGGCGTTCGAGCCCAACGATCCGGACAGCGGCCGGGTCCACCCGCGCTTCAACATCTGGAACGCCGAAGCCCTGCTGGAGGCCTATGCGCTCAGCCACGACCCGGTCTTTCTTCAGGCGGCGCTGAAGACCGGTCGGGCGATGGCGCGGTATCAGGACCGCTGGGGCGGCTTTGCGTACGACCTGAATGTCGATGGCAGTTCGCGGCCGGGCTCCCTCACAGGTTCGGCCACGGCGTTTTCAGGAATCCTGTGGCTCAGGCTGCGAGACTACGGGGTCGGCGAGGAGTTCGACGCCAATATCGAGCGGTCCCTGAACTGGCTGCTGGCCAACCGCTTCGACGTCGACCATCCCGACCCCAACCTGGCCGGGGCCATCCTGGAGACCCGGGCCCGCACGGTGGACGGACGGGTTCGGCTGGTGGTGCGCGACATCGCCGGCGCCTTTGGCCTGCGGTTCCTCGCCATGAGCTGGCGCGATCTACAGGGTCAGGACGTCAACGAGACCCTGCCATGACGATGATCGACCGCCGCCGCCTGATCTCGGCCGGAGCCCTGACGGGCATGGCCGCCGCGACCTCGCCCATGGCGGCAGCCCAGGAAGTCCCACCCTGGCCGACGCCGTCCCTGATCGGAGCCCTGCCGAACCGGTCGCGCGTGTCGCTGGACGGACAGTGGAAACTGATCCTCGACCCCTTCGACGTCTCCGGCCGCAAGCCTGGCGTGCGCCGAAACTTCTGGGAGGATCGTCCAACGACGGATGACGGCCCGCTGGTCGAATACGAATGGACCTCCAGCGACGAGATCGCCGTGCCCGGCGACTGGAACACCCAGAGGCCGGAGCTCTTCCACTATGAAGGCCCCGCCTACCATCGCCGGGACATCGAGGGCCCGTCGCCCGACGGCCGCCGGCGGTTCCTGGTGTTCGAGGCCGTCAACTATCGCGGTCGGGTGTGGCTGAACGGCGAAGCGATCGCCGAGCACGAGGGCGGCTTCACCCCCTTCGAGGTCGAGGTCACCGACCGGCTGAGACCCGGCCCCAACAGCCTGGTCGTGCGCGCCGACAGCCGCCATGGCCCCGTGACCCTGCCCGCGCTGGATTTCGACTGGAAGAATCACGGCGGCATCACCCGGTCGGTCTGGCTGGTCGATCTGCCTCGGACCTTCGTCCGCGACGTCTTCGTGAGGCTGCAGGACAGGCGCATCGTCGTCGACATCGAACTGGACGGACCGGAAGCGGCGGGTGCCGTGGTGCGGTTCACGGTCGCCAACCATGGTCTGGCCGTCGAGGCCATGACCGGGCCGGACGGGCGGGCGCGGCTCTCGGTGGCGGTGCCGCGACGGCTACGGCCGTGGTCGCCGGAGACGCCGCACCTGCACGCGGTGACCGTCGAGGCCGTCGGCGACCGCTGGTCCGACCGCGTGGGCTTCCGCACGATCGAGGCGCGCGGCCGCGAGATCCTGCTGAACGGTCGCCCGCGCTTCCTCAAGGGCATCGCCATGCACGAGGAGCGGATCGGGGCCGAAGGCGGGCGTGTCCGGACCGAGGCCGAGGCGCGGGCGCTCCTGGCCGAGGTCAAGGCCCTGGGCTGCGACTTCGTGCGCCTGGCCCACTATCCGCACGGCGAGGCCACACTGCGGCTGGCCGACGAGATGGGACTGATCGTCTGGTCCGAGATCCCGGTCTATTGGGAGGACGTCGCCTACAATTCGTCGGCCACCCTCGGCCTGGGTCGCCGGATGATGGCGGAAATGATCACAAGGGATCGCAACCGTTGCTCGGTTGGCTTCTGGTCCGTGGCCAATGAGACGCCCCAGACCCCGGAACGCCTGGTCTTCCTCAGGAGCGTCATCGAAGACGTGCGACGGCTGGATCCTACCCGGCTGGTGACCGCCGCTCTGAACAAGAACGTGGATGTCGGCGGGGTACGCGACGGCGAAACCCGGCTGGTGGTCGCCGACGAATTGGGACGCGACCTCGATGTCGTGGCCATGAACCAGTACGAAGGCTGGTACGGGCAGCGCACCCCGGCGGAGATCCACCAGGTCACGTTCGGCACGACCTGGGACAAGCCTCTGCTGATGTCCGAGTTCGGCGCCGACGCGTTGCACGGTCACCGCGGTGCGCGCGAAAGCCGCTGGACCGAGGAGCACCAGGCCTGGCTCTATGAGGAAACGCTCAAGGCCATCGCGGCGTCAGGCGCCTTCGCCGGTGTCACGCCCTGGCTTTTGAAGGACTTCCGCTCGCCCCGGCGCTGGCATGGACGGTTTCAGAGAGGGTGGAACCGCAAGGGCGTGATCGACGAGCACGGCCGTCGCAAGCTGTCGTTCGATACATTGAGAGCGTTCAACGAGGCCCTGTAGAGCGGCGTCGGACCGGCGTCGTCAACGCCAGCCTCCGCCAGAGGAAATCCGCCGGATCCGGACACTGGGGACGTCTGCGGCGCGTTCCCGTCGTTGGGCCAGCCCGGGTGCCTGAACCCAGGCCATCTTGCGCTCTACCGCAGATCTCCGGCCGCTGTTCAGGTCTGCATGATCCAGTCGCGGAACGCCAAACCAGAGTCGGTTGTCGCCGCTTGGCGCGGACCGTCGGGACACAGCGTGGCTTGGCGGGGCGAAAGGTCGAAGCGGCGGCGGAAATCGCGACTGAAGCTGGTCTCGCTGGGAAAGCCCAGCTCGCGCGCCACCTCCGCCACGCGCCGGTTGGTCCCGCCCGGCGCGGTCAGGCGGCGATAGGCCTCGTCCAGCCTCTGGCCCCGGATCCAGGCTTGGACTCCGCCCAGCGGCTCGAACAGGCGATAGAGGGTCGAACGCGACAGGCCGAAGTCGCGGCACAGGCTCTCGGCTGACAAGTCGGGTCGCGCCACATGGGCGCGGACGTGGCGCTGGAGGGCGCTGAGGGTGGCGGCGGGTCGGTGGGCGCGGGCGGCCTCGGCGGCCGCGACCGAAGGGCCGAAGCAGGAGGCGACCATGGCCGCGACGCCGGGGCCCAGGGCCTGGGCTTCCACTTCCGTCATGGAGGCGGCATGGTCGGAAAGATCGCGCAGCAGGCGGCGCAGCACGCCCGCCCCGACGCTGTCCGGCGCCAGGGTCGCTCCATGCAGGTCGTCGGGCGCGCCCAACAGCGGTTCCAGCACCGGGCGAGGCATGATGAGGGTCAGGTTGGAGAAGGCGTCCGCCTGGGTCCGGATCGGCCGGGTCATGTCCAGAATGCGCACGGACCCGACCGGCCAGTCGCCCTCGACCGCCCCCTCGCGCACGACGCTGCGACCCTGGATCAGGGTCTGGACGACGTAGTGTTCCACGCCGCTGGCCGCGATCTTTCGCCGGTCGCGAACGAAGGCATTGCCGGTGGACCAGAAGCCGCCCAGCACCAGCTGGCCCAGCTTCCAGGAGGTCATGCCGCAATCGAAGGCGGTCGTATCCGCGACCTCCATGTCGAACACCGCCGAGACCGCCTCGCGCCAGTTTTCGAAGCGGTCGCGGGGGTCGAGCGCCGCGTCGATGCGGACGGATGCCGGCGTCGTCGGGGCGGTCACCGCGAGCACCTTCGCGACGCGAACCTTGCCGTGCGTCTCAAAGCGTTTGCCCTGCGTCTCAAATCCCGACCCGGCGGTTGTCTGTTCCAAGCGCCACCGTAAATCTGATGCGTCCGGTTGCAACCGTCCGCATGGCTAGGGCGAGGCCGGCTGCGATGAGGCGGGAAGGATGGCCGGCGGGAAGCTGCGGAGAGAATGGCTGCTGGCGATCTTTTCTGTCGCCACAGCTTTGGTGGCCTTGGGCGCGGCTCCCCCAGCGGCACAGGCTCAGGCTCTGTTCCCGGGCGGGTGTCCCAATCACTACTCCGAGAACATCAGCTACACTTTTGCTGCAGGATCGTCCGGGACTTTCACGGACAGCGGGGGAACGACCTGTCGCGGCATTCAGCAGCCCGGCAACTGGCGCTATCGCTACACCTATACCGTCACCTCGACGCTCCAGAACGCCAGCTTCACGATCAATTCGCCGCATGAGAGCGGCATCACCATATCGGCGCCGGGCGTGTATGAGGTCTTCACCAGCTTTCCGGGGACCGAAGGCGACTACGCCGCAATCTCGAGCTACGGGTCATCCACGGCAACTCCGATCGATTCAGAAACCGCCGAAACACTCCACACCCCGGCGCTCGGCCTCAGTTACTCAACAACTGCCACCGGACCCAACCCGTCCGGTACCGTGTCGGTGACTATCGCGCACGGAACGGTGGACGTTCCTGGGAGTCGCATCGCCTTCCAGCCTTCGCCGTATGGCGAAAACCACACAAACACCTATGTTTCAGGCTCGGGCGTCCTCCGCTTTGGCACCTCACCTGTCCGGGCTGCAGCCGGCCAGACCTACAATCTCCTGGTCCCGTTCATCACACAGACCGGCCAAACCTACACATTCGCGCCCGGTCCCCACCCGTCAGGATCAGTTTCGAATGTCAGTTGCAACATCGGAACCGCGACGCTGGACACGGCCACCAACCGGATCACCGTGACGGGTCAAGCGGACCGCGCCCAGGTCGTCTGTACCGTGAGCTTCGCCCAGCAGCCCGCCATCACCGGCATCTCCCCCGGGACGGGCCCCGCGGCGGGCGGCACGGTGGTGACCATCACGGGAACCAACTTCACCGGCGTGACCGACGTGCGCTTCGGCGGCGTCTCGGCCACCTCGTTCACGATCAACAGCGCGACCCAGATCATCGCCACGGCCCCGGCCGGAACGGGCACGGTCGGGGTCTCGGCCCGTGTAAACGCCCTGGCCAACACCGACACGGCCGCGGACGACTTCACCTACGTTGGCGCGCCCCTACCGCCCCCTCCGCCGCCCCCCCCGCCTCCGACGGCGGGGTCGATCTCGGCGGAGGTGGCGTTCAACTCTGCGGGTCAGGCCATCGGACTGGACGTCGGCGGCGATGTGACGGGGGTCGAGGTGGCGTCGGGTCCGGCGAACGGCACGGCCTCGATCTCGGGGACGACCCTGACCTATCGGCCCAACACCGGCTTCTTCGGGGCCGACAGCCTGACCTATGTGGCCACCGGACCGGGCGGGTCCTCGAGCCCGGCGACGGTGTCGATCACGGTCGCGGCCCCGCCGCCGCCCGTCGTCACCCCGCCCCCGCCCGTGGTCCAGCCGCCGGGATCGCCCAACGACCCGTTCAGCCTGGTGCTGGGCGATACCGGGAGCGGCGTCATCACCGGATTTCGCGTCACCGGCGCCCCTTCGAACGGCGACGCCACCATCGAGGAAGAGCCCATCGCCGCCGATCCGGCCAAGGACGGGGCCCAGGCCGCGCCCGGCCGACGCTTCCGCCTGGTCTATCGGCCCCGCGCGACCTTCATGGGCGAGGACCGGGTGACGCTGGTCGGGTTCGGCCCCGGCGGAACCTCGGAGCCGGCCACCTTCGTCTTTCGCGTCACGGGCAAGGCGCCCGATCTGGAAGGGCGGCTGGCGTCCAATGCCACGCTTCGCCTGTCGCCCACGGCGGGGCTGACCGGCGGGCCGTTCAACGCGATCCGGGTGACCCAGGCTCCGGCGTTCGGCGCCGTCAGCGTCCAGGGACTGAACCTGGTCTTCACGCCCGCCCTGACCGACAGCGGCGCCGTGACCATCGGCTATGTCATCGACCTGCCGTTCGGGACTTCGGCCCCCGGCGTGGCGCGTGTCGTCACCGACCTGGCCCCCATTCCCGCCGCCCTGACGGCCCAGACCGAGGCCGGCCGGCCGGTGACGCTGGAATTGACCACGGGCGCGCGGGGCGGACCCTTCATCGGGGCGGCGGTCGTGTCGGTGACACCCTCGACCGCGGGGACCGCCGTGGTGACGCCGGGCGGCACGGCGACGGCGCGGACCTTTGGCATGACCTTCACCTCGGCGGGGCGCTACACCGGCCCGGTCGAGGTGGGCTTCAGCCTGACCAACGCGGCCGCGACCGGTCAGGGCACGGCCACGATCACCGTCGCCCCGCGCCCGGACCCGACGCTGGACCCCGAGGTGCGCGGCACCCTGGACGCCCAGTTCGACGCGGCACGGCGTCTGTCCGAGACCCAGATCGACAACTTCACCCGGCGACTGGAGGGCGTGCGCGACGGCGTCAACGCCAGCCAAAGCAATGTCGGCGTCAACCTGGGCTTTGCCCGGTCGAACCCTGGCACCCGCCGCAGCGGCGGGCTGTTCGGTCAGGAACCGGTCGATGAGGCCGAGCGCGAGCGCGCCTTCCTGAACCGCGTGGTCATCGGCGACGGCCCAGGGGCCAGGCCCGAGCTGGCCCGGGCGGACCGCCGCGACACAGCCCCGCCCCAGGGCGGCGCCGGCGACGCCGGCCCCGGCCCCATCGGCGTCTGGGCCTCGGGCACAGTCGACTGGGGCCGCCGTGACGCCACGACCGGGCGCCGCGACTTCCGCATCACCACCACGGGCCTCAGCGCCGGGCTGGACGTGAAGCTGAGCGATCATCTGATCGTGGGCGGGGGCGTCGGCTGGGGCGAGGACCGGACCGAGGTCGGGTCTGGCGAAAGTCGATCTGAGGCCGAGGCCCTGACGCTGGCCGCCTATGGCAGCTGGCGGCCCCGGCGGGGTCTGTTCCTGGACGGGGCGCTGGGCCGCACCACGCTGGACCTTCAGATGCGGCGTCAGGTGACGACGACCGGGGCCCTGGGCGTCGGCCAGCGCGACGCCACGGTGGACTGGGCCTCCCTCGGGGCCGGGATCGAGCACAGGACCGGGCGGCGCGACCTGCACGCCTATGGCCGCCTCCAGACCCAGAGCTTCGACTTCGACGCCTTCGTCGAAACCGGAGCCGGACCGCAGGCCCTGCGCTACGAGGCCGAAGGCTTCGACCGCACTTCCGCCATCCTGGGGCTGCGCGCGTCATGGCGGATTCAGATGGGTCGCAGCGTGCTGACGCCCGGCGGCCGGATCGAATGGCGACACGCTTTCGACGGCGATGTGGTCCAGGGCGTGCGCTATGCCGACTGGGCCGACAGCCCGCTGTATCTCCTGAACGTCGACGCGGTCGCCGCCGAGAGCGCGGTCGTGGAGGCGACTGTCGGGTGGCGGTCTGAGGATGGCCTGAGGCTCGACCTCGGCTACCGCCTCCAGGCCGCGTCGCGGTTCACTCTCCACGGGCTAGAGATCAGGGCAAGCACTCGATTCTAGACATAGAGTTTGAGGCTACAAGGTAGGGCCTGTCACCGTCCACGCCGCCTTCCGGAGACGAGTTCGTGTTGGACTGACAGCACCGCCAGTGACCCACAGAGATTAGCCACTCTGGGCTGAGGCCAGAAGGGCATCCGCTCGGCAATGATTGCAACAGGTATGCCCCGAGCGATCGCTTCCTGGTCAGGGGGGACGTGAGAAGCGATGAGAACAGAGGCCACTCGGCGGTTGCGGCGTCACCCAGCTGTTTAGTTCTTGGATAGGGCCCCGTACTTATCGACGAGTTTCCAGATGTATTCCAACATGACTCTCATTTGGCCATCGTCGATTCTAGAGTCGAGCATCATTTTCATCGTGGATAGAACATGATGAAAGCTGTTCGGCAGCCACACTGGACTAAGCTCTACTGCATCAGCCATTTTAGAGATGGCGTGGAGCGCTTCGGGTATCGCCTTGGATCGTAGCGGCCCACAGAACCCGAGCATTTCATTAACTCGCCGCCGGATCTCGACCAGGTTTTCCAGGCTGGGCGGCGTTGAACCGTCGCCCACAAGCCCCTCGAGCCGATCAAGCCACTGCTTGAGCATCTCGATAGAGCCGTCGGCCATCGCGAACACTCCGGCATCCGCGCGTGAGACTGCCTCTGAGACCCTCATACCCCCCGGGGCGCGGCACTTGCGCTCGAGTGAGGTCGTGACCTGAAGGAATCTAACCTGGCTCATAGGGAAATCTTTTGCGGTTTGAAGACAGCGTTAATCTCATCCTGGCTGAGGTTCGGCTCCCGGGCGAAGCCGACTTCGATCTCCTGGTCGGTGGTCCGCCGCCCAGGAGAGCCCGGCGGCGGCCCCTCGAATTTCCATCGACGATCAGGGCCGACATAGCCCGGGCTCTCGACGAACTGGCGGCCGCCGGCTGCAACCCATAGGATACGGCGCATCAACACTGCGGGCGATGTCGGCTTGGCGACAACAAAGCTGGCACCGCAGCTTCGCGCCGAGTTGACCACACCGCCATTGGCCTGTCCCGAGGTGATGATGAACGGGACATAGCGATTGGGGTCTAGGGTGCTGCGCCTTAGCCAGCGAACCAGATCGAAGCCGCTTTCGTCGGCCAGGTCTGCATCGGCGATAACCATGTCGAAGGCAGTACGCGCGAGGTGGTCCTTCGCTTCGGCTGCGGTGTGCACACGGACCGTCTGCTCTACGCCAAACCCCTTCAGCATGGCTGCAAGGATATCAAGGCCTTGGTTAGTCGGATCGACGCACAGGACCTTGACGTCCTTCAGATTGATGCGGGCGTCGCTGCGCGATGTCATGCTAGCCATAGCTCGCAGACCTCGCCGGCTTCGGCGGTCACGTTCACTTCCCCGGTCAGACGCTGCTGGAGACCAGCAAGAGTGATAAGACGCGTGAACCTATTGACCTCGTCCGGGGATAGCGTTGCGCCGTCATCGGTCGCCGCCGACAACCTTAGAAGCAGAGCACTGATCTCCTTCAGATGCTGAGTCATGGCATCGAGACTTTGCAGCGTCACCGCGTGCTCCGCCGGGACGGTCAGACCAATCGATTCAAGCCGCTCGGATGCGTCGGCCCAGTCCGAGACTTCGGCACCCAATCTGGCAAAGACCAAGGCCAGGTTTTGTCTGTCGATCATGACTGTGAACCTCAGGAGAACAGTTCCAGCTCTCCGGTGGACTGGGCGGCGGGAGCGGGCTTGACGAGGACTTGCTCTCGGACGACCACGGCGGGGTCTTGAACACGCTGCTGTTTCACCCTGCCCAGCGCTGGCCAGAAGTGGATACGGCGAGCCTGGTCGCCGCCCAGGGATTCCGCCACAATGGGGATATCCTCATCGGAGAGGAAACGGCGCACGAAGGCTGCGTTCTTCCCGCCCACGTCCATCAGGCCGGCAGTCATGCGCGCGCCCCCGAACACCTTGGCTTCCAGCCGGTCCCTCTTGGCCCCGAGCTGCAGCAGGCCGTTGATGAGAAGCTCCATCGCCTGCACGCCGTAGCGGCGGTCCTCTGCACCGCTGCCTGGGGCTTCTGGCAGCAGGAAGTGGTTCATGCCGCCGACACCCAGAGATGGGTCCCGCACGCAGGCAGACACGCACGATCCTAGGATCGTGGAAAACACGATCTCAGGTCGATCTGTCACTTCGAAGCTACCCTGCACGACGTGCACACGGTGCTCCGAGGGCGTCAGGTCGCCAATGCGGGACGTTGCAAGCATCACGTTAGCGGCCCGAAGACTTGTTCGATCTTTTCTCTCAGGGTCGCGACTGTGAACGGCTTGACCAGATAGTTGTTGACCCCGAACTGTTGCGCCCGTTGCAACAGCGCCGTGTCGGCCCGGCCGGTGAGCATGATGAAGGCGATCGCCTTCAGCTGGGGGGCGATCCGGACAGCGCGCAACAAACCAAGCCCGTCCAGATTGGGCATGTTGAAGTCGGAAATGATGAGGTTGCGCCGGTTTGATAAAAGCACGTTCAACGCGGCCTCGCCATCGACCGCGTCCTCGATGTCAGTCACGCCGATGTCCTTCAATCCGGCGCGGACCAAGGCGCGGATCGTCTGCTGATCGTCGACGATCAAAACCTTGAGGTCGCTTGCTGCGGGCATGAAACTCCTTCCTATTCTACCGCGCCGCGGCTCTAAGGATCGCGGGGCCGATCCGTTCGAGCGGCAACTGCTGGTCAATCGCGCCCATGTCGGCCGCCGCTTTCGGCATGCCGTAGACGATGCTCGTCGCCTCATCCTGCCCCAGCGTCTTCGCGCCCTGCTGCCGCATGGCCAGGAGTCCTGCCGCCCCGTCGCGGCCCATGCCGGTCAGGATGGCCCCGACCGCGTGCCGTGGCCCGGCCTTGGCGACCGAGGCGAAAAGCGCGTCGACAGATGGCCTGTGCCCGCTGACGGGGCCATCGGTATCCAGACGGCAGATGATTTTGTCTCCTGAGCGCACCACGCGCAGATGCGTCAGTCCGCCTGGGGCCAGATAGATCTTGCCGGCGGCCAGGGGGGCGCCGTCGCTCGCCTCCTCGACCGATGGAGCACAGACCCGGTCCAGCCGAGCGGCGAAGCTCTTGGTGAAGTTGGCTGGCATGTGCTGGGTCACAACCGTTGGCGGGCACCCGGCCGGAAAGGATTGCAGGACGGTCAGCAGGGCTTCCACGCCTCCGGTCGACGCCCCCAGTGCGACAACCTCGGCCGTTGGCACATAGGACCCGCCTGCCTCGTGACGCGAGACGGGCGCGCGATCTCCAAGGGGCCGCACACGCGCCGAGGCGGCAATGCGGATCTTTTCGACGATCTGCTCAAACTCCCCGCTGCTGCCACCCACCGGCTTGCCGACGCAGTCCACGGCACCAAGTTCCATCGCCTGAAGCGTCGCCTCGGCACCCTTTTGGGTCAGCGTCGAGACCATGATGACCGGCGTCGGACGCAGCCGCATGAGCCGTTCCAGGAACTCCAGCCCGTTCATGTTCGGCATCTCGACGTCGAGTGTCACGACATCAGGATTCAAAGCCTTGATGGCTTCGCGCGCCTCCAACGGGTCGCCAGCCTCGCCGACCACTTCGATGGAGACGTCCTCGGCCAGCTGACGGCGGATCAACGCCCGCATTGTTGGCGAGTCGTCGACGATCAGCACGCGGGTCCTACCCATGCCGCGCCTCGCGACGATACGCGGTCAGAGAGTCCGGGATCAGGCCTCGCGCCTCGGCACGTTCCGAATGGCCGATGTAAAGATGTCCCCCATCGTTCAGTGCATCGCTGAACCTTTGGAACAGTCGATCCTGAGTGGGTGCATCGAAGTAGATGGCCACGTTGCGGCAGAAAATGATGTCAAACCGGTTCTTCATGGGCCAGTCGCCCAAGAGGTTCAGCACCCTGAACGAAACCAGAGCCTTGACGTCCGACGAGATTTCGAACCCGTCACCCTGGCGGCGCACATGCTTGCGCAGGATTGTCGGCGGAATCGGCTCGACGTCACCCTGTGAATAGACACCGGTAGCAGCGCGATTCACGATGACAGGGTCGATGTCTGATGCGAGAATCTTCACATCAAGCCTTGCAGCCTCCGGCAAGGCTTCGAGAACGGTCATGGCGATCGAGTAGGGCTCGTGACCGGCGGAGCATCCTGCTGACCACAGGCGCACCCTGCCCCCAGCCCGAGCAGTGCGCGCCAACTGGTCCATCTTGACCTCGGCAAGGTGCTCGAAGTGGTGCGGTTCACGGTAGAACCGTGTGACGTTCGTTGTGAGGGCGCTGAGGAAAGCGCTGCGTTCCTCCACGCTCTGGGGATCAGCCACCATCGCCAGATAGGACGAGAAATCCTTGATCTGTCGCTCACGCAGGCGTTTGGCCAAGCGCGAATAGACCAGGCTCGCCTTGGCCTCGACCAGATGTATGCCCGACAGATCGTAGAGCATCGCTGCGACGCAGGAGAAGTCGTGCCAGGTGAAGACGAACTCGCCGGCGACGGCGATGTCGTCGGCTTTTTGACGTGCCAGTGCAGTCATGCGGCTTCCGCGACGGTTTCGGGCAGGATTCCGTCAAGCGCGATGAGGCTGATCATGCCCGTGTCCTGAGCGATCACGCCCTTCACAAAGGAGCGAACGGTATCGCAGGCGACGTCCGGGGTCGGCTGTATCCGATCATCGGAGACCGTCAGGATGTCCGACACGGCCTCGACGAGCAGCCCGACCGTCTTGTTGCTGATGCGGGCGACAATGATGACGTGCCGTGCTGATGGTTCACTGGGGCCGAGGCCCAGTCTGGCACCGAGGTCGACGATTGGCAGGACTGTGCCGCGAAGATTGATGACGCCTTTGACATAGCTCGGCGACTGCGGGATCGCGGTGGCTGGGGCCCATCCGCGTATCTCCAGAACCGATCGAATATCTACGCAGAACTCCTGCCCGCCGAGGTGGAAGGCGATGAGTTCGCGGGGATCGACGCTGGGGGAGAGGCTCATGTCTCAGCTCGCTTTGTCGAGAAGTGTGGGGCGAGTGGCGGTCTGGCGACGCAAGGCGATGACTCCGTCGACGTCGACGATCAGCGCCACTCGGCCGTCGCCCAGAATGGTGGCCGCGGCGATGCCGGGCACCTGGTCGTAGTTCTGCTCAAGGCTTTTGATCACGACCTGACGCTGGCCTTGGATCGAGTCGACGCGGAGCGCGGCCAGGCCGCCCAGTTCGCTTTCGACCAGGATGGTCACGCCTGAACCTGAGGCCGGGTCCGGACGAAACCCCATGGCGCTGCCAACGTCGATCAGTGGAACGTGGCTGCCCCGGACAGCCAGTACGGTCGCGTGCGGGCCGAGCGACCGGACGTCCACCGGCTTGGGTTGCAGGGTTTCGACAATGACGGTGATCGGCACGACCAGAGTGTGGTCGCCCACACTGACGACCATGCCGTCCAGAACCGCTAGCGTGAGGGGGAGGCTCAGGGTGAAGGTCGAGCCCTTGCCGGGGATTGAGGTGATGCTGATCCGGCCGCCCAGGGCCTGAATGGAGCGTTTGACTACGTCCATTCCCACACCTCTGCCCGAGATGTCCGATACCGCCGAGGCCGTGGAAAAGCCGGGGGCGAAAATCAGATTGTCGACTTCCTCTTCGGTCAGCACGGCGTCCGGCTCGATCAGCCCCCGTTCGATCGCTATGGAGCGAACGCGTGCTCGGTCGATGCCCTTGCCGTCGTCGGAGACCTCGATGACAATTCGACCTGACCTGTGCAGGGCCGCCAGACGGATTACGCCCTCGGCCGGCTTGCCCGCCGCGACCCGAGCTTCGGGGCTTTCCAGCCCATGATCCACCGCATTGCGGATCATGTGGGTCAACGGCTCTGAAAGGCGCTCGATCACGGTCTTGTCGACCTCGGTGCCTTCGCCTTCTGTCACCAGTCGGACAGACTTGCCCGTCATGCTGGCTACTTCACGAACAAGGCGAGGCATTCTCTGGAAAACAGACTTCACGGGCTGGGCCCGGATCGCCATCACGCTGTCCTGAATTTCCCGCGTCAGCTGCTCAAGATCATCTAGCCCGAGAGCGATGTTGCCCGACCTGGCCAGGCCAGCTTCATGAACCTGCTGCGCCAGCATGGCCTGGTTGATCACAAGCTCGCCGACGAGATCGATCAGACGATCCACCCGGTCGAGATCTACGCGGATGGTCGGCTGTGCGACGTCGGTGGCCTTGCCGGCCGACTTGGCTGACGGCGCGTTGGCCGACTCTGAGACTTGGGGCGATGGCTCCTTAAGGACTCTCGGTTCGGTCGCGATCACGGACTCCGCCGCAGCTTCGGCTTCGGCGGTGTCGGAACTCGCGCCGCGCGCCATGGCAAGAAGGTCCTGCAGCGACATCTCCCCCTCCAGCGGGCCGGCCGATGCGGGGATCAGGTCTCGGTCGCCATCTCCGATGTCTGGCGTGGAAGTCACGGCGATGTCGACCGTGTCATTCGCACCGGGTCCCCGGATCGTGAGGTCGCAGTCGCCATCGACAAACTCGAAGACGTCGCGGATGTCGGCTTCGGCTTTTTCTGTCGTCAGCCAGAGGGTCCAGGACAAATAGGCTCCGAACACATCGAGCGTGTCCAGGCCGGGCAAGGCGTCGGCGTTGAGTTCGACCCGAAGTTCACCCAGACGCGCAAGTTCTCGCAGAAGAACGCTGGCGTCGTTTGCATTGGCATAAAGCGTCGCATGCGGCTTGAACTCGATGCGCCATTCGGCCGGTCCAGCCTCAGTTGATGCGACCAACGGCGTGAACGCCTCGGGAGCATCACCGATGCTCAAGGGCACAACGGCGAAAGCTATAGGCAGGTCCAGCTCGCCAGCCTCACCGGCCTCCTCAGCAACGCAGAACGCCTCGAGCTGCTTGATGAGGTCCTGATCACCGTCGGGATCCAGCGATTCTCCGACCTTGGCCGCACTCACATGGTCCGAAAGGCGGTCTGCGCATCGTAGCATCAGGGCGACGAGACTGGCCTCGACCTCGAGTTCGCCATTGCGGACGCCATCGAGCGTGGTCTCGAACACGTGAGCGAAGCGAACCAGCCCATCAAGGCCGAAGGCGCCGGCCCCTCCCTTGACGGAGTGCACAGCGCGGAAGACGGCGTTCACGGTCTCAGAGTCGCCCTGTCCTTCCTCCATCGCCAGCAGACCTGTTTCCAGGTCGGCCAGAAGTTCTTCGCATTCCTGGAAGAACGTGGCCCTGATCGCCTCCATCGGATCCAAGTCGGTTCTCCGTCAGGCGGCAACACGTCGAACAGCGTCGACGAGTTTTGCGGGGTCGAAGGGCTTGACGATCCAGCCGGTCGCGCCGGCAGCCCGGGCGCGTTGCTTCTTCGCGGCATCGCTCTCCGTGGTCAGGACCAGGATAGGCGTGCCCCGGCGTCGTTCGTCACGTCGCACCGCCTCGATGAAGCCGAAACCGTCCATGTTCGGCATATTGATGTCGGTGATGATCACGTCCGGCTCGGTCTGGCTCAGCACCTCCAGACCGTGGACGCCATCCACCGCCTGGACGACCTCGAACGAGGCTTCGGCCAGGGCAAGGCGCAGCATGTCCCTCATGGTCCGGGAATCGTCGACGGTCAGCACAACCTTGGTCATAGATGGGCATCCGCGATTGGCAGGGTTTCGGGTTCGACCCCCAGATGGCTCAGGCCCGTCAACAGGGCCGCCGAGGGTGAGAGGAGACGCAAGGGCTGGCTGTCTTCGCGCCACGTGCGAACCGCCGAGAGGAGCAACTGCACCCCAAGTCCCCCCAGTCGCTCGACGGAGGCTCCGTCAAGGTCGAGGGCAGCCCCGCGCTTGGATTTCAGTGCGCCGAGGCAGAGTTCGAGGCTGGCCGGATCAAGCCGGGCAGGCAGTTCCAGGACCGCCGGCCGGCTCATCAGAACTCCTCCCAGTCATCGGCGGCCTGCGCGAGCGCAGTGTTGCCGGCGGTGGCGCGGCGGGGTGTAGCCTGGCCCTTGGCGAACTCAGCGATCCGGGTCTGGGCCGTGTGCACCGGGGCGGCTGCGGCCTTGGCGGCTCGGGCCGCGGCCGGACTGGCCACCGCCGGGCTGACCGGGCGGGCCGAGACGCCACTGATCTGGAACCGGCTCACCAGCCGCGCCAGTTCCTGCGCTTCCTGGTTCAGGCTGTGGCTGGCTGCGGTCGACTCCTCGACCATCGCCGCGTTCTGCTGGGTCGTCTGATCCATCTGATTGACGGCCGTATTGACCTGGGTCAGTGCCGTGGCCTGCTCCTGGGCCGAAGCGTTGATCTCGGCCATCAGCGCGTTGATCTCGCTGACCCGGCCGACGATTGCCGTCAGCGCCTGGCCGGTCTGTCCCACCAGGCTGACACCGTCCTTGACCTGTGTGGTCGAGGCCGAGATCAGGGCCTTGATCTCCTTGGCCGCTTCGGCCGAACGCTGGGCCAGGGCCCGGACTTCGGACGCGACGACGGCGAAGCCGCGACCGGCGTCGCCAGCGCGTGCTGCTTCGACCCCGGCGTTGAGGGCGAGCAGGTTGGTCTGGAAGGCGATTTCGTCGATGACGCCGATGATCTGGCTGATCTGATCGGCGGACCGTTCGATTTCTCCCATGGCGGCGACCGCCTTGTTGACGACTACGCCGCTGGCTTCCGCATCACCGCGCGCTTCGGTGACGACCGTGTTGGCCCGCTGAGCGCCTTCGGCGGTACGCCTCACCGTCGCGGTGATTTCGTCCAGCGCCGCAGCGGTCTGCTCCAGCGTGGCCGCCTGCTGCTCTGTCCGACGCGACAGGTCGTCGGCCGCCTGGCTGATCTCGCTCGATCCGCTCTGAATGGCCGAGGCGTTGGTGGTGATCACCCCCATGGCGTCTTCCAGCTTGGCCATGGCGTCATTGAAGTCGCTACGCAGCTTGGCGTAGTCGCCGGGGAAATCGCTGTCGATGCGATAGGCCAGATTGCCGGCCGCGAGCGCCGTCAGACCGGCTCCCGTTTCCTCGACCACGCGCCCCTGGATTTCCGCGGCGACGCGGGCCGCCTCGGCGCGCTGTTCGCGCTCGACCTCGACGGCCGTGATATCGCTGGCGAACTTGACGACCTTGCAAACCTTGCCGTCGTGATCGACTATCGGGTTATAGCTGGCTGCGAGAACCACACGCCCACCGCCGCGGGCGTAACGGGTGAAGTTGCCCGACGTGAACTCGCCGGAAGCCAGACGGCGCCAAAAGTCGGCGTATTCGGGCGAAGCCGCATACACCGGATCGACAAACATCGAATGATGGCGTCCCTGGATCTCGGCCAGGGAATAGCCGACCACGTCGAGGAAGTTCTTGTTGGCTTCCAGAATTTTGCCGTCGAGGGTGAACTCGATGACCGCTTGCGACCGATCAACCGCGGCCATCCTTGCGCTGGCATTCAGCAGGTTGACCGAGCCGGCTGCCAGATCGACTGCGTTCTTGCGGAATACTTCAAGCGACCGGGCCATCTCACCGATCTCGTCCTTGCGATCGGCGCCCACGATCTGAATATCGGTCTCGCCGCGCGCGAGGACCTTCATCGCCTCCGTCATCTTGACCATCGGCGACAGGATGCGGCCACTGACGAACCAGACTGCCGACGCGAGCCCCGCGATGAGCAGCAGCGCGCCAAGGACCAAAGCCCAGCCGCTGATCTGAACCATCGCCTGAGCGCCAGCCTCGTCCGCGGCCTGTAGCGCCGTGGCCTGGGCGACAGCCTGGTCCACCCCCTCACGGTGCTGTTGATAGGCCGCTTGGGCGACGGAGTAAGCCGACGCGGCTGCCGCCAGATCACCCCGCTCCACGGCCGGCAGGAAGCTTCCCTCGACCGTCCGCCAGAACTCCTGCGCACCGGGATCAACCTTCTCGGACAACGTGGCGATGAGGTCGCCAGGAAGGTCCGCTTCCAACCAAAGCTGGCTGCGCTCGTCGTACTGCTGCTTCAACTCAGCCAGACGGGTCTTGCGCAGCTCGACATAGGTCGGATCGAGCATGGCCTGGCTCAGCTCGAGGTTCGCTTCAACCACATAGGCCGGGGGCGGCAGAATGTCGGCCACCAGATCCTTGTCACGAATAATGTCGGCATACTCGGGTCCGCCGATCCGAATCTGCGAGACTGCGTAGCCACCCCCCGCGATCAACAAGACAACCAGCAGGGATATGGCGACGACACCGGTGGCAAAGAATCTTTTCAGCATGGGGCTCTCTTCATCTCTTCGGCCGTGAGACAGCTGGTTTCTTCAGGTCGACTGGGGCGGCAGGGATTTTTTCTTCGGCTCACTTGAAGCCGCAAGGAGTTCTAGTGGACTTTTGCCTTGCATCACGCTGCATACCGGATTCGTTCTGAAGCGACGATCATTGCTATTGCAGATGTTTAGAAAGAGTAACGAAGTTATGCCGAAACCATCCCGCGCGTTGATGGGACTCGGTCGCTCTCGAGTATTCGTTCTTTGGTTGTATACTATTTACATTAACCAACTCGCGCTTGCGGCCTGACTAATGCAGTTACTGCTCGATCGGATAGCGCGCGGGCTTGGTGAGGCGTCGACAAGATCTTGCTCGGGGCTGGTCGATCCCTGTCCCAGCATCTGAGGTTCTGCAACGCCCGGTCTGGGGGCCAGGCACGGTAAACGGGGCCTGACCGCAAGAGGCTAAGATGACGGAATGGTCATCAGATCCGAACCACAGGCGAATCGGCACAGAATCCGCGCTCACTCGGTGGACGGCGTGTTCCGCCCGCCTTAGACGCACAACCCCATCACTCTCGCCGTGATGCTGAAATCCTTGAGCTGACCGCGAGGTCAGATCCCGGGCCGAAACGCCGCATCGATGAAGCAGGGCTCAACCATCCGTGCACCCGCGGCCGCGCACCGGGCTGCCATGTCTGCGGTTGTGGGGCGCACGCCGGTATCAAGCCAGATTTCCAAGACCTCCAACAACGCTACATACTGCGGCGGCGAGAGGCGGCTGTGTTCCGTCTCCGTCGTGAAAGCCTGGACCAGCAGGTCCGACCGGCCCGCCTCGGCCACGGTCTGCGCATACATCGCCGAATGCTCGACGAAGACCGTGGGGTCGTATCGCGCGTGGATCGTCACCGTCGGCAATACGATCTGGCCGCTGAGGTCCGCGTCATAAGCGAGAGCCGCGACCGCTGCCGGATCGGCCGCGAACCGCTCCACGCCCTGGTTCAGGGCTCGGTCGTCTTCCGACCCCCGATAGGTCCGCCCGGTATTGTCGAACGGATTGCGTCCGCCCAGCCGGTTCCATACCAGGTCCTGAAACAGCGTCGTCGCCCAGGCCAGGTGCGCGACCAGCTGGTCCTCCTCAATCCCCGTCACCGACAGGATGTTGCGCAGCCGCCCCGCCTGCTCCGGCGTCCGCTCGGCCGCCGGGCGACCCACGCCGGTACACTCCGCGACCCGCTCCGCCAGCGCGGCGCGCGGCATGGACCCGCCCTGCGGCAACCCCTGCCACACCGGATACTGCGCCTCGTCGGGCCGCGGATGATTGCGGCAGTAGAACTGGTAGACCGCCCTCAGATCGGCGCGAAACCCATAGGCTCGCGTGCCTCCGCCCAGCACGCCGCTGGTCAGCAGGACCCCGTCCCAATTGCGCGTCCCGTCGCCCGCGACCGCATACAGCTCCGCCGCCTTGGCCGCGACATTGCCGCCCCACGACTGGCCATGCAGCAGAGTGCGCTCGGGCCGCCCCCAACGCGCCCAGACGATCTCGCGCAGCTGGTCGGTGTCCTCGGCCGCCATGCGCACGCCGTATCCGCCGCGCCGATAGGTCGAGCCCGCCCAAGCGTAGCCCTGCCCCACCATCATTGAAAACCGGTCCAGATCCTCTTCCGGATCGCCCCGCTCCGGATCGCCCGTGCGCGGCCCGCCATGGGCGTGGACGATCAGCCGGCCGTTCCAGTCCGCTGGACGAGCGTACCACCACCACGCCCCGCTCTCGGCCCGCCCCGACCAGCACTGGGTGCCCTCGGGCAGGCTCGTCGGACAGGTCTCGGACCGCACCGCGCCCGCCTGGCTCCAGGCCGGCGCGGCGATCGCGAGGCCCGCCGCCGCCACGACGACGGTCATCGGGTCGAGGCTCCAGCGGAATGCCGTCACAGGTCTCAGAACTCCTTGGTCAGGCTGACGTACCAGTAGCGGCCGTAGGGACGATACAGCGACCCCAGATAGCCGTTCGAGGCCAGCGGCGGGGCTTCGTTGGTGATGTTGCGCGCCCCGACCCGCAGCCGGGTGTTGGCCGCGAAGCCCGCGCCCTCGTCCCACTCGTATTGGCCGTACAGGTTGCCCGTGATCTGGCTCCTGACCTCCCAGGGGTTGCCCGCCGCATCCAGGAAGCCGGTCTCATCGACCGCCGAGATGTACTGGGTGAAGGCCCCGACCTGCCAGGGCCCCTGGCTCCAGGTCACCGAGCCCGACAGCCGCCACTCCGGCCGACCGTTCTGGGCGATCAGGTCCGAGGATTCCGGCAGCGGCGTCGCCGCATTGATGATCCCGGCGTTGCGGGCCTCATAGAGCGCGTCGACCTGCGGCCCCGGCTCGCGGCCGAACTTGATCAACTTTGCCGCATCGATGTTGACCCGGAACGAGCCGAGCGGCGTGTTGCGCAGACGCCAGTTGAAGCCGATGTCCAGACCCTCGACGTCCTGCGGCAGCAGGTTCACGAACCGGTCGCTGATCGAGATGATCTGCCCCACCGGAGCGATGCCGGTCCCGGCGAACAGGGCGACATCGTCCACGTTCGGTGCGGCGCGCGTCACCAGCGGGTTGGACCGCCCCTGGACCCGCTCGGCATAGTCGGTGACGACCGCGTTCAGCCCGCCGAACAGGCCGACGATGTCGGTCTGCTGGATGCGCCAGCGATCGACCGTCAGGGTGAAGTCACCCCAGCTTTCGGGCAGGAACTGCGGCTGGAACACGATGCCATAGGACTGGTTGGTGCTCTCTTCGGGCTTCAGGTCCGGGTTGCCCGACACCAGCAGGGACGCCCCGATCGAGCGCGAGCAGGCCCCGAAGGTGGCGATGCGCCGCGCCCTCAGGTCTGCCTCGCAGCGGATGTAGTCCTGATTGGTCGACAGGCGGCCGTAGGTGGCGGTGTTGACCTGTTCCAGGTTGGGCGCGCGAAACCCCTCGGAATAGGACGCCCGCACCCGCAGCCCGTCGAAGATGTCCCACGCCATGGCGATCTTGGGCTTGGCCACGTCGCCGAAGTCCGAATAGGTCTCGGCCCGGCCCGCGATCTGGAAGTCCAGGCTGCGCACCAGCGGGATGTTCATCTCCGGCGAGATCACCGGCACGGCGAACTCGACGTAGGCCGAGCTGACGGTCCGGTCGCCGCGGGTGTCCGGGTTCTGGCTGACGGCGATGACGTTCGACAGCTGGGTCGCGCCCGTCACCCGATCCACGAACGGGATTGTGCCGTCCAGGTTTTCGTCCCGGTTGTCGCGCTGGGTCTCGCGCCGCGTCTCGAAACCGAAGGCGACGCCCACATCCCCCGCCGGCAGGGAGAACAGGTCAGAGCGCGAGACGCGGAAGTCGAACTGGCTCAGCGTCGTGCGTGATTCGCGCCGCAGGCGGAAGGTGATGGCGTCGATCGCCGTCTGGGAACTCGGCGTGCAATCTCCAAAGCTGGTCTGGTTCACGCAGCCGCCGCTGAACGGATTGTAGGCGTCCGGCGTCGACAGGGCGAGCGACGCCTGCAGCGCATTGCTGTTGACCGCGTCGGATTCGTCGATGGCCTCGGCCTCGGAGTACAGCACCGCCGTCTCCCAGTCGAAGCCACGCCATTCACCGCGCAGACCCGCCAGCGCGCGGGCCTGATAGTTCGACACGTCCACGCCCTGATAGCCGGCGTCGACGAAGCGGTACTGGGTGGCCAGCGTCACCGGCAGGCCCGTCACCGGCACATTGGTCAGCCCCGAAATCCGGTTCGGGTTAGCGCGTCCGTCGGCGAAGGTCACCGGCCCGAACGGGTTCCAGTAGTTGGACGCCGGGATGGTCAGGGTGTTCAGGTTGATGACGGGCGGTTGGATGCGCTGGGTGTCGGCGGTGTAGTAGCCCACTTCCCCGAACGCCGTGATCGTGTCGGTCAGGTCATAGTGCCCGGCGACGAACAGGTTCAGCCGCTGCACGTCCGGCAGGACAGTAGTACCGGGCGCGGTGTCGAAGCGCAGATCGCGCTGCACCCCGTTGAAGTTCAGCGCGCCGGAGCCCAGGCAGACGTTGGGATCATTGGCGTTCGGAACCAGACAGCCGGTCAAGGCCGTCGGCTGGATATGGAAGGAGCCGGCATTGGTGGTCAGGCTGGTCGTCCCGCGCCGGATCGCCGTCGTCGCGCCGACGACCGAGAAGTTGCCCCATGCCCCGCGCGTGTTGCGCGCATCCGGCGTCAGGCTGGACGAGTAGTCAGGGTCAAGCGCGAACAGGAAGCGCAGGTTGTCGCTCGAGGTGAAGACCTGATCCTCGGCCCGTAGCGCGGTCCGGTCGGTGTAGTCGACGAAAGCCGAGATGTTGCCGCGCTCGAAGTCCTTGCCCGCGAAAACGCCCAGGCTGAACTCGCGCAGGTTCGTCCCTTCGGCCCCGCCGTACTGGGCGTTCATGCGCAGGCCGTCGAAGTCGTCCCTCAGAACGGTGTTGACCACCCCTGCCACCGCGTCCGCGCCATAGATGGCGGCCGCCCCGTCCAGCAGGACCTCAAGCCGCTCAAGCCCCGAGACCGGGATGGCGTTGGAATTGTAGCTGAGCACCGGCACGGTCCCGGTATCTGTCGTCCCCTGACTGGTCGGATGCTGCACGATGCGGCGCCCGTTCAGCAGCACCAGGGTGTTGCCGACGCCCAGTGAGCGCAGGTTCACCGAGTTCACATCGCCCCGGGCCGCGTTCGAGGTCTGGGGGTTGTTGGAGGCCGCGAACAGAACATCGCCCATCTGCGGGATGGTGCGCAGCAGGTCGTCACCACTCACCGCGCCGGTCGCCAGAATCTGCTCCTCACTCAGCACCGTCACGGGCAGGGCGGCCGTCACGTCCGCGCCCCGGATCTGGGAGCCGACGACCACGATGTCGTCGACCGACGAGGCCTGCTGTCCCTCAGCCGTGCGATCGGCCTGGGCCTGGGCGGCAGGCGAAAGGGCGGTCGTCTGCCCAGCGCTCTGGGCCAACGTCGGCCCCGCGAGCGCCAGCATCCCGGTGATGGCTGTAGTGGCCAGCAGCGTCGTCCGGATGGTGATCATGGTTGAGTCCTCCCATACTCGATGTGTCGTTTCTTGTGGTTCAGTCCTTGGCCAGGACCAGGTCGTCGCCCGGCCCGGCGGCCGGATCGGTTTTCGCGGCCAGCGGCCGGGGCTCGCCGTTCAGGGCGGCGGCCAGGGCCTCGCGGTCCAGAGCGCCTTCCCAGCGCGCGACCACCAGGGTCGCCACGGCGTTGCCGATGAAGTTGGTCAGCGCCCGGCACTCGCTCATGAAGCGGTCGATGCCGAGGATCAGCGCCATGCCCGCGATCGGCACCGACGGCACGACCGCCAGAGTGGCCGCCAGTGTGATGAACCCGGCGCCGGTGATGCCCGCCGCCCCCTTGGAGCTCAGCATCGCCACCAGCAGCAGCAGGATCTGGTCCTGCAGGCTCAGATCGATGTTCAGCGCCTGGGCGATGAACAGGGCCGCCATCGTCATATAGATGTTGGTGCCGTCCAGATTGAACGAATAGCCCGTCGGCACGACCAGTCCGACCACGGACTTCGACGCGCCGGCCCGCTCCATCTTCTGCAGCAGGCTGGGCAGGGCCGCTTCCGACGAGGATGTGCCGAGCACCAGCAGCAGCTCTTCCTTCAGGTAGCGGATCAGCTTGAAGATCGAGAAGCCGTTGGCGATCGCCACCAGCCCGAGAATGCCCACTACGAAGATCGCCGACGTCAGATAGAAGGTCGCCACCAGCGCGATCAGGTTGATCACCGAGGCGATGCCATAGGCCCCGATGGTGAAGGCGAAGGCCCCGAACGCCCCGATCGGCGCGGCCTTCATAACGATGGCGACCAGCTTGAAGAAGGCGGTTGAGACCGATTCCAGCAGGGTCAGCACCGGCTTGCCCGCCTCGCCCACCATGGCCAGCGCCAGGCCGAACAGGACCGAGACGAACAGCACCTGCAGGATGTTGCCGGTCGAGAACGCGCTGACCACCGTGTCCGGAATGATCGACAGCAGGAAGCCGACCACCGTCGTCTCGTGCGCCGCGCTTGAGTATTGCGACACCGCCCCGGCATCCAGCGAGGCCGGATCGATATTCAACCCACGCCCCGGCTGGACCACATTGGCCACCACCAGCCCGACGATCAAAGCCAGCGTCGAGAACACGAGGAAATAGGCGAAGGCCTTGGCGGCCACGCGGCCGACCTTGCCGATGTCACGCATGCCCGCGATGCCGACCACGATGGTCAGGAAGATCACCGGGGCGATGACCATCTTCACCAGCTTGATGAAGCCGTCGCCCAGCGGCTTCAGGCTCTCGCCGAACTCCGGGAAGAAATGGCCGATCGCGCCGCCCAGCAGGATGGCGCCCAGCACCTGGACATAGAGATGGCTCCACCAGGCCTT
Organism: Brevundimonas bacteroides DSM 4726; assembly: GCF_000701445.1. Classification (GTDB taxonomy): domain Bacteria; phylum Pseudomonadota; class Alphaproteobacteria; order Caulobacterales; family Caulobacteraceae; genus Brevundimonas; species Brevundimonas bacteroides. Next base: position 137,391 of record NZ_JNIX01000010.1, read on the forward strand.
GGGCCCGGTCGGCGCTCCGCCGTGATCTGACGCGATATGCATACACCCTCCGCCGCCGTCGCGGCCGTCGTTTCCTCCAGCGATCTGACGTCGCTTTGAAGCCAGTGTGTAGCCCGCTTCACGGCGCTCCAAATCGACGCCTCGGATAAGCCGCGCATTGATTTGTCGAAAGTTTTTCTGGTGCCACTCTCGGAGAGTGGCGGATTCTCACACGCCGCTCTGGCCAAGTCGTGCGGATTTCCGCACAGTTCACATCATGGCCCTCTCGCAGTCGATGATCTGGGACCGCCTCGCCCGGCATTCGGCGCGTCCCTGGATCGCGCTCGTCGTGGGCTGGCTGATCGTGTCGGCGCTCGCCATGACGGCGGCGGCCGAACTGGCCCGCCGCGACGCCCTCGCCGAGCTGACCCGTCAGGCCGACGCCAACGCCGCGCTCCACGCCGCCGTCCTGCGCAGCGAGCTTGAAAAGCAACGCTCGGTCCCCGTCGTCCTCGCCCAAGACCCCGACGTCGCTGCCCTACTTGCCGATCCGTCGCGCCTCGCCGCCGACCGCGTCAGCGCCAAGCTGGAGGGACTGGCGGTGCAGATGCGCGCCGCCATCTATGTGCTCGACACAGACGGCCTGGCCCGCGCCGCCAGCAACTGGCGCGAGCCGACCAGCTTCGTCGGCTCCAACTACGCCTTCCGCCCCTATTTCACCGGGGCCTTGGCCGAGGGCGACGCCGAGTTCTTCGCGCTCGGCACCGTCAGCGGCCGGCCTGGCCTCTATCTCGCCCGCCGCATCGGCCCCGCGAGCGCCCCCCTCGGCGTCGTCGTGGTCAAGGTCGAGTTCGATGCGCTGGAGGCCGAATGGCGCCGCACCGGCGAACCCGCCTTAGTCACCGACGACCGTGGCGTGGTGCTGGTCACCAGCGAGCCGGACTGGCGCTTCCGCCGCAGCCGCGACCTGACCCCGGCGGAGCGCGCCGCCATCCTCGAGGACCAGACGCTCAGCGGCCGCGCGCTGGATCCCCTGCCCTATATCGGGACACCGGGTCAGGTCGTGCGTATCCCCGACGGACCGGCGGCGGGCGAGTGGATGCTGGCGCAAACCGGGACCGACACCCCCGGCTGGACTCTGCACCTGCTCGATCCCGTCGAACGCACCATCGCCGTCGCCACCGCCAATGCCCGCGCCATCGCCGGGCTTCTGGTCACGCTGCTGGCGGTCGCCGCCGGCCTGATGCTGCGTCGCCGCCAGCAGGCGCTGGCCCGCGCCCAGGCCGAGGAAGCTGCCCGCGCCGAGCTGGAACGCCGCATCGACGACCGCACCTCCGAACTGCGCGACGCTAACAGCCGCCTCAAGAGCGAGATCGACGAACGCCGCCGCGCTGAGGCCAGCCGCGAGGTCCTGCGCGAGGAACTGGTCCAGGCCAGCCGCCTCGCCACCCTGGGCCAGATCGCCGCCGGGGTGGCGCACGAGATCAACCAGCCCGTCGCCGCCATTCGCATGCATTCGGAAACCGCCGCCACCTACCTGGACCGGGGCGATGGCGACGCCGCCCGGAAGAACCTCGACCGCGTTTCAGGGCTGACCGAGCGCATCGGCGCCATCACCGACGAACTGCGCGCCTTCTCGAAGAAGGCCGGACGTTCGGTCACGGCGGTCTCTCCCGCGACGGCGGTCGACGGCGCCCTTCTTCTAATCGGCCACCGCCTGCGCGACCACGGCGTCGCCCTGCACCGATCAGGCCTGGCCGACGTTCGCGTCATGGCCGACCCGGTCCGGCTGGAGCAGGTCATCGTCAATCTGATCCAGAACGCCTTCGAGGCCCTGGTCGAGGCCAAGACACCCGACCCCGCCATCCGCATCGAGGCGACCCGGACCGGCGACCGCGTCGAACTCGTCGTCTCCGACAACGGACCGGGCATCGACCCGTCGGTCGCCCCCACCCTGTTCACCCCCTTCGTCACCACCAAGACCCAGGGGCTGGGCCTCGGGCTCGTCATCTGCCGCGACATCGTCGCCGGCTTCGGCGGAGAGCTGGCCCTGCGACCCACGCCTGACGGAACCGCCTTCGTCATGACGCTGGAGGCCGCGCCGTGACCTTCGCCAGCCCCCGCGCCGTCACCCTGGTCGACGACGACGACGACTTCCGCCTGGCGCTGGCCGAGCGCCTGCGGCTGGACGACCTCGATGTCCACGACTTCGCCTCCGCCGAGGCCGCGCTGAAGGGTCTGTCGTCGAACTACGCCGGCATGGTCGTCACCGACCTGCGCATGCCCGGAATCGACGGACGCGGCCTGCTGACCCGAGTCCAGGCGCTCGATCCCGACCTGCCCGTCGTCATGATGACCGGCCACGGCGACATCGAAGACGCGGTCGCCGCGCTCAGGAACGGCGCCTACGACTTCATCGCCAAGCCGTTCGATTTTGCGCGGCTACGGGAAAGCCTCGGCCGTGCGCTCGAAAAGCGCGGCCTCGTGCTCGACAACCGCGCGCTCAGCCGGGCCATGGCCGCCGCCCGTCCCCAGACGACCCTGCTCGGTGAAAGCCCCGCCATCCAGCGCCTGCGCGCCGTCATCGACCAGGTCGCCGACGCCGACACCGACGTCCTCATCGAGGGCCCCACCGGCGCGGGCAAGGAGGTCGTGGCCCGCGCGCTGCACGACGGCGGCCGCCGCCGCGTCCACCGCTTCGTCGCGGTCAACTGTGGCGCCCTGCCCGAGGGTCTGGTCGAGATCGAGCTGTTCGGCTGCGAGCCCGGCGCCTTCCCCGGCGCGCTTCGCCGTCGCGTCGGCCTGGTCGAACAGAGCCATCGCGGCACCCTGTTCCTCGACGAGGTCGAGAGCCTGTCGTCGTCGGCCCAGATCGCCCTGCTGCGCGTCATCGAACAGCGCGAGATCCAGCCCATCGGCGCGCCAGCGCCTCGGTCGCTCGACCTGCGCATCCTCGCCGCCTCCAAGATCGACCTGGCCTCAGCCGTCGCCCAGGGCAGCTTCCGCGAGGACCTGTTCTATCGCCTCAATGTGCTGAAGCTGCGGGTGCCGCCCCTGGCCGAACGGCGCGAGGACATCCCGCTGCTGTTCGCCCACTTCCTCGCCTTGGCCTCGGCCCAGCGCGGCCTGGCTCCCCGCCCCATCGACGACGCCGTCCGCCACGTTCTCCTGCAGGACCCCTGGCCCGGCAATGTCCGCCAGTTGGCCCACTTCGCCGAACGGGTGGCACTGGGCCTGATCGAACCTGCGGCACAGTCCGCCCCCGGCCAAGGCGGCCTTGCAGAGCGACTGGATCGCTTCGAACGCGCGGCGATGGATGACGCCCTGACGCGCCACGCCGGCCTTGTCGCCGCCGTCTGCGAGGAGCTGGAACTGCCGCGCAAGACCCTCTACGACCGCCTGGCCCGCCACGGCCTGCGCCCCGCCGACTACCGCGACCGGGCTCAGGCTGCGGAGTGACGGAGCGCTAGAGTCCGCCTTGCCCCGAGCCGTTGGACGCCAGCCTCAGCACTATGTCGTCCACCTGCACCCCGCCCCGGTCGATGACCAGGTTCTGGTAGTTGCGCTGCCCCTCGATCGTCTCGGCCTCGACGCCCGAGACCTCGGCGACGAACTGGGCGCGCAGATAGGTGGCCAGCTCGCCAGCCGTCACCGCCCCGTCGCCGTCCACGTCGCCATCGCCCGCTAGCCCCGCCCGCAGGAAGTGGGAAAGATATCCCCCTGCCTCGAACTTGTCGGCGACCGAGCTGGTCAGGTCCTCTTCCGAGCTGAACAGGCCCATCACCCCCGGCCGGTCCACGACGTTCCTGGCGAATCCGCCCGAGAAGCAGCTGTCCAACACCAGCAGCGACAGCCGCGTGTTCAGCCCGGCGAACATCTCGGCCATCTCGGCGTCGGTGATCTCGCCGTCGCGCAGGACGATGGTCTCGGTGCGGCCGTCCGGTTCGCCTCCACTGGGCCCACCCGCCTCCTGGGCCCCGTGGCCGGAGAAGAAGAACAGGAACATGTCGTCCGGACCGGCCTCGCGCGCTACCTGCGCAAAGGCCCGACGCACGCCCGCGACCGTGGCTTCCGCATTGGTCAGGACCACGCTCTCCGGCGCCAGCACCCCGCCGCGCTCCAGCGTCTCGGCCAGCTTCTCGGCGTCCTCGTCGGTGTAGGACAGGTCGTTCGCCACCCCGCCATAGTCCGAAATGCCGACCATGATGGCATGGACCCGCGCCCCGCCCGGCACCGCCGCCTGCCGCGCCGTTCCCATCGATGGGGCCACGCTGAAGCGATAGGACCCCGTCTCGCCGGGCGCATAGGAGGTCACCTGCACCTCATACTCGCCGTCCTCGGCCAGAACGGTGTCGATGCGGCTGTCGGTGCCTGTCTCGCCGTCGTCGTTGTCGATCTGCTCCCCGCCCGGCGTGCGCAGGATTAGATAGGCGTCGAACGCAGACGACGTCAGCTCCGCCGCCACTCTTTGCCCGCGCCTACCGACGAAGGTGAAGCTGTCGGCGTATTCGCCGCTCGACAGCTGGTCGTCCCCGGCCTGGAGCGAGCCGCCGACGGTCTGGCCCAGCTGGATCGATCCGCCCGTCGCGCTCTGTCGTCCGCGGTCGTCCTCGACATAGGACTGCTGGCCGGGCCGGCTGGTCGAGGCACGACCGTCCGCGGCCACCGCCGCCAGGCGATAGGCCCCCTCCTCGCCCGGCGCATAGCTGGTGGCCGTCACCTCATAGTCGCCGTCGGCCGGAAGCGTCACGACCAGGCGGCTGTTGAACGAACCGTCGCCGTCCGGATCGTCGTCGTTGAAGTCCGACAGCCCGCCCGGCCCCCGGATTGCCAAGTAGGGGTCGAAGGCCGACGACGTCAGCCGCAGATCGACCGTCTGACCGCGTCGTCCGCGCAGGGTCCAGGTGTTGATGTATTCCCCGCTCTCCAGCCGCCGATCGCCCCGCGCCAGGGCCCCGCTGACGGTCTGACCGACCTGGATCACCCCGTCCGCTTCGCGGTTCGAGGGTCGATAGTCCGACTGTGGCCGCCGTCCCTGATCGGCCCGCGCCGCCGTGCCGCCGCGCTCGACTACGATCTGGTAGCGCCCGACCTCGCCCGGCTCGAAGCTGGTCGCGGCGATGTCGACCTCGCCGTCGGCCGTCGCCGTGAACGTCAGGGCGCTGTTGGTCGTCCCCCGCTGACCGGTGTCATCGTCGTTGTCCTCCGACAGCCCGCCGCCGCGCAGCATCAGATAGGTGTCGAAGTCGGCGGACGAGAGCCGCACCGTATAGGTCTCGCCACGCCGGACCGGCAGGCTCCAGTCGTCGGTGAACTCCCCGCTGTTCAGCCGCCGGTCGCCCTGGGCCAGAACGCCGCCAGAGGTCGCGTCGAGCCGCAGCGTCCCGCCGCCCGCATTGTCCTGACCGCGACGATATTGCGCCTCGCCGCCCGGCCCCGCCGCGTCCAGCCGCAGCACATAGCGCCCGCTCTCGCCGGGCTCATAGCTGGTCGCGCTGACCCGATAGGTCCCGTTCGTCGGCAGCCGCACGTCCAGCGCCGAGTTGGTCCCGTCGCCCTCAGCGTCGTCGTTGTCCTCCGAGAACCCGCCCGGCCCTCGGATCATCAGATAGGTGTCAAACTCATCGGATCTCATGGTGGCCCTCAGGGTCTCGCCTGCGCGGCCCTGGACCTCATAGACGTCCATGAACTCGCCAGAATCCAGCCGGTCGTCGCCGCGCGCCAGCTCGCCCTGCACCTGGCCGCCCGGCCTCAGTTGCTGGGCCATCGCTCCGGTCGTTATCAGCGGCGATACCGCCAGTGACAGCGAAAGCGCGGTGGAAAACAGGACCTTGCGCATGCGACTCTCCCCCGAAAGACGACGCGACAATGCATGGGCGCACGGCGTCTGTCACCGGGTCGGCGAACGCCGGTCAGATTCCGGCGCCTCACCCCCATTTCGGCCTTGATCGCGGCGCATAGGCTCCGGCCCTGATTTTCGCGCCGCTCGCTTTTTCGACGCACGCGCCCTACGAGACCCCCATGCCCTTCCCCGCCAGCCATCCCGCGCTCGACCGCGCGCTCTCCGAACGCGGCTATGACGAGCCAACCCCCGTCCAGTCCGCCGTGCTGGAGGCCGAGGAAGGCCGCGACCTGCTGGTCAGTGCCCAGACCGGCTCGGGCAAGACCGTCGCCTTCGGCCTGGCGCTCGCCACCACCCTGCTCGGCGACGCCGACCGCATCGAGGACAACGGCGCGCCCGGCGCCCTGATCATCGCCCCCACCCGCGAACTGGCGCTGCAGGTCTCGAAGGAACTGGAGTGGCTCTACGGCAAGGCCGGGGCCCGCATCGCCACCTGCGTCGGCGGCATGGACCCCCGCGCCGAGCGTCGCGTGCTGGAACGCGGCGCCGCCATCGTCGTCGGCACGCCCGGCCGCCTCAAGGACCACCTCGAACGCGGCGCGCTCGACCTGTCCCAGCTCAAGGCCGTCGTGCTCGACGAGGCCGACGAGATGCTCGACATGGGCTTCTCCGAGGACTTGACCTTCATCCTCGACGCCGCCCCGGCCGAACGCCGCACCCTGCTTTTTTCCGCGACCCTGGCCCGCGACATCGTCGACCTGGCCCGCACCTATCAGCGCGACGCCATCCGCATCGATACGACGCAGAAGAACGCGCCCCACGGCGACATCGAATACCGCTGCATCCGCGTCGCCCCCAATGAGGTCGAGCTGGGCGTCGTCAATGTGCTGCGCTGGTTCGAGGCCCCCGGCGCCCTCGTCTTCGCCAACACCCGCGAGCGCGTGAAGCACCTGACTTCCAGCTTGCGCGAGCGCGGCTTCTCCGTCGTCGGCCTATCCGGCGAACTGACGCAGGGCGCCCGCTCCGAGGCTTTGCAAGCCTTGCGCGACGGCCACGCCCGCGTCTGCGTGGCGACCGACGTCGCCGCGCGGGGGCTGGACCTGCCCTACCTCGGCCTCGTCATCCACGCCGAAATCCCGGTCAACAAGGCCACGCTCCTTCACCGTTCTGGCCGTACCGGCCGCGCGGGCAAGAAGGGCGTCTCGGTCCTGATGGTCAGCTACACGCGCCGTCGCAAGGTCGAGCTCATGCTCCAGTCGGCCGCCATCAAGGCCGAATGGCAGGGCCCGCCCACCGCCGAAATGATCCTGGAAAAGGACCGCGAACGCCTGCTCGCCGACCCAGCCCTGACCGCCCCGGTCGAGGACGAGGAGGCCCTGGCCCTGGGCCGGCAGCTGCTGGAGCGTTCGACGCCCGAGCAGATCGCCGCCTCCCTCATTCGCCTCTATCGCCGGAAGCTGCCGTCGCCAGAAGACGTCTATGACGACGAGCGCATGAAGCGCGCCCAATCGTCCGGCGTGAACGAGCGCGGCCAGCGCGACGGTCCCCTGACGGACTTCGCGCGCGGCGGCGACATGGTCTGGTTCCGCATCAATATCGGCCGCGACAAGAACGCCGATCCCAAGTGGCTGTTGCCGACCATCTGCCGCCTGGGCCACGTCACCAAGCCCGACGTCGGCTCCATCAAGATCTTCGAGCGCGAGACCAAGTTCGAGATCACCCGGTCCGCCGAGGCCAAGTTCCGCGCGGCCGTCGCCGCGTCCACCGAGGACGGCGTGACCGTGTCGGACGCCGTCGCCCCCGGGCCCGGCGAGAAGTCGCTGCGCCGCTTCGACAAGCCCCGCCGCGACGACGGCGACCGCCCCGCCCGCGCCCCGCGCTCGCCCCGCGCCGACGGCCCGCCCTCGAAGAAGCCCTGGACGCCCCGCCCGTCCGAGGCCGCCGCCGCGCCCACCTCGGACGAGGCCAGGCCCAAGTGGGTCAAGCGCACCAAGGACGCCCCCGTCCCCGAGGGCAAGAAGCCCTGGGTCGACAAGCCCAAGTTCGCCAAGAAGCCCTGGACGCCCAAGCCCGCCTCCGCCGCCGGCGACCGCCCCTGGACCGGCAAGCCCAAGCCGGGCCCGAAGACCTTCAAGGGCAAGAAGGCGCGGGGCTGACAAACCCTTAGAGCTTCCCCGGCTGGTTCGCATCATTGTCCCTTCTTCCCCTGCGGGTCGACGACGGATCGCTTGCGATCCTAGAAGAGGTGGCCCGGAGGTCCGTAGACGGGGCGAAACTGGATCTGCAGACGGTGTAGGGCGCGGCCCCACCGCCGGAAGCATTGCTAGCGGCGGGGCTCTAACAGGGCCGTTGATCTGCGGCCCGTGACCCGGGAACAACCCTGGGCCGTCCACTTCCGATCAGCCCGCCGTGCGACACAGCTTCCTTTCGCCGAAACACCACCTCATGCAGGAACCTGGCGAAGGCTCGGCTGCTCCGTCCGCCGTACCCACCCGTTAACGGCGGAGAGCGATGACGCACGCCCAACGCCCCGCTGGAATCCCGCTCCGAAACCGCCTACTCCCCCGACCCATGAGCACCGCCGCCTTTCATTCCCGCGTCGCCGGCGAACTGACCGACATCGCCGACCAGGGCCTGACCAAGCCCGAGCGGGTCATCCAGTCCCGCCAGGGCCCGGTCATCGAGGTCGGTGGGCGTCGGGTCCTGAACTTCTGCGCCAACAACTACCTCGGCCTCGGCGGTGATCAGCGCATCGTCGACGCCGCCAATGCGGCGACCGAACGCTGGGGCGGCGGCACGGCCTCGGTCCGTTTCATCTGCGGGACGCTGGAGATCCACAAGGAGCTGGAACGCGCCATCGCCGACTACCTCGGCTTTGAGGACGCCATCCTGTTCGCCGCCGCCTTCGACGCCAACGGCGGCCTGTTCGAGCCCCTGTTCGGGCCTGAGGACGCCATCGTGTCGGACAGCCTGAACCACGCCTCGATCATCGACGGCGTGCGGCTGTGCAAGGCCAAGCGCTACCGCTACGCCACCTCCGACATGGCGGACCTGGAGACCCAGCTGAAGCAGGCCCGGGCGGATGGCGCGCGCGACATCATCATCGCCACGGATGGCGCCTTCTCGATGGACGGCTACATCGCCAAGCTGGATGAAATCCGCACGCTGGCCGACCGCTACGACGCCCTGATCATGGTCGACGACTGCCACGCGACGGGTTTCCTGGGGCCGCAGGGTCGGGGCTCCTACGCCCACTGCGGGGTCAAGGTGGACTTCGTCACCGGCACCTTCGGCAAGGCGCTGGGCGGCGCCATGGGCGGCTTCATCTGCGCGACCAGGCCCGTGGTCGAACTGCTGAAGCAGCGCGCCCGGCCCTACCTGTTCTCCAATGCGCTGGCTCCGTCCGTCTGCGGCGCCAGTCTGGAGGCCATCCGCATCGCGCAGGGCTCCGAAGGCGAGCGCTTACGGACCCAGCTGTTCGCCAACGCCGAGCGGTTCCGGGGGGCCATGCAGGCGGCGGGGTTCAACCTCCTGCCGGGCCAGCACCCGATCGTCCCGGTCATGCTGGGTGACGCCAAACTGGCCCAGGACTTCGCCGCCCGCATGCTGGAGCTCGGCGTCTACGTCATCGGCTTTTCGTTCCCCGTCGTGCCGCGCGGCCAGGCCCGCATCCGCACCCAGATGTCGGCGGCGCACACCTTCGAACACATTGATCAAGCGGTCGCGGCGTTCACGACGGCCGGCAAGGAATTGGGAGTTATCGCATGACCACCACCATGAAGGCCCTGGCCAAGATGCGGCCCGAGGTCGGCCTCGACCTGATCGAGGCCCCGGTGCCCACGCCCGGCCCCGAGGACGTCCTCATCAAGGTCCGCCGCGCCGCCGTCTGCGGCACCGACATCCACATCTGGAACTGGGACGAGTGGTCCCAGAAGAACGTCCCCGTCCCCATGATCACGGGCCATGAGTTCAGTGGCGACATCGTCCACATCGGCAAGGACGTGGATCGCCGGCTGAAAGTCGGCCAGCGCGTCTCGGTCGAGGGCCACGTCATCGACCTGAACTCCGAGGCCGCCCGCGCGGGCCACTTCCACCTCGACCCCGCCACGCGCGGCATCGGCGTGAACCGCCAGGGGGGCTTCGCCGAATACGTCGTGGCCCCGGCCTTCAACGTCATCGAGCTGCCCGAGGACGTGCCCTATGAGATCGGCTCCATCCTCGACCCCTTCGGCAACGCCGTCCACACGGCCCAGCAGTTCGATCTGCTCGGCGAGGACGTGCTGGTCACCGGCGCCGGTCCCATCGGCATGATGGCCGCCGCCGTCGCGCGTCACGCCGGCGCCCGCACCGTTGTGCTCACCGACATCAACGACTTCCGCCTGGAGCTGGCCCAGAAGGTCGCGCCGGGCGTGCGCTGCGTGAACACCACTCGCGAAGACCTGCACGACGTCATGAAGGAGCTGGGCCTCAAGGTCGGCTTCGACGTGGCGCTTGAGATGTCCGGCTCGCCCCTCGCCTTCAAGCAGTGCGTCGACACCCTAATCATGGGCGGCGGGCTCGCCCTGCTCGGCATTCCGTCCAAGCCGATGGAGACCGACTGGGGCGCGATCATCCTGAAGGCCCTGACGATCAAGGGCGTCTACGGTCGCGAGATGTTCACGACCTGGCGCAAGATGCTGGGCCTGCTCAAGGCCGGGCTCGACCTGACGCCGCTCATCACCCACACCCTGCCGTACGACCGCTATGCCGAAGGCTTCGAGGCCATGCGCTCGGGCCAGTCGGGCAAGGTCGTTCTGGACTGGGACAAGGCTGCGTAGGCCGAAGTCTTGACGGCATACCCATGATCCCCGACCACCCGGGGGTCATGGGGCCCGCGACTGATTCCCGCCTGTTCGCCGCGCCGCCTTCGAGGCCGCGCGGATGAGCGCCATCGTCGACTTCCTGAAGGGTGCCGGCAACGACGGCGCGGGCCGCAACGTGTTCGAAGTCGTCGCCATGAACGACCGCCAGATCGAGGAGACCCATGACTTCATCCAGTGGCTGTTCCCGCTGGACCAGCCGTCGGGCGCCAACCGCCGCGCGCCCGTCCTGACGCCCGACGACGTTCAGGCCATTCACGCATCCGGCCTGGCCCAGATCGCTCTGGCCGCCGGGACCGACCGGATGGCCGCCTTCTATCAGTCGAACGGCCACTGGCTGGTCCCTCAGGACCACAACCACCTGCGCATCACCCGCATCATCAAATCGCTCCGCCTGCTGCGCGGCCCCGGCGAGGCGGCCGAGTTCCGCGATCTGATCCTCAAGCTCGACGACCGCGCCGGCCGCCCCATCAGCCCGGCCAGCCGCACGTTCTGGGACCAAGCCTAGGCCTTCAGCACCCGGATCAGCGCCGCCTCGAACCCCTTGGCGTCCGCCCCCGGCAGCACCTCGCCGATCCGCCCGCTCTCATAGAGGTCGAACACCGTCGGATGGACATAGGACGACCGGCACACCGTCGGGGTGTTGCCCAGCAGCCCGGAAACCGCCTTCACGCAGACCGTGATCTTGCGCTTCGCATCGGTCGCCGAGGTCGGCGGCTCCATGTCGCGCAGCGCCCGCGCCGCCGACACCGTGCCGGCCCAGGTGCGGAAATCCTTGGCGGAAAAATCCTCGCCCATCGCCTCGCGGATATAGGCGTTCACATCGTCAGAGGTGATCGGGCACAGGCTCCCATCGTCAGCGCGATACTTGAACAGCTGCTGGCCGCGCAGCTCGCGCATCGATCGCACCACGGTCGCCAGCCGCCGATCCCGGACGCTGACCCTGTGCTCGATCCCGGACTTGCCGCGAAAGGCGAAGGTCAAACCCGCGCCGTCAACCTCCAGGTGCCGCTTGTGCAGCGTCGTCAGACCATAGCTGCGGTTCTGCCTGGCGTACTGGGCGTTGCCCACCCGAATCAGCGTGATCTCCAGCAGACGCACCGCCGTCGCCAGCACCTTGTCCCGGCTGATCCCGCGCTTGCCCAGGTCCGCCTCGACCCGCTCGCGCAACTTCGGCAGACGCCGAGCGAAAGCCGGCATCCGGTCGAACTTTCCGCCCGACCGATGCTCGGACCAGTCGTTGTGATAACGGTACTGCTTGCGCCCCTTCACGTCCCGGCCGGTCGCCTGGATGTGGCCCGTCGCCTGCGGGCAGATCCAGACGTCGGTCCATGCGGGCGGAATGGCCAGCGCCCGGATGCGCGCCAGCATCTCAGCGTCCTTCACCAGCCGCCCCTCGGCGTCGCGATAGGAAAAGCCCTTGCCCGACGGAACGCGCCTCAGGCCGGGAAACTGGTCGCTGCAATAGGTCAGGCCCTGCGGGACCTCGACGTCGCGCGCGAAGGCGGCGGAGCCGTCAGCCATCAGGCGTCCTTCGCGAGCTTGGCGTGCAGTCCGTCGACCCAGCTCTTGCCCGCCTCGCCACCCCAGAGCAGCCAGGCGATGTATCCCGCCGAGGGCTTGTCCTTGTCGGCCCAGCCCTTGCCCTGCTTGTCCACCGAGTGGCGGGCGAAGTAGCTGTACATCGACTTGATGTCCCGCTCGCTGACAACCTCACGATTCTTGAGCTGATTGGCCCGCCGGCGGCCGACGTCCGTGCCCCCGCGGCCGTGCTCCTCACGCAGCTTCAGGCCCTTTTGCGCTTCCTTGGCCACTGCGGCCGGCGGGGTGCGCTGCTTTTCGGTCAGTTCGGACGCAGCCATCGTCAGGGAACCACGCCCGTCTGCGGGCCGACGCCGTCTTCGTCCACATCCTCGGGCGGCAGGACGCCGTCGCGCCGCGCCCGCTCTTCCAGCGTCTCGGCGTCTTCCTCCAGGTCCCCGACCTCTTCGGAACGATCCAGCGGCGTGTCGGACATCGGCGTCTCCTTCTCGCCCTTGAAAGGCGCGGACCCGCCGGCGCGTTCCACCGCCTTGACCGCGTCGTCCGGACGCGGGACCACCGCCCCATGAACTATCGCCACAGCTTCCACGCCGGGAACTTCGCCGACCTGGTCAAGCACGCTCTCGTGCTCTGGCTGCTGAAGACGCGACACGCCGCGGGGCCGGTCATGGTGCTCGACACCCACGCCGGGGCGGGGCTCTACGACCTGACCGGCGACGCGGCGCGGTCGCGCGAAGCCGAGGCCGGCGTCGCGCGCCTGATGGCGGCCGAGGCGCGACCGCCGTTGATCGAGGCCCTGGCTTCCGAGGTCGCGGCGCTGAACCCGGACAGCCAGGTGCGCTTCTACCCCGGCTCCCCGGTCCTGATCGCCCGGGCCCTGCGCGCGGACGACCACTACGTCGGCTTCGAGCTGCGCGAGGAGGTCGCCGGCCTTCTGCGAGAAAGCCTGCGCGACTTCCCCGGCGCGCGCGGCGAGATCGGCGACGGCTACGACCTCGTCCGGGCGGAGGCCAGGCAGGCGAGAGGGGCCCTGGTCCTGATCGACCCGCCGTTCGAACGCCCCGACGACTACCTCCGCGCCGCCGAGACCGCAGGCGCCATCGTGAACGCCGACCCCGACGCGATCGTCGCCGTCTGGACCCCGCTCAAGGACCTGGAGACCTTCGACGGTTTCCTGCGTCGGCTAGCCGCCGCCACCACCGCCCCGACCCTGATTGCCGAGGCGCGGCTGCGGCCCCTGACCGATCCGATGAAGATGAACGGCTGCGCCATGGTGATCGTCAACCCGCCCGCCGGAACTGACGCGGCGGCGACCGAAATCTGCGGCTGGGTGGCCGACACGCTCGGCGACGCGGGCGCGCGGGCCGAGGTCTGGCGCGCCTAGCCGATCACCTCGCCGGCCTCGTAGAGGTTCGGCTCAAAGGTCGCGATGGCCATGATCGGGCCCATGGCGGCGGCGACCGCCTCGTTGCGCGTCATCGCTTTCCAGTCCTCGACCGAGCGCCAGACGGCGTGATTGGCGACCGTCTTGCCGTTCAGCCCGCGATGCAGTGTCGCCGAGACGAAGCCCGGTAGCCCGACCTGGGCGCGGGTCAGGGCCGCCAGCAACTCCAGCAACTCGTCCTGCTTCTCCGGCTGGACCTTGAAGACGTTGATCAGGACGACGGGCGCGTCATCGGCGTCCATAGTGGCACTCGGGTCTGGCGGTCGGCGACGGCACCGACGCGGGCCCTCTAGCGCATTCCGTCGCCATGCGCCCTACATGAGCGACATTCGTCCCCAACCTCGCGGAGCATCCATGCCGACCATCGCCGTGCTGGAGACCGGCCGTCCGCCTGCCGCGCTTTCGCCCGCCCACGGCGACTACCCGTCGATGTTCGCGGCGTTGCTGGGCGAGGGGTTCGACACCCGCGCCTTCGACATCCAGGCCGGCGACCTGCCCGACATCACCGCCTTCGACGGCGCGATCATCACCGGCTCGGCGGCGGGCGTTTACGAGGACCATGCCTGGATCCCGCCCCTGCTGGACTGGATCCGGCGCGCGCGCGGTCGGACACGCCTCGTCGGCGTCTGCTTCGGCCATCAGGCCATGGCCCAGGCGCTGGGCGGACATGTCGAGAAGTCCGAGCGCGGCTGGGGCGTCGGCCTGCACCGCTATCGCGTGGTCGAAGCGCAGCCCTGGATGAGCCCGCTGTTGCCGGAGATCGCCCTGTCGTGCTCGCACCAGGACCAGGTCGTCGTGAAGCCCGACGACGCCCGCGTCATCCTCGCCAGCGGCTTCACCCCGTTCGCCGGCCTCGCCTGGGACGACGACGCCATCTCGCTTCAGCCCCACCCCGAGTTCAGCCGCGCCTTCACCGGCGCCCTAGTCGAGGGCCGTCGCGGGCGGATCGAGGATGCGGTGGTGGATCAGGCTGCCGAAAGCCTGAAAACTGAGGACGACCGGGCGGTGGTGGGCGACTGGATCGGACGTTTCCTGGTTGGTTGAGCCTGTCAGCCTAGGGCCACTTCACCACGGGCGGCATCGAGCTCAGGATCGATTCGACATTCCCGCCCGTCTTGAGCCCGAAGGTGGTCCCGCGGTCGTAGAGCAGGTTGAACTCGACGTAACGGCCCCGACGGATCAGCTGTTCCTCCCGCTCCTCGGGCGTCCAGCGCTCGGTCATGCGCCGACGCACGATGGCGGAATAGGTGTCCAGAAACGCCATCCCGACATCGCGGGTGAAGGCGAAATCCTTGGCATATTCGCCGCTGTCATGGTGGTCGTAGAAGATGCCGCCGATGCCGCGCATTTCGTTCCGGTGCGGCAGCATGAAGTACTCGTCGCACCACTGCTTGTACTTGGCGTACCAGCTCGGATCGTAGGCGTCGCAGGGCGCGCGCATGCCAGCGTGGAAGGCAATGGTGTCCGGCGCCTCTTGCGTGCGTTCGACGTCCAGCACCGGCGTCAGGTCGGCCCCGCCGCCGAACCAGCTCCTGGTCGTGGCGATGAAGCGGGTGTTCATGTGAACGGCCGGGACCTTCGGGCTGACCGGATGGCAGATCAGACTGATGCCGGTGGCGTAGAAGCGCGGGTCCTCCTCCGCGCCCGGGACGTTCTTCGCATAGTCCGCCGGAAACTCTCCATGGACGGTCGAGACGTGGACGCCGACCTTCTCGAACAGGCGGCCATGCATCATGCCCATAACCCCGCCGCCGCCCTCGTGCCGGCTCCAAGGTGTGCGCACGAACCGGCCCGGCTCGCCCGGAAACAGATCGGCGGGCGCTTCGTCCTCCAGCGCCTCGAACCCGGCGTGGATGCGGTCCCTGAGAGTCTCGAACCAGGCGCGGGTCTCGACCTTCTTCTGGTCCAGGGTCGGGGCGTCGGCGGCGTGGGCTTGGCTCATGGCGATGTTGAACCATGCTTCGGACGCGCCGTCACCTCGCAGCCCCGTCGCTTTACCCCCGGGCCGTCGTCGGTCAGGGTGCCAGTGTTCCGGAGACACCCCATGCGCCTGCTTATGTCCGCCATCGCCAGCCTGACACTGGTCACCCCGGTCCTCGCCCAAACGCTTGAGGCCGAGCGGACCATCGTCTCGACCGTCGTCGCCGAGCACGATCGCCACATCGCCCTGCTCGAGCGGATGGTGAACCAGAACTCCGGCACCCTGAACGCCGACGGTGTGCGCGCCACGGCCGAAATAGTCCGGGCCGAGCTGGAGCCTCTGGGCTTCGACGTGCGCTGGATCGACATGAGCCAGACCGGTCGCGCCGGGCACCTCGTCGCGACGCACGACGGCAGCGGAAAGAACGTGCTCCTGATCGGTCACCTCGACACCGTGTTCGAGCCCGACAGCCCGTTCCAGACCTTTGTCCGCGACGGCTCGCGCGCGACCGGCCCCGGCGTCGGCGACGACAAGGGTGGGGTGGTGGTCATCATTGCGGCCTTGCGGGCCATGCAGGCGGCCGGAACGCTGGAAGGCTCGAACATCACTGTCTTCCTGACCGGCGACGAGGAACGGCCAGGCGCGCCGCTGGAGGTCGCCCGCTGGGACCTGATCGAGGCCGGCCGCGCCGCCGACTACGCGCTCGAGTTCGAAAACCTGGCCACCGAGAACGGCGCGGAGTTCGGCACCATCGCCCGTCGCAGCTCCTCCAGCTGGACCCTGACGACCGGAGGCCGAACCGGCCATTCCAGCGGGGTGTTCAACGACACGCTCGGCTATGGCGCGATCTATGAGATGGCGCGGATCCTGGACACGTTTCGGCGCGAGCTGCCGGAGCCGAACCTAACCTACAACGTCGGCGTCATCGCCGGCGGCACCCCGGCCGGGATCGACGCCCACGGCTTCCGCGTCGAGGCATCGGGCAAGACCAACATCGTGGCCGAGACCGCCATCGCGCGCGGCGACCTGCGCACCCTGACGCCGGAACAGGACGCCCGCGTCCGTGCCCGCATGACCGGGATCGTGACCCAGAACCTGCCACGCACCAGGGCCGAGCTGGTCTTCGCCGACGACGGCTATCCGCCGATGGCTCCGACTGCCGGCAACATCGCCCTGCTGGGGCGTCTGAACCAGGTCAACCGCGACCTCGGCCTGTCCGAGATGGCCCCCTTCGATCCCGCCCGGCGCGGGGCAGCCGACAGCGGCTTCGTCGCCGCCGACGTCGACACGCTCGGCGGCCTCGGCGTCGCCGGCGGCGGGGCCCATGCCGAGGGCGAATGGGCCGACCTCGACAGCCTTGTCCGCCAGGCCCAGCGGGCGGCCGTCCTGATCGGGCGGCTCAGCCTGGGTGACTGAGCGTGTTACAAGGCCGCATGTTTCGTCGAAGTCCCAGCGATCACCAGATCTCACAGCTTCCGGCATCGACCTGGCGCTATTTTCGATGGCTAGCGTCCGTGGTTACGATTGTCGGCATCGGCATCTCGTTAATGGCGCTTGGCTTGGCGGCGTCTTGGGCCGAAAGCGGACTGCTGGCGGAGCTTTGGCCCCAGCTTGTCGCCCGAGGCGGGGCAGGCCTGCTTTTGGGCGGCTCGGGTTTGCTCGCTTATCGCTGGCTTGGTCGTCGTCGACCAAGCTAGGCTGGTGAAGCCGATTTTGCTTACAAAGGCTGTTCCATGATCCGCGCCCTGACGCTCGCCGTCTGCTCCCTTGCTCTCGCTCTTCCGGCCGCCGCCCAGACCGCCGATGAGGCCCGCGCCCGGCGCATCCTGGAGCGCACGCCGCTGATCGACGGCCACAACGACCTGCCCTGGGCGCTCCGCCAGGGTCACGGATCCGATCCCCACGCCGTCGATCTGACGACCAATCTCGACGCCAGCACCGACCTCCACACCGACATCCCGCGCCTGCGCGCCGGCGGCGTCGGTGGCCAGTTCTGGTCGGTCTACGTCCCTGCCAGCCTGACGCCGGTCGAGGCGGCCAAGGCGACGTTCGAGCAGATCGACGTGGTCCGCCGCATGGTCGCCGCCCATCCCGACGTCTTCGAGCTGGCCTCCACCGCCGAAGACATCGTCCGCGTCCACCGCGCCGGGCGGATCGCGTCGCTGATGGGCATCGAGGGCGGCTATTCGATCGACGACTCGCTCGGCCTGCTACGGGAGTTCCACGAGGCTGGCGTCCGCTACATGACCCTGACCCATTCGCGCACGACGTCCTGGGCCGACAGCGCCACCGACGCTCCGCGCCATGGCGGTCTGTCGCCGTTCGGCGAGGCGGTGGTGCGCGAGATGAACCGGCTCGGCATGCTGGTCGACCTCAGCCACGTCTCGGAAGAGACCATGCTCGATGCCATGCGGGTATCGGAAGCGCCCGTGATCTTCTCCCATTCTTCCGCGCGCGGCGTGACGGACCATCCCCGGAACGTGCCCGACAGCGTGCTGCGCCTCATGCCCGAGGACGGCGGGGTGGTGATGGTCACCTTCGTCCCCGGCTTCATCAATGAGACCTTCCGGGCCTGGAGCGCGGCCCGCGCGGCCGAACAGGCGCGGCTCGGGTCGCTGGAACCCGGCGATCCAGCGGCTGTGCGCGCCGGCATGGACGCCTGGGACGCCGCCAATCCGGTGCCGGCGACGGGCGTCGCCGACGTCGTGGCGCACATCCAGCATATGCGGGACGTGGCGGGGATCGATCACGTCGGCATCGGCGGCGACTTCGACGGCGTGCCGCGCCTGCCGACGGGCGTCGAGGGCGTCGACGCCTATCCGCGAATCCTGGCGGCCCTGATGGCGCAGGGTTGGAGCGAGGCCGATATCCGCAAGCTGGCGGGCGAGAACGTGCTGAGGGTCATGCGGGCGACCGAGGCCGTGGCGCGGGCCAAGGCGGAAGAGCGGCCGTCGCTGGCGGCGATCGAGACCGCGGATACGCCCGAGTAGGCGACTATTCGGCGGCAGCGCGGCGGAGCGCCATGAAAGCGGCCTTGCCGTGGATTTCCGGGCCTCGGTCGTCGTCGGCGGCAAGCCAGGATTCGGTGGCCATGCGCAGCATGCCGACGGCGGTGGTCGCGACCACGCGGGCCTGAAGGTCGTCAGCAGGCAGGCCTTTGCGAGCGGCCAAGGCGGCTGCCATGCGCTGTTCGATCGCTTCGTATTTGGCATGGTCCCCAGCGCGCAGAGCGGGCGTATCGTGGATGAGGCGGGCCAGAGCCCGGGCCTCGGGGCCCTGGAAGTCCTGGGCCATGTCCGTGAGCGCGTGCTCGGCCATTTCCAGCAGGGGCTCGTCGGCGGGGCGGCGCGCGATGGCGGCCTCGATCAGTTCGGAGAGGCCGGCCTTGGTCGAAAGGACGATGTCCTCCTTGGAGCCGAAATAGTGGAACAGGCTGCGGCGCGAGACGCCGGCCGCAGAGGCGATGTCATCGAGCGTCGTCGCCTCGAAGCCCTGGCGCGCGAACAGGGCCAGCGCCGCCTGATGGATGCGGGCATGGGTGTCGGCGCGTTTTCGTTCGCGCAGGCCGGGTTGTTCCATCGCGGTTTGCACCTCTTGCATATTTGCACGCGGTGCAGGTATGTCTAGCGACCGTTTCGACTTCGGCTTGGACACCTAGAGGACTGCTCCCATGACCTGGACCCCCCGCGACATTCCCGAACAGACCGGCCGTCTGGTCATCGTGACCGGCGCCAACAGCGGAACCGGCTACGAGACCGCGCTGGAGTTGGCCCGCAAGGGAGCCGAGGTGGTCCTGGCCGTGCGTGATGTCAACCGGGGCAAGGCGGCGGCGAAGCGCATCCGACGCGAGGCGCCCAAGGCGCGACTCAGGGTCGAAGCGCTGGATCTGTCGAAGCAGAGATCGGTGACCGCGTTCGCGGAGCGGATGCTGGCGGATGGATCGCCGATCCATGCGCTGGTGAACAATGCGGGCATCATGGCGGTGGAGCCCCGGCAGGAGACGGAGGACGGCCACGAGCTACAGTGGGCGACGAACTATCTGGGGCACTTCGCCCTGACGGCGCGGCTGATGCCGCTGCTGAAGGCGGGGTCGGCGCGGGTGGTGCAACTGTCGAGCATCATGCATCGGCAGGGACGGTTGCGATTTGACGATCTGAACTATCGGACGGGCTACAAGCCCTGGCCGGTCTATCAGCAGTCCAAGCTGGCGATGCTGATGTTCGGGCTGGAGCTGGATCGGAGAAGCCAGGCGAATGGGTGGGGCCTGACCAGCGTGGTCGCGCATCCGGGCTATGCGAGGACCGGGCTGATCGGGTCGGGGCCGCTGGGGCGCCGGCCGGTCAGCCGGGCGATGATGCAGTTGGTCTATCGGCCGTTCATCGAGCCGTTCATCAGCCATTCTGCGGCGGACGGGGCCTTGCCGATCCTGATGGCGGCGACCGATCCGGCGATCAGGCCGGGAGCCTTCGTCGGGCCACAGAAGGCGAAGGAGATGAAGGGTCCGCCGGGGCCGGCGAAGGCGGAGCCGCACGCCTTGGTCGAGGCCGACGCGGCGCGGCTGTTCGACATGACGGAGCAGGAGCTCGGCGTTCGTTTCGCATAGGCGAAGCACAGACTTGTGAAGCCCGCGACATTCTGTCCGGCGACGGACAGGCGTATGCTGCATGGCGCGTTATCGGAACGAAGCAGGCGTTGGGAGGCGCTGTCGTTATGATGTCACGCGTACAAAAGGGCATGGTCGCGGGTTTCTTCGCCACCGTCGCCGTATCGATCCTCGAAGCCGTGAACGTGGTGACGGGTCCCTGGACCCAGCCGTTTCCGTCGGTGGTCGCCACCCTGATCGGCATGGAGGGCAATCTGCTCGTCGGCTGGATCGCCCACTTCCTGGTGGGGACCGTCTTGCTGGGCGCGCTGTTCGGCGTGCTGTGTCCGAGGGTGCCGACCCAGACGCCGGAGACCAAGGGCATCGTCTTCGCCGTCGTCGCCTGGGTGGTGATGATGGCCGGGGCCGTGATGTTCGGCGATCCCCGGATGTTCAACCAGGGCGGCGGCTTCGCCGTCGTGGCCTGGATGCTGGCGACCCACATCGTCTTCGGCATCGTGCTGGGCAACGTCTATGCCCGGCTGGTGGAGCGCGGGAAGCGGGCCCACCACGGCGACATGAGCGGGGCGGCCCCCGCTCACTGAGCCCCGAGGGGCCCGCCTGACTAGTTCAGACGGGTCCCGATCTGGGCGATGGCGGCGTCGAGCAGCGGGTCGGTCTTCGCGCCGGCCGCGCGGGCGGCGAGGATGGTCTCGGCGGCATGAGCAGCGACGTCGGCGGCGGCGGCCTTCACTTCGGCGGCGGCCTGGGCTTCGGCCGAGGCGATCCGGCGTTCGGCCATGGCCTGACGGCGGGCGAGCGCCTCTTCCAGCTTGGCCTTGGCCTCGGCTTCCATCAGGCGGGCGTCGGCTTCCGCGGCGGCCAGCATGGCCTTGGACTGGGCTTCGGCCTCAGCCTTTTCGGCGCGGATCTGAGCGAGCAGGGCTTCGGCTTCGGCGCGCAGGCGGGCGGCCTCGTCGAGCTCGGACTGGATTTTGGCGGCCTTGGCGTCCAGCTGGCCGGCGACCAGTTTCGGCACGCCCGCGACCGCCAGGATCACGAAGAACAGCACCAGGCCAACGCCGACCCACAGTTCCGGGTTGGAGATGTTCCAGAAATAGCCTTCGAGGAAGTGGGGCATTACGCGGCTCCCTTGACGGCGGAGGCGACCTCGGCGGCCGAGGCGGGCTTGCCGGTCAGACGCTCGACGATGGCCGAGGCCGTGTCGGCGGCGATGGTGGAGACATTGGCCATGGCGGCGTCGCGCGTGGCGGCGATGCGCGCCTCTGCGGCTTCGATCTTCGCGTTGACTTCGGCCTCTTCGGCCTGACGGCGGGCCTCGGCGTCGGCGGCGACGCGGGCCTTGGCCTCGGCCGCGACCCGGCGGCTGTCGGCGCGGGCCTGCTCGACTTCGGCCTTGGCGGCGGCGGCCTGTTCGGCGGCCTCGGCCTGGACCGAACGGGCGGTCGCGACGGCGGTCGAGATGGTCGAGGCGCGCTCGTCCATCACCCGGCGCAGGCGCGGGGCGAAGACCTTCGAAATCAGGAGATAGAGGACGAAGAAGAGGAACAGCAGATAGACGATCTGACCAGCCCAGACCGAGGTGTCGAACTGGGGCAGGCCACCGGCTTCGCCGCCGCCGTGGGCGGCTTCGGTCGTGGCGTAGGTTCCGCCGTGTTCGTCGGTTTTCTCAGGAGCGGCCATAGGGCGTTTCGAGCGTCCGTCTGCGGGAAGGGGAAACAGGACGGCGGCGCTTCCCCAAGCCAGAGGAAACGCCGCCGGTCTTCACTGAAGCGGCGTGGGCGTTAGCCCAGCCAGGCCAGGATGCCGAGCACGAAGGCCAGGATGCCCAGGGCTTCGACCAGGGCGGCGCCCACGAACAGGTTGCCGACCTGCGAGGCCGCGGCCGAGGGGTTGCGCAGGGCGCCGGCCAGGAACTGGCCGAAGATGTTGCCCACGCCGATGCCGGCGCCGAGCATGCCGAGCGTGGCCAGACCGATACCGAAGTACTTGAAGGATTCGGCTTCCATGATGGTGTTCCTATTCAGTCGAGGTTGGAGGAAGGGGTTGAGCGGCTGGGCCGGGGCTTAGTGCCCGTGACCCAGGTTGACCACATCGTTGAGATAGATGCTGGCCAGAACGGCGAAGACGAAGGCCTGGAGGAAGGCCACGAGGAACTCGAGCGCGGTCAGGCCGACCACCATACCCATCGACAGGGCAGCGACCGGCAGGCCGAGCAGGCCCAGGCCACCGGCGGCGGCGAGGCCGCCCATCGAGACGACGAAGCCGGCGAAGATCTTCAGCGCGATGTGGCCGCCCAGCATGTTGCCGAACAGACGAAGCGCCAGCGTCACCGGACGCAGCAGGAAGGACAGGAACTCGATCAGGCCGACGACCGGGCGGATCGCCAGCGGGGCCGAGGTCGGCCAGAACAGCAGGAAGAAGCCCAGGCCGTGCTTGGCGATGCCGATGCCGATCACCAGCAGGATGGTGATGAGCGCGAGCGTGCCGGTCACGGCAAGCTGCGAGGTCGCCGTAAAGGTCAGGAACATGCCCAGCAGGTTCATGCCCAGAACGAGAGTGAACAGGGTGAAGACGAAGGGGAAATACTTCCGGCCCTCGTGGCCGATGATCGAGTCGGTGACGCCGTCGATCATGCCGAACAGGGTCTCGCCCGCCGACTGAAGCCGGCCGGGAACGACCTTGGCGCCCGAGGTGACGGCCGTCAGGAACAGCACGACCAGGGCAAAGGCGATGGTCATGGCGACGTGGGCGTTGGTCACGGCGATCTGCTGAACGCCCAGCACAGGCAGCGTCACCTCACCGAACTCAAGGCCGGGGATCGGGTGCACTTCGAACTGTTCGATCGGATCGGCCAAGGCCTATCGCTCCTCGTCATCTTCATCGTCGAACGGGATGGACTTAGGGACCACCCCGGCCGCATCGGCCTCGGCCTGCAGACGTTTGGTCGTCTGCCACGCCATCCAGATCGAGACGGCGAACCCGAAGAGCACGCCGCCAATCAGTCCCCACGGCGTCGTGCCCGCGAAGCGGTCGACGACGAAGCCCAGCGCCAGACCGACCAGGACGCCGCCGATCAGCTCGGCCACGATCCGGTAGGCCTTGCCCGCCACCGCCTGAGCGACCGCGTCGGCGGTCTTGTCGGACGTGGTCGCCGCTTCCAGCGCGGATGCGGAGCGAGTGAGGCGAGCGATCGCCTCTTCGCGCGATTCCGGTGGGGTGGACATGGGTTCTGGCGCTTCTGGCCCCGCCCGGCCACGCAAGGTTTTGCGGGCCCCGACAGGGGTCTGAATTCGGCGCGGAACCTATAGGGAGGGGTGCGGAAGGTCAAGAAGCCGTGATGAAGGCCTAAATCACTGTTTCGGATGAGTTTTGTCCGGGGTGCGACGTTGCGGCGGTGTCTTCGGGGAGGGCGGCGGCCTGTTTCGCCGCAAGCTCGGCCGCGAAGAGGTCATAGCGGGCCATGACGGCCGCGCGCAGGGCCTCGAGTTGGGCTGTCTGACGCGCTGACGGGGGACGGAAAGGGCGGGGCCGACTGGGGCGATTGGAGCGTAAGCGGGCCATGGCGGGTTCCTTTGTGCAGTTTGCTCCCGGCAGGGGGAGGGCGAGTCCCCGGACTTGATCCGTGGAAGACCAGGTGGGGGCGACTGTTCCTGTGACGCCGTTTGAGGTGGTGTTGGATGAGTGTGCGGTCACGGGCCCGCCTCTGGCGGCTCCGCCGCCTGTCTCCGCCCAGGGGGCGGAGAGCGGGTGGGGACATGGGCCATCGCTCTTCCGCTGTGAACGGGATGGGAAGGGCGGGCGGAGCAGCCGGGCCTTCGCCCGGAGACCGTATGGTTTGCTGTTTCGGCGAACGCTGACTGCTCCGCGCGGCTGGTCTGACCGGAAGCGGACGGCCCCGCGTCGCTCGAAGCCGACTGACCGAGGACCAACGGCCCTGTTAGAGCCTTGCCGCTACTGACGCCTCCGGCGGGAAGGTCGGCGTGCTTGCGAAAGCCGATCCCCTGAACGGCGCCAGTCTTCTGCCGACGCCCTTATCGCCGCGAGCTCCAAAGGGCTCGCGAACCACCCCCTTGATCCGGACGCCGGACCACCGCTCTTCACGGCCTCCGATCGTTGGACCTCGGGAGCTCCCGCTCCAACCGCTTCCGCCGCGACAAGCTCGCAAGGCCTTGCGCCCTTCCCAGGCGACGGAACCGGAGGTGATTGTAAGGCAGGTTTCAATGAGGGCGCGTTCGCGGCGTCGCAAACGGAGCGGGCGCTGGATTCATTGGCGGAATCCGGGCGTCGTTGGATGATTGAGAAAAACAGCGCCATCTTCCTTCTCCTCTTGCGGGAGTAAGGGATGTCAGCGCGCGCCTGAAGCCCACTCCTCGGGGAGAGGGACCGAAGGGACGGCGTGCCGGGCCCCCTCCCCTTCCGGAACCGATGCTGCTAACCCCAGCGCCATGAGCATCCCCCGTATCGCCTGGGCGGCCTATGGCTTCGCCCTCGTCGTCGTCGTCTTCGACCAGATCACCAAGGCCATGATCCTGGGGTCGGTCGATGTGGCGGACGCGAACATGATCCCGCCCGGATATCTGTTCGCCGAGGTCATTCCCGACGTGCTGTCGTTCACCATGGTGAGGAACACCGGCGTCAGCTTCGGCCTGTTCGGCGGGGGCGAGGCGCGGTGGTTCCTGAGCGTGTTCTCGATCGTGGTCGCCGGGGCGCTGGCGTGGTGGGCGATGAAGGCCGAGCGGCGGCTGCTGGTGACGGCCATCGGCCTGGTCATCGGCGGGGCGATCGGCAATGTCATCGACCGGATCCGGTTCGGATACGTCGTCGACTTCATCGACTTCTCGGCGACGGGGCTGTTTCCGTGGGTGTTCAATGTGGCCGACAGCGCCATCACCGTTGGCGTCGCCCTGCTGATTCTCGACAGCGTGATCTCGGAGCGGAAGCCCGCCGTTGGCGCGGCCCCCGAAAAGGCGTAATCACCCGCTCTTGCTGAGCCTTCACCCTGCGTCGTTCGCGCCGGAGCCCAAACCGACCATGCGTCTGCTGACCGTTTCCCTCGTCGCCGTGTCCGCCCTGGCCCTGACCGCCTGCGGAGGCCTGCGCCAGTCCATCGGCCTGACCAAGGTGGTGCCCGACGAGTTCGTGACCGTGGCGTCCGCCCCCCTGACCGTTCCGCCGGAATACGGCCTGCGCCCGCCCGCGCCCGGCCAGCCGCGTCCGCAGGAACTGGCCCCCGAGAGCGCCGCGCGTCAGATCCTGCTGGGTCAGCGCCAGTCGATCACGCGGTCTCCGGGCGAGACGGCGCTGGTGACGGCGGCGGGCGCCGACCGGGCCGATCCCCTGGCCCGCTATGTCATCGACGACGAGTTCGGCGACCTGGCGCACAAGGAACAGAGCTTCGCCGACCGCATCCTGTTCTGGCGCCGTGACGACGCCTCGACCCAGGCCCCGACCCAGACGCAGACGGCCCAAGGCGCGGTGACCATCGACGCGACGACCGAGGCCGAGCGCCTGCGGGCGCTGACTGGGACGCAGTCGTCGATCACCATTCAGCCGCGCCGCGGCGGTGGGTTCAAGCTGCCGGGGCTGTAACCCGGCTTGTCGTTCGAGCGTCCGTCTCTAAAAGGGACGGACTGAGCGGAGCGGCGTCATGACCAACATCTTCGAGAAGGCGGCCGGTCTGTCCGGCGTCGAGCAGTTGAAGCTCGCCTTCCAGGGCGAGGAGCTGGCCGCGCCGATCGCACGCACGCTCGACTATCGCCTGACCGAGGTCGAGGAAGGCCGGGTGGTGTTCGAGGGGACGCCGACGACGGCGGTCTACAACCCCATCGGCACGGTGCATGGAGGGTGGATGGCGACGCTGCTGGACTCGGCCTGCGCCTGCGCCGTGCACTCCATGCTGAAGCCGGGGCAGGTCTATACGACGCTGGAGATCAAGACCGTCTTCCACCGCGCCCTGACCGAGGGCGTGCCGGTCCGCTGCATCGGCACCATCCTTCAGGTCGGCCGAAAGGCGGGCTTCTCGGAAGCCCGCCTCGAAGGCCTGGACGGCAAGCTCTACGCCACCGCCACCTCGACCTGCCTGGTGATGGATCGCCCCGCTTAGGCCGCGTCGACCAGCACGATCTCGGCGTCGTTGACGGCCGTGACCGTCAGGGCGTCCTCGCCGGTGATCGCCGCGCCGTCGCGCGCGTTCAGGCGCACGCCGTTGACCTCGACCACGCCCTTGGCCGGCACCAGATAGCCGCGCCGCGCCGAGCCCAGCGGATAGGTCGCGCTCTCGCCCGCCTTCAGCGTCGCACCCACCACCCGCGCGTCGGTGCGGATCGGCAGGGCATCGGTGTCATCCTCGAAGCCCGAGGCCAGGACCACGAACTGCCCGGCCCGCTCGCCCTTGGGGAAGGGCTTGGCGCCCCAGCTGGGCTTTTCGCCGCGCCGGGTCGGCTCGATCCAGATCTGGAAGATGCGGGTCGTCTCGGGCTCGATGTTGTACTCGGCGTGGCGGATGCCGGTGCCCGCGCTCATCACCTGGACGTCGCCGGCCTCGGTGCGGCCCTTGTTGCCCAGGCTGTCCTCGTGGGTGATGGCCCCGTCGCGGACATAGGTTATGATCTCCATGTCCGAGTGCGGATGAGGCGGAAAGCCCGAGTTCGACGCGATCTCGTCGTCGTTCCAGACGCGCAGATTGCCCCAGCTCATGCGGTTCGGGTCATAGTAGCTGGCGAAGGAGAAGTGGTGCTTGGCCTTGAGCCAGCCGTGGTCGGCGCCGCCCAGGCTGTCGAAGGGTCTGACTTCGATCATCGTGGTCTCTCCGGCGGCGGGCCGTCCCGCCGCGTGTTGCTTGGACGGGAATATAGGGGTGGCGGTGGGAACTGCAACAGTTGTGGTGGTGAATGATGTCTCCTCCCCGTTTGCCTCCGGCGAATGGGGAGTGGATGCGAGCTCTTGCGAGCAGACGGAGGGGTTCTGACGGCGGCAAGAACCCCTCCGTCTCTCCGCTTCGCTGCGAGCCACCTCCCCATCGGCCAAGCGGCCGACGGGGAGGAGACACGTTCGCCTTACCTCAGGTCATACGTCCCGGTGATGTCGATGCGCACCGTCAGCTGGCCCGCCGCGACCGGAGTCGACGCATCCGCCGCTTCCATGCGCGCCATGGCGAAGACCGGCATGGGCGGGGGGGCCTGGTAGCCACCGCCCTCGTTCAGCGAGCGGATGGCGCCCAGTTCGACGCCCAGCGCCTGGGCATACAGCCGCGCCTTGTCCTGCAGCGCGCGCACGGCCAGCACCCGAGCCTGGTCTTCGGCGGCCTTGGGGTCGCGCAGGCCGAAGCCGATGCCGTCGATCTGGTTGACCCCGGCGGCGACCACCGCATCGGCGACGCGGCCGGTGGCGTCGATGTCCATGACCTGGACCGTCACCCGGTTGGACGCCTGATAGCCGCGCAGGCGGGGCGGCTCGTTCTGGACGTAGTCATACTGGGCCGACAGGTTCAGGCCCGAAGTCTGGATGTCGCGCGCCTCGATGCCGACGCGACGCAGGGCGGCGAACACCTCGGTCATGCGGCGCGCATTGTCGGCCATGGCGGCCTGGGCGGTCGGGGCCTCGGTCATGACGCCGAAGGTGATGGTGGCCATGTCGGGCGCGACCTTGACCTCGCCATAGGCCGACAGGTTGAGCGCGGGCTGGGCGGCCATGGCGTGGACCTGCATCGGGGCGGTGGGAGCGGACTGGGCGACGGCGGCCGGAGCGGACAGGCCGATCACGGCGGCGCCCAGCATGAGGGCGGGGAGGGATTTCATCAGGGACACAGCCTTTCGGAGACGGGATTGCGGGGACGGTCGTGTTCTCCGCCTCGACCGTGACGCGACCTTGACGGTGAACGCCTGAACGCTCACACGGCTCCGCTTGCAGACGCCGTTCATCGGCGTGAAATCGCCGAAAGGTTCGCCGCTTTCGTCCGGGCCCGACGCCTGCTAGGCGAAGGCCACGCCATCGGGGGCCCGTAGCTCAATGGTTAGAGCCGACCGCTCATAACGGTCTGGTTGCAGGTTCGAGTCCTGCCGGGCCTACCAGCCACTGGTATTGCTCGAGCCGATATCAGCCGTATCGGCTTCACCGGGCGCCAAGACCATCGATGTTAGACCTCGTCTAGTTTCCGGTCGGGCAGGTCGGCAGGGCCCGAGCGACCGACGCGATATCAACCGGCCCGTCTGGCAAGTCACCGAAGCGAATGCGGGCATTCGGTCGATCAAGACTTAGCCGGAAGATCGAGACGGCCATGTCCTCGTCGTCAAGCCAGCTTCCAGACAGACGATCGCCGTAGATGATCTCTGCCGCGGCGCGATCAGGCATGTACCACTGCCAGCGGTAGTCGATGATCAGTTCGTCGCGGCCGTTGACGGTACGGCGCCCCACACAGGTCGGCTCCACCGCCATGGCGATCCGGTCGAGCATTTCGTCGTCACGCCCCGCGTTTCGATAAGCCTGTCGTTCGCGTTCAGAGGCCTGTCTCAGGCTGGCGGTCTCGGGGAGGTTCAGACGCTCTGCGGTGATGTCCAGCGCGAACGCAGCCGTATGGTGAAAGGCCACGACTGTGTAGGGGTCGACAATCACCCGATCCGCCATGGCCATGACGTAGGTCGAACATGCCGACAAACAAAACTGTCGGACTCGAACGGTGACATCACGGTCAGCCAAGAGTTGTCCCAAGGCGATTGCGGAGGTCTGCATTCCGCCGTCGGAGGTCAAAATGACTTCCTCGTCTTCAGGGGTGAGGTCAGCCCCGACCTTACGCACGATCTCGTCGGTGATCGGGGCGCAGATGCGCAGAGTGCCGCTGGCATTTCGGTAAACGCCTGTGTTGCCGCACAGGGCATAGCCTGTTCGGGGGGCTTCAGTCTGACCGCCACAGCCGGATAACGCGACGGCGAAAGTCGCAACAAGGCACGATCCCATGA
The DNA here is from genome assembly GCF_000701445.1 of Brevundimonas bacteroides DSM 4726. Lineage (GTDB taxonomy): Bacteria > Pseudomonadota > Alphaproteobacteria > Caulobacterales > Caulobacteraceae > Brevundimonas > Brevundimonas bacteroides. Next base: position 166,538 of record NZ_JNIX01000010.1, read on the forward strand.
CCTTCACCGTCGCATCCCTCACCTTCGGCTGTGATGCTTACATCCCTTCGGCGCTCAAGGCCCTCCCCCACCCAAACAAATAGCCCGGCCTGTGCGAACAGGCCGGGCCGAGGCGCTCTTTGGAAAGAGGGTCAGAAGCGGATCGAACCCGTCACACGGAAGCCGTGGAGCTGGATCGAGTCGCTGGAGCGGCTCTGATCGGTGCCCGCCGGATTGACCAGCAGGAAGGGGTTGGTCGCCGGGGCCGTGCCGGGACCGGTGCGGACGACCAGGGGGTCGTTCCGCTCCAGGTCCGAATAGACGTATTCGAGGCCGACCGAGACGCTGTCGGTCAGGCGCCGCTCGATGCCCGCGCCGACCTGAAAGCCGTCGGCGTCGCCGCTGCTGCGGATCGGAGTGAAGCTGTTGGCGGCGTTGGAGGTCGAATAGCTGTCCTCGACCTGGGCCAAAGCGTAGCCCGCTGTGACGTAGGGCAGATAAGACCCCATCGCATAGCCGAGGCGCACGCGGGCGGCGGCCAGGCCCTGGACCTCGCGCTGGAAGGCGTAGTTGGCGGGCGTGGTCGAGAAGGCCGTGACGCTGTCCTCGGCATTGGTCAGGCCGAGGTCGCCGACGACGCCGAAGACCCAGGAGCCCATCTGCCAGTCGTAGCCCGCGCGCAGGCCGACTTCGCCCGCGGCCTCGTCATCGTCCGAGCAGCCAGCGCCGGCGTTGTTGGCGTTCGGTGAGCCGTCGCAGAAGCCGGGCGAGAAGGCGTCGGCACCCGCCGTGGTGCGGACCGTGTCGTTGAAGGTTCCGTCCAAGTTGGTGTCGAACCGGATGCTTTCGTTTTCTTCCTGGTCCTGGACCTGGGCGCCGGCGAAGCCGCCGAAGTAGGCCCCGCTCCAGTCCTGGGCGGCGACGGGGGTGGCGGCGACGGCGGCCGTGAGCGCGCCGAGCGCGACGAAAGTCCGGATCATGATGCTTACCCTACCAGCGGCCCCGGGAGCGGGCCTGACGGGTCAGATACGGATCAGCCCCGGATTGGACGCACCGTCCTTAGCGATCGCGCCAGCGGCGGTCGCCCTGGTAACGGTCGTCGTGGATGTAGCGGCCCGAGCTGTCGTACCAGCCGTAGCCCTGCTGGAAGCGGCCGTAGTTGTCGGGCGTGTAGAAATAGTCGTCGTAGGGGTCGCCGTAGGCGCCGTCCATCTCGTCCCACCAGTCGCGCGGATAGGGGGAGTATTCGCAGACCCACCCCTGATCGGGCCGCTGCGTCCACTGGGGCTCGTAGCGGTCGCGATAGCGGGGGCGATAGCTAGGACGGCACAGGCCGTCGGACCAGACGCGGTTGCCCGAGGCGTCGATCTGGGCCCGGTATTCGCGATAGAAGACATCCAGCACGCCGACGAAGCTGTTGTTGCGGACCACCGCGCGGCCGGAGACGGCGGCGAGGCCGATGGTGCGGGCGCGGACCCGGCTGTCCAGCAGGGTCAGCTCGCCGTTGTAGAGCACCAGCCCCTTGTCCGAACGGCAGATGCGCGAGCCCTCGATGGAGACCGAGGCTCCCTCGACCGCCACGCCTTCGGAATAGCCGCAGATGCGACTGTTGGTGACCTCGACCCGGCCGTAGTCGCGGCGCGACCGGACCAGCAGGCCGATGGCGCGGGGGCCGAAGTTGTTGGGGGTCTCGACGCCCGACAGGGTCACGGAATCGATGCGCGAGGGTTCGCCCGACCCCGGCGTAATGTCGATGCCGGACTGGGCCCCCGTGACGACCGTCTCCCAGGCGTTAAGGGTCGCGCCGTCCATGACAATGGCAGGGGCCACGGTCTGGGCGTCGATGACGACGTCGCGCAGATCGACCGTGCCGCCGTCGGCGTAGATGGCGGCCTCGTCGCCGACGTGGCGGAAGCCGACACGGCTCATGACGATGTCGGAGCCGTAGCCGACCACGCATGCCGCGTCCCCGCCGTTGGGCGAGGCCAGGACGATGTCGCGCAGCTCCAGCCGCACCCCTTGGGCGACCGTGATGCAGGGCACGCCGTCCGGAGCCTGGAGCGTGGCGGTCGGGTTCTGGGTCCAGCGGCGCGGGTCGAAGCCGCCCTCGCCGATGATGGTCATGGGCTTGTCGATGTTCAGCCAGCCGACGCACGGGCCGCTGCGGGCGCGGATGACCAGGGTGCCGCCCGGGCGAACGCGCTGCACCGCCGCCTCGACCGCGCCGGTGCCGGGATTGCCACCGCAGTCGACAAGAACGATCTCCTCGCCGCCGGGCACGTAGGGCGGGCGATAGTCGGGGCCATAGGTCGGGCGGTGGGCGCCATGGCTCCAGCGGCGATCCTGGCGCGGCCGGCTCTGGCGCGTGGGCGGATCGAGCAGCAGGCCGAAGTTCGGGCGGGTCTGGCTCTCCACCCGTGCAGCGGTCTGGGCCTGGGCCTGGGGCGCTGCGAGGACGGAGCCGCCGATCAGCGCGAGGGCGGAGGCGGCAAGGGCGAGGGTCTTCATGGGATCACTCCTCCTCAACGGCGCTGCGAACGAGAAACCTGGGCGAGGACCGCCTGCAGGCGCGACGCCGAGGGGCCGAAGCCCGCCAGAGCCGAATCGATGCGGAGCGCCACGGCCTGGGCCTTGTCCTGGTCGGCCACACCCGCCACGCCGAGCGCGAAGTAGGTCGACATGGCGAACTTGGCCTCGGGCGATCCCTGCCGGTCGGCCTGGGAATACCAGTGGAAGGCGCGGGCATAGTCGGCCGGCACACCGATGCCCTCGGAATACATGACCGCCAGCACCAACTGGGCCTCGGACGAGCCGTTCACGGCCGCCAGCTGGACGGCGCGGACCATCTCGATGTTGCTGAGCCGGGACTCCATGTTGTGCCCGAGCATGGCCTCCAGTGTCTGGATCTGGCGAGCCGAGAGGTCGGTGGGGCGCTCGGCGACCGTCTCCGTCACCCCGAGGTAGCGCAGGGCGCGGCCCACGTGGACGAAGGGCAGCTCGGTCATGCGGCCCAGCGAATATTCATAGGCGTCCCCGCGCGGGCGGCTCTCGTCCGAGAAGGGCACGCCGGACGCCGGGGCCTCGTTCGGATAGAACTCATAGGGCGGGACCCACTGGCGGGCCTTGGCTTCGACGAAGGCCCCGTAGCGGGAGCGGGCGGGGGTGGAGCGTTCGAAGTCCCTGAGCAGGACGTAGGCCCCCACATCCCCAGTCTGAACCGCCAGATAATTGTAGAGGTAGGCGTCGACGTCGTTGCGCGGGAACAGATTGACGGCCGAGTAGAAGCCGCGACGACGGGGGTCGGATTGACGACCACCGGGTCCGCCCTGGGCCTCTCGCGCCTCGCGGTTGTCGGACGGCTCTCCGAACGGGCCGTAGAGGGCGTCATGCAGTCGGGCGAGCGTGCGGAACCCGTCGGCGTCCTGGGTCGACAGGACGTAGATCATGCGATTTCGGACCTCGGCCTGCTCCTCCATCGTCATGCGCGACAGCTGACCATCGAGGCGCTGATAGGCGACGTGGCGTTCCCAGGCGCGGCAGTCGTCGTAGCGCGACACCGGCCGCCAGCCGCCGAAGCCGCCGCGATCGACGCGGTTGATGGGGGCGAAGCCTTCGTCGTTGGCGAGCGCCAGCCCGGTCCAGACCGCGCTCTCGATCGGATCCTCGATGTTCTTGTCGGTGGCGCGAAGGGCGGCGTAGCGATTGCCGAGCTCCAGCTGGGCGAAGAAGTCGCCGCGGAAGGCCGCGCGGCGCAGCTGGCGCAGGCCCGCCTCCTGGGCATTGAACTCCGCTCCGGTGACCGAGGGCGGACGCGGACAGGCGTTGGCATTGGCGACGGCGTCGCCGCGTCGCAGGAAGGAGAAGTTCTGGTCGCTGCAGCTGGCGACCGATCCCGCCAGCATGGCGATGACGGCGATCACGCCGACGGCGGCGGCGGGCCCCCGCCAGCGGCGGCGCGAGCGCGTGTCGGTCGTGGTCTCGCCCTCGTGCATGCCCTACCCGTTCCCCGATCCGCCTAAGCCACGCCCCTGGCGTTAACCATTTCCCAAACCTGCGTTCGGGTCCAGTGAACTTCCGATCATGGTTAACGCCGTTCCGCGACAAAGCGTTGCCGCACAATGGCCCGAATGTGGCGTAGCCAAGCTTCGTCCACAGAATTCAGCGGTTTATGCGCGACAGAAGAGCGACGGGCTCGCTTTCGGCGCGCGTGGCCCCTATCTGCCGCGTCCGATTTCGCCTCTGCCGTGATCCTTATGTCCTACGTCGCCCGCACCGACCGCCCCGCCGACAAGGCTGCCCGCTATGCCGAGGTGGAGGCCGAGATCCTGGCCGTTCTGGAGGGCGAGCCTGACCGCGTGGCGCGCATGGCAACGGTGGCCTCGATGCTGGCCGACGGGTTCGAGGACTATTTCTGGACCGGCTTCTATGTCGTCGATCCGGCGAAAGAGCGGGAGCTGGTGGTGGGGCCGTATCAGGGGACGCTGGGGTGCCTCCGAATCGCCTTCGGGCGCGGCGTGTGCGGAACCGCGGCGGAGACCGGTCGGACCCAGATCGTCGAGGACGTTCACGCGTTTCCCGGCCACATCGCCTGCGATGGCCGCTCCGAGAGCGAGATCGTCGTGCCGGTCTTCGACCGCGAGGGCCGGCTGATCGCCGTCTTCGACGTCGACGCGACGCGGAAGGCGGCGTTCGACGCGGTGGACGCGGAGGCGCTGGAGCGGTTGCTAAGCAAGGTGTTCGCCCTGTCCGCCTGAACCTGTCGAAGTCTCGGTCTGAGGCGCAGAAAGGGGTTCATCACAGCGATCACAGCGAAGGCACAACGGACACAACGGGGCCTAGCGCGCGGCGAGAGCGTCGATCCGTCACTCTTGGCGTCAGGGACAAATGAAAGGCGGCTTCGCCGCCAATCCGTGACGGCTCTCGAGCTTGACGGGAACGATCAAGGGCGGAGGCGCCCACTCGGTTTCGTCGTGTCCGTTGTGCCTTCGCTGTGATCGCTGTGATGAACCTCCTTCTTCCGCTTCGTTGGCTTCCGCCTATCCGAACACCGGCGCGCGTTTCTGGGTGAAGGCCATGAAGGCCTCCATCGCCTCCGGGCTCGACATCTGGGAGCCGAAAGCCTGGCCCTCCTCCTGCATCAGAGCCCAAAGGCGTTCGGTGTCGCGCATGAGGCGCTTGGTCTTGCGGACCGAGTTGGGCGCGCGGGCTGCGATCTTCGCGGCAAGGTCGGTGGCGGTCGCGTCGACCTGATCGACGGGAACCGCGCGATTGGCGAGGCCCCAGGCGTGGGCAAGGCGACCGTCAATGGGTTCGCCAAGCGCGAAGATCTCGAACGCCCTCTGATGCCCCACCACCATCGGCAGCAGGAGCGACGACGCGGCCTCGGGCGCCAGCGCCAGGTTCACGAACGGCGCGGACAGCAGCGCATCCTCGGCCACCACGACCATGTCGCAGTGGAGCAGCATCGTCAGGCCGATGCCGACCGCCCGGCCCCGCACGGCGGCGACGGCGGGCTTGTCGAGATGGGCCAGCGCCTTCAGGAAGTGGAACACCGGTGCCTCGGTCACCTGGCCGCCGCCCGACTGACCAACGGCGATGAAATCGGCGATGTCGTTTCCGGCCGTGAAGCTGTCGCCCTCGGCCCGGAAGAGGAGCACACGCACGGCATCGTCAGTGCGGGCACGATTGGTGGCCTCGGCCAGGGCCGCGTACATCGCTTGCGTGATGGCGTTCTTCTTCTCGGGCCGGTTCAGGGTGACGGTCAGGACGCCGCCGTTCAGTTCGGTCAGGACGGGCTCGCTCATGCCTCGATCTCCTTGGGGGTGAGGGTCCACCAGTCGACGCTCTCGGCGTCGGGGGTTCGTTGGGCGCGGCCGAGCCGCTCCAGATAATGCAGGTGCGCGATCGCCTCGCCGGTCGCCATGCCGAACAGGCCGTCGTCGACGGGCCGGGCGAACAGGGCGGGAAAGACATCGACCGCGCGGCTGGGGGTGCGTAGCGTTCGCTCCAGCCGCTTCAGCGCCACCTCATGGCCGCGCCGCAGCGCCTGGACGCGCGGCAGGACGCCGGTGAAGGGCTCGCCGTGTCCGGGCAGGCAAAAGGTATCGGCGGGGAGCGCCCGCTCCAGCTTGTCCAGGGAGCGCATCCAGTCGCCGAGCGGATCGGCCATCGGCTCGGTCGGCCAGACCGAGACATTGGACGAGATCTTCGGCAGCAGCTGGTCGCCGGAGATCAGGACGTTGTCGGCCTTGCGCCACAGGCAGGCGTGCTCGGGGCTGTGGCCGTCGCCGATGAGGATGGTCCAGTCGTCGCCACCGATGGTCAGGACGTCGCCTTCGCTCAAGCGTGTGTAGCTGGGGGGCATCGGCGCGACGCCCTTGGCGAACAGGCCGTAGGAGGCTCGCCATTTCTCGATCCGGGCGTCCTCCCAGCCGGCGGCGCGGAAGAAGCGGGCGCCGCTTTCCGGCGCCGGGCCGGTGTCGGCGATCAGCATGCGGGCGGTGACGTATTCCAACCGCGTCATCAGAAAGGGCGCATCGAATCGCTCCGCCAGCCAGCCCGCCAGGCCGATGTGGTCGGGATGCATGTGGGTGGCGATCACCCGGGTCACCGGCCGTCCGCCCAGAGGCCCGGCCAGCGCCGCCTCCCAGGCCCGTATCGTGTCCGGCGTCCTCAGACCCGTGTCGACGACGGCCCAGCCGTCGCCGTCCTCGATGGCGCAGACGTTGACGTGGTTCAGCGCCATCGGCAGCGGCATGCGCAGCCACAGCACGCCGGGCGCGGCCTCGATCGCCTGACCGGGTTCGGGGACGACGCCCAGCGGATAGGTCAGGCCGCGGGCGACGACCGGCTCGGACGGAATGTCCAGCGTCGGGTCGTCGAGAATGATGCCGCCGTCCGCCAAGTCCGTCTCCAATCGCAACGGGCTGACCCTAGCGGGCGTCGCAGGCGTCGTCCAGTTTCCGCGGCTTCACGGTCTTGACCTCGTCTCGAGCGGTCGCCAAGGCTGATGGAGAAACGCTCGGCGTTCTGGAGAGAGATTGTGTTCAAGCCCCACTTCGTCGCCGCCCTCGCTGCGGCCCTCGCCCTCGCGGGTCTGTCCGTCCCGGCGACCGCCCAGGACGCCGCCGCCCCGGCCATTCAGGGGCAGGATGTGGCCCCTCAGGATAACGATCGCAGCCAGGAGCAGACCGGCCGCAATCGCCGCAACCGCAACAGCGCGCCGCCGCCGCCGACACCCGAGGAACTGGCCCAGCGCGCCCAGGTCGTGGCGACCGCCGCCAACGTCAACTGTCAGGTGACCCAGGCCAGTCTGCTGGGCCAGACCGACGCCGGGGCTCTCACCTATGAGGCGGCATGCGCGACCGGGCCGGGGTACATCCTGATCAATTCGACGCCGCCCCAGGCTATCGATTGCGTGCTGCTGGCCGGTCAGGCCCAGATCGAGCGGGCGCGCGATCCCGCCGCCGACGTCGGCACCCAGTGCGTCATCCCCCAGAACACCGACGTCCTGCGCGTCGTCAGCGTCTATGCCACCGAGGCCGGGGTGACCTGCACGGTCAATGAGGGGGCCTCGATCGGCAAGTCGCGCGAGGACAACCTGATCTACGAGGTCGGCTGCGACGGCCTCGACGGCGCCTGGCTGGAGCGTCTGCCGACGGGCTGGAAGCTGACGGAGTGCATCCAGGTGATTACCCAGAACGGGACCTGCCGCTATTCCACCGCCGCCGAACAGGCCGCGACCCTGAAGGCGCGGTTCGCGTCCAACGCCGAGGCCGCCGCCTGTGACGTGACGCAGGGCCGTTACATGGGGGCCAACGCCAACGGCAGCTTCTTCGAGGCCAAGTGCGCGGCCGGCAACGGCGTGATCGTGCGCTTCAACCCGACGTTCGAGGTGCAGCAGGTCTATCCGTGCGAGACCGCCCAGCGCATCGGCGGCGGCTGCACCCTGACGGTGGTTCCGCCCGCGCCGGAAGCCGCCGCGCAGTAATGGGGTGACAGCGAGCGTCGTCTTGCCCCGCCAGGCGACGCTCCCTACCCTCCCGGCGATGCGCATCGCCACCTGGAACGTTAACTCGGTCAACGCCCGGCTGCCGACCGTGCTGGCATGGCTGGAGGCGGCTCAGCCCGACGTCGTCTGTTTCCAGGAGATCAAGACCGTCGACGAGAAGTTCCCCCGGGAGCCGTTCGAGAGTCTGGGCTACAACGTCGAGGTCTACGGCCAGAAATCCTACAACGGCGTGGCGCTGCTCTCGAAGCTGCCGGTGTCGGACGTGCGGCGCGGCCTGCCGGGGTCGGACGGGTTCGGCGATGATGTCGAGGACCAGGCGCGCTACATCGAGGCGGTGATCGAGGCGCCCCGGCCCGTGCGGGTCGGCGGCATCTACCTGCCCAACGGCAATCCGATCAGCACCGAGAAGTTCGACTACAAGATGCGGTGGATGGCGCGGCTGAACGCCCATGCGCGCGACCTGCTGGCGCAGGAAGAGGCCTTCACCCTGTGCGGGGACTACAACGTCATCCCGACGCCGGAAGACGCGAAGAATCCGCAGGCCTGGGTGAACGACGCCCTGTTCCAGCCCGAGAGTCGGGCGGCGTTTCGGGCGCTGAAGGGGCTGGGGCTGTATGAGGCGGGCGAGCTGGGGAACCAGCCGCCGGGGACCTATACCTTCTGGGACTATCAGGCCGGGGCCTGGCAGAGGGACCACGGCATCCGCATCGACTTCCACCTGCTGTCGCCGCAGGCCGCGGACCGCTTCGCGGGCGTGGAGACCCACCGCGACGCGCGCGACATGGACAAGCCGTCGGACCATGTGCCGGTGGTGGTCGAGCTGACCGACTGATGGGCGAGGCGCGCGATGGATGAAGCCCTTCGCCTCATCCTGTTGGTGGCGCTGGCCGCTGCGGCCCTGACCACCGCGGCGTTGACGCTGAACTGGTGGATGGAGCCGGAGCGGCGGCTCAGGCGCGCCCTGCTGAAGTCGCTGGGCCGGGCGCCGGAGGTGGAGGCGATGGCGCCGGCCGAGGGCAAGGCGGCGGGGCTGGATTTCGACGCGGGCCAGATCGCGACGCTGTGGGACCGGGGGGCGCACGGGCTGATCTACGGCTTCGAGGAGATCGAGGGCGGCGAGATCATCGTCGACGGACACGTCGTGGCGCGCATCCGGCGGGGCGAACCCCGGAAGGCGCTGGATGTGATGGCCCCGGACGCGGCGCAGGTGACGCTGAGGCTGCTGTTCGCCGACGCGCGCTGGCCGGAGTTCGAGCTGGCCCTGTGGAACGCGATGGCGCCGGCGCAGGCGGGGTCGCCGTCGGAGGCGCTGCGGCTCGGGCGGCGCTGGCTGAGCCATCTGGAGGCGCTGTTGAAAGAGTTGCCGCGCGCGGGCCGGGAGGGGTAGAAGCCCCCACCCCTCCCCCGCTTGCCTCAAGGACCCGCCCGTGGCCCGCCTGTTCGACGCCTATATCATCGCCGACTGGACCGCCGCCGAGGGCAAGAAGCTGGGCGAGAACTCGGTCTGGATCGGCGTGGCCAAGCGCGACGTGCGCTTCCGCCTCTATACCGAGACGCACAACGTGGCGACGCGCGCCGAGGGCGAGGCGATGATCCGCACCCTGCTGGCCGACCACGCCAAGCGCGGGGACCGGGTGCTGCTGGGGTTCGATTTCTCGTTCGGCTATCCGGTCGGGACGGCGCAGCGGCTGGGCCTGAAGGAGACGCCGGCCTGGTCGGCGGTGTGGAAGTTCGTGGCGTCCAGCGTCGTCGACAAGCCCGACAACACCAACAACCGCTATCAGGTCGCGGCCAAGATGAACCGGCTGATGACCGATGACGCCTGGCCGATGTGGGGGGCGCCGGCCAAGCAGACGCAACGCTGGCTGACCGCCACCAAGCCGCCCCAGGGCACCGGCGACATCCCCGAGTTCCGCGCGACTGAACTGGCCGTTAGGAAGGGCAAGCTGCAGCCCAAGTCGAACTGGCAGATGCACGGCGCGGGCGCGGTGGGCGGCCAGACCCTGGTCGGGATTCCGATGGTGCGTCGTCTCTTGGAGCATCTGGGGCCGTCGGCGGCGGTGTGGCCGTTCGGGACGGGCTGGCGTGCGCTGGATACGGCGGACGTGGAGCCCCTGTCGGTGCTGGTCGCCGAGGTGTGGCCCTCGATGTGGCCGACCACCGTCGCCGAAGGCGAGTTCAAGGACCAGGCCCAGGTCCGCACCACCGCTGAGGCCTTCGCCCTGATGGACGAGAAGGGCGAGCTGTCGAAGGCGTTCGCTCCGCCCAGGGGGACAGACGAGACGCTGTTGGCCCAGGTCGAGGGCGAAGAGGGCTGGATCCTGGGCGTCGGTGCCTGACGATTTCCGACGCGGCATCGCGGCGGGTGGACCTATGGTCAGGCTCGGATATGGTCCCGCCTGAAGGGCGCGCATCCGCGTCCACGGAGGGGTCCATGCTGAAGTCCATTCTGGCCGTCGCGGCCATGTCGCTCGCCGTGTCGGTGCCTGCTTCCGCAGCCGTTGCCGAACCGGTGGCCGCGCCGCAGCAGGGTTACAGCGTCGTCCCTGTCGCGCCGAGCGAACGCTCGGGCCGGACGCGCCAGATCCGCTGCAGCGTCGGCCAGATGCGCGAGACGAACTGCTCCTTCACGCCGCTGTTCGGCGACGGCAGCTTCCAGCTGGACGGCCCGAACATCGCCTATCGCCTGATCATCAGCGACGGCGAAGGCTATCTGTTCGAGGTGTTCAGCCGCGACGAGCGCGTGGCGATCGGCGGGACATACCGCCGCGACAACCGCGACCGCGCCTGCTGGGTGGCGGTGGAGCGGACCCCGGCCCCGTCGCGGATCTGCGCGCGCTGAAGCCCTAGCCGATCAACGCCCTCGCCGCCCCCCTCGCCTCGTCGGTGATGACGGCGCCGGACAGCATGCGAGCGATCTCCTCGTGGCGCTCGGCGTCGGAGAGGGCGTCGACGGTGGTGGTGGTCTGGCCGTTGGCGTCGGCCTTGCGGACCTTCCAGTGGGCGTGGCCGCGGGCGGCGACCTGGGGGCTGTGGGTGACCACCAGAACCTGAGCCCCGGTCGACAGGCGTTTCAGGCGTTGGCCGACGGCCTCGGCGACGGCGCCGCCGACGCCCTGGTCGACCTCGTCGAAGATCATGACGGGCTGGCGCTGGTCCTCGCGGCCGGCGAGAGCGGCCTTCATGGCGAGCGCGAAGCGGGCCAACTCACCGCCCGAGGCGATGGCGTCCAGCGGGCCGAACGGCGAGCCGGCGTTGGTGGCGATCTCGAAGCGGGCGGTTTCGACCCCCAGCGGTCCACGGCGACCTTCGGGCACCGGTTCAAGCGCGACGCGGAAGCGGGCGCGTTCCAGCTTGAGCGGCCCCAGCTCCTCGGCGACGGCGCGTTCCAGCCGCTCGGCGGCGGCCTCGCGCGCGGAGGTCAGGAGGGTGGCGGCGACGTCATAGGCCTCGCGCGCGGCAGCGGCCTCGCGACCCGCGACGGTCAGGGCCTCGGCGCCGTCCTCGATGAGGCGGAGCTGTTCGCGGAGCGAGACCCGCAGCGCCGGGAGGGCTTGGACGGTGGTGTTCAGCTTGCGGGCGGCTGCGCGCAGGGCGAACAGCCGCTCCTCGGCCTTATCGAGGCGGCCGGGCTCGAAGTCGAAGGCGGCGGCGGCCGCGTCGACCTCGGCAATGGCCTCGGTCGCTTCGACCAGGGTGCGGTCGATGGCTTCGGCGGCGGAGAGCAGGCGAATCTGGACGGGGTGGTCCTCGCCGACGCCGGCCTGGGTGGCGCGCTGGCGGGCGTGCTCGACGGCGCGGAGGGCCGAGGCGAGGCGCTGGCTGAGCTTGTCGCCGCCCAGCTGGGTACGGGCGTCGGCGAGGTCGGCCATGGCCTTTTCGGCCGCGCCGAGGACGGCGCGTTCGCCGGCGAGCTCAGTCTCCTCGTCCTCGCGGGGGTCGAGGGCGTCGAGTTCGGACAGGTTCTGGCTGATCTCCTCGGCGCGGGCCGCCGCATCTGCGGCCTGGGCCTTGAGGGCGTCGAGCCTGGCTTCGGCGCCCCTGAGCGTTTCGTGCGCGCGGGCCACGCCGCCCAGCTGGGGCGACAGGCCGCCGTAGGCGTCGAGGAGAGCGCGGTGTGTCTTCCAGTCCAAGAGGCCGACGGTTTCGTGCTGACCGTGGACCTCGACCAGCCGGGCCCCGATTTCGCGCAGAGCTGCGACGCCGGCGGGCTGGTCGTTGACATAGGCCCGGCTGCGGCCGTCGGCGGAGACCACGCGACGCAGGATCAGCTCTTCGCCCGGCTGGGCGTCGAAGCCCTTCTCCTCGATCAGAGCGATCAGGTCGGGATCGTCGGGGGCCTCGAACACAGCGGTGGCGACGGCCTGCTTGGCCCCGGCGCGGACCAGCCCCGCCTCCCCTCGCCCGCCGAGCGCGAGGCCGAGCGCGTCGAGGATGATCGACTTGCCCGCGCCGGTCTCCCCGGTGAGCACGGTCAGGCCGTGCTCGACGTCGAGGTCGAGCGCATCAACCAGCACCACGTCGCGGATCGACAGGCGGGTCAGCATGCGGGGACGTGTCGCGAGGCGTGATTCGGCATCGCCGCCACTCTAGACCAGAACAGGCCGGGAACGATCAGCCCGGGATGATCCGCTGCAGCCAGCTCTCGCGTTGCGCGGTCGGCTGGGTCTCGGGGCGGACGCCTTCCTCGGTCAGGAGGGCGTAGGCTTCGGAGTACCAGACGCTACCGGGATAGTTGTAGCCGAGCACGGCGCCGTTGCGGGTCGCCTCGTCCTTCAGGCCCAGACCCAGATAGACCTCGACCAGACGGTACAGCGCTTCGGGCGTGTGCGAAGTGCGTTGAAAAGCCTCGTTCTCGACGACGGTCCGGTAGCGCCCGATGGCGGCCAGCGGCTGGTTGGCGCGCTGATAGTAGCGGCCGATCGACATTTCCTTGCCGGCCAACTGGTCGTTGACGAGGTCGATCTTGACCGTCGCGTCGGTGGCGTAGGACGAGCCGGGGTAGCGACGGGCCACGTCGCGCAGCGCCGCCAGCGCCTGCTCGGCCCGGCCCTGGTCCCGGCCGACGTCGACGATCTGCTCGAAGTGGCAGGTGGCGCGCATGTAGAAGGCGTAGGCGGCCGACGGGCTGCCGGGGAACAGCTGGATGAAGCGGTCGGCAGCGGCGATCGACTCTTCGTAATTGCCGTTCTGATAGTAGGCGTAGATCTGCATCAGGATGGCGCGGCGCGACCACTCCGAATACGGATGCTGGCGCTCGACCTCCTGGAAGTAGTCGACGGCGTCGGCCCAGCGGTTGCGCTGCAGCCGCTCGTAGCCGGTGTTGTAGAGCAGCTCGACCGGGCGTTCCTCATAGGCCAGGCGCGGACGGTTGGTCCGGCCGGCGCAGGCCGAGACCGTCAGGATCATCACGGCCGACAGGGCCAGGATGGATGAAGACCGCAGGGAGATCGGCAAGTCGAAACCTCTTCACGCGCCGCCGGGACCGCGCAAGTCGGCGCGGCTTCCGGACATCGAGACGGCGTTCTCTAGCACCGGCGTTTGGCGCGCGCCATGCGCCGGACACGCGGCGATCACGGGTTGCGACGAACCCGGCGGCTGCTAAAGAGCGCGCCAGACAGACCCGTCGTCATTGGCGGCGTGATGACGGCGAAAGGATGACCGGATGAAGCTGCTCTCTGGCAACTCGAACCGGACGCTCGCCCAAGCCATCGCCGACCACCTCGACATGCCCCTGACCAAGGCCCAGGTGAAGCGGTTCGCCGACAACGAGGTCTTCGCCGTCATCGAGGAGAATGTGCGCGGCGAGGACGTCTTCGTCATCCAGTCGACCAGCGCACCGGCCAACGACAACCTGATGGAGCTGCTGATCTGCGTTGACGCGCTGGTGCGAGCCTCGGCGCGGCGGATCACGGCGGTGATGCCCTATTTCGGCTATGCCCGCCAGGACCGTAAGACAGGCGGACGCACGCCGATCTCGGCCAAGCTAGTGGCCAATATGATCACGCGGGCGGGGGCGGACCGGGTGCTGACGATGGATCTGCACGCCGGACAGATCCAGGGCTTCTTCGACATTCCGACCGACAATCTGGTGGCGACGCCGGTGCTGGCCCAGGACATCAAGGAGACCTATCAGCGGGGCAATCTGATGATCGTCTCGCCCGATGTCGGCGGCGTGGTGCGGGCCCGGTCGCTGGCCGAGCGGCTGAACGTTGACCTGGCGATCGTCGACAAACGCCGGCCCAAGGCGGGCGAGAGCGAGGTCATGAACATTATCGGTGACGTCGAGGGACGCGAATGCATCCTGTTCGACGACATCGTCGACTCGGGCGGCACCCTGGTGAACGCGGCCAAGGCCCTGATGGAAGCGGGTGCGACCCAGGTTTCGGCCTACATCAGCCACGGGGTGCTGTCGGGACCCGCGGTGCAGAGGGTGACGGACGGACCGCTGAAGGAACTGGTGATCACGGATTCCATTGAGCAACCTCTGGAAGTGGTGAACTGCAAGAAGATCCGCTCGGTGCCGGTCGCACCCCTGATCGGCGAGGCCATCCGCCGCATCGCTAATGAGGAATCGGTGTCGAAACTGTTCGACTGACCGAGGCGTTGAGGCGGACCTTTCGCCTCAAATCCGCCCGGCGCCCGGCGTCTGCTCGCGGCAAGAAAAATCGGGGAGTGCGTCTCATGCGTCCAGTCACCCTTGCGCGGGCCGCCGCGTCCCTTCTGGCCATCGCGGTGGTCGCCGGATGCGCCTCAGGGCCGTCCGAGGAGGAACAGCGCGCCGAGGCCCAGGCGCAGCTGGCCGCCATCCAGGCCCAGGTGCTGGCGGCGCGCCCGCCGATTTCGCTGAACAGCAACGTCATCCAGGAGGCTGCGGTCTACCTGGCCTACACGCGCGACATGGCGACCCTGAGAGGCGGGTTCGAGAGCCCGGAGGCCATTCAGGCGGCGCTGCGGCGCGGCGCGGCCTATGACGCGCGGCAGGTGTCGCGGGGCCTGATCGCCTATGCGGCCGTGCTCGCCACCCAGTCGCCGGAGTTCGTCACGGGGGTGCAGAGCTTCGCGCGGGATCGGGCGACGCGGAACGCCATGGTCGACCGGATCGTGGCCAATCCGGCCTCGGCCTCGACTCTGCCTGGCGCGGACGCCGCCGCCAGCCTGATCATCGCCACCCTGGACGAGGACATCCGGCGGCTGCGCGAGGCGGCGGACTCGGTCGAGAACGACGCCTACGCCATCCAGGCCGACGGCCGAACCAGCTGGGCGCGTGTCCATGTGGCGGATCGTGAGAGCCGGCTGGCCAATGTGCAGTCGCTGAGCCGGCCGAACCTGGCCCCGGCGGCTGAGGCGTCGCGGCTGAGCGCGGCCGTGCAGTCGGGGTCGGGCCTGGGCGTCGCATCGGCTGAGAGGCTGCGGTCGCCGCCTTATCCGCAGTCGGTCGAGAACGCCCTGGCGCTGGCGGCGCTGGCCCTGCTGGACGGGGCGGGCGAGAACGCGCGGGCCAACACCGACGCCCTGATGTTCGAGCGCCAGAGCCTGGATTGCTTTGAAAGCTCCAAGCTGAATCTGTTCCAGTGTCTGGCGGCGTCGCGGCCCCATTACGAAGACATGTTCTGCCTCGGTCGGCACGTGGTGCGCGACCTGGGTCAGTGCGCGCGCGGCACGGCCTTGCCCGCCGGCGTCATCACCGTGGGGGCCCCGACCCAGAGCCGGGTCGCTGCGCAAGAGCGGCCGCCGGTCGAGCAGATCGCGCCGCGACCGGCTCCGATCACGCCCGCGCCGTTCACGACCAGCCCGGCCCCGGCCCAGACGCCTTCACAAACCCAGGCTCCCACGCTGACCACGACCCAGCGGCTGAACTCGGGAATCGCGGCGCCGGAGAATTGAACTCGCCCGCCGGGATTAACCGTCGGAAAACCATGAGCGCCGCCTTATAAGTCTCCGCAATCACCCGGCCGCTCGCGGTCGAGGGCTGTTCTTCGTGGGGAAGCGTTCCATGCGTCTGGGCCAATCGCGCGGCTTGATCGTCGCCGCTGCCATAGCTGCCGTGCTGGCGGCCTGTTCCACACCCGAGCCGGTCGTGGTGGTCGAGGCCCCGCCGCCGCCACCGCCGCCGCCCGTGACGCTGAATCAGGGCGTGGCCGACGCGGCCTCGATCTACGTGGCCTTCATCCGGGACGTTTCGACCATCCCCGCCGGTGGTTTTCAGGACGCGGAATCGATCCAGGCGGCGATGCGTCGTGGGGCCGCCTATGACCCGGCTACCCTGTCGCGCGGCATGATCGCCTATGGGTCGATCCTGGCTCTGCAGTCGCCCGAGTTCGTCCAGGGCGTGCGCAGCTATGCCGTAGACCCCTCCGTCCGTGCCGAGCTGGTGGCCAATATCTCGCGCGATCCCGCCTATGCCGCGACTCTGCCAGGGGCCGACGCGGCCGCCGGGCTGATCGTGGCGACCCTGAGCCAGGACATCACCGCCCTGACCGCCATCGCCGAGGGGGTGGAGGGCGACGCCTACACCATCCAGGAGCGCCGCGATCCGCGTCGTCGCTGGGCGATCCAGCCGATCGCGAGCCGCGAAACGCGTCTGGACTCGATCAAGACCATCTCGGCAGGCCAGATGCTGCCGTCCGCCGAGGACTCGGCCCGTCTGTTCGCCGCCGCCAACAGTGGTTCGGGCCTGTCGCTGACCGGCACGGCCGCGTCGGGGCCCTACACGCCCGCCGTGGTCCACTCGCTGGCCATCGCTGCGCTGGCAGCCTTGGGGGCGGGCGGCGACGAGGCCCGGACCTCGACCGAGGCCCTGTCGATAGAGGCGAACGCCCAGTTCTGCCTGGATATGTCCAAGCTGAACCTGTTCCAGTGCCTGGCGGCCTCGCGGCCCAGCTACGAGGACATGTTCTGCATCGGACGCCACATCGTGCGCGACCTGGCCACCTGCACCACCGAAGCCATCACACCGCGCACCCTGGCACCTTCGCCCGACACGATGATCGCGGAAGTGACCCCGGTCGCAGTCGAGGCGACAACGGCGGCCCTGGAAGCCACCGAGCCCGGTCCGAACCGATAGCATCGGAGCGGTTGCGCCTGCGGGCGCTTGCGTGTAATAGCCCGCGCTCTTGAATTCGAGGGTTCTTTCGACCCCGCCTGTGCGCGCCCCGACGGCGCAGGCGCATTTGTCATTGAGGCGAGCCAGATGGCCGAGATCATTCTGAACGTGGACGTCCGCGAAGGCGTCGGCACCGGCGGCGCGCGCGCTGTCCGTCGCGCGGGCGCCGTCCCGGGCATCCTGTACGGCGGCGGCAAGGCCCCGGTCGCCATCTCGGTCGCCGAGAAGGAGTTCAAGAAGAACCTCTACACCGGCAAGCTGCTGGGCCACCTGGTGACCCTGAAGTACGGCAACGAGACCCAGCCGGTCATCGCCAAGGACGTGCAGTTCGACCCGGTGTCGGACCGCCCCCTGCACTTCGACCTGATGCGTGTTGAGGAAGACCAGACCATCAAGATCGAGGTCCCGGTCCACTTCATCAACGAAGACCAGTGCAAAGCCTTCCGTCAGGGCGGCTCGCTGGAGATCGTCCGTCACACGGTGGAGATCAAGGTTCCGGCCAACCACATCCCGGAAGACCTGATCGTCGATCTGGCCAACCACAAGCTGGGCGACACCATCCGCTGGTCGGACGTCAAGGTGCCGTCGGACGTGGAAGCCACCATCACCGACCGTGACTTCGTGATCGCCTCGATCAAGTCGTCCTCGGCCGCCAAGGCCGCCGACGAGATCGAAGAAGCCATCGCCGAGGAACAGGCCGCCGCGGCCGAGGAAGCCGCTGCCGAGGTCCCGGCTTCGGAGCAGAAGTCCGAGGACTGATCCTCGCCTTCCCGTCGTTCTGAACGCGGCCCCTCCGGCGACGGACGGGGCCGCTTTCGTTTCTGGACACCGCCATGCTGATCCTCGCCGGCCTGGGCAATCCGGGCGCCAAGTACGAGAAGAGCCGCCACAACATCGGCTTCATGGCCGTGGACGAGATCGCGCGCCGCTGGCGGTTCGGACCGCCGAGGGCGAAGTTCCAGTCGGTGATCGCCGAGGGCGAGGTCGAGGGGACCAAGATCCTGCTGATGAAGCCCCAGACCTTCATGAACAACTCCGGCCATGCCGTCGGAGAGGCGGCGCGGTTCTACAAGGTCACGCCGGATCGGGTCATCGTCTTCCATGACGAGATCGACCTGGCGCCCGGCCGGTTCCGGATGAAGACGGGTGGCGGGGCCGCCGGTCAGAACGGCGTGCGCAGCCTGATCAGCCAGCTGGGTCCGGACTTTCGCCGGGCGCGGATGGGCGTGGGGCATCCGGGGCGGCCGGAGCTGGTGCACGCCCATGTGCTGAGCGACTTTCACAAGACCGAGCAGCCGTGGCTGGAGGCCCTGTTGAACGCCTGCGCCGACGCCCTGCCCTTCGCCGTGCGCGGCGAAGATGAACGGTATCAGGCCGAGGTGCTGCGGCTGGCGCCCGCGCCGAAGTTCAGCCCCCGTCAGGCAGCACAAGGGCAGGCGGGCGAATAGCCGCGGTACAGCGTCTGGCTGAATACCGTCGGCGGCGTTAAGGCGTCGCCGAAGCCGCTGTCCTTAGGAAGACCCATGCATCGCCTGGCCCTGCTCGCCCTGGTCGCCGCCGCGCTGGCCGCCTGCTCGCCCTCCTCCGAGAAGGCGCCATCTGGAGAGGCCGCGGCCTCCGCCGTCACGGTGACCGACGTCCTGTGCCGCCCGACGCCGAACGGGCGACAGGTGACGGGCTGCTACATGACCCTGACCGCGCCCACGGACGACACTTTGGTGTCGATCGAGAGCCCGATCGCGGCCCTGGCGCAAGTGCATGAGACCCGCATGGAATCCAACATGATGATGATGCGCGAGCTGGAGGCCGGCCTGCCGCTGCCGGCGGGCGAGGCCGTGCAGCTCAAGCCCGGCGGCAATCACCTGATGCTCCATGGCGTGCGCGAGCCTCTGCGCGCGGGCCAGACCGTGCCCCTGACGCTGACCTTCGCCAGCGCCGCGCCGGTCGAGGTGACGGCCAGGGTGGGCCAGCCCCCGGCGGCGGGCGAGGACCACAGCGGGCACTAGGGCGCACTCGGATCGGTGAGCCTGACAAACGGGATCGAACCCGCTAAAGGCTCGCCCTTCCCTGAAAGCGCCCGAGACCCATGGCCCTGAAAGTCGCGATCGTCGGCCTGCCCAACGTCGGCAAGTCCACCCTGTTCAACGCCCTGACCAAGACGGCGGCGGCCCAGGCCGCCAACTATCCGTTCTGCACCATCGAGCCGAACACCGGCGACGTCGCCGTGCCCGAGCCGCGCCTGAAGGTGCTGGCCGAGATCGCCGGGTCCAAGGAGATCATCCCGTCGCGGATCACCTTCGTCGACATCGCCGGGCTGGTGCGCGGCGCATCCAAGGGCGAGGGGCTGGGCAACCAGTTCCTGGCCAACATCCGCGACTGCGACGCCGTGGCCTTCGTCGCCCGCTGCTTCGTCGACGACGACATCACCCACGTCGAAAACCGGATCGACCCGATCAGCGACCTGGAGATCATCGAGACCGAGCTGATGCTGGCCGACCTCGAGAGCCTGGAGCGTCGCCGGGTGCAGATGGAGAAGCGCGCCAAGGGCGGCGACAAGGAGAGCCAGCTGAGCCTGAAGCTGGTCGACCTGGCCCTGTCCAAGCTGAACGCCGGCAAACCCGCGCGCACGGCCCTGCCCGAGGTGTCCAAGGAAGACCGAAAGGCCTGGGACATGCTGCAGCTGCTGACGGCGCTGCCCGCGCTTTATGTCGCCAACGTCGACGAGGCCTCGGCCGACAAGGGCAATGAACTGTCCGACCGGGTGGCTGAGCGGGCGAAGGCCGATGGGGCGAACACCGTCGTCATCTCGGCCAAGATCGACGCCGAACTGGCCGTGCTGGACGAGGCCGAGCAGATGGAGTTCCTGGAGAGCATGGGGCTGGCCGAACCCGGTCTGAACCGTCTGATCCGCGAGGCCTATGCCCTGCTGGGCCTTCAGTCCTACTTTACGGCGGGGCCGAAGGAGGCGCGGGCCTGGACCATCCCGATCGGGGCGACGGCGCCCCAGGCGGCGGGCGTGATCCATTCCGACTTCGAGAAGGGATTCATCCGCGCCGAGACCATCGCCTTCGACGACTACGTCGCCTATCGCGGCGAGGCCAAGGCGCGCGAGGCCGGCAAGCTGCGCGCCGAGGGCAAGAGCTATGTCGTCAAGGACGGCGACGTCATGAATTTCCTGTTCAGCTGAGGCCTCTGAGCATGAGTTATGCGCCTTTCGCCCTGACGACATTCCGGAACATGTTGGGGACGCTCGACCATCTGGTCGGCAGGGCTCAGGACGCCGGGCTGACGGACGAGATTCTGGCGTCGAAGCTGGCCGAGGACATGTTTCCGCTGGAGCTGCAGTTCCGCATCGCGATCAATCAGGTGCTGCTGGCGCTGAATCAGGTCGGCGGGCAGACGGCACCGCTGGAGAAGACGACCTACGCATCGCTGGCGGAGGTGCGGGAGCGCATCGCCGCGGTGCGCGCGCGGGTCGACGAGGCCAATGCGGACGACTGGGCGGCCGTGGACGGAACGGTCGACCTGACCCTGCCAAACGGTGTCCGCTTCGTGATGACGGCGGAGGAGGACATCCGGGACTGGATCCTGCCGAACTTCTACTTCCATGTGAGCATGGCGTACGCCCTGCTGCGCCACACGGGGGTGGAGATCGGCAAGCTGGACTTCATTCCGCACATGGCCCGGTACCAGCGGGAGCTGGCCGCGTAGAACCGCCGACCGCTAGGGCACCGCGTCTGCCAGCGTGGTGCACTTCCTCAGCATAACCGGGCCGCCACCGCGATCCAGGTAGGTCAGGCGCAGGACGTCGTCCGAGACCGAAAGCTTCACGCGCTCCTGGCTGCTCGTTCCTTCGGCGACGCAGGCGAGCGTGGCGACATAGCCGTCGGCCGCCTGATCGACCGCGCCGATGGCGCAGCTGTTCTCATAGCCTTCAAACCGAGTGGGGGTGATCTCGATCGGACGCTCTGGGCCTTGGGTGTTCAGGCACCAGGACACATCGGCGGTCCAGCGGCCGACAAAGCTGACGGGACCGCGACCGGGAACCATCGAGACAGTCCCCTTGTCGGCGGGCAAGGCCGGGTCCGGGGCCGTCACCGGAGCGGCCGGCTCGGTCGGCGAATTGACCGGGGCGGCGTCACCGCAGGCGACCAGGGCCAGGGCGGAGAGGACGACAGCGGGAAAAGCCTGGGTCTGCGATCTCATGAGGCACGAACGCGATGCCGCCTCGCTTGGTTCATAATTGCGATTGAATTGCAGAAGCGTTCTCATTATCAGTTCGGTCGTCCTCAAGCGGAGCCCTTGTCATGCGTCCCCTCCTCGCCCTGTCCGTGTCCTCGATGGCGCTGGCCCTGGCCTTGCCAGCGCTGGCCGAGCCGGACGCGAATGATCCGGGCGTGGCGACCCAGCTGCCGCCCGTCACGGTCGTGGCGACCCGCAGCGAGACCCGCGTCGACGAGGCGCCCGCCACGGTCACCGTCTTCACCGCCGATCAGATCGAGCGGCTGCTGTTCACCGACATCAAGGACCTGGTCCGCTACGAGCCCGGCGTCAGCGTCGTCAGCCAACCGGCGCGGTTCGGCGCGGCGCTGGGGAGCACCGGACGGGCGGGCAACGAGGGCTTCACCATCCGGGGTCTGGGCGGAGATCGCGTGCTGATCGTCGTGGACGGCGTGCGCAGTCCCGACGGCTTCGTCTTCGGCGCCCAGAGCGTCGGGCGCGGCGGATACTCCGATCTGGACCTGATGCGGTCTGTCGAGATCCTGCGTGGTCCGGCCTCGGCCCTATATGGCTCCGACGGGGTCGCGGGCGCGGTCAGCTTCACCACAAAGGACCCGGCCGACCTGCTGACCAGCGGACGCGACATCGCCGCCCGAGGCCGCGTGGCCTACAACTCCGCCGACGCAAGCTGGACCGAGGGGCTGGCGCTCGCGGGCCGGGCCGGGGCGTGGTCGGCGCTGCTGGCCTATACCCGCCGCGATGCGCAGGAGACCGAGACCGGCGGCGACAACGACATCGTCGGGCCACTGCGGACCACCGCCAATCCGCAGGACATCCAGTCCAATGCCATCCTTGGGAAGATCGTCTGGGACGTCGCGCCCGGCCACGCGCTGCGCCTGACCTGGGATCACTATGACAGCGAGGTCTTCGCCGATGTGCTGAGCGGGCGCACGGCGACGGTTCTGAACCTGACGGCGAACGACGAGACGACACGCGATCGGGTCAGCCTGGACTGGCGCGGGACCGATGTCTTCGGCCTCGACCGCGCGCACGTCGCGGCCTACTGGCAGGAGGCCGAGACGCGGCAGTTCACCTTCGAGGACCGGACGCCCGCCGTCGACCGGACGCGGGACAACACCTTCGACAACCGGGTCTATGGCGTCGCAGCGGACGGGCGCACAACGGCGAACCTGGGCGGCGTCGCCCACCGCCTGACCTTCGGCGGCGACTGGTCCGAGACGCGCCAGCAGGGCATTCGCGACGGCACGGTTCCGCCGTTCGGAGAGACCTTCCCCACCAGCCCCTTTCCGATCACCGACTACACCCTGGCTGGCGTCTTCGTTCAGGACGAGATCAGCCTGCTGGACGACCGGCTGAGGATCATCCCGGCCCTGCGCTATGACGCCTATGAGCTGTCGACCGACGCCGACCCGCTGTACGTCGGCGCGCGCGCGGACCAGTCCGACAGCCGCGTGTCGCCCAAGCTGGGCGTGGTCTGGCAGGCGACACCGAGGTTTCAGCTGTTCGCCAACTGGGCCGAGGGCTTCAAGGCGCCGACGCCGAGCCAGGTGAACAACGGCTTTTCCAACGCGCCAGCGGGCTACGTCTCCATCCCCAACCCGGACCTCGAGCCCGAGACGAGCCGCAGCGTCGAGGCGGGCCTGCGTTTGCGAGACATCGACTTCGCGGGCGGGGCGATGGCGTTCCAGCTGGTGGCCTTCCGGTCGGACTATGAGAACTTCATCAGCCAGCAGGTGGTGTCGGGCGCCTTCACGCCGCAGAAACCGGCGGTGTTCCAGTTCGTCAACTTCACCGATGTGGAGGTGAAGGGGCTGGAGAGCCGGGCGCGTATCGACTGGGACAGCGGCTGGCGACTGAACCTGTCCGGCGCCTGGGCCGACGGCGAGCAGACGACGGCGGGGGCGACCACCGCGCTGCCGAGCATCGACCCGATCAAGCTGGTTGGCGGTCTGGGCTGGGACGATCCGCAAGGCCGGTTCGGGGCCGAGGTGATCCTCACCTGGTCCGACGCCAAGAAGGCGCGCGACACCGATGGTCTGGCCTGTTTCAACGCTGTGCCGGTCAACGGCTGCTACGTCGGCGACAGCTTCCGGCTGGTCGATGTGACCGGATACTGGAACGTCACCGAGCAGGTCACGGCCCGGATCGGCGTCTTCAACCTGTTCGACGAGACCTACAGCTGGTGGAGCGACGTGCGCGGGGTGGCCAACACCTCGGCAGTGGTCGACGCCTACACCCAGCCGGGCCGCAATGTCGGCCTGTCGCTCTCCTTGCGTCTGTGACGCGCCCCATCCCCATCCCAACGAGAGAGGTTCCCATGCGCACCCTTGTGATCGCCGCCGTCCTGATGACCGCGGGCGCCCTGCCCGCCTATGCCGCCGTGACCGAGCCCGTCGCCGCCCAGGCCGAGGCCGCCGCCTTCGAGCGCGACCGTCAGGCCATCCTGGGCCAGGTCGGCAACTATCGCGTTCGCTTCGACATGCGCGAGACCGTCTCGTTTCTACCCGGGTATTCACCGCTGGAGCCCAAGACCTCGGGCGGGTTCGAGAACGTGCGGGTGCTGGAGGACACGGGCGACCGGATCGTTCTCCAGCACACTCTGGTCATGACCCACGAGGGCCAGACCGTTATCGTCAAGCACTGGCGCCAGGACTGGACCTATGAGCCGGAGACCGTACTGACTTATGCCGGACCCGATCGATGGGTGCTGAGCCCGGTGTCCACCGAGGACCGGGCGGGGGCCTGGTCGCAGACCGTGTGGCAGACCGACGACAGCCCCCGCTACGGCGGCGTCGGGCGGTGGAGCCACGACAACGGCCTGGTGCAGTGGACCAGCAATGATACGGCCCGGCCGCTGGCGCGCCGCGATGCGATCCGCGAGCGGCCCTATGACCGCTATGTCGGGGTCAACCGCCACGCCCTGATGCCGGGCGGCTGGGTGCACATCCAGGACAATCTGAAGCTGGCGGCGGCCGAGGGCGACGACGCGGGCGTGACGACCGTGGTGCACGAGGACGTGGTCAACACCTATCGTGTCTCGACCGACTACGACCCTGCGCCGGGCGACGCCTATTGGGCCGAGACGGCCGACTACTGGGCGGCGGTGCGGGCGGCTTGGGACGAGGCCATCGCGCGCCACGGCGGCATCGGCCTGGAGGAAGAGCCGCAGGCCGGAGCCATCACCGGGCCGGCCCTGATGAACCTGGCCGATCAGATCCGGGACGGCGCCGTTACGACGCAGGCGGCGATCGAACAGGCGCGGACCCTGATCGCGGGGTCGACGACCACGCCCTGATCAGTTCCTCCCCGCCATGCGGGGAAAGGGGTCCGCCGACGGCGGTGGTGTGGGCGACCGCGCACACCGTGTCCGGAGCTGGCCCCCTTCACCGCTTCGCGGTCAACCTCCCCTGTTTCGCTGCGATTCACGGGGGAGGATCAGTGATTATTGCCGCGCGCTGGCCGTGCGTTCGCGGACCACGCCGAACTCCGAGGTCGACTTCCAGCCGGGCCAGTCCTCGCCGTTGGCCAGGTCCTGGCCCAGGCGATACAGCAGGGTCAGGTTCTCGACCGCCGAGCGGAAGTCGAGCTCCTCGGACCATTCGTCGGACGGGCGGTGATAGTCGGCCCCGAATTTGGCGCGCCATGCGGCCTCGCCGGCCTCACGGCCACCCTCGTCCCAGTCCCAACCATGCCAGGTCATGAGCGCCGGCACGCCCGCGCGGGCGAAGGGAAAGTGGTCGGAGCGGTAGTAGAAGCCCTGTTCCGGCATACCGTCGTCGCCGACGTAGCGGCCCTCGGGCTCCGCCAGCGCCTGAAGCCGGTCCTCCAGATCGTTCTGGCCCTTGCCGAAGATGGCTATGTCGCGGGTCGGGGGCGACAGAGGCAGCATGTCGATGTTGATGTCGGCCACCGTCGTGGCCAGCGGATAGACCGGGTCGGCGGTGTAGGCGTAGGCGCCGAGCAGCCCCATCTCCTCGGCCGCCATGTGGGCGAAGACCACCGAGCGTTCCGGTCGCGGGGCGGCGGCGAATTGGCGCGCCATCTCGACGATAGCGACGGTGCCCGAAGCATTGTCCCAGGCGCCGTTGTAGATGTTGTCCTCGGTCGTCGAGACGGGGCTGACGTGGTCGGCGCCGACGCCGACGTGGTCCCAGTGGGCGGAATAGATGATGACCTCGTCCGGGCGCTCGGTGCCCTCGATGCGGGCCAGCAGGTTGTGGGTCGTGAAGGTCGAGATCGTCTCCTCGGCCGCAACCGACAGGGTCACGCCCTCCAGCGCCTTGGCCCGGAAGGCGCCGGTGGCGAAGTCGGCCATGTCGGCCGGGGTCAGGCCGGCGGCAGCCGCCCACATCTGGGCCGTGTCGTGGTTGATCGCACCGGAGAACTCGAGGTCCGCAGCGCCCGGCGTCAGGGTGCGCTCGCGGCTGTTGAACTGGCCGGCGCGCAGCCAGTTGGCGTCGGTCGCAGGGGTCATGACCAGGGTGATGATGCCCACCGCGCCCCGGCGGAAGGCCTCGTCGGCCTTGTAGGCGCCGGACTGGTAGTTGGTGGCGTAGGCGCCGTTGAACCGGTCTGTCACTTCCGGCGCGGTGGGCTCGCCCGACATGACGATGACGACCTTGCCGCGGACGTCGATGTCGCCATAGTCGTCCCAGTCCCGCTCGGGCGCATGGATGCCGTGGCCGGCGAAGACCAGGCCCGCGTTCTGGATGGCGGCGCGGCCGTCATTGGTGGCGGAGCGCAGGATGATATCGGTACCGACCGTCAGGGGACGGGCGACACCGTCCGGGCCGGTCCAACTGGCCGAGGCCGAGCCCGCGACCGGGGTGTAGCGCTTCAGCTCAACGACCTGGAGCCACTGGCCATTAGGGCCGCCGGGCTGCACACCCATCGCCTCGTACTGGGCCTGGAGCCAGGCCAAGGTCAGGCGCTCGCCCTCCGTGCCTGGATAGCGGCCCTGGAACTCATCCGTCGAGATCTGGCGGATCCCGTCCGAAAGCCGTTCGGCCGAGAAATCCTGCGCCTGGGTCAGGCCCGCGCCTAGCACCATCGCCAGGGCGGCCACGCCGCCGATCAGTCCACGCATCGTCAAGGGTCGTCCTCCGTTGTTGGCGGGACCCTAAGCGCGGATTAGAGGTCACGCGCATTACGGTTTCGTCATGTGGCGGGCCAATGGGGGATCGAGCAGGACGGACGCCTTGACCCTGGCGGTCGGGCGTCGTGATCTCCTGCCCATGTTCATTCGCGCCACCGCCCTCGCCGCCCTCCTGCTCGCCACGCCTGTTCTGGCTCAGACGCCGCCAGCGGAATCCGCGGCCCAGACCCTGCAGAGCGGCCGGCCCCTGGCCCCAGAGCAGGCGGCCGTGACGCTGGATGTCGCCGACCTCGCCATCAAGGTGCTCCCCGAGACGCGGTCGATCGAGGCGATCGCGACCCTGACCTTCACCGCCACCGCCCCGGTAGAACGGCTGGTCGTCGACCTGGATGAGCGGTTCACCGTCGCCGATGTCCATATCGACGGCGTCGCCCTGTCGGCCGACGGCGACTGGGGTCAGGACGACGGCCGCCTGTGGGCGCAGCTCGCCACGACCCTTTCTCCCGGTGCCTCCACCTCCCTGCGTATCGCCTATTCCGGCCAGCCGCGCGTCGCGCCGCGCGCGCCTTGGAATGGAGGCTTCGTCTGGTCGACCGCCCCGTCGGGCGAACCCTGGATCGCCACGGCGGTGCAGGGCGAGGGCTGCGACCTTTTCTGGCCGTGCATCGACTCCAGCCTGTCAGAACCGGGCCGGGTGGACCTGCACATCACCGTGCCGTCGAACCTGTCGGCACCGTCCAACGGCCGCTTCCTGGGCACGGTCGATCATGGCGACGGCTGGACCACCTGGAACTGGTCGGCCCGCAACATCAATCCTTACGCCGTCGCCCTCACCGTCGGCCCGTATGAGAAGGTCGAGGCGACCTACCAGAGCCGGTTCGGCAACAGCTTCCCGATGGAATACTGGCACCTGAAGTCCGACGACCCCGCCAAGGTCGCCGCCCTGTTCCCCCAGTTCGCCCCCATGCTGGACTTCTTCGAGGCGACCGTCGGCCCCTACCCCTTCGCCGACGAGAAGATGGGTGTGGTCGAGACACCGCACCTGGGCATGGAACACCAGACCATCAACGCCTACGGCAACGGCTATCGCATCGACCTGCGCGGCTACGACTGGCTGTTGCAGCACGAACTGGCCCACGAGTGGTTCGGCAACCAGATGACCCACGCCAACATCGATGACTTCTGGCTGCACGAGGGCCTCGGCACCTACATGCAGCCGCTGTATGCGCGCTGGCTGCACGGCGACCGCTACATGCAGATCGAACTGGGCGAGCTGCACGCCAGTCTGGCGAATATCTTTCCCATCGTGAGGGACGAGGCGCTCGTGGGGAACGGGTATCTCGGGGGCCAGGGGCCCGGCAACGACATCTACTTCAAGGGCGCGCTCGTCGCCCATACTCTGCGAATGCTGATCGGCGACGAGGCGTTCTTCCGCTCGCTGAGGGTCCTGATCTATGGCCACCCGGACCCGCGGCCCGGCAGCTTCACCACCATGCGCCGTTCGACGCGCGACTTCGTCAGAATAGTCGAGGCCGAGACAGGCCAGGAGCTGAGCTGGTTCTTCGAGGCCTATCTGCTCAACGGCGATCTGCCGGTTCTGAACCAGAGCCGCGAGGGCGACCGGTTGACACTGTCATGGCGCGTATCCGGCTATAGCGCCGGCGTGCCCTTCCGCATGCCGGTCGAGGTCGAGATCGACGGCGTCGTCACGACCGTCCCGATGACCGACGGCCGGGGCGAGATCAGCGTCCCTGCAAACGCCTCGGTCCTGATCGATCCGGATAACAAGGTGCTGCGTCGGCTTGATCTGATCGAGACCTATCGCGCCTCCCGAGCCCGCCCGAACTGAGCGATCAGGCCGCCCGCGCGCTCT
Organism: Brevundimonas bacteroides DSM 4726; assembly: GCF_000701445.1. Classification (GTDB taxonomy): domain Bacteria; phylum Pseudomonadota; class Alphaproteobacteria; order Caulobacterales; family Caulobacteraceae; genus Brevundimonas; species Brevundimonas bacteroides. Next base: position 194,844 of record NZ_JNIX01000010.1, read on the forward strand.
CGTCCTCGGCGACGGCCGTGATCGACTGGCGCACCAGTTCGCAGGTGCCCTGCGTCGACAGGAAGGCGATGTCGGCGGCGTCGCGCCCGCAGGCGATGCGCACCAGCCCTTCGATCGGCGCCAGCCCCGTCGGATCGACCAGCCACCAGCCGTTCGACAGCCAGACCTCGAAGATGGCATGGAAGTCTGGCGGCGTCAGCTGATGGGCATAGGCGCTGACGGCCCGGGCCGGAATGCCCGACGCCCGGCACAGCGTGATACCCAGATGGGTGAAATCCCGGCAGACCCCAGCGCGGTCGATGAAGGTCCGCGCGGCCGTGGTCTCGCTGTCGGAGACACCGCGCTCGTAGTCGATGTTGGCCAGGATCCAATCCAGGATCGCCAGCACCCGCTCGCCGCCCTCGGTTCCGCCGAACTGGCGTTCCACAAAGCGCCCGAATTGGTCCGAGGGGCAGTACCGACTGGGCCACAGATAGGGCAGCACATCAGCCGGCAGGTCGTTCCAGTCCTGCTGGGTCGCCACCGGAGGTAGGCCCATCAGACGCCCATTGTCGACCAGCGCCTCATAGAGCACCGCGACCTCGCCCCCGAGCCGCGCCCGCAGCGTGCGCGCGCCGAAGTCGGGGTCGACGTCCTCGTGGAAGTCCTGGACCGGGGTCGCAGTCAGCCGTTCCTCCAGGATCACCTGCCCCGGCCAGCGCGCCGCGTGAATCTTGTAGATCGCGTCGGTCGGCGGATCGAAGCGGTAGACAAGCTCGGCGCGGACGCGGATCTTCATGGACGGCCTGAAAAACGAGGATCGATGCGGCAACGCGACCGCTCGGGCCGTTGTTCCTGAAGCGGTCCTTTAGCAGGTCCGCGAGCACCGGAAAGGGGCAAGCCCTTTTCGAGAGTCCGCGTCAGCACCGGCAGCTACGCTCATCGGATCAGCGACTAGAATCCGAACGTGGTGCCGATCCAGAACTGGCGGCCATAGAAGGACACGTCCCGATAGATGTCGTTTCCGGTGTAGTTGATCTTTTCCTGATTGGTCACGTTTCGAATTTCTCCGATCAGCTCGACGCGATCATTGATCGTGTAGCGCGCCTGGAAATCCAGAGTGCTGCTCGCCGCGTCGTAGCGGTCGGTCGCACCGGTCAGGTCGGTGGCACTAACGTTGGTGAACGCTTCGCCGACATAGGCGTAGGCGGCGCGGGCGCGAAACCGACCCTGCTCGTAGAAGATGGCCAGATTGGCCAGAACATCGGCCTGGCCCTGAAGCACATCCACCGTCCCGCGCGCACCGCCGGTATCGAAGCTGCCGTCGATGAAAGACGCGTTGGCGGACACCCCGAAGTTCGACAACCAACCCGGCAGGGGCAGGTTGTTGATGACGGCGTTGAGCTCAAGGCCCTGGACTTCGGCCACGGTGGCGTTGACCGGCTGGGTCACGTCCTCGGCGTTGGGACCGCCAGCGACGGTCAGACGGGTCACGATCTCGTTCTCGATCTCCTTGCGGAAGACGCCGACCGAGAACACGCCGGCATTGCCTGGCATGTAGTACTCCAGGGACGCCTCGTAGCTGTCGCCTTCGCGGGCGAGCAGGTCGGGGTTGCCGCTGTTGATCGCCCCGGTGGTCTGGTTGACGGTTTCGCCGGAGGCGAGCTGGCTGGGGTTCGGGCGCCCCACAGCGCGCGATGCCCCCGCGCGCAGCCGCAGCGAGTCCGTGATGTCATAGAGCACTGTGATCGACGGCAGGAAGTGGTCGTACTGGCCCTCACGGGTGACCCGCGACTGGACCGTGCCTTGCGTGCGGTTCCGCTCGACCGAGGTTTCGGTGTCCTCATAGCGTCCGCCGAGGATCAGCGTGTGGCGCGAACCCGCATGGCGCACGAGACCATAGACAGCCGTGACGTCCTCTTCAAAAAGCCAGTCGGCCTGCCGGTTTTCGTTGCGACCGCCCGTGAAGCTGGCGCGATTGGCGTTGAAGAAGCCGTTGAAGGCATCGAAGTCGATGAAGATCTGATTGAAGTTGCCGAACGGCGGCCGGTAGTCCGTCGGGATTGCGAACTGGCTGAGCGACAAAGGCGCGCCGGTGAAGACCCAGTTCCAGGTGGTGGAGTCGTTGTCGCGGACGATCTCGCGGAACTTGGCGCCGAGACCAAACCCCAGACCCATGTCCACGCGATCCGTGTTGCGGCCATAGTCGAAGGCGACTTCACGGACGTACTCGTCGCTGTCGTCTTCATAGGGTGTGAAGGCGTTGTTGAGCAGCGTATAACTGGCCGGGTTCGAAAGCCGGGGGTCAAGGTTGGTCGCGACCGGCACCCGACCCTGCAGGCTCACGTCGAACGTCGCCGCCGGGCCCGTCAGATTGAACTGCAGCTGGTTGGACGGTTCGAGGAATTGCGCTTCCGAATAGGAAGCCCGGAATGCCAGGGTCTGATCCTCGTCGGGGGTCCAATCAACGAAGAACTGCGCCACCGTCGTCGGCTTCTCGAGCGGGAAGTCATTGAAGCGGACGAAGCTGGCGTTGCCGCCGGTCCCGTTGCGAAGGCGCTGCGAATGGCGCAGCTCAATGTCATTCTGGACGTAGTGAACGAACGAAACGCCCGTCCGCAGGCCGACCATAGGCTCCCACTCCAGCTTCAGGATACCGCCCAGCCGTTCGATCGTGTTCGGATAGGTGGACCACAGAAGATCCGTCTGAGATCCGGCCGCCGCGGGCGTCCCCACCGGTGTCGGGGTCGCGGAAATGGTGGGCTGGACCTGCTGCGGCAGCAGCCTCTCCTGGTCGCGGTTTCGCTGAAGATAGTTGAGGCCGAACAGGACGCCAAACTCGCCATCGCTGCCGAAGCGTTGCGACATGGTCGCGTCAAAGCGCCAGTTCGGCGCATCGTCATAGTCTCGGCCGAAACCTTCGCCGGGAACGACGGTGTCGGAGGAGAGGCCGACCGAGGCCGTGCCGGCGAGATAGAAACCCGGCGCATCGAATGGAGAGCGTGTGATGAGGTTGAGCGTGCCGCCAATCGCATTGCCGTCGACATCGGGCGTGCGGGACTTCGTGACCACGACCTGACGGATCGCGCCGGAAGGGATCGCCTCCAGGTTCAGCTGTCGGTTGGAGCGCTCCGAGGTTGCCAGAGTCGCCCCATCGAACGCGCCCAGGGTGTAGCTGGGGTTCAGGCCACGGATCGAGACGAACTTGCCTTCATCCTCATCGAACACAGTCTGAACTCCCGGCAGGCGCCGGATCGCGTCGGAGATGTTGTAGTCCGGCTGGCTGCCGATGTCGTCGGCGGCGAGATAGTCTGCGATCCGCTCATCCTGGCGACGCGCCTGGATCGCCTGTTCGTTCTGGGCCCGGTAGCCGAGAACGATGATCTCTTCGACCTCGGTGGCGTCCTGGCCAGCGGCACTCGACTGGGCGAAGGCCTGCCCGGCAAGAGACGACAGGGCGATCGAACTGCTCATCATCAGGAGCAAGGTGCGCAGCGAAGTCTTCATAACCGTATCCCCCTGCGGACCCGCTTTGTTCAGCGAAGACGTCCGCTCCCGGGTGACCACCTCGCAGCGCTTCAAAACAAGAGCGCATCTATTTCGAGAACCTTAGATGGGCAGTTAAAGAATTTTTTGTGAATGAGCAAATTTGTTACACGGATGCGTAAAGGTGGTGATTCAAGCGATCCAACGTCTGTCCATGACGGACCTCCGATTGCTATTTATATTTGAAGTTTGGTTTGAATACTGAGATTACCATGAACCTGCCAATCAACGGTCTCGGAAGACTCGGCTTGGCGTCCGCACTTTTCGCGATCGCCGCCTGCAGCACAGTCCCGACCCCCGGACCGGTTCTGGCACCCTGGGTTCCTCTGTTTGAGGGCGTGTCGCATCAGACCCTGCCCGTGCAGGGGTCGGTCCCGATGTCGATCCAGGTGCTGCGGATTGACCTGACGGCTCCCGGGGTGTCGCTGGTCGTGACACCAGGGGATGCCAGCGACGGGCACGAGTACAGGGCTCTGAGGACGTCCGAGGTGCTGCTGGCCCAGGACTGGCAGGCAGCCGTCAACGGGGGCTATTTCCTGCCGTTCTCGGGTGGCTCCCCGGGGGGAGATGACTACATCCCCCAACCCGGTCAGGGGACGGACGTATCGGGAGCCGCGATCCATGACGGCCGGGTTGTGTCCCCTGTCGAACCGGACCTCGACCGGCGCGTCAATGCCATCCTCTGCATCTGGCGCGAGGCAGAGGTGGTGATCGTCGATGGCCAGGACTGCGGCCCGGGCGTGCGTGAGGCGATGGCCGCCGGTCCGCGCCTGCTCAGGGACGGCCAGCGTCTGTCCTATGAGGCTTTCGACGCCGCCTATGGCGCAGCCCGCCACCCCCGGACCGCCGTCGGGCTCGACACCAGGCGCCGGGTCGCATGGCTCGTGACCGTGGATGGACGCCAGCCGGGTTTCAGCGAAGGCGCGAGCCTTGATGAGTTGACCGACATTCTTGTTTCCCTGGGGGCCCGCGACGCGATCAACCTCGATGGCGGCGGCTCGACGACGATGGTGGTTCAGTCCGCCAACGGTCCTCAGGTTCTCAACCGGCCGATCCATACCGCTGTGCCCGGCCGCGAGCGCCCTTCCGCCAATCACCTGGGCGTCCGCGCCCCGGCACCCGGCTCAAGCCAGCCCTGACCCGGGCTGCCCAGCGGGTCGAAGTCGGGGGGATTGCTGCGCACGCGTTCGCGGTCGAACGGAGAAGACCTGTCGCGACTCCGTCTCGAAAATGCATTGCGCTTGATGAGCCCACGTCACGCCCGGAGTCTAGGCGGAATGACGGGCCCGTGGTCACAGCGGAAGTTCGTGGGGGCAACGTTCTCCCTCGTTCCTTAAGACCCTTTCTCAATGGCACTGGACTGGAGATGCCGATGCTCAGACCCATCTTCGCCGTGACGTTTCTGGTCACGTCCCTGTTCGGCTGCGACTTTGCCAAGGCCCAGGACCGTCCCGCGACCGCCGAGCCGGCCGAGGCCCGTCCCATTCCTCCGCTCGCCTCCTATCCCCGGCGCGAGGAGCGGCCGCTGCCCCAGCCGCCCTATCCGCCCACCTTCGCCGCGGTGGAGCTGCGCCGCTATCTGGACATCCGCGAGGCCGGCCAAGGCGCGGCGGCGGCAGGGGATGACTTCTACGCCGTGGTCAACACCCGACTGGGCCGCTACGCCAAGTCCGACGGTCGCAAGCTGGCCGAATGGGCGGGCGATCCGACCCTGTTCGTCCATCTGAACGCCTGTCTGGTGTTTGAGGCGCGGCTGATGTGCGCCCACTCCAACTATCCGCATGTGCCGATGGTCTCCTCGGTCGAGGTGTTCGACCCCGAGACCTTGGCGCACCTCGGCACCATCAGCCTGGGTGAACAGATCGGGTCGCTGACCTGGATCGACTGGAAGGACGGGGCCTGGTGGGCGGCGTTCGCCAACTATGACGGGCGGGGCGGACAGGAGGGGCGTGATCACCGCTACACCACTCTGGTCCGCTTCGACGACCAGTGGCGCAGAACCGAGAGCTGGACCTTCCCGCCCTCGGTGCTCGCCCGGTTCGCCCCGACCTCGTCGTCCGGCGGCGGCTGGGGCGACGATGGCCTGCTGTATGTCTCGGGCCACGATGCGCCCGAGCTCTATGTCCTGGCCCTGCCTGAAGGCGGGTCGGTGCTGCGCCACGTCGCGACGGTCAACGTGCCGTTCGAGGGCCAAGGCTGGGCCTGGGATCGCACCGCCGACCGCGAGATCTGGGGCATCAGCCGTCCGACCCGCTCGGTCGTCCAGGTCCACATCCCGCCTCTGCCGCTGCCCTGATCGGCCGGGTCAGGGCCACAGCCACTGGGCAGCAGTCGCATAGAGGGCGATCCCGACCAGCAGATTGAAGGGGAAGGTGATGGCGAGCGACGCCGTCACGAACACGCCGGGGTCGGCCTTGGGCGCGGCCACCCGCATGGCGGCGGGCACGGCGATGTAGGAGGCAGAACCCGCCAGCACCGCCAGCAGGGCGGCATCGCCCACGTCCAGCCCCGCGACCCTGGCCAGACCCAGGGCGACGGCCGCGGACACCACGGGAAACAGCAGGGCGAAGGCCACGACCCGGGCGCTGAGCTTCCTCGCCCCGTTCATCAGCCCGCGTGCCGCGACCAGCCCGAGATCCAGAAGGAAGAAGCATAGCGCGCCCTGGAACAGCGGCCCGACGAACAGCTCCAGCCGTTGATAACCCTCCTGCCCCGAGATCGCCCCGACCGCGAAGCCGCCCAGCAGCATCATGGACGCCGCGCCCACCAGCACCTCACGCAGGACCAGGCCCCGATCCACGGGTTTGTCAGACCCCGACCCGCCCATGAGGATCAGAGCGGTCAGGATCGCGGGCGTCTCCATCAGGGCCAGGACGGCGGCCATGTAGCCGCCCGCTTCAAGGCCGATTGTGGCGAGGTGCTGCTGGCCAGCCGCGAAGGTGACAACCGACACCGATCCATAGGCCCCGGCAACGGCGCAGATGGTGGGCTTGTCGAGCTTCTTCGAGCCTCTCAGCCACAGCCAGACCACCAGAGGCATCAGGGCGCTCATGGCGATGCCGATAGCGCCGGCGGTCAGGAAGTCGCCGTTCAGCCCGGCGGCACGGGCCTCGACCCCGCCTTTGAAGCCGATCGACATCATCAGATAGAGCGAAATGGCCTTTGTGACCGGCTCTGGGATAGCCAGGTCAGAACGAAGGAACGCCGCCAGAGCGCCGATGAAAAAGAACAGGATCGCGGGCGAGGTCAGCAGCGCCAGGCTGGCGGACAGGTCGGGCATAAGCGGGGTTCCATCGAAAGACGGCGCCCTGTGCCCGGCCCACCTTGGCTATTCCAGTTTATTGACCTGATAGACGCCATAACGGATGCTCATGACATGAGCGGCCGTCCCCTCGACCTCGATATCGACCTCCTGCGGACCTTCGTGACCGTGGTGGAGACGCGCAGCTTCACCCGCGCGGCCGCCCTGCTGAACCGGACCCAGCCTGCCATCAGCCTGCAGATCCGGCGGCTGGAGACCCAGCTCGGCTCCCCCCTCATCGACCGGGCAGGCCGGTCCGTGACCCTGACCACAGAAGGCGCGGCGCTCCTGCCCCAGGCCAGGCGACTGCTGCGCCTGAACGACGAGATCGTGGCGACGCTGGGCGACGGCGATCTGGAGGGCGAGGTCCGCTTCGGCGCGCCCGAGGACATCGCCACCCTGCACCTGCCCGGCATCCTGGGCGCCTTCGCCCGCAACCATCCCCGCATCCGCCTGTCGGTGACGTGCGACTTCACCGCCAACCTGCTGGACCAGATGTCGAGGGGAATGCTGGACCTGGCCCTCATCAAACGCGAGCCGGTGGGCCCTGAGCTTGGCGCGCGTGTCTGGAAGGAGCCGCTGGTCTGGGTGGCGCAGGACATGTCGCTGGCGACGGAGACGCCCCTGCCCCTGATCGTCGCCCCGGCCCCGGACATCTACCGAAAGCGGGCGCTCGCAGCCCTTCTGGCCGCCGGGCTCGCGTTCCGTCCCGCCTTCACCTCGCCCAGTCTCGCCGGACAGATGGCGGCACTTCGGGCCGGACTGGGCGTCAGCGTGCTTCCCGCCGCCATGATCCCTCGCGATCTGGTCGTGATCGACACGGGTTTGCCGTCCCTGCCCGACAGCGAGATCGCGCTCGTCAGCACAGGCGGTCCCGGCGGCCCCCCCGGGTTGCTGGCCCAGGAGGTTCTGAGGGCGTTCGAGCGGGGCCCTCGAAACGTCGAAAGGCCCGCCGGTTTCCCGACGGGCCTCTGATCTTCAGCAATCGACCGCCTATCAGGCCGCCGCGCTCTGCGATCCTTCCGATGGATCGCGCAGCACGTAGCCCCGGCCCCAGACGGTCTCGATGTAGTGCTTGCCGCCGGCGGCCGTGGCCAGCTTCTTGCGCAGCTTGCAGATGAAGACGTCGATGATCTTCAGCTCGGGCTCGTCCATGCCGCCGTAAAGGTGGTTCAGGAACATTTCCTTGGTCAGCGTCGTGCCCTTGCGGAGCGAGAGCAGCTCCAGCATCTGATATTCCTTGCCCGTCAGATGGACGCGGTGACCGTTCACCTCGACCGTCTTGCCGTCCAGGTTCACCGCGATCTCGCCGGTATGGATGATGGCCTGGGCATGCCCCTTGGAGCGGCGAACCACGGCGTGGGTGCGCGCGATCAGCTCGTCCTTGTGGAAGGGCTTGGTCATGTAGTCGTCGGCGCCGCCGCCGAAGGTCTTCACCTTGGTCTCGATCTCGGTCGAGCCCGACAGGATCATGACCGGAGTGTTGACCTTGCCGACGCGCAGCTGGCGCAGAACCTCGAGGCCGCTCATGTCGGGCAGGTTCAGGTCAAGAAGGATCAGGTCATAGTCATAGATCTTGCCGAGATCGATGCCCTCTTCCCCGAGGTCCGTCGTGTAGACGTTGAAGCCCTCGGACTTCAGCATCAGTTCGATGCTTTGCGCCGTGGCGTGATCGTCTTCAATCAGCAGAACACGCATTCATGCCCCTCCAGGCAAAGCTTGACCATATGAACCCGCGCACACGCACGGGTAACCTTGTTCGCGAGTTAACCGGTGAAAACCTTAAGAACGGTTAATGGCGACCCCATGTCCGATTCGTAGGCTGATTTGCGAATCGCCGTCGAGAGTCCGCGAGTCAACGATTCGAAATTTTTCTGACGCCGTTCACCGCTACGTCCGCTTCTGACGCACGACAGGATTATCTTCCTATCGCGAGTTCGGCGAGGGAGGCGTGGGTGAGGGAGCCCTATCGGGTCGAGGTCAATGAGAGGGATCGGCTGCACGCCGATCTGGTGATGCAGCTGGTTGCGGTGCGTCTTGGCGTACCGACAGAGACCATCCGGCGGATCAGCCGCCTGCCCGTGCCAGCGCTGCGGGCTCGGCGGGTGGCCATGTATCTGGCCCACGTCGCCCTCGGCTGGCAGCTGGAGCGCGTGGGTCACGCCTTCGGGGTCAACCGCCAGACGGCCGCAAACGCCGCGATCCGCATCGAGGACGCCCGTGAACACGAGGCCCTGAACCAGCTACTGGAAGAGCTGGAAGACGCCATCCACGCCGTCGTCGACGCCCCGCCCCCGGACCTGTCGGGGCTAGGGGAAGTGGCATGAGCGCGTCGGTGGATCGCGCCCGGCGGATGCTGGCCCGCCCCGGCGCGTGGATCGACGCCGTCGTTCCGGACCGGACCTATGCGCTGCGGCTCGGGCCGACGCGCAGCCATCGGACCGTGACCACTCTGGACGAGGCCGTGTTTCGCGCTCTGGTCGAGACGCCGGGCTTGCGCCGTCGGGCAAGGGGCGGCTGGGAGGCAAGCGCTGCGCCTCGCGCGGATCGTCCATCAAACGCCGGCGCCCCCGGCCGGATCGAAGGCGAACGCATCGTAATGGAGGCCGACGGCCGTCCCCGCCGCGTGCGCGCCAACCTGGGTCAGAGCCCGATCCAGCGCCTCGCCCTCCGCCGCGATGCCGACGGCCGCCCCTTCCTCACCCCTACGGAGGTCGCCGCCGCGCTGCGGCTCGGCTGCGATGCGGAGGCCGCTCTGTCCGGCCCTTCCCTGACGATGCGCTGGGATGCCCTGCCCCGGTCCGGCGGTGGCTCCGCCGCCCGGGCCGAACCCGGCGACCGCGCCCTGAACGCCGCCGACCGGATCAGGCGCGCGCTCGCCGCCTGCCCGCCCGACACCCGAGGCGTGCTGGACTACATCTGCATCCGGGAAGCGACGCTGGGCCTCACGGAGGAGGCGTTGTGCCTGCGGCGAAGCGAAGGGCGGGCGATGCTAAAGCGGGGGCTGGCAGCGCTGGCCCGATACTATGGTGTGCCGTGAGCCGCCATCGCCTCCGCCCGGATGCGTCCGACCATGGCGTTCAGCCCGTTCGCTCTCTGCCGCGTCAGAGCCTGGGGCAGCCCCAACCGGTCAAGCGCCGCCCTGGCGTCGAAAGCAAGAATGTCGGCCGGCCCGCGGCCGGAATAGAGCTTCAGCAACAGCGCTACGTTGCCCTTGGAGATCGCGCTGTCACTGTCCGCCCTGAAGGTCAGGCGATCGCCGTCGCGCCCCGTCGCCAGCCAGACCTGGGCCGCGCAGCCCGGCACCTTGTTGGCCTCGATGCGGTCGGCGTCCGGCAGTGGCTCCAGCCCCTTGCCCAGGTCGATGACGTAGGCGATGCGCTGTTCCCAGTCCTCCAGGACCTCGAAATCCTCGATCAGCTCGGCGAGGGTGTCCTCGATGGGATTGGCGGCGGCGGTCATGGCCGCGACATAGGCCCCGTGCCGATCAGGGACAACCGTGACATCGTTCCCCGACCGTGACGCGGTCGCCCCCTGAAATCGAGTCGCCCCTTGCGGGAGCGGGCTTTAGGCGACTCGTGCGCGAGGTTACCCTCACATGTTGGGCGCAACCTCCCTTTCAGCCCGGCCGTCGCCCCGGCCGACCGGATCTCGCTTGACGCCAACCCCCGCCCACACGCCAGAGGACGCGGCCGCGCCGGCCCCGCGGCTCTTCGAGGGCCAGGGCGTCGTCGCCTGGCATGGCGGCTGGGCGGCAGCGGTGGTCGTGACGACCGTCGCCGCGCTGTGGCTCGATCGGCTGACGGGGGTCGCCGCCTTCGGGGCGATGGCCCTCATCGCGCCGGGGCTGGGCGGACTGGTGCTGCTCAGAAAAGACGGCCCCGGCGAGCGATCGCTGGTTCTGGTCGGCTGGACGCTGGCAGCCCTCGCCGCACAGGTACTCTCGGGGGGCCTTTCGGGACCGCTCGTCGGATTCGCCATGATGCCGTTCGTGGCCGGGCTGGCGCTCGGCGGCCCGCGGCATGGCGTCCGCCTGGCCCAAGCAGGCGCGGCGGGGTCGGCGGTGGCGGCGATCGGAGGCCAGCTGTCCGCCTGGTGGATCGGGCCGCCCGAGCCCCGCTATTTCGCCGCTGGCCTGTTCGCCCTGATCGCGGCAGGCGCAGCGGTGCTGGCCGTGCGGCTCTCGTGGCGGGTACGCGAGCGGGTTCTGCTTGGCGCCGAAGAGGATGCGCGGCGGGTCCGCGCCTTCCTCGACGCCCTGCCCGGCCTCACGCTGGTGATCGAGCGCGGCGGAAGGCTCGTCGCCGACTATGGCGCCCCGCCGCCCGCGCTCGACCTCGCGGCCCTGCGCACCGATGGCCTGATGGCCTCCATCCACGCCCCGGATCGACCCGCCGTGCTGTCGGCCATCGACGCCGCCCTGGCCGGAGACCAGACCCAGGTCCGCTTCGCGCCGCGCCAGGCCCTGGACCGCCGCATCAGCCTGGCGCTCCGGCGGATCGGCGAGCCCGGCGGCGCGCCTCTGGTTATCGCCCAGGCGCTGGACGCCACGCGCCAGTTCGCCGTCGAGGTCGGGCTGGAGGCCGCCCGCGCCGAGGCCGAGGCCCGCGACGCCGGAAAGACCCGCTTCCTCGCCAATATGTCCCACGAACTGAGGACGCCGCTGAACGCCGTGATCGGCTTCTCGGACGCCATGCGCCAGCGCCTGTTCGGCCCCCTGCCCGTCCGCTACGCCGACTATGCCGATAGCATCCACGAAGCGGGCGGTCACCTGCTGGAACTGATCGGCGACGTTCTGGACGTGGCCAAGATCGAAGCCGAACGTTACGAGCTGTCGCGCGAGATGTTCGACGCGCGTGACGCGGTGTCCGCCGCGGTGGCGCTGGTACGCGTCACCGCCGCCGACAAGGGCGTGGCCCTGTCCAGCCTGCTGCCGGACGAAACCCTGACCGTTGACGCCGACCGCCGCGCGCTGAAGCAGATGACGCTGAACCTGCTGTCGAACGCCATCAAGTTCACGCCGTCGGGCGGATCCGTCACTCTGACGCTGGAGACGATCGGACCGTATCTCGAACTGGTCGTCGCGGACACGGGGGTCGGCATCGCGAGGAAGGATCTGAAGCGCCTCGGCCGCCCCTTCGAACAGGCGGGTGGCGCGGATCAGAAGGCCCAGGGCACGGGGCTGGGCCTTTCGCTCGTGCGGGCGCTCGCGGAGTTGCATGGCGGCCGGATGAGCCTGGATTCCACGCTGGGCGAGGGCACGGCCGTGACCGTGCGGCTGCCGGTCGCCCGGGTCGAACGCACCGCCGTGCCCGAGGTCGGCGCGGAAATCGTGCCCCTGACGACGCGCTGAGGCCACGCTTGCGGCTCACGAAGCGACGCAATTCGATGTTAGACGTTAGGCCTGTGCATATGCTGAAGCTGGAGCGTCTCCCCGCATGCGTCGCTTTCTGATCTGGTCCGCTCTGGCGGTCATCATCGGCCTGGTCGTCGCTGGTGTCGGCTACTGGGCCTACTGGAACTTCTATGCCCGCTTCCAGCCGGTGACGGTCACCCGAAACCAGGGAGAGATCCAGCGCCTGCTGGACGAGGCGTCCTGGCTGTCCGGCGGCGGGGGCGGGGAGCCTCTTTATGTGATCGGCTATCGCGACTCGGCTTCGTTCCAGCGTTACCAGCGCGAGGAAGCCGGCAGGCTGCGGGCCGGGGGCGTGGAGATGCGCGTCGTGGTCTTCGCCCGACCCGACCGTGAGGGCGCGCCGCAATCGACCCCGACCGAACGCTCGACCATCGCCGAGCTGTGGCTGAGCCGCGACTGGAGCCTGTACGAGCGCTGGATCGCGACGCCGCCACGAAACTGGACTGCCGCCGGCATCCCCGAGGCCGACGGCAATCTGGCCCGGTCGGCGGTGGTCGAGGCTAGCCGACAGTTCACGACCCGGCTGAACGATCTGTTGCGCGACGCGGGCGTGCCGACGGGATATCCGCTGGTGATCTGGCGCGACCGTGAAGGGTTCCTGAAGGCCTGCGCCTGCGCCGACAGCCGGTCGTGGGTGTTCGTGCGCGACGACGTGGGCGCTCCGGACGACCTGTCGGCACCGACGCCGCCCGATCCGGCGGATGTGGCCCCGGGCGCACCGCCCCCCGCTGCGGTCGAAGGCGCGCCACAGGCCCTGCCCTACCCGAACCTGGGGCCCATTCCGCCTCTGGATAACGGGGAGGTCACGCCACCGAGCCAGGGCGGATCGCCGCCGACGACGACCCGACCCAGCGGTCCGAGTGCTCCGCGTACAGAGCCCGCGCGGCCCACGACGCCGACGGCCCCGCCGCAACCGAGCCAGCAGGACGACACGACGTTCTTCTGAGAAGTCAGGAAGCGTCCCGATGCTGACCGGGCGCTCCCTCGAATCTCGCCTACTTCTTGGCGCGACCGGCGCGGGCGGGTTTGCGACCGCCTTGGCCCAGGCCCATCTGCTTGGCCAGGTCCGAGCGCGCCTTGGCATAGTTCGGGGCGACCATCGGATAGTCTTTCGGCAGGCCCCATTTGGCGCGGTATTCCTCGGGGCTCATGTCGTACTTGGTGCGCAGGTGGCGCTTCAGCGACTTGAACTTGCGGCCGTCTTCCAGGCAGATCAGATAATCGGGGCTGATCGACTTACGGATCGGCACCGCGGGTTCCTTGGGCTCGGGGGCGGCCTCGACAGTTCCGGTCGAAACCTGGCTGAGCGCGGCGTGGATGTTAGAGATCAAGCCGGGCAGTTCGGCCGCCGCCACGGTGTTGTTGCCGACATAGGCCGAGACAATGTCTGCGGTCATTTCCAGCAGTTCGGAGCGGTCTTCAGGTCTTGAGGCGTCCACGGGCGTTTCCTTGTTCCGGACGGTTCGCACGACGGCGATCGAGACTCGTGCTGATAATGATGTTCGACCGTCAAGGCAAATGCTTTGGGAACACAGGTCAGCGCTCGTCGCTATACGCGATGGATGAAACTCTACTGTTCAAACGAACAGCAGGGATCAGCGACCGAAGTCTTCCGCCAGGGCCATCATGGCCGCGCGTTCCGGGGCGGAGTATTGATCCAGCGCTTCTTCGTCGCCTTCGCGGATCGCCTTCATCAGGGACGGCGACATGGCCGAGGACAGGGACCAGTTCCAGTAGCGCAGAACCGTCTGGGCGCGGTCAACCGCCAGCATCTCGTAGATCATCTGCACCCGGGCCCAGTCGGCGTGAGGCTGGCCCGCAGCATCAACGAGAGGACGCCGCACCGATCGCCAGAGGTGTTCCAGATCAAGACGCGACAGCCCCGTGGCCTTGCACAGGATGGCCAAGGGCTCGCCGCCGGGATCCCCGAGAATCTTGGCGCCGGTCAGGGGCTTGATGCCGGCCAGATAGGCGATCTCGGCGGCCAGTTCCGGGGTCAGGCCCAGCCTGGCCCCTTCAGCGATCGCGTGTTCCAGGCTGTCGTAGGGGCTCTTTTCGATGGCGGCGCGGTTGCGCTGACGGCGCTCGATGAACTGCAGCGCCTTTCGCGCCACCGGGTCCTGCCAGTTCTCGTCGGCGGCCATGGCGAAGACGTCCTCGGACACCTCTTGCAGGACCTCGCGCGAGACGGCGAAGCGCTGGAGGATGGTCTTTCTGTCCTCGGGGCCGCACCACCAGAACATGACGTAGGCGCCCGACGGCCGGAGCTCGGGCCGACGCAGCAGATGTTCGCACAGTCCGGGCGTCAAGCGACTCAGGCTCACGATCGCCTCGATGCCGGGCTGGGACAGTCGGGCGGTGGCGTTGCGGAGCAGGGCCTGGATGACGGCGGGTTCGTCGAAGGCGATCAGGCTTTCCGTCACGACCTCGGACAGTCCGCGCCGACTGGCCATCAGGAAGCGGTGGTCGAGGCCGGTGTCGGCGGCGCAGGCGCAAAGATCGGCGTCGTTCAGCGCCGCGCAGCCCTCGATCAGGGAGGCGGCGATGTCCGGCTCGTCGCGCAGCAGCATGCGGGTCAGGCTGTTGGGCAGTTCCGCCAGCGGAGTCAGACGCACCGCGACGCGCTTGCGTTCCTGGGGGGAGGCCAGACGCAGCATCTCGACCAGCAGATCACCCGTGACCGCGCGTTCGAAGGTGTTCACCCGGCTGGCCGGCAGGGACACGACGTCGGCGAGCCGCTTCAGCAGCGCGTGGCGCGCGCGAAGGCTGGCTTTCGCGGCCTCTTGGGGCGGAACGGACGCCGGTTCGGACATGTCGACAGTCAGGATATCGCCGAGCGGGTTAACCGGCGGTGACGGTCAGTCGAACCTGCAGGAGCCGACGCTTCGCTTGGACGGGCTTGACCGATCCGTCCGACAGCCCAGTATCGTCGTTCATCTCCCGATCAACCGAGCGCCCCATGACGGAAACTCCGGACACGCCGAGGTCGCCGGCCCGCGAGCCGGAAGCCGGCCTGCATCATCTCAGCGAGGACGCCACTGGCTTTGGCCAACGCGAGCTCCGAACCGTCCGGGACGCCTTCGTCAAGCCGGTGGCCATGCTGGACGCCTATATGACGCTGGGGCCGAGCGGCGGCGGGGTCTATGCCCGCCCCTTGCGGTTCTATCTCAGCCTCTGCGGTATTCTGATGCTGCAGCTGTTCCTCATGGGAGGAACAACGATCATGTTCTCGGGCCTGCCACCGGAGGCGCTCGATCCGGTCATCGCCCAGTCGGGAAAGAGCCGGGACGCCTTCCTCGCGGATGCCGATGGCTGGATGTCTCTGGTCCTGGTGCCGCTGAATGCCGCTGCCTATGCGATCGTCTCGGCTCCGCTGTTGCGGTGGTGGGATCCGACCGATCTGGGGTGGCGCAAGTCGTTCCGCGCGACCTTCCACTATCTGAACGTCTGGACGCTGCCGTTCATCCCGATCGGCTTTCTGGCCTACATGCCCGCCACCGCTGTCTGGGCGTCGATTGCCATGCTCATTCTAGGCTTCATCGCCTTCCTGCGCGTCGGCAGGGGCCGATGGTACCGGACCCCTGTCGGCGGAGCGATCAAGGCCGTGACGATCACCGCCGCGACCTTTGTCGGCACCATGATCGCCTCGGTTCCGATGATGGCCATCGGCCTGGCGGGCGGGGTTTGGGGCTGAGGCCGCGTTACAGCCCCTCGAACAGGGCCGTGGACAGGTAGCGTTCGGCGAAGCTGGGAATGATGACGACGATGGTCTTGCCCGCGTTCTCGTCCAGCGCCGCCTGACGGAAGGCGGCTACCAGGGCCGCGCCGGAACTGATGCCGACGGGGATACCCTCGACCCGGGCAACCTTGCGGGCCATGTCGAAGGCGTCCTCGTTGGAGACCTGTTCGACGCCGTCGATCACGGAGCGATCCACGACGGCCGGGATGAAGCCCGCGCCGATGCCCTGGATCTTGTGCGGGCCGGGCTCGCCGCCGGACAGGACCGGCGAGGCGGTGGGCTCCACCGCGATCATCTTGAGACCCGGCTTGCGCGCGCGCAGCACCTGGCCGACGCCGGTGATGGTGCCGCCGGTGCCTACGCCGGAGATGACGATATCCACGGCGCCGCTCGTGTCGTTCCAGATCTCTTCCGCCGTGGTGGAGCGATGGATGGCGGGGTTGGCGGGGTTCTCGAACTGGCTGGGGCTGACCGCGCCGGGCGTGCGTTCCAGCAGATCGTTGGCCATGGCGATGGCGCCCTTCATGCCCTTCTCGGCGGGCGTCAGCACCAGTTCGGCGCCCAGCAGGGCCAGCATCTTCCTCCGCTCGATCGACATGCTCTCGGGCATGACCAGGATCAGGCGGTAGCCCTTGGCGGCGGCGACGAAGGCCAGCGCGATGCCGGTGTTGCCGCTGGTCGGCTCGATCAGGACGCCGCCCGGCTTGATCTTTCCGTCCGCCTCCAGCGCCTCGATCATGGCCACGCCGATGCGGTCCTTCACCGAGGCGATCGGGTTGAAGAACTCCAGCTTGGCGAGGACCTTGGCCTTGGGCTGATACTCGGCCGTCAGGCGGGGCAGGCCGATGATGGGCGTGTCACCGATAGTGTCCAGGATCGAGCCATAGACCCTGCCCCGGCCGGAGGTGGAACGGGCGGCGGCGGAGAGGGCGTCGGACATGGGAGAGCTCCGGCTGAGATGGGAAATCGCGTGCGAATCGTCTGAAACGTCTGAAATCCGACGCCCGGAGCCACTTCCGGGCGACGCGCTGACAGGACATAGGACGGACGCCACAGGGCGCAACGGCGTCCTTGAACCAATACAGCCTCGCTGCGTTCCACACACGCGGGAAACAGGCGCAAAGCCGCCGCCGGGGGGATCGTCACTGCTGAACACGCCTGCAGAGCGCGACCATCGAACGGACTTTCTCGGCGGATCAGGCGAGATGTCCGCGCGGATTCGCGCGCATGACTGGGCCTCCACGCCTCTGGGGCCGATAGAGGCCTGGCCGCAAAGCCTGAAGACGATCGTGGGCATGATGGTGGCGGCGCCCAATCCCATGGTGCTGCTGTGGGGCCATAAAGGCACGCTGCTCTACAACGATGGTTACGCCCGTTTCGCCGGGCGCCGGCATCCCGAGCTGCTGGGCATGGGCGCGCGCGAGGGCTGGCCCGAAATCGCGGATTTCAACGATCAGAACATCCGCCGCGCCCTGGCCGGCGAGGCCTGGTCGCTGAATCGGCAGGAGCTTGTGCTGGACCGTCAGGGCCGACTGGAGTCGGCTTGGCTGGATCTCGACTACACTCCGGTGCCGGACGAGACCGGCGCGCCCGCAGGCCTGATGGTCTTCGTCAACGAGATCACCGAGCTCGTGGCGGCCGAGCGGCGCCAGGCCGAGGAAAGGGACCGGCAGGACGCCCTGATCGCGCTGGACGACGCCATCAGCCGGACCGACGACCCGCTGGACATGGCCGAGGCCGCGGCGGCCATTCTGGGCCATACGTTCGGAGCCGATCGCGTCGGCTACGGCATCATCGATCCGGACCAGGAAACCGTCAACGTGGTCCGTGACTGGCGGGCCGCGCCGGAGACGGCGTCGGTGGTCGGCTCTCACCACTTCCGGGACTACGGTGTTTATGTCGAAGACATCGTCGCCGGGCGAGCGGTGACGATCGACGATGTGCGGACCGATCCCCGCACGCGCGCCGACCCCCTGCCCCTGTTGAGCTATGGCGTCGCCGCCCTGCTGGACGCGCCGTTGCAGGAGGGCGGGCGGACGGTCGCCCAGATGCTGGTGCATTCGGCCACGCCGCGCGTCTGGACGCCCGAGGAGATCGCCTTCGCGCGTGAGTTCGGCGAACGCGCACGCGCCGCCATCGCCCGGCGCGAGGCCGAGCGCGACGCGGCCCGGCGCAGAGATGAGCTGCAACGCCTGACCGACAGCCTGACCGTGCTGGTCAGCTTCGTCGATCGGGATCACCGCTATCAGCTCAATAATCGCGCCTATGCCGACTGGTTCGGACCCAAGGCCGAGAGCCTGGTGGGCCGCCCCCTGGTCGAGGTGCTGGGCGAGGCCGCCTATGCCAAGGCCCTGCCCCGCATCGAGGCGGCGCTGGCCGGCGAGACCCTGACGTTCGAGGACTTCCTGCCCTATGCGGGCGTGCGGGGCCGCCATATCCGCGCCGACTACATTCCCCGCCGCGACGATACGGGGGCGGTCGACGGCTTCTATGCCGTGGTCTCCGACATTTCCGGGCGCAAGGAAGCCGAGCTGCGCCAGCAGGCCCTGGTCGAGATCGGCGACGCCATGCGCGACCTGGCCGATCCGGCCTGCCTGGCCGCCCGCGCCGCCGAGGTTCTAGGCAAGTTCCTCAAGGCCGACCGCGTCGGATACGCCACCGTCGACACGGTCGCAGAGACCATTCACGTCGAGCAGGATTGGGTGTCTGACCGCGCCCGGTCGATCGCAGGGACGCTGCGGCTGCGCGACTGGGGCGACTTCATCGACGACATGAAGACCGGCGCGATGCTGCGCGTCGACGACGTGCGGGGCGACCCGCGCGCCGAGGGGGCGATCCACAGCCTGGAAGAGGCCGCCTGTCGCGCCTTCATCAACGTCCCCGTTCTGGAGGGTGGAGATCTGGTGGCGATGGTGTTCGTCAACCAGGCGGACGCGCGTGTCTGGAGCGACCACGAGGTGGAACTGGTCCGCCAGGTCGCCATCCGCATCCGCATTGAGGTGGAGCGGGCGCGCGCCACCCAGGCGCTCAGGACCCTGAACGCCACCCTGGAGGAACGGGTCGTCGAACGCACCGCCGAGCTGATGCACGCCGAAGAGGCCCTGCGTCAGTCTCAGAAGATGGAAGCGATCGGCCAGCTGACCGGCGGCATAGCGCATGACTTCAACAACCTGCTGGCCGGCATTTCGGGCAGCCTGGAACTGATCGAGAAACGCATGGCCGAGGGACGGCTGGCGGGCATGGATCGCTACATTCAGGCTGCGCAGGGGGCCTCGCGACGGGCTGCGACCCTGACCCAGCGGCTGCTGGCCTTCTCGCGTCGGCAGACGCTGGATCCCAAGCCGACCGACGTGAACCGGCTGGTGCTGGGTATGGAAGACCTGATCCGGCGCAGCGTCGGGCCGGACGTACGCGTGACGCTGGAGACCGATCCGGACCTGTGGACCACGCGGATCGACCCGTCGCAGCTGGAGAATGCGCTGCTGAACCTGTGCATCAACAGCCGGGACGCCATGGCGCCGGACGGCGGCGACCTGACCATCCGGACCTACAACGTGACGCTGGACGCCGCGGAAGCCCGGTTCCGCGACTTGCCGCCCGGCGACTATGTGAAAATGTCGGTGACAGACACCGGATCGGGCATGACGCCCGATGTCATGGCCAAGGCCTTCGACCCCTTCTTCACCACCAAGCCCTTGGGCCAGGGGACTGGGCTGGGCCTGTCGATGATCCACGGCTTCATGCGCCAATCGGGCGGCCAGGTGCGGATCGAAAGCGCACCGGGTCAGGGCACGACCATCACGCTCGCCCTGCCCCGCTGGCTGGGCTCGGCCGACGCGGGCGAGGGGCCGGAGGTCGAGGCCGCCGCCGAAGAAGAGACCGGCCAGGGCGAGACCGTCCTCGTCATCGACGACGAGGAGACCGTGCGCATGCTGGTCGTCGAGGTGCTGGAGGACGCCGGCTATTCGGTGCTGCAGGCGGCCGACGGCCCGGCGGGTCTGGCCATCCTGAACTCCGATGCGCGGATCGACCTGCTGGTGTCCGACGTCGGCCTGCCGGGCGGCATGAACGGACGACAGGTGGCGGACGCGGCGCGCGTGGGCCGGCCGGAGCTCAAGGTGCTGTTCATCACCGGCTATGCGGAGAACGCGGTGGTGGCGGGCGATACACTGGAACCCGGCATGGCGGTCATGACCAAGCCATTCCAAGTCTCGGCCCTGGGCGCGCGAATCCGCGAGATGATCGAGGGCTAGGAACCGGCCGGCCCACGCGCGAGTTTCGCCAGCCTGAACCTGAAAGCTTGACCGAGGCCCGACATGACCCGCCGCCTGACCGCCCTTGCTGCAGCCCTGCTCGCCTCCTCCGCGCTGGGGGCCTGCGCCTATAACGAGACGCTGGGCCGCAACCAGCTGATCCTGGGCGACACGGCGGCCATCAACCAGCAGTCCGACGCCGCCTGGACCGAGCTGCTGCGCACCCAGAACCCGACGCGCACCGGAGCACAGGTCGAACGCATCCGCCGGGTCGGCGACCGCCTGGTGCGGGCCGCGAACCTGACCGACCGGGCCTGGGACTACGCCGTCTTCAACAGCCAGAGCCCCAACGCCTTCGTCCTGCCGTCGGGCAAGATCGGGGTGACGACCAGTCTGCTGGCTCTGGTCCAGAACGACGACCAGCTGGCCACCGTTATTGGCCACGAGATCGGACACGTCGTCGCCCAGCACGCAGCCGAGCGAGCCACTTCGGCGGGTCTGGCCAACATCGGTCTGTCGGTGGCGCAGGGCGTGGCCGGCTCGCGCGGCCAGACCGTGGGGTCTCTGGGATCGGTCGCGGCGCAGTACGGCCTGCTGCTGCCCCATTCGCGTCGGGACGAGCTGGAGGCGGATCGGCTGGGCGTCGACTATCTGGCCGCCGCCGGCTTCCGGCCGTCGCAGGCGGTCGTCCTGTGGCGGCTGATGGCCCAGCAGCGTCAGTCCGGCCAGCCCGAGTTCGCCTCCACCCACCCGTCGGACGCGACCCGCATCCAGGCTCTGGAGGCCTACATCGCCCAGCGCGGATGGAGCTGATCCCGGCCGATTTCACGCCTCGTTAACCACGACGGCGCAAAGGTTAACGCCTCCCGACTCTGAGGCCGTGCCCCTTTGCGCAACCTGATCGCCGCCATTGAAGCCGTCGATCCGCTGCTCGTCACCGGCAAGGTGGCGGGGGTATCGGGCCTGCTGATCGAGGCGCGGGGCGGGCTGTCGCGGCTGGCGGTCGGGGCGCGGGCCGAGATCGGGCGGCGGGGAGCGACGCCCCTGCCCGCCGAGGTCGTGGGGTTCCGGGATTCCAAGGCCCTGCTGATGCCCTTCGGCCCGGTCGAGGGCGTGGCGCCGGGCGCCGACATCCACATCATCGGCGAACAGGCCAGCGTGCGGCCGACGACCGCCTGGCTGGGCCGCATCATCGACGCCTTCGGTCAGCCGATCGACGGCAAGGGGCCGCTGCCGACGGGGCCGGCGCCCTATCCGCTGCGCGCCTCGCCGCCGCCAGCGCACTCCCGCGGCCGGGTGGGCGAGCGGCTGGATCTGGGCGTGCGCTCGATGGACGTGTTCACCACCACTTGCCGGGGCCAGCGGCTGGGCATCTTCGCCGGATCGGGCGTGGGCAAGTCGGTGCTGCTGTCCATGCTGGCCAAGCAGGCGACGTGCGACGTCGTCGTGGTCGGCCTGATCGGCGAACGGGGCCGGGAGGTGCGCGAGTTCATCGAGGAGACCCTGGGCGAAGAGGGCCTGCGCCGCGCCGTGGTCGTGGTGGCGACGTCGGACGAGCCGGCGCTGAAGCGGCGTCAGTCGGCCTACATGACGCTGGCCATCGCCGAATACTTCCGGGACCAGGATCTGGAGGTCCTGTGCCTGATGGACTCCGTCACCCGCTTCGCCATGGCGCAGAGGGAGATCGGCCTGGCCGCGGGCGAGCCCCCGACGACCAAGGGCTATACGCCGACGGTTTTCACCGAACTGCCCAAGCTACTGGAGCGGGCGGGGCCGGGGCCGGTGCGGCCGGACGGGACGACGGCGGGGCCGATCACGGCGCTGTTCACCGTGCTGGTCGACGGCGGGGACCATGACGAGCCCATCGCCGACGCCGTGCGAGGCATCCTGGACGGCCACATCGTCATGGATCGCAAGATCGCAGAGCGCGGGCGCTTTCCCGCCATCGACGTGCTGAAGTCCGTCAGCCGGACCATGCCCGAGAACCAGACGCCGCCGGAACGCGAGCTGAACAAGCGGGCGCGCCAGTGCCTGAGCGCCTATGCCAACATGGAAGAGCTGATCAAGATCGGGGCCTATCGCGCGGGCGCCGATCCCATCGTCGACCGGGCCATCGCGCTGAACCCGGCGCTGGAAGCCTTTCTGGGTCAGGACAAGGAGGACGTCACCCGTCTTACCGATTCCTTTACCCGGCTGGAGGCTATTCTGAACCAGGGCATGGTCCCGCAGTGACCGGAGATTTCGCATGACCGCCTGGGCCCACTCGCTCATCCGCATCTCCAACTACGAGGTCGAGACGCTGCAGAAGCGCTTGGCCGAGATCACGGCGAGAAAGGCCTCCGCCGAGATGCGGCTGGCCGTGCTGGACGCCGAGGTCGAGGTGGAACGCGAGCGGGCGCGGGCGGACGCGGAAGCCGGAATGCTACTGCAGGCCTATCTGGCCGGGTGGAAGGCGAAGAAGGGTCTGGCCGAGGCCGATCTGGACACGCTCGATGCCGAAGAGGCCGGGGCGCGCGACGCCCTGACCGACGCCTATTCGGAGCTGAAGAAGTTCGAGCACGTCGCCGAGACCACCCGCCTCAATGCCCTCATCGCCGCCGGCAAGCGCGAGACGGCGGCGTTCGACGAGATGGGGCTGAGGCGGCGATCGGCCTGAGTTTCTCCCTCCCCTTGCGGGAGAAGGTGGCAGCCAACGGCTGACGGATGAGGGGTACGAGGACACGAATCCGATGCGTCCCATGACCCTCAGCGGCAAGACCGAGTTTCACCCCTCATCCGGCCCTGCGGGCCACCTTCTCCCGCAAGGGGAGAAGGGACTGAGCAGACGCCTCTTCCTGGCCTCCAACCTCGCGCTGGCCGCCTGCGGGAGCACCGAGGCCGCACAGCCGGTCATCCAGGCGAGCCCGCTGAAGTCGCTTGTCCCCTTCCCCATCGGCACAGCGGCGATGGCGGGGCAGTTAGATGATGCGGCCTGGGTCGATCTGTGTCTGACCCATTGCTCCCAGCTCACGCCCGAGTGGGAGATGAAGATGGAGTACATCCTGCAGGGGCCGGACCGGTTCCTGTGGGATACGCCGGACCGCATCGCGGACTTCTGCACCGCTCACGGCCTGC
The DNA here is from genome assembly GCF_000701445.1 of Brevundimonas bacteroides DSM 4726. Taxonomy (GTDB): domain Bacteria; phylum Pseudomonadota; class Alphaproteobacteria; order Caulobacterales; family Caulobacteraceae; genus Brevundimonas; species Brevundimonas bacteroides. The sequence continues at coordinate 218,192 of NZ_JNIX01000010.1, forward strand.
GTCTGCATGGCCATGCCCTAGTCTGGTACTCGCAAGGGGCTGAGGCCTTTGACGGACTGGACCGCCGGACCTTCGTGGCCGCCTTTGATCGCTACATCGCAGAGGTCGCCGGTCGCTACCGGGGCCGCGTGAACGGATGGGATGTGGTCAATGAGGCCGTGGCCGAGGACGGTAACGGCCTGCGCGACTGTCACTGGTCCGAGGTGCTGGGCCAGGACGGCTACATCGCCCGGGCGTTCGAGCAGGCGAAGGCCGCCGATCCGGACGCGGTGCTGTTCCTGAACGACTACAATCTGGAGAACCTGCCGGCGAAGGGCGCGACCTTTCTGAGACTGGTCGAGCGGATGCTGGGGCGGGGCGTGCCCATCGGCGGCATCGGCACCCAGAGCCATCTGGACATCGAAATCCCAGCCGGCCAGATCACCGCCTTCTTCCGCGAGGCCGGACAGTTCGGCCTGCCGATCCATGTGTCGGAGCTGGACGCGAGCCTGCGCCGCGAGGGTCGGATCGACACCCGCTTCCAGCGCCAGAAGATCGAGCAGCAGACCGGGCGGGTGATGGAGCTGGCCGAGGCCTTCATGGACCTGCCATCCGCCCAGAGGCACGCCTTCACCGTCTGGGGCCTGAGGGACACCGACAGCTGGCTACGCCGCGACGCCCGCGACGACGGCAAGGACAGCCCCCTGCTGTTCAACGCGGCCGGTCGGCCCAATCCGATGTTCCAGGCGGTGGTCGACGGCTTCTCCGCCTGAGGGCCCCTCTGCCATTGTCGCCTGCGACGCCTTGGCCTAGCCTGAGGGTGCGACAGGTTCCCCAGCGACGGGGATGAAAAGGGAACTCGGGTGAGAGACCCGGGCTGACCACGCAACTGTAAGCGGCGAGCCCGCGCGTCGAATGCCACTGGCGGCCCGAGCGGCTTCCGGGAAGGCGATGCGCACCGGCCCTGACCCGCGAGCCAGGAGACCTGCCTGTCGCGGTCGTGCGTCGCGCGGACGTGGTGTTCCGGGCGATACGGGTCGAACCCCCGACGACGATGCCTGTCCCGACGCGCCTCGGCTGCGTCGGCGACGTCGAAGGAAGGGACGCCGATGGCCGAAGACCGGCCGCCGTCTGATGATGCCTGGAACGCCGCCCCCAACGCGGCGATCCCCCGTCGCGCCTTGCTGGCCGGGGGGCTGGCGATGCTCGCCGGTTGCGGAGAGCCGATCCCGCCCGTGCCGCCTGCGGCTGACGGCCCGCCGCGCCGGATCGTGTCGCTGAACCCCTGTCTGGACGTCATCCTGGTCGAAGTCGTCGAGCACGAGCGGATCACGGCGCTAAGCCACTATTCCCGCGAAGCCGACAGCTCGACCATCGCCGAGGTGGCCCGCGACCTGCCCTTCACCTGGGGCACGGTCGAGGAGGTCGCGGCCCTCTCGCCCGATCTGGTGCTGAACGGCCAGTTCGTGTCCCAGCCACTGCGTCGCGCGCTGGACCGGCTGGAGATTCCCCAAGCGGTGTTTCCGGTGCCGGAAACGGTCGCCGACAGCCTGGCCCAGGTGCGCGAGGTGGCGGCCCTGGTCGGGCGGCCCGAGCGGGGCGAGGCCCTGGTCGCGCGCATCGAGGCCGCCATCGCCGCCGCCGAGCCGCCCGCCGGTGCGCCCCGGCCGTCGGCGCTGATCTTCATGCCAGGCGGGTTCGCCTCGGGGCCGAACACGCTGATGGACGAGATGATTCGGCGCGCGGGGTTCGACAACACCGCCGTCCGTTATGGCCTGACCCAGTCGATGGCGGTGCCGCTGGAACAGATCGTGGCCGATCCGCCGGATGTGCTTCTGAGCGGCGTCACACGTCCGGGCGCGCCCAGCCGGGCCGAGAGCCTGCTGCGCCATCCGGCGCTGGCCCATCTGGCCGACCGGATGCGGCGCGAGACCTTTCCGCAGAAGCTGCTGTTTTGCGGCGGGCCCGTGCTGATCCAGACGGCTGCAACTCTGGCGCAGGCGCGGCGCGCGGTGCTGGAGGTCCGCGCATGAAGGCGCTGAACCGTCCTCTGCTGTACGGTGGCCTGGCGGTGGCGCTGGTCGTGCTGTCGATCCTCAGCCTGAGCATCGGCCGGGTCTGGGTGCCGTTCGAGGCCTGGTTCGATCCGGGCTCGGACCCGCGCTGGCCGATCCTTCTGGAACTGAGGGCGCCGCGCACGATGCTGGCCCTGCTGATCGGCGGGGCGCTCGGTCTCAGCGGCGCGGCGCTGCAGGGATACACCCGCAATCCCCTGGCCGATCCCGGCGTGCTGGGGGTCTCGGCCATGGCGGCGCTCGGGGCCGTGCTGACGCTCTACTACGGGGTGGCGGCGCTGGCGCCTTGGACCCTGCCGGTCGCGGCGGTGGCGGGCGCGCTGCTCGGCGTCGTCGCCCTGATGCTGTTGTCCGGGTCGGCATCCAGCATGGTGTCGTTCCTGCTGGCTGGGGCGATCCTGAGCGTGGTGGCGAGCGCGGGCGTGTCGCTGGCCCTGTCGCTGGCGCCCAATCCCTGGGCCGTGGCCGAGATCGTCGACTGGCTGATGGGGTCGATCGAGGACCGCGGATGGCCCGAGGTGCGCATGGCCGCGCCCCTGATCGTGCTCGGTTGCGGCCTGCTGCTGACCACGGGCCGGGCGCTGGACGCTCTGACCCTGGGCGAGACCGGGGCCCGGTCGCTGGGCGTGTCGCTGAAGCGGACGCGGTGGGTGCTGGCGGCGGGCGTGGCGCTGGCGGCGGGAGCCTGCGTCGCCGTGACGGGAGTGATCGGCTTCGTCGGACTGGTGACGCCGCATCTGCTCCGGCCGCTGGTCGGGGCGCGGCCGGGCGCCCTTCTGGGACCCAGCATCCTGGGCGGGGCGGTGATCGTTCTGGCGGCCGACATTCTGGTGCGGCTGGCCCCCTCGGCGGCGGAGGTGAAGCTGGGCGTGGCCATGGCCGCGTTCGGAGCGCCCTTCTTCCTGATGCTGCTGCTGCGCCTGCGCAAGGGGACGGCATGACCCGGCCGGTCTCCCTGCTGACGTGTGTGGCTCTCGGCATGTCGCTGGGCGGCCGTCCGGTTCTGCGCGACGTCCATCTGAGCTTCGAGAGCGGGACCGTCACCGCGGTTCTGGGGCCGAACGGCGCGGGAAAGTCGACGCTGCTCAACTGTCTCGCGGGGCTGATAAGGCCCTCGAGCGGAGCCGTGCGCCTGGACGACTCTCCCCTGCCCGACATGCCGGCGCGGGCGAGGGCGCGACGCATCGCGGTCCTTCCCCAGACGCCCGAGATCGCCTGGCCGGTCGAGGCGCGCGCCCTGGTCGGACTGGGTCGCACCCCCTTCATCGGCGCACGCGGCCTGACCACCGAGGACGAGGCGGCGGTGGACCGGGCACTGGCCGCCGCGGGCGCCACAGACCTAGCGCACCGGAGCGTCGACATCCTGTCGGGCGGCGAACGGGCGCGCGTCCTGATCGCCCGCGCCCTGGCCGGAGAGCCCGACTGGCTGCTGGCTGACGAGCCCATGACCGGACTGGATCCCGCCCATCAGCTGGACGCGGTCAGCCTGTTCCGGGCGATGGCGGAAGGCGGCGTCGGGGTGATCCTGACCCTGCACGACCTGTCCCTGGCGCTGCGCGTCGCCGACCGGATCGTGGTGCTGGCCGATGGCGGGGTGATCGGCGACGGCCCGGCCGCGACCGCCCTGACCCCCGACCTGATCGCCACCGCCTATGGCATCCGCGCCGAGGTGAAGGCGGGTCTCCACGGCCCGGTCATCGAGGTCTTGGCCCGCCTGTGATGGGTCGTCAGTGATCCACCGCATCCGGATCAAATCGTCACGAAACACGGGCTAAGCTAAGCCGGAGCATCGGGAGTCGCGCATCACATGGAATCCATCGCCTTCGATCTGCGTCAGACCAAGCGGACCCCGCTGAGCCCCGCCCATGTGGAGGCGATCCGGGCGGCGGGGCAGACCCGGACCTACAAGGCCGGGGAGTTCCTGGCGCGTCCGGGTGACCGGATGGACCAGTTCGTCTGGCTCGAGGCGGGCGAGGTCGAGGTGGTGGACCTGACCACCGGGGAGCGGCGCCTGCCCTCGACGCTCGGGCCCGGCCAGTTCATGGGCGAGATCGGCTTTCTGGCCGGCGGGCGCTGGACCCTGCCCATGCGGGCGGCGCAGGACACCACGATCACCCAGGTCGATCGGCCAACCATGCTGCGGCTGATGAGCGAGATCCCCGAGATGTCGGACATCATCATCAGCGTCTTCGCGGCGCGGCGGCGCCGCCAGCTGGAGGACGGCGACGGGGCGCTGCGCCTGATCGGCGTGGACGAGAGCGCGGCCATCCGCCGGGTCGCCTCCTTCGCCACCCGCAACCGCATCGCCACCGTCAGCTATCCGCTGGACAGTCCCGAGGCCCGGGCCGCCCTGCACCAGTGTGGGCTGAGCGAGGTCCAGCCCGCCGTCATCTTCGGGGCCGATGAGATCATCACCGACCCGACCCCGGCCCGGGTGGCCAACCGTCTGGGGCTCGACATCGAACTGGACCCGGACGACGCGTTCGAGGTGCTGATCGTCGGCGGCGGACCGGGGGGCGTGGCGGCGGGCGTCTATGCCGGCGCCGAAGGACTGCGCGCCCTGGTCAGCGAGGATCTGGCGATCGGCGGGCAGGCGGGCACGTCCAGCCGCATCGAGAACTACATGGGCTTTCCCACCGGTATCTCGGGCGCGGACCTGGTCTGGCGCGGCGAGGTGCAGGCGATGAAGTTCGGCACGCGGTTCGCCATTCCCCTGCGGGCCACCGGCATCGAGCGCGCCGAGGACGGGACCTTCTGCGTGCGCTTCGACGATGGCCAGTCGGTGTGTGCCACCGCTGTCGTGGTGGCGACCGGGGTCGAGTACCGCCGCCTGCCCCTGCCCAGGCTGGAGCACTTCGAGGGCGCCGGCGTCTACTATGCGGCGACCGAGCTGGAAGGCCGCTGGTGCCGGGGGACCGAGGCCGTGATTGTGGGCGGGGGCAACAGCGCGGGTCAGGCGGCCATGTACCTGAGCCGCAACGCCGATCATGTGCATGTCGTAGTGCGCGGGCCGAGCCTGGCCGCCTCCATGTCCAGCTATCTGACCCAGAGGCTGGAGGCCGACCCCCGGATCACGGTCCACTATAGGAGCGAGGTCGAGGACCTGCAGGGCGAGGACCGGCTGGAGCGTCTGACGATCTTCAACCGGTTGGACGGATCGCGTCGGGAGATCGACTGCCGCGCCTTGTTCATCATGGTCGGGGCCGCGCCCAACACCGCCTGGCTGAACGGTCTGGTCGAGCTAGACGACAAGGGCTTCATCAAGACGGGCCAGGACTGCGGCCTGTCGGAATCGCCCTATGCCACCTCCTGCCCCGGCATCTTTGCGGTCGGCGATGTACGGGCCGGATCGGTCAAGCGGGTCGCCTCAGCGGTCGGCGAAGGCTCGGTGGTCATCAGCCACGTCTACCGGCACGTGAGGCCGGGCGAGGGTTAGACCCTAAGGCTGCTGCTTCATCTGAACCCGGCAAACCAAATGCCAGACGGCGGCGACCGCGAAGACGCAAACAACAATCAGCGTGCCAGGCCAGTCCAGTTCGCTGGCGATCATACCGGAAACAAGTACGAGCGGCGCGAAGCCCAACAGGATGAGCGATATCCAGTACGGGACGTTGAGAACGAGCCGTTCATTTGCCGCTTTGCAATGATCCCAGTTCACGGTTGGATCCCTCGATCCGCGCCCAATGATCGATGCCTGTAGCTTCCCACACTCAGCAGCACGAGGCGCCCGTTACGGCTCCAGCTCTATGTCCCGATACAGGTAACAGATTCCGCCTGATCCGTGCCGACAAGCCCTTGAGGCCGCTGATAAAAGTCGCCGAGACCTTGGCCTCGCCAGCCGCTTGGTCACCATATGGTCACCACGGCGACGGAAATCGGCAGCCATCTCCGGCACCTCCGAGAGGCTAGCAGAAGTCGGCGGCGAAGTCGCCCGATCGTCTGAAATGCGCCAGAAGCGCGGGACGGACTGCGCATCCCAGAAGACGCCGGAGCTAAGCGTCGAATAGAGGCTGCGGCCGTCCGTGAGCACCAGGAGCTTGTTGGAGGTCTCGAAGCCGTTGAAGCCGCGCGCGGAGATCGCATTGTCCACGGCATTCATGCGCTGGACATCGAGGTTGGGTGCCAGCGGCAGGACTTCCGGCAGGCTCGCCGCCCCGACCGTCGGATATCGTCCCGACTGACCACGAAGACCGCCGCGGCCGCCGCCGACAGCGGTTTCGGTCGGCGCGAAACCGACGTCACTTCGACCTGAGCCAGTTCTTCCAGCGACAGACGGCTGAGATCGGGATCATCGGGCTCCGGGCTCTAAACGTCGGCCCACGCGACCGGGGCGCTGACCGTGCTGATCACCGCCGCGAGGATCAGACGCCCTGCGGCGGATGACCTTCCCTTTTTCTCCAACTCGCCCTCTCTCGATGCTGCCGATCTCTTCCGGTCGACTTGGCGGTCACTGCAACGCTTCAACGATCCCGCGGTTCGCCTGGAGTGAAGTTTCGCCGCTCCCCAACCGACGGCTGACTGTCGCCACGCAGGCAAAACAGCTCCCGCGCGTCATGGTGAACCTCGACGTGGGTGAAGTCCCGACCGAGCATCAGTCGGAGCTCGGCGAGATGGCGAGCCTCCTCCTCATCCCGCGCCTGCAGGGATTCCAGCACCGGTTCGACCGCCAGGCCGTCATGCAGTCGAAGACAAAAGTCGGCATGACGCGCTCCGCCACGGTATCTCCCTCTCTCCGTCGGCGTTAATGCAAAGCTCCGATCGGGAGTTCCTGACTTCCGCTGCCGGGTCGCCGCGAATGTCGGGTTTCGGACACATCCCCAATGTCCGCAGCGTCCTTGCCGTCGATCAGGAACAGCGTTTCGTTCAGCGGGTTGGTGGCCGAGTGGCGGCCCATCCGCCGTCTGATTCCCGGAGGATCCGATGAAGATGAATTTGATGCTGGCCAGTGCGGCGTGCCTTGGCCTTCTTGCGGCGTGCAATCAGCCGGAGGACACCAACCCGGTCGATGCCGCCCAGGACGCTGCCTCTGCCCCGGTCGGTCAGATGTCTGCGGCGACCATGGGTTCGAACATGGCGAGCGCCTACGTTCCGAACGCAGCCATGGGCGACATGTACGAGATCATGGCAGCCGACATTGCGCTGGAGCGGACACAGTCCGCCGAGGTGCGCGAGCTCGCCCAGATGATCAAGACCGACCACACTGCTGCCAGCGAGCGGTTCAAGCCGATCGCCGCCGCCGAGGCTGGGGACGTGACCCTGCCCACCGAGCTCGACGAGCGCCGTCAGGGGCTGATCGACAACCTGCGCAGCGCGCCCGCCGAGGGATTCGATCAGGTCTATCTGGCCCAGCAGGTCGCGGCGCACCAGGAAGCCGTGACCTTGCACCGCGGGTTCTCGGACAACGCCGACGCGCCAAGGCTGGCGGAGCATGCCCGGACCGTTCTACCGCGCATCGAGGCGCACCTGCAGATGGCCGAGCAGATGGCGGGCGAGTAAACGAAAGGTGGCGGCGGGTCGGCTGTGAAACCCCTCAACCCGCCGCCGGAGACCGGCCCGCGAAATGGCGCGCGTCCGGCCTACGTCGGCAACGGCGTGATCGGACTGCGGGTGCGCGAGGTGCCCCTGGTCGCCGGTATAATGCTAGTCAGCGGCTTCGCCGGGGATCCTCCGAACCGCCGCATTGAGGCGGCCGTGCCGTGCCCCTATCCCCTTGCCGGCGATCTGTCCGTCGACGGCGTCTGGCTGAGCGACCAGCCATGGGCGGTTTCGCGTCTGCGGCAGACCTACGACTTCGCGACCGGCGAGCTGACCTCCTCCTGCGTCTTCAAGGCGTTGGGAAAGGCGGTGTCCGTCGAGGTTCTGACCTTGGCCAGCCGCACCGCGCCTTCGCTCGTCCTGCAGCAGGTGACCCTGACCCCTCGTCAGCCGATGACACTGGGTATCCGCGCCATGGTGGACACTCGCGGAGTTCGCGGAACCATCCTGGATCGTCGCACGGATACGCCCGGCGAAGACGAGCCCGCGTGCGACGGCGCGCTTCTCTGGGAAAGCGAAGGCGGGCTCAGTCGCTGCGGCATTGCGCTCGTGACGGCAATCGACCGACCCGCAGAACGCCAGTCCCGACCAGAGGATCGGCTTGGACCGCTGATCAGCGAATATGAGTTCGAGGCGGCGGCGGACGAACCGCTGGTCCTGAGGCAGATCGCGGCGCTCGTGCCGTCCGTCATGCATGCGCGCCCCCATGAGGAAGCGGTGCGGCGCGTGGCGAGGGGCGCGAAATCGGGCCTCGAAACCCTTCGCGAGAGAAACCGCGCGGCCTGGTCTGAGCTCTGGAAGGGTCGGATCACGGTGCATGGCGCAGAGCCGGCGCATCAGGCTCTGATCGACGCGGCGGCCTTCTACCTGATGACCTCGACCCACGCGGCGTCACCCGCAGCGACCTCGATCTTCGGTCTCGCCACCTGGCACGACTACCACCACTACTACGGCCATGTGATGTGGGATCTGGACGCCTTCTGCGTGCCGCCGCTCGTGCTTCTGCAACCCGACGCAGCGCGGGCGATCCTGGATTTCCGCAGCGACGGAATGGAGGCCGCCGGGCGGACGGCGAAGCTTTCGGCGCGCGACGGTCTGCAGTTCCCGTGGGAAGTCGGACCGTTCACGCGTGATGAGGCCGCGCCCGGCGACGGGTCGGCGCCCGCCCACGAGGATCATGTATCGCTGCATGTGGCGCGCGCATTTTCGCTCTATGCGGATGTCACCGGCGATGAGGCCTTTTTGCGGGACCAGGCGTGGCCGGTCCTGAAAGGGGTGTCGGACTGGGTGGTCAGTCGTTTGACGCGCACCGACCGAGGGTTCGAGCTGCTCCGCGCCAATGGACCTGCCGAGGTTCCGGACCCGCCCGACAACGACGCCTTTACCCTGATGGCGGCGGGTGATGTTCTGCGACGGGCGATCCGCGCCGGTGAACGGCTGGGCCTGCCGGTCGCCGAGGCGTGGCGGGAGGTCGAAGCCGGTCTGTATCTGCCCCGGCGGTCCGATGGTGTGATCGCGACCCACGACCACTTTCGCATCGACGAACCCAAGGGAGCCACCCCCTCGGTCCTGGCGGGCCTTTTCCCCTACGACCACCCGCTCTCGGAAGACGCGCGCCGGCGGACGCTGGCCTTCTACCTCGAGCACTGGCCGGAGTACGTTGGATCTCCGATGCTGCCGGCCCTCTACCCCGTCTGGGCCGCCATGACCGGCGACCGCGCTCTCGCTTTGAAACTCTTCGAGGAGGGCTATGCGGCCTACGACAGCGGCCGGTTTCATCAGTGCCTCGAATACCGGCCGGATCATCCGGACAGCGCGGTCGAGGCCGGGCCCTTCTTCGCCAATCTGGGAGGAATGCTGCTGGGTCTGCTGTTCGGCCTGACGGGGATCGTGGCCGACGACGGGGACCCCGCCGGCTGGCCCCGCAGGCCGATCGTCCTGCCCGAAGGCTGGACGAGCATCGAGGTCGAGCGCATCTGGATCCGGGGGCGGCCCGCCCGGCTTGCAGCGCGACAGGGCGCGCCGTCGGCCGAGATCAGCTTCCTGTGACGCGCGGATCGCTGCGAAGCGACTGTGCGAAGCGGCGGATCTCGGACGTGTAAATGTCGCCCTGCTCCAGGAAGCCCATGTGGTTCGCCTTGCGGACCTCTTCGAACCGCGCGCCCGGGACGCTCGCAGCGATGCATCGACCGGCTTCCGGTTTGGTTACGATGTCCCGCTGGCCGCCGATCACGAGCGTCGGGATGGGCAGCCGGGACAGGGCATCGCGAGCGTCCCATTCGAACATGGCGAGATTGCCCCGAGCCTGCACGCCGGGGCGGTTACGCGTGGCCAGCCGCGCCACCAGATCGAGCTGAGCGCGCGTCACCTCCGGGCCGAACCCCATGCGCTGCGCGAGGTGCGCCATGCCGCTGAGGTAGCTCTGCCAGGCGGACAGCCAGGCCAGGGGCTCGAGCACGATGACCAGCCACATCAGCGGGATCAGGACCGGAATGCGAAGCGCCTGAAACAGGGGGCTCCAGATCATGGTCCGCAGGGGGTTGATGTCGGTGGTGTTCAGAAGAACGACCCCCACGACCTCGCGGCCGAACAGCTCCGGGTGGTCCCGAGCCAGGGTCTGGATGGTCATGCCCCCGATGCTGTGGCCGATCAGGATGACGGGCCGGCCCGTGCCGAGAACCAGATGCCTCAGATTGGCGGCGAAGGCCTCAAGGCTCACGCCCTGGGGGCCTGCGGACTTCGAGCGGCCGAGCCCGGGCAGATCCCAGCTGAGAATGGCGTGCTCGTTCTTGAGCGCCTGTCTGGCGTCGTTCCAGACCGTGCTGTCCAGCCCCCAGCCGTGCGTGAAGAGCAGCATAGGGCCGGGACCTGAGCCGATCTTCTCGACATACAGACTGGCCCCGTCGACAACCGGCAGGTTGACGCCTTCCCGGCGAAGGTCCGGCACTGGCCCGGCGTCACGGCGCGCAAGAAGGGGCAGGACCAGCGCGCGTCCAAAGACCGAGAAAGCGAGCAGACCGAGGCTTGCCCAGAGCCGCCAGTCCTCGCGGATGCGCTCCACGCCCGTCGGGGTCTGGACCAGGTCGCCCGCGTACCAGGACCAGCCGAGCCAGGCTCCCGTTCCCAGGATGGCCAGCGACGCCAGATTGAGCAGGATGGCGAAGACAAAGATGGGAACCATGAGAGCGCCTTGAGTGCGCGCGGCGCATGCCGGGAAGGCGGGCAATGCGCACGCGCGCAGCCGCCTCCGACGGCGAAGTCCGCTGCGGGAGCGGCTTCAAGCGGGTAGGCGCAAAGGGCGTTCCGAATGTCGGGTCGCGGTCTCTCTCTCGTCCTCAGAGCGGTCGGCTGAGAAAGGGCGATCCGACCTCGCCGAAGCGCCAGAGCCTTTCGACCGCGCGGGCGATGCCGACGCGGGCGCCCCGTCCAACTGAAGCCGTCCTCTCGGGGGCCTCAAGCATCACCCCGGCTTCGTTCAAAGGCCGATGATTGAACGCCATCGTCACGGCGAGCGCCTGGCAAAGCCGGCCCGGGCCAGACGCGAGCTGAACCAGACGATCGGTGCCACGGCGTCGACGCATGAGGTCCAGACCGGCTGTCGGCCGCAAGGCCCGGATAAGGACCGCCGCGCCTGTTCCAGGCGGTCCGCACACGATGTTGAGACACAGATGGAGGCCGTAGATGCGGTAGACATAGAAATGGCCGGGCGGACCGAACATGGCGGCGTTTCGTGCCGTCATCCCGCGGTGGCTGTGCGAGGCGGGATCATCGGCGTCATAGGCCTCGGTCTCGACGATGACGCCGCCGACGCCATCGACCGTCAGCCGCGCCCCGACCAGGTCGTGCGCGACGTCCGGCGCGCGTCGATCGAAGAAATCGGTCGAAAACTGCGTCAATGCCGACGGTGCGCCGCCGCATCTGCGCGGCGCGTGCGGTCCTGGCCTTGAGTCGGGTTGTCGCCGCTCGGAACAGGTGCCGATGGCGCAGGGTTGGCTCGGAGCACTGCAGGAGAATGCTCATGACCTCCATGGCGCTTTGGCTCTGGATCATCCTGGCCCCCCTGGCCTTCATCCTCGTGATGTCGGCGAAACGATAGGCCGGGCTCCAGGACCGGGGCGGGAGGAGACCCCTCCTGCCCCTCGTCCGCGTCGGCGGCCGGGTCCTGGCTCGGCCCTCGGTCCGGCTGCCCCCCTGCGGTGACGGCGTGTTCGATGCGACCCGCTTCGACTTCGGTTCGGGCGAAGACCTCTTCCTGGCCGCTCTCAAGGAGCTCGCTCTCAGCTCCGCCCAACCCGCCCTGAATGAGTCCTGACGTCGGGTGTTTCTGGTCGGGAGCCTGGGCCATGGAGCCCCAACGCTGCCTCAGCCGAAAGCAGCCGGAGTGTCGGCTTTCGGTCGTTCAGCCTCGCTAGGCGATCCGTCGCATCCCGACCTGGATGGCGACGTCGACCGACACGACAGCGTCGAGCACGGCCGCGGGCTCGAAATGATGCATCAGATGCCCGGCCGGTATGGAGCGCACGGCACAGGTTGGCAGGCGGCTGTCGAGCCAGCGGGCGTGAGCTTTTGAATCGATGACGCGATCGTCCGGGTCCATCAGAACCAGGGTAGGGATCGACAGGCGCTTGAGCTGGGTGCGCAAGCCGATCATATCGGCGTTGAATCCGCGCAGCTCCGCCGCCATTGCGCTCACGGCGCTGGGTTGGGCCATGCGCCGCCAGGGAAAGGCTCTCGGATCCGGCATCGCCTGTCCCCGATGAAGGGCGGCCCTGACCATGGACCGACCCAGCGTGGGCGCGACGGTGGGCAGCAGCCGTCGGATCGAGGGGCCGATGATCGGCGCCGTGGCCGCACGGAGACCGAGGGCCGCCCTGGGCCGGGTCGGACGGCAGAAGGGGCTGATCAGAACCAGGCCCGCGACGCGGTCTCCGCCCCGTCGCGCAAGATGCAACGCCGGGGCGGCGCCGGCCGAGTGGGCGATGACGATCGCGTCCCTGACCCGCAGCCGAGCCAGAGTGCGCTCCAGAGCGCGCGCCTGGGCGTCTGGTCCCATCGCACCGCTGGATGCCGCCTCGCTGCCGCCATAGCCGGGCCGGTCGATGGCGGTGACCCGGAAGCCCGCATCGACCAGGGGTTCGGCCAGCGGGTGGAAGATCTCGTCCGCGAGACTGGCGAGGCCGTGCAGCAGCACGACCGGGCGACCGGTCGTGCCCTGCTGGACCACCCGCTGGCGGCATCGCGGCGGTCCGACGCGACGAACGCGCCGCCGCGGTGCTGGAGAGGAGGGATGGCGGGACATGGCGATGACCACAGAAGACTGTTGAGGGTGGATCGGGGATCAGCCGGCCGGCGGTGTCTTGAACGTGTCGCCGACCTCCGTCGCGTCCGGCCCGTCGGGTCCCGCCGCACGGCGTCCCTGCCGGCTGGTGCGCTTGACCGCTTCGTCCGGGGTGCTCGCGTCCGGCTTGCCCGCAGGAATGGCGCCGTTGCGTTCGCGGCCTTTGGTCTGATCGGTCATGGCGGTCTCCGATTTACTGTGCTGGGAACGGCGAACGCGGCGGCCTGCCTTCCGTTCGCCAGAGACCGGCAGTGGCGTCGATCCAACCCCGGCAACGGAGTCCGGGAGCGCGGCGTTCGACCGCCGAGAGGAGCCCTGGCCATGAAGAAATACGCCTATGCCTGGATCACCCTGGCCTTTTTCGCCATCTCGTTTGGTCTGCACTGGATGTTCGGCTGGATGTCCTATGTCGAGGAGGCGACACAGCACGGACAGACGCCGACGCTCGGGCCCTGGCTGACAGAGATGGGCCGCGACACCTTCGAGAACTGGCAGTCGGAGTTCCTGCAGCTGCTGTGGCAGGTCGTGGGTCTGGCCTACTTCCTGTATGTCGGATCGCCGTCGTCCAAGGAGAACGACGACCGGCTGGAGGCCAAGATCGACGCCCTTCTGGAACTGGTCGGACGCGAGCGCGGTATCGCCCTGATCGAGGAGATCGACGAGACGCATCTGCGTCACGGGGGGCATGCTTCGATCCACCAGCACCCGCCCTACCACGCGGCAGGCACCCTGGGTCGAACGTGAGCGAGACCCTGTCGGCCAGTCTTCCGTCCGATCTCGAAGCGCGGATCACGCGGGTGCTCCAGAACCTGTGCGATCGCAACCTGACCGTCGCCACGGTCGAGAGCTGCACGGGCGGTCTGATCGCCTCGGTCCTGACCGACGTCGAAGGCTGCGGCCATGCCTTCGAGCGCGGGTTCATCACCTATAGCGAGGCCGCCAAGATCGAGGATGTCGACGTGCCCGCGGCGCTGATCGAGGCCCACACGGCGGTGTCGGCCGAGGTCGCCGAGGCGATGGCCCGGGGTGGTCTTCGCCGATCCACCGCCGACCTGGCCCTGTCGGTGACCGGCTATGCGGGACCGGCCGGCGATGGCACCGAGGAAGGTCTCGTCCATCTCGCGCTCGCCAGACGGGAGGGGGGCGTCGTCTGCGCCGAACGCCACTTCGGCGCCATCGGGCGCGGCGGCGTGCGAATGGCGACCCTGGAGGCCGCGGTCGATCTGGTGGAATCGGCCCTCAACCAGGCTTGACCTTACGGAACAGCGGTCGCCGTCGGGCGTCTCTTCTCGACCCCCACAGTCTCAGGAGCCTCTCCCCATGTCCGTCATCGACAAGATCGCAGCCGCCATGACGCCTCTGCCGAACGAGGAAAAGCGGCGCGAGGCGACCGAGCAGGCGCGCGCCGTCGCCCAGCGCGGCGACTGGCTCAGCCTCGTGCTGGATCATCACGACCGCATCCGCGAAGCCTTCAGCGCGGGCAAGCTGGCCAAGACCGCCGCCGAGCGCACGGCGGCGATGAAGGAACTGGCGATCGTGCTCAACGGCCACTCCCTGGCCGAGGAAGTCGTGCTCTATCCGGCGCTCGGCCAGGCCGGAGAGAAGATGCACGCCGCCCACGCTTATCTCGAACAGACGACCGCCAAGAACCAGATGTCGGAACTGGAGAACATCGCCCCGTCCAAGCCGGAATGGGTCGACAAGTGGGAGCATATCGAGGGAGCCGTCCTGACCCATATGTATGAGGAAGAGTCGACCTGGTTCCTCGAGCTCAGGGAGAAGGGCGAGCGGCAGGATCATCTCACCGCCCGCTACCGCGAAGAGTTCAACCGCTACGTCGGATAGGCGACGCCCGGCGGCGTCAGTCGCCGCTGCCGGGCTCGGCCATCTTGCGGTGGACTTCAGCGAGGGCGGCCGGCGGCGTGACCCGGGCCAGACCCGCCTGGACCTTGTTGCCCATGCCGGCCACGACATCGCCGTCGCCTCGGTTCATGGCCTCATAGCCGATCCGCGCGACGTCCACGGGCGACATCTTGTCGGCTGTCCCCAGCTTGGTGTCGGTCAGACCCGCCCGCTCGAAGAAGTCGGTTTCGGTCGCGCCGGGCATCAGGACGGTCACGGTCACGCCGGTGTCCTTGAGCTCGTTGCGCAGCGCATAGGCGAAGTTGTCCACGAAGGCCTTCGAGGCGTTGTAGACGGCGTGGAACGGCCCCGGGATCAGGCCCGCGATCGAGCCGGTGATCAGCATCCGACCGCGACCGCGCTCGCGCATGTCGCGCCCGATCAGATGAACCAGCCGCAGCGTCCCGGTGACGTTGGTGTCGATGACGTGGGCGACATCCGAGAAATCCTGATCGAGAAACGCCCCGCCCACGCCCTCGCCCGCGTTCGCGACCAGGGCATCGACCGGACGGCCGCCAAGTGACTGGTACAGCTGCTGCACCCCCGCCTGCGTCGCCAGATCGACCAGGACGGTCTCTACCCGTCCGCCGACGGCTTCGAGACCCTGGCGCGCCTCGGCGAGCGGGCGATCGGCCGCGATGATCAGATCGTAGCCGTCCTCTGAGAACCGTCGGGCGAGCTCATAACCGATGCCACTGGAGGCTCCGGTGACGACGGCAAGGGGACGCAGGGCCTCGGCGGGGGTGTCGGAAAGCGTGGACATGGGCGGCTCCGGTTTCAGGTGGGTGACCTGACAACCCCTGTGTGTCGGCTCCCGTTCCTGGGGAACGAAGCGTTCCGGCGGGCCGTTGGTCGAACTCACTCAGGAGACGAACCGATGTCGGAACACACCCGATCAACGGACGCCGATGTGGTGTCCACGGCCTATCTCGATGACGATCGCGTCGAGGGCGAGCACGCCGCCAGCAGTGTCCGGGCGGTGCTGATCAACCGTCCCCGGCAGGAGCTCTATGCCTTCTGGCGCGACTTCGGGAACCTGCCCCTGTTCATGGAAAATCTGAAGGCCGTCGAGACGCTGGAGTCAGGCCGGTCGCAGTGGATGGTGGTTGGTCCAGCGGGCGCGGACTTCGACTTGGTCTCAGAGATCACCGAGGACATTCCCGGCGAACGCATCGCCTGGCGATCGGACGATGGGTCCGATGTGGATCACGAGGGCTGGATCGAGTTCCGCGACAACGCCTTTGGCCGCGGCACCGAGGTGCGGCTGTTCATCAGCTACGATCCGCCCGCGGGCGCGGTCGGCAAGCTGGTCGCCAAGGTCATGCAGCGCGAGCCGCGCATCCAGGCCCGACGCGAGCTCCGCCGCTTCAAGCAGCTGATGGAGACCGGCGAGGTCTCGACCTCAAAGGCCCCCGAGGCCGCGCCCCGCGCCAGCCGTCATTTCTGATCCACCGAAACAGCAGAGAGTTCCCCATGCGCGCGCTCACATGGCACGGCAAGCACAACGTCCAGGTCGACACCGTCCCCGACCCCCAGATCGTCAATCCGCGCGATGCGATCATCAAGATCACGGCGACCGCGATCTGCGGGTCCGACCTGCATCTCTACGACAGCATGATCCCGGGCATGTCGAACGGCGACATCCTGGGTCACGAGTTCATGGGCATCGTCGAGGAGGTTGGCTCGGGCAACACAACCCTCAGCGTCGGCGACAGGGTGGTCGTGCCCTTCGTGATCGCCTGCGGTTCCTGCTTCTTCTGCGAGCGCCAGATGCCGGCGGCCTGCGACAACTCAAATCCGGCGGACAAGGCCGACGCGTCGGAGATCGCCTATGGCTATTCGATGCCGGGAGCCTTCGGCTATTCGCACCTGACGGGTGGCTATGCGGGTGGCCAGGCGGAGTATGCCCGCGTGCCCTACTCCGACTACGGCCCGATCAAGGTGCCCGACGGCATCGACGACGAGCGGGTGCTGTTCCTGTCGGACATCTTCCCGACGGGCTGGATGGCCGCCGAGAACTGCCAGATCCAGTTTGGCGATACGGTCGCGGTCTGGGGCTGCGGGCCGGTCGGACTGTTCGCGATCAAAAGCGCGATCCTGATGGGGGCCGGCCGGGTGATCGCCATCGATCATCACCCCAATCGCCTCGCCCTCGCCAAGGCCAACGGCGCGGAAGTGCTGAACTATCACGAGGTGAAGGTCCGCGAGGCCCTGATGGAGATGACGGCGGGGATCGGTCCCGACAGCTGCATCGACGCCGTCGGCATGGAGGCCCACGGCTTCTCGCCCGACAACATCATCGACGCGGTCAAGCAGGAGACGAAGATCTTGGGCACTGACCGGCCCCACGTCCTGAGGGAGACCATCATGGCGGTGCGGAAGGGCGGCACCGTCTCGGTGCCCGGCGTCTATGGCGGCTTCGCCGACAAATGGCCGATCGGCGCCTTTATGGAGAAGGGGCTGACGCTGAAGACCGGCCAGACCCACGTCCAGCGCTACCTGCCCCAGCTGCTCGAACTGATCCTTGAAGGCAAGATCGACACCACCGACCTGATCAGCCACCGGCTGCCGCTCGAGCAGGCGCCGGAAGGCTACAAGAACTTCAAGGACAACCAGAACGATTGGACCAAGGTGGTGCTTCACCCACACTGATCTTGACGATCCGCGAGGACCGGTTCTCGACAGTCTGAAACGCCAGCGCCCGTCACGCCTTCCTCCGGTCCAACGGAGAACAAGCGATGGCGATTTCGGCGACCGCGGGACGACGGGTGATGGTCACGGGCGGGGCGGGCTATATCGGTTCGCATACCGCCAAGGCCCTGGCGGATTCCGGTCACAGTCCGATCGTCTTCGACGATCTGAGCGCCGGTCACGCAGAGGCTGTGCAGTGGGGCCCCCTGGTCATCGGCGACGTCCGCGACGCCGGGGCGGTCGCTGACGCCATGCGTGCGTACCGGATCGACGCCGTCATTCACTTCGCCGGGCTGATCGAGGTCGGGCGGTCGATGCGGGAGCCCGCGCCCTTCTGGGACATCAACCTCGGCGGAACGGCGGGCGTGCTTCAGGCCATGCGAGAGACGGGCGCGGGGCGGATCGTCTTTTCATCAACGGCGGCCGTTTACGGACAGCCGCAGAGCCTGGCTGCCCTAACCGAAGATCTGCCGCTGCGACCGATCAATCCCTATGGCGACAGCAAGCTGGCGGCGGAGCGGATGATCGCCGGCCTGTGCGCCGCCCACGGTCTGACGGGCGTGGCGCTGCGCTACTTCAACGCCTGCGGTGCTGACGCTGAGGGGCGGATCGGCGAGGCTCACGATCCGGAGAGCCACCTGATCCCCCTCGCGGTCGAGGCCGCGCTCGGCTTCGGCCCGGCGCTGACCCTGTTCGGCGACGATTTTCCGACACCGGACGGCAGTTGCGTCCGCGACTATGTCCATGTCGAGGACCTCGCCCGGGCCCATGTTCTGGCGCTGGAGCACGCGATGGGCGATGGCGCGTTTTTCGCCTTGAACCTCGGCACCGGCACGGGGCGCTCGGTCCGCGAGGTCGTCGAGGCGGTTGGACGGACCACGGGCCGTTCCGTGCCTCATTCCGTGGGCCCGAGGCGGGCCGGCGATCCCGCCAGCCTGGTCGCGGATGCGAGCCGGGCCGAAGCCGTCCTCGGCTGGCGCGCGGAGCAAAGCGATCTCGACACGATCGTCGGGTCTGCCGCCGGCTGGCGTCGGGCTCCCGCGTTCGGGCGTCGCTTTCACCATGCGCAGAGCGTCGCGGCGTGAGGCGCTCGCTGGAACTCTGGGGCGGCGTCGAATGCACCGTCAACCGGGTCGGCGACCGCTGGAGGGATCAGCTGCGCCTGTCGGGGCATCACGACCGCATCGACGACTTGGATCGCATCGCCGCGCTTGGAATTCGGACCCTGCGGTATCCCATCCTCTGGGAACGGACCGAGCTGGAACCCGGCGTCTTCGACTGGCGCTGGGCCGACGCGCGGATGGACCGCATGCGGGATCTGGGCATCCGTCCCATCCTCGGTCTGATCCATCACGGCGCGGGCCCCGCATGGACCAGCCTGACCGATGACGACGGGTTCGCCGAAGGCCTGGCCCGCTTTGCCGCAGCGGTGGCCGCGCGGTACCCCTGGGTCAACGACTGGACCCCGGTCAACGAGCCCCTGACGACGGCGCGGTTCAGCGCCCTCTATGGACACTGGCATCCGCATGCCCGCGACGAGACGATCTTCTGGCGCGCCCTGCTGAATCAGATCGATGGGGTGCGGCTGTCGATGCAGGCCATCCGCGCTGTTATCCCCGGCGCGCGCCTGATTCAGACCGAAGACTTCGGCGTCACCTACGGCACCGAGGCCTGCGCCGAACAGGTCCGGCATGAGAACCTGCGTCGCCTGGCGACCTGGGATCTGCTGGCGGGGCGGGTCACGCGCCCGCACGGTCTGCATGCGCGCCTCTCGACGTTCGGTCTCGGGGCAAGGCTGGAGCGGATCGCGATCGAACCGGCGCCGGCCGATGTCATCGGCCTGAACCACTATGCGACCAGCGATCGCTTCCTGGACCACCGGCTGGAGCGGTATCGGCCGGAACGCCACGGGGGTAATGGCGTGATCCGTTACGCGGACGTTGAGGCCGTTCGGGTCCGGGAGGTCGAGGACGGGGGGTGGGGTCGGTTGTTCGACCGGCTGTCGGCCCGGTATTCGGCTCCGATCGCTGTGACGGAGTGCCACCTCGGCTGCTCGGTCGACCAGCAGATCCGCTGGCTGTCGGACTGCTGGGAGGCCGCACAGGCCGCGCGCGATCGCGGCGTGCCGGTCGAGGCCGTTACCGTCTGGGCGCTTCTGGGCAGCTTTGACTGGAACAGTCTTCTGACCCGCGCGGACGGGCACTACGAGCGTGGTGCCTTCGATCTGTCGAGCGGCGTGCCTGAACCCACCGCGCTCGCTCGCGCCGTCGCAATCCTCGCGGAAGACAGGGGGCTGGAGGCTGGGGCGGACCTCGGAGCCCCGATTGCATCCGAGGGCTGGTGGCGCAGCGCCGACCGTTTCGATGCTGTTCCAACCTGATCCGCAAAGTCGGGATTCCGACGGACCGCACGAAAATTCCTCAGGCAGAACAATCGGCTGGAACCTCCATCGGTCCCCCTGATTGTGTCTCCACACATCGTAAGGCTATCGCTTGACCCTCCCCAGACCGTCCGCCCCCGTCATTGACCTGCCGAAATCCGACGAGCGGCACGACCCGATCGTCTGTCTGTCCCATCTGCGCTGGGACTTCGTCTTCCAGCGGCCGCAGCATCTGATGAGCCGGTTCGCCCGGACGCGGACGGTGGTCTATTTCGAGGAGCCCCTGCCGGCCGAGCCGGGCGCGGGCCTGTCCGTGGATCTGCGGACCTGCGGCGAGACGGGCGTGGTCGTCGCCACGCCACGGTTGCCCGACGGACTACAGGGAGCGTGCGCCGCGGCGGTACTGCGCCAGCTACTGGACGAAACGCTGGATGCCCGCGCCATCACGCGCCCGGTCCTGTGGTACTACACGCCGATGATGCTGCCGATCGCGCGGCACATCGAGGCGGCGGCGGTCGTCTATGACTGCATGGACGAACTGGCGAACTTCAGGTTCGCACCGGCCGAACTGGTCGATCTGGAACGGGACCTGTTCGCCCAGGCCGACGTGGTCTTCACCGGCGGCCACAGCCTCTATGAGGCCAAGGCGGACCGGCACGACAACATCCATCCGTTCCCCTCCAGCGTGGACAGGGACCATTTCGCCCAGGCGAACGCGCGGGAAGATGTCGGTCGCCCGCGTCTCGGATTCTTCGGGGTCATCGACGAGCGGATGGACCTCGACCTGATCACGGCGCTCGCAGAGGCCCGCCCGGATTGCGACTTCGAGATCGTCGGGCCGGTGGTGAAGATCGATCCCGCCGACCTGCCCCAGGCCCCCAACCTGACCTATCCGGGTCAGGCGGCCTATGAAGACCTGCCGGGATGGCTGTCGCGATGGGACGCCGCGCTCATGCCTTTCGCCATCAATGAGTCCACCCGGTTCATCAGCCCGACCAAAACACCGGAGTACCTGGCGGCGGGCCGGCCGGTGATCTCCACTCCGATCCGCGATGTCGTGCGCCACTACGGCGACCTGGATGCCGTCTTTGTGGCCGAGACGACAGAGGCTTTCATCGCGGCCTGCGACCAGGCCGTGGCCCTGGCGCGCGGATCCGCTTCCAGCTGGCGCGAAGATGTCGAGGCGGAACTGGCCAGCCTGTCGTGGGACCAGACCCACCTGCGCATGGACGCCCTGGTCAACCAGGTCGCGCGTCGGCGCGAGCCCGGTGTCGCGGCACCCTCGGTGTGGCCCGCAATGCGGCGTTCGCACTACGACGCCCTGGTCGTCGGCGCGGGCTTCGCCGGTTCCGTCATGGCAGAGCGCATGGCCTCGGCGGGTCAGAGGGTACTGGTGGTGGACCGTCGGCCGCACATCGCGGGCAACGCCTATGACCATCTCGACGCGGCCGGCGTACTCATCCACCAGTACGGACCGCACATCTTCCACACCAACTCGGCGGATGTGTTCGACTATCTGTCGCGCTTCACCCAGTGGCGGCCCTATGAGCACCGCGTCCTGGCCCAAGTCGGCGACTCCCTGGTGCCCATGCCGATCAACCGGACGACCCTGAACGCCCTTTATGGCCTGGATCTTCGCTCGGACGAGGCGGCCGAGGCCTTCCTCGCCAGCCGGGCGGAGCCGGTCGAGCGCATCCGCACCTCCGAAGACGTCGTCGTCAACGCCATAGGCCGCGAGCTCTATGAGACCTTCTTCCGCGGCTACACTCGGAAGCAGTGGGGGCTCGATCCGTCCGAGCTTGACAAGTCCGTCACCGCCCGGGTGCCCACGCGCAACAACACCGACGACCGCTATTTCACCGACGCGTTCCAGGCCATGCCGGCCGACGGCTACACGGCCATGTTCACGGCCATGCTGGACCACCCGAACATCACGGTCGAAACCGGTGTCGAGTATCGCGACGTCGTGTATGACGTGCTGCACGACCGGCTGGTGTTCACCGGCCCGATCGACGAGTTCTTCGATCATCGCTTCGGCGAGCTGCCCTATCGCTCACTGCGCTTCCGGCACGAGACGCTTGATCAGGTACAGTTTCAGCCCGTCGCGACGGTCAACTATCCCGACGAGGCGACGCCCTGGACGCGGATCACGGAGTACAAGCACCTGACCGGTCAGCGGCACCCGCGAACCAGCGTGACCTATGAGTATCCCTCGTCAACCGGCGATCCCTACTATCCGATCCCTCGCGCCGAGAACCAGGCGCTGTTCAAACGCTACGAGGCCCTGGCGGCGGCGCGGCCCGACGTCAGCTTCGTCGGGCGCCTGGCGACGTACCGCTACTACAACATGGATCAGGTGACGGGTCAGGCCCTGGCGGCCGCGCGGCGGCTGCTGGTGCCCTCGACAAGCCCGGTTGCCTCGGCGGCTGTGGGCGAAGGGGCGGCTCTCACCGGCTGAAGCCTTGCTCTACGAATTCCGCTTCTTCATCGGGCGCTGCGACGTCCCGGCCGTCGAACAGACGGCGCTCGATGGAGACCGGGCCGCGATCGCCCGCGCGGCAAGCGAACTGCTGCGCATGCCATCTCGCCGGGCTGTAGAGGTCTGGGCGGGCCCGCGTCTCGTCTACCACCGCGCTCGGTTCGGCCGGGCGCCATGGGAGGATCCGAAGCCGCCGGCCTAGCCCTCGGAACGGTCGATCCAGGCGCGGGCGGCGGCGTCTTCGCCGATGTCGAACGTCTTGGATTCGATGGGCGTTACCCAGCCTCCCAGGGCGATCATGGCGTCGGCCCAACCCGGCGCGCCGACGACGCCGTAGCGACGGACATGGGCGATCGACGCCAGTTCTACCCTGAGGGCATGCGGCTCCACGACAGCGCCCGCCGTCGCCCCCTCGAAGCGGCGGAACAGGATCAGCATGTCGATCTTGCCGCGACGCTCGAACGCTTGCTCGACCTGATCGGCCATGTACCGCATGTCCTCGGCGTCCAGTTGGCCTAGTACCTCGAACGTGAGCAGATCCCGGCGGCGTTCCGGAACCCGTCGGACGCAAGCTCGGTCTGCCATCAGGCGATCCCCGCGCCGCCCGTCGCGCCGAAGACCTCGCCGGTCAGGTAACTGCCTTCCTGGGACGCCAGCAGTACGTACAGGGGCGCGATCTCCACCGGCTGGCCGGGGCGACCGAAGGCGCTCTGCTCGCCGAAATGCGCGACCTTCTCCTGAGGCTGGCCGCCGGAGGGCTGGAGGGCGGTCCAAAAGGGGCCGGGGGCCACCACATTGGCGCGGACGCCATTCTCGATCAGCTGCTTGGCGAGGGCCCTGGTGTAGGCGACGATGCCGGCCTTGGTGGTGGCGTAGTCCAGCAGGATGGCGGACGGCTCATAGGCCTGAATCGAGGCCGTGGTGATCACGGCCGAGCCCGGCGACATATGCGGCGTCGCCGCCTGGGCGATCCAGTGCAGAGCGTAGAGATTGGTCTTCAGCGTCCGGTCGAAGTCGTCGGTCGAGACCTCCGACACGTCTTCCCTGTACTGCTGGTGCCCGGCGTTGATCACCAGGATGTCCAGGCCGTCGAGCTGGGCCAGCGCCCTTTCGACCATTCGACGACACCAGGCCTCGTCGGTGATGTCGCCCGGCAGGGATACGGCCCTTCGGCCCTCCGCCTCGATCAGGGCGATGACCTCGTCCGCATCTGAGCCTTCGGACGGAAGGTAGGAGATCGCCACGTCGGCGCCTTCCCTCGCATAGGCGATCGCCGTCGCGCGACCGATGCCGGAGTCACCGCCGGTAATCAGAGCCCTGCGACCGACGAGCTTACCGGACCCAGTGTAGCTGGTCTCGCCGTGATCCGGTTCGGGCACCATGCGTGCAGCCAGGCCCGGCTCGGGCTGGGGCTGCTCGGGAAACGGGGGCCTGGGGTACTGATCACGGGGATCCTGCAGGGTCAGGCGGTCGGCCATGGGAGGTCCTTCGGCGGAAAAAGCATGTCGACCAGAACCCTCGGCGCGGCGGCCCTGTTCCGGTCGGAGCAAGAGAAGCCAGAGGCTGTCGGCAGGGCGACACTCGGAACAGCGTCGGAACCGACCGGTTCACACACGATGCCTTAACCCACGGAGTCCCTGACCATGGAAACCAACGACCTGATCCCCAGCCTCGCGCTGTTCACCCTGCTCGCTGTCGTCGCCGTCGCGGTCCTGGGCTACGTCCTGTTCAAGGCCAAACGGGCCAACCGCCATCCGATGGAGAAGTCGCCCGACGGCGCGATCGTGCGCGACGCCGACGGCTCGGTCCCGCGCCCCACGATCACGGCGACCGATGAAGCCCCTCCGGGTCAGCGCGACCTCGGCGGACGCTTCTGACATGAGCGACACCTTCCCCTGGGCCTTCGTCGTGATCGGAGGGCCGGTCCTGCTCGGTGTGCTTCTCGCCTGGATGACGGTGCGGACTGGCCGCAGAAACAAGCGGATCGATCCGGGCACGCCGTCCGATGATCCGTCGCAGGGCATGACCGGGCACGACGTCGCCGAGCCGAAAAGACGCGACACCCCCAGCAGACTCTGATCGCGTTCGCCGCCATTCGGCCAGCAAACAAAAATGCCCCGCCCGGTCGCCCGGGCGGGGCTTGTACTGTGGGGCTCCTGCGTCAGCTTGTTTCGAACTCGACGGGTGTCGTCCGGCCGGCGCCCGGGCCTGCGCCGAGGTCCGCGCCTGTGACGGGATCCGACGAGGGGTCCGACTGCGTGCGCGCTGCAAAGGCCTCGACTGCCGCACGCTCCTCGGGGTTCAGCCCGACGGTGGCATGGCCATCGCCGCCGTCCACAGCGGCCTGGCTTTCCCGGTCGTCGATGACCTCCCACTGGTCGCCGGTGTTCCAGGGACCGGTCTCGTTGCCCTCGCCCTGAGACATGTCGAAATAGACGTCTGCAAAGTCGGGGTCGGCCGGCAGCTTGCCGGGCGGGAAGTTGGCCGGGATGGCATAGAGCGCCTTCTCGAACGCCTTCTGGTGAGCCACCTCGCGGGTCATCAGAAAGGTCAGGGCGTCCTTGATGCCCGGATCGTCGGTGACGTTGATCAGCCGCTCGTAGACGATCTTGGCGCGCGACTCGGCGGCGATGTTGGAGCGCAGATCGCACGCCGGGTCGCCAATCGAGTCGATGTAGGCGGCCGTCCACGGCACGCCGGACGAGTTCACCAGCGCCGTGCCGCCGCCATAGAGGATCGACATGGTGTGGCTGTCGCCGCCGGATGTCATGCTGGCATAGAGGTCGGCTTCCTCTTCCGCCGCTTCGGCGAGCCGGCCCTTGGCACCGCGGTTCAGCATGGCGACGATCGAGCCGATCACCTCGAGGTGGCTCAGTTCTTCCGTCGCGATGTCCATCAGAAGGTCGCGGCGCGCCACGTCCTCGTCGGCCAGGCCCTGGGTGAAATAGCGCATGGCCGCAGCCAGCTCGCCCTGTGGGCCGCCGAACTGTTCCAGCATGAGGGTGGCGAGGCCGGGGTTCGGCTCTGCCACCCGGACCGTGTACATCAGTTTCTTGTTGTGCATGAACATGGGCGTGGTCCTCAGCGGCTGGCGTTTTCGCCGAGGCGGCGAAGCTCGAGATGCTTGTCGATGACCATGGGTAGGCTGTCCTGAACCCAGCGGGCCATGCGCATCTCCTCCTCCAGGGTCTCCTGAAGCGGGTCGAGCGCCAGCGAATAGCCACCGCGATCGGCGAGGATGATCAGCCCTTGGTAGGCGGCGGACTCGAAGTTCTCGAAGGCGAAGTTGGCGAAGGCGTTCTTCAGGACTTCGTCGCCGGCCACGGAGTGACCGAGTGCGGCCATCGTCCCGCCCATCGACATCGCAGCGTCCTTGAGACCGGATGGCTTCTCGTCCAGCGACGCCAACAGGGTGTCGAGGCGCTCGATCTGGAGTTCGGTCTCGCCCCGGTGCTGTTGAAGCATGTCGGCGATTTCCCGAAAGTTCTTCGCGCGCTCGATCTGCCGGTCCATGAGGGCCAGGGCCTCATGTTCCATGGCGTGGGCATTCTTAAGTCCAGTCACGAACACGTCGCGCCAGACGTCATCGGCCAGGATGTCGGTCATGAGAGTCTCCTTTGAGGGTGCCTCAGGAGAAGCGTCCACGGGAGTGAAGGACCCGCTGTGTCGGCCGTCCGACCCATGACCTGATCGCGGGATCGAGGCTGCTCTTAACCTGGGTTAGGCAGAATCACGGCCGTTCACGCCGCGCGCTTATCCCATGTGAGTGGCTTGGCCATTGGACGTGGGCAGTCTGGGCGTATGTTCAGCACAGGCCATGACATCGAGACTGCGCCCACACGATATGCGTTGCCCCCGCTCAGTGATGCTCTGTTGGACCGGCACCCCGTTCTTCGAGCCTCGCCGGAACCATTGCGCGACGGCGTCAGCGACGCGGGAAAGGTGAGTCGATGCCTGTCCGGCGACCGCGTGGTGTCCGAGGGCGCCGTTGGCTTCGTGCTTCGCGGCAGTTTCGCGGTGTTCGATCGGAACGACCTGGCCTGCGTCCAGTTGTTGGGCCCGGGCTCGACCTTCGGCTGGGAGGCTTCTCTGGTTCCGGAGCACGGCCCGGTTCACCTCCTGGCCCTTCTGGACAGCGAGTGGATCGAACTGCCCGCGAGCATTCCGACACAAACCATGGGAACGGGCTGGGTCGAGCGGGTCTTCGCCCGCCACGCCCTCGATCGCATGACCGCGCTGCAGGCCGCGTCCGCCTGCCACGCCGTCCACGCTGTCCCCCAGCGGGTGGCCAATCTGATCCGTCGACTGAGCCACGTATCGGACGCCGACGTTCGTACCACCCAGGCCGCCCTGGCCAAGGCGGTCGGCGTTCAGCGCACCAGCGTGAACGCCTCGGTCAAGACGCTGGAGCGAGCGGGAGCCCTGACGGTCTGGCGGGGCCGCATGCGGGTGAGGTGTCGCGCAACCCTGAGCCAGCTCGCCTGCGGCTGTTAGGACGATCGAGCCCCGCGAAAAGACACGTCCGATACCGAGCGGCGCATGCGCGACCTGTCGTCGCATCGCAGCCCAAAAACTGTTTCTGATCCAAGACTAAGCCGGTTCAGAAACGATCTGGGCGGTCGCCACGCAGATCAGATCCCCCTCGGACCCGCGGACTTCGACACGAATCTCGGAACCGTCGCGCTTGGAAATCGCTAGATCTCGAAGCAGATCGGACAGAAACAGCACAGCTTGTTGTCTCGCGGTGTGATCGTCCGGAGCCTGTTCCGACGAACTCATCGGCGGATCTATGCCAGTGACGGTGTATTGGTAAGAGGCCATGACTTCTAACTATACGCTCAGACCTGAACCTCGGATGACGAAAATTCATAGTCCGACAGAAGCGCTGCTTCGCAAGCTTCAGCGCAGAGATATTGTTTCTGATGACGAAAGAGTCTCGCTCGAGTCCGTGATGGAGCCGGTTCAGATCGTGCCAGCCGGACATCCCCTGGTCTGCCCGGGTGACCGTCCGACCAGCTCCACCCTGCTGATCCGCGGCCTCTGCGCACGGTTCAACTTGCTGCATGATGGGTCGCGGTCGGTGACGCAGATCAGCGTGGCCGGTGACTTCATCGATCTTCACAGTCTGCTGATGACGCAGATGGATCACGGGATCGTCGCAGTCAGCGAATGCGCCATCAGCAAGGTTCCACACGATCGGATCATCGCGGTGACGACCCGGCATCCCCATCTCGCCCGCCTGCTGTGGCTCGACACGACCATCGATGCAGCGATCCATCGGCAGTGGTTGCATCGCATGGGGACGCAGGATGCGGTCGGGCGACTGGCGCATCTGATCTGCGAGATCGAGACGCGGCTGGAGGTCGTTGATGAGGCCGGGCCGGACGGGTTTGAGTTCCCCCTGACCCAGATCGATCTGGCGGACTGCCTCGGACTGTCGGCGGTGCATGTCAACCGCACCCTGATGACGCTCCGCCGTCGCGAGCTCGTCGAGTGGCGAGGCGGGCGGGTCCGCATACTGGACCGAGCCCGTCTCTGGGCGCTGGCAGAGTTCGACCCCGTCTATCTGAGGCTCGAGGCCGGCCCCGTCTAGGGCTCAGCGGCTGATGGTGGGCACGGTGGTGATTTCGCCGCCCATTCCTGAGCGCTGGAAACAGCTGACGATCCGGCCTTCATCGAGCAGGTCGCTTCGCATGAAGGATGAGGCCGACAGCCTCCGCCGGGCTTCGCCGGCTGCGGCGTCGATCGTCGGTTCGAAGAGCTGCTCGACCCTCCGGGGGTCGCTGGGTGTCGCGGAACAGACGCAGGGTACAGGTTTTCATGGAGACCTCCTGGTCCCACAACTCCGCCACGTCCCTGGCGGCGCGATGCGCCGCAAACCCGACCCTAAGATCGCGTCCTAGGCCAGCGGGACAACATAGAGGGCCGCGTATCCGGTCCGGCCGTCGGTCGTCGGAAAGGCCACGAACTCCGTGCCCGCGCTGTCCAGAGCCTCGCGCACGAGACGGTTGAACGCGTTGGGGTCGCTATCCCGCCGCTCAATGCTGAACCCAGTCTCGTCGAACTCTACAAACTGCCCGGGAGTGGCGCTCCTGAGCTGGGTAAGGGAGATGGGCATGGCGACAAGGCCTCCTGGTCCGCGACCAGTTCGACCGAACGACGAGACCCCGACCTTCACCTAGGTTAGGCGTCACTAAATTTTGAACGTCGTCACTCAGGTCGATCGGTCGATATGGAGTTAGCGGGCGTTCAAGTCCGCCGCTTCCCGCAGTCTGTCCTACGATGGGACGGCAACGGTTCGCTTCCGGCGCTCGATGACCCCGTCGGCCTCCAGGCCCTTCAATGTCCGATTGACGTGGACGGAGGTGGTGCCCAAGGCGTCGGCCAACTGCTCCTGATTGATCGGCAACTCGTAGGCACCGTCGCTCGCAAGGCCAACCGCCTCGGACGTCGCGCAACGCTCCCGGTCCTGTGTGTTTCCTTCGCACGGCAGCCGCCCAATCTCCTAATCCCGAACGAGCAGCTGCGGCCCGGACTCGAACCGATAGGTCCGCGAGCAGTCCCTCAACCTCCACCATCATCTGGTCAGCTTCGCGGAACCTTATCGTCGCTGCCGCCACGCCGATCAGGTCTTTCCTGAGGAGGAGCGGTTCTACGTCGAGCGCTCGACACATCTCCATGAGACACATCTCCATGAACTGCGACACCGACACGGCAGCATACCCGCGCTCAATCCGAGACACCTGACGGGCAGACTTGCCCAGGAGACCGCCAAGATGTGTCTGGCTCCATCCCCGGGCGCGACGAGCATCTCTCAACGCAGCGCAGACCGCGATCTGGCTGTATGATCTCGCCTTGTCAGGCATCGCAGGCCTCCGGCACCGGACTGTCTGAACTCGCGAGGCCGATGGCTTCCGCAACAGGTGAACTGATCCGATCGGCTGCTGCCTGCAGCGGATCGTCCGAAAGGTGCGTATATCGGTTGGTAGTCACCACATGCTCGTGCCCGAGAAGCTTGCCGATCAGCACCAGCCCTTCGCCGCCGGCAACGCCCATGCTGGCGAAGCTGTGCCGAAGATCGTGAGTGCGTACGTCTGGCAGTTCAGCCTTGGTGCGGATCCACACCCATGCCCAGTCAAGATTGGACGTCGGCCGAGCGGCATGTCTCCGATCCGGGAACACCCAGGTCGCATGCGCCCTCGGCAGCCTGGCCAGGAGGCTCGCCGCCGCGGCACCCAGACGGATCACCTTCGGCCCCGTCTTGGAGTCCTTCAGCCTCAGCAACCCCTTATCCAGATCGACCTCGCTCCAGCGCAGCCGCGCGATCTCGTTCTTGCGTGCCCCGGTCAGGAGCAGCAGGCGGAGGATCGCCACATGCCTTGGGTCGGAACCGTCCTTCTGCTGGGCGCTCAGAACATCGCCGAGTTTCTCCGGCTCTGCAGCCGACAGAAACCGCTCACGCCGGTCCAACGGGAAACATCGGGTAACCCTAGGGTTCGAGCTCGATGTCCCAGTACAGGTAGTCCAGCCAGCTCTGGTGCAGATAGTTGGGCGGGAAGCGGCGGCCCGCCTCCTGGAGCTGGTAGGCGTTGGGTCGATGGGGGCTGCGGCGGATCGGCATCTGCGCCTGCTGGGGCGTGCGGCCGCCCTTCTTGAGATTGCAGGGCGAGCAGGCGGCGACGATGTTCTCCCACGTCGTGCGGCCGCCACGGCTCCTAGGAATGACATGATCGAAGGTCAGCTCGGCCGTGGTGCCGCAGTACTGGCAGGTGAATCCGTCGCGCAGGAAGACGTTGAAACGGGTGAAGGCCGGGGCACGGTTCTGGTCGACGTAGCTCTTCAGCGCGATGACGCTGGGGATCTGCATTTCCATCGACGGGCTGCGCACCACCCGGTCGTAGGTCGAGACCACGTCCACGCGGTCCTGATAGACCGCCTTCACTGCCTCCTCCCAGGGCCAGAGCGACAGGGGATAGTAGGACAGCGGGCGGAAGTCGGCGTTCAGCACGAGCGCAGGAAAGCCGGACGGCGGCTTGTGGGAGACCAGCATCAGGTCCCCCTGCTCATGGAGCCGGACAGGATAGAGGAAATCGGACTGAAGACGTCGCTCCTTCTCTCTGATGGACGAAGCCTAACCCCGATTCGTCGCCGCCGCCATGACGGCTTGGCGTCGGTTTGATGACGTCAGGCGCGACGTCCCAGCCCGCCCGGAAAGGCCGGGAGACTCCATCCCCAGACCAGGGCTCCGGCCCGCAGCAGGAACCCGGCCGGGGCCGCGATCAGGGCAGCGGGCCAGGGATCCAGCCCAAGGGCCCGCGCGGTGACGTAGGCGGTGGCGGCCAGCAGCGCGGCCGACACCGTGATCTCTCGCCGCAGCAGGATCGACGGCTGGCCCGCCAGAAGGTCGCGCACGATGCCGCCGAAGCAGGCCGTCAAGGCTCCCATGACGATGCAGATCAGGGGCGGCACGCCGAACGCCTCGGCCTTGGCGGCCCCCAGCACCCCATAGGCACCCAGCCCCACGGCATCGAGCCACAACAGCGCCCGGAACCGCCAGGTCCCGACGCCCAGGAGCCAGACCGCCAGGGTCGCGGCAAGGCATACGGCAATGTAGCGCCAGTCCTCGACCCAGAAGACCGGGGCACCGATCAGCAGGTCCCGCAGGGTCCCGCCGCCCACGCCCGTGACCGCCGCGAAGAAGGCGAAGGTGACGAGGTCATGGCGCTCGCGCGCGGCAGCGAGCGCCCCGGTCGCGGCGAAGACCGCGACGCCGGCGAAGTCGAGCGCGCCCAGAACGGTCTCCGGTCTGGCCAGCTCGGCCCCGATGGCGGCAGGGTCGACCAACGCGGTCATGCGGCCTCATCCAGCACGATCTCGCCCTTCTTCACGCCGGTGTACCAGGCCCAGAGCAGGTGACAGGCCACACCGCGATACGGACGCCAGACCTCGGCCCGGGCATACGCCTGTTTGGTGTCTGGCCGCACCTCGGCGCGATCGGCCCATTTGATGGCTTCCTGCAACGCCACGTCCCCGCCGGGAAAGACGTCGGTGCGGCCCTCGCACAGCAGGAGGTAGGCCTCGGCGGTCCACAGCCCGACGCCCTTCAGCGACACCAGGGCCTCGATGGCGGCGGTGTCGTCCAGCGTCGACAGGTGATCCAGATCGATGCGCCCCTCGACCTGCACCAGCGCCATGCCCTGGCCATAGGTCGCCTTCTGCCGCGACAGGCCCATGCCGCGAAGGCTGTCGAGGTCGTGGGCCAGCAGAGCCTGCGGCGTGATCTCGCCAAGCCCTGCGTTCAGCCGCGCCCAGACCGACGCCGCCGAGGCGACCGAGACCTGTTGCTCCACGATCATGCGGAACAGGCCCACGAATCCCGCCTGCCGGACGCGCCATTCGAACGGCAGGGTCTGGGCGTGCGCCCGCGCCAGCGCCGGGTCGCGCTCGGCCAGAGACTGGCGAGCGGCGGCGAGGTCGGCGGGGCTGAGGGACATGGGCGCTTCCGGTCGTCGGGCCGAACCGCTAGCGTCCGGGCCCATGCGCACTCTGGACGATCTTCTGGCCCCGATCACCCCCGAGGTGTTCCACGCCGACCATGACGACCGGAAACCGCTACATATCCCCGCCGCGCCCGGCGCGCCCAAGGCCGCCCTGCTGGACTGGGACCGGTTCAACGCCCTGCTGGACCAGACCTCGATCTGGACGACCCAGAACCTGAAGGTCGTCTTCAACGGGCAGCGCGTGCCGCCGCGCCAGTATTGCCACGAGGCCGCGACTGGGGCCGGTCCCGTCACCCGCCCCTCGCCCGCCAAGGTCAAGCTAATGCTGGCGCAGGGGGCCAGTCTGATCCTGGACGAGGTGCAGGACCTGATCCCGTCGATCCGGTCGATGACGCCTGCGCTGGGTCAGGCCTTCGCCGGTCAGGTCAGCGCCAATCTGTATTGCTCGTTCGGCGGGGTGCAGGCCTTCGGGACCCACTACGACACCCACCACGTCTTCGCGGTGCAGTGCGCGGGCGAAAAGGTCTGGACGCTGTATCGCAACCGGGCCGACGCCCCGGTCAGCTTTCCGGTCGACAGTCCGGAGACCCGCGCCTGGCTGGCCGAACAGCGCGGCGAGGTGATGGAGCAGATCACCCTGCGACCGGGCGATGTGCTATATCTGCCGCGCGGCTGGTACCACGAGGCGCTGGCGACCGAAGGGGCGTCGCTGCACGTCACCTATTCGATCACGCCGGCGACGGGGCTGGACCTGATGAAGCGGGTCGAGACGATCGTGAAGGATGATCCCGTGTTCCGCCACTTCCTGCGCCCGGCGGCGATGGGGGACGGGGCCGTCCTGCGCGCCCAGCTGGCCGAGATCGGGCGGCGGCTGCAGGCTCTTGCGACCAGCGACCTGATGCTGGAGGAGGCGTCGGTGATGCAGGGACGGCTGGTCCCGGCCGAGCCCGGCTATGGCCTGCCCGAGCGGCCGCCTCTGACGATTTACGCCCGTGGCCTGGCCGCCGCGCCCGCGTTTTCCAGACCCGTGGCCATCGCCCTGGTCTGGGCGCTGGAGCAGCCCCGCTTCGCGCTGGAGGACCTGATCGCCCAGTTCGACTTTGTGCCGGAAGCGGAGCTGCGGGCGGCGGTCGCGGCGGCTGAGGCCGCCGGCGCGATCATCCGGGTCTGACGCTTGACGTTCGTCACCCGCTTCGCGCCCTCGCCCACAGGCCTGCTGCACCGGGGCCACGCCTTCTCGGCCCTGACGGCCTGGACGGCAGCGCGAGCGGTTGGCGGGCGGTTCCTGCTGCGGATCGAGGACACCGACTTCACCCGCTGCCGGCCGGAGTATGAGACGGCCCTGATCGAGGACCTGGCCTGGCTGGGGCTGGACTGGGACGGTCCGGTGGTGAGGCAGTCGGAACGGCGGGCGGCCTATGACGCGGCGCTGGACAGGCTTCGGGAGATGGGCGTTCTGTATCGCTGCTTTCGCACGCGCAAGGAGCTGATGGCTCTCGCGGGCGGCGCGCCCCACGCCGACGATCTCACCGACGCGGGCGCCTTCACCTGCGGCCCCCTGCCCGCCGCGGAAGAGGCCGCATTGATTGCCGACGGCAAGCCCTTCGCCTGGCGGCTGTCGCTGGCGGCCGCGAGCGATCGACTGGGTGGGTTCGAACGCCTGACCTGGGTCGAGGAGACGGCCGATCCGGGGGTCAAGACCGCGCGGCCCGAGGCGCTGGGCGACATGGTCGTGGGCCGCAAGGACATCGGCGCGGGCTATGTCATCGCCTCGGTCGTCGACGATGCGGCTCAGGGCGTGACCCACGTCATCCGGGGCGAGGACCTGATCCAGACGACGTCGATGCAGCGAGTGCTGCAGGCCCTGCTGGACCTGCCAACGCCGGTCTATCGCCACCATCGCCTGCTCCTGGGGCAGGACGGGAAGCGCTATGCGAAACGGGATGGGTCCGTGACGTTGATGGCGCTGAGGGAGGCTGGCGTGACGGCGCGCGAGTTGCGGGCGGAGTTGGGGGTCTAGCGTTCCTCTCTCGGAGGGAGAGGGTTTGAGGTTCTGAGAGCGCAGCGTTCCGCAAACCGAAAGGGTGAGGGGTGGAGGAGAGACGCATCGCGTCGCGACGATGTGTGCGTCGCGGTGACGGCAGAACCCCCCACCCTTTTGCGCAAGTCCGATCGCCTGACGGCTCTCGGGCGCTCAAGCCCTCTCCCTCTGGGAGAGGGAAGCGTCTATGCGACCTTGAATGACCGCCCCCGCCCCCCGTCTGATTCCGTTGCTGGTCGTGCTGGCCTCGGCGTCTGTCCTGGGGCTTGCGCCGATCCTGGTGCGCTTGACGGAGACGGGGCCGGCGGCCGCCGGATTCTGGCGCTTCCTATTCGCCATGCCACTGCTGTTCCTGCTGGTCGCCCGCCCCGGAGGCGAAGGCGTCGGGCGGCCGTCCAAGTGGATGCTGCTGGCGGGGCTGTTCTTCGCGCTGGACCTGTCGTTCTGGCACTACGGCATCGTCATGACCTCGGTCGCCAACGCCACGGTGCTGTGCAACCTGACGCCGGTGGTCGTCACCCTGATCGGGTGGCTGTTCTTCAAGGAGAAGCCCGCGCGGCTGTTCCTCCTGGCGCTCGGATTCGCCATGGCCGGGGCCTGGGCGATGGCGGCGGGCAAGGCGGGGGGTCAGGGGACCAATCCGCCGCTGGGCGATGCGCTCTCGCTGCTCGTGTCGGTCTGGTACGCCCTCTACTTCCTGATGGTGAAGTTCGCCCGGACCACGGCGGGTGCGTTGAAGGTCACCTTCTGGGCGACGCTGGCGGGACTGCCCCTGATGGGAGGCGTGGCGCTGCTGCTGGGCGAGGACATGGTTCCGGCCACGGCCGCGGGCTGGGCGGCCTGCATCGGCATGGGGCTGATGCATGTGGCGGGACAGGGCGGCGTGGCCTGGGCGCTGGGGAGACTGCCGGCGTCGATCACCGCCGTGACCATTCTGATCCAGCCGATCGTGGCGGGCCTGTTGGGCTGGCTGATCTTCGGCGAGATCCTGTCGCCGGTTCAGGCGCTGGGCGGGGCTCTGGTCATGGCGGCGATCGTGCTGGCGCAATGGTCGAACGCGCGACCGCCCGCGCATACGAAAACGGGCGCGGCCCCCGAAGGAACCGCGCCCGCGTGATCGCTATCGGCGACCCTGATCGACTAGACGATCAGAGCAGCTTCAGGTTCACGGCCGAGGTCTTGCCGCGCTGGGATTCCAGCTCGTACTCGACCTTGGCGTTCTCATCGAGACCGGCGAGGCCGGCTTTCTGAACGGCGGTGATGTGCACGAACACATCGTTCCCGCCGGATTCGGGCTGGATGAAACCGAAGCCCTTGGTGGGGTTGAACCACTTGACCGTACCGGTCGGCATTGTGCGTCTCCATAAACGCGCTCTTCCAGGCGAACGCCCTGTTCAAGGGGTCCGACAATCCATCTGGACAGGCTCGTTCATAGAAGGAGCTAAACGCAGGTGTGGACCCCACGCGAAATCCGGATTGCGCGAATGTTGTCTCCCAGCCGTCAAGCCTGGTCAATCGGAATCGATTCGCGTGCCGGGCGATCAAGGTTAAGTGAAATCAGGCGCACAGGCCCCTCGGCGCCCCGTCCAGATGAAGATGGTCGGCATGCGCCTCGTTGTAGTCGGGGCTGAGCACGGTCGAGAAAACCCGGCAGGCCCCGTCGCGCAGGCGCCGGATAAAGCCCGCGCCTTCAACGCCTTGCGGCCCCTGCCCGTCCCAGTCCGACTGGACCGAGACGGTGCGTCCATCGGCGAGGGTGACAGAGGCGACGTCCAGGGCATTGGCCCGGGCATGCTCGCTGGGGCGATCATTCTGGTCCTCCGAGCCATAGATGCGGCGACACGAGTAGGTCCCGAAATTGTTGACCGCCACGGGCGCGGAGCCATAGGCGGCCTCGGCGCTCGGCCTCAGAACCTGCCGGTCCCAGATGACGTAACGGACCGCCAGAGGGCACTGCATGGTCAGCCCGCCGGGCTTAAGCGGCGTCACCGCGCCGCCGGTGATGACCACGGCGTTCCGGACCTGGCAGAAGCCGCCCCCGTCAATGTCCTCGGCACGGCGGACCTCGACGCCAGCATCCCTCAGCGTCTGGATGCAGGCGGCGGTGACGGCCTCGACCTCCTCCTCCGGAGCGGAGAAGCCGACGGAGAAATCCGCCACCTTGGCCGCCGTCGCCTGGCCGATGGGACGGTTCAGGTCCAGCGGCTTCCACGGCAGGTCCTGGGGCGGGGCGAAGACGTTCAGCAGGGCGAAGCCGGCGCACAGCGCCAGCCCAACCTCCCACATCAGGTTCCAGAAATCGGCGAAGTCGCGCTGCATGTACCCCTACCGTGCACCCCGGCGAATGCCGGGGCCAGATCACAAACGCAGAGCTTGGCGAAGGGGCTCCGACCGGGCCTCTGCGGCCACGCATCGCATCCGCCTCTGGACCCCGGCCTTCGTCGGGGTGCACGGTGGCGGGCGAAGGAGACCGTCATGGGCAAGAAGGATGACTACGAGGCCGAGCTCGAGGCGCTGCAGATCGAACTCGTCGAGACCCAGCACTGGTGGATCGAGCAGGGCAGAAAGCTGGTCATCGTCTTCGAGGGCCGGGACAGCGCCGGCAAGGACGGGGCCATCAAGCGCATCACCGAATATGCCTCCCCGCGCCAGACGCGCGTCGTCGCCCTGCCCAAGCCGACGGAACGGGAGACCACCCAGTGGTACTTCCAGCGCTACGTCCCCCACCTGCCGGCGGCGGGCGAATGGGTGCTGTTCAACCGGTCCTGGTACAATCGGGCGGGCGTCGAGCCGGTCATGGGCTTCTGCACGCCCGAACAGCATGAGCAGTTTCTGAAGGACGTGCCCCACTTCGAGACCCTGCTCAGGGGCTCGGGCATCCATCTGATCAAGCTGTGGCTGGATATCTCGAAAGAGGAGCAAGCGAAGCGGCTGGCGGAGCGGGTCAATGATCCGCTGAAGCGGTTCAAGGTGTCGGCGCTGGATGCGGAGGCGCAGAAGCGCTGGGACGCCTACTCGGCCGCGCGCGACCGCATGCTGTCGGACTGCCACACCCGGCACGGGCCGTGGACGGTGGTGGCGACCGACGACAAGAAGACGGCGCGGCTGAACATCATCCGCCACATCCTGACCGAGCTGAAGCGGCCGGGATCCAAGGTGAAGCGGCCCGACCGCGACGTGGTCTTCGCCGCCGACGACCACCAGGGGCGGCTGAACCCCTGATCGGGATCAGTCGGCCCCCAACTCCTCGACCAGGCGCTGCATGCCGTAAACGTCGCGCAACGCCGTCGTCACCGCGCCGGTGGTGACGATGACGCTGCGGTTCACGTCGCGGTCGTAGCCGTAGGCGTTCCTCTGGGTCAAAACGGTGGAGTCGAAGTTGGCCCCCACGATCTCGCCCGCCTCATTGACCACCGGAGAGCCAGAGGAGCCGCCGATGGTGTCGGACGACACCGTCATGTTCAGCACCGTGTCGCCGTCGATGACATCGCGCGCGGCCAGCAGCTTGGGGGCCACGTCAAAAGGGGCCGAGCCGGTCGCCCGGTCCCACAGGCCGTCGAAGGTGGTGAAGCCGTCGAACCTCTGGCCCGGAACGTCGGAGCCCTCGATCAGGCCGTAGGTCAGACGCAGGGTGCCGGTCGCGTCCGGATAGACGCTGTCGCCATAGGCGGCGAAGCGGGCGGCGGCGAGGCGTTCGGACGCCTGTTCGGTCGGGGCCTGGACGCGGGTCTCCCACTCCGAGCGCACGCCGCGAGTCACGTCCTGGATCGACAGCATCCACTGGATCAGGGGGTCGTCGGAAGCCTGGATAGCCTCGATGCCGCCTTCCCAGAGGGCGCGGCGGACGGCCGGGTCGGCCAGGGTCGAGCGCTCGACCAGACGCGCCGACAGGGCCTCGGGCGACTCCCGGCCCAGCAAAGTCCGCACCCGCGGATCATCGACGGTCAGCCACTCCCGGGTCTTGGACAGCCACCACTCCATACGGACCTGCTCCAGCTCCGGATAGACCGGGCGCTGAGCCATCAGGCCATTCTCGACCTGGCCAAGACGGGCGTCGCCGAACTCGGGCAGACGCTCGGCGGACGGCTTGGCCCGCTCCTGGGCCGCACGAACCAGGGTGCGGGCGTAGGCGAACAGGACCGAGCCGCCCCCCGGCGCGGTGGTCCCCACGCCCGTCCCGCCTTCCAGCAGGGCCATAGGGGCATAGAGCTCGCGCACCGCCGGCTGGACGGCGGCCAGGTCCCCCCAGGGATTGCCGAACTGGGCGGCGAACTCGGCGTTGGCGGCGTTGCGGGCCTGGAAGTCTGCCTCGGCTTCGGCGCGGCGGTTCATGAAGCCGGCGTCGGTCAGGGCGCGCATGCGGCCCAGCCCGCGCTTGTAGGTATTCTCCAGCCCCACGATCGGGTCCATGGCCATGAAGGCGTTCTGCTCGCTCTCGGCGGCGAAGCGCACCAGCCGGCCGCGCAGCTCCGACGCGATGAGTTGGTCGAGCGGCAGGACAACGTCGCGCACCGTCGCCAGCTGGTCCTGGGTCAGCAGCCGCTGGGTCGCGCCCGGGCTGCCGGAGACGAAGACGGGCGTGCCGGTCACCGGCCGGTCATCGTTCCAGACGAAGTGGGTCGGCGTCTCGACCGGCTGGCCGTTCTCATAGAGCCGGATCAAGGCCGCATCGATGGCGAAGCGCGGGAAGGAGAAGTTGTCCAGGTCACCACCGAAGGTCGCCGCGCGGTCCTCGGGCGCCCAGGCCAGACGCACGTCGGTGTAACGCTTGTAGGCATAGAGCTTGAATTGGCCGCCCCGATACAAGCTGACGACCTGACAGCGCCGGTCTGCCGCGCTGGTTCCGTCAGGATTGGCGCAGGCTTCCTGCTCGATGCGGCCGATCTCGGCGTCCCGGGCGCGGGTGAAGTCCTGACCCGTCAGCCCGGCGCCGGCCGCCTTCACCCGATCGGTGACGTCGGTGATCTCGGTCAGGATCTCGGCCGTGCCGCCGGGACAGCGCAGCTCTTCTTCGCGGGTGCGGGGCGTGAAGCCGGTGGCGGCGTAGTTGACTTCTTGCGTCGACAGATTGGCCACGCAGGTGGCGACGCAGTGGTTGTTGGTCAGCACCAGACCGGCGTCCGAGACGATCCCCGCCGAGCACCCGCCGAACCGCACCGAGCTGAGCCGCACCCGGTCCAGCCACGCCTGATCGATGTTGGTCCCCAGCGTCTGGTTCGCCCGCGCGATCGGGAAGTTGTCGAACGTCCACATGCCTTCCTCGGCAGAGGCGGTCGTGGCGGACAGGGCGAGGACGGCGGTGGTGGCGAGAAGCAGAAGGCGCATGGAACATTCCTTCCTTCTCCCCTTGCGGGAGAAGGTGGCCCGAAGGGCCGGATGAGGGGTGCGAAGACCCGGACGAGGCTTGCGATCAGAAGATCACCGGTCGGACCGAGTGTCACCCCTCATCCGACCTCGCTGCGCTCGGCCACCTTCTCCCGCAGGGGGAGAAGGGACCGGGCCGCGGTCTCTACTCGACCCCAAGTTCCTCCAGCAGGCGGGGCTGCTGGTAGACGTTGCGGAGCGCCTCGGTGATCGCCGCCGTCGACACCGTCACCGTGCGATTCAGCGCCGCGTCGTAGCCGAAGGCGCCGCCCAGCGAGTGGATGTTGCCGTCGAAGGCCGCGCCGACCACCTCGCCGTCGGCGTTGATCACGGGCGAACCCGAGTTGCCGCCGATGATGTCGTTGGTGGAGCTGAAGTTGTAGACGACGTCCTTGTTGACCCGGTCCTCGGCGGCCGCGAAGGCCTCGGACAGGACGAAGGGCGCCGAGCCAGTGGCGCGCTCATAGAGGCCGCCGATGCGGGTGAAGGGCTCCACCTCCGTGCCGCGATAGGTCCAGCCCTCGACCGCGCCGTAGGACAGGCGCAAGCTGAAGGTCGCGTCCGGATACTGGTTGGTTCCGTAGGCGGCGAAGCGGGCCTGGGCGATGCGCTCGGCGGCGCGGGCGGTCGGGCCCGAGACGGTCGATTCCCACTGGGCGCGCAGAAGCTGGGCCGCGTCGTCGTTGCGCAGAACGAACTCGATCAGCGGATCGCCCGAAGCCGCCAGCTGTTCCGGCGTCATGGCCAGCAGCTCGGCGCGGCGCGCGGGATCGGCCAGACCCGTGCCCGACACCAGACGGTCGGCCAGAGCCTCGGGGCTCTCGCGGCCCAGCAGGCGCTGGACGTCGGGATTGTCGACGGTCAGGTACTCGCGCGTCTTGGACAGCCAGAAGGACAGGTAGATCTCTTCCAGGTCCGCCTCGATCGGCGTCACGGCGGCCAGGCGGCGGCCCAGGGCGGCGATGTCGGCGTCGGAGTTGCCCGGACGGCGCTGTTCGACCGGCTTGGCGCGCTCCTTGGAGGCCCGGACGATGGCGCGCGCATAGCTGTAAAGCAGCGAGCGCTGGCCGGCGGCGGCTTCCAGCTGGCGGAAGGGAATGAACAGGTCGGCGGCGCGATCCTCGATGGCGGTCAGTTCGCCCCACGGATCGCCGATGCGCTC
The DNA here is from genome assembly GCF_000701445.1 of Brevundimonas bacteroides DSM 4726. Classification (GTDB taxonomy): domain Bacteria; phylum Pseudomonadota; class Alphaproteobacteria; order Caulobacterales; family Caulobacteraceae; genus Brevundimonas; species Brevundimonas bacteroides. The sequence continues at coordinate 258,638 of NZ_JNIX01000010.1, forward strand.
GGCGAGCGCCGGGTCAGCGGCGACGCGAGCGCGCAGGTCGGCCTCTTCCTCGCGCTTCCTGCCCAGGAACTCGGGGTCGAGAAGGGCCTGTTGCTGGCCGAAGGTGGCCTTGAAGGTGTTCTCGATGCCGAACAGCGGGTCGACCGAGACGCGGGCGGCCTCTTCACCGGTCGAGGCATACTGCTGAATCCGGCCGCGCAGTTCCGACAGCTGGAGCAGGGTCGTCGGCTGGACCTGATCGCGGATGCGCTCCAGCTGGCTGAGCGACAGCAGGCGCGACGTCGAGCCCGGATTGCCCGCGACGAAGACCGCATCGCCCTCGTCCGGAACCTCGGTGGTCCAGGTCAGGTGGTTGGGCGTCTCGACCGGCTGGCCGTTCTCGTAGAGGCGCAGGAAGGCGAAATCGAGCGCGTAGCGGGGGAAGTTGAAGTTGTCCGGATCGCCGCCGAAGAAGGCCGCCTGGAACTCCGGCGCGAAGGCCAGGCGCACGTCTTCGTAACGCCGGAACTCATAGAGGGCGTAGCGGCCGCCGCGGTAGAAGCTGATCACCTGGCAGGTGCGGGTCCGGTCGTCGCCGCAGGCCTCGCGCTGGATCTGCTGCTGGGCGGCGCCGCGCGCCTGGACGAAGGCCGCGCCTTCCAGCCCCTCGCCCGCGGCCAGGATGCGGTCTGTGACGTCGGTGATGTTCGTCAGGATCTCGGCGGTCTGGCCGGCGCACTGACGCTCGTCCTCGCGCGTCGCGGGGCGGAAGCCGGCGGCGACGAAGTCGTTTTGGGCGTCGGACAAATCCTGAACGCAGGAGACGACGCAGTGGTGGTTGGTCAGGACCAGGCCATTGGGCGACACCACCGAGGCCGAGCAGCCCTGGATGCGGACGGCAGCGTTCCGAACGCGGTCCAGCCACGCCTGGTCGATGCGGGTGCCGTATTTGTCGTTCACCGTCTGGATCGGGAAGTTGTCGAAGGTCCACATGCCTTCATCCGCCATCGCCGGATTGGCAGCGAACGACAGGGCGGCAAGCGAGGCGAAAAGGCCAAGACGGCGAAGCGACATGCGGGGGGTCTCCGAGGGGCGGATTTGCGTGTTACACAGTAACTAGACGCAAGGCTGGCCGACGGGCAAGCGCGGCATCTCTGCCTTCCCATTTTGGCCGGTCAAGCGTCGCCATATTGATGGCAAGCGTCCTTACCCCGATTTAACTTGGTGAGAAGGCTCGCTCGCGTCAGATAACGCCGCAAGTCAGGGACCAAACCGTCACAATGTCGCTCGCCCTATCTACGCTGCTGTTCGAGTGGCGGCGCTACATGGCCGCCGTCATGGCGCTGGCTTTGTCCGGCCTGCTGGTGCTGGCCATGACCGGGGTCTTCATCGGCATCGGCAAAGGCTTCACCGCGACCATCGAGCGTTCAAGCGCCGACATCATCGTGATGCAGCCGGGGGCGACCTCGCTGATCGGAGGTCCGTCGGGCGTTCCGCGTCGCTTCATCCCGTTGGTTTATAACAACCCCGCCGTGGTCGAGGTTCAGCCGCTAGATGGCGCCGGCGGCAGCTTCCAGTCGGTCAAGAATGTCGACCCGACCATGTCCCAGGCCGAACGCGCCCGCCAGGGCGCGCCGCGACAGGAGTTCGTCCAGGCCTCGATCATCGACACCACGCCGGGCTCGGTGACCATTCCGACAGACTATTCCCAGGAACTCGTGGACGCCCTGCGCCAGCCCTACACGGTCGCCATCGACGAGACGGCCGTCACGAAGCTCGGCGTCAAGCTGGGCGACAAGGCCCTGTACAACGGTCAGACCGTCACGGTCGTGGGAATCACCCGCGGCTATCCCAACATGATGCAAGCGACCGTGATCATGTCGCGCGACACCCTGCGCATGGTCGGCCAGGCCGACACGGGCCCCCGCGTCGGCCCCCTGATGGTCAAGCTGCGCGATCCGGCGTCCGCCGAACGGGTCGCCGCCGAGCTGAACGCCGCTGGCGACGGCCAGTGGAAAGCCTGGACCCGCCAGGAACTGGCCGACGCCAACCAGATGGCGATGTTTGAGGAAGGCATTCTGGTCATCATCATCGGCGGCTGCGTGGTGCTGGGCACCATCATCGGCGTGGCCATCACCTGGCAGACGCTGCGCGGGGCCATCATGGCCAACATCAAGGAGTTCGCCTCGCTGAGGGCGCTTGGCGTCGGCATGGGATCCCTGAACCGCATCGTCATGGAGCTGAGCTTCTGGGTCGGCTGCGTCGGCGTGCTGGCGGCCATCCTGCTGACCATGGGGGTTCAATGGCTCGCCATGACCGGCGCGGTCATCATCGCCCTGCCCCCGCTGCTGCTGATCATCGTGGGTGGCGGCCTGATCCTGATCGCCATGCTGTCGGGCCTGCTGTCGCTCGGCGTCCTGAAGAACAGCCAGCCGGCGGACCTGCTGCGATGACCCTTCACACCACTGCGCAGGGCAAGCACGGCGACTACGCCATCGAGGCCAAGGGTCTGCGCAAGCGGTTCAAGTCCGGCAAGAGCTTCGTCGAGGTGCTGAAGGGCGTCGATTTCGATGCGCGCCACGGCGATTTGACCATGGTCATGGGCCCGTCCGGTTCAGGCAAGTCCACGCTGATCGCGGCCCTGTCGGGCCTGCTGCGGCCGGAGGAAGGCCGGGTCGACGCGCTCGATGTCGACGACCTGTGGAAGCTGTCGCCCGGAAAGATCGACAAGTTCCGGCTGGATCACTGCGGCTTCATCTTCCAGGGCTTCAATCTGTTCCCGGCGCTGTCGGCCCTGCAGCAGGTCGAGACGGTGCTGAAGTTCCAGGGCCTGTCGCCCGACGCCGCCAGGAAGCGCGCCACGCTGGCGCTCGAGGAAGTCGGCCTGAAGCCGCGCCTGCATCAGCGGCCCGCGGCCCTGTCGGGCGGCGAGAAGCAGCGCGTCGCCATTGCCCGGGCGCTCGCCAAGGACCCGCAGATCCTGTTCGCCGACGAACCGACCTCGGCGCTGGACGGCGAGAACGGCCAGATCGTCATCCGGCTTTTGCGCCGCGCCGCTTCCGAGCACGGGGCCGCCGTTGTCTGTGTGACCCACGACCCGCGCCTGGAGGAATGGGCCGACCGCGTCATCAAAATCGAGGACGGCGTCATCATTTCCGACGAGCGCCGCACGCCCAATCCGAACGCCACCCTGGCGTCCCATCACTGACGACCCACTAGGACCTATCAACGCATGCCCGGCTTCCTGAAAAACAAATGGGTCTGGATCGGCGTCCTGCTGATCATCGTGATCGTCGCCGGCTTCCTGTTCATGCAGGGCCAGGGGGCAGCCAAGAAGGCGGAAGCCGAAAAGGCGGAGGCCGAGCGGGTCGAAAGTCCCTACGCCGCCATCGCCAATGGCAAGATCGACATCGAGGGCGGCATCATCCAGATCGCGGCCCGACGCGGCGGCGTGGTCCGCGAGGTCTACGTGCAGGAAGGCGACATCGTCACCGCTGGCCAGATTCTGGCCCGCCAGGAGGATGACGAGCCTCGTCTGGCGCTGCAGACCGCCGAGGCCGACCTGGCCGCGGCCGAGGCCCAGTTGCGCCTGATCAACGTGGATATCCGCACGGCCCAGCGCGAGTACGACCGGCTGGAGCGGTTGGTCGCCACGAACTTCGTAGCCGGCCAGCGTCTGGACCAGGCGCGTGACGCGATCGCCACCGCCCAGGCTCGGCTGGGCACGCAGCAAGCCGCTGTTCAGACGGCACGCGCCCGCCGCGATCAGGCTGCCTTCAATGTCGAGCTGACCGTGATCCGGTCGCCCGCCAATGGTCGCATCGTGCGGCGCTACGCCAACCCCGGTTCGGGTGCCTCGACCCTTCAGGTGTCGAACCTGTTCGACCTGGAACCCGACGCGCCCCGCATCGCCCGCGCGGAAATCGTGGAGAGCGACATCCCCAACGTGCGTCAGGGCCAGGCCGTGGAGATCACGCCCGAAGGCGATCCCTCCACCGTCTACGTCGGCTCGGTCCTGCGCCGCGCCGCCGTCTTCGGGGCACGCAAGTTGGCGTCGGACGATCCGTCACAGCGATCGGATGAACGGGTGGTCGAGGTCGTCGTGACCGCCGGAGACGCGCCCTTGCTGATCGGGCAACGCGTGCTGGTGAAGTTCATGAAGCCTGGCGAGACGGCCGGCGCGGCCCGCACGCCCAGCGTCGGTGTGCCCGCCACCCGCTCCATGCAGACGCCGGCCCCAAGGACCTGATCGACACGGTCGGAGCGAGCCGCCTCGCTCCGACCACGACATATAAGGACATCCTTATACGTTCCTTGCCCCCGCGACGGCTGCGGGCTATAGGCGCGCGCAACCCGACACCGCCGCGCTCAAGGAGCCGCTCATGACCGACTACATCGTCCGCGACATCTCGCTTGCCGGCTTCGGCAACAAGGAGATCGCCATCGCCGAGACTGAGATGCCGGGCCTGATGGCGCTGCGCGACGAATACGGCGCGGCCCAGCCGCTCAAGGGCGCCCGCATCGCCGGCTCCCTGCACATGACGATCCAGACGGCGGTGCTGATCCAGACGCTGGAAGCCCTGGGGGCCGAGGTCCGCTGGGCGTCGTGCAACATCTTCTCGACCCAGGACCACGCCGCGGCCGCCATCGCCGCCGCCGGCACGCCGGTCTTCGCCGTCAAGGGCGAGACCCTGGAAGAGTACTGGGACTATGCCCACAAGATCTTCGAATGGGCCGACGGCGGCTATCCCAACCTGATCCTGGACGACGGCGGCGACGCCACCCTGCTGTGCGTGCTCGGCCCCAAGGCCGAGCAGGACCCATCGGTCCTGAACGACCCGCAGAACGAAGAAGAGGAAGCCCTCTACAAGGTCATGAAGCGCTACCTGGCCGAGAAGCCCGGCTTCTACGCGGCCATCCGCGACGCCATCGGCGGCGTGTCGGAAGAAACGACCACGGGCGTGCATCGCCTCTATCAGATGGCCGAGCGCGGCGAGCTGCCCTTCCCCGCCATCAACGTCAACGACAGCGTCACCAAGTCCAAGTTTGACAACCTGTACGGCTGCCGTGAATCGCTGGTCGACGCGATCCGTCGCGGCACCGACGTCATGCTTTCGGGCAAGGTGGCGGTGGTCTGCGGCTACGGCGACGTGGGCAAGGGTTCGGCCGCCTCGCTGCGTCAGGGCGGAGCCCGGGTGAAGGTCACCGAGATCGACCCGATCTGCGCGCTGCAGGCTGCGATGGAAGGCTATGAGGTCGTGACGCTGGAGGACGCGGCGTCCGAGGCCGACATCTTCGTCACCGCCACGGGCAACAAGGACGTCATCACCGTCGACCACATGCGGGCGATGAAGAACAACGCCATCGTCTGCAACATCGGCCACTTCGACAGCGAGATTCAGGTCGCAGGCCTGAAGAACTTCAAGTGGGACGAGATCAAGCCGCAGGTCCACCACATCGAGTTCCCGGACGGCAAGAAGATCATCCTCTTGTCCGAAGGCCGCCTGGTGAACCTGGGCAACGCCACGGGCCACCCGTCGTTCGTTATGAGCGCCAGCTTCACCAACCAGACGCTGGCCCAGATCGAGCTGTGGACCAACGCAGCCAAGTACGAGAACAAGGTCTACACCCTGCCCAAGCACCTCGACGAGAAGGTCGCCACGCTGCACCTGGGCAAGCTGGGCGCCAAGCTGACCGTACTGAAGCCGGAACAGGCCGACTACATCTCCGTGCCGGTGCAAGGGCCGTTCAAGCCTGAGCACTACCGCTACTGATCGAACTCAGGCCGCGAGCGTGACGACGTCCGCGCGCTCGCGGCCCGACAGGCTGATCTCGAAGTCGGCCAGCAGATCCAGCAGTTCCTCGGCTGTCAGGCGGGGCTTTCCGGCCGCGGTGCGGAATCGCCAGAAGCTGACGATGTGCTGGACCGCGCCCAGCCGCTCCCCCAGCCGCGTGAACAGCAGCGGGGCGTCGCGCAGGAAGTCGCGGAACTGGGTCGGCTCGCCATTCTGGGTCATGGCGACAAAGGCCTCGTCATAGACCCGCAGCATGTCTGCGGCGGCCTCGCAGGTCAGGATGATCCGGCGATCGACGGCCTCTCGGGCGCGCTCAATGGCGATGTACTGGTCCGGCTCGGTCCGGCCATAGGGGCGGGCGCGCCGCACGCCGTCCAGCACCCCACCGATGTCGCCGATCACGGACTGCAGTGCCCACTTGTAATAGAGAAAACCCTTCCAGCAGAAGACGCCCTCCTCGTACTCTTGCGGCTCCAGCTGGAGCGTGGCGCCCAGCGCGCTCATGTCCTCGCCGGGCGTGAAGGACATGATTTTGGCGGTCAGGCGCGCTACGGGGTTCTCAGCCGCGAGGTCGGCGTCGGGGCCCAGGCTGAGATCGACCAGCGGCCGAATTTCCTCGGCCACGAAGTCGGTCATGCGCGACAGGTCGGCCTCGGTCAGGTTGAAGTAGCAGGGGTCCGGAGCCAGGCCGTTGCGGCGCAGCTGCTCGCGCAGCAGGAAGGGGTCGAGCCCCGGCAGCTCGTCCATCAGAGCCAGCACATGTCGGTCCGGATGGGAGGGACCGATGCCGAAGGTCTCCTCCATCGTCCGGTCGTAGCCGATCTGATCGACGAAGACGTATCGCCCGCCGATGCGCAGGTCGCCGCCGTCGATCGGCAGGATGATCTTGGTGGCGACGTGGCGGCGGACGCGAAAGCGGTCGACCTCGTCGCGGCGCAGGCGATGCTTGAGGATCAGGGCGCGGTTCAGCGCGGGATGCTGAAACATCGGCGCGGCCTTCCAGCCCTCGGTTCCGCCATGCTCGTCCCAGACGCGCAGCAGGTTCAGCACACGGGCCGTGGACGCCGATTTCTTGAGGTTGGCGAGGTTGCGGACGGCGCGGTCAGTCAAACGGGAGGCTCCTGAAGACAGCCACCCTGCACGGCAAAGGTTGAAATGGCGGGGAGGAACGGGGTTAGCCGGGCGTGAACGCCGCAGGCCGCCTCGCTGGCGCGCGCGATGCGACCGGCCTAGATAGGCGGCCATGAGCGTGTTCGACATCCTGATCCTGGCCGCCATCGCGGCGGTGGCCATCACCCTGGGCTTCGGCATCCATGCCCTGTTCAAGGGCGGCGACTACGCCCGGTCGAACTCCAACAAACTGATGCGGCTGCGGGTCGCCCTGCAGGGAGTGGCCGTGCTGCTGCTGGTCATCGGCATGTGGTGGAAATCCACGCAAGGGTCCTGAGCGTGGTCGTCCTGAACAAGATCTACACCCGTACCGGCGACGACGGGGACACGGGCCTGGCATCCGGCGAACGCGTCTCCAAGAGCGATCCACGGGTGGAAGCCTATGGCACCGTCGACGAGCTGAACGCCGCCATCGGCGTGGCGCGGCTGCATGCCGGCCAGAACGACCGGATAGACGCCATGCTCAGCCGCATCCAGAACGAGCTGTTCGACCTGGGCGCCGATCTGGCGACGCCGCTCGACCCGCCCCCGGCCTGGGAGGCCCTGCGCATGGTCGACAGCCAGGTCGAGCGGCTGGAGGCCGAGATCGACTGGATGAACGAGAGCCTGAAGCCCTTGGACAGCTTCATCTTGCCCGGCGGCTCGGCCCTGTCGGCGCACCTGCATCTGGCCCGCACCATCGCGCGACGTGCTGAGCGGGAGGCGATCCGGCTGGTGGAGACAGGCGCGGCGGTGACGCCCCAGGCGCTCCGGTATCTGAACCGGCTGTCGGATCACCTGTTCGTCGCCGCCCGCCGCGCCAACGCCAATGGCGCGGGCGACGTGAAATGGGTCCCCGGCGGGACGCGGTGATCGTCTCCTCCCTGTCGCGCAGCGATGGGGAGGTGGATGCGAGCCCTTGCGAGCAGACGGAGAGGTTCTCGCTGACGCGAGATCGGGTCCGCGCGACGACCCCCTCCGTCTCTCCGCTTCGCTCCGAGCCACCTCCCCATCGGCTTCGCCGACAGGGAGGAGACACACCCAGCCCACCACGCTAAACCCCGCGCCAAAGATGGAAACTCCAGGAAGCCTGCCCATGCGTAACATCGCCCACTTCATCGACGGCGCGTCGTTCACCGGCGCGTCCGGCCGTTTCGGCGACGTATTCAACCCCAACACGGGCGAGGTGCAGGCGCGCGTGCAGCTGGCGACCGAGGGCGAGGTCGATCGCGCGGTCCAGGCCGCCCAGGCCGCTTTCGAGGGCTGGTCCTCGACCAACCCCCAGCGCCGCGCGCGGGTCATGTTCGAGTTCAAGCGCCTGGTCGAGGCGAACATGAACGAGCTGGCCGAGATGCTGTCGTCCGAGCACGGCAAGGTCATCGCCGACGCCAAGGGCGACATCCAGCGCGGGCTGGAGGTCATCGAGTTCGCCTGCGGCATCCCCCACGCCCTGAAGGGCGAGTACACCCAAGGGGCCGGCCCCGGCATCGACGTCTATTCGATGCGCCAGCCGCTGGGCGTCGTGTCGGGCATCACCCCGTTCAACTTCCCGGCCATGATCCCGATGTGGATGTTCGGGGTAGCCATCGCGGTCGGCAACACCTTCGTGCTGAAGCCGTCCGAGCGCGATCCGTCGGTGCCGGTGCGTCTGGCCGAGCTGTTGATGGAGGCCGGCGCGCCCGCAGGCGTGCTGAACGTCGTCCACGGCGACAAGGCGGCGGTCGACGCCATCCTGACCCACCCGCTGATCCACGCGGTCAGCTTCGTCGGCTCGTCCGACATCGCCCACTACGTCTACCAGATGGGGGCGGCCAACAATAAGCGTGTCCAGGCCATGGGCGGGGCCAAGAACCACGGCATCGTCCTGCCCGACGCCGACATGGACCAGGTGATCAAGGACCTGTCGGGCGCCGCCTTCGGCTCGGCGGGCGAACGTTGCATGGCCCTGCCGGTCGTCGTGCCGGTCGGTCAGAAGACGGCGGACGAGCTGCGCGAGCGCATGGTCGCCGAGATCGCCACGCTGCGGGTCGGCGTCTCGACCGACGCCGGCGCCCACTATGGTCCGGTCGTCACCGCCCAGCACAAGGCCCGCGTCGAGGGCTGGATCGACCAGGGCGTCAGGGACGGCGCCGAACTGGTCGTCGACGGCCGGGGCTTCTCGTTGCAGGGCCACGAGAACGGCTACTTCGTCGGCCCGTCGCTGTTCGACCATGTCACGCCGGACATGGCCTCCTACAAGGAGGAGATCTTCGGGCCGGTGCTGCAGATCGTGCGGGCGAACAGCTTCGAGGAGGCGTTGGCCCTGCCCAGCAAGCATCAGTACGGCAACGGGGTGGCCATCTTCACCCAGAACGGGCGGGCGGCGCGCGACTTCGCCGCCCGGGTCAATGTCGGCATGGTGGGGATCAATGTGCCGATCCCGGTGCCGGTCGCCTATCACACCTTCGGCGGCTGGAAGCGCTCGGCCTTCGGCGACACCAACCAGCACGGCATGGAAGGCGTGAAGTTCTTCACCAAGGTCAAGACGGTGACCGCCCGCTGGCCGGACAGCGAGCTGGAACACGCTGACTCCAGCTTCGTCATTCCAACGATGCGCTAGATCGTTCCCAAGGCGACAAAGGCCCGCGCCGCCGCGAAGTCCCCGGCCTCGAAGCGGGCCGTGGCGACGCTGCCGTCGCGGAACAGGAACTGGATCAGGAAGGGCTCGCGCGGGTCGAGCGCGGCGAGGGCCTCGGCTCCCGCGTCGGGGAAGCGCCAGGCTTCGCCCTGGGTGCGGCCTTCGACCAGGACGGAGGTGTCCGCCGCCTTGGTCCCCGCCGACCAGACCGTGCGACGCTGGGCCTCGGGCGGCAGGGTCCCGATCCCGGCGGGCGTCAGCCAGGGGCGGGCAGCCAGCGACGGATCGCGCATGACGATGCGGGCGGCATAGGGCCGGGGCCGTCCGACGAACGACACCACGGCCGACAGGGCTTCGCGTCCCTCGGCGTCCGCCACCAGACCAAAGGTCACCGGCGACGCCCCGGTCATCGACGCCTGCATCAGCCGCCAGCGCGGCTCGGCAGAGCGAAGGCGATTGGCGCTCCATTCGGCGCGGGTGCCGGGAAAACTCATGCGCGGCGTGCGGGCCCAGCCCTGGAAGGCGTCGGTCACCCGGTCGCGGACGACGACGAGCTCCGGATTGCGGCAGGACACCTCGGCCGCGCGCGCTCGCGCCCGGCGTGCGGTGGCCGTCAGATCGGCCTCGGTGGCACCGGATCGCAGGGCCGCGCCATGGGCCTGGAGCGTCGCCGCCGACAGGGCGCCGGCGACCGGGGCGGCGAACAGGCGGCACTTCTCATGCGCCGCCAGAACGAAGGCGCGATCGTAGTAGGTTCCGGTCACGGCCCAGCCGACGGCGGGCGCCAGCGCGCTCGACGCAGCGAGCACGGCCGCGATGGCGATCTGGCGGATTTGGCCTATCCTCATGCTCCGACCCTAGGCCCGCCGGCCTTGCGGTCCCGTTTGCGATCAGGGTTAGCGATTTGCTTCTGAACTCGGACCTGTGGGTCTCCGCCCTGATCCGCCGCGCCCAAATCGAAGGCGCCAATGCAACCGTCGTGCGCCGGGGCGACGCGCGCGCGGGGACCGTGATCGTCAAGGCCTATGACACCTCGACGCGGCAGGCCCGGCTGTTCACCGAGGCCTTCGGGCCGGACGGCGACCGGTTGTGGATCCAGCCGGTGACGGGCGCGGAGAGCGAACTGGACGCCTATATCGAGCGCCAGCGTGGATACGATCCCGACATCTGGGTGGTGGAGGTCGAGGACCGGCAGGGGCGGCATTTCATCACGGAGACCGTGGCTCCCGACTGAGCCACAGAGGCTGGCGGGAGGCGGCGCATGGACTTCTTTCCCTACGGCTTTGAGACCCGGATCGCGCACCACGATCTGGGGACCTATCGCTACACCGTTGTCTGGCTGAACGAGGACATCGCCGCCGAGCTGCCTTTCAACGACCAGCCGCGCCTGCGCATCGCAGGCGAGGTGGCTGATGTGCCGATCGAGGGCGCGTGGCAGCCGAGCCGGGGCCGCTGGTACCTGATGCTGGGCAAGCCGCTGCTCAAGGCGGCGGGCAAGGGCGTCGGTGACGAGGTGGAGGTGCGCTTCCGCCTGGCCCCGCCCGACGACCTGGCTCTGCCCGAGGCGCTGGAGCGGGCGCTGGACGCCGACCCTCAGGCGCGGGCCGCGTTCGAGATGCAGACGATCGGCAAGCAGCGGGCGCTGGCCCATCGCGTGGGCTCGGCCAAGGGGCCAAACACCATCGCCAAACGGGTCACGGAAATCCTCAACGCGCTCGCCGGACGCGACGAGCCGACGCTGTCGCGGTTGCGGCTGGTCGTGCCAGACCCGGTCGCAAATCCTTAAGGACGTTCGGGAACGGAACCGAAAACCACCTCGGCGTAGGGTCAGCGGTGTCGGCGAGAAGCGTCGGCGTCAGGCGAGTGCCCTTCATGCTGTTTCTCATGAACGACGTCGTGTTCGACCTGGACGAGGCCTGCCCGGTCACGGCCGCCGACGCGCGCCGGTTCGAGAAGCTGGGCTTCGACTATCTGATGGAGCTGGGCTGCGAGCTGTTCGCCGAGGACCCGATGCTGCACCGGAACGACCCGGAGCGCGCGCGCCGCCTGGCCTGGCTGATCCACGACCGCAGCCCGGACGTGAACGCCGCCCTGTTCGCCGCGCCCGAGACCGACTGCGATCCGGCCCTGGTCGAGCCCCAGTTCTGCGCCCTGCCGACGGCGGTGCTGCGCCAGTTGATGACGCGCGCAAAGAAGGGCCTGCTCGACGCCGTCAGCGCCGACCGCGCCGTCTGGGGCCGCATGGCGGCCTAGGCTGCCCTTCGCCGCCTAGAAGATCAGGCGGAACAGCAGATGCACCGCCACGCCGGCCGCGGCGATGACCGCGAACCCGGTGATGACACAGATCGAGGGGTGGGGACCGTCTTCCGACGTCGTCCGGTCTTGATGCCGGGCGCTCGAAACGCGGTCCGCCGGATGCAGCGAAGCCATGGTCGTTTCCTTCTTCCCTGCGGCGCCCAGATGCGTGTCCGAAGCGTCTCGCACGAGGAGCATGACTCCAAAGACCCTGTTTGGCGAGGGGCTTTGACACAAGCCTGTCACAACCCTCTGTGATCAGGTGACGCCAGTTCGCCCGTGAGAGTTGCACCATGCGTCGCCTGTCGAGCCTCGTCCTCGCCGCCATTGTTCTGATTGGCTCAGCTGGACCCGCCCTGGCGGAGTGGCGGCGGGCGGAGAGCCGCAACTTCATCGTCTACTCGGACGGACGCGAGGGCGCGCTCCGGGAATACGTGAGAAACCTGGAGATATTCGACACAGCGTTGCGCACCGTACTGCCTGTCGAGGACGGTCCAATTCGCAAACTGCCGATCTATCTGGTCGGCGGACGTCAGGCTGTGGGACAGATCCATCCGTACCTCCAGCGCAACGTCGGTGGCGTCTACATTGCCACGTCCGAGGACATCTTCGCTGTCGCGATCCGCAACATCGACGAAGACATCCTACGGCACGAATACGTGCATCACTTCATGCTGCAGAACTTCACTGCGGCCTATCCAGCCTGGCTGGTGGAGGGTTTCGCCGAGTACTACGCCGCCACAGAAATCGAGGACGGTGCGGTCACCTTCGGAGCTTTCAATCTGGGCCGGGTCGCCCAGCTGTCTCGGGGCGACTGGTTACCCATCGAGGAGCTGCTGACCCTGCGGGGCGACCAAGTGCGAGGCGGAGACCGCTACACCTACTATCCCGTCGACTGGCTGATGACCCACTGGTTCCTGAGTGATCCGGAACGCAGCCGCCAGTTGCAGGCCTATGTCGACGATGTCGGCCGGGGGACGCCGTCCGTCGAGGCCATGCAGGGAGCCACCAGCCTGACACCCGATCAGATTCGACGCGAGTTGACGCGGTATTTCTCCGGCCGCGTGCTAAAGCGTGAGTTGAGCCGCGACTTCCCGGAACCTGAGATCACGGTGACCCGCCTGAGCCCGGCGGCCGACGATCTGCTGCTGATTAACCAGCGCCTGAAGATCGCCACGCCCGAGGCCGACCGCGCGGGTGTCGTGACCGAAGTTCGTCGCCGGGCTGCGCGCCACGGCGACGACCCGTTGGCCCTGCTGGCGCTTGGCCACGCAGAACTGCATTTCGGCGATCCAGAGGCGGGCGTGGCGTCACTGACCCGGCTGCTAGAGCTGCAGCCCAACCATGTCGAAGCGCTACAGCTAATGGCGACCCATCATCTGCGCCTGGCGCGGGAAAGCTCCGACGGTCGTGCGACCCAGCTCAATCAGGCGATCCGGCTTCTGGGCCGCGCCTATCAAGCTGATCCCGAGAACTATCACACCCTCATGCTGCTGGGGCAGGCGAGGGAGGGCGCGCCCGGCTATCCGACCGAGAACGACCTGATCACGTGGCAGACGGCCTTTGACTTGGCCCCCCAGCTGGCCAACACACGGCTCGGGTTCGCCCGCGCCCTCATGCAGGCGAACCGGCCCGAGGAAGCGGCTGCGATCCTGCCGGCGCTGGCCAACGCGCCGCACGGCGGTCCGGCCGCCGAGGCAGCACAAGACCTCCTCACGCGAGCCGAGAACGGTCAGGCCCCGCTTTCCCAGGAAGAGATCGACGCTGCAGGCGACCGTCAGTCGCGCGAAACGCCCGACACGCCCGAGCCTGGCGAAGGGGCGGAGGGTGACACGCCAAACCCCGAGCCGGACGCCGAGCCGGAGGAGCCGCAATCCGAAGAGTCCTTCCCCCCGCCCGCGTGACTTTCCACGCCGCGCGCGCTACCTCGCGCCGCCCACCGGATAAGCCATGTCGAAACTGACCCTCGCCGAGGAAGCTGCGCGTCGACGCACCTTCGCCATCATCGCCCACCCCGACGCGGGCAAGACCACTCTGACCGAGCATATCCTGCTGTCCGGCGGGGCCATCCGCGCGGCCGGGGCCGTGCGGGCGCGCGGCGAGAACCGGCGCACGCGATCGGACTGGATGAAGATCGAGAAGGAGCGCGGCATCTCCGTGTCCGCCTCGGTCATGACGTTCGAGCACGACGGCAAGATGTTCAACCTCTTGGACACGCCGGGCCACGAGGACTTCTCGGAAGACACCTATCGGACGCTCACGGCCGCCGACTGCGCCATCATGGTGCTGGACGCGGCCAAGGGCATCGAGCCGCAGACGCTGAAGCTGTTCGAGGTGTGCCGCCTGCGCGACATTCCGATCATCACCTTCATCAACAAACTGGACCGCGAGGCCCAGGACCCGATGGCCCTGCTGGACGACATCGCGTCACGGCTGCAACTGGACCCCGCCCCCATCTGGTGGCCGGCCGAGAGCGGCAATCGTCTGCGCGGCATGGTCGAGATCGGCACCGGCCGCTTCCAGCCTTATGTGAAGAAGCCTGCGGGCTCCGACGAAGACCCCGAGCACGGCGATCCCCTGCCCCTGTCCGACGCCGCGCGGTTCTTCGAAGCCGGCGAGCAGGAAGCCCTGACCGAGGCGCTGGAGCTGGTGGAGGGCGGCTATCCGGCCTTCAACCGCCAGAGCTTCCTGGAAGGCCACATGACGCCGGTGCTGTGGGGCTCGGCGCTGCGCCACTTCGGCATCGATCAGCTGCTCCAGGCCATCGGCGAATGGGCCCCGCCGCCCAAAGTGCTGAAGGCCCAGAAAGCCGCCCCGCCCGAGACCCGCAACGCGCCCGAGCCCGTCGACATGGCGGTGGAGCCGGGCACGAACGAGGTCACCGGCTTCGTCTTCAAGGTCCAGGCCAACATGGACCCCAACCACCGCGACCGCATCGCCATGTTCCGCATGGCGAGTGGATCCTTCAAACGCGGCATGAAACTGAAGGTCCAGAACACCGGCAAGTCCCTGTCGGTGAATGCGCCGATCATGTTCTTCGCCAGCGACCGCGAGCTGGCCGAAGACGCCTATGCCGGCGACGTGATCGGCATTCCCAACCACGGCGTGCTACGCGTCGGCGACAGCCTGTCGGAGAGCGGGCTGATCCGCTTCGCCGGCCTGCCCAACTTCGCGCCCGAGATCCTGCAGCGCGTGCGGGTCAAGGATCCGCTCAAGGCCAAGCATCTGAAGAAGGCGCTGGAAGGCCTGGCCGAGGAAGGCGTCACACAGCTATTCCGCCCCGAGATCGGCGCGGACTTCATCGTCGGCGCGGTGGGCCAGCTGCAGTTCGAGGTCATGGCCGACCGGCTGGACGAGGAATACGGGCTGGAGGTGATCTTCGAGCCGTCTCCTTACGCCGAGGCCCGCTGGATCGACGGGACGGCCGCCGATCTGGAGGACTTCATGGGCAAGTATCGCGGCCAGATGGCCCGCGACATCGACCAGGCCCCGGTCTTCCTGGCCAAGTCGAGCTGGGAGACGGGCTACGTCATGGAACGCTATCCCAAGGTGGCCTTCACCAAGACGCGGGAGCGGGGATAGGCCGCAGGGCTGAACCCGGACGCCCCTGCCATCGTTCTGACGCCGAACTCTGATTGAAGGAGCGTCATGACCGGACCGATGCGCATCCCTCTCCTGCTCGCGGCCTCAGCCGTCGCCCTGATGCTGGCCGGGGGCGCTTCCGCCCAGCAGACCGAGGCCCAGGCCCGCGCCCGCGCCGCGACCCAGGCTCTGAACGGCGGGCCGGCGACCTCGACGCTGCAACGCCAGGTCACGCCCGAGGGAGAGATTCTCAGCTGGCCTGACCGTCCCTTCCGGTCCCGTCCTGCAACGCCCGCGCCGGCCGCAGACCCCGACCGCACGCTGGAAGCCCTGCTGGGTTCGATCGAGTACGACGCCGGGACCAATGACACGCCCGCCGTGGTCCTCGCCGAAGGAGAGACCGCGCCCGCGCCCATCCCGGTGGCGCTCGGCTACTATGTGCGAGGCGAGATGGACTGCGATCAGGTGTGGCCCGGCGAGGGCAATCTGGCCTTCCTGACGCCCACGGCCTTCACCATCGACTTCGGCGGCTGCACACCGGGGCAGTTCCTGCAGACCGGCCCCAATAGCTGGCGCGAACGCCAACAGTGCCAGACCGAGCTGGGCGGCGACGCCGGGGCGTACGTCGTCGACTATGAGATGGTCGAGACGGGCGTGCTGCAACGCACCGCCCGCCTTCAGATCGACAACAGCGTCGAACAGGACCGCTGGCGCTTCTGCGAGACGGAGGACGTTCCGGAGAACGCCCGCTTCGCGTCCGACAGCCTCTAGGCCTCGACCGTCTCCAGCGTCGGATAGTCGGTGTAGCCCTTGGCTCCGCCGCCGTAGAAGGTGGCCTTGTCGGGCGCATTGAGCGGCCCATTCCGCTTCCACCGCTCGACGAGATCTGGGTTGGCCAGGACCGGCACGCCGACGCTGACCAGATCGGCGCGGCCTTCCGACATGGCCTTCTCTGCCAGCTCTCGGGTCAGGCCGCCGTTCAGCATCAGCGGACCCGCGAAGGCCTCGCGAATGCGGGCGGCGAGCGGCGGGGCGTCGCCCTTGATCGACATGGGCGTGCCGGGCTCACCCTCGATCAGATGCAGATAGGCCAGCCCAAAGGGCCTGAGCGCCTTGGCCGCAGGCACGAAGACCGAGGCCGGATCGCTGTCCATCGTGCCGTTCGCACCGTTCGACGGCGACAGGCGGATGCCCACGCGGTCGGCGCCCCAGACGGCCACGACCGCCGACACCACCTCCAGCATGAAGCGCAGCCGGTTTTCCACCGAGCCGCCATAGCGGTCCTCGCGCTGGTTGGAGCCGTCCTTCAGGAATTGGTCGATCAGATAGCCGTTGGCGCCGTGCACCTCGACGCCGTCGAAGCCGGCCTTCTTCGCCATTTCGGCGGCGTGGGCGTAGTCGGCGATGACGCCCTGGATCTCGTCCAGCGTGAGCGCGCGCGGCGTCTCGAAGGGAACCATCGTGAAGTCCTCCTTCATCGCCTTGCCCTCGGCGGCGATGGCGGAGGGGGCAACGGCGGGGCGGCCGTCAGGCTGATAGGCTGCGATCGACACCCGTCCGACATGCCACAGCTGGGCGACGATCAGGCCGCCCCTGGCATGGACAGCATCGGTCACGCGCTTCCAGCCTTCGACCTGGGCGTCGGTGAAGATGCCCGGCGTGTTGGGATAGCCCTGGCCCGAGCGGCTGATCTGGGTGGCCTCGGAGATGATCAGGCCGACCGAGGCCCGCTGGCCGTAGTATTCGGGCGCGAGCGGATTGGGCACCTCGCCCTCGACCGCGCGGCTGCGGGTCAGGGGCGCCATGACGATCCGGTTCTTCAGTTTCAGCGCGCCGAGCTCGATGGGGTCGAAGAGCGGAGAGGTCATAGGAAACACCTTCTGTTGCGGAGCCGCTCAGGTAGGTGCCCGTCCACAGCCCCGCAACCCCGGAACCTCCGCCGCGGCAACGGCCTTGCTAGACGCGGAGGAACATCAGTGAGACGGTCCCGAAGCGGGACGCGGAGCGTTTGACGTGGCCATGTTCGAGTTCGGTCGAGACCTGAGAAAGCTGTTCGGCGAGGCGCGCGACAGCGACGACCTCGGCTGGCTGGAGCTGATCGGCGCCGACCTGCTGGCGGTGGAGGCCAAGGCGCTGACGACAGACGGCGGTCGAGTGTCCTGCAAGACGCCATCGCGCACCTGGACCCGCGCCTCGGCCCTGTGGCGTGAGCACGCGCGGCGCACCGGTCGCCGCGAGAGCCTGGACAAGGCCCTGGCCACCGCCGCCGACGCGCTGAAGGCGGCGACGCAGACCGACGATCAGGCCCGGGCCGGTCTGGCGGCGGCGCTTGCGTGGCTGACGGCGTTCGATCTGTACGGCGACCGGGCCGCACTGGAGGAGGCGACCCACGTCGCCCGAGCCACCCAGCCAAAGCGGCTGGCGACGCTTGCGCTCAGCGCCGCGGTCCACGCCCGAATCCGCACGCGACAAGCGCGCCTTAGCGGGACAACCGCCGACCGTTTGGACGCCGCCGCCCTGATGGACGCGGCGCTGCATGCGCTCATCAAGCACAATGCGACGGAGGCCGACGAGCTGCGGCTGGACGGGGCGGCGCTGGCGCTGGAAGCCGGCATCCTGCAACGCGACGCGCGGATGCTCGATCAGGCCGGACGCGATCTTCAGGCCCTGGTCGCCGCCAGCGACCCGGACGCCCGGCCCCTGACCCGCGCCCGCGCCTTGGCCCTGTGTGGCGCGGGTCTGTCAGCGCTGGCGGCCATGGCGGGCGACGCGGAGGCCACCGCGACCGGCCACGCCCTTTTCGACGCGGCGGCGGATCAGTTCTTCCCGGACCACAGCCCGATGGACTGGGCCGCCGTCCAGGTCGCCCGCGCGGTCGATCCGGACACCCCCGTCGAGGCCCTGATGCAGGCCGAAGCGTTGACCAGCGGCCACGGCACGGTGCTGGGTGCGCTCGCGCTCGACCTGCTGATCCAGCGCGAGATCACGCTGGCGGCCGCCAACGGCGACGTCATGGCCCTGACCCGCATCGAGACCCGCGTGCGCCGCCGTCTGGCCGAGCGCGTCGGGCGGCCGGGCGCGGTCGACTGGGCCGCCGACCAGATCGCCATGGCCCGCCTGATGATCGCCCGCGCCGAACTGATGGGGTCCGAGCCCGACCTGGCCGCCTTCGTCCTGTCGGAAGCGGTGGAGGCGGCGGTGGACCACGGCGCCCCGGTGCTGGCGGACCGGGCGCGGGGCTTGCTGGTCAGCTTGTCCGTGCGGGCCTAGCCCCCCATCGCCACGAACGGCCCGTTGAGGAAGCCTGGCTTGCCGTAGCGCAGCAGTTCGCCGTCCGGTGCCAGCACGCGACCGCCCGCCGCCTCCAGCACCGCCTGCCCGGCCGCCGTGTCCCACTCGGACGTCGGACCCGTCCTCGGATAGGCGTCGAAGCGGCCCTCGGCGATCAGGCAGAACTTCAGCGACGAGTCCGTGCCTTGCCACTGGGTGCAGCCGTGGCGCGCGGCGAGGCGGGCGGCCTCCTCATCCGTCACGCTATGACTCAGCAGGGCGATCCCCTCCTGGGGCCTGTTGCGCACCTTGATCGTTCGCCACGGCTCGCCGAAGCGGCGCATCTCGGCTCCTCCTCCCGCCGCCGTTCGCCACGTCACCGCGCTCGCCGGGGCCGTGACCACACCCGCGACGGGACGCCCGTCCTCGATCAGGGCGATGTTGACGGTGAAGCTCTCCTTGCCCGCGACGAAGCCCTTGGTGCCGTCCAGCGGGTCGATCAGCCAGAACCGACGCGCCGCCTCGGTGGGACGGCCGTGCGCCTCCGCCTGCTCCTCTGCGACCGCGGGGACGTCGGGATAGAGCGCCAAAAGCCGCTCCAGGATCAGCGCTTCGGCCTCCTGGTCCGCCAGGGTCACGGGGCTGTCGTCCGCCTTGGCGAAGACCGCTGCGCCCGTGCGCCAGTACGGAAGGATGACGGCCGCCGCAGCCTCGGCAATCTCGGCCAGGTGGTCATGGAGCGCGCCGGAGGTCAGGTCCGCGTCGAGGGAGGTCTTCATTTCGGCGGGGATAGACCATCGCAGGCGGTTTCGCGAACGGGCAAATCACCCCAGCTTCGCGCCATGACCGACGTTGCCCTCGCCGCTCCGACCGACGACCTGACCTTGCCCGCGCATCTGGATGGCCCCGAGCTTGCGACCCTGATCGCCGCCAAGCTGTGCCACGATTTCATCAGCCCGTCCGGTGCCATCATGTCCGGCCTCGATCTGCTCGCCGATCCAACCGCGCAGGACATGCACGACGACGCCATCGGCCTGATCACCGATTCGGCGCGCAAGATGGTCGCCTTGGTCCAGTTCTGCCGCGTCGCCTTCGGGGCAGCGACGACCGCGGAGCGGTTCACGGCCGACGAGCTCAAGGGCCTGGTCGAGGGGGTCACCGCCGGCGGGCGGGCGACGATCGCCTGGCACATCGACGTCGCCGACTTCGGCAAGCCCCAGGCGCGGGCGCTGGTGAACCTCGCCTACCTGACAGCCGCCGCCCTGCCGATGGGCGGGGAAGCCGTGGTCTCGGCGACCCACGACGGCGGTCGGCTGAGGCTGGAAGGCCGCGCCGAGGGCGCGCGGGCGCGTCTGAAGGCTGAGGCGGCGACCGGACTGGCGGGCCAACGCCTGACCGAGGGGCTCGCGGGCCAGTGGATTCAGCCCTACTGGCTGTGGCTGACCGTCGATCAGGCTGGCGGCGCCCTGCACGTCGAAGCTGTGGAAGGTCGGGTCGTGATGACCGCCGATCTGCCCGCTTAACCCGAGATACCAACGGCTCGTTAACCGGGCCGCTCGATAGTGCCGGACGAAGCGGCGCGTTCGGTCCGGCCGCTGGGAGACGACCACCCCGTGGACACGCGCACCTGCCTGATCGTCGACGACAGCCGGATCATCCGCAAGGTCGCGCGCCGCATTGTCGAGGGCCTGGGCTTCGAGGTCGATGAGGCCGCCGACGGTGCAGAGGCCCTGTCGCACTGCACCGGCCCCCTGCCTGACGTGGTGCTGCTGGACTGGAACATGCCCGTGATGGACGGCCTGACCTTCATTCGCCGTCTGCGCGAGATGCCGGGCGGCGGCCGGCCCAAGGTCCTGTTCTGCACCATCGAAACCGCCCCCGAACGTATCGCCGAGGCCCTGGGCGCAGGTGCGGATGACTACGTCATGAAGCCGTTCGACGGCGAGATCCTGCACTCCAAGCTGGCCGAAGTCGGAGCCGTCTGAAGCCGATCATGCCCGCGCCCGTAGTTCAGCCATGACGGAAGACGACTTCGATCGTCTCCAGGCGCTGCTCGCCTCGCGGGCCGGCTATCGGCTGGGCCGCGACCGCCTGCATTTGGCCGAGCACCGGTTGGGGCCGGTGGCGCGACGCGAAGGTTTCGACAGCGTCGATGCGCTCCTGCAATCCCTGTGGGTCAAGCCGGTGGCGAGCCTGGGCTGGGCGGTGATCGAGGCCCTGCTGAACCCTGAGACCTGGTTCCGGCGCGATCGCGCCGTGTTCGATACCATCTCGCGCGAATTGCTGCCTGCCATTAGCCGGGTCCGCCCCGGCGGCCGTGTCACACTGTGGTCCGCGGGATGCTCGACGGGTCAGGAGGCCTATTCGCTCGCCATAGGGGCGCAGGAGGCGCGCGTGGCCGCCGACATCGTGGCCACCGACCTGTCACAACGCGCCATCGACAAGGCCCGCTCGGGCCTGTTCAGCGCGTTTGAGATTCAGCGCGGCCTGTCGGCCCGCGTCATGTTGGACTGGTTCCAGCCCGCCGAGGATGCCTGGACCGCCGTGCCGCGGCTGAAGGACGCCATCCGTTTCGCCCGCCACAACCTGCTCGACGCCCCCGCCGACGGAGCGCGTTTCGACGTGATCCTGTGCCGGAATGTCCTGTCCGAAATGGAACACGCCCAGCGCGGACGCGTGGTGGATCATCTGGAACGCAGGCTCGCCGACGACGGCGTCCTGATCCTCGGCGCCGAGGAGCGGATTGACGGGGACACCGTCGCCTTCAGGCCCGTGGGCGGACGCCAGGGCCTGTACGTGAAAGCCCCCGCAGCGCTCAGCCGGGCGGCCTGATCGCTTCCCTCTCCCACAGGGAGAGGGTTCCAACATCGACACCCCGCCCGCGCTCCGCCTAAGCTCATCCCCAAGGTCACGGAGGAACACCTCATGCGCTGGGCTCTCTTCCTCGGCTCGCTCGCCCTGGCACTGATCATCGGCGTCTGGGCGCTGCAGGTTCCTTCGCCCCGCCCGACCACTTCCCCGGCCGTCGCCTTCTCCGCCGAGCGGGCCATGACAGACGTTCGCGCCATCGCCGCCCGGCCTCATCCCGTCGGATCGGCCGACCATGCCCGGGTCCAGGCCTACCTCCTTGAACGAATGGCCGCGCTCGGTCTGAATCCCGCGCTCCAGGCCGGAGCCATGTCGCCGGATGCCGTGGCCCGGCTGGCGCGATGGGGCGGCGACCCGGCCGCTGTGGGCAATCAGGCGGTCAATATCGTGGGTGTCCTGCCGGGCCGCGATCCGGACGCCGCCGCCGTCGTCATGATGGCCCACTACGACAGCGCCTGGGGCTCGCCCGGCGCCGCCGACGACGCGGCGGGCGTCGCGGCCATTCTGGAGTCCGTGAGGGCCTTGAGGGCGAGAGGCACCTTCGACCGGACGCTGGTGGTGCTCATCACCGACGCGGAAGAGCTGAACCTCGACGGAGCGCGCATCTTCTTTTCGGAGCATCCCTTGCGCGACCGCGTTGGCGCGGTGGTGAACCTGGAAGCGCGCGGCGGCGGCGGCCGGGCCATGATGTTCGAGACGGGCCGGGGCAACGCCGAGACCATCGACCTGTTCGCCGGCATCGCGAGCCGCGCCGACGGGGGCGTGACGTCCAACGCCCTGTCGATCTTCGTCTATGAGAACATGCCCAACGGCACCGACTTCACCATCCCCAAGAACCGGGGGATCGCCGGGCTGAACTTCGCCTTCATCGGTCGGCCTGCGCTCTATCACACGCCGGAGGCCACGCCGGACAATCTTGACGTCGGCGCGCTCCAGCACATCGGCTCCCAGGCGCTGGAGGCGACCGAGGCCCTGCTGTCGGCCGACGCCCTGCCCATCGCGGGCGACAACGCCGTCTATGGCGATGTGCTGGGCCGGTTCCTGATCGTCCACGACAAGGCCACAGGCTGGGGCCTGCTGGCAATCACCGCCGCCGCCCTGGCCTTCGGCGCCTGGGGCGCGCGCCACGCCACCCGGCTTGATCCCCGAGACATTGGCCGCGGCATGCTGTCAGGTCTGTGGCTGGTCGTCATGGGCGTGGTCGTGACCGCCGGCGTTCGCGTACTGGCCGGACCCACCGCTGGACGGGCCGAGTCGGCCGAGGCCTACTACACCCTGCTGCGCCGCCTGCCGTGGATGGAGACGGCAACCGTGCTCGCCGTCGTCGCCGTGACGCTGGCGGCGTTGGCGGGCCGAGCCGCGATCGGGCCGCGCGTCCTGGCAGGGGTCGTCCTCCTCGCCGTGGTTGCCGCGACGGTCGTCGGCGGCTTCGATCCCGTCCTGATCGGCGCGGGTGGCGTCGCCATCGCCCTGTCGGCGTGGAGCCAGGCCTGGCCTCGAACGACCTGGGGCGCCTGGCTGGGCCTGATCGCCCTGATCTTCCTCCTTGGCTGCATCGCCCAGGGCGCCGCGCCAGAGGCCGCCCTGATCTTTGTCTGGCCCGGCCTGATCGCCGCACTCGCCGCCGCCGCCGTCGCCCTGATCGCCGCCAGCCTGACGGACCCGCGCGCTTTGATCCCGGCAGCGGTCGTCACGGGGCTCGGCGGGGCCTGGGTGGTCACCCTCGCCCATCCGGTGTTCCTCGGCGTTGGCATGGACATCCCCGGCGTGCTGGCCCTCATGGCGCTTCTGGTCCTGCTGTTCGCCCGTCCGCTCGCGCCCGAGAATACGAGAGCGACCTATGCCGCCGCCGCTGCAGCCTGTCTGATCCTCGCCTGCGGACTGTCCGCCACGGCGCGCTTCGCCGAGCCCATGCCGCCCCCTGCCGAGGGCGGCCCGACCTGAGCCAGTAACGAATTCCGCCTGCCCGGCGAAGCGGGCGGCATGTCCTCTCCAAGGTATCGCCCCATGCGCGCCTCCGCCCAGTCCGCCGCCCTGCGCTTCGACCTCCGCCGCCGCCTTAGCCTGTTGGGTGCCATCGGCCTCGTCGCTGCCGCCGTTGTGTTTGGCCACGCCACCGTCCAGCCGGTCGAGGCCCGGGTTCCTGCCCCTCCCCCCGCCGACGAGCTGACGGTTGTCGAACTGTTCACCAGCCAGGGCTGCAACGCCTGCCCGCCGGCCAACGCCAATCTAGTCCGCCTCTCGTCCCGCCCCGACCTGCTGACGCTGAGCTTCAACGTCACCTACTGGGACGACCTCGGCTGGCCCGACACCTTCGCCAAGCCGGAGTACACCGCTCGCCAGCGCGCCTATCAGCGGGGCCTGGGCACCGACAACGTCTGGACGCCCCAAGTGGTTGTCGACGGACGCAGTCACACTGTCGGTCGCCAGATGGAGCACATCGAACGGCTGATCGACAGCCATCTGGTGCTCGCCGGGCCTTCGATCGCTTTCCGCAACGGCGGCGTCGGCCTGGCCGGCGGCCCGGCACAATCCGCCCCGGCCGATGTCTGGCTGGTTCG
The DNA here is from genome assembly GCF_000701445.1 of Brevundimonas bacteroides DSM 4726. GTDB lineage: Bacteria > Pseudomonadota > Alphaproteobacteria > Caulobacterales > Caulobacteraceae > Brevundimonas > Brevundimonas bacteroides. The sequence goes on from NZ_JNIX01000010.1 coordinate 282,754, forward strand.
CTATGAACCCGACCCCATCGCCGTGCCCGTCGCGCGCGGTGAGAACGCCGGCAGGACCCTGCCCCACGCGTCGGTGGTGCGAGAACTGGTCAAGCTGGGCCAATGGTCGGGTGGTCAGCCCCAGGGCTGGGCTCTGCCCGCGCCCACGCGCGACGGATTGCTCACCGCCGTTCTGGTCCAGATGCCGGACGGCGGGCCGATCCTGAGGGCGGCCAAGGCCTGACGCGGCGTGACGACGCGGCCGCAAGCGTTGCCGTCCGCGCGACGGCGGCTATAGGTCTCTCCGCCATAGTTGGGGGGGGGTCCATGTCTGTTGTTCCTGCTCTGCGAGCCCGTCGTGTCGTTCCGGCCGCTTGCGCTGCCATCCTTGCTCTTGCGGCCTGCGGTCAGGCCACACAGGCCGGGTCTGCGACGAGGGAGGATCTCGGTGACTTCGTCGTCCGCGAAGCGCTTCTTGAAACCGACGAATACGTCGACCTCGCCAACCAGCTGTCGGAAGAGGGCTGGCTCGAGGACATCGCCGAGGCCCTGAACGCCAGCCTGAACCTGCCGGTCGACATCGGCATCCGCTTCGCCGAATGCGGTCAGAGCAACGCCTTTTATCTCCCCGACGAGCGTGAGATCCAGATGTGCCTCGAGCTCTTCGACGGAGAGAGGGAGGTGTTCGCCGCCTACTTCGAAACAGAGCAGGAAATCGAGGACGCGGTCGCCGGCTCCTTCCACTGGACCGTTTTCCATGAGGTCGGCCACGCGCTGGTCGACGTCCTCGACATCCCCGTGACCGGACGCGAAGAAGACACAGCTGACAGTCTTGCGACGTGGTGGCTCATCGACGGGCAAGGAGGCGAGGCGTCCACCATCTCTGCAGCGCTCAGCTTCTACACCGACCCCTCGCAGGCTGGTGAGATCGACGACAGCGAGTATGCAGGAGACCACTCCTTCAGCCAGCAACGCTACTACGCGCTGGCTTGCCACGTTTACGGGTCGGACCCCGAGGGCTACGCCTATCTTCTCGAGGAAGAGTGGCTGACCCCCGAGCGCGCCGAATACTGCCCGGCTGAATTCGAGCGGCTCAGCGCCAGCTGGTATGCGCTCCTCGCGCCGCACCTGAAGGAATAGGCCCAGCTCGCCATTCGATACGTCAAATTCGGACGCATCGTTCGTCATGCCCGAAAGGCGTATGTATCTTTCACACACCCAGCCCGGCGACGACTTACGGGGCTTTGATAGAGTCCCACTGGCGGGCGATCTCCGCACAGGCTGCTTCTGCGTCTTTCAGGCGGTTCGTGATCGCCTTCGGGGCCTCAACGAACTTCTTCGAGAACACGTCGAGAGTGAAGCAGCACCGGTAGTCGCAATCGTCATGGCCCTGGGTTGCGAGGTAGTGGCGCAGGAGGGCGCCCGCATATTCGGCAGAGTCCTTGGTATGCGGCGAGCCCTTCGAGATGTTGAGCTTGATCGCGCCGGACTGCTTGGCACCTTTCTTGCTTATGGTTACCAGCACGTCGGGGCGGACGCTGACCGCAACGTCGGCCAACGTGAGCTTGGGTGGGGCGTGCTCGCCGATGGTGATCTTCATGTCGTGGATATCGAGGGTCGGAGCCAACGAAACGAAGAGGTTCATCGCCTCCACGTTTGACTTCTTCATTCGCTCTTCAAAGTCGTTTGACGCCAAGCTTGCTTCATACTCGGCAATCTCGACCTGTAGGGACTGCGTATTGGCGATTTTCCCTGACAAGAACCGGCGCGCCATATCAAGAGTCGGCTCGTATCGGATCACTTGGAACGTCGGCGGAAACTTCGCGTCGCGAAGTATTCTTTCTCGCCTAGACGCCTTATTCGTGGCAAGATACTCGGCAAGTTTGTTGACTGATATCCGTGGGTCTTTGTGGGCCTTCTGGGGCGTAGGCGGCGGGATCGGTGCCACGTCTGTAACCTCGGGGTGAGAATCAATGAGCGATTACTACTTTAGCATGACGCTCGGGAATCGCCGTTCGCTTTGCATTAGCCCGCTCACAAACGAAGAACTCGCTACAGGCGACGGACGCGGCGGCAATCCGCTTGGCTACTATCTGTATGAGAGGGACGAAGCCGATGACGGCCTGAACGTGCTCGCGAAGGTCGTCTCGGCAGACGCCGCAGTTCGGCTTTATCAGGCCTTGTCGGAAGTCAGGGGCGAGCAGACCTAGGTCGCTCGTACCAGAACCACGTCCGCAAAACGAAGAACAGCCACAGGCCACTGGCGAGGGCGATAACAACCTTGTTGCGGTTGCCCTCCAGAACCAAAAACCAGAGCGCCCACACGGCGGGCGCAGAGAGAACAAGGCTGTAGAGCCGCGCCCATGACGGGCGAACCCATCGCCAGAGATCAGTTTTCGTCAACCTGGGGCTCCGAGGGCTTTCCGGGCTTAGCCACCTTCCGCACCTTGTCCTCGAAGGCGGCTTCGTCCTCGTCGCATTCTAGCTCGCGAGCAATCGCGCGAAACTTGTCAGCTTGACTGTTGGCGTGGTCATTATCGGCCATGGATCGATACCTATTTTCCGACGAGGCGGGTGACTTCACCTTCAACCGGGAACCCAATGTAAGCCGGTTCTTCATCATCTGCACGTTGGCCACTTCCTCGCTCGAAGTGGGTTCCCGACTTACCGCACTGCGTCACGACCTTGTTCGCGAGGGTGTTGAAGTGGGCGACTGCTTCCACGCAACAACAGATTCCGTCCCCGTTCGCAACCGCGTCTATAATGTTCTCGCAGAATGCGACTTCACGTTCCAGGCCACGATCTGCGAGAAGTCCAAGGCCGAGCCGCAAGTGCGTTCAACAAAGGCTCGTTTCTACAAGATCCCATGGTTCTATCATTTCAAGAACGGCCTAGCGCCCCATTTGAAGAATGGAGATCGATTGCTTGTCACCGCCGCTTCTATTGGGACCAAAAAAGAGCGCAACAGCTATACGTCTTCCCTGAAGGACGTGGTGAACCAAGGTGCGGCCCACACCGACTGGGCCGTTGACTTCCGGCCAGCACTTGCGGACCCGTGTCTTCAAGCCGCCGACTATTGTGCGTGGGCCGTTATGAGGAAGTGGGAGCGTCGAGATTTGGGGCCGATAGCCACCATCCAGAAGAAGTTAACGTACGAATACGAACTCTGGGGGCATGGGCGAAAGCACTATTATTGATTGCGCGCGGCCCGCCATATCGGCGATCTTGGCTATCATTCGAAACGCCCAGGGGCGTTTATCACCAAGCAAGGGCCGCGCCGCTCTATGTGCGCAGAATTGCGCAAATTGTCAATAGTCTCAACGACCTAGTATCGTGCGGCTAGGTCTTTGAAAAGCGAATCTTTTTTCGTTTGGTTCGCCACCGCGACCGCGCTTTTTGCTTACGCGCTGGCGGCTTCGGTCCGGCGGTTAGTTCCCCCTCGATAGGTGAGGCGTTTGCCAACGATGCCCGCCAAGGCGCGAGCCGCCCGCTCTTCATCCTCGCAACCGAGCGCAGAGCGGTTGCTGTAGCGGAAGTCGAACTCCGCCAGATACCGCTGAAGGTGCTTCTCCGAGCAATGCTGGTAGATGCCCTTCATGCCGCGCTTGAAGATGCTGAAGTAGCCTTCGATGGTGTTGGTAGTGGTCACAACGTCGCCGTCGTAGCGGACGTATTCGTCCCGGCCATGATCGACGGTTTCGTGAGCGGCGAACTCGGTGCCGATCCGGCGGTAGTGCTGGGCCTGATCGGTGTTGAGGACCGACGCGCGGTCAGCATGGGCCATGACCGCTACGATGTCCTCTTTGCGCAGCGAGGGCACGTGGACCGAGCGGGCGCGACCGCCACGCTCAACGAGGGTCACGATCTTGCGCATGTCGCCAGTGCCACGACGCTGTTGCCAGCCCTTACCGCTGACAAAGATGGTGGCTTGGCGACCGAGGAAGGTCTCGTCCACTTCGAGGGTCATGCCCTCGCCGCCCATCGGGGTCATGGCGGTGTCGCGCATGGCCTCGCGGATGCGGTGACCGAGGAACCACGCGGTTTTGTAGGTGACCTCCAGGGTGCGCTCTAGCTGCTTGGCGCTGATGCCCTTCTTCGAGGAACACATCAGATAGATCGCCTGAAGCCACTTATGCAGGGGCAGGTGGCTTTCCTCGAAGATGGTGCCGATCCGAACGGTGAACTGCGCACGGCAAGCGCCGCACTTCTTCAGGCCGTGCCGGACGACGCCTTCCGGGTTCTTCTTCGAGGGCTTCGACCGAACGGCCTTCAGGGCATAGGCCCGGCCCACGACGCCGCAATGCGGGCACACCGGCTCGCCGTTCCAGATGATCCGCTCAACGAAAGCGAAGGCGGCGGCTTCATCGTGAAAGTAGGGCTTCGACAGGACGGACACGGGCAAATCTCCTTACCCGCTCACCCTACCAGAACAGGTGGGTTTGTCAAATATACATACGCCGCCCGAAAAGAACAAATTGCCAACCGGAACAAACCGTGCACATAGTGCGGTTCATCGGGAGCGGGTCACGGCGATTGCGCCGAAGGCGGGCCTCTCCCTCCGGACTGATTTGGGAATCATGGCAAGGGAGAGTGGCAAGGTGGCATCGCAGGCGGCATTGAAACTGGTGGGCAAGGAAGACGGCGACAAGCAGCGCGCGCTGGAGGCGGCGATCGCACAGATCGACCGCGCCTTCGGCAAGGGCTCGGTGATGAAGCTGGGCAAGGGCGGGGTGGCCGAGGTCATCCCCTCGGTCTCGACCGGCTCGCTGGGTCTGGACATGGCGCTCGGCATCGGCGGCCTGCCGCGCGGACGGGTGATCGAGGTGTTCGGCCCGGAAAGCTCGGGCAAGACGACGCTGGCGCTGCACACCGTGGCCGAGATCCAGAAGTCGGGCGGCACCGCCGCCTTCGTCGACGCCGAGCACGCGCTGGATCCGACCTATGCCCAGAAGCTGGGCGTGAACCTGGACGACCTTCTGGTGTCCCAGCCCGACACCGGCGAGCAGGCGCTCGAGATCGTGGATACGCTCGTGCGCTCGGGCGCGGTGGACATCGTCGTGGTCGATTCGGTCGCCGCGCTGACGCCGCGCGCCGAGATCGAGGGCGAGATGGGCGACAGCCTGCCGGGCCTTCAGGCGCGTCTGATGTCCCAGGCGCTGCGCAAGCTCACCGCCTCCATCAACAAGAGCCAGTGCATCGTGCTCTTCATCAACCAGATCCGGCACAAGATCGGGGTGATGTACGGCAGCCCTGAGACGACCACGGGCGGCAATGCGCTGAAGTTCTACGCCTCGGTGCGTCTGGACATCCGCCGCACCGGCGCGATCAAGGACCGCGACGAGGTCGTCGGCAACACCACCCGCGTCAAGGTGGTCAAGAACAAGGTCGCTCCGCCGTTCCGCGAAGTCATCTTCGACATCATGTACGGCGAGGGCATCTCCAAGCTGGGCGAGGTCATCGACCTGGGCGTCAAGGCCGGGGTGATCGAGAAGTCGGGATCGTGGTTCTCCTACGACTCCACGCGCATCGGTCAGGGCCGCGAGAATGTGCGCGCCTTCCTCAAGGCCAATCCGGACATCGCCGCCGAAATCGAAAAGGCGGTGCGGGGCTCGTCGAACAAGATCGCCGAGGAGCTCCTGGGCACGCCCGAGCCCGACGAAGGGCAGGACCTGGAGGGCTGATCCCCTACAGATAGTGCCCGATGTGCACTCCGCTTTTCGGAGTGCACATTTCATCCGAACACTCCGCCCGGCTGGTCCCTGCGACCCGCCGCCGACCCCCGCGGGGATCGGGCCGGGAGGAGCCGCCCGTCCGGTTCGTCCGGACGGGCTTTTTCTGTCAGGCAGGCAGACCGAGCATCCGCAGCACGGTCGGCGCCTTCTCCTTGAACGGAAAGAACCCCTTGGTCGCGAGCGGCCACATCGCCTCGTCCCAGTCCCGCCGGACCTGAACCAGCTCCATCCCCTGCGCCGCCAGCACGGGACGTGCCCGCGCCAGAGCCTCCGCCGTCGGCCCGACCGGCGCATAGGACGTCACGATCGCCGTGACCCCGGCCGCTTGCGCCGCCGCGATCAGCGCCTCCGGCTCCAAACCCGGCAGTCGCTGTACCGGTTGGCGATACCGTGCCTCGGCCCGCGCCGCCGCGTCGTCCATCGCCCCGCCCAAAAACACCCGAGCCACCTCGCCCGACGTCGCCGTTCCCGGCTCCGATGCCAAGACTACGCCAGCCATCTCCCACGGCCCGATCAGGCTTTCAGGTGACAGGTCCTCTGCCGTGATCAGCAACAGCTGCGGCCCGTCCGGCGTCTGACCGGCCGCCGACGGCAGGGCCCGCGCCGCTGGGATCGGAGCCTCCGATAGAGGCTCGGCCACCTTGGCCAGTCCACTGGGCCGGAACCGCCCCTCAGTGAACTGCTCGATGTTCGACGCCGTCGCCAGATAGGTCTTGCCCTGCGTCTGCAGCCCCGCGACCCAGCGCCAGGACAGGGTGTTGGACGCCGGATCGCCGTCCATCAGGTGCCGCAGGAAAAAGTCCGCCCCCAGCGTCCACGGCAGCCTGAGCGTGAAGATCCAGATCGAGGCGAACCACATCCGCGCGTGATTGTGCAGCCAGCCGATCTCGACCAGTTCGCGCGCCCAGTCGTCGAAGCCCTCAATGCCCGTCCGCCCCTCGACAGCCTGCGTCAGCGCCGTCCTCAACCCCGCATTCGCCTCGACCTTCGCCAGCGCCGCGTCCCGCTCAGCGACATACCGCGTCCAGACCTCGGGCCGCATCTCCAGCCAGCCCTTCCAGTAGGTCCGCCAGATCACCTCCTGAACGAACTTCTCAGCCGCCCGCGGCCCGTGCGCCTCCAGCGCGGCGCGCGCCAGCTCCTCCTCGGTCACCAGCCGGCGCCGCACCCAGGGCGACAACTGCGAAACCGCCTCCTGCCGACCCGGCCCGAAATCCGTGTTCCGCACGGCGGCATAGGCCCGGCCCATGCGCGGCTGAAACGCCGCTATCCGATCCAGCCCCGCCGCCCGCGTCGGCGTCCAGACCTCGCTCACGCCGCCGCTCCCTCGCGACCCCTCAGCCATCCCTGCAACCGGGGCCGCACCTTCAGGAAGGCCAGATAGAACCGCTCCAAGATCGCCAGCACCGCGCGGTTCCGGACCAGCAGGCCCAACGGCCTCAGAACCGGAATGGCCCGCCACATGGCCGCGAACGCTTCAGCTCCCGCCAGCATCCGCCCGTCCTCGCGCGCATGGAACCGCGCCAGCAGCTCCGCGCGGTCGATCGGACAGACGCCGTCGCCGCGCGCCACGTTTTGGAACCTGATCGCTCCGCGCCGATCCAGCCGCCGCATCAGCGCGATCTCGCGCCGGCACAGCGGGCAATCGCCATCGAACCAGACTTCGACCTTGGCCATGATCCGGTTCTACGCCGCCTTCCCGACACAGGCGCTGCGACGGAACGTCTGCGCGCGCCGCCGGTTGACCCTCTCCCAACCGAGGAGCTTCCCATGGCCGACACCCAGATCCAGGCGCTGAGCCAGTTTACCCTGTCGGAGACCCCCGACGGCTATCTGATCGAGGTCGAGGGCGACGGCGGAGGCTCGCTGGCGCTGTCCGCCACGCCCGAGCAGATCGACGCCATCATCGACGGCCTCGACGCCCTGCTCTCCGACGACGACGCGTCCGCAGACGCCTTCGACGAGGACGCTGACGAGGAGGGCACCGACGCCGCCTGACCGGCGTCCCGCCAAGGTGATGCGTTCGCGGCGGAAACCCTATATGAGGCGCGGTTTCCCCATCCTCCCGACGCGCGTCCTCACCTCATGGCCAGCCTGAACGACATCCGCTCGACCTTCCTCAACTTCTTCGAGGCCGACGGACACCAGAAGATCCACTCCGCGCCCCTGGTGCCGCAGAACGACCCGACGCTGATGTTCGTCAACGCGGGCATGGTGCCGTTCAAGGACTACTTCACCGGCGCCGCCAAGCCGCCGTCGCCGCGCGCTACGTCGTCACAGAAGTGCGTCCGCGCCGGCGGCAAGCACAACGACCTGGACAACGTCGGCTACACCGCCCGCCACCTGACCTTCTTCGAGATGCTGGGCAACTTCAGCTTCGGGGACTACTTCAAGGAGCACGCGATCGAGAGCGCCTGGACCCTGGTCACGCGCGACTTCGGGCTGGATCCCAAGCGCCTCTTGGTCACCGTCTATATCGAAGACGATGAGGCCGCCGCGATCTGGAAAAAGGTCACGGGCTTCTCCGACGACAAGATCATTCGCATCGCGGGCTCGGACAACTTCTGGGCCATGGGCGACAGCGGCCCCTGCGGCCCCTGCACCGAAATCTTCTGGGACTACGGCGACCACGTCCCCGGCGGCCCTCCGGGTTCGCCGGACGAGGACGGCGACCGCTATGTGGAGATCTGGAACAACGTCTTCATGCAGTTCGAGAAGGAGAACGACGAGATCGTTCGCAACCTTCCCAAACCCAGCGTCGACACCGGCATGGGGCTGGAGCGCATCGCCTCCGTGCTCCAGGGCAAGAACTCGGTGTTCGACACCGACCTGTTCCAGACGCTGATCCAGGCTTCTGCCGAGGCGACCTCGACCGATCCGAACGGCGAGATGGCGCCCAGCCACCGGGTGATCGCCGACCACCTGCGGTCCTCGTCCTTCCTGATCGCGGACGGGGTCACTCCGTCCAATGAGGGCCGGGGCTATGTGCTGCGCCGGATCATGCGCCGGGCCATGCGCCACGCCCACCTGCTGGGCGCGACCGATCCCCTGATGCACCGCCTCGTGCCGACGCTCGTCGCCGAGATGGGCGAGGCCTATCCGGAGCTGAAGCGTGCGCAGGCCTCTGTCGAGGACACGATGAAGCAGGAAGAGATCCGTTTCCGCACCACACTGGGTCGCGGCATGGGCCTGCTGGAAGATGCCACGCGCGATCTGGCACCGGGCGGCGTCATCCCCGGCCGGACGGCCTTCAGCCTTTATGACACCTATGGCTTCCCGCTGGACCTGACCCAGGACGAGGCGCGCCGTCGCGGCTTCACCGTCGACACGGACGGCTTCGACGCGGCGATGGAAGAGCAGAAGACCCGGGGCAAGGCCAACTGGAAGGGCTCGGGCCAGACGGCTTCGGCCGGCGAATGGCTGGCGCTCAAGGACCGGCTGGGGCCGACGGTCTTCACCGGCTACGACGCGGTGGACGGGGCGGGCGAAGTGCTCGCCATCCTTAAGGACGGGGCCCAGGTCGATGGGGCCCAGGCCGGCGATACGGTCGAGGTCCTGTTCGACCAGACCCCCTTCTATGGCGAGGGCGGCGGTCAGGCCGGCGACAAGGGCGAGGTCGAATGGCCGACCGGTCGCGGCCGCATCCATGACGTACAGAAGCCCACCGGCGACCTCTATGCCCATACCCTCGAGGTGCTGGAAGGGGCCCTGTCCATCGGCGACCGCGCCAGCCTGCACGTGGACGCCGACGCCCGCCTGACGACCCGGGCCAACCACTCCGCCGCCCACCTGGTGCACGCCGCGCTGAAGAACGTTCTGGGGGCCCACGTCGCCCAGAAGGGCCAGCTGGTCGACGCCGAGCGCATGCGCTTCGACTTCAGCCACAACGCCCCCGTGACCGAGGACGAGCTGGCCCGCATCGAGGCCGAGGTGAACGCCATCATCCGCCAGAACATTCCGGCGGAGACCAAACTCATGGCGCCGCAGGCCGCGATCGAGGCAGGGGCTGTCGCCCTGTTCGGCGAGAAGTACGGCGACGAGGTCCGCGTGCTGACGCTCGGCAAGTCGCTTGTCGACGACAAGGCCTATTCGGTCGAACTGTGCGGCGGCACCCACGTGGCCCGCACCGGCGACATCGCCCTGTTCAAGATCGTGTCCGAGACCGGCATCGCCGCCGGCGTCCGCCGCGTCGAGGCCCTGACCGGAGAGGCCGCGCGCCTTTATCTGGAGGGCCAGGCCGGCATTGCCCGCAAGCTGGCCCAGGGCTTCAAGGTCCAGCCCGCCGACGTCCCGGCCCGCGTCGACGCCCTTTCGACCAACGTCCGCACGCTGGAGAAGCAGGTCGCCGACCTGAAGAAGCAGCTGGCGCTCGGCGGCGGCTCGGGCGGAAACGCGGCGCCGGAGGAGATCAACGGCGTCAAGCTGATCGCCCGCGTGCTCGACGGCGTGGACGGCAAGGGCCTGCGCGGCGTGGCCGAGGATTTCCGCAAACAGGTCGGCTCGGGCGTCGTCGCCTTGATCGGCGTCACCGACGGCAAGGCCGCCGTCACCGTGGCCGTGACCTCCGACATGACCGGCACGGTCAACGCCGCCGACCTGGCCCGCGCCGCCGTCCTTGCGATGGGCGGCCAAGGTGCGGGCGGCAAGCCGGACTTCGCCCAGGGCGGGGCTCCGGACGGAACGAAGGCCGAGGCGGGTCTCGCGGCGGTACGGGCGGCTCTGGCAGGATAGGCCAATCCCTTCTCCCCTTGCGGGAGAAGGTGGCCGAGCGCAGCGAGGGCGGATGAGGGGTGATAGGCGACGGTCCCGTTGGGACACCGGCTTCATTCCCTATCTGCGCCAACTGCGTTTCACCCCTCATCCGGCCCTGACCGGCCACCTTCTCCCGCAAGGGGAGAAAGGACACGTAAGCATTGACGCTGAACGTCCGTTCAGTCCCCATGCGGCCCTCGCTCAAAGGGGGCCCCATGCATCGTCTCGCCTACGCCGGTCTCGTCGCCGCGCTTCTCTGTTCGACCGCGCCTGCGGCCTTCGCCCAGTCCGCGACCGAGGCCGCCCGGCCCGCCACCCACGCCGAGCTCGCCGCCCTACTGACCGACTACGAGGCCTATCTGAAGGCCCGCGACCCGATCAGCGCCGGACAGGAAGGCGACATCGCCGCCAAGGGCCGACTGCCCGACATCTCGCGAGAGGCCGAACTGGCCCGCCAACCGGTGCTGGAGGCCTTCCGCGCCCGCGCCCAGGCGATTCCGACAGACGGCCTGTCATCCGACGACCGCCTGAACCGCGACTTCCTGATTCACGATCTGGACCGGTCGATCGAGGTGATCCGCTACGATTCCGGCCGCCTCGCCTTCGATTCCGAAGGTGGCCCCGGCCAATCCGCCAGCTACATTGCCTCGGTGACGCGGATCACGAACGCGGCGGAGGCCCAGGCCTGGCTGTCGCGACTCGCCGCCTTCGCGGGCTACTACGACGCTGCCCTCGCAAACGCCCGCCGCGGGCTGGAGACCGGCTTCACCCAGCCGACGTCCGTGGTCGAGAGCTTCCTGGTGTCGCTCCGCAATGAGGTCGCCTTCACCCAGGAGACCGACCCCCTCCTGAAGCCGACGGAGACCCGGCCCTCAGCGATTTCCGAGAGCGACTGGGAGCTGATCCGGGTCGCGGCCTGGGCCATCGTGAACGGCGAAATCGCGCAGCGCCGCCAGGAATGGCTCCGCTTCATCGAGACTGAATACCTCCCCGCCGCCCGACCAGAGGTGGGCATCGGCAGCCGCCCCGGCGGGCGCGACTTCTACGCCTTCGAAGCGCGGCGCTACACCACCACCGACCTGACGCCGGACCAGATCCACCAGATCGGTCTGGATGAAGTCGCCCGCATCCGCGCCCGCATGGACACGGAGATGCGCGCGGCCGGCTGGACCGGCGACTTCGCCGGTTTCCTGAACCACCTGCGCACCGAACCCCGCTTCTATGCGACGTCGCGCGAGGAGCTGCTGGAGAAGGCGTCGGAAATGTCCAAGCGGGCCGACGGTGGCCTGCCGGCCCTGTTCCGCACCCTGCCGCGCCTGACCTACAACGTCCGTCCCGTACCCGAGGCCATCGAGGCGACCTACACCACCGGCCGCTACAACGGCGGCTCGCTCGCCGACGGGGTGCCGGGCGGCTACATCGTCAACACCGGGCGGCTTGACCAGCGGCCGCTGTATGAGCTGCCCGCCCTGACGCTGCACGAGGCCGTGCCCGGCCATCACCTCCAGATCGCGCTGCAGCAGGAGGCCGAGCAGGGCCCCTACTTCCGCCGCACCGTCGACGTCACCGCCTTCACCGAGGGCTGGGGCCTGTACGCCGAGTTCCTGGGCGAGGAGATGGGCTTCTATCGCACGCCGGAGGAACGCTTCGGCCGCCTGTCGTATGAGATGTGGCGGGCGTGCCGTCTGGTCGCCGACACCGGCATGCACTGGATGGGCTGGACGGTCGGCGAGGCGCGTCGCTGCTTCGCCGAGAACTCGGCGCTGGCTCCGCACAACATCGAGACCGAGCTGCAACGCTATGTCGGCTGGCCGGGGCAGGCGCTCGCTTACAAGATCGGCGAAATCCGCCTGCGCGCCATTCGCACCCGGGCGGAACAGGCGCTGGGCGAGCGGTTCAACGTGCGCGACTTCCACGACGCACTGCTGGTCGACGGGCCGCTGCCGCTGGATTTGCTGGACCAGCGCATGGACGCGTGGATCGCGGCTCAGCCCTGAGCCGGGGCCGCCGGCAACTCAACACCCGCCAGCTTCCAGCCGAACGGCCCGTCGCGCTTGAGCAGAAGCTTCAGCGTCCCATCCGGCCGCTCCGGATCGGTCAGGCCCAGCACGAAGGTGTTGAGGTCGCGATAGGCGTAGCTCTTGCGGATCTCGCCGTCCTCGGATGCAGGCTCTGACGGCGTGACCGCGTCCGCCGGATCGGGGGCTTCGGCCGTCTCGACCATGGCCGAAATGGCCTCCGGCGTGACCAGCATATCCACGGCCCCGTCGATCACCATCGGTCCGAACAGCATTCCCAGGCCAGCCAGGGCGCTGTCGTCCGTTCGCTCGTCCTGCCGCATCTCGGCCATCAGGCGGCCGGTCAACTGCTCCTTCAGGCTCTCTCGGAATGCCGGAAAATCCACCAGCCGCTCCAGCGCCGCCTCGTCGCCGGTCTCCGCCGCGCGCACCAGGGCCCGCACCGTTAGGACCGGCATGGCCAGATAGGCGACGGCCACCGCTATGGCCGACATGATCAAGAGCCCGCGAACCCAGCCCTTCATTTCTTGGCTCCCGCCGCCGGAGCCTGAACCGGCGCGGCCGGGGTTGGCCCATCCGGCAGTCCGATGTGCACCAGCTTCCATTCGAAGGGCCCGCGCCGCTCGAAGGTGAAGATCGTCTCCGACCCGCCTTCATCGGTCACGGCCAGCCGCGCCAGGTTGATCCCCCAGTACTTCGGACCGGGCAGGGGCGCGGGTTCGGCGTCTTCGGGCATGGTCGCCGCCGACTGCACGATGGCGTAGCGCCCCTGTCCCCGCATCAGGCCATCCAGCGCATCGGGCGTCAGGAAGGCGTCAGGGTCCGGGCCCGCCGGGGCGGCCGCCACCTCGAACTGGCGGCGCACGGCTCCGATCGGGTCTTCCATGAACGACGGCGCAGGCGTCAGGGTCTCCGCCCGACCCGACAGCTGCGGCCGCAGTGACTGGCGCACCGCGCCGTAGTCGATCAGCCTTTGCAGGCTCGCCACATCGTCGGCCTGCGCCGCCGAGCGGATGCCGAAAAACGCCACAGCCGGGGCCACGAAGAAGCTGACGACCGCCACGACGAGGCCGAACAGCAGCAGGTTGCCGATGATCCGTTTCACGCGGTGGTCTCCCCTCCTCCGGTGCAGTCCGCATCAATGCACGGACCGGAGCAGGGCTCAAACGAAACCCCGCCGGGGAGGCTCCGGCGGGGTCCAAAAGTTTCGATCGTCGTTCGATCAGCCGACGTTCGGCAGTTCCTTCCTCAGGTTCTCCGCCACCTTGTCGAGGAAGCCCTCCGTCGACAGCCAGCCCTGCTGATCGCCGACCAGCAGGGCCAGGTCCTTGGTCATGTGGCCCGCCTCGACGGTCTCGACCACCACCCGCTCCAGGGTGTCGGCGAAGGTGTCCAGCTCGGCGTTGCCGTCCAGCTTGGCGCGGTGCTTGAAGCCGCGCGTCCAGGCGAAGATCGAGGCGATGGAGTTGGTCGAGGTGGCCTCGCCCTTCTGATGCTGGCGATAGTGGCGGGTCACGGTGCCGTGCGCGGCCTCGGTCTCCAGCACCTTGCCGTCCGGCGTCATCAGGACCGAGGTCATCAGGCCCAGCGAGCCGAACCCTTGCGCCACCACGTCGGACTGCACGTCGCCGTCGTAGTTCTTGCACGCCCAGACGAAGCCGCCGGACCACTTGATGGCCGCGGCCACCATGTCGTCGATCAGGCGGTGCTCATAGGTCAGGCCCTTGGCCTTGAACTCGGCGGCGTATTCGGCGTCGAACACCTCCTGGAAGATGTCCTTGAAGCGGCCGTCATAGGCTTTCAGGATCGTGTTCTTCGTCGACAGATAGACCGGATAGCCGCGCGCCAGCCCATAGCCGAACGAGGCGCGCGCGAAGTCGCGGATCGAGTCGTCCAGATTGTACATGCCCATGGCGACGCCCGCCGACGGCGACTTGAACACCTCGTGCTCGATCACCTGGCCGTCGTCGCCGACGAACTTGATCGACAGAGTGCCGGCGCCCGGCATCAGGAAGTCGGTGGCCTTGTACTGGTCCCCGAAGGCATGACGGCCGACGACGATCGGCTGGGTCCAGCCGGGCACGAGGCGCGGCACGTTCCGGCAAATGATCGGCTCGCGGAAGACCACGCCGCCCAGGATGTTGCGGATGGTGCCGTTCGGCGACTTCCACATCTTCTTGAGGCCGAACTCCTTCACCCGCGCCTCGTCCGGGGTGATGGTGGCGCACTTCACGCCGACGCCGTGCTTCTGGATGGCGTGGGCCGCGTCGATCGTCACCTGGTCGTCGGTGGCGTCGCGGTGCTCCATGCCCAGGTCGTAGTAGTCGAGCTCCAGGTCCAGGAACGGGAAGACCAGCTTGTCCTTGATCATCTGCCAGATGATCCGGGTCATCTCGTCGCCGTCGATGTCCACGATGGGGTTGGCGACCTTGATCTTGGCCATGCGGCTCTCGTCCTGTGCAGCGGTTCTCGGGAAGTGGCGGCGGGTATAGCGACCGGGGGCGCGCGAGGCAAAGGGTCGCGGCGGCTGTGTTAACCGTGCCCGGAAAAAGCCGCCGCCGGTCACGCTGAACCGATCGCTGTCTGGGTCATTCTTCCGCGTGGAACGGGCTTTCGAGACCAGAAACGAGCGGGAATGGATGAGGACATGGAGGCGCTGGTCCAGCGCTGGATCATCGCCTTTTGCGAGATGCCGCCGCTGCTGGACGCGGAACTGATGCGGCGCGTGCTCGCTCAGTCCGAGACGCAGCAGCAGGAGCGGTGACGATGGCGGAGAAGACCTTCAAGGCCGGCGACAAGGTCAAGTGGGACCACAGCCAGGGCACGACCGAAGGCAAGGTGGTGAGGAAGCTTACCCGCCCGACGACGATCAAGACCCACAAGGTCGCGGCGTCCAAGGACAATCCCGAGTATCTGGTGAAGAGCGCCAAGACCGGAGCCGAGGCGGCGCACAAACCCTCGGAGCTGCGGAGGGCTTGACCGAGGCCGACGTTCTGGTGGTCGGGGCCGGTCCGGCCGGCCTGACCGCCGCGACCTATCTGGCGCGTTTTCACCGCTCGGTGCTGGTCGCCGACGGCGGCGATCCGCGCGCCAGCTGGATCCCGGTCAGCCACAACATGCCGGGCTTTCCCGCCGGCATCACGGGCGACGCCATCCTGGCCCGCATGCGCGAACAGGCCGAGGAGTATGGCGCGACGATAGAGCCTGGACGGGTGACGGAGCTTCTCCAACAGCGCTCACAGTTCACGGCGCGACTGTCAGACGCTGAGGTCACAGCCCGCGCCGTGCTGCTCGCCACCGGGGTCGTCGACCACCACCCGCCCCTGCCCGGCGTCGAGCGCGCCATCGAGCGGGCTCTGGTCCGCATCTGCCCGATCTGCGACGGCTATGAGGCGACCGACAAGGCCGTCGCCATTCTGGGCGACAGCGACATGGGCGCGCGGGAGGCCGCCTTCCTGCGCACCTACTCCGACCGCGTGACCCTGATCCACACAGGACCGCCAGACGCCTTGACAGAGCGCGCGGCGCTGGCCGACCTGGGCGTGGACGTGGTCGAGACGCCGATCGAAACCGTGCGGCTGGAGGGCGACCGCGTCACCGCCTTCTGCTGGAACGGCCAGGACCGCGCATTCGACCTGATCTATTCCGCGCTCGGCACGACACCGAACGCGGCGCTGGCCCGATCCCTCGGCGCCCGCCTCGCCGAGGACGGCCGGCTGGAGGTCGACCTGCGCCAGCGCACCAGCGTCCCCGGCCTGTGGGCCGCCGGGGACGTCGTGAGAGGCCTGAACCAGATCGCCGTGGCGACGGCCGAGGCCGCCGTGGCCTCCACCGACATCCACAACGCGCTCCGCCGCGCGGATGGGCTGACGCTCTAGAGCTTGGAGCCGCCCGCCGCCTCGATGATCTCGCCCGAGACCCAGGCGCCGTCAGGGCCGGCCAGGAAGGCCACGACCGAGGCGATGTCGGTCGGTTGTCCTACCCGCTTCAGGGCCTGGATGGCGAAGGCGTTCTGGGCGCCCTCTTCGGACTTCAGCCAGGCGCTCATGTCGGTCTCGATGGCCCCGGGCGCCACGGCGTTGACGGTGATCCCGCGCGCGCCCAGCTCGGCCGCCCAGTGCTTGGTCAGGGTGTTCACCGCCCCCTTGGTCGCCGAATAGGCCGGGATGCCCGCGAAATAGGTCCGCGCCACGATCGAGGAGAGATTGATGATCCGACCGTTTTCCTTCAGGCGCGGCAGGGCGTGCTGGGCCACGAAGAACAGGCCCTTCACATTGGTGTCGAACAGGTCGTCGAACGTCGCCTCCGAAGTCTCGGCAAAGCCGTCGTAGGACGCCAGGCCGGCGTTGTTGACCAGAATGTCGAGGCCCGACAGGCCACGTCCGGCCAGCTCCGCGTCGACCGCCGCGAACAGGGCCGAGATGCCGTCGACCTTGCGCACATCACCCTGAACGGCGAACGCCTTGCCGCCTTTCGCCTCGATGCCCGAGACCACCTCGCGCGCCGCGTCGGCGCTGTTTCCATAGTGGACGGCGACCGTCGCCCCGTCGGCGGCCAGCCGCTCGGCGATGGCGCGCCCGATGCCGCGCGAGGCGCCGGTGACCAGCGCGACCTTGTTCGAAATCTGGCCCATGGCCTGATGCTCCTTGACGCCGGATCAGCCCGGCGAGGACCCAGATGGGCGCTCACTCCAACATTTCAAGAATATTGGATCATTGAAATGAGGCCGGTCAGGTCACACATTCCCGTGATGCCACCCCTGACCCATCCAACGGTGGAGAGCCTGAGCCTCGAGCGCGTGCTTCACGCGCTGGGCGACACCGCGCGGCTGACCATGTTCCGCACCATCGCGGCGACCGACGGCATCGCCTGCGGCGAGGTCTGCGCCGCCCAGCCCCGCTCGACGCTCAGCCACAACACGCGCGTCCTGCGCGAGGCCGGGCTGATCCGGTCGGAGCGGCGCGGCAAGTCGCTGATCAACTATCCGCGCACCGAGGACATCGAGGCGCGCTTCCCCGGCCTGCTCGACGTGATCCTGAAGCGCTAGGCGAAGGCTGCCCGCACCCGGCGTTCCAGCACCGTCAAAGGCATGCGCCCGCCGTCCAGAACGGCCGAATGGAACCGTTTCAGGTCGAAGCCCGGCCTCGCCCGCATCTCCTCGCGCAGGGCCGTGATGGCGATCTCGCCCATCTTGTAGGAGCAGGCCTGGCCCGGCGCGGAGCAGTAGCGGTCGATCTCCGGCTCGTTCGGATCGCCGACGTTCTCGGCCATGTAGCGGACGGCCTGTTCGCGGCTCCATCCCTTGGAGTGCAGCCCGGTGTCGACCACCAGCCGGCACGCCCGGAACAGGAAGCTCTCCAGATAGCCGATCCTGCCGAACGGATCGTCCGCATAGAGCCCCAGCTCGTCGGCCAGCCGCTCGGCATACAGCCCCCACCCCTCGCCATAGGCGCTGAAGCCTACCGTCTTGCGATACAGCGGCAGGTCGCCGGACTGGAGCGCCAGAGCGCCCTCGAACAGATGCCCCGGCGCCGCCTCGTGATACGTCAGGGTCTTCAGCGTCCAGCGCGGCCAGTCGGCCGTGTCCTTCAGGTTGATGAAGTAGATGCCGGGCCGTGTGCCATCCAGGCTGCCGCCCTGGGCGTAGCCGCCGGGCGCGCCGGCCTCGATCGCGGGCGGGATGCGCTGGACCAGGAATTCGCTGGTCGGCACACGCGCGAAGACCTCGGGCATGCGGTCGCGGATCCGGTTCATCTCGACGTTGACGTAGGCCAGCAGTTCGGCCCGGCCCGCGTCGGTGTTCGGCCAGACGAAGCGCGGCTCGACCCGCAGCGCCGCCATCCGCTCGGCCACCGACCCCTGGCTGTAGCCCTCGGCCTTCAGCAGGGCGTCCGCCTCGGCCTGGATCTCGGCGACCTGCTCCAGCCCCAGCCGGTGGATCTCGTCGGCCGAAGACGCCGTGGTCGTATAGGCCTTCAGATTGAGCGCGTAGTAGGCCGGGCCATCCGGCAAACGGCCGATCCCCGCATCGTGGGTGGCAACTGCCCGCTGGCGACGCATTTCCTCGATCTGCCGGTCCAGCGCCTGACGCACCGGCCCGTCGACCAGGGCGGCGGCGCGGGCCGCATGATCGCCCGTCAGCCCCGCCTCGCCCATGCGGCGCGCCAGACTGCGCACCATCGCCTGCTCAGCACCTGCCTGATCGCGCAGCGCCGTCAGCTGCTGGATCGTCTTGTCGAGGATGAAGTCGGGCGCAATCACGCCGAGGCCCGCATGATGACGGCTGCGTTCCGTGTCGCCGTCCAGAGCCGCCGGAAACTGGCTCAGCCGCTCGATGAAGGCGTCGGCGTCCTCCGCCGTCTTCACCGGATGGGTGGTGTCCAGGAAGCTCGGGACGGTGACGTAGGAGCCGTTGATCTGGCTGACGACATAGGGCGTGCGCCGCCAGCTGTCCGCCGTGTGCCAGTCGAAACCCGCGGCGTCGGCCGCCACCTCGCGCTGGAACCCCAGGATATCGTAGCTCAGCCGCCCCTCGGCCGAGAGCGCCGCGGCGTCGATGGTCAGCAGCTCGGCCAGGCGCAGGCGGGCCCGCGTCCGGTCGACCTCATTGCCCGCCAGGGACCGGTCATCCAGCCGCGCCCGCTGACCGGCGCGCTCGCCGACATCCAGCCCGAGCGACGTCGCCCCCTGCGGCCCCTTGTCGAGGTCCTCCTCGAACTGGCGCGACAGCAGGGCGTCCAGCCGGACGTCCTCAGTCACCTGGGCGGCGGCGACCTGCGGCAGGGCGGAGAGGCCCACCCCGGCGGCGGCCGAGGCGAGCAGGCGACGGCGATCGATCATGACTGCTTCTCCGTCCAGATCAGGCGGCCTGCGCCGCCGTCCATTCCGTCATGACCCGTTCCAGCACGGTCAGCGGCACCCCGCCGGTGTTCATGCCCGCGTCGTGGAAGGCCCTGATGTCGAAGCGGTCGCCCAGAGCCCGCTGCGCATTGGCCCGCAGTTCGACCCACTTGATGTGGCCCAGCTTGTAGGAGCAGGCCTGGCCCGGCCAGACGCAGTAGCGTTCGATCTCGGTCGTCACCGCGCTCTCGGCATCGCCCAGCGCATCGACCATGAAGCGGATGGCCTCCTCGCGGCTCCAGCGCTTGGCGTGCATGCCGCTGTCGACCACCAGCCGAGTCGCCCGGAACATCAGCGACTGCAAATAGCCGATCCGGCCGACCGGATCGTTCTCATAGACCCCCATCTCGTCGGCCAGCTGCTCGGCATACAGCGCCCAGCCCTCCGAATAGGCCGAGAAGCCCAGCACCTTCATCAGGAGCGGCACGTTCTGCCGCTCCTGCGCCAGGGCGATCTGGTGGTGATGGCCCGGCGCCGCCTCGTGATAGGTCAGGGTCGGCAGCTGGAACTTCGGCCACTCCGCCGTGTCCCTCAAGTTGATGTAGTAGGCGCCCGGCCGCGACCCATCCAGCGCCGGCGCGTTGTAGTAGCCGCCCGGAGCGCCCGCCTCGATCGCCACCGGCACGCGCCGGATCTCCACGCCCGACTGCGGGATGCGTCCGAAGTACTCCGGCAGGCGGCGCGCCATGTCGGCCATCTGGGCGTTGAGGTCCGCCAGCAGCTGCTCCTTGGCCTCGTCCGTGTTCGGATAGAGGTATTGCGGGTCGTCGCCCAGCGCGGCGATGCGCGCCCCCACCGACCCCTGCGTCAGGCCCTGCGCGCGCAGCAGGACGTCGGCGCGCGCCGACAGCTCGGCCAGTTGCTGCAGCCCGATCTCGTGGATCTCGTCGCCCGACAGGTTGGTCGTGGTGTAGCTCTGGATGCCATAGCGGTAGAAGGCCTCGCCGTCGGGCAGACGCCACACGCCCGCGTCATGCGTCGCTCCGGCCTGCACGGCGCGCAGCGCCTCTGCCTGGCGGTTCAGCGCGGGGAAGACCGCGTCGTTGACGATGGCCTCGGCGCGGCTGCCCCATTCGCCCGGGATCGACTTCTCGCCCGTGCGCCGGACCACCGACTGGACCAGCGTCGTGCCCGAGGCCCCGTTGGCCATCAGATTCTGCATCTGCGTCAGCGTCTTGGCGATGACGAAGTCGGGCGGCACGGCCCCGGCCGCGAAGTCCAGCCCCATCCGCTCGGTTTCCTGATCCAGCGCCGTGGCGAAGGCCGCGACCCGGCTCAGATAGGCCTCGGCGTCTTCCGCAGTGTCGATCGAGTGGACGCTGTCGAGGAAGTCCGGGATGGACTGATACGATCCCGTCAGCTGGCTGACCGTATAGGGCGAAGGTCCGAACCCGCCGCCGCCATAGGGGAACTGGTAGCCACTGACCGCCGTGTCGCCGAAATACTCCAGCGAATCGTACCAGACGGCCTCCTCGGCGGTCAGTCCGGCGCGATCCACGGCCTTGAGCTCGGTCATGTGACCCCGGAAGGTCTCGCGGTCTGCCAGCACCTTGACCTGCGACCGGTCATCCAGCCGCGCCTTCATGGCCGCGTTCGGTCCGCGATCGAAACCGAGCTGGGTCAAAAGCTCGGGCGACGTCATCAGGGTCTCGGAGACGATCTTGTCCATCACCGCCCGCAGCTGGGCCCCGGCTCCCGACTGCATGGGAGCGGCGATGGCCTGGCCGGCTGCGGCAAGCCCCGCGCCTGCGGCGGCGGTCAAAAGAAGGCGGCGGCGGTCGATCATGGCGGGTCTCCGAAAACAGGTTGGCCGCATTGGCCATCAAGTCCGGGAGCGGAGCAAGGCCCGTTCGAAAAACGGTCAGCCCTGGCCCGCCAGCAGAGCCTTCATCGGCACGGATGCATCCGCCAGCCGCGTCGGATCAACCGCGATCTGCCGCCCGATCAGCTGGCGCCCACCCATGAACTCCGGCGCGGCGTTGACCGCCTCGACCGCCCGCACCACCCCGTCCTTCAGATGGAACAGGGCGAAGCTGTCCGCCGCCCCGTCGCCGCGCTCCACGAGCGTGTCGCAGTCCCAGGCCAGCCCCGCGATCTGCAGCTTCAGCTCATACTGGTCCGACCAGAACCACGGCACCTCGTCGGCCGGGCGCGGGCGACCGCAGATGGCCGAGGCCGCCTGCTTCGCCTGCTCCAGGGCGCTCGGCACGCTCTCCAGCCGCGCGCTCCGGCCATAGAGCGGCAACGGCCGATGCGTCATGTCGCCCACGGCGAAGATCGCCGGGTCGCTCGTGCGCGCGTCCAGATCGACCACCACACCGTCCGCGCACTCCAGCCCCGCCGCCTGCGCCAACTCCGTGTCCGCATACGCCCCGATCCCGACCAGAACCGTGTCCGCCGCGATCAGCCGCCCGTCCGCCAGCCGCACGCCATTCGGCTCGATGGCCGTCACCTCGGCCGACAGCTCAAACGACACGCCGCGCGCCTCGTGGCGGCTCTGGAAGTAGTCCGACAGCACCGGCCCGGCGACCCGCGCCAGCACCCGCGCCTCGCGTTCCACGATCACGGCCTCGGCCCCTAGCGCCCGCGCCGAGGCCGCCGCCTCCAGCCCGACATAGCCCCCGCCGATCACCGCCAGCCGCCGCCCCGGCCCCAGCCGATGCTTCAGCCACTCGGCGTCGGCCGCGCTCCTCAGCACGCCGACATGGTCCGCGTCCGCGCCGGGCACCGGCAGCCGCCGCGCCCGCGCTCCGGTCGCCAGCACCAGATTGTCGTAGGGAAGGCTGGACCCGTCCGACAGCGTCACGGTCCGCGCCGCCCGGTCGATGGCCTCGACCCGCGTCGACAGGCGCAGATCGACCTGGCCTTCCGCATACCAGCTCTCGGGCCGCAGCATCAGGCTCTCGGCGTCCGCCTCGCCCTTCAGCCAGGCCTTGGATAGGGGCGGCCGCTGATACGGCGCGATCGGCTCCTCGCCGATCAGGACGATCGAGCCTTCGAACCCATACTGGCGCAGCATCGCCGCGACGGTTCCGCCGGCGTGCCCGGCCCCCGCGATGACGACCCGTTCCTTGCTCATGTCTGTCTCCAGCCTGGCACGCCGCTTGGCCGTCAGTCAGACGCTCTGTCAACCGCACCATGGCCTCTTGTGAACCGGTGACAGGCCTACGACCGCTTTTGTCGCAACGATCACCTACCATCATCCAGACCGATGGCCCGACAATCCGGAGGGGGGTTTGAATGCACTGCGAGGACGACGTGGACTGTCGAGACTCCATGGACTCCATACACTCCATGTACGCCTTGCACGCCTTGCACTCTGTGGACGGGATTTCGCGACCTCTCGCTCGTCTTCCCCCCGCGCCGGTCGAAGCCTAAGAAGCCGCCCATGAACGCCCATGTCGCCCCGCCGCTCGGATCCCTCGCCCTGACCCAGGATTGGGACGCGCTGGATCACGGCAAGTTCGCCGACGAACCGACGGTGGTCCGCGGGCTGCTGGCTTCCATGCCGCTGGACCCTGCCGCCCGCCCCGCCGTCGTCGCCGAGGCCGTCAAACTGGTCGAGCACGCCCGCCGCAGCCAGAAGAAGCAGGGCGTGGTCGAGAGCTTCCTGCAGGAGTTCTCGCTGGGCACGCGCGAGGGCCTGGCCCTCATGTGCCTGGCCGAGGCCCTGCTGCGCACCCCCGACGAGGAGACGCGCGATCGGCTGATCGCGGAGAAGATCGGGTCCGCCGACTGGGCCAGCCACCTCGGCCAGTCCGACAGCCTGTTCGTCAACGCCTCCACCTGGGGCCTGATGCTGACGGGCAAGCTGGTCGACGCCGACGATCAGGCCAAGTCCGACCTGCCGGGCTTCCTCAAGCGCATCGCCGGCCGCCTGGGCGAGCCCGTCATCCGTCAGGCCGTGGCCACGGCGGTCAAGATCATGGGCGAGCAGTTCGTGGTCGGCCGCACCATCGAGGCGGCGCTGAAGCGCGCCGACCGCGAGGGCTGGCTCTGCTCCTTCGACATGCTGGGCGAGGGCGCCCGCACCGACGCCGACGCCGTCCGCTACGAACGCATCTACGCCGACGCCATCACGGCGGTGGGCAAGACGGCCAGGGGTCAGGGCCCCGAGAGCGGCCACGGCGTCTCGGTCAAGCTGTCGGCCCTGTCGCCCCGCTATGAGGCGACGCAGGAAGCCCGCGTCTGGGCCGAGCTCTATCCGCGCGTCCTGCGGCTGGCGAAGATCGCGGCCGACGCCGACATCAACTTCACCATGGACGCGGAGGAAGCCGACCGGCTGGCCCTTTCGCTTAAGCTGCTGGACCGCCTCGCCCATGAGCCCAGTCTGGGCGACTGGAAGGGCCTCGGCCTAGCCGTTCAGGCCTATCAGAAGCGTGGCCCCGAGGTCATCGGCCGCGTCGCCGAACTGGCCCGGACGTCCGGCCGCCGCCTGATGGTCCGGCTGGTGAAGGGCGCCTACTGGGACACCGAGATCAAACGCGCCCAGGTGTTCGGTCGCACCGACTATCCCGTCTTCACGACCAAGGCGGCGACGGACCTGAACTACCTCGTCTGCGCCCGCGCCATGATCGAGGCCGCCCCGCACCTCTATTCCCAGTTCGCCACCCACAACGCCCATTCGCTGGCCGCCGTCCACCGCATGGCCCGCGACAAGGGGGTGAAAATCGAGTTCCAGCGCCTGCACGGCATGGGCGAGGCGCTTTACGACGCGGCCTTCGAGACGTTCGGCGCCGTGACGGTCCGCGCCTATGCGCCCGTCGGCGGGCATGAGGATCTGCTCCCCTATCTGGTCCGCCGCCTGCTGGAGAACGGCGCCAACTCTTCATTCGTCCATGCCCTGCTGGACGAGCGGGTGCCAGCCTCCGCCGTCGCCGCCGACCCCATCGCTAGCGTCGAGGCCCACCCCGACCGCCACGCCAAGATCCCCACGCCCAAGGACATGTACATGGATCGCCAGAACTCGCTCGGCCGCGACTACTCCCAACGCGCCGACCGCGAGCGCCACGCGGCCGCCCTGGCCAAGGTCGATGCCGAGAAGCTCACCTCCGGCCCCCTGATCGGCGGCAAGCTGCTGGCCGGAACGAACCCGCAGGCCGTGACCAACCCGTTCGACACGACCCAGGTGCTGGGCCACGTCTCCGAAGCCACCGAGGCCGACCTCGACGCCGCAGTGAACGCCGCCGCCCGCGCCCAGGTGGCGTGGGATCGTAAAGGCGGTTCCGGTCGCGCGCCCGTCCTGCGCGCCATGGCCGATGCGCTGGAGGCGGACCTGGATCGCCTCGTCGCGCTCCTGAGCCGCGAGGCGGGCAAGACGCTGAACGACGGAGTGGCCGAGGTGCGTGAGGCCGCGGACTTCTGCCGCTACTACGCCATGCTGGCCGAGCGCGACTTCGGAGGACCCCAGCCGCTGAAGGGCCCGGTGGGCGAGATCAACCAGTTGGTCCTGCACGGCCGGGGCGTCTTCGCCTGCATCTCGCCGTGGAACTTCCCGCTCGCCATCTTCACCGGCCAGATCGCAGCGGCGCTGGCCGCAGGCAACGCTGTGCTGGCCAAGCCCGCCGAACAGACGCCCCTGATCGCGGCGGAGGCCGTGCGCCTATACATCAAGGCCGGTCTCGATCCGGATCTGCTGGCGCTGGTCCCCGGTCGTGGCGAGACGGTCGGGGCCAAGCTCGTCTCTCACCCCGGCATCGACGGCGTCGCCTTCACCGGCGGCACGGATACGGCGACGGCCATCAACCGCTCGCTGGCCAATCGCCCCGGCCCGATCATCCCCTTCATCGCCGAGACGGGCGGGCTGAACGGCATGTTCGTGGACACCACGGCGCTCAAGGAACAGGTGATCGACGACGTCATCCTGTCGGCCTTCGGATCGTCGGGTCAGCGGTGCTCGGCCTTGCGCCTGCTCTACGTCCCTCACGACGCCGCCGACGCCCTGATCGAGGGCTTGAAGGGGGCGCTGGCGGCCCAAGTCGTCGGCGATCCGTCCGACCCCTCCACCGACATCGGCCCGGTCATCGACGCCGACGCCAAGGCCATGCTGGAGGCCCACCTCAAGCGCCTGGAAGGCGACGCGAAGATAATCGCCCGCGCCGCCCTGCCCGCCGGCGCCGAGAAGGGCCACCTCTTCGCCCCGACCATCGCCGAGGTGCCGACTCCCGACTATCTTGAACGCGAGGTCTTCGGCCCCATCCTCCACGTCTGCCGCTACGAGCCGTCGAAACTGAAGGAGACGGCGGCGAAGCTGGCCGCCCGCGGCTATGGCCTGACGCTGGGCGTCCACTCCCGCATCGAGGCCTTCGCCGAGGAGGTGGCGCGCCTGGTCCCCGCCGGCAACGTCTACATCAACCGCTCGATCATCGGCGCGGTGGTCGGCGTCCAGCCCTTCGGCGGCGAGGGCCTGTCGGGCACCGGCCCCAAGGCGGGCGGTCCCTACAGCCTGATCCGCTATGCGTCGGAAAAGGCCATCTCGAACAACATCTCCGCCCAGGGCGGCGACCCCGCCCTGCTCAACCTCTGACCCCGCCCGCGCAGGAGGCCCCAGGGCCGTCGTGACCGACCTCCGCGACATCCTGCGCGCCAGGGCCGCCGAGCTCGGCTTCGACGTCTGCCGCTTCGCCTCGGCGGCGGAGCCCTGGTCCGCGGGCGAGCGCCTGCGCCATTTCGTCGAGGCCGGTCGCCACGGCGAGATGGGCTGGATGGAGACCACCCTGGATCGCCGCAGCCATCCCACGGCCATGTGGGACGAGGCGCGCACCGCTGTCGTGCTCGGCATGAATTATGGCCCGCCCGCCGACCCCCTTGCCGAACTGGAGGATCGCTCGGCGGGCTACATCTCGGTCTATGCCCGGGGCGACGACTATCACGAGGTCATCAAGGGTCGGCTGAAGACTCTGGCGGGGCAGCTCGCCGCGCGCCTCGGTGCCGAGGTCAAGGTCTTCGTCGACACCGCCCCCCTGATGGAAAAGCCGCTGGCCCAGCGCGCCGGCGTCGGCTGGCAGGGCAAGCACACCAATCTGCTCAGCCGCGAGCACGGCAACTGGCTGTTCCTCGGCGTCATCCTGACCGCCGCCGAGATCGAGCCCGATCCGCCGGAAACGGAACACTGCGGCACCTGCACGGCCTGTCTGGACGCCTGCCCGACGGCAGCTTTCCCCGCGCCGTTCCAGCTGGATGCGCGGCGGTGCCTCTCCTACCTGACCATCGAGCACGCCGGACCTTGGCCGGTCGAGTTCCGCCTGGCGGCAGGCTCGCGCATCTACGGCTGCGACGACTGCCTGGCCGTCTGCCCCTGGAACAAGTTCGCTGATGCGGCACGCGAGGCGCGGCTCACGGCCCGAGAGGCCCTGGTGTCGCCGCTGCTGGCCGACCTCGCAGCGCTGGATGACGCCGCCTTCCGCGCCCTGTTCTCGAAGAGCCCGATCAAGCGCATCGGCCGCGACCGCTTCCTCCGCAACGTCCTCTACGCCATGGGCAACAGCGGAGATCCGGACCTGGTCGAAAGCGCCCGCGTCTTGCTGAACGACCCGTCGCCCCTGGTACGCGGCGCAGCCGTTTGGGCGCTGTCCCGGCTGCTGTCCCCGGCGGACTTCGACGCCTTGCGAAGCCGGTCAATCGCGGGAGAGTCCGACCTCTCGGTCTCCGAAGAGTGGAGGTCCGTCGCCTAGCCCGCCGCCAGGCCCACGCCGCGTCCGCCGCCCGGCACTGGGGCGACATCCAGAAGCTTGATCCGGAACACCAGCACCGAGTTCGGCGGAATGTCCGTCCCCTGCCCCTGTTCGCCATAACCGAGCGCTGGCGGAACATAGAGAATCCACTCGTCGCCGACCTTCATGCGTTGCAGGGCCTCGGTCCAGCCAGGCACGACCTGCTCGGCGGTGGTCACATAAGGTTGGCCCCGCGAGAAGGAGCTGTCGAACACCGTGCCGTCGGTCAGCGAGCCTTCATAATCGACCCGGACCAGGTCGTTCCGATCCGGGCTGACCGCGCCGGACGGACCCGATTGGACGACCTTGTATTGCAGGCCGCTCTCGGTCGTCTGCACGCCCTCTTCCTTGGCGTTCGACTCCAGGAAGAACGCCGCCGCCCGGGCATTGGCCTCGGCGTCGACACCCGTATCGCCTGCCCCGCAGGCTGTAAGACCCAGGGTCGCCGCGACCGCGACACTAGCCCATCCGAAGCGCATAGCCCTTGTCCCTCAAAGCCTGTCCGATCTCGTCGGCGTGGGCGCTATCGCGCGTTTCGACCATGATGTCGAACTCCGCCCCCTTGGCCGGTACGTCCAGCGCCAGGCGGTTGTGCACCACGTCGATGATGTTGCCGCCGACGTCGCCGATGACCGCTGCCATGGCCGACAGGATGCCCGGCCGATCGTCGGACAGGATGCGATAGACGATCAATCTCCGTTCCCGGACCATCTCGCGGTTCAGCACCACCGCCAGCATGCGCGCGTCGATGTTGCCACCGCACAGGACGATGCCGACCTTTCTGCCCCGGAACCGCTCCGGATAGCGCAGCAGAGCCGCGAGACCTCCGGCCCCTGCACCCTCAGCCACCGTCTTTTCCAGGGTGGCGAAGAAGGCCACGGCCTTTTCGAAGTCCGGCTCGTCACAGACCATCACGTCGTCGACCAGCGGGTCGGCCAGGGCGAACGGGATATCGCCGACGGCCTTGATGGCGATGCCCTCGGCGATGGTGGCCCCGCCGCATTTCGGCGTCTCGCCTCTGCGCTTCGCGGTGAAGGACGGATACATGGCCGCCTCGACGCCATAGATCTCGATGCCCGGCTTCATCGCCTTGGCGGCGATGGCGCAGCCCGCGATCAGGCCGCCGCCACCGATCGGGATGATGAGGGCATCGAGGTCGGGCGCATCCTCGAGGAACTCGATGGCGCAGACGCCCTGGCCGGTGACGATGCCCTCGTCATCGAAGGCGGAGATGAAGACGTAGCCCTTCTCGTCCCGGAGCCTGTGGGCCTCGGCGGTGGAGCCGGTGAAGTCGGCCCCCTCGATCACCACCGTCGCCCCATGGCTGCGCGTGCCGTCGATCTTGGTGAAGGGCGTGCCCTCGGGCATGACGATCGTCACGGGGATGCCCAGCCGACCGCCGTGATAGGCGAGAGCCTGGGCGTGATTACCAGCGCTGGCCGCCACCACGCCCCGCCTGCGCTCGTCCGGCGTCAGCGACAGAAGCCGGTTGAGGGCTCCCCGCTCCTTGAAGCTGCCGGTGAAGTGCAGGTTGTCGTACTTCACCCAAACTTCGGCACCCGTCAGTTGGGACAGACGGCGCGAGTGGCGCACGGGGGTACGGTCGACCTGACCCGCGATGCGCGCCTGTGCCGCCTGTATGTCCGAAAACACGACTGTCATGAGGGTCCTGTAGCCTTCCTCGCGGTCCGGTTCGCCTCGCGTCCGGCCGTCATCTGATCCGGCCTTGTGGCGCCCGCCACGACAGGTCGCAACCTTGACCTTGCGCCCGCGTTGGGCGTCATCTGGGCTCGCCCGTGAAGCGAACCATTCGAACCGTTCCAGAGAGCGCCATGTCCGTCCGCACCGCCCTTGTTTCCCTCGCCGCCGTCTCGGCCCTGGCCGCCTGCGCGCCCACGCCCGGTCCGGGGATGATCAGCGGCCCGGCCCCCTTCGTCGCATCGGATTTCGCTTGGTCGGCGCAGAGCGGATCGGCCTCCGTCGATGGCCGCGTCGCCTATCGCCTGGACGGCCAGGCCTTCGCCTGCACCGGCTCGGTCGCCCTGACGCCCGACACCCCCTACACCCGCCAGCGGTTCCAGACCCTCTATGGCTCGACCGACAGTGCCGCGGTGCCCGAGGCCGTGGTGCGGGCCCGGACGGTGGCCGATCCGAACGCCGACTATCGCTCCTACGTCCGCTCCACGACGTGCCGGGACGGCCGCTTCCGGTTCGAAGGTCTGCCCGACGGTGGCTGGTTCCTGATCGCCCCGGTCAGTGCAGGCGGCGATCGCACGGTGCTGATGCGCTACATCCGCACCCGCCAGGCCACAACCGCCGCAGTCACGCTTTAGATCCAATCCGCGGGCCGGTCCCGCATTCTGGAGGCTTCCCAAATGAAGGTTGTCGGCGCCGTTCTGATTGCGTCCACCCTTTTCGCGACGCCTGCGGCCGCCCAGCACTTGCGCGGCTACGACCCAGCGGCGCAAGGCTCCCGCACATGGTCCAGCCACGGCGGCGGCTTGGACTACAACGGCCAGGCGGATCGACCCGGCGACTATCGCTGCGACGCTTACTGGGATCGCGGCCGGGATGACTGCGATGCCTCCTGGAGAGATCAGCGGCCGTTCGTGCGCCACCGCAGCTCCGGCCATGGCTACCGGTCCTACGGGCGCAGCGGTCACCATCGTTCTGGCGGATACGTCTATCAGCCCTACAATCAGGGAACCCAGTACTGGGGTGCCTATGGTCGTCCCGATCAGGTCTATCCCGGCAGCGGCTACGCCAGTCAGGTCGGCCATCCCGGCAGGGGCTGGCGCGATCCGAACCGCACGGCCTGGTGCGCGGCGACCTATCGGACTTACGATCCGGTCAGCGGCTACTACCGCGCCTATTCTGGTCGGCTGGTGTTCTGCGGCTAGACCAGACCAGCGTTTATCCGATCACGGATTCGCGCCTGAACGCCGTTCGCCATCTTTCGGCCCCGCCCGCCCTGCTTGTCGGCGCGTCCATTCGGACGGCCAGTCTCAGGGAGCGCGTTCATGTCCCAGCACAACATCGTCGGTTCGGAAGCCTTCAACCGCACGCCGCCGCTCGTGATCCGCAAGGTGCGGACCGGTGGCATGCGCCGCCGCAAGGCCCGCGCCGTGTTGATCTTCGCTGCCGGCGCGGGTGTCACAGCGCTGGGCGGACTGGTCACCCTGGCCGCCATGATGACGCCGGGCCTGACCGGCTGACCGGTCAGGCCGAGCGTTCGAAGATCGTCTCGAACCCGCCCCAGATCATCCGCTTGCCGTCGAACGGCATGTCGAGATTCTGCATGTCCGGGTCGGTCTCCATCGCCTTCCAGGCGGCGTCGGCCGTCGCCTTGTCCGGCCAGACCAGCCAGGCGAGCACCACGGCCTCGCCCTGTTCCTTCTTCACGGCGCGGTTGAAGTCGGTGGTGTGACCATCGGGGATGTCGACGCCCCAGGTCTCATGATGGTGAAGGCAGCCATTCTTCTTGAAGAAGGGCCAGCAGGCTTCGGCCGAGCGCAAATAGCGATCCCGATCTTCCGCCTTAACCGGGGTCAGAAAGCCGGTCACATAGGTCATGGTCGATCCTCCCAAGGGCGACCGTGGAGGAAGGTCGGAGCCGCCGCAAGACCGTTTCGGCCATCAGGGCGTCAGCGCGAGATGCGCAGGTTCTCGATGGCCCCGGCGATCCGGTCGAAGGCCGCGCCGATGCCGGACGCGCTGTTGACCGGGAAGTAGTGATCGGCGCTGGACGCGCAGCGACGCATCAGGGTCTGGGCCTGGGTATCGACCTGCACGGCCACCGTGTACACCTGTATGCCGCTGGCCTTCATGTTGCCGCACAGGTCCTCGTTGCCGTCGCTCGGATGATCCATCCGGTTGTCCATCCGGGTGCGCCGGGTGGCGTCGTTGCCCGAGGTGATCCCCAGCCGGTTCTGCCAGATGTAGCCGAGTCCGTTGTATGAACTGTCGTTCGGGCTGGTGTTGTCCGTCATGACGTTCTCGCCGTCCGTCATGATGATGATGATCTTCTGCAGCCGCTCGGAGTTGTACGGGCGGCCATCGCCGAAAGGCGCGTTGGGCGACAGGGTATGCCAGCCCCACATGGCACCCAGCGGCACGTTGGTGTTGCCGCTCGCGATCATGGCGTTCACCGCTGTCCGCAGGGCATCGTAGTCGTCCGTAAGGCGGATGATAGGCTGGAGATCGCAGCCCTTGTTGGGACCGAACCCGGTGTTCAGCCCCGGGGTGTTGACGTACTTGGCGGTGTTGCGCACGCGCGCAAACCATTCATCGGCGCGCTTTTGCGCCACGTTGGGACTTGTCCAAGGATTGGTCGCGGTCGACCCGGGGCGACCGTCGTCGCGGTAGTTGTTGCCCTCATACTGCCAGCCCGTCCAGGTCGAGTGATTGGGGTAGTCGTTGCGGTCCGGCTCGTCCGGGGCAAAGAAGGGCACGAACATCGAGTTCTGATCGCCGACCGACGGCGCGGTGTCGCGGATGTCGAATGGTTGGGGCCGAGCCTCCACGCACCCTCCCCAGGTCGTGCCCAGGTTCTGGAACAGGGTGAAGCGGCCAATTGCGGTGCTGAACATGCTGTATTGGTTCGTCGAGGCGTTCCAGGCGCCGCCGCCCGTGTGGGTCGTCGCATTGGACATCCAGCTCGGCGGCGTGTTCGTGCCGCCCTGATGCACCCGGACGGTCATGGAAAACGGCACCAGCGAAATCTTGATGGCGTCGGTCTCGATGGAGCGACCGTCGGCGGCTTCAAGCCGATTGATCAGGTCGATGGCGGCCGCCTTGGTGTTGGTCAGCTTCTGACCGGCCATGGAGCCGGTGTTGTCGAGCACAAGCGCGACCTCGATCCGGTTGTTGGACCGCAAAACCTCCGAGCGCGCCCGCACCGGCAGGCGATCATCAAGGACCGCTCCGTACGGCGGCAGCACGATATCGGCCACCAGGGTGTCGACGCTGACGCGGGTATCCGCTTCCACCGCGCCTGTATCCGGGTTGAGACGGAAGCTCGTCTGGCCCTCCAGAAGTTCGATGTCCGAGAACGGGGCGAGATTGGCCCGCAGCGAGTTCAGCCCGACCTCGGTGATGTCGTCGTCCTCGGTGAACTGGGAGCGCGCGGCGGCCAGGGTCGCAGCATCCAGGGCATCCTGGAGATTCATCTTCACGGTCGAAGCGCGACTGATGTCGACCCCGCCCAGGGTGACCATGATCAGCACCGGCAGCACCAGGGCGAAGATGACGGCGACATTGCCGGCCTTGTCGCGGCCCGCACGGCCGAACAACAGCGCGGCGCGCTCGGTGCCCCGGCGGATCAGTTCGACTACGGTCATGGCGGCCCTCATGGTCCTCCCTGGCAAGCTTCACAGAGCTCGCAGGCGACTGGAGTATCAGGACGCAGTTAAGGGAACCGACAGCGGCAAAGGTTAACCGCCGCTGAATCTTCGCGGCGCGGAGCAGCCGTGGCTCAGCGCGAGATCCGCAGGTTCTCGATGGCTCCTGCGATCCGGTCGAAGGCCGCCCCGATGCCCGACGCGTTGTTCACGGGGAAGTAGTGGTCGCTGCTCGACGCGCAGCGACGCATCAGCGTCTGGGCCTGGGTGTCGACCTGAACGGCCACCGTATAGACCTCGATCCCGGCCGCCTTCATGTTCCCGCACAGGTCTTCCTGGCTGTTGCCGGAATGATCGAAGCGTTCGTCCATGCGCTGGCGCCGCGCGCTGTCGCTGCCGGTGCCCATGCCCAGCCGCTCCTGCCAGATGTAGCCGAGGCCGTTGTAGAAGCTGTCATTGGGGCTGTTGTTGTCCGACATGACGTTCTCGCCGTCAGTCATGATGATGATGATCTTCTGCAGCCGCTCGGAGCCGTACGGACGACCGTCGCCGAAGGGGGCGTTGGGCGACAAGGTGTGCCACCCCCACATGGCCCCCAGGGGCACGTTGGTGTTGCCCGTCGCGACCATATTGTTCACAGCGGTGCGCAGGGCGTTGTAGTTGTCCGTCAGGCGGATGATCGGCTGGAGCGTGCAGCCGTTGTTGGGGCCGAAGTCCGCGGTCATCGCACCGCGTCGGTTGGTGGTGTTGTACTTCGACCGTTCCTTCAATCGGTTGAAGAACATCGTCCGACGCCCGCTGTTGCCGCCCATCGGATTGGAGGCGTTGCTCGTCCCGTAGCTGCTGGTTGGGGTGTCGTTCAGATAGTCGTTCTGGTCCGAGTTGGAGCTGTTCAGCCACGACTGCCAGGTCGAGTCGTTCGGATAGTCGCCCCGGTCCGGCTCATCAGGCGCGAAATAGGGCACGAACATCGTCGCCTGATTGCTGGTCGTCGGCGCGGTG
This sequence comes from Brevundimonas bacteroides DSM 4726, assembly GCF_000701445.1. Taxonomy (GTDB): domain Bacteria; phylum Pseudomonadota; class Alphaproteobacteria; order Caulobacterales; family Caulobacteraceae; genus Brevundimonas; species Brevundimonas bacteroides. The sequence continues at coordinate 316,188 of NZ_JNIX01000010.1, forward strand.
TCTCGAATGTCGAAGGGTTGGGGCCTCGCCTCGACGCAGCCGCCCCAGGTCGTGCCCAGATCCTGGAACAGGGTGAAGCGGCCGACGCCTGTGCTGAACAGGCCCAGCGACCCCGTAGCTCCGGTGTGATTGGTCGCATTGGACATGTAGCTGGGGATCGTGGACGTGCCGCCCTGGGCGACCCTGACGGTCATGGAGAAGGGCACCAGCGAGATCTTGATGGCGTCGGCCTCGATCGAACGGTTGTCCGCCGCCTCCAGCCGGTTGATCAGGTCGATGGCCGCCGCCTTGGTGTTGGTCAGCTTCTGGCCGGCCATCGAGCCAGTGTTGTCCAGGACCAGAGCGACCTCGATCCGGTTGTTCGAGCGCAGCACCTCCGACCGGGCGCGCACCGGCAGTCGGTCCTCGAGGACGGCCCCGTAGGGCGGCAGGACGATATCAGCCACCAGAGTGTCGACACTGACGATCGCATCACCCTGCACTGCGCCCGTCGTGGTGTTCAGACGAAAGCTGCTTTGACCCTCGAGAAGCTGAATCTCAGGGAAAGGCGCGAGGTTGGCGCGGAGTGCGTTCATGCCGACTTCGGTGATCCGGGCATTGTCGGTGAACTGCGATCGGGCAGCGGCCAGGGTCGCGGCGTCCAGGGCGTCCTGGAGGTTCATCTTCACCGTCGAGGCGCGGCTGATGTCGACGCCGCCGAGCGTGATCATGATGAGCAGGGGCAAGACCAGGGCAAACACGATCGCGATATTGCCGCCCGTGTCCGTGGCCAGACGACGGCCAAGCCTGATGATCCGCAAGACGGTAGCCTTTAAGTCAGCGCGCATTCTGCTCTCGTTTCCCCACGCGTGGCCCCCTGCTCTGGAAGACCGACGATCAGCGAGACTACGAGGCAGCTGTTAATTTGATGCAAAGCCGCAGCTTTCGGGGGTCACAGCCCTAGGCCGCGCCGGCCTCAGCCCAGGACACAGGCTCCGAGCCCCTCGTTACGGACAGTGTTGGCAGCGGCCTGGATCCGTGAGGCGCGACGACGCACATACGGGCCGGGCGATCCGGCGTTGTAGCGGCGCGGGCTGGGCAAGATGGCCGCCAATCGGGCCGCCTCGCGCGCCGACAGGTCCGACGCTGACTTGCCGAACCAGTGCTGGGCGGCGGCCTCGGCGCCATAGATTCCGGGGCCCATCTCGGCGACGTTGAGGTAGACCTCCATGATCCGCCGCTTGCCCCAGACCGTCTCGATCAGGACGGTGTAGCCCGCCTCAAGCCCTTTGCGGACCCAGTCGCGGCCCGGCCACAGGAAGACGTTCTTGGCCGTCTGTTGGCTGATGGTCGAGCCACCCCGCATGCGCCGGCCCTGCTCGTTGGCCTTCATCGCCTGTTCGATCGCCTCGAAGTCAAAGCCGCGATGGCTGCAGAAGCGGGCGTCCTCGGCGGCGATGGCGGCAGCGACCAGCCGCGGCGAAATCTCGTCCAACGAGCGCCAGCGGTAGTCGAGGCCTTCCCCCGCCATGGCGCGCTGGGCCATGAGCAGCGTGATGGGCGGCGGCAGGACAGCGTGGATCAGCACGCCTCCCAGCGGCAGCAGCGCCAGAACCAGCAGGGCGATCAGGATCGGCCGCCCTTTCCGGCGCGGCGTCGATGCTGGCTGGTCCCCCTCGTCCATATGGCGACGCTAGGGCCGACCTCGCCTCGCCGCAACCGCCGAGGTCAACCGGTGGCGTTGACGTTCCAGGCGAAGATCACGGCCAGCAGGGCTCCAGCGACGACGAGAGGGATTAGAACCGCAAGACACCCGGCAACCATGCTCCGACCCTGTCTGGCGCCGTCATCAGACATTCGAATCCCCCGATCCAGGGACCAGCCTAGGTCGTCGGTCTAAAGGTTGTCGATGACCACCTCAGCGACGCCCGCTCGCCCATCCTCATCGGCCCAGGCGACCCGGGTTGCGTCCGGGCTGAGGGCGAGCGCCGTGATCGGCGCGCCCTTCTCGGCCTTGATGAAGTTGAGGCCCTGAGCCGCCGGATCGGCGACCCAGACCCGCCCATCGGCCAGTCCGGCGGCCAGTCGGCCATGCGCGATCCGGGCCGCGACGTGGGTGACGAGGGTCGTATCGTCGAACCCGATCTCGGATGCCTCTCGACCCATCGGCCCGTTGGCGCCGACGAAAGGCCACAGCACCGCGCCTTGCGCGCCGGACGTCGCCATCAGCTGCCCCTTGGACAGGAAGGCCAGGCTGCGGATCTTGGCCGGATAGCCGCCCATCCTCAGGTCCTTGGCGTCCTTCAGACGCCAGCCGTGCAGCTGGTTGTCCTGCATCGTCGTGATGACGAAGGCCCCGTCGGGCGAGAAGACCACGCCGGTGTGCGACCCGGCCCAGTTCAACTTCGTCGGCTTCTGGTCGGCGATCCGGGCATACCAGAGCCAGGCCCCGCCGTAAGTCGAGGCGGCCACGCGGCGGCCCTTCGCGTCGAACGCCACGCCCGACACCGTCCGCTCATGGGCAAAATCCCGGCGGAATGCCGCGTCGGTCGCATCGATGACCGACACCGTCCGGCCGCAGGAGAAGGCGATCAGCCTGGACTCGGCCGAGGCGTCGATCGAATCGATCCAGCCCTTGGCGGTGGCCAGGACCCCCGCCTCGCCCTTGCGGCTCCAGATCACCCGACCGTCGTCGCCGCCGGTGACCAGCCCCTCGCCGGACGGATGGACGACGGCGCACAGGACCGCGCCGTCGTGCACGGCGTCGAACGTCCCGTCCTCGAATCTCACCGAACCGTCGCCGAGCGCGAAGGCGGCGCCGGAGACTTCGAAATGGATGGCCGTGACTTGGGCGTCGAACTGGAAGGATTTCACCAGGCGATCTCGCGACCGTCGTAGGCGACGAAGCGGTGGTCATGCCGGCCCACGGCGGCCGCCAGTTGATCAGCCATGCCAGCGACGCTGGTCTCGATATCGATATCGGCGCCCGGGCCGCCCATGTCGGTCCTGACCCAGCCGGGATGGACAGACAGAACCGTGATCCCGGCCTTGCGGCCTTCATCGGCCCACAGCGACCGGGCCAGACTGTTCTGGGCCGCCTTGGTGGCGCGATAGACCGCGCCAAAGCCGCTTTCGGTCTCGGCGATCGATCCCATCACACTGGACGTGAGGGCCAAGACGCCTGTGCCGGGCTTCACGTGTCCCAAGAGCGCATGGGCCAGACGGATCGGCCCGAAGGCATTGGTGCGCATGACGGCGTCCAGATCGTCCAGTGAGGCCTCGGTCACACTGGAGGGGCCATAGACGCCCGCGTTGATGAAGACGACCTCCAGCCCCTGCGACAGGTCGGCGGCCAGGCGCGCGGCATCGGCGTCGGACGTCACATCGGCGAGGTGAAGCGTCAGGCGCTCGGCCCCCGGCAGGGCTCTCAGGGCCGCCTCGTCCTCCGGCTTGCGCACCGTGGCGATGACGTCGAAGCCTCGCTTCAAATGCTCGGCGACGAGGCCGAGGCCGAGCCCGCGCGACGCGCCGACGATCAGGATGGACATGGTTCTATCCTCAGGCAGCGCAGGCTTCGAAGCCCGCCTTCAACTCAGCCTCGTCCAGATCGTGGCCGATGAAGACCGCGCGGCTCCAGCGGCGCTCTGTGGCGCCCCACTCGCGCTGAAGGTCGCCCTCCAGGATCATGTGGACGGCCTGGAAGACCAGGCGACGATCCTCGCCGGCGACGTCGATGATGCCCTTGGCGCGCAGGATGTTCTGGCCCTGCTGGCCCAGAAGCTGGTCCAGCCACTGGGTGAACTTGACCCCGTTCATGGGCCGGTCCAGCGACAGGGAGATGCCACGGATATCGTCCGCATGATTGTGCCCACGCGGTCCGGAAGCGGACGGAGAAATACCGTCCACTGAGTCCGCTGAGTTCACGTCCGTCGCATGTGTGTGACCGTGGTGGTCATGGCCAAGATGATGATCGTGCCCACAATGCTCGTCGTGGACGTGGCCGTCTTCACCATGGGCGGGGTTCACGAAGGCGGGGTGGATGTCCAGCACCCGCTCCAGATCGAAGGCGCCGATGTCCAGCACTTGATCCAATGGAACGTTCGAACGCTCGGCCCGGGTGATCGGGGCGAGCGAGTTCAGGCCGCGCAGACGCCGCTCGACCTCGGCCATTTCGTCGGGCGTCGCCAGGTCGGTCTTGTTGAGGATGATGCGGTCGGCGAAGGCGACCTGCTCGCGGGCCTCCCTCGAGTCGTCGAGCCGCGCCATGATGTGCTTGGCGTCGACCAGGGCCGTGACGCTGTCCAGCCGGGTCTTCGCCTTGACGTCCTCGTCCACGAAAAAGGTCTGGGCGACCGGGCCGGGATCAGCGAGACCCGTGGTCTCCACGATGATGGCGTCGAACGTCGGCGCGCCCGGCTTCTGCCGCTTCATCAGGCCCGAGACCACGCGGATCAGGTCGCCGCGCACGGTGCAGCAGACGCAGCCGTTGTTCATCTCGAACACGTCCTCGTCGGCGCCGACGACCAGGTCGTTGTCGATGCCGATCTCGCCGAACTCATTGACGATCACGGCGTAACGCTTGCCGTGGTCCTCGGTGAGGATGCGGTTCAACAGGGTCGTCTTGCCGGCGCCGAGATAGCCGGTGAGCACGGTGACGGGAATGCGGGGATCGGACATGGGCGCGACATGGGGCCGCGCGGTCCGGAATGGAAGCCCCGCGAGCGCCGCCTGGACTTCAAAGACGAACGGCGCCGCATCCGCTGGGATGCGACGCCGTTCGAGAAGATGGTGCCCAGAAGAGGACTCGAACCTCCACGGCCTTTCAGCCACTGGCACCTGAAGCCAGCGCGTCTACCAATTCCGCCATCTGGGCCCGTTTCGATCCGCCGCGACGGCGTTCCGAACCGGAAGGCGCGGACCCTTAAGGCAGCGCATGGGCGCGGTCAACACGGCTTTTGAAGGTTTTGCGGCGCCTGCGTCCCCGCCCCGCGTTGCGGGTGATCGGGCCATCGTCTATCCCCACGCCCGAACGCCTTTGCAGGATGCCGTCATGAGCGACACGACCCCCGGCCTCGTCACCGTCTTCGGCGGTTCCGGCTTCGTCGGGACCCAGGTGGTGCGGGCGCTCGCCCGTCAGGGTTGGCGCGTGAAGGTGGCCGTGCGCCGCCCGAACCTGGCTCAGGACCTGCGCGTCAACGGCGATGTCGGCCAGATCCAGCCCGTCCGCTGCGACATCACCCGGCCCGCCGACGTCGAGGCCGCGCTGAAGGGCGCCGAAGCCGCCGTCAATCTGGTCGGCCTGCTGTTCGAGGGGCCGGGCGGCAAGTTCGCCAAATCGCATGTCGAGGGCGCCCGCACGATCGCCCAGACCTGCGCGGCCACCGGCATCGCGCGCTTCGTCCACATCTCGGCCATCGGGGCCGATGCGAACTCCGAAGCGGCATATGGCCGAACCAAGGGCGAGGCCGAGCAGGCGGTGCTGGCGGCGCTTCCGACTGCGACCATCCTGCGGCCCTCCATCGTGTTCGGGGCCGGGGACGGATTCCTGAACCGTTTCGCCTCCATGGCCACGATGTCGCCCGCCCTGCCCCTGATCGGCGGCGGCAAGACCCGGTTCCAGCCCGTCTATGTCGGCGACGTCGCCGAGGCCGTGGCCCGCGCCATCGTGAGCCCGGAAGCCTGGGGCCAGACCTATGAGCTGGGCGGCCCCGCCGTCTGGTCGTTCAAGGACATCCTGACCTACATCCTGCGCGAGACGAACCGGAGCCGGATGCTGGCCCCGATCCCAGTGTTCGCGGCGGCGACGCTCGGCCGCGTGGCGGGCCTGACGGCGATGGTCGGCATCGCGCCGGTCCTGACGCGGGATCAGGTGCTGATGCTCAAGACCGACAATGTGGTCTCACCGGGCGCGCTGGGTCTGGCCGATCTCGGGATCGAGGCGACGGGACTGGAGGCCATCGCCCCGTCCTACCTCTGGCGCTACCGCCGGGGCGGACAGTTCGCCGACAATCCGAGGGATCCGGAAGTACTGCCCGCCTGATCGGTCAGATCAGGCGGATTTCCTTCAGCCGCTCGGTCAGGAAGTCCTCGGCCATGATGGCGCGACCCGCATAGCGATCCGGGGTCTCCGGCGTGATCGTGCCTGGAAGGGTCTCGATGACGTAGTCCGGATTGAAGTGCAGGAAAAACGGCGTCGAATACCGTGCGAAGCCGCGACGCTCGGGCGCCGGATTGACCACGCGGTGGGTCGTCGACGGCAGGACGTGGTTGGTCAGCCGCTGCAGCATATCGCCGATGTTGACGACCAGGGCGCCCGGCGGTGGGGCGATGTCCAGCCATTCGCCGTCCGCGTCCTTCAGCTGCAGGCCCGCTTCCTCGGCGCCGAGCAAAAGGGTGATGACGTTGATGTCCTCGTGCGCGCCCGCTCGCACGCCAGGGGCATCGGCCGGCACCGGCGGATAGTGCAGCATGCGCAGCACGCTGTTGCCCAGCTGGACCTTGTCCTCGAAGAAGTCGTCGCCGAGCTGCAGATAGCGCGCGATGGCCTTCAGGATGCGACGGCCCAGCGCATCGAGCGCCTCGAACATGCCGTAGACGTCTTGCCGGAAGCCGGGGATTTCGGTCGGCCAGAGGTTGTCGCGCATGTACTGGCGATAGGGATGACCCTCCGGCAGTTCGCGGCCGGTGTGCCAGAATTCCTTGAGATCGACGGTCGCGGCGCCCTTGGCGGCCTCGACCCCGAACGGCGTCAGGCCGCGCGCCCCGCCGGTTCCCGGCACATGGTAGCGGCGCTTGACCTCTTCCGGCAGGGCGAAGAAGGCCTTGGCGTCATCGATGGCGCGAGACATGACGCCTTCGTCCAGGCCGTGGTCGGACACGACCGCGAAGCCATAGCGCTTGAAGGACGCGCCGAGGTCGTCGCTGAAGCCCTGGAAGTCGGCGTCGTAGCGGCTCATGGAAACGGGGACGATGCCCTTCTTCTCAAGGGTCGGGGCGTCGAGGGTGACGGTCACGGCGGGGCCTCATCGATGGCGCGGCGTCGAGAGGGGGACGCCGGAAAGTCGGGTGTCATACGCCTTTGCCTGACAAATTGGCAGTCTCGCGGCGGCGTGGGAATGCCGCATGGCGCGCGGCGGCTTGCGGAACCTTGGCCATAAGCGGACGTTGTCGCGCCGGAAGGCATTTCCTGGAGACTAGACCATGCGCATGAACCTGATCGTCACCGGCGTCGGCGTCGCCGCCATGCTGGCCATGACCGCCTGCACCACGACCGACCCCTATTCCTCGGCCCCGCGCCGCAACAACACCGCGACCGGGGCGATCGCCGGGGCGCTGGGCGGTGCCGTGCTGGGCTATCTAACCAACACCTCGGACGGCGAACAAGGTCGTCGCAACGCCCTGATCGGGGCTGGTATCGGCGCCCTGGGTGGCGCGGCGGTCGGCAGCTATATGGATCGCCAGCAGCGCGCGCTGGAGGCCGAGCTTTCAGGCACGGGCGTCGGCGTGGCGCGTCAGGGCGACAACCTGATCCTGCGCATGCCGTCGGACGTCACCTTCGCGGTGAACCAGTCCAACATCGAGCCGCGCTTCAACGCCGTCCTGGCCGATGTGGCATCCGTGCTGCGGGAATACGACCGCTCGCTGGTCGACATCCGCGGCCATACCGACAGCTCGGGCGGCGACGCCATCAACCAGCCCCTGTCCGAACGCCGGGCGCTGGCCGTGGCCGACGCGCTGATCGGACAAGGTGTGCTGCGCGAACGCCTGTTCATCGAAGGGGTTTCGTCGCGCGAGCCGGTGGCGTCGAACGCCACCGCCGAAGGCCGCGCCCAGAACCGTCGGGTGGAAATCCTGATCCGTCCCTTTACCGGCTGACGAAAATCCCGCCGCACGCGGTTCGACGCCTTGCGTCGTCGGGCCGTGTGTGGTCCCTCTCGTCGCGGGCGAATCCGGGGGGCGGGCATGGACGAAGACGGCGATGTCGGGCAGGGCGTGCGCATGGCGCTCGCCGCGACCGTTTCCGCCGTCATCGTGGCGGCCCTGACCATTGCCGCCGGCCAGGCCTTGATCGTTGATCCGGCGTCTGCCGCGCAGTCACGCACCGCTCCGCTGGTTCTCGTCTCGCGCTGAGGCGACCCACGCGCGGGCGACCCCTCGCGGCGCTTTTCAACCCTCAACCTCCGACGCCCCTGGCCGCACCACCACGGTGCCCCTTTCTACCGTGCTGCGGCGAACCTTCTGGCGAGGGCTTTGGCGGTGGGTTTGAGGGCTCTGGGTTCGTGGTAGTTGCCGTTGACCTGTGTTCTGGCG